>JACKAG010000009.1 GCA_020635195.1 Deltaproteobacteria bacterium | reverse complement strand
TGGATGGCGATTTGCTTTTGGCCATAAAAGATAATGCAAAATCTACTAATCAGAAATACCAGACTCTCATTAATAGAATACTTCGCGAGGTATTCTTACAAGAACACGCTACGATTAAACCTGAGGACTATGCTGAGCTTAAAAAGCGTATAGAGATACTGGAGAAGGCCTTTTTAAAGAAGACGGCATGATGAATTAGTATCTGGCCGGATTTAAACTCCGTATACTAATTAATTTCCACTCAAATCAATTATCCAAATTTTAACTGATAAAATAAATAAATATGGTGCTCAGGGCGAGACTTGAACTCGCACAGCGCAAGCGCCGAGGGATTTTAAGTCCCTTGTGTCTACCGATTCCACCACCTGAGCACATCCAGGTTGCAAAAGTGCAGCCTATCAGAGCTGGAGCCACTGTCAACTTATGAATAAAATCAGGAGAAGGCGGGATTCAGCCTCTCGTATAAGCAAAAGTTCTCGTTGACAAATTTTCTCCAGAGAAGATAAGAGTTAAGATTTTATCAGCCCGGCAGAGGATTTCCGGGCTCCGAGCGATCCCCTGTTGCTCCAGAGTGATGCAGCAGAAAACCTGGCAGAACAGATAGTGATGTCATATGGAACATGTAACAGAAAATATGGATAAAAAAACAACTGTAACGCGTTTTTCTGAATCCCGCCTTCCTACCTTGTTCGGGGATTTTGATGTTGCTGTCTATCGTTGTGGTCCGGAACAATCCGAGGCTGTCGTTATCTCCAGGGGGCTGTCAGGAACCTGGCAGGAGCATGCTCAGAATACAGAGTCAGTTTTCCTTCGTATTCATTCTGAGTGTTTTACAGGAGAAGTCCTTTCCTCTCAGAAATGTGATTGTAAAGATCAGCTGGATAAAGCACTGAAGATCATTTCCCGGGAAGGACATGGTCTGGTGATTTATCTGCGTCAGGAAGGGCGTGGAATCGGTTTAGGAAATAAAATTCTTGCGTATGGTCTTCAGGAAAAAGAAGGTCTGGATACAGTTCAGGCAAATACAGCTTTGGGTTTTAAGGATGATCTTCGGGACTTTTCTTATGCAGTCCTGATTCTGAAGGACCTGAATATCAGAAAAGTCCGACTGAACACAAATAATCCGGATAAAATAAATAGCTTAAGAGATGCCGGTATCGATGTTATAGAAGTAGTCCCTTCTATAACCAGACCAAATGTTCATAATTCTGAATACCTGAGAACTAAATATCACAAAATGGGTCATTCTCTGGACAGGATGTTTCCGGATGCCCCAGAGGGGTTAGCCTCAAAAAGCTCCTCCTGATGGAGATCATGGATTTAAAAAATAAAGCTTGTTTTCCGTTTTTTATCATAATGTTACAGAAATAAATTGTGCTTCATGCTCCCTTTCCGAACAGATAATCACGACTTTGAATTTTTTGAACAGAATCAATAATCGGGTTTTTCGATGATGAAGTATGTCGAATGGATGACAATCTGTACGTTAGTGGTGGGGTGTGGGTCAGCCCATGATGGGATGATCAGAACTCCTGGTGAAAAAACGGCCATTAAGAATCATGTGATGGCTGCGGCAAATCCGGTCGCTTCTGTTGAGGCGATCGCTGAAAGTGCCGAGGCCAATGCAGTCACAGCAGATCAGATGTCTGTCATGCTAACAGACACTTTTCAGATAAAAATGGAAGCCTCTGATCTGGTTGATCTGACAGCTGCTCCTGTGCAGGAGATTTTTCTGTCATCTATGGGAACAGAAATGAAAAAAGCGGGTCCCTCCGTCTGGTATAAACCAGAGCCGGAAAAACAAGGTGGAACACAGGCAGTTGCGGGACAGTTCGAGATTGCTCTGCCGGTGAATGGTCCGGGAACTCTGAATCTGTATAGTAGGAGGGCACAGAGTATACCATCCTGGATGCAACGTTGTGAAATGATGGTTGTGTACCATATACAATGTCAGGATTCTTCTGGGGCAGAAAGCAGTTCTATGGGCTATATGACGTACCGGCCAGATAATCCGGACGGAAAAGTCCGGATAAAGGATAATAGCTTGCTCGTTGACTACATCTGTCCCGGATTTTATCAGGCAGCGTATAATTGCAGTGAGGAGAAACTTGGAGATAGTAAGTCGTTTATAACCGCTGTGACTCCGGAAAATATCAGAGACCGGATGACAAAAACTCCGGTTCAGAGCTCCGGAGATCGGCGCTCTGAAAACCCCTATTCTGATATTAACGAAATACAGGGATCTTCTGTTACGCAGGAAGATTCATCTATTCAAAAGGCATTTGATAATGCAAAGCAGTATTTTCGTGCAAAAATTGCAGTCGGTCAGTATCTCGAAAAAAAGACCTCCGATGAAAAAGACGGCCTTCGCAAATCAGTTGAAAGGGAAAAGGAAGAACTAAAACAAACAGAGAAAGAAGTGATGAGCCTCAGTTCCGGATCTGCCGACAAATTCAATATGGATCTTCAAAAAGAAGAACGTGACTCTCTTCTTAAGAAACTCCATGAAAAAAGAGAGTCACTACAGGAGAACATCCGGGAAACATCAGAAAAGATAGACCATCAGGAAAAACTATCGGAAGTGGCAAAAAAGGCTCTCATTAATGCAAAAGAATATATGAATAAACATTTTGGGCCATATAATGAAAAAGAAGAAAGAAATACAAGCGATGTCAGACTACCATCACAATGGAAAACATTGATTTCATCCGATTCTGCTTCCCGATAAACAAAATCGTAACTGCAACACATCGGGTAAGAAAAAGGTCCGCTTGCTCAAGGCATAGCGGACCTTCTTCGTATAGATTGCTTTATGCTGATACAGGCATTATTTTTTTCTGGATCGGATGACAGACCTTTGATTGGCAGCCAGTACTTTCTTTCTGAGTCTGATATGGAGAGGTGTGCACTCAATCCACTCATCTTCATCAATCCATTCTATACATTGCTCCAGTGACATATCACGGGTTCCGGATAAAATGATCAGACCATCTGATGTTACAGAGCGAACATTCGTCAGTTTCTTGGGGCGAACAGGATTAACATTCATGTCATTTTCCCTGCTGCATTCCCCGATAATCATCCCTTCATAGACCTCTGTTCCTGGCTTGATGAATAAAACACCGCGCTCCTCAAGCGAAGCCAGAGCATAATCGGTTGTTTTCCCTGTCCGATCGGAAATCAGTGTCCCATTTTTACGGATCATAAGATCCCCTTTAAACGGCTGATATTCCTTAAGTCTTGAGCTGAATAAACCCTCTCCTTTGGTCAGGGTCAGATAGCGGCTGCGGATACCGATCAGCCCCCTTGTAGGAATGTCAAAACTCAGGCGAACTCTGCTGTCCGAAAGCTGTGCATATGCAGCCAGAATTCCTTTTCTGTTCTGAAACAGCTGGGTTACATCTCCGCTGTATATTTCGGGTAGGTCAAGGACGGCCGTTTCAATCGGTTCCATCTTCCGGCCTTGTTCGTCTTCCTGGAGCATCACAACAGGGCGTCCTACCATGAACTCCAGCCCCTCTCTTCGCATGGTTTCGATGAGAATGGCGAACTGAAGTTCTCCACGTCCAAGGAGATAAAATTGCTCGGAAGTATCCCCCTCTTCAAAACCAAGAGCAACATTTGCGCGGCATTCCCGGAGCAAGCGGTCTTTTAGTTTTCGGGACTGAACCGCATCGCCATCTTTTCCTGAAAATGGCCCTGTATTGATCGTAAAGGTCATTCGAAGGGTCGGAGCATCCACTGCGATGCGGGGAAAAGGTTCGCAATCAGAGGACCCTGCCAGGGTGTCCCCAATGTAGACATCAGAGCACCCGGCGATGATCCCGATGTCTCCCGCAGAGAGTTCGCTGACTTCTGTCTGCTTTAGTCCTTCATACTGATAAAGGTGGCTGACAGAGAACTGATTAACAGTTGCAGAGCCTGTTTGAGGGTTGTGCCCAAGACAGAAAATCTGCTGGTTTTTTTTAATTTTACCGCTGACTATACGACCAATCACCAGCTGACCAACGTAATCCGACCAGCTCAGGCTGGATAGCTGCATGCGAAATTCTGCCTCAAGATCCACATCCGGTGCTGAAATATGGCTCAGGATTAACTCAAAGAGTGGCTGTAGGGTTCCTTTTTTCTGGCCGCTGAGATAATCGCTGATTTCACCTTCAGCAGATGTGCACCAGCCTTCTCTTGCGCAGGCATAGACGATGGGAAACTCACACTGTTCCTCTGTTGCTCCCAATTCAACAAAAAGATCAAAGGTTTTGTCGATGACATCATGAACGCGGCTCAGATCATCACGGACCTCACTGCGGTCCACTTTGTTAATGCAGAGGATAATCTTATGGCCTTTAGCCAGAGCTTTCTCAAGGACGAAACGTGTCTGCGGTAATGGACCTTCTACAGCATCCACGAGTAGTACAGCACCATCCACAGTTCCGAGGATCCGTTCGACCTCTCCACCAAAGTCGGCATGCCCAGGGGTGTCTACAATATTAAGTTTGGTCCCCTGATAGTAAACAGAAGTATTTTTTGCCAGAATAGTGATACCACGTTCCCGCTCCAGATCATTTGAATCCATCACTCTTTCAACAAGAGTTTCGTGATCGGAAAAGGAGCCGCTCTGTTGCAATAAGCCATCGACAAGCGTTGTTTTGCCGTGGTCGACATGAGCGATGATGCATAAGTTTCTGATATCATTTCTTCTCATAAATCTGGCCTGTCTTCTGAATCATGATGGATAGGTATTTTTTCCGGACGATCCAGCATAAGCTGAGGGTTTCATAAAACCGGAGAACAGATCTTTTTGCTTCTGTTCTGAATTAAAAGCAAGATATTTTCAACGATCAGCAGAATATTTTTGTATCTTCCGTTTTATGATTCTCAAATGGTTTTCAGAAGTTCTTTGCTATAAGCTCTGCCTGCTGTGGGGCTGCCCCGCAGGCGCAACCAGCGCGTTATCTGATGTGCGCGCCTCTTCATCGGAGGGTTTCTTTTGGATGATCATAATATCATAAACCTGCTCAAAGGACTGGTTATTGATGGAGTTCACTATGCCCGTTCCGGCCATCCAGGTGGTGCCATGTCGAGCATGGATTTTGCTTACCTGCTTTTCAGAGATTACCTGAAATTTGATCCGGATAACCCAAAATGGTTGGGTCGGGACAGGTTTATTCTCAGTGCCGGGCATGAATCAATGTTGCTTTATGCGCTGCTTTACGCCCGTGGATGGTTGGAGCGGGATGACCTGCGCTCTTTCCGGCAGCTCGGCTCCCGGACCCCCGGGCACCCTGAAAATACTGTAACTCCTGGAGTAGAGTGCACGACAGGGCCTCTGGGACAGGGCTGCGGCATGTCCGTTGGTTTTGCCATTGCGGCCCGGCACCTTGCAGCCCGACTTAACCCGGATCTTTTTTCTTATAACACATGGGTTCTTCTGGGTGATGGTTGTTTACAGGAAGGAATTACTTTAGCCTCAGCCTCTTACGCGGGCCACCTTGGGCTGGGTAATCTGATCTGGTATTACGACAAAAACAGAACCCAGATATCCGGAAAAATCAATCGTAGTACATCCGATGATGAAACCCATATTTTTAAGGGCTTCGGCTGGGAGGTCCTGAAAGTTAACGGCCATGATCACAGGGAGTTGCGGGAAGCGATTCAGAAGGCTCTGAAGATTACAGACAAACCATGTCTGATCGTTGGAGAGTCTGTCATGGCTAAGGGAGCTGTTACCATGGAAGGGATGCATGGCACACATGGAGCTCCATTGCCTGAGAAAGAACGGACAGAAACTAAGCGATCATTCGGAATTCCGGATGGAGAGGATTTCTGGTTTCCGGAAACTGCTCAGGATTTTTTCTGTGCGCGGCATGATTCTCTGAGAGATGAAGTCCGTAAATGGGATCAGAATCTGGCCGCCTGCCGTCAGGATACGGCATTTGATACGCTTTATCTGAACTTATTCGAATCTACGAAAATATCTTTTCCATCTGTTAAATGGAATGAGTCTGCTTCTATAGCGACACGGCAGGCATTTGGTCAGATTCTGGAAGCTTGGGCAGCAGACATCCCCTCGTTGATTGGCGGCAGTGCAGACCTCGAACCTTCTAATATGACAGAAGGATTTGCCAGTATAGTCGGAGATTTTCAGAAAGATTCTCCCGGGGGCAGGAATTTATGTTTTGGTGTTCGTGAGTTCCCAATGTCAGCCATCACGAATGGGATAGCCTTACATGGGGGCCTTTTACCATTTGATGCAACGTTTCTGGCTTTTTCTGATTATTCCAGACCTGCGTTGAGGCTTGGATCGATTCAGAAATGCAGGGTGATTCATGAATTCAGCCATGATTCTTTTTATCTTGGTGAAGATGGGCCGACTCATCAACCGGTTGAGCAGCTGATGAGTCTGAGGGCTATTCCTGATCATTATGTGATGCGTCCGGCAGATCCAGGAGAAACTGAGCTTATGATGCAAGTGGCAGCGTCTGTGCAGGCCCCTTCCTCGATTTGTCTGAGCCGACAAAAAACGGAATATCTTCCAGTGCAGGCTGATCGTATCCGGGATGCGGTCAGAGGAGGCTGGATTGTTCGCGGAGCGGCAGATCAGCCCTGCGATCTGATTATTTTTGCGACAGGCAGTGAAGTGTCTCTTGCCCTGAAGACAGCTACTTTACTGGAAGAAAAAAAGCATTGCACATTCGTTCGGGTGATTTCCCTTCCCTGCTGGGAGCTGTTTGCTGAGCAGGATCAGGCATGGCAGGATGCCATTATGACCAGGGCATGTCACCGGCGAGTTTCTATTGAAGCAGGTTCCTCTGCGGGATGGGAACGCTTCATCGGGATGGATGGGCTGGCTATTGGCCTGAATCATTTTGGAGCAAGTGCCCCTGCGCATGAGCTGGAAAAAAAATATGGTTTTACCCCAGAGCAAGTCTGCGGGAAAATAGTTGAAAGGTGGTTTCAAAAATAACGGAGATCTGTTTTTCTGATCCGCATACTCATACAGCAGCCGGATCAGAAAACATAGATCACGCGCGATATCGAGCTGCTACGGGAGGCGCATGATGGGACTAAAAGATCAACTTCCCCTCCTTCTGGTGGCATCACCGTTATTAAATGATCCCGAATTTCGCTGTTCTGTCATACTCCTGATTGAATCCGATGAATCTGGCGCGTTTGGCTTTGTGATCAATAATAAAAGTCACATGTACCTCAGGGATGTCGTAGATCCCGGAGAACTGAAGATACCTGATGGAATTCCGGTCTGGTATGCGGGCCCTGTTGATTCAAGTTCTGCATTTATTCTGCATAATCAGGAGTCAGCTTCACCTGAAGAGAAAATAGCTCCTGGTATTTCACTTTCCACATCGCAGGATGCCCTGATAAAAATGGTTCATCGGGTCGGAGGTTATGACCATGGAGTGCTTTATCCTTTCAGAATGATGATTGGTTATGCCGGATGGGGCCCAGGTCAGCTTGAAGACGAGTGTGAACGAGGTTTCTGGATTCCGACTTCTTTGGACAAAGATATCCTCTTTAACATGGAATATGAGAAAATCTGGCGATATGCTCTGGATCTGGTGAATTCCGAGGATTGTGACAATGCCTCCTGGGTACAGGAGCATCACCCGGTAAAGTCACAGAACCGATGGCTGCATTAAAAGAGATTTTCCTGAATGCCATGAGATTAAGATTTTTTTCTGCGTTTAGGAGAGGAAAGCTGAGAGTCTTCATCTTGCTCGTTATGAGTCTGCAAAATTCTTATAAGGTCTGGATCTCCTTGTGATATCGCCCAGTCCAGGGGACTCAATCGATAGCCAGTCTGATTTGCATCGGCCCCAGCCTCGAGCAGAACGAGTACGATATTTGTTCGCCCCCACTTTGTAGCTGCATGGAGTGGGGTTTCGCCGTGGTTATCAGGCTGCTTAACATCTGCTCCTGCTGCGATGAGATCTTTTATGATCTCAACATTATTACTTTCTGCCAGTGTATGGAGGGGCGTTTCGCCCTCGATATCAGGCTGATTAATATCTGCATTCATTTTGATAAGATATCTCACGACATTTAAGTGTCTATAGTAGGCCGCCACATAGAGGGGTGTTTGTCCTTCTCTGTCACGCTGATTAATATCTGCACCTGTTGTGAGGAGATATTTTACGATATCTAACTGACCATGTTCTGCTGCTGTATGGAGAGCGGGCTTTCCGACATTATTTATATGATTTGGATATTCGATGTTTTCGGTGAGTAGCTGGACAGCTTTCAGGTGACCATTCTTTGCAGCAATCCCGATGGGGTTTTCTCCGACTCTTGGTGGAATGATTTCTCCTCCGAAAGTTGGGTATATTGATGAAATCATAAACAATATTGAGAATAACACTTTCATCTACGGGTCTTTCATCTGAAAAGATATATACGAAAACCGGTAGTAATTATCATAAAAACAGTGATCCGGAAAGTTTTTTTATAGATTGGATATCAGGGATGTCAGATCTGTTTTATTCTTGGCTGAAGATCAATTGCCATGATGCTTTCATCTTATTTTTATCTGTATTGTTGATGGTATCTACTTTAAGATGGCCATCATCTGTCGGCTGTATATATTTCGCATCATCAGAGAAAGGTGAAAACATAAAATATATGGATTCCTGAGTCTGTGTCTCAGGGTTTTTCCCTCCGAATTTTGGAATCCAGGAACAGCCCATATCCACAGGCTGTTCCTGGATTGTCGCATTCAGATCCGTTCTGATGTAAATACGACCCAGATCATCATTTTGAAAGCACAGATAAGAATTTTCATGGTTTAACACACGAAAGCTAATACCAACACCAGAAAGGCCTTTGACTATCTCAAAATTGTTTAATATTTGCTTGTTGTCGGATACCATCTTTACGGTAAGATTGTTGCTCAGCTCTGCAAAAGATTCTTCTGATACGGATTTAAGGGTTAGCTTACGATTGGTGAAATGATGCAAGCTGTTTCCATAATATTTATCTATAATCTGAGCAATTCGCTTCTCCAGATTTCCTGAATAAGTCTGAGTGAAGTCGAAGTTCTTCAGGTCATCATATCGGGGAGATCCATTTGGAGGAGTGATACGCTTAGACATTGTATCGAAGTAAATTAAAAAACCGTTATAATTAGACGGAACGGTTTGCAAATAATTAAGAATTTGCACACCAGCTTCCCAGGACTTTGGCAGAACACTCAGTTCTTCAACAAGTGAATCTGATGGAATAACTCCCCAGAACTCAAAAAGAGGAGCAAGATTTTTATTGGATATTTTCGACATGGTCCTGATATATTCATCATCACCTATGATATTTTTTATGATACCCGTTTCTCTGGTGTTCTTAAGAAATTCTTTATTTGCTGAACGGATAAGCTCCCATCCATAAATCCTTGCAATATCAATCCATTTGGCATGTCCCCGGGACTGATAGATTAACTGATGGGAATAACTATCTCTGCGAGCTCTGATGCCTTTTATAAAATTTTCTGTTAACATCCAGTCTATTGCTGCTTCATTGAGCGATAATTTCTGAAAGACTGATTTTTTCATCGCTTCATCAAGGTTATGACCAAAAATGTTCTCATGCACATAAACCGAAGGAATATGAACTTCACTTTCTTCTTCCTCTGTAAGACCTGGAACATGCTCGAGATGACCATATTCGTGTAAAACGACCCAGTCAATATCCTTCTGTTCAATTGCTCTGATCGGAGACCACCAGGTATCTTTTGGAACAACAGGGGTTAAATTATATGGAGCAAATAAAGGATATTGTGCAGACAGTCGTGATCCTGGTGTTGGATTGAGACGGTCAACGGACATATACTCTGCCCTGAATAAAGGTAACTCTCTTCCTCCAAGATAGTTATAAGCTTCAAATATTTTTGTCCATGTCCTGAGTATGTCTGTTGGATCATCGATGCTTTTTGCCATACTGACGGGCAAAGTCGCCATAAACCCCTCTGATTCCCAGTCAAACCACTGGACGCCAGAGCTATCCCGATCATATTTCCATTCTTCCGTCGATCGTTTATTGTTTAAAGTAGAAAAAAATGGAGAACGTACTACATTTTCAAGTTTAATCTCAATCTCTCCCATATGAGATCCGTCAGGAAGCACGATATAGATTCCTCCTCCAAATGGATTCGCAGCGATGGTTTTGGATGTCCACAAGGGAAATGTCTTTCCGACCTGAGGAAATCGATTGAAATTCTTATATAAAGTTTCATAATCATCCTGGTGTAGCCCTATCATGACCTTAAGTCCACTACGGACATATTTATTTGCTATTGATACGGTTACCTGCTCACCCGGTGCGGCATAGTAACCTGTCATCCGGATAACCTTGTGCTGACCATTCAGTGTATATCCTTTTGGTGTCTGATAATTTCCATTGATATTGACCGTTGCAAAATGTCGTGCTTTTGTCGTAACAGCTCCCGGAAAAAAATCCGCCGCCCTGTATCGGATTCCATTGACCTCTTCCAGGTGATCCCGGGTGAAAAACTTATTAAAAATCCAGTACTGGACTTCATACTGTATGCGCTGAAGAATGCTCATCGAGTCAGGAACAATAGCAACTTTTCCTGACTGAAATAGTGCTTCATGATGAGAATCAAATGCAGATATAAAATTTTTTACGCTCTGAAGAAGCGGAGTATTTGTTGTTTCGTAACACGAAGCCCATGCGGTAAGAAAATCTTCCATTGTAAAATTAAGACTATCGGTATCGCTGATTCCTGTTGTCATCAGTTCTGTTGCCGAATCAATATACGTTTTTGAAGTTGTGCAATTTTCATTTTTCTTTTCAATAATATCAATTTCCCATGTCATCATTTTCATATCATTTGATCGAGCTTTGATACTGACAGGTGATCCGCTTGATAAAAATTCTCCGGGGTGCAGTAAAGATTCAATCGTCAGAAATTTGTGAAAGCCATTTTCTGTATCACGCGAGCCATTAAAAGAGGGAATCCAGGTCGCAGATTTAAGAGACCAGTCTCTGCTGTCGGGTTGAGTCAGTTCAATCAGTCCATTCAGATAAGTCAGATAATAATCAGGCTTATCAGCTAATCTCATACTGATTCCGGAACCTGCAAGGCCAGATATAATCTCAATCTTTGGTTGTACGGACACATAACTATCAGTGTTCCTTACATAAAGACGGGTTCCTCTATGTTCGAATTTTTTCATAGAGTCTTTTGCATAGCCTTTTAAATAAATAATTTTTCCACATATATGTTTGATATTGTCTCTTTGGACAGGATCATCATAATGTTCTGAAAAACAATTCTCAGATCTTACAATCTTCAGGTCATGATTTTCTTCATCATCAGAAATATTTTGATTCTTATTGTCCTCAGATATTTTCTCTTCATCATCTTTATGAGGAAGAATTTTTTCTGCAATGGCTGTTGCAATTTCGTATTGATTTTTTTCGTGTATATCAGGAAGTCCTTGCTGATCGAATGTTTCATTCCTGATTTCTGATAGGATAATTTTTTTATTTAAAAGAGTTTTCTCTGAAGTCTCTTGGATTTTTTGTTCTTCTATAGGAACAGCGTTTTCCTGTTCATGAGGTAATTTATGTTCTGTAACAAGAGAACTTCTTTTTTCTGATTCTACCTGGCAGCCGAATGAAACACTTAACAGGACCAAAGACAGACACAGCGAACCATTCCAAAAATCAGACATAATATTCTCATTTTATGCAGTGTAAAGTCTATTTCGCTTATTTTATGACAAATACTTATCGGAATTTTCCAGAATATCTAAAATGATGAGATAAGACTCTCCGATATAACAATATAAAAAGTCGGAGAGTGTTATCAGGGACAGATTGGTCGGCTTAAAGTAGAGCTTTAGAGGCTTCCCCAAAAATAACTCAATGAATTTAGTTTTGGGAAAGCCTCTTAGTCAGTTTAGTCAGTTTCGGCTAACGCTTTGTTCTGATCGTCATTTTTAGGCTTTTGAGGCCATGTGCATCAAATTCTTGCACCCACAACCTGACTGTCTCAGCGCTCTTGTTAATGGGCTGTCCAATCTTTTCAATTGAGTTCTTCTGAGGATGGAAATAGCAATTCCTCAGATGGAAACTAAAGAGCTGCGAGAGAATTCCTCCCCGAAGGTTTTTCCTGCGTGCGATCGCTTTGCTAAGGTAAAAAGATCTTCTCAGGAATCTCCGTCGGGATGAGCTTTAATCACTCTGGCTGTTGTATCGATGGTTACGCTTTTTTTTCTTTCAGGAAATGTAATTTCAGACAAGTGTTCTTTCGAGATTCTGATCAGATTATAAACAGAGATTCCCTTTTCTTGAAGCTGAAGCAGAGCTTCCAGCAGAGGGGAGTATTTAAAAACAGTTTCATAGCCAGCCCAGTCAATATAAATCCCGATTCTTGGCAGGACTGGGACCTGCCTGCTGCGAGATTTTTTTCTTCGGTGAATAAAAAACTCGGTTCCCATAACGTGCCCTCCTCGTTGATTATTTTTCCTGAGTGTCAGTGCTTCCAGCGGTTATGCATCCAGAAATACTGTTCAGGACACTCCCGGATCATGCTTTCAACAACAGAGTTGAAATATTCTGATTGCTGCTGAATGTCTGTTGCGTGAGCAGAATCAGAATAACTTAATTTTAGTGCTTCTTTAATATGTATTTCATGCTGGTGAACTCCGGTCCTTCTGATGTATGCAGGAATCACAGGGGCAGGAATTTTTCCGAGAATGGCAGCAAAGCTGGTGTTGGTTTTAGCTGGCTGTCCAAAAAAAGGTAAAGCAGGCTCACCTGGGCGGGCCTGATCCATGACAAAACCGACCAGACCACCGTTCTTCAGAACCTGACGAATCCCCTTAACAGCGTCTCCCTTTTTCTGTCGTCTGATACAGAAAAAACCATTTTCATGACGTCTCTGACGGACAAAGTCATCAATCGCTTCCGATCCAACTTTTTTGACAATCACGTGAGAAGGATAACCAGCTTTGGTCAGACCGCTCCCCATTGCTTCCCAGTTTCCCATGTGAATACATAAGATATAAGCGCCACGCCCTTCGTCCATCGCTGCTTTCAGGTGTTTCTCTCCTTCAGCGATTGAAACATGTCTGCCCAGCTGGCCGTTTCGCTCAGACAGGAATTCCAGAATGGTCATGACAAAATGAAAGATGCTCTGACGTCCGATAGACAGTCGTTCTTCTGCAGTTTTTTCCTGATGGAATGCTATATCAAGATTTTTCAGAATCAGGGCTCGGCGGATTCTGAGAATGTCCCAGACAAGAAAGGTCATGCCTTTTGCAAGACGCTCCAGCCCAGCCGGGCTTAGCTTGCTCAGGACGAAAGATATCAGTTTCAGTAGCAGGACCATGGCGACTCCATTTTTTAAAAAGGTCAGAAATTCCAGTGCTGCCGGATAAATTCCTCAGGCAGTTTTAGTTCACGAGCATATTCGAGGTCCAGCCCTATAAACCGCACCCCAAGAAAATGCCTGACCCATTCAGGGCCATTCAATAACAGATCACGCCAGAGGCCATCTGCGACGACGGTTCCCTCATTAAGGACAATCACCCGCTCTGCAAAGCGAACGGCAATCTCGACATTGGATGTTGCAATAAGCAAAGTTTTGTCATGACCTTCTTTCCCAGCCAGGTCCTGAATCATATTCAGGATAATCGTTGAAGTGACCGGATCAAGGCCTGAGGTTGGTTCGTCAAAGAGAGCAATGACCGGATCTGTACACAGGGCCCTGGCAATACCAACCCGGCGTTTCATACCACCAGAAAGCTCATGAGGATACATATTTTCTGTCTTTGCCAGGCGCACACCTTCCAGCAACTGCTGACACCTTTTTAGCATATATTCCGGTGAGTAGTCGGTCATATGTTTCATGGCAAACTCAATGTTTTCTCTGACACTCATAAAATCAAATAAGCCCCCCTGCTGAAACGCCATTCCGGTCTTTTTCATAACGGCTTCCTTTTCAGAAGCCGATGCTGTTGTCATATCCTGATCGTAAAGATAGACATCTCCACGGTCAGCCTTTACCAGGCCCAGCAAAATTTTCAGAATCAGGGTCTTCCCACAGCCACCCGGTCCTGTCAGGCTGACTCTCTCCCCCCTTTGGATATCAAAAGAAATATCGCGCAGGACCTGATTGTCAGGGAAAGATTTTTCAACAGATGTAAGAGAAATCATTGTTAGACCCTTGATAATAAAGGTTATTTTAAATTTAAAGCTGAAAATACCCACTGCTTTCGTTATAAAAAACAGCGAATCATGCCATGACCGGTCCATCATAGCCTGGGTTGGTTCAGGATTGGATTTGCTTAAGAGGAGTCTTCCAGAATGGAGCATCAGACAGGCTCTTCCCGGCTTCCGGGATTTTTTTCATTGCCAGCCAGAGAACGAATGAGCGTGACAGCCAGATTTGCTGATCTCAATGATCAGGAGGCCACGGCATTACACAGTTATGGAGCATTGTCACAGGAACTCACAGATATTTTTATCGAGAACTCCATCGGAACATTCTCCCTTCCTCTGGGCATTGCCACCAATTTTAAGGTCAATGGCCGTGATGTCCTGGTGCCGATGGCGGTTGAAGAAAGCAGCGTTCTGGCAGCGGCCAGCCATGGCGCGAAGCTCGCCCGTATTGGAGGAGGCTTTCTGGCAAGTAGTACTGAGCCGATTATGACGGGCCAGATACAAATCTATCCTGAGTCTATGCAGGATTTTGAAGAGCCTCTTCAGAGCAACACAGAAAAGATCCTGGAATATGCCAATCGAGGGCAGGAAAGGCTGCTCAAAAGAGGAGGCGGAGCAAAGGATCTCGACTGGTATACAATCCCCGAGATCGGGAGCGTCGTCATCAATCTGCATATCCATACCTGTGATGCTATGGGTGCAAATATTGTGAACACAATGGTGGAGAAGGTATCCCATTATATCGAAAGGCTGCTCCCTGTCAGAGAGATGGGTCTCAGAATTCTGTCAAACCTGACAGCAAAGCGGCGGGCAAAAGCCGAATGCATCATTCCTCCCAGGGCTTTTTCTTCGGATCGTAGCGAAGGAGAGTTTGCCATCAGGAGAATTTTTCAGGCCTGGCAGTTTGCCTGGTATGATATCAACCGTGCAGCCACTCACAATAAGGGAGTGATGAACGGGATCGATCCGGTGCTGATCGCAACCGGAAATGACTGGCGGGCTGCCGAGGCTGGAGCGCATGCCTGGTGTTCCAGGGAGGGTCACTATCGACCTATGACCCGCTGGAGTATCCTTTCTGATGGCCAGTTGCATGGCAGTCTTGAAATCCCGATGGCCCTGGGTACGGTGGGAGGAGTCACCAAACTACACCCGACCGCTCAGGCTGCTCTGAAACTGATGAACAATCCGGATGCCAGAACTTTGGCTGAGATTGTCTGTTCTGTTGGCCTGGCTCAGAACCTTTCTGCTTTGCGTGCTCTGGCCTCAGAAGGTATTCAGAAAGGCCATATGGCACTACACCAGAAGAATATCAGCCTCCGGGACCGTGTGTCCGGAGCGACGATACAACGTTCTTTAACCATAAACTGACACATAGCTGGAAAGCCGAATGTGTTGCCTTTGAGTATCATCCCTCAGGAGATATATGACAGCGTCAAATAGCCCTGAAAGGCAGTGCAAAGATGAGATGCTTATGGACTCTGACAGGGCCGTGCTGTCTGTCAGTACCTGCGCTAAAGCTATCATCTGTGGCGAGCATGCTGTGCTCTATGGTTCTCCGGCGGTTTCTATTCCTTTGTCCGCACAGAGAATGAAGCTGACTGGCAGGGTCTGCCGTCCGGGAGAAGAAGAACAGATTTTGTTTGGTCGCAAGGCAGTCTCTCCTAATGTGTGTGGCCTGATCCGGGATGCGTTTAATCTCCTGAGTTTGCCAGAGGGGCGGCTGAGATTGTCGGGATCGTCTGATATTCCGATCGGTTCCGGTCTGGGTTCTTCTGCCGCTCTCAGTATTGCAACTCTGAAACTGGCCGCATCTGTCAACGGCAGGGAATTGCATCCGGATCAGCTGGCAGAGATGGGCAGAAATCTTGAAGCCAGATTTCACGGATCTTCCTCCGGTCTGGATACCGCAACGGTTGCCTGGGAAAATCCGATTTTGTTTCACATGGGTCAGGCTCCTGTTCTTCTTCGCTCTGCATGTGGGATTTCAGGGGGATCTGTTCTGAAATTCTGCCTGATCAACAGTGGTGTAAGCTCATCGACCTGTGCCATGGTGCAGCAGGCAAAACCATGGTTTACAAGTCCGTTACAGGGGCAAAAGCGTCTGGCGGCATTCAGTGGGCTGGCTGCCGGAGCTGCGGCAGCTATGGAGTCAGATGATGCACTGAGTCTTGCGGAGATTATGAATCAGACCCACTGTCTTCTTTCTGAAAGTGGTGTTTCTGCACAGATCCTGGAAAGCATGAGAGAAAGAATCCTTTCGACGGGTGCCCTTGCTTCCAAAATCACAGGAGCTGGTGGTGGGGGTTGCCTTCTGACATTATTGCATCCGGAATTGTGGCAAGATCAGCTACGAAAAATACAGCTTCTTTTTGGGAATAGTAGAGTCTATCTGGCATGAAGCCTCTCTTCCGGGAAAAATGTCTGATAAAATATTGCGAGACCTTATCATGAAGATGAAGAGGTGATCGCGAATGGAATCTGAACATATCCTTGCTGGTGATGCCTGCCCTGGGGAAGAGATGCCTCAGAACATGAGCGGCCCTGCTCTGCTGCATCACGCAAGCAAACGATGGAACTTATGGCTGGTTGTTATGTGCGGAGCTCTCGCTGGACTGGCTCTTGGGAGTGGTATGGCAATGCTCCTGATCAGTGGGGATCTGAACCTTTCTCTGACAGAAGTCAGAGCTCTTATCTCGGAGATCCGTTCTCTGATTCCGGAAACTTTCTGAGTACGACACTCATGCGAGCATGCCTCCGTCAATGATAATGCTTTGTCCTGTCATGTTTCTGAGGTGGCCAGAGCCCATGAAGAACACCAGATCCGCGATTTCCCGAATATCCGTCATCTGGCCTTTAGGAACCTGGGCTGCAAGCTCAGATATAGAAAGTTGCAATTCTTTACTTCTCTGACGGGCCATATCAGTCTCAAGCCAGCCAGGGCAGATTGCATTGACATTGATTCCGGACGGAGCCATGGCGAGGGCCATGGAACGGGTCATTCCGATCAGCCCATGCTTTGCTGCGCAGTAGGCTGCCTGATCCGGGACACCTTTATGTCCCAGCACTGAAGAGATATTGAGAATTAAAGATCCTGCCTTCAGTAATGGCATCGCGTAATGGATGACAAAAAATGGTCCGGACAGGTTGGTTTTGAGGGTGCGCTCCCACGTTTCGATGGCCCCTTCTGTCCCTGGCATGCTTGCCCCGGCGATCGCGGCATTATTGACAATCAGATCGATATGGCTGACTTTTTTGCGGATCTCACAAAACATGGCTGCTACAGCGTCCGGATCAGAGAGGTCGCACTGATACCACAGCTCGTTGTCTGTGCTGATATTTTCACCGGGCTGGCGGGAGCAGGAGATGGTTATCCAGGAGTTGGTTTTGAAAGTCTTCAGAATCTCTTTGCCAAGACCCCTGGACCCTCCGCTGACAAATACGATCTTTTGTTTCATCATATTACCAATAAGATCTGATACATGAGGGTGGCAGATCCTGCAAACCGGAGACAGGTCTGTCACAGATGATTTCATCTTCAGGGATGAAACCCGGGCGGTCAATACACAGGACTGCCAGGGTCTCGTCGCCTGGATTATAATATTCATGACAATATTCTGCTGGCCATGTTCTGGCGCTTCCGCTTCTTACCGGGAGGCCCTGTAGTATCAGACCCTGGCTCAGAACCAGTTCAGATTCGGACATTTGCCGGTGAAAATGACATGGTATTGTCATTTTTGGTCTGATCATCAGCCGGTAGATTCCGGCTTCCGGGGAAGTGGCAACGATATCAACCGTGCCGAAAAGGCTGTTTTCTGATTCAGGTGGAATCTGCTTCTGCTGCATACAGAGCTGAAAATTCTGCTTTCCGTCTGAGAGGCTGACAGCAGCTTCTGTGATAGAGGGTCTTTTATCTTTGTATTTGGCAGGCTCTTTTAATAAGAGCCTGAGTATCGCTTCACAGATAAACTCATGATTAAGACCAACAAGATGATCCAGCAAAAAGAGGATCTCACCTTGCATATGGGTCATATGTTCTTCTGAGCCGCTCAGAGCAGCCCATGTGCCGGAGATTCTGACTGTCCAGGCTTTCGTATGGCAGGAGATGATGTTCAGGGAAAAACCGGACAGACTCTGCTCCTTTGATAAAACTCTTTCTTTTATGATCCTGGAATTTGCCTGTCTTTTTGTCAAATTATATTTTGATCTTGCTCATCTGAGTGGATTTTCAGAGAATGTTGTGCAAATTTCTCCGGCAGTGTCCGGCAATGGTGGGGATGGACGCATTTTGTCAGATACATTCAGTTTTCGTTATATTCTTGCTTTTGGATCAAATCTCGGAGACAGGGTCCGTCATTGCCAGCATGGGCTGGATCTGCTGAAGAAGACAGGATTGGTTCAGTTGCTGGCGCTTAGTCCGTTGATCGAAACATCGCCTATGAAATCAGATTATTATGATAGCAGTCTGCACGGAGATTATGTGAATTTTCTGGCTGACATCAGTACAGATATGACTCCGGATCTTCTGTACCAGTACGTCTCAGCGATAGAAGATCAGATTGGCCACAGCAGGGCAGGCAAATGGCTACCAAGGGAGCTGGACATTGACCTGCTTCTCTGGAGCAGAAACAGCCATCAGATCTTTGATTGCTGTCAATCACTTAATTTTACATCGCTTTCCGGATCTCCGGCAGCTCTGAGTATTCCTCATCAGGATCTGAATAACCGGAAGTTTTTACTCGATCTGATGGGGCATATGTCTCCTCTCCTGACTGACGACCCTTTGCAAATTACGGAAGCCCGGTGATTACGAAGAGAGGGGATCTGACGGACGGGCTCCAGGGCTTTCTTGCGTCTGTGGGTGTTACGATTGATCCTCAGCTTTATGATGAGCATCTCTGGCAGAAGCTAGGGATCTGCTTTCCTTCCTCTCTGAAGACAGCCTGCCGGAAGCGGAAAGCCGAATACCTGGCAGGACGCTACTGCATCAGACAGTCAATGGAACAGGCGGGCTTTGTTCCCGGGTCTCCCTTCAGTATCAGATCCGGCAAGCACCGGGAGCCATTATGGCCAGAAGGCTGGACAGGCTCCGTGACGCATAGTCATCAGCTTGCCATGGCAGCAGTCGCGCCACGTCATCTGTGTCGCTCTCTTGGTCTTGACCTTGAAAAAAGACTGTCGGAAAAGAGTTTTGCTGCCATCCGTCATGCTGTGCTCTTTAACTCAGAACCCGGCCTGCTGGAATCTGTGAGAGGAGAGGGTGAGTCGGCAGTCAGAAGCTGTGCGACGCTGATTTTTTCTGCCAAAGAAAGTATCTTTAAAGCTATTTTTCCACATGTTGGTATTTATTTTGGTTTTGAAGATGCGAACATAACAGCAATCGACTGGCAGCGTAAAACTTTCAGCTTTCGTTTAACCCGGACTCTGGGACCGGATTTTCAGGATGGTTATACGGGGGATGGAACATTCAGGATGCTGAATCCGGAGCCGGACGATGAAGAGAATCTGTTTGTCCGGACCTGTGTTGTGATTTTTCAGGTAGGTGACGATACCGGATATTTATGGTAGAGGCAAATTTTATAGTAAAATTAAGACATTACAGATTGTCTGCTAGAATCAGTTCGTCAGATAAATCAAAAGCAGGAGATATGATGAAATTCATTATTTATTTTTTTATTCTGTTGGGATTATCAAATTGTAAAACTTCCACAAGGAAGACGGCCCGTAGTGGCCATCCGGCCAAAGAATCTGAAGTAAGTGTTGGCAATAAACTTTTTGAAAGTGAACAGAAGGTTCGCAAAGAAATCGGACTTTTTGAAAGTGAATGGAGCTCTTTTAAGCAGGCATTAGCGGACTATAAAAACAGTGAGGACTACTTAAAGCCAGTGAATGATGAAGATGAGTTCTTTAATCAGCTTGTGGAAGCCATTGATCTTCTTACAAAAGAGCAAGTCGAAAATTACATAGCAGAAAATAAATTTTCTATGATGAGAGAAAAAATTAACACAAAAATACCAGAATATGAGGCTTATGCAAATACGATTATGGGTTATACGGACAGGACTTCGTTGCATTTAGCTGAAAATGACGGTGGTGACGGTGACGGTGACGGTGACGGTGACGGTGACGGTGAGAAAAAATCGACACTACTACAAGGTACTGCAATCTTTATGGTCGCCTTGGGGGGACTGGGAGTGCTTGGAAGTGGAAAGGTGCTGTTGACTGCTCAGTCAGATCAATTTAAAACGCATGATATGAAGTCCATTCGAAAAATAGCTAATATTTCTGGTTTGACAACATTAGCATGGTCAACCTGGCCCTTAATCGTTGGGGCTATGATTGTTGCAGATGATGAACCAGATGAAGCATTAATCAACAATGCAAAAGCTTGGCTTGGAGCTGGAGCAGGTCTTGCAGCAATATTTGCGTTAGGAGGGATTGTAATCGCATCTCCAAATGTGCTTCAAAATGTTTTAAGAAAAATCGGAGAGATCGCTTATGATAATAAGCATGATAATAATAGACGTCTTAAGATAGATAAAATAAATAGTAATTTTCAGATGAGTGCAGAAGAAAAAACAAAGCAGATATCCGATTATAATAAGAATTATGCTACTAAAAAGAAGGAGTTCATAGATACAGCCATGAATAAGACAGAATTACCCCAAGGTATAGTGAAAGCCCGAATTGTGGCAGGACTCTCAGGAATTGTCTTTGCTGGTGTTGCTTCAGGTCTGGCTTACTGGTCCAGCGAACTGAAGTTAGCAGAAAACTACGATATCAAAAATATCACCATGTCAAAAATCGCACGGGCATTTTTAGCCTTTGAAGAGATCGAACGCCGAAAGGGATGAGTCCAACTGCAAACGAGCAGATCCCTCAGGATGGTAAGGAAACAGAAGAATTCCGCCCCCCAGGAAATGAGTTTTCATCCTGTAATATAATCCACAAAGATAGATAATCCTCGTATAATAAAAGAAAACTCTTCCTCATTTCTATTTCCTCCAGCAGGAGAACGCTATGGAACTGACTTATTCTGCTTATCTGAAACTGGATCAGCTGTTAAACAGTCAGCAGCCTTTGTCTCCCGATGAACATGATGAAATGTTGTTTATTGTGATTCATCAAAGCTATGAATTGTGGTTTAAACAACTGCTGCATGAAAAAGAACTTCTGAATCAGAGTCTGACAGGTGGTTGTGAATTTCAGGCAATGGCGACTCTCCGACGTATGCTGAGCATTCTGAAAACCGTAGTAAATCAGGTAGATATTCTTGAAACAATGACCCCGCTTTCTTTTGCAGCTTTCCGCTCCAGGTTGTCAACGGCCAGTGGCTTTCAGTCCTGGCAATTTCGCCTTCTGGAGTTCTATCTTGGCTTCCGGGATGCCTCTCGCCTGCGTTCTTATCCGGAATCATCTGAGGAATTCCGATCTTTACATAAGGCATTACATGAGCCATCGCTTTTTGAAAATTTTCTTTTTTTTGTTTCAGAACATTATAACAGTGATATTCCGGAGGACATCCTGAACCGGGACCGGACACAGCCGTACCAGGGTGATATCAGGGTCGTTCCTCTGCTTCTGAATTTATATAAAGAGCATCCGACCTTCAGGATGTTGTGTGAAATGCTCACAGATTTCGATGAAGGCTTTCAGGAATGGCGCTATCGTCATGTTAAGATGGTCGAAAGAACAATCGGTTATAAAAATGGCACAGGAGGATCTGAAGGGGTTTCTTATCTGCGTAAGAGTATTTTTCTTCAGGCATTTCCGGACCTGTGGAATATCCGGAGTGATTTCTGATGTCTGCTTTCAGACTGCAACAGAAGCAGGGTTGATTGCCGGTAGCTGACGGAGCAGCTGTTCAGCCCGCTCCAGGTCGAGTTCTGTGGCAGAGTGGATTCCCCGGCAGCAGAGGTCCAGAATTTCTTCCTGTTTTTGGCCCCTCTGAAATGCTTCCTGATAAGGTATTCTGTGGAACATGACCATAGAATACCTTGGAATAAAGTACCTGGGGAAGTTCTGTTCCAGTATAAAAGAAATTTCTTTCCTGAGCAGGTATTGTGTATCTTTCACCAGAGATCGCATTTCTACATAGTTTTCCAGGGCCATTGTTGCGATGGCATGACAATCTTCGCGTCTTCTTTTTTCAAAGTTCTGGAAAATGTCACTGAAATTGTCGCCCTGATCCATCAGTTCCGACATCACCGCACAATCTTCAAAGCCGCAGTTCATCCCCTGTCCGTGAAACGGCACCATGGCGTGAGCTGCATCTCCTGTCAGAACTATGTCAGGAAAGGCCCAGCGCTGACAGTAGACAGTTCCCAGTTGTCCTGGTGGGTTGGTGAAAAACTGCTCCTGATAATCCGGGATATCATCCTGGACTCCGGGAAACCATGTCTGAAAAAGATGGCTCAGCTCAGCATTCTGTTTTAAAGAGGCAAAGCTCACTTTTCCATGATCAGGCAGAAAGAGTGTCATGGTAAAACTGTGGTCAGGATTTGGCAGGCCGATCATCATAAAATCATCACCTGGCCAGATATGCAGCGAATCTCCTCTCATGGCAAAGCCAGAGCCATCCCGAAGCGACGGCATTCTCAGCTCTCTGTAACTGTGTTGCAGTGGTTCTGTTCTGACAAAGTTTCCATACTCAGCAGTGAGGCTGTCCCGGACATGGGAGGAGCTTCCGTCTGCCACGAACAGGGCATCATATGGCTGCTCTGATATCTGACCGGATACTTCATCTTTTACACGCAGCAGATGTTTTCCAGGATCTGCGGAAAGACAGCTGTGTCTGAAATGAAAGCGGACACCTTTTGTTGCCTCTGCGGCCCGGATCAGCTCACGGTTCAGATCGGCCCTTGATATGGACCAGATGTGTTCAGATTCCTTCTGACTATATGGCTGGAAGGATTCGGGCAGGCCGGGGCGATGAATCATCCGGCCTCGCACCGGGATGATGAGTTTCCGGATGGTGTCCATCAGCCCGGAATGCATCAAAGCATGAATCCCACGTTCTGCAAGAGCCAGATTAACCGAACGGCCTTCTGTCGCCCTTGTCAGACGAGGGTCCTGACGACGGTCAAAGAGCTCAACTTTCCAGCCTTTTCTGGCAAGGAGAATCGCCAGTAAAGGACCAACAAGGCCAGCTCCGGCAATCAGAAGGCGTTGATCCGGATTTGCTCTCATCCTGGTCTCCCGGAAGAAACGGATGCCTGAGTGTCCTCTGTCAGAATTTCCCGGAATTGCTGAACACAACGCCAGACATCCGTAAAGTGATTATAGAGAGGCACGGGAGCAAGCCGGATAATATCCGGCTCACGAAAGTCACAGATGATGCCCCGGCTCTCTGCCCTGGAGACCAGGGTACGGGCGTCACAGTGATCCGGGTCTGTCTGAAAAGACAGCTGAGCTCCACGCTGCTCCGGGTCTGAGGGTGTCAGACAATGAAATCCTGGCAAATCTTTGGCGAGATATTCAAGGTAACATGTCATTAAAAGGGATTTTTTTCTGAGAGGCTCCATGCCCCCGGCTTCTGCGAATATATCCAGAGAGGCTCTGATTGCGGCCAGCGATACGATCGGAGGATTTGAGAGTTGCCAGCCTTCGGCTGTCATGACAGGGTCAAATCCAGGACGCATGTTGAATCGTATATCTTTTCGTTGCCCCCACCATCCGGCAAATCTTGGTAATTTTTTGTTTTTACAATGTTTTTCGTGAACAAAGCAGCCGCCGACGGCGCCGGGCCCGCTGTTCAGATATTTGTAATGACACCAGCAGGCAAAATCAACAGACCAGTCATGAAGTTGCAGGGGGATGTTTCCAACGGCGTGTGCCAGATCAAGTCCGACGACAATACCACGCCTGGCTGCAAAATCAGCAATTTCTGCGACCGGGAAACTCTGTCCTGTCAGATACTGAACTCCGGGGAGCAGAAGAAGGGCCGCAGAACTGTGATAACGGTCAATAGCAGATTTCCATGCATCGACTGAAATAGAGCAGCCCTGATCCGGGCGGACCACAATCAGGGCATCGTCAGGGTTAAGCCCATGATAACGAAGCTGGGTTTCTGCGGCATAATAATCAGAAGGGAAAGCCTGTTCTTCGATCAGAATTCTGTAACGGTCTTTATCTGGTCTGAAAAAACTGACCATCATCATATGAAGATTTGCGGTCAGGGTGTTCATGGCAATCACTTCTGTAGGCAGGGCTCCGACCAGCATAGCGGTCTTTTCCTGCAACAGTTCATGATACGGAACCCAGGGATAATCCCCCTGAAAGTGCCCCCGGACCCCTCTGTGCTGCCAGCTGCTAAGGACTTCTCCGATATAGTCTTTTGTTCTCACAGGTTGTAAACCGAGAGAATGACCACATAAATAAGTTTCCTGTTCTCCGGACGAATTTTCCGGAATCAGGAATTCTGAGCGGAAAGAATAAAGAGAGTCCTGCTTGTCCAGGCTTTCAGCAAAGTCATATTCAGGCGAAAAGATCACAGCAGCTCCAGAGGGTAAATTAAAGGAGAAGATGGGCACGCATCTGATAAAAAAGGAGAAATGCGAAGGTTTGCCAGATAGAGGCCATCTGCAACGTGCTCCGGGACCCTGATCATTTCTGTAATGGTCCGTTCGGGATAACGTGCGTCAGAGTATTCTCTGGACTGTCCTTCTAATCCCCAGAAAATTCTATGGTTAGTCATGCGTCCTTCATCATTACTACGGTCAACAGAGGGCAAATCGGTCAACAGATGTCTGAAACCCAGATTTGAAATATGGGCCATTGCTTCGTGAGTGAAGAAGGGTAGGTTCTTTTGTTCGCTATGGAAAGAGGATATGGATGCAGCTCCCACCAGGCTTCTGATTGCAAGACCTTCGACAGTCAGATCTGGTAGAAGCCGGACTTTGTTCATGGAATCCTGAAGATTTTTTTTTGTCAGGACCTGATCAGTCGGGGAAAGAACAGGCTGATAAGACTCTCCGCAACTGGCTGCCGGAACCGGTGGAAGGCTCAGCAGGAGCATTAAAAATAAAGAATCCTGCAATGTATTCAGGACTCCTGGAGATTCGTGACAGATATGGCCAATATCTTCTGTATGGGTGCCATGACAGTGGGGAATGATATGGATCTCACGCACATTACAGCTGCCACCTTGCCGGGTATCTCCGGTAAAAGAGCCGTTCTTATAAGTCTCAGATCTTGCAGGAGGTGCTCCGAAATACTGTGGTTTATGGTCCTGAAAATCAGGGCTGATGGCCATTGAAATGGCTGAAGTTGTCAGAGTTTTCCAGGAACTCTCTTGTTGATGAATGATAAGTTCCATGACAGGAAAAGCCCCCGGAAACGACAGGCATTGATTCAGAGCCTTCGTATTTTATCATATTATCAGGAAGTTATCAATCATTTGTCTTATATGACTTGTCGGCATCCCTGATATCTGGTACCATGCATTTTCTTTCGCAGACTATACGAAGTATACTGCACGGCCTTTCTTACGAAAGAGAACCTCTGATCTTTAATTTTATACAAATTTGTACAAAGAAAAAAGCATGACAACAACGCAAAATCAATCACATGTCCCGGCAGCTATCGTGGAAATTTCCAGCTCGGAACACATCGGTCTATATGCAGACAAGAAGTTATCCTTTCAAGATGACCTCCCTGAGTCCTGGTCACAATCTTTTGCTGCTGAAGGTAAAAATAGTCCGACTCCCATCCAGGAGTATAGTTTTCATCCCGTTCTGGACGGCCATGATCTTCTGGCGCAGTCTATGACTGGCTCTGGTAAAACGCTTGCATTTTCCCTGCCTCTTGCCTTTAAATTTATGAATTCTGAAAGGCCACGTCCGGGAACTCCGAAAATTCTTATTCTGACTCCGACCAGAGAGCTGGCAGATCAGATTACCCAGGTATTTACCCAGACTCTGCGCCATAGTCAGCTCCGCGTTACTTCTGTTATTGGTGGAGTTTCTTATGGAAAGCAGGAAAAAGCTCTGAGCGGTCAGATTCATGCAGTCGTAGGAACCCCGGGGAGGGTTTCTGATTTTATCCGAAAGAAAAAGCTGAATCTGAGTGAAGTTCAGTCGTTTGTTCTGGATGAAGTGGATCAGATGCTGGACACAGGCTTTGAAGCTGAGCTGGACTTCATTCGTCAGAATCTTCCTGAAGCTTGCCAGACTTTGTTTTTCTCTGCGACTCTGAATGCTCAGGCGCGGAATCTGGCAGCTAAATTCCTGAAACATCCGGTCACGATTACATCCTGTGATCGCAAAAACAGCCCGGAATGTATTGAACATGGTTATATTGCAACCAAATCTCACCTCAGAACCAAAGCCCTGATCAGCAGCCTGGCTTATTATCACCCTGAACAAGCGATTATTTTTTGTGAAACCAAAAAAGAGTGTTCGGATGTCTCTCATGCTCTGACCGGGAAAGGCTTCAGCGCAGCTCAGCTGAACAGTGACCTTAATCAATATGAGCGTCAGATGGCCATCTCTCAGTTTAAGGCAGGCAGTATTCGCTTTCTGATTGCGACTAATGTGGCTGCACGGGGGATTGATGTTCAGGGGCTTCCTATGGTGATTAACTACACTCCTCCAAGGTGTGCTGAAAGTTATACTCACCGCGCAGGACGGACTGGCCGTGCCGGAGCAAAAGGAAAAGCATGGACATTTGTCACGCCTGAAGATTACCGTTGGTACACAAGCATTATTCGCCAGGTGAGAGCGAAGCCTGAGCAGATCAGATTCCCGGATTCTCACTCATTTATGAAAACGATTGTAAGTAAGGAAATTTGCAATATTTCCTCAGAAACCTTTGGAGGTAAGAACTTTAGTTCCGCAGAGATGGAAGCTATTGATCATGAGCTTTCCCATCTGACTCCTGAGCAGCATAAGATACTGATCCGTCAGGTGATTGCTTCCAGAGTGAGCAAAATTGGCATTTTTGATCCGGAAAAACTACAGTGGCATGATTTTGATCTGCAAAAAAGCCAGGGGGGTGGTAGGCCCCGACAATATGGTTCTTCCCGCTCTTTTGGAAGATCTTCTTCTTCGTATGGCCGCAAAAATAACAATGGTGGCGGCCGCTTTTCGGGAGGAAGAGACAACAGAAGAGGCTGGAGACAGCAGCCATCTTCCGGATCTCGTGGAAGAGAAAACGGAAAACATGCCTGAGGCATATGCCTGATCATATTCTGCATCAGACTGTATTCCTTCTGCTTCTTTTCTTTTTTTCTGAAATATTAAAAATAATTTTTATTCTGCATACTGACACACCGATGAGGAATACTGGCAGAAGATGTGGCCTGTAAAGATGGGTGTCAGCTGTGGCCAGAAAAGTAAAAAAGAAAAGAAAACCGAAGAGATCAGAGATAAAAAGAGTTCTGATTGTCCATCCTGACTGCTCTCTTCGTCCGTTCCGGGAAAGTTTCCTGATTGACGGAGCTGAGCTGAGCTTCGCAATCAATGGTGTGGACGCTCTCAGGGAGCTTTACCGTTCCATGGGGGGATATGATGCGATTATTTGCGGGATTATCATGCCACAGATGGATGGATACTCTTTCGTTTCCCGGGTCCGGACAATGACAGATATCCCTGTGATTATACTGAGTGACAATGGTGATCTTGACGATCAGAGCGCTCAGCTTTTTGCGCAGTTAGGAGTTTCTTGTTTTCTGCCAAGAGATTCATCGGAAGAAATCAACAGATCACTCAGTCATATGATGCTATCTGCCTGAAATTTTCTCAGATGAGATAAAATTTTCTGTTTCGTCACTTGAATTATCTGCATATCCTTTTATGATAGCCGGACCAAAGGTCACGGATGTCGGCTGTTTCCGGAAGGATACCCTCCATGACCCCTTCTGTGCCTTTCCGTACTGATGAAAACTAAAGGAAACACCATGGCCAGATCTCTGATCATTGCCCTGACCGGAATTTTCCAGGCGATCAGCCTGATTTCCGCCGCAAGCGCTGCGGATAAAAAAGAGGCAGTAAAGCTCTATACGCTGGGGATTATGCAGATTGTTGAGCACCCTTCTCTTAATGAGCTGCGCCGTGGTGCCCTTGATGCCCTTAAGAAGCGGGGACTGTCTGACAACACAGACATCGAATATATGAACGCTCAGGGCAATATGGGGACCAATGCGCAGATTGCCAGAAAATTACTGGGAAAAAAACCTGATGCGATTCTGGCTATCGGAACCCCTGCCGCTCAGGCCGCTCTGAATAAAAACAGACAGACAGCGGTTGTTTTTGCTCCCGTATCTGATCCACTTGCGGCAAGGCTTGTTGCATCCTGGGATAAACCAGGAGGACTGGCGACAGGAAGTTCTGACAGGAGCCCGGTTCTTCAGCAGCTTGAACTTATCCGTACCATTTCCCCTGGCGTCAAAAGGGTAGCAATTCTCTATAACCCAGGAGAGGCAAATTCTCAGGCCGTGACGGAGCAGTTTCGTCAGGCCTGTCAGAAGTTGCAACTGGCTTACGAGGAAGGCTCTGTCCAGAGCAGCTCTATGGTGTTTTCTGTAGCCAGTTCGGTCAGAGCTGATGCGATCTATGTCCCCACAGACAATACTGTAGTGTCAGCGATAGAAGCTGTGATCAAAGCAGGTGTTGCCAGAAAAATCCCTGTTTTTACGGCTGAAAGTGAAAGCGTCCGGAAAGGGGCTCTTGCTGCATTGGCAGTCGATTATTATCAGCTGGGGCTGACAACAGGTGAGATGTTGGCAGATATTCTGGAAAAAAAATCATCACCAGCTGTTATGCCGGTCCGTTTTCAGGAAACGTTTCAGCTTCACATCAACCCCAGGCACGCTGAAGCGATGGGAGTTCAGATTCCGGCTGACCTCCTCCGGAAGGCAATCCTTCACCACTAAGACGATCGCAGATAAAAATTCGGTGAATCAGAGCTCTTCCCAGAGCCCTCGGCGAAAGCCATCCGGGTCCATAGCCCCTTCTGTGGAGAAGACCAGAACTCTGGACTTATCTGTAATTCCAAGATTTTTACGAATATCTTCTTTGTTCTGTTCACGACAGATTTTGAAAAGGGCTCCCAATCCTACCGCACCTGATTCGCCGCTGATAATTCTGGGATCTTTTGAGATAGGCTGATTCAGGACTCTCATTCCAAGGCCTGCAACCCGGTTATGGCAGCTTAGCACTCCTCGTGTTTCTTCTCTGAGGATCTTCCAGGCTCGTCGACTTGGCTCGCCACAGTTCAGCTCTGTCATTACAGAATCATAGTCATCGAGCCGGGAAAGATTACCGTCCCCCCGACCGAAAGAGCGGCTGAAGCCATCAGAGCCTTCTGGTTCTACCAGCAGGACCTGTGGCGCCTTCTCTCTGAATCGGTTTTTCAGGTATGCCTGAACGGCTGCGGCAAACGACCCGCTGCCAGCCTGTATCAGAATATGGTCCGGACGTTTATCCAGTGGAAGTTGTTCATATGTTTCATGGATCAGGGTCAGGTAACCCTGCATGATATAAGAGACAGTCTCATCTTCGTAAGCAGTTGTCGTATTCTGTATAAAAAGAGAATCTGAACTGGACGTTGCTTCTTTAGCCAGACGGACAGCCTTATCATAGTTTCCGTTTACAGAAATGACTTCAGCTCCAAGCTTTCTGATGCCAGCTATGCGTGACTCGGGTATGTTTTCCGGAACAAAAATCATGGCCGAACAGTTGCATAGGTGGGCCAGCCATGCAACACCGTAACCATGGTTGCCATCTGTTGCCGTAACGAGAGTAAAGTTGTGATCCAGACGGTTAAACCACCAGACAAGCCTGTCAAAAGTTGGCTGACCTGAGATGCCAGCTTTCCTGTTGAGCCATTTAGCGAGAGCGTAAGAAGCTCCCAGAGCTTTAAATGATCCAAGCCTGAAGCGCTGAGATTCGTCTTTAATCCAGAGAGAGCTGAGACCAAGATAGGAGGCCAGCCCTTTCATTTCATAGAGAGGTGTTTCTCCAAAGGAAGGAATACTGCGGTGAAAGGAGTATGCACTCATGGTTTCGCGAAAAGAAAAATCAGGATACTTTAACCCTCGCGAACTGACGAGTGGATTCTCCCTGAAAACAATATCACTTCCTGCTTCTGACATACACATCCCCTGAGTGATTACAAACGACGGATTGCACCGGACACAGACAGTTATGCTGGCTTTGCCACTAATGTGCAATCATTATTTACTATGAAAAAACCTGAAAAATGCTGCAAAATCCCTGTTTTCATTTTAGTGCCCTGTCTCAGGATGGTGGTTGCTTATAAGGCATGATCTGATCTGCTTCCAGCTCCCATGCAGCAGCTCCATACTGACTTGTACTTGGACTGAGGGTCAGGACACCTTCAATCCATAAGGCCCCTCTGAGATCATTGATATTCTGCCCTTTTCCGGAATGAACCAGGAGCACAAGGTTCGGAGGCGGCGGAGGGACATGGATACAGGCCAGCTGATCAGGGACAAATAAAAAATCACGGATGCTATTCAGATCTCCCCCCAGGGGGACAGCAAATCCCGGGAGCCGGATCTTCTGGCCAACGAAGTCACGTAGTTCAGGAGGTATAGTTTTCTTTTTAAAATCATACTGTTGTAGTAATTTCCAACTCAGCACCTGGACAGATGCATCCTGGCTAAAGCCCTGCTGTGGTAAGGGCTCATCCATAAAACTCTTCTGAGGCAGCAGGTAGGCAAGGGCCGTTGATAACAGGATTAATCCAAGGCCACCAGACCAGACAAAATTCTTCGATGGTTTGTGCTGCATCCCAGTAACCTGTTTTAAACAAGATCTTAGCAAAGCAGATGCTCAGATCCTGATTGTAAGACCGTCTGACAGAGATTGCCGGTATGCTTTCAGTCCGGGAAGGCAACCAGCTATAGTTGATAACAATAAGACTCCACCGAGGATCAGTGCATCTGTCATATTTGGCAGGTGGACCGGAATAGAAAGTCCCCACCATGATTCTGCCAGCGGATGAAAAATCCAGAGGGCTACGTATACTAGAAGCATACCCATAAGACAACCCCCCAACCCCAGCAGCAGAGATTCACTTAAAAGCAAAAGAAACAGATCTGCCGGAGAAGCTCCCAGAGAACGGATAATGGCAAGCTCCCGACGCCTTTCATTGAGAGTCGTTAGCAGAGAGGACAGCATTCCAAGTATTCCGGCAAATACGACAAAAAGAGAAACAATGAACATGGCTACTTCAGCAATTCCAATGATATCCCAAAGTTCACTCAAAGTCATGGCTGGCATAAGAGCGGTTAAAGCTTCCTGCGTGTAATGATTGATTTCTCTTTGCACATGAAAAACAGTCGTTCTGGACCGGAGCCCGATCAGCATGGCTGATACAGAAGATGGCTGTATGTCTTCTTTATCATGATGATGGTGATGATGTCCGGATGATGCTCCGTGCGAATGATCCATGTCGTGATGAATTGCATCAAGACCCGCAAGATTAACAAAAAGAGAGCGGTCAACAGGAGTTCCGGTCTTGCACAAGATGCCCGAAACTCTGAAAGGGGTGTCATCATGATCATGAAAGGAAACGTCACTGATTCCATGAGATAAAATGATTTTCATTCCAAGCTGGTAGCTGAATTTTTTTGCCACATCTGAGCCGATGACGACGTCATCCGCTGAGATAAATCGCTGACCGTTGCAGAATTCCGGCTGTTTTTCCTGACCGTAACGGAAATAGCGAAAGAACTGTTCATCTGTACCAACAACCCGAAAGCCACGATGGGAGTCTCCCAGAGAAAGAGGGACCGTCCAGGCAACCTCAGGATGCTGAGAGAATGTCTGATAAGAATGCCAGCTTAGATTGTTTGGCGGGTTTCCCATATGAAAGACAGAATACAGCAGCAGCTGTACAGGGCCGGTTCTGGCTCCGACAATCAGATCTGTGCCGGATACTGTATTGTTAAAGCTTTCTCTCGCCCCCTCACGGATTCGCTGGACTCCGATCAGTAAAGCGACGCTCATGGCTATGGAGAACATGCACAGGAATGTGCAAAGACGACGATTGTTCATGCTGGCCAGAGATAGTCCGATGACAGAGTATTTCATGAGGACGGATCTTTCTGCAAATCTGAATGGAAGGTGTGCATCGACAGATTTCGGTCAAAAACAGATGCAATTCCAGGGTCATGGCTTACATAAATCAGGGTGGACCGGCTTCTGGAAATTTCCGTAAATAGCAGTTCCAGAAATGCTTCTCTGGAATCCGCATCCAGTGCAGATGTTGGTTCGTCTGCGATAATCAATTCCGGAGCTCCGATGAGCGCCCGGGCAGCAGCGACGCGTTGCTGCTGCCCTACACTCAAATCCTGGACCTGCCTGTCTGAGACGGAGTCAAGACCGAGAGAGCTTAGCAGACGCTGAGCTTCTTCTTCTGCTTCTCTTTGTAAGCGTTTCTGCTTTTCCCGGGAAAAACGCAGAGGCAGGAGAACGTTCCCCATGACAGAAAGGTAAGGAAGCAGATTAAACATCTGAAAAATAAAGCCAATATGATCCGCGCGAAAGCGATCTCGCTCCGGGGCAGATAATTTATGAAGAGGTGTGTCCAGAACAAAAATCTGACCACGTTGTGGCAGAAGGACGCCTCCCAGTAATCCAAGTAACGTGGTTTTCCCGCTACCGCTGGCCCCCTGCAGGAAGACCTTCTCACCAGATTTTACATGGAGTTCCGGACATTTCAGAAGTGGTTCGGGCTGTCCGGGCCAGGAAAATGACAGATCTTCAATCCGAAGAGACAAATATTCTCCCTCCCAAAGGGGTTGTTATGTGGGTGATAAGGGAAAACTTATCAGGATTTAGAGAGATTTTACAGCTTATCTGATTCAGGCGCATGGAACATCCTCTAAAATGGGCCTGATGCGCAATTTCTTATCTGCGGTGCAGCATTGTATTGTTTTTTGTCCCAATTGCAATAATTTATCCGTCAGGAAAATCATGCCATGCCCCGTTATACAGTCTTATAATTATGATGAAGATTTCGGGAGATGAAGGATGAAGGATGTATGACCTTCGTGGGGCTGGTATGTGATACTACCACCGTGACTTTCAATGACATTTTGGCAGAAGGCGAGGCCGAGGCCGGAACCTTCTCTGGAATCTTTAGTCGTATATTCTCTCTTGAATATATTCTCAGCAATATGATCGGGAATGCCAGCACCAGAATCTGTAATCCGGATCATCAGATGTGTATTTTCCTGAGAAACCTGAATATCGATCCAGCGGCTTCCCTCCTGTTCCCGAATGGCCTGAAAGGCATTTTTGATCAGATTGATAAAGACCTGAGAAATTTTTAGTGCATTACACGAAATAAAATACTGTCCTGCAGACGTTTTCGACGATATGCTGACATTTTTATAATCCGGACTGCTCTCACAAATACTGATAGCATCTGTGATGATAGAAGCCAGATCTTCCCGTGCAAAGTTATATTCTGTTTTCACAAGATCTGTTTTGCTCATTCTGATAAGGTCGCTGATTCGCTGGCTCAGTTTCAGGATTTTATCGAGATACTGAATCAGGGCTTTTTTATTTTCTTCATTCTGGGGCATGAGGTTTGTGTTTTTACGCAGTATCCTGGAAACCATAAGGATACCCGTGATTGGTGTTGAAACTTCATGAAAAAACTGCTCCATCAGAGATGAAAAACGTTTTCTCAGAGCGTTATGATAGTAATGTGCTTTCCGGATTGTCTGACGCAGCTCATCGGGATCGGCGGGATGCCGGAGAACTTCAAACACCCCTTGTCTGAATAGCGACAGCAGGTATTGTGTATCTTCAGAAGCGCTCAGAACAACAACCGGGATTTCAGAGAAACTTTTGCGGACAGCCTCAAGCAGGGCATGTTTTTCTGCCTGAGAGTCTTTCAGAAGGCACAGGAGCACTGCGCAACGCCCTTGCTGGAGAGTAATCAACGCTTCCCTGACAGAATGAACCGAGGTGACCTTAACAGTCTCCTTCAGCAGTGCCTCAAGCGGGCCGCCCGGCTCTCCATCTTCATTAAAATATAATAACTCTGTCCTGAATTTCATGTCTGGCCCGAGTTGATCGGATCTACAAAACTGAAGCTATAGAAGATATCGGTCAGTCAGAATGAGACTAAAGGAAACCCCCTTCAGGAGAAAAGAGTTCCCAAAGGGGGTGTTGTCAAAGTAGCCTAGAAAAAAGATGAAATTACCACCGGTTTCGGTCTCTGTTTCCACCGCGATGAGCATTGCCACCACGATCAGGCCGTCTATCCTCAGCGATATTTACTTTTATGTTTCTTCCATCAAACTCCGTGCCGTCAAATCGCTCAACCGCCTGATCTGCCGCATTTTTTTCTGCAAATGTGACAAAACCAAACCCGCGGGATCTTCCGGTTTCCCTGTCCTGAATAATCTTGACCTCGGTGATTTCACCCACCTCACTCAGGTAATCTTCAAGCCCAGCCTCAGTTGTGTTCCAGCTTAATCCGCCAACAAAAACTTTGTTACTCATAGTGATGAACCTTACACCTTACATAAAGTCGTAAACTTCGATAGTATAATATGAATCTTAGCAGAATATTTCCAAAACTATATAACCATCTGATAATTATAGATTAAAAAAGTTTTTGCCAAGCCGGTTTTTCCTGGAAGATGTCAGTTTCTTTAAAAAAGAAACGATTTTAGATAGTTAGATTTCTGAGCTGGAGAGGGGAGATTGGTATTCACTCATATTCAGCTCTCCTTCTGATTTCGCGACAATACAGGCAGCAACGGTATCTCCGGCGACATTAACGGCAGTTCGAACCATATCCAGAATACGATCCACTCCCATGATAAGTCCGATCCCATCAAAAGGGAGACCGGCCTGCCGTAAAACCATCATGAGGGTAATCATCCCGACGCCAGGTGCTCCGGCGGTGCCAACAGAGGCGAGAGTTGCTGTCAGAATGACGGTCAGGTAATCACTGAGGCCAAGGTCGATCTGATAAGCCTGAGCAATAAATACAGTCGCAATCCCCTGCATGATCGCAGTTCCATCCATATTGATGGTTGCTCCAAGAGGTATGATAAAGGAAGCGACAGATCTGGAGACGCCGAGTTTTTCAGTGGCAACTTTCAGATTCAGGGGAATCGTGGCATTAGAGCTGGCTGTGCTAAAAGCAAACATAAGGACAGGTCGGATCTTAAGTAAAAACAGAAATGGATTCAGTCTGCTTAAAAACAAAATCAGAGCAGGATAGCAGATAAAGAGCTGGATCAGCAGAGCAGCCGAAACCAGAAGGCAGTATGCAAGCAGCGGTCGGATCGCCTCAGTTCCCTGCTCTGCAAAAACTTTACACATCAGGACAAAGACTCCAAAGGGGACAACGTTCAACAGCAGAGCCAGAATTTTCATGATAATCACATTCATTTCATGAAAGAGCTCAGCGGTCTTTTGCCCCTGATTCCCTGCCATAGAGATCCCTGCGCCAGACAGGAGGGCAAAGATGATAATCTGCAACATTTCACCTTCAGCAGCTGCGGCAAAAGGATTAGAGGGAATAATATTAGCGATCATGTCACGGATTGGCGGAGGCGGCGTGTCTTTGAAATTTGGATTCAATTCTAAAGAGAAGCCTGCCCCAGGCTCAAAAATAAGAGCAAGACCAATAGCCATAGAGATTGCAATGGCTGTGGTGCTTAAATATAACGCCAGGGTTTTCCCTCCCAGTCTGCCGATTTTACTCATGCTCTTGAGATTCAGAACACCGCACACCAGAGAAACAAAAACCATCGGTACGACCAGCATTTTGAGAGATGAAACAAAAAGCTGGCTGCTGATGTATAAACATTCATTGATCAGCAGATCTTTTAATAAAGAAGAATCCGGCATGGACTTGATCAGCAAGCCGCTGACAGCTCCAAGGGAAAAAGCTATGATGATTTTGACAGTCAGGCTCTGGTCTTTTAGGTTTCTGATCATATCAGATCCTGCTTAAGATAGGTGAATCGTCGATGGATTGTTTCAGCCTTTAGTGGCTAAAAGCCTTTCTTATGTATTTCTTCTGAAAAATACAAGAAATGACTGTACCATATTTATTTCTAATTATATGAAAGAATCTTTTCTGTAACGTCCGGCGATTCGGATGATCACTCCTCCGGAGTCTTTTTGCAGCTAAGGAAGCGCTTCTTGTCACGGTTGTGGAAATATTTTAGGATACGGCCTCCGGATTCATTTTGTCGTTCAGGAGTTCTGTATGATCCAGAATAAAAAGAATAAAGGAACAAAGATTCTGTTGATCGCGTGTGCGTCGCTGCCTCTTTTTGCAGGATGCGTGTCATCAGGACGCAATTTTCCATCTGATACCGGGTGGATTGAAAAGGGGAAGACCAGCCAGAAGGATGTCCGGATGCTGCTGGGAGAACCAGGCTCTGTCGGAAACTCAGGAGGAACACCGACATGGACCTATGGATATTATCAGTATCAGTTGTTTGGGACTGCTCGTTATAAAGAGCTTAAGATTTTCTGGGATCCTGCGGAATTTGTCAGGCATTTTAGCTACGATTCCAGCTTTCCGGATGATATCCGGAGCACTTTGCCAGAGCAGCCTGTTTACAGTAAAAATATTGAAAATAAGCCTGCCCACAGACATGTAAAAGACAAGACCAGTGGGCGTGATGAGTCGTCCGCATGGGGTACTTATTAAGGTGCGCTGTTTTCCTGTTGCCAGGTATCCCGCAGGGTTACGGAACGGTTAAAGATCAGATGCTCTTCATCAGAAGAATCGCTGTCTATACAAAAATAACCAAGCCTTTCAAACTGAAAAATCTGCCCCGGCAGCGCATCTTTCAGAGCCCACTCTCCGCGGCACTTGTGCAGACTCAGCAGAGATGATGGGTTGAGGTGCTCCCTGAAATCTCTTCCCTCTTTTTCTTCTGCTGTCGGAAAGGGTACATTGAAAAGCCGGTCATAGAGTCTGATTTCCAGAGGCAGTGATTTCCCGGCAGATACCCAGTGAATGATTCCTTTGACCTGGCGCCCGACGGGCTTTTTTCCGTTGCCTGTATCCGGATCATAGGTGCATTTCAGTTCCAGGGCTTCTCCGTCTTCATCCCGGACAACTTCATCGCATCTGATGACATAGCCATATCTCAGCCGGACTTCCCTGCCAGGAGCCAGACGATGGTAGCCTGCTGGTGGGTCGTCCAGAAAATCATCTCGCTCAATCAGAATCTGCCTGGAGAAGGCTAATGACCGACGTCCCATCGCATCATCTTTAGGATGATTGCGAACATTAAATTCTTCTGTCTGACCTTCCGGATAATTAGTGATGGTGACTTTTAATGGGTTTAGCACACACATCGCACGTTTTGCTGTTGCGTTCAGATCATCCCTTAAACAGTCTTCCAGTACTCCCATGTCGATCACGGTTTCTTTCTTTGAGACTCCCAGACGCTCACAGAATGTCCGGATCGCTGACGGTGTATAGCCCCGCCGTCTTAATCCACAAATCGTTGGTAATCTGGGGTCATCCCAGCCGCGGACATGCCTTTCATCCACCAGTTGTTTCAGTTTTCGCTTACTGGTTACCGTGTAGTTCAGATTCAGCCGGGCGAATTCATATTGTCGGGGGTGGGGTTCTGGGACCAGGTTCTGAATAAACCAGTCATAAAGAGGACGATGGTCCTGGAACTCAAGAGTACAGAGGGAGTGGGTGATCCCCTCCAGATAATCCGAGAGACAGTGAGCAAAGTCATACATAGGGTAAATGCACCAGGCGTTGCCTGTGCGATGGTGCCGGACCTTTTTAATCCGGTAAATGACCGGGTCTCTCATATTTATATTGCCAGAGGACATGTCAATCTTAGCTCGCAGGACTTTTTCTCCATCACGAAAATGCCCTTCTCGCATCTGGTTGAAGAGCAGGAGATTTTCATCCACAGTTCTGTCCCGGTATGGGCTATGGCTTCCTGACTCGGTTAAGGTTCCACGTGTCTCCCGGATACGTTCGGCTGACAGGTCGCATACGTATGCCAGTCCTTTTCTGATCAGTTCAACGGCAAACTGAAAAAACTTTTCATAATAATCGGAAGCATGAAATAAACGCTCACCCCAGTCAAAACCCAGCCACCGTATATCCTCCATAATGGAATTCTGATATTCGATGTCCTCTTTTTCTGGATTGGTATCATCAAAGCGGAGGTTGCATAGACCTCCCTTATAGGTTTGTGCGATACCGAAATTGAGGCAAACAGATCGTGCGTGGCCAATATGAAGATAGCCGTTTGGCTCAGGTGGGAAGCGTGTTTGTATTTTTCCCTGATGTTTCTGTGTCCTGAGATCTTCGGCTATGATATTTTCAATAAAATTACCGCCACTGACAGAGGGGGCCTCATGATGGCCTTCAGACATGACTGCTTCCTTTAATTTGTTCTGTATAAGACCGGACATTAACTGCCGCTTACGAGCAGCGAGTCGGGCAAGACTGGACAAGGAGAATAGCATATTTGCAGGCAGGAAACCAGCTGGATTTTCAGAGTTAGAGCTGATTCTTCGTGTCGCTATGAAGGCTCTCGGACTGTGCCTATAGTTTTTGATCTTTTTCTGAAATTTCTTTCCTGACTTCCAGGAGTATCTGATAGAGTGCTGTTTTTCTTGCTGTAACTCCGGATGATTGAATTTTTTCAAGCAGATCTTTCTGTGAAAGATCTGGGTGTCTGAGACACAAAGATAAGACCAGCTCTTTTAGTTGCTCCGGATTCGCCTGCTTTCCATTCTGATCATGTGCTGCAGATAACATGACCACAAACTCCCCGCGAAGGTTTTCATGCTGCTTCAGCCACAAGCCGGCCTCTTGTGTGTGAATCACCTGGATTTCTTCAAAAAGTTTACTTATCTCACGACCAAATGCGAGATGGCCCTCCGGGAAATGACGACAGATCAGTTCCGTACTCGTCTGTATCCTGCGGGCAGATTCGTAAAAGACAATGGAAGCTCTGACAGATTTCCATGACAGAATTTCGTCTTCGAGAGCCTTCTTTTTTGCAGGCAGAAATCCGGTAAAAAGGAGTCTGTCAGAAGGAAGACCTGAAGCAGAGACCAGTGCGGCCATGGCACAGGCTCCCGGGACAGGGACGACCCGGATCTTTTTCTGATGGGCCAGTGAGACCAGTCGAAATCCGGGATCAGAGATACAGGGAGTGCCGGCATCACTGACGAGTCCGACCTGAAGGCTTTTTTCCAGCATTTCCTTTACAAGAGACTGTGCCCGTTGTTCTTCATTATGATCATGATAGCTGATAAGTTTTTTATAACGGACGCCTGACTGTTCAAGAAGTTTTCCCGTGTGTCTGGTGTCTTCAGCGGCAATAAGATCAACGCTCTTCAGGGTTTCAAGGGCCCTTTGACTGAAATCAGCAAGGTTACCAATCGGAGTTGCGATCACATAAAGTGTCGGCGCCTGCTGTCCGGAATCTGTGATGACCAAAGGATCTTTCCTTAACTTTTAATATGAGAACTCTCTCTGAGAGAGCCACTAACTGCTTGTGCCTGGTAAAGGAATCATATAAGTCTACCCGCTGATATATTCAGGCAGCCCGCCTGAGAAGACATGATTTTTGCTGCTGCCAGGCTCTGTCACGGATTCCTTTTGTTTCTGGCGGTCGGCATGTTAACACAAATAACGGAAGCAGGTGAATATGGATCTTAACGAATTTAAGTCATTTCCTTCGATTCTGGCCAGCATTCCTGGTAGCAGCTGGTGTGATACCGATCAGCCGGTTCAGTTCGGAATGGATGGAAAGCGGCATGTGTTTGGTGAGACGGTCCGCCAGCAGCGTCTTACAGGACATAAAAAGCTCAACCTGATGGCAGATGATGAGCAATGGATTCTGTTTCTGCTATCGGCTGCTCAGCAGGCTGGTGTTGAAGGTGTTGTGAACCTTGTTTGTGGTAGCCCTGAATCGACCCTGCTGGCTAATCAGAAAATTCTGAACCGATTTTCGGGCAAAACATTTTCTCTTGAGACGCCCACCGGACCGAAAATTATTGGTTTTGCCGCGATCTGGTCTGTCTATGAAGCGATTGCACATGCCTATGGCATCAGGACTTACCTGGGTCTTGATGAAGAAATGTTTGTGGTATCTGTCGGCTTCGGAACCATAGAAGGGATTATCCTGCTTAAAAATGGTAAACCTGCGCTGGAAACACTGATTGGTGATCAGCGTCTGGGTATGCGCCGTGCCGCAATGATTTTTAAAAACATGCTGAAGCACCTTTCTCCAAGAGAGCCGGATTCCGGAGGCTCTGATGCCTGGTATGACAGCTTGCTTCGGGACTCATACCAGCAGAACACGAATTCCTTTTTATATGGTGCAGGTGGAGAGATCAGCCTCGAAACCCGTAAACAGATCGCAGATGCAGCCTTATATGAATATGCAGAAAATATCCTTGCCCCGCGTTTATCCGAGCATATGGCTGCTCAGGTCGGCAATCGTATCACCTTCTGTCTGACTGGTGGCGGCTCTTTGTATCATCCCATAGCAGAAGTGATTGCTTCCTTTGCTGAAAAATCCGGTTTTCACTTCAGACAGGCGGATGAAAAGCTGGCTCTGATGAGTGCGGCGATTGGTTATTCTGTTCTGGCAAACTCACGCGATGATCTGAAGGGAGATACTCTTGTTGTGGATCTTGGCAACTGTCATACGGTGTGTCAGGTGATCAGAAAACATTAGAGGGATGAGAGACAAGAAGAATGACAGCTTCTCAGGCACGCTCTGTCCATGAGGCAGATGATAAGGAAGGGTTTTCATTTGCAATCAGACTATCCATGGAAAATCCCTTTGAACATCATCTGATTCACCTGTTAAGCAAGCGGGAGCCGGTTCGTGTCGGGCACCTGCGTTTTGTTGTCGGGCATGAGCTGATCCGGGAGCTGATCATTCGTGGAGCTGTTTCTCTGGAATCTGACAGTCCGGGAGCGCTGGGCATTCAGCATCTGTCTGAAGCGGAAAGCAGAGATCTTGCTCAACCCGTTGAGAGCAGACAGCCTGAATCTTCTCAGATTGCGTTAAAGGATTTGTCCTGTACACAGAACACAGTAAAAACTCCGGAGGCTTCATCGAAGACGTGCGCACAGGTCCAGAAGCATATGCAAAGCGATGAGATTCCGCGTCTTGATCTGAATGGCTTTGATTTTGGTTCGAGTCCTGTCGGGGCCTGATCCGATGTGTTGTTTGTTGAAATTTACGTCAGGTGGACATTTCTTTATGTCGTTATAATTTTAGTTTCTTTATTGGTGTAACATTTGATAAATTTTTGCTTCTGTGAATAGTCGATACAGCTCGGCATCGACCTTTCCGCTCTGAACTTCCATCATCAGAATATCAAGAGCATGCTGAGAAGGGACTGATTTTTTATAAGGTCTGTCCGATGCCGTCAGAGCATCATAAATATCTGCGATGGTCATAATCCGCGACTGGACCGGGATGTCTTCTGTTGCCGCGCCTGTCGGATATCCTGAACCATCAAGTTTTTCATGATGTTTTGCTGCAATTTGAGGGACATTGCTCAGTCTTGATCCCCAAGGTATCGTTCTGAGAAATTCATAGGTATGAGTGACATGGCTCTGAATTTCGCTGAACTCTTCAGCTGTCAGAGATCCGCGGGAAACAGACAGAGCTTTCAGTTCTCCTGAAAGAAGATAGGGTCTTTTTCCCATAACAGGGTCATGAAAGGAGCAGTTTGCAATATCCCTGAGAAGTTCAAAGCCTCCCTGTTCCAGAACGGTTGGTTCATTGGCTTCAGATATAAAACGATAAAAATCTTCCAGCTCCCGGAGTTTTCGGTCACGTTCCTGTTCAAAATCTTCAAAAGCAATATCCATAGGGTATTTTTCTGGATACCTGAGAATCTCAATCTGCTTTTTTAAAAATTCATTTTCAATGCAGGATCGGATCAGAGAAAAACGCTCCCGGATCATCCGGAACTCATCAGGATACAGTTTTTTTGCTTTGGTCAGAACATGTTCCCTGACTCCAAGTTTTCCAAAATCATGTAATAGAGAAGCGTATTTAATTTCCAGCATCTGATCATCATTAAACTGTGTTTTTGCATAGGGCCCATGCTGAGTTCTGTTGACAGTTTCTGCCAGCTTCATGGTCAGCGTCGCAACTCTGTGAGAGTGACCGCTGGTAGTCGGATCCCGGATCTCTATTGCAGAAACCGATGCATTCACAAAACTATCAAATAACTGATAGATATCATCCTGCATTTTTGCATTTTCAAGTGCAATACCTGCCTGCTGGGCTACAATCATAGCATATTCAAGGTGTTCATCACCAAATGGGATCACTTCTCTTTTGAAATCATCAGGAGAAAGCAGTTTACTATGACTGTTTCTCTTGCAGTTAATCAGCTGAATGACACCAATCGTGGAATGAGAAATATCAAACATAGGGACAGTAAGCATGGAATGTGACTCGTAACCGGTTTTTTTATCCCATGAACGATCGTGAGACACGCCGAATGGATTTAAAGCATGATCACTTTCCAGGTCGTACAGATCAGGGATGCGAATCGCTTTGCCGTGGATAACTGCATTTCCGACGATGGATTTGTCGCTGATAGGCAGCGCGAATTCTGCAAGATTCTGCTGAACAGAATCGTTCTGGGTGAACCTGAATTTGAGAGTTCCATCCAGAACAGATCCTCCATCGGGAACATCCAGCGTATAAACAGATCCGGCATCTGCGGAAGTGACCTCTCTGGCTTTTTTCAGGATCAGGTTTAACAATTTTGGAATATCTCTGACACCATTGAGTTCTCTGGAGACAGAGAGAACGTATTTAACTTCTTCTGATGATTTAATAATTTTATATTTTTCTGTGTGAGAACGGAGCAGAAGATCCTGAAGCCTGAAGAGATTGTCCAGATTGATGCGAATTTCATCCGGAGATGCAGGTAAAGATAATTTATGTGCATAGGCGGCACTGTGATCACAGTCAGAAATCTGACTGAGCTCATCTGTTGTTCCGGCGCAGATGATAAAGGTTACATGATCTGCTGGCGATCCAATATACTCATTCATGGACTCTGTATTCTGCCAGTCATGGCAATTAACGACCAGAAGACTAAACTGTTCTTTTGCTATCATAAGAGCTGAATTATTCTGATATGTCACAGAAAATTGCTGAAAATTTGGATGATTTTTAATTATCGTAAGAAGGCTTTTGAAGTCCGATATCAACTTATGGCCCTTTTCCTGATGTAGATGCACCCAGAATCTTTGGATTACAAATTGTTGATATTATATTATAAATTATAAAGTGTCATAGTCAGAATAAGAAAAATTACTTGTAGTTCTGTGTCTATTTTAGTGGATTTGTGAAATGATGGCGAACTGATCCAATTTTAAAAGGAATGATCAGGGAAAAATATTCCTGGTCATTGTAAGAGTAATGAAAATATAGTGGAATCCTTTGTCAGAAATTCTGAAGGCTTTTATCTTTTAGTAAGGAACAGCGATCTTCAAAGGGGCCTATCTCTTCTTGTAAGAGGAATGCATAATAATGAACGATGTCATGTATTGTAAGTGTATAATTTTTAAATGAATAAGGATTTCCTTTGAAAGAAAGGCTAAGAAGATCCAGCGAAACAGGATGTTTTCTGTATTCCATTAGGTAGCGAAAAGCACTAATAGCATCAACAGATTCTTCGTCGGTAAAACCAGGGTTGGGATAAGGCTTCGATCTATCTGCGTAAGGTTTTATGCGTTCCAGACGATCTTTTATATCTGTTTTAATAAGGGATGTTGTTTCTTTTGTTATTTCTGCAAGCGTTTTTGTATGCTGTTCTCTGATATGAGCAGGAAGATATGTTTCTATGTCCGGACAGCCTGATAATGCGGCTAATATAGCATAGCGATAGGATTCATTACTTTTTTCTTCTTTGAGTATTCTGGCAATTCTGAAAAAATTTGTATACTGAACATGACCTGAGAAGAACTCGTTGTCAATCGGATACATAGACTCTGATTCAGTATATGATCCATTCTCATTAAGGAGTATGTTTTTTTTGGGTTTTAAATTTACAGACGCATAAATATCATCGGTATGCTCTTTTTCATAAAAAGTTTTCCACATTTGGTATTCATATGACTCTTTATCCTGGTTGAAAAGCATAGACCCAAAAAAACCTGGCCAGAGTGGATATCCTTCCCAATTTGGTCTGAGGTCATCTCTGTGGCATCTGACACAAGACTGCGGATGATCTTTGAAAATAATCTTTTGATCCTCAATCTTGATAATTCTGGCACAAAATCTCTGATGTTTTTCATTAAACTCGAGTATTTCGATCAGATCTTCACCTTCAAAACCGCTAAATGCAATGATAAAGCTGACAGGGTCTGTTGATCTGATCCATGAAAGAGGCGTGGAAGGTTCTCCGTTATAAGCAGAATGAATATCTTTATTCCGATAATCTGAATCGGTGGAGGTAAATCGGATAAGCCTTGGAAATTCAGGGCTAGCTGATTGCAACGAATTTGTTTCGTAGGCCAGCAAAAAACCAGAATTGATTTTGTTGGATTGAATAATCGACGAGACAAGCTGGGCAAGCTCTTCTTTTGAATGAATTGTACGATTTCTGGCTTTTTCTTTCAGAAGAAAATAACTGATGTTTTTATCAAGGGGCTCAAATTCACTCTCTGAACAAAGTCTGTAATTCTTCAGAGCTGCATCGTTCAACTGACTTATATCAACAAATTCCTCATCAAAATTTCCTGATGTCGCAGGAAGGGTATCAGAAATATTATCTTTAATCGTGTTTTCATGTTCATTTCTTGTTTCCGCACTGTTAAATAAGCGACATCCGGTAAGAATATATAATAAGATAAAAAAAGTTGTGTATCTCATGAATCACTCCAGCGTGAGACTATGTATTTGTATGGTTCTATCTGGTATGATGATCATCAGGATGATCATCATAGAATGTTCTTTTCAGATCGAAGGTTTAAACTTTTTCTTAACATACCAAAATGCCAGAATCAGTACGAGCACAGCAGCAAGCACCGAATAAATACCGATCTGAAACTGTTTCATTTTTTCTTCGAGGAGCTCCAGATTCGCACCAAAAACATAACCAATCCAGATCCATACAGGAACTGAAATCAGTGCAGCGAATCCATCCAGAAAGAAAAACTTCCAGAAAGAAACCTGATACATCCCGGCTGTCATAAATAAAGGCATTCTAAGACCAGGGGCAAATCTTGCAAAGAAAATGACTTTATCGCCATATCTGGTAAACCATCGGCTGACCTGAGCTTCCCGGTTCGTATGCATAATTTTGCGAAAAATTCTGGTTTCCCGTATTTTAGGACCCATCTTTCTGCCAATCGAGAAGACGATACCATCTCCTATCAGAACACCAAGCATGCAGACGACAAAGGTCATAAAGAAGTCTGTGACGCCACGAGAGGCCAGGATACCGCCACTGATCAGGATGACATCTTCTGGCATCGGAAAGCCAAATCCACAAGCCAGAAGTATGGCAAACATAATGAAATAACCAAGATGGCCATATGGTGTCAGATGATTCAGAAGTTCAATGATAAGTTTCATGTGATTTGCTTAACTCAGGTCTGGAAGTTGACATTCTGGCGCCTCGCTCCCTTCTTGGGACGATAAGGCACCCTCCGGTATATAGCTGGGAGATCGCCACAGGGCCAGCTAATCTTAGCCTTGTCGATAAGATTTATATGAAACATAAAGGAATGAAAAATGATTTTTTTTAATGAAGAAAGCAAAAAACTTTGTATCGAAGAGGATTAATTGTGGACTTTGTGAGGGTTTCCTGCGGGCTGGGATTTAGTCGTTGCGCTGGCTGTCTGGCAGGGTAACTCCATCCTGAATGCTAAGTTTTAAGAGAGCTGTCTGTAATTTTGACTCTGTTTCCTGATAGTGTTTTAGATTTTTTTTATCATTTTCAGATGATTGATCTGTTTCTTTGTCCGGCTGTTGCTGTTCAGAGGTGTCTTTCTGAATTCTTGAAATTCGCCTCTGGACTTCTGTGATATCTGAGTTCAGTTTTTTCTTAGTGGAGTGAACAGCTTCCGAGATCAAGGGATCAGTGCCACTTTTGATTTCTGAATCCTGTATTGCATGGATATTGGCATAAGGGGAAAGCGCCTCCTGAGAACTTTTCTGGATTTCAGTAGGTTTTCTGCTGAGCAGCATGGATTTGCTGCTTCTTATTCTTTCTTCACCACAGTTTTTAGCAATCTGATAGTATCCATCTCCAAAGTAATGGACTGTGGCGGAACGAAGAGACAAATTTGCCCCGAAGACCCCATTGGTTTTGTTTTCGAGATCCAGCAGGACATATCCGTAGCTGCTGCTATTTATATCTGTAAATTCAATGTGATACATAAGCAGGAATTGACAGTCATTCAGTGCTCTTTTGTAGGATGATGCGTCCTGATTTTTGTTCTGAGTTTCTTCTGAAACCCGGACAGGTAAAATAGTCTCTGATTGTCCTATAGCATATTGATTTGACTTAAGATTGCTGCTTGCTGTAATAAAAACGGCCGGACCCGCAGAGACGATTTCGGTGCTGAAACTGTTGAGAAAAATATCTCCATATTTAGCCAGGTCTACTGATTTCGCAGGAGCCTGGGTCAGTGAAACAGAGTTCAGAACAGAGCTTGGGCGAAAGATCTCTCCTGAGTCGTTCTGATGATCCGTGGCGGAGCTCCCTGTTGAGAGAGATGAAAGGGAAAGACTTGTGTCAAAGCTGTCAGAATCGCCTGTCTGGCTATATCCGTTAGCTCCATATGTATCCTCATCCGGGGAAGAGTAGGATAACTGATAACTACCTGGCTGAGCATTCTGCCCGCAGCTGATCAGTTGTCCCACAAGTAAGACGATCAGTAATATTCCTGAAGCCTTCATGTCTAACTCCCCAGGAACTATCATCCTCTCATTAACAAACAGAGGATGATGTCCCGTTTTCCGGGTGATAATACGCAATTTTGTTTTCATGAAAGCAATCGGAGTCTCTTTTTGCTGTTTAAATGATAATGATAATTATCTGATGATATGTCGTTTTTAAGGGGCAATTTGGTGGGATATCACTGCCGAATCGGGTGATTTTGCGGTTATTAAGATATAATAATTTGATATTATTGTAATTTATTTAGATGGGTCAGGGCTTTCTTTCAGGTTCTGGCTGTCATCCTCAAGTAATCTGATCGATTGTTTCCTGAGGGTCCAGACTTTGATTTCTGACAGGGATTTTACATCCGGTAACCCTTTGTAAGCATAGAAAAAATTAGCGCCATCAAAGCCTTCATCAGGATTTTTGGCTATCACTCTGAAGATCGTGACCTCGCCATCTGTCATCATAGGAGGAAAAGAAAGAATGCCTTCTGTTGTATGTTCTTCTCTGACACAGTACATAGCGTAGCGATCTCCGACACCAATATCGACCTGACTTTGGGCAAAATCCCTTTCTGTATAAGGTTTTTCCATCTTGCCATTTGTGCTGACTTGCCCCAGACAATGATATCCTTTTCTGGGGATGGGGTTCCAGATTGCAACAGACTGTTTTTTGAACAACTCATCAAATGCGTTGTTGTAGGTCCCTGTATAAGGATTGTAATTTCCGGCCCGTCCTGCCCCTTCCTGTCTGTATCCCATCAGGGTTCCTGGAAGGATCGTTTCGCAGTAGGTCAGATCCTCAATAGGAGGGAAAACGTCTGCACCACTGAACATATTTATTTCAATTTTTTCACACATATCCAGGGTGTCCTGTGTAAATTCACCAGCACTTCTGTATATCAGTTCATAATCCTCAGGGGGGGCTATGATGCTGTCATCAGCATTATCCGAAAAAGGGTTGGGACTTAAAACAACGGTGGATGCCTCCGGGTGTGACAGCTTTGGCCATGCAATATGTCCTGCCAGATAAAAATTCAGAGGAATATCAGGTGCAAAAGAAAGCAGGCTTGGTGCCTGGAGAGGCTGCCAGATGGAAATCTTTTTAACCTTAGGCTTATCCGGAGACCGGAAGACACTAAGTAAATAATCGGACATGTTATCATCTATCAGAACAGACTTTGCAGCACCGGATATCTTTCCTGTAAATTCATCAAAACCTTTCCAGACCTGTTTTCTCAGGTCAAGCCAGATCCCCCTGTAATATTTTGATTTTTTTACTAAAAGTGGAGCTTCTTTATAATCGTCCGGAACTTCTCTTGTTTTTGGTTTTTGTCGATTAAAATAAGGATCAAGATTGGCCTGATCATATGTGGGTATCCCGTCATTTTGATTGTTCAGGCTATGAAAGGGATCTTCTTCATCCTGACCGGTCTTCTGTGAATCAGTAGCAGGGTCAGACGTTTGTTCTGAAAGATTTTTCTGATGCTCATTCTGATTATTTACAGAACTTTTTTCCTGTGGAGTGCAGGCAAAAAGAAGCAGGAGGATTCCCGGAACGCAGATACACGAAATATATACACGGTTCATAAAATGCCTGTCAGATGGGTTTGCACATAGCCCTATCGGATAAATGGTCTTGTTATCTGAGTTTTTAATTTCATATGCTGATTTATCGCATGACAAATAAATACTTATCCTGATGGCCCTTCATTCTTTTCAGCCTGATTTTTCCGGAAGAGAGTATCGCTTAGCTTAAATGTTCAAAAAATAAGCACATATCTTCTTCCTCTGCTCTGTTTTTTATTTAGCTGCATTTGTAACAGTTTTTCGGCTGATTTCATGGATGAAAACGTTCAGAAAACCCCCTGTTTTGATCATAACTAAATGAAATTAAAGTGTTTTTTGGTCTTCTGTCGAACGTTCATTAAACAAATGTTTAATGAACAAGAACGAGGAAAAGTCGCAAAAATCGCAGTTTCACCCACTGTAACGGCAGCAATTTTGTTGTTGTTGACTAATATATAATCAACAACAACAAAATTGCTGCCGTTACAGTGGGTGAAATAAAGAATTGCACAAAAAAACAGCAAAGATCCCATCTCACGGGGGTTTTTCTGATGAAAAAACAGGCATAAAAACAAAAGAGGCTGACACGGGGATAAATTGATTTTTTTAGAAAAAATGATTAAAAAATCTGTATTTTCTTTTTCTTATTAAATTAATTATCGGAACTTAAAACTGCAAGAGGCGGTTTATATGCAATAAGCTGTCCTGGTTCTCAGGGCCGATATGAACGGAACGTATCCATGGATGAAACCCGGGACGCAATGGATTCAGCCTCCCTGAACCTGATGAACGCCTCTGCGGAACGGGAAAGCTGATTCTGATAATTGTTTTCGATGTGGGTAATCTCCTGATCTGTCTGAGCGACCAGATAAGCGATGTTGTGCTGAAGTTGTTCCAGTGATTCCAGATGTTCCGCAGATTGTCCGGAGGACTGCTGATCGTGAAGATCCAGCTCATCAAGTTCTCCCTGAACCTGAGCCAGCAAAGGCCCCAGACGGATAGATATCGGACTGAAAGCCATACGGATATCTCCGGGTCTGTGATCTTCCGTATGATCGATTTCGCTGTCAGGGTCCGCAAGATTATGAAAGCCATAATGCCCTTGCCAGGTCAGGTAATCCTGGAATCCGGACTGAAAAGCTCTGTTGATCTGATTCCTGAGACGAAAAGCATCCTCTGAATACGCTGCTCTGGAATGAGTTCTCAGAGCAGGTTTTTCGGCCTCTTTCTGATAATGCTTCAGTTCTCTGAGATAAGATCCGACAAGGCGAACCCCCTGTTTCATCTTGTCTGTCAGGGTTCTGGCTTTCCTGCCTTCCTGCCTTCCAATGGTGGCATCAGTTTTCAGACGACTGAGCCTGGGTTCCCTCGCAAGGCTCATATCAGGAAGGCCGGCAGCATCATATGCTCCGGAATCTGACGAAAGACCTGAGGAAGCGGGATATATTTTTTGTATTTTGATTGCGGCAGGTTTTGGATTTCCTGTCGTCACAATACTCATGAGGGCCTCCTGCTTCTTCTCTGAAGCAAGCATCGGATCGGCGTGATCTATTGTTGTGCTTAGTTTTTAAAGGACAAGAAGCTGGAAGTTAAGTTTTTCACAAATTAGTTTTCCGGCTATTCTTGGCAGAGAATGCAGCAATTGGAAAAGTCTTGATAATTTTTTTATGTCCGGATGCTGAAAAATCCCGGAGGATGTTTGGCGGGACTCCCAGGCGATATTGCGGTAATTATTGAGATATTTATTTATTTTTTGTATATTCCCATCGTTTTTATACATAGAAGTTCAGTAGATTGGGTCTCTTTCAAGTTCAAGGCAATTATTCCCCCTGAGGACCTTAAGCCCTTGCTCTCTGGAAAAATGACCTTACATTGAACTTTGTATCGTGGCAGTCTTCGCCGGAAAAGGTGCTGTCACTCAGAATAAGCTGAGGCTGGCAGTTATTATCTGCTTAAAATCGATAACATAAATAACCGAGATCGGAGGACGTAGATGTCAACAGAAACCCGCCAATTTCAGACGGAGGTTCAGGAAATCCTGAACCTCATGATCCACTCACTCTACTCTAATCGTGAAATTTTCCTCAGAGAACTAGTCTCTAATGCATCTGATGCCCTGGATAAAATCAGGTACGAAGAAATCGTTAATAAAGATTTCAAAACAGATCCGACAGAGAAGCATATTCGCCTGACTGCAGATAAAGAAAATAAAAGCCTGACGATCAGCGATAATGGTATCGGAATGAGCTATGATGAAGTCGTTCAGAATATCGGAACGATTGCTTATTCTGGTTCTAAGAACTTTGCCAAAAAAATCAGTGAAATGAAGGATAGTCCCGAGCTGATTGGACAGTTCGGAGTCGGATTTTATTCTTCATTTATGGTTGCCCATAAAGTCAGACTACACACGCAAAAAGCTGGTAGCGATGAGGGAATTATCTGGGAATCAACCGGAGATGGTTCTTACACTATTGAAAAAGCCTCCCGAAAAGAAGGCCATGGAACATCGGTCACTCTGTTTTTGCGGGAAGAAGCTGCCGATAAAGAAGAAAATGGGATTGCTCAGAACTTCTGCGATCAGTGGACATTAAAGTCACTTATCAAAAAATATTCTGATTTTATTGAGTACCCTGTCCGGATGGAGATGGAAAAACATGAGCCAGAGCTGGACAGTGAAGGAAAAGCTCTTGAAGGAAAAACAAAGGTCAGCCGGGAGGATGAAGTCCTCAACAGCCAGAAAGCATTGTGGCTGAAAAGTCCGAAAGATATCAGCGAAGAAGAATATAAAGAATTTTATAAACATGTCACCAGTGACTGGAATGAACCTCAGGATCATATTCACTTCAAAGCGGAAGGAACCCAGGAGTTTTCTTCCATTATGTATATCCCAAAAACTCTGCCCTTTGACTATAACCAAAGGGATATGAAATATGGCTTAAGCCTTTATGTCAGAAGAGTTTTTATCCTGGACAACTGTGAGCAACTGCTTCCACAGTACCTGAGATTTCTGAAAGGAGTCGTGGACTCCAGCGATCTTCCTCTGAATGTCTCACGAGAAATGATTCAGCAGGATAAGCAGATCCTTGCAATCAGAAAGGCGATTGTTTCCAAAGCACTGCGCCATCTGGAAGGTATGCTGAAAGATAAGAGAGAAGACTACGAAAATGTCTGGAAGAATTTCGGATCAACTTTGAAAGAAGGCCTGGCATCCGATTATTCTAATAAGGAAAAGTTACAGGATCTGTGCCTGTTTCATTCCAGCCACTCAGACAAGCTCACAACTCTGAAAGAATATGTTGAGAGAATGCCTTCTGGCCAGAAAGACATTTATTATGTCACAGGTGATTCAGTCAAAAATCTTGAATCAAGTCCACATCTTGAAAAACTGAAGCAAAAGAATTATGAAGTCATCTACATGACAGACCCTGTTGATGAATGGGTGATGTCTTCTGTCCATGATTACAATGACAAAAAAATGGTATCGATTACCCGGGACGACCTCGAACTCGATACAGAAGAAGAGAAAAAGCAAAAAGAAGAAGAAAAGAAAAATCATGCAGAAAGACTGAAGTCTGTCACTGAGGCTATTCAGAAGGCATTGTCAGAAAATATCCGTGAGGTACGCCTTTCTGATCGTCTGGTTGATTCTCCAGCTTGTCTGATCTCCGGAAAGCATGACCCATCTGCTCACATGGAGCGCTTGATGGAATCAATGGGCCATAGCGCACCAAAAAGCAAGAGGATTCTTGAGATCAATCCGGAACATCCGGTTTTCGCCAAGATGCTGGAATTTGAAGACAAAAGGAAAGCAGACTGGGCTGAGATCCTCTACAACCAGGCCCTTCTGAATGAAGGATCTCCTCCTGAAAATCCTGCAAGGTTCAGCCGTCAGATTTCAGAACTGATGTTACAAGGCTAAGTATATATAGCCAGAATCACTCCAGGGTCGTGCCGCATGGCTTTTTGCGCATGACCCTTCTTTTTTTTGTCTGCTTCCCTTTCTTTTAAAACTCAGAAATATGGAGAACTGAAGTCCGGAATTTCTCTGCCGATACCTGAAAGAGACTTATCACAAAAATTCAGCGGGCTCTGGGGACAGAGCAGAATCAGGATGTATGCAGAAGGCAGGATATCAGATAAGCATAGCAGTCCGTTCTGTTCTTTGTCTGTTTTATGTCATTTTCATAAGTTTTTTCTCTTCTTCTGCCTGGGGAGGTATCCATTCCGCTCCGGTCATTTTGACTGCTCAGCTGATTCGTCCAGTACAGTACCACCCTCTGGCCATGTACCGGGTTTTCCGGACGCTTCCTGATGGCACGGCAAAAGCAATACCCTTTCAGATTGATGAAAAGGACCGTTACGGTGATTATATTCTGGACGAAGGCGCGTATCCCAACACAAAACTCAGCAATGGTATTTTTGATTTTCGTGATGAACTGACAATTATGGGCAATGATATCGGGATTATAAAAACACCAACAAAATGGCCATTTCAGGAACCCTCTGTCCTTTATGAGGTCATTTTTAAAGATAAAGAAGCTGTCCCTCAGGGAGCCATTTATATCGGAGCTTATTTCAGCAAACCACCACCCCTGGACGAGACACGATACATTCAGTTTTTATCAAAGCAGGCAGAGATTGTGACATCACGATACAGATATCGTTTTGACCATAATAACTATCTGGTTGTTCGCGGAATTGATCTCTATAAAATGAATCACCAGCCTTACCCTCTGATCGACTCTTCAACTCTGTTTATGCGGGCAGATCTGAAATATTTTCTGACGCTTGATGTCAATCAACAGGATATTGCCAGTGAGCTGGAAGCTTATAAAAGAGGTCCGATTCGTTGTATTGCCCGTGTCAATTTTAACTACAATATACTGAAATTAAACTTTGATCTGGGTATGTATACAGAAGTTTCATTTTTTCCAAATTCTGTTGTTTTGCCAGCGCTTATTGATAACCCACTGGATGGTCAGAAAATTCTGAACCGAGGTAGTCTCTTTTACTATGGTTTTGCTTTTAAGGATAATCCATGGACCCTGAAAATTGACACGAACATGCCGGAGTATCAGGAGAAAAAAATCACGGATTTTCTGAAAAAAGAAAAGAAGTATGAAAGCAAGTACTGGTTTAGCGCAATCTCCAGAGATTATATGATTTATGTAGAAATGGAGCCCTCCGTTCAAATGCTAAATACAGGGAACATACCTCTTTTCTACAGAAGAAATATCCCGGCAGCAGAGCTTGCTCAGGCTTCAGATGAAGAAGACAGACTGCCTGGAAGTGGCCTGGTCAACCTGGCGATGGCTATGGACCTGACCTCTTTTAACGAAGGTCTTCATAATGTGGCTATCCAGATTTTTATCGAGAACCGTTACAACGAAAATATCCTTCAGTCATATAAAGATCTTGGTTTATGGACCTCTTCTGCCAGAAGGCTCTCTTCCTCTACTTTCCGGCAGGGAAACGCTCCGGAGTCTTCTGAGAAAAGTAAATCAGAAGAAAAATGACGTATCCCATCATCTGTATCACAACGCCTGACCGCAAATCCGTGGTCGTAAACACAAAATGACAGAACAGGCTTGCAATATATTGCCATCAGATGATAGAATTTTCTCCCGTGATTCAAGATTCTGCTGTGAGGACTCATTATGGCTCGCGTATCGATTGAAGACTGTTTGAAAAAAATCCCCAGCCGTTTTGCTCTGACGAAGGTTGCGGCCAACAGGACACGGCAGCTCATGGGAAGTGCCAAGCCTTTGGTTAAAAGCTCAAATAAAGCAGCTGTTACGGCTCTGAGAGAGATCTCCAGTGGTAAGATCATTATGAAGGGCGATCCGGAAGCGTTTCTGAAGGAAAGCCTGCTGGATGAACCCATTGCATTGCTGGATCAACCTATTGTACAGGTTGCAGAGGGATAATAATCCAGAGATCTCCTGCAAAATCAGCAGCCTACCATGGCTGCGGCTTTGTTTTGGTCTTGTTGTCTGGCACAAAACGGATCAGCCCAGGCTCCCCCAGATAGAAATCCGCTCCCCGCAAAATTTTCCAGTAAAAATCGTTTGCTCTTTTAAAGCTCCGGAATTCTGCAACAGCTTCCCGGAATTCTTTAAGCTCTGGCAGAGTATATTGTATGACCACACGATAAAAATTCTGATGAAATTCAAAGCTGACTCTGTTTGCAGTCAGTCCGAAGCTGAGGCGGGTGTAAGACATCATCACGACAGTCATTATCAGAAAAAGAAGCCAGCGATGCATATTCTGATCTCCCGGGTTCTTATAACGCACAGCTTTCGGATCGGAGGATGAGAGGCTGAAGTTTATCCGGAGATTTTTTCCGATAATCGAGGTTTCCCTGAATTGCCCATACTAGGTTTCCGGTGGCAGTCAGGAGCTTCTTGTGGAGGGCTGGCCTTCCTGATGCCGGCAGCAGTCTGAGATCTGCGTTGCAGTATCGCAGACCCGGGCCTGTTTGCTCTGCTGAAGTGAAAATGAGGGGACGGGGCCTTGTCCCAGTGCTTCGTCAATTCTTTAAATTCTTTATGGATTTCCTTCATAAGAGATGAACTGATTTCACTGGAAGACATTTCAATCTTACCGGCAAGTCGTTCACATAAAGGCACCAGGGCAGAAACTCTCGACAACTGCTCGCTCAGAATTTCCCCAAGAGCATCGACAGAGCCTGATAAAGCTCTGATCTGTGCTGCCGAAGCTTCATAACAAAGATTTTGCTGATGCTGTAGCTGTTTCAGATGTTCTTCTGCGCGGAGGAAACGACGCTCATGTTCTGCGGAAAGTTTTTGTAGCAGGAAGCTCTGAGCTTCATCAGACTCCCTTGCTCCTCTGAATCCATACCCGAGAAGATCCCTGAGATCCTGGAAATGATCCGCATTTTCCCTGGCGGCCCCCCGGATCAGATCTTCTTTCATTTCAGACAGTTCTTTTGCTGCTGAGCGGAGAGCTTCTGATGATTTCTGATGACTTGCGGTTCTTCTGGTCCAAGAAAGGTAGGATTCTACATCATCTGGCCGATAAAATGGCCTGATGTGATGTTCCACACGTTTGCGGCCAACCCGGAGTTCATTTCCGGAGATCTGCCGTAATCTTGATCGCTTAATCCCCAGCTGTTGCATAACCATTTCAGCGTCCATTGAAAATTCGCTGTAATAAGGTTCATGCCCCATCAGCGATATGGACATGGGGAGTTCTTCCCGGTCGGGACTTTGTTCCTGCATATGACTGAGTTCCGTTTGACTGATTAAAGAAGAAAATCCGCAGGCTCAGAAAAATATGTTATGAATCAAAAGGCAAGAGAAAAAATCCAAAAATCCGCAGTAGTCACTTAGACCCAAAATGCAGCCTGAATGTTTTAGAACGGATGGCCTGACAGGCTTCACTCTCCTCAGACATATCCCGGCAGCAGCGTCGGATCGTCAGATTATAATCTCTGGCTGATGGATCGGGTGATGTCCGGAACACAAGAGCTTCTCCGTTTGTCAGCAAATCAATAATATTATCTCTGCTATGGTGCTCAGGAATAGCTGTCGGGATGGCTGTTTCCATGACAGCGGTATCTGCAAGGCAGACAAGAAGGCTGCTGCTACGAGTATTTGTCCATTCCCGTGCAAAAGCATCCAGAATCGCTGCTGTCGGAGGAAATGCAAAAGCACGACCCTTCAGGTCAGCCTTCCGGAGCAATTCGGCCATCTGAACATCAGGAGCAGGAGCCCCCATTTCGTTCTCCTCAGGGAGTCCTTCCGGCACTGAATAATACATTCTGAAATCAGGCAAGATCTCTTTCCATTCGCGAGCCTGAAGACTCAGATCATCTACGGAAAAATCAGAAGGCTCACCGTGATCATATGCGACAGAATCAGACAGGTACAAAATAGCATTCACGGCCGCCTCTCTCTGAGGATCTCTCCTGAGAGACGCCTCCAGCAGGTCCGCTGCCGTTCTGATCGCACTGAGACCAGCTTCCTGTGGTTCACCACCTCCCTGTGCAGACCATGTTTCCAGTTGCTGTCGCAGAATTCGTGCTGAAGAAAAAGACGTAATGATAAAGTCATTCACATAGTCTCTGAAGCCAACAGCTGCAAACTGCGCATCCCATCCATTCTGCTCAAGGACAGATGCCAGCTGGATAATATTCTCTTTAACAGTCCTGATCACAGGACCCATGCTACCACTTCGATCCAGAACAATGACGATATTGATCTGTTTTTCCTGAGCATGTTTTCTGTCTTCTTCGATCTGCACGGAGCAGGAAGGGCTGAGACGATAAGCATAACGGGAAGCGTCTTTTGGCAGAATAATTTCAGGCCGGAGTTCTTCCGCTTCCATCTGACAATTAATCTGATAAATCAGGGCTTGTTCTCCAGAATCTACCGGACCAGATCCACCTGTACTAAATTTTGCAGATACGCAAGATGACACATATAAAACATAAAACAGCAGAGTACAGATTTTTCCTGTATCCCGCAACAGACCGGCATCCTGATTTTTATGCCTGTGCAATCCAGTCATAGCATGATCCATCGTACAGATAGAGACAGGATCTGATCGGATCGGGTGAAACGAAACTTGAAGGGCTAAAGATGGGTAGGGCATCGAAATCAGTAAGGGGAGGCATCATCATAACAAATTTTAGAAATATGAACAGGTCTTCTGAGAAAGTCTTACATCAAATTAAAGACTTACACTTAATATCATAAATATCATACCAATGTAGCTTTAAATCTCTTACAAAAAGTCCGATAATACATGTCGAACCTGCCAGTTATAGTAGACTTTGATTGGAAGGGAGTTATATGGCTAATAATACAGGTGTGTTATCCTTTCTTCAAAAGGAAGACTTTAGTGCATTCTACCATAAGAGAAAGATCGGGAAGAGCCAGCAACAGCTTCTGAAAAAGTTACTGTCTGGTGCCCTGGTTATTCTGGATACGTCTGATCCGGAAATGGCTGATCTTGAAATGCAGAATCTTGAACGGATGTTTAAGCTTCGCTTTGATCTTATCAGGGATTGTCTGAAGGCGAGTGAAGTGACAGGGTTGCTAGGTGTAAGCAGACAAACACCTCACGACAGGATTAAATCAAAGTCTTTGCTTGCAATTAAGGATAATGGAAAATTTTTCTTTCCCAGGTGGCAGTTTGATGCGGAAGGTCCTGATGGGGTTATTGAGGGTTTGCCTGATGTTTTGCAGGAATTGAAAATATCAGATCTTGCAAAAGCTAAATGGCTTTCCACTCCTGATGCGGTACTGGATAACAAAACTCCCATTTCTGTTTTGAAAGAGGGAGGGGATGGAATATTGAGAGTGATTAAGGAAGCCAGATCCATCGGAGGCACTGCACTTTAAATGGTTAAAATTGGCAATCCACCTCCAGCCGGAAAAATTAAACCAAAACATTATACCCTTCCTGGCAATAGCAAGGTTTTGAGAATTTTTAACCGACATTCTGAATATCCTTTTTCTATTTTCAGGAACTTTGGGCCATTATACAGGTTTGATCACCACATACATGATCATACAGTCTGGAATTTTCCTCCAAAGCACAACCCGGACAGAGCTGTATGCTATGTGAGTCCGGACTTTGCCACGTGTTTGGTGGAAGTTTTTGGACGAACCGGAATCGTTGAAGCAGGCTATGACCTGATTGATCTTGAAATCAAAGAAGACCTGTATTTACTGGATTTGAGAGATAACGGTGGAGAATTAGCTTCTGGCTGTGTTGGAGTTAGCAGCATTCCGGATGTCTCTCATACCCAGCTTTGGTCAAGATATATTTATGATGACCCTGCCAGGCAATATGGGCCTGTCGAAGGAATCATTTATCCCAGTGCCTGGGGGACAGGTGGTGATAATATTGTTCTTTGGGAAAGAGCTGATGGTAAACTGTCACTAAGCAACAGAGCGGCTCTTGATGAACCAAATCATCCAAAAATAAGAAAGATGCTTTTAGACGCAGCTGTTGATACAAGAATGACTGTGTCGTATTAGAATATCTGCACGGTTAGCGCCTACGTTCAGGTTGGGCCTGATGATCCTTTCACTGCTCTGATCTTATTCTGTTGCTTAGCGTTTTTATCGTCAGTTTCGAAAGATTCCCGTTTGCAGAGTTCCATGAAAGTGGCTACAGGGAAATACGCCGGTATCTGCCAGCAAGAGACTTCCCGGAGACAAAACTGAGTTGCACCCTGTCTGGGCACGGTCTCCGATAATGGCGCCAAATTTTTTCAGCCCGCTGTTCACAATATGTCCCGAGCGTGGATCACGGAAGCGAACCGGGTCTCTGTTTAGTTTGAGATTCGCAATCTTGGTTCCTGCTCCAAGATTCGTCTCCCGACAGAGTACAGAATCGCCTATATATGCAAAATGTCCTGCTTTAGCTCCATCCAGCAGGCAGGAGTTTTTGACTTCAGTCGTATGCCCAACCACACAATCTTTGCCAACAAAGACATTGCCACGAATGTAAGCCCCATGCCGGACTTCTGAGCCGGGGCCAATCACAGCAGGGCCTCTGATAAAGGCGCCAGACTCTATTTTTGCGCTTTTGGCAATCGCGACCTTTCCTTCAATGTAAACCCCTCGATCCCGTAAAGCAGGGTCCGGATCTCCGTATTCTGACTCAATCTGTAGCATCACTTTTTCCAGCCAGATTTTCAGCTCCGCCCCTAATAGCTGAAATGCATTTTCAGGGAAGAGTTCAGTCAGATATAGCAATTCTGTTTGGGTGAAAAGTTTTAATGGAAGTTCAGGTGACATCACTTCTATCCTCTGAGCTGGCATAGATAGAAAACCCAGGCTGCTTACGGTAAAGCTAAAGCAAGCTCCGGGTATGCCGAAGTACATATTATACGTATTGTGGCCAGAGTCTCAATGACGAACTACGCGAACGTCTGGTCATCTCAGGAAAAGATTATGCTCGATCGAAATGAATTTAAACGCAAGGTCAAAATCTGGATCAAAGAGCATCCGGATGGGACAGAGCAGGCGCTGACAGATTACTGTGATGAACTGATTCCTGCACACCTGTTCAGTACAAACCAGTGGCTAATCGAACAAACTCTTGAATGGTATCGATATGTTCTGTCAACCAGAGAGCAGTACACACATTCTACTGAGTCGTCCGAAGCAGATGAATGAGAACGGACTGAAGAAGCAAGAACTTATGCTTCTCTTTGATTTTCATTCAGATATTTAATCCGGTCAAACTCTCTTTCTTCAATCTGATCGAGCACTTCCAGATCTTCAAAGCCGAGGTCATCAATCCAGCTTACATTATGCATTTCCGGCATGGCTGTGACGACTTCCTCCCCATCTTCCCGTTCATACATTTCATACGCTTCAATAATCCGCCCTTTTGGCTCCATCCTGAAAAAATGATAGCCATCCCCGTTGATCAGGCCACCATCTTTTGAATCACCTGACCAGTACTCTTTTGTAAAAATATATTCATGATCCATCGGAACACCCACTGCAAGAGCATCCAAAACCACCGCGGAGGGTGGCTTCCGCCACTCTGTTTCTGAACTCCGGCAGTAAGATCGGTTTGTTTACAGAAAGTTTAAGGATCTTATAAAGAAATATTTTTTAAAGAGTGTAAACAGATGATTAAAATTAATCTTTAGACACATCGCCATCGAGCCAGTGCCAGAAACGGTCCATCCGCAGAGCGAACCAGCGGCCATCATCCGGATGCCAGAGACTCCACAAGACTACGATAGCCTTCCCCTGGATATTCGAGAGAGGGACTTTGCCCCAGACACGGGAATCTGCCGAGTTATCCCGGTTATCTCCCAGTACGTAGACAGAGTCTTCCGGAACGGTGACAGATCGGCCGGTTTCAGGCCAGTTGCTCTGGGAAAAATGGCGCAGCTCAGACTTCATATTGACGGTCCAGTGTTCTTTGCCGTCCAGGTTCTCTTTAAAGAGAACTCTTAGTTCTCTGTTGTCTTCAATATCCTGGAGGATTTCACGCTGATGGTTATAACTGACACGAAGCTGAGGCTGATCATTGACATACAGAACATCATCCCTGAGACGAATTCTGTCACCAGGCAGACCGACGACTCGTTTCACATAATCGACTTTTGGATCATTTGGATATTTAAAGACGATAATATCACCACGTTCTACGTTTCTCCACTGGTACAAAATGATATCTGTAAAAGGAAGCCGCAGGTTATAAGCAAGCTTGAGAGCCAGCAAGCGGTCCCCTTCTTTAATCGTCGGGACCATTGAAGATGTCGGAACATAGTAAGGAGAAATAATGGACCATCGAATGGCCAATACAATCGCCGCCAGGATTCCCAGAGATTTAAAGTTTTCAAGACTAAAAAACGGAACCTGTTCTTTTTGCTTATCTTTTTCTTTCGCATGGCCGCTCGCACCAGAGCCTGCAGTTTCCTTCGTATCTTTCGTTTTTCGGTCATCTGATCCTGATAAAATCGCCATGATTATCCTTTAGCATTCAGATTTCAGCTACAGTATGAACGGATAATTCCATAACCCTCTGGGTATGATTGCTTTTTGGGAATACACCGGAGGAGCTCGCTTGTCATCTGTTAATTTATTAATTAGCAATAAGCTCTTGTTTAAAAACAGCTAAAGTCGTTTTTTGAAGGAAGAAAATCATATCATTGCCTAAATAATATAACGTTAAAGAATTTCATATTGCCTTTATCCTGATCAGCCTATTAACATGGCATGTTTCTGATGGATGAGAGTCTGAAGAAAAGAATCTCAAGGATTCTTTTAATAAACTCAGGATGAGACACATGAAATTATCTCTTATTTTTCCGTTACTCTTGACAGCTCAGTTATCAACTGTGAGTTTTGGTGGTTCCTATGTTGTTTCGGAGCAGTCTCCATGCTTTATTGCTGCAGAATCTTCCCCTCTCTCTATTGCCATAGAGTCTGGAAACTTGCCGGCTGTCACGGATCTGATCAAGGCTGGAGCTATATTCCGGCAGCCTGACAGCAAAACTCCACTCCATCTGGCTACCTATTGGGGACATGAGGACATCGTCAGATATTTCATCAATTCCGGAGCAGACCCTGATAGTCAGGATGATAATGGGGTCACTCCTTTGCATCTGGCTGCCTGGAAAGGGAATAAGGCTGTAGCAAAGCTTCTTCTGAATGCAGGTGCCAGTGTCGATCTGACCGATATTTACAATAGAAGTCCCCTTTTTAAAGCCGCATGGCAAAATCAAACGCCTGTGGTCGAGCTTCTGATCAGCAAAGGTGCCGACGTTAACTTACAGGATACGTTCGGATCGGCCCCACTCCATGCTGCTGCTGGCAATGGTTTTCTGAAGCTCATGCAGTGTCTGCTTAGCAATGAGGTGATTATTGTCGATCAGGAGGATCAGCAAGGCCGAACTGCTTTCTGGCAGGCTGTGCAAGGAAACCGCCTGGAGGCTGCCAGGCTTCTTTATTCGCACAAAGCCAACACGTCTCATCCAGATAGGGTCGGACGATGGACTCCTCTCCATGTCGCTGTCGGGCGTGGTTATCTCGATATGGTTCGTACTCTGCTTCAGTGGGGGGCAGAGAGTAATCCAAAAGATAAATATGGATGGACTCCCTGCCGTATAGCAAAGGATGTCAGGAGTCCGGAACTCATAGAGATGCTCTGCGTGAATAACAGCGCAGGCGTGGATCTCATGAACAAAGAACAGGAAATCGACCCTGAAAGGTCCGGTCATGACAGATACCCAGAATCAGAGATCTGACTATACTCTTTACAGCCCATTACTGGCTTATTTGCTGCTGAGTCTGCCTCTGCTGATCTGTCGTGATCCGCTGCTCGCTCAGGGCGCAACAGCATCTTATCGCGGATTTCTTTTCCATTGTCAGAACAGAGCTCAGACAAGCCATGAGATCCAGCATACTGTTGACCAGCTTCATAAATTGACCGGAATGTCATCCTGTCAGCTATCAGAGACTCATCTGAAGCGAAAGCCATTTCTGGTGATGCGCTTTATGGAGCTCAGGGATCTTCGTCCACTTACTGAGTTTACGCAGCTCACAGATCTGAGTCTTGGAGGGAATTCCATATCAGATCTTTCCCCACTGAGTGAGCTGAAAAATCTGATATCACTCAACCTCGGAGGACAGCTTGGCGGAAACCTGATCTCGGACCTCAGCCCACTGAAAAGTCTGAATAAACTCGAAACCCTGATAATCAACCGCAATCAGATCTCAGATCTGACAGTCTTCAGAGATCCGGCGCTGGTCGGCCTGAAACATCTCGAACTGGCCCGCAATCAGATTGAGGACCTCAGACCTCTGGAGCAACTCGTCAACCTTGAGGTCCTCTCGTTACGTTCTAATAAAATCAGAGATATATCCGCCCTTGAAAAACTGACCAAGCTCCGGGATCTGGATCTCAATAACAACAAAATCATAAGCGTACTTGCTCTGATAAAGCTACGACAACTGCATACCCTCAGGATTCGTTACAATCACTTAAAAGACTTCGCCGAATATCCGGGACTCAGAAAAATAAAACAGATTGAATATTAAAAAAAGCTGCGGTTCTATTTTCGGCGATTACGGGAGATTGCAGACTCTGATTTGCGGTGAATTTCGACCGCCAGGGCATTCAGAATTTTGTAATGATGTCTCCCAAGTGAGCGCCCTGCCAGGTAATGATTTTCGGTCCTGCGATTCATCCTGATATCTCTCACCATAGAGCTTTCTTCAGCTGCGACCGCAGAGATACGGCATATAAGATCTTCAAAGAGCTTATCTTCACTCTCATTCCAGTTGCCCCATAGCTCGATGCCAAGCCGGTAAACCTCAGCAAAAGTTTCTCTTAATTTTTTCATGTCACTAAGAAGAAGACCATTTTGTTCAAAGCCAGAGCTTGCCGACAGTGAGTGGATGACAGTATCAAAAGCCCATTTTCGCCGAATTGCTGTAGTCGCAGAGCTATCCCACCTGAAAAACACCTGCTGATCTGCATTCAGAATATCCTGCTCAGCAGGGCTGATGCCAGACTCTGCTCCATGGTGAGAAGGGCCCCATAAGGCAAAGCCTTTCTCGGATCGAAGTTTGAAAATATCTTCTGAAACCCGTATAGAATCGAAGCTGCAAAGACCAGACCTCCAGATAAAGTCAGGGAATTTTCTGGCCGCAGATGAGATAATATGATCGACAGATCCATGACAAAACGGAATGATGGGTATATTTTTTGGAAGGTATGGAAGGTAACGGGCAAGAGCCCCACCGAGATCGTAGGCTCTGACCGTGACAAATGCGATACGAATACGGGACAGATCTTCTTCACTGAGAGAATGAACTTTAAGATAGGTAACCTGTCCCCATCCCTCAAAGCGATTTGTAATATAAAGCGGACCACGTCGGCCAACAAAGCGACAGCTGAAATCGAGTATCCGAAGTCGGCTGGCAATGGTTGTTCCGATTGCTCCGTTGCCGATAACCAGACAGCGGGACATCCGTTTTCCCGACATGTCTCAGACTTTCAGTTGAGCTTCATCCCAGTTGTATTGTCTTGGCAGTTTTTTAGCCTGACGGATCAGAACAGCCTGCTGATTTCTCAGATACTGAACGATATTTTTATTCAGAGGATCCACCTTGAGCATATCAATTTCTTTCTGGATATCATTGAGCTTTTCAACATCATCTTCCTTTTGATAAATATTATCAAGAATCTGATTAAATTTATGTTTTTCTGTTTCTGTCAGTCCTGTTGTATTTGAATAACGATGATATTTATGAATGGTCATCGGTTCTGTATCGATCACAACAGATCCGTTTTCTTTCTTTTCAATAACGACACCAGGTTCTGTATACAGCCCCGACTTCAGGACCAGATCTCCGATATTTGCCATATGTGCTCCTATCCTGGGTGTTCACGGAAAACCTGCAACAGGTTTCAGTATAAACCATCATCCCTTACGGAAAAGATTCTGGGATGATAATGATACGTATTCATAATGTGAGATAATTCAGCCTTCAGATAGTTCAGTAGAAGATAATTTTTCGGAGAAAAATTATCTTCCAGCTCTGTGATTTTCTCCTGCAAACGTTCTGCTTTTTTTGAGGGTTCAGTTTCGTTTCCAATCTCATCCATAAAGGAATTAAAATCGAGCCTGGTTTCAGGTTCCATACCTTTCAGATAGCCATGACGAAATGCCTGTCGAACCATCTGCTGGTCCTGATCCAGTTCTGTCTTCTGACTGGCCTTGTCAACCTTCCGGACAAGGGCAGGCTCTCCAACCCCGTTAAAGACAGGATCATTGACTTTAAAGCTCAAAACCATTTACCTCTGACTTTGGCAGAGACATTCATCTGTTCTCTCTGATACTCAGAATCATATCAGAATTTTCAGGGTACCAGGAGTGCAGAAAATAGCTGTTCTCTGTCCATTGCTCTGCCATGACTTGATTCTTTTTTGTTTTTTTTAAAAAAAATTATTGTATAGCCGATAAAAAGAAAAGAGAGTGGGAAAGGTGGACAATCCTCTGCCAGCAGGGATCTTTCCTGAGTTATCTTGTTGTTATCATGCCTGTTGAGTGGAGTCGTTTATGAATAAAAACATTGTATGCCTGCGAGGGTACAGGCAAAAGAAAAAAGACAAATGGCTGGATAAACACCATCAGAAACTCACCAGAGTTGTTTCAGATTTTCTGTCGCAGCATCTGAATGTCAGTTATATGAAGGTTCTGGAAGCTTATCAGAGTATCAGGCAAGGGCAGTCCGAAGAAAGCTGGGATTACACGGATTTAAGAGATATTATTCATCAGACCATTGAATCAAGGCTCTGTGATCAGGTTTATGCTAGTCTCAGGACACGGAACTGGTTTGATGCCAGGTTATTCTCTCGTGATGATGTGATTGAATACTGCCTGAGCTTTTATATCACAAATTCTCCGGATGCTATTCACAGCAACTGAGACCATAGCGGGTAACTCACTATCATACTTCGTTGTCTTCATCACACTTCCTGCGTACAATGAACTTTCCTGGTGATCAGGAAAAAGACCCGTATATCTTTCATAAAATGGACAAAATATGCAGATCTCATATCAGAGCGGAAATGCAGAAGATATCCTCGAGCGTATCCGGGAACAGCTTGGAGGACGAAAGCTTTCGAAAATACTCGAATTCGACCTTCAGGGTGACGACCTTCGTGTGACCATCCGGAAAATGGGGAGCTCTCATCTGCATTTTGTTCGGCAGGAAAGAAAAGGCTCCCTGACATGGGAGCTCCAGTCAGAAAAAATAGCTCTGGCACACCGGGCTTTTAAAGATGAAGTCATGGAAAAAATCATAAAGATCATTATGCAGACAGGTGGTTCTGTTAAAGATATCTGATGTCTGGCTATTGTAGTGTGCAACATCCACACGAATCTGCTCTTTGCGCTTTCTGTGCCTGCTTGAGATATCTGATGATCACTCTGTTTCCTCTTGTCTTTGCCATAAGACGAAGTGGAACACCATATGTTGCTTTTGCATTCACATCTGCCCCGGCATCGACCAGAATCCGGACAATGTCTGCAGGAGCATACATTATTGCCAGATATAAGGAGCTTTCACCCCAGTTGTTTTTCCGGTCCATTAACGCCTTTGCCGCCACCAGATCTTGTATTATATATGTTTTTCTGAGTCTTTCCCAGAATCTTACGGCCAGATGAAGAGGAGTGTTGCCGTTCTTATCTGGCAGATTTACGTTTGCATTAGCTTTGATAAGATCTCGTACTATCGTCAGATTATCCATAAATACGGCGATGTGGAGAGGCGCCCAGCCAAAATCACTTTGCTGATCGGGCCTTGCATACTGGATAAGAAATTGCGCCATCTGTGTGTGCTTGTTATGTATTGCATGATAGAGGGCTGTTTTACCCTCGCTGTCTGTCAAATTGACATCTGCCCCGATATTGACAAGTAGTTCTGCAGCCTCACGTTGATCATTCTTTGCGGCGGTGATCAGTGGGGTTTCTCCTGCTTCTGCTCCGATGATGCCGGAAGCCAGCAGACGGCTGTTGAAAATAACAAACAAAACTAAGGATAAGATTTTCATCTCGTTTTTATGACCTCTCTGGCTCCTGTTGGCATATGAAGTACTGCCAGATCAGCAGTCAGGAAACCCTCTCCGGAGAAAATTTTCTGAAATCCTACAGTAGTGCCTTGCGGACTCTGCAAGTTTTTCGACTTCTGCGTCACTCAGATCGCGGACCACCCGGGCTGGTGAACCCAGAATTAATGTTCTTGGCGGATAATGTTTTCCCGGAGGGAGAAGAGATCCAGCAGCAATCATACAGGATTCCCCTGTGGTGACCCCATCGAGCACAATCGCCCCCATACCAACCAGATTGAGGTCACCAATGGTACAGGCATGGAGCATTGCCTTATGGCCAACCGTCACCCGATTTCCGATGACAGAAGGTTCTCCCTCGTGGGTCACATGAATGACAGTTCCATCCTGAATATTGCTTTCTTCACCTATTCTGACAAAGTTAACATCCCCTCTGATTACCACGTTGTACCAGATACTACTGCGATCGCCAATGGTTACATCACCAATAATCCTGGCTCCCGCACAAAGCAGTACGTTTGTACCAATACGTGGCTGTTTACCACAGTATGATTCGGTGCTAACCTGCAATAACTCGTTGTCCATACACGATTCCTCAGGAGAAGGAGCCACCACTGAAAGATCAACATATTTTCCGGGGGCAGCAAATCAGAACGCTCGGCTTCCGATATCAGGATCTGGTACTGGAAGAACTCTTCGGAATTCCTTCACAGCCAATTCCGGGGCCGGACCCAGGCCCTTTTGAGACGGTTCATGATATTATCGTTTTTACCGGTCTGAAAGAAGAAAAAGTCATCAGACGCCTGAAGCAGGCTCTCGAACTTAGCCAGGACATTGAAGTGAGCACTCAGGAATTCAGAGAACTGATTCATCAGAAGAAGGACGTGAAAAACAGTCAGGAAAATCTTTTTTTGCTCGATGTCAGAGAAATCCGGGAGCCGCCAGAACCTTCAGACCCTGATCATATGATCAGTCTGCATGATCTGGATTTTGAAGAATGGTTCAGAGCTGCTTTGTCATACAAGCAACAGGTGATCACGATTTCTCTGGATGGATGCAAAGCTTACAGTGCTGCTATGTACCTTCGTCAGCAGGGACTGATGTCTGCACGGAGTCTCGCCGGAGGCTTAGCTGGTTTACGCGGACAACACGTATAATTTCGTCAGAGCCCTGTACTGCTGATCAGGTTTTGCGTACTTTTGCTTTTTCTTTTTTCTTTTTTGCTGAGTCTCCAAAACGATATCCCAGCCCCATACTGGCAGAAAATTGATTTCTTTTATCGTCCGGATCATTTTTTATTGTCTGAATCAATGCCAGATCAAAGTCAAGAAGTCCCGCACGAATACCAAGTCCAAAAGCAGCTTCATTTGTCTTATCCGTCATCGTCCGTAGGCCAAGCCCGGGAAACCATGTTTTTCCTGCAAATTTAAAACGATGTTCCAGACTGATCCCAAGACTTGAGAATTCTTTGGCAAGTTTGATAAGCTGCCCATCATCACGACGGACATCAACCGCAAAAGACTTTCGGATACCTCCTGTCAAAGTTGTTTCACGTAAAATTCTTGTTTTAAATGCTGTGGTCAGAGATCCGGGTTGATACAAAGGACGCGCCAGGACTCCTGTATCCTCCGAATCCAGGAACTGATTACGGAAAGCGACCGTTTGTCCGGAACGATTTGAAAAACCTTCGCTGTATTGAACGGCGACAGACGTATCTCTGGATAATTTAACCTTTAGTCCATATTCAGGATAAGTCATCGATCCAACCTGGCTTTCGTGATATAAATTCTGTTCTTCCCGATTTGATAGAGCAATAACAGATTGCTCATCCAGAGAAGCCTGAATCCGTACATGGATCAGATTCAGGGAGAACATCCAGCTGTTTTCAAGTGCAATACTGGTCCCGATATGATATTCATTTCTGGTATTTTTTTCTACCACATCACTTCCGTTAGCCAGTTCGTTATAACTTGAGAGGCCCGAACCAGATCCGCTATTTTGAAGGGAAAGAACTCTGAAAAAGAGGCCAGAAGGTCTTGCCTTTCCTGATATATTGAAGAGTGGAATCATTCCGTAAATATGGGTATCGATTCCACTCCATTTTCTCTGATCCGTGCTGTTTTTTTGCTCCATGATATGGTATCGAAAATCACTACCTATTCTGATATCTTTTGTCAGAGCATTCAAAGGATCTGCAATTGCGGCTCTGTAACTACTGTTAAAAAGAGCTATGCTTCCGGGTCCTGCAACCATTTCTCTCGCAGATCCGGCGAAAAGATCCTGACCTGCCAGAGTCAGGTATATTCCGCTAAGCATCATAAATATGATCCTTTTTATATCTCGTCTGATATGTCACCCTCCTTGTGTGAGTAAATTTCTGACAAAATACTGACATTTTTTTTAAGGTCCATCGTCATCAGCACAGCCAGAGCATCCAGCGCAACAATGGCATTCTGATCGGCATCTCCGGATGATGAATCACTGATCATATGTTCGATTCTTGCAATCAATTGTTCGTTGACTTCATTGACCTTCAGGTAGTTCTTTGTTAGCTCTTCATTGACAGATGATTTAATGATATGATCCTCTGATATATATTTTTCAATAAGAAAATTGCCAAGTGATCGAAATATCGTCTCTTCAATCGTCGAAAACGGAAGATGAAAGCGGGCCATCGGCTTCAGGAAGTCCATAAAAGGACACGGACTTGTTGCCATAATCAGTCCGAACAAAGACCTGAGAATATCCTGAATATCAGTTGTCTTACTATAATGTCTGTCCTCTGCATAAACCTGGACATCAAACACATCAACAGAACTGACAGCATTAAACTCTGTCAGTAATTTATAGAGATTTTTTGCAACAGGGCACCTTGGATATTCTTCTTTTTTCAGAGGGCAATGGGGACACTGTTGGTATTCAAGCAAGGTCCAGTCAGGGTAAGCATCTTCATCCTGTTCAATGATATTAAGTGTTTTTTTGTTGATTGATATCCTGTAGCAAAGGGTGTTTTCTTCTGATGTATGAAGAGGTCCTGTTTTTTTCAAATGATATTCATACACGATCAGATTCATAAGAATGCTCTTAGCATAAAAAAATATGAGTTAAAAATGAACAGAAATATGACACAGAGCCTATCGGAAATAATCTGAAAAGGATAATGAAGATCAGCTTGTGAAGACTCATGACTTTGATTTTGATAAGATAAGTCAATCTTATCGGCACAGCTGCAAAGAATCGGTAAGAATTTATAATAAAAAGAATAATTCATATGAATTTAGGATATATCATGTACCGCTTATTTGGTTTTACCAGAAGGCCCTCACTTTTACCCGTAAGTTGATGCCGGTTCTGGATCATCTGCTTAAAAAGGAATCCTATATTTCCGGTGATTCTATCAGTATTGCGGACTTATTTGCTTTTGCCTATATTGAACAGGCTGATGATATCGGACTTTCTCTGAGCCCTTATCCGGAGATAAAAAAATGGTCTGATACCATTAAAAAAAGAAACAGCATTCAGATATCTCGTCAGAAAATAAAGAAGTATGTATGAACCCATCGCGAGCTCTGAGCTGGGCTTTAGCGTGATGACTTTGTCCTTCAGAAAAAGGTCATCCGATTGCTGATGGGTGCAGCAATCATGTAAGTTTTCCGGAGAAACCTGATGATAGCAGAACAGGAAGACAGAAAGACGAAAATACAAGAGGAAAATCAGCCTGAAAGGGCTGAATATAAACATAAAATCAATGTATTATTGCATAACAAGCCTAACGCTCTGGCAAAAATTTCATCCATTATATCCAGATATAATGGAAATATTGAAGAACTAAACTTCAGGCCCACCCAGAAAACAGACATATCAGAACTGGAATTAATCGTCTGTGATCCTGAAAATCAGCTGAGCTGCATGATTCAAAAGATCAGAAAAAACAACTTCGTATCAATTGTCTATGCCGGTCCGCGGATAACAAAACAGAGCCTTTCACATCATCAGGCCAACAGCTTATCATCCTGATATCAACAGCAATTCCCCGCCAGATCGGCCCTGAGCCATACATCGAGAGCACATAGTCAATAAGGACTTGTGTTTAAAGATAATGCAATAGAGGTCCTCTTCACCTTTGGAAAAAGATGCAGATAACAACTGAATTTATGGTAGTAAATCAGGGCGACAACATTGAACGAGAATTCATTTAACTTGTGTTAAAACGATCGACAGTACTGTTATAAAGAGAAGAAAAGGAGTTAATTTCTGCGGCAAATAGAGTGATAACGATCTGCTTCCAGGCTCCAACTCTTGTTTTTAATTTTTCAACTAAAAACGAAAATTTTGGGCATGACATGTTGACCTGATCAATCAGAAAAGCAAGCAAAGTCAGGTGAGTAAATACAGCACAAAGATTTTTTTCACCATGCCCATAGTTGTGTTCAAGATTGTATCCCTGATTTTTAAGAGTATTGTGTGTTTCGTTCTCTATCCTCCAATAAGTACGTCCGGACCTGGATACTTCAAAAGCAGTCATTTCCGTCAGCTCAGTATTAGTAACCCATGTATTATAATATTTTTGGTTACCTGTCTGATCTTCCGTCCAATAGCACAGGTAATTGACCAATATTTCACTAGAGTTATTTAATTTTGTGGAATTTTGACATATTGCGACATGTTTTAATCCGGATTTATCGGTCTTGTCGTAGACTTCCAGATCGTCATTTTTCATACTTTCCAGTTGTTTTTTTACCAGATATTTGTGATTTCCATCTTTTGCAACAAGAATGAAACTGAAATTCAGTTCTTTCATGAGGCTGATATTTGGGGCGTTAGAAGATAAACCGTCGGCTGTAATTGTGAATTGAGTACTGGGGTAATTCTTTCTGATTCTGCGCAGAAGACGGTGTATAGCATTTAGTTCACAGTCATTCTTGCTTGTTCCATCTGTATTGGAAATTTCCTCACAATCAACAGGAAAAACGGCTTTTTTACTTGGACTGATTAAAACCGCTGTCATGATCTGATGTGAGTAAGTGGCGGAGCCATTTCGGTGCTTTTTTACCAGACAGGAAGGACAGTGAACTTTTTTTGATGAAAATGTCTGTGTTCCGTCAATACTTATCAGAAAACTTCCATCTGCTCTTCGATATTCACTCAGATCAGCATTTTTCCGAAGATCGTTAAATATATCTTTAAATATTGGCTTAATTTTATCCGGATCAACCGAATCAAGATGATATCTGACGGATGTATCGGAAGGAAGTTTTTCCAGATTCAGGAGTTTTCTGAGGTTATGATTGGCTTTTGGAGCTCCGTAAGCTCCTTCAAAACTGAGCAGAGATGGATATTTGAACAAAAAAATAGCCAGTCCACTGATCAGACAATCTGAAGTAGAAAAAGGAGCTCCTCGTGGTGAGCAAGGGAATTCTTCAGCAAAAAATTCCCTTGCTTTGGAAACCAGAGAATCTCTGCTGAGAAGGCCTTTTTTTCTCTTCATCCCGTCATGACGGCTGTCTTTAAATAATGCCATATATTTTCCCGGGTGAATAACAAACCAGACCGCAGTTGTGGCATTTTATATCAGCCATCTCATCAGATATATGGTATTTTTTGTGCGGAGAGCACTTCGATTTATACCAATAATATTAATATATTATATGTTGGCGGGGAATTGCTGTGATATCAATAAAACAGATCTCATCGCGAAAAAAAATTTTCATAAAATATTATTTTCTGCTCAGATATGCCGAAAAGTATAAAAAGACAGTTAAGGCTCTAATTTCCTCTTGGGCATCTGATTTTTATCATGAACCATCTGACATGAAAGTACATAAACTGTGCCAGAAGTCACTGTAAGAATTAAATTTATTCCGGAAATGCGGCAGGAACAGATTATGTGGCAGTTTATTAATCAGACTCTCTTTGAAAAACGAGCAGAACTGAAAGATCTCAACAAAAATCAGGGGAATGCCAGAGCAGATGTCAGGATTATTTTCAGAGAAAAAATTATGGTAAAAGCAAGAACAGATGAAACCAGCCGGTTACCTGAAATTGATTTCTCAGGATACATGATGGATTTTTCAACCGGAGGAACGTCCATGACAGTTTCTGATGAGGACTATATACCGACAGGTGTCTCTGGCAGTATTGATCTGGACTTTCTGGACCCGCCGCAGACGGTGAAAATTGAAATCCTCTGACTTTGTTCTCTGTACAGAAAAAATAATACAAAACAAAGCCATAGACTACGCGCGGTATCTGCTAAAGGTCTCATGAGCAAATTGTATCGCGAGCTCTTTTGCAATACCGGTGTAGCTCTGAGCCGTGAGTTTCTTAAGGCGTTCGGAAAGATCGGGAGAAAGATCTGGATACCGAACGAGGAGAGCATGAAAGTCTTCCGCACACACCTTTCTCCCACGGCTGAGAGCTTTCAGTTCTTCATAAGCATCACAAATCCCTATAGTCCTCAGAGCCATCTGAAAAGGTTCCGCCAACAAATGATCACAGGATGTCAGATCCTGAAGGATTCTTTCCTGATCCGGATCAATCCGCGAAAGCCCCTTTAGCAGCGATTTTTGTGCGATAAGAAAATGGCCCAGCATTTCGCCAAAAGCACGTAGCACGGTTGAATCACTGAGATCTCTCTGCCATCTTGATACAGGTAATTTCCCAGCAAAATGAGTCGCCATTGCGCTTGAAATACCAAAATTACCCTCAGCATTTTCGAAGTGGATAGGGTTGACCTTATGGGGCATAGTACTGGAGCCTACTTCCTGATCCCTGACAGCCTGTCTGAAATAACCAAGTGAGATATAGGCCCAGAGATCCCGGACAAGATCCAGAGAGATTGCCTGGTATTCAGCCAGTAAATGACACCAGCGCACAAGTCCGTCATGACTTTCAATTTGTGTTGTCAAAGGATTCCATCTCAGCCCCAGTGTTTCAACAAACGATCGGGCGATCATCTGCCAGTCTGCATCAGGACAGATCAGATAGTGAGCATTAAAATTTCCAACAGCACCATTTATTTTTCCATCAAATATAACTGCTTGGATTTCCTGAATCTTTCGTTCAAGGCGGTGACCAAATACGGCCAATTCCTTGCCCAAGGTCGTTGCTGAGGCGCTCTGACCATGCGTTCTGGAAAGCATTGCCATTCCGGCATTTTTTTCTGCACCCTCTGCAAGGCACAACAGAACACTCTGACAGGACGGTAGGATATCTACCCGCTGAATTTCCTGAAACATAAGGGCATAGGCAAGGTTATTGATATCTTCTGAGGTACACGGAACATGAATCATTGCCAGACTGGACTCACCAAGACCTTTGTTTTTCAGATATTGTCTCAGGAAATATTCTACGGCTTTAACATCATGTTTTATATTATCTTCAATCTTTTTCACCATCCCAGGAGCAGATCTGAAATCATCTTCCAGAGCAGAGTCAATCAGGAGAAGGTCCTGAGCAGATGGCCTCCAGCCTATATTAAGCGTCCCTGACTGAGCAAGTAGTACAAGATGCCTGAGCCATAAAAGCTCAACCCGGATGCGCGTAAGAATCAGTGCTCCTTCACTGAAACGCAGTCCAAAATCTTTCAGGAGCTCCTGATAGCGACCATCCACCGCACTGACAGCCCAGAGTGAAACATCCTCGTCAGTCATCAGAAAAAAACCTCAGATAGAATTCCTGTCCACTTCCCTGAGACTATACTATCGCCTGAAAAAAAATAGCAGTAGCATTAATCCTCCGGGAGGCACCCGAGTATTTCTTCTGAAGGAGCAACAACATGTCACAGATCACTATCCTGATCGGAGCTCAGTGGGGAGATGAAGGCAAAGGCAAATGGATCGACTATCTTGGTCAGGACCATGACATCATCGCAAGGTTTCAGGGTGGAAACAACGCAGGCCATACACTCTATGTCGATGGAGAAAAAGTTGTTTTGCACCAGATTCCCAGTGGGATTTTTCATCCCGGTAAGATCGCTGCTCTGTTGTCGGGAGTTGTCATCAACCCTGCTGAGCTTTGTAAAGAAATACAGATGATCGCAGAAAAAGTTCAGCTAAACCCGGAAAATTTTCTGATTTCCGAAAAAAGTCATGTGATCACCCCCTATCATATCCGCGCAGACCAGCTCTCAGAGTCCAGCCTGAACAGACCTATCGGAACAACAAAAAGAGGGATTGGTCCTGCATATACGGATCGATCCCAGCGCTCTGGCCTTCTGATGTCAGAGTTTTGTAATCCGGAAAGCCGAAAACAATGGATTCAGGCAAGACGTACAGAGTCTCCACTCTTTCGTCAGTCATGGGAAGAAGATCAGAATTTATGGAAAGAATTCGAAAGCTCCGCAACAATGCTGGCACCATTTATATGTCCTGTTGAGGCCCGGATCAGGCGGCAGCTCAGCGAAGGAACACGTCTGCTGCTGGAAGGTGCCCAGGGGACTTTACTGGACCTCAGCCATGGGACCTATCCATATGTGACATCAAGTCATACAATCGCCAGCGGAGCGACCACCAGCCTGGGAATTGATCCGCGCAGGGTTCAGAGGATTATAGGGATCGCCAAGGCATATGTAACCAGAGTTGGTGAAGGGCCTTTTCCGACAGAACTACATGATGAAGACGGACGTCTTCTTTCCAGACAGGGAAACGAATTTGGCGCGACGACGAACCGTCCGAGACGATGTGGCTGGCTGGATACTGTCGCCATGCGCTACGCTGCGGAAGTAAATGGCTTCGATGAAATCTTTATGAACAAACTTGATATTCTGAGCGCTTTCGACAAGATCAGCATTGCAACTCATTATCATCATCCGCAATTAGGTGATATCAATACATTTCCAGAAGATAGCCGGATTCTTTCGGGCTGCGTTCCTGTCTTCAGATCCCTGCCTGGCTGGAAACAGGAACTGAAGACAGAAGGAACCTTTGCAGATCTTCCTCAGGAAGCTCAGAATTTTATCAGAGAAGCAGAGCAACTTTGCCAGGTCCCGATCACCATGGCAGGAGTCGGATCTGGCAGGAACGACTATCTGAAATTAAAATGAGAATGATGTCATGATTAGCCGCTCAGCGCTCTCGCTGGCGAATCAACCCTTCCTGCGCTGTGCTTGCAACCAGGGTACCATCTTGTCGATAAAAACTTCCGAAATTCAGCCCACGGCTACCGCTGGCAACGGGACTGTGGGAATGATAAAGTAACCACTCATCCACGCGAAATGGCTGATGAAACCACATGGAATGATCCAGACTCGCAATCTGCATGTTCTTCTGAAGCAGATTTACAGCATGAGGCATCATGCATGCTTCAATCAGATTCATATCAGAAATATAAGCGAGCATACAATAATGGATGACAGGATCGTCAGGCATAGTCGCAACTGTCCTGACCCAGGACTGATTCACTGCAGCCCTCTTTTCCGGATGAAAATAAGAAACCGGATTCGGATTACGGATTTCAACCGGACGGTCACGAAGCAGATAATCTTTCAGAGCATCAGGAAGTCGTTCCTGGCTTTCCCTGGCTCTTTCCAGTTCTGATTTGATCCCTTCGGGACCTTTGACAACAGGCATAGTGCTCTGATGTTCAAATCCGCTTTCTATGACCTGAAAAGAGGCAGACATATTAAAAATGGCACGTTCATGTTGTAATGCAACGACTCGCCTGGTCGCAAAGCTTCTGCCATTACGGATTCTGTGAACCTGGTATCGGACCGGAACAGAAGGATCTCCCGGACGAAGAAAATAAGCATGAAGTGAGTGTGGCAACCAGTTTTCAACGGTTCTCTTTGCTGCAACAAGAGCCTGCCCAAGCACCTGCCCTCCGAACAGTCTGACATAACCAAGATCCTGATTTTGTCCGGTCCAGGAATCCTCATCTGATTTAGACAGATCGAAAATTTCCAGCAATTCATCGAGAATCTTGCTCATGAATATCTCCGTTGTTGTGACAGATAAGAGATAAAACATCGCCACAACGGCTTTTCTTCAGTATAAAGGTACGTGATAAGAATAACAGATTGAATCACTTAAAAAAACAAGACGTCAATAGCGATGATATCAGACAAATAGCTCATTCAGCTGAGACAGTAAATCGTCTTTCTTCAGTGGTTTGGAAAGAAGCCCATTAATATTAAGAAGTTCCATTCTGCGTTTAAAGTTATCCGGGTCTACGATTTCATAGCCTGTAATCATAAAGACAGGAATCTTTTGATCCCGATCCCGTATCCGTCTGATCAGTTCAAACCCATTCATAACGGGCATGACGAAATCAGAAATAATCAGATCAAAAGTCTGTTCAAGGAAGAGGTTCCAGGCCAGCAAGCCATTGTGAGCCCAGACCACCTCAAAGTCTGGCTCAAGCATAGTGGCCAGGATATTCAGATACTCATCACTGTCATCAACCAGCAGACAACGCCTGACTGGATTTTTCTGAACATCAGACATATTCTGGAGTCCTCCTGCCCATATAAAAAAATCTGTAAATCTCTTCTCGATCACTGACGCCGGGACTTAAATCTGAAGAATAATATTCTCAAAGAGTATCCTCTGTTACATGCCACACACCCATGATATCGTGATTGGGAAAGTTTGTTAAATCGGACAGGAACATTCTGTTAAACAGATCACAGAATGAATACTCAGATCCTGATCCTGCCTGATGGCATGAGCAGACACAGGAATTTTTCCATGAAAATCAGCTTATTTCAGTTGTTTAAAATCGGTATAGGTCCCTCCAGCTCACATACTATAGGGCCTATGCTGGCTGCTGGCTCCTTCATCGCAAACCTGAAGAATCTTTCGTTATTTCATCAGGTTCAGAAAATTGTTGTCGAACTGTATGGCTCGCTTGCTCTGACAGGCATAGGACATGGTACAGACAAAGCCCTGATTCTGGGACTCCTGGGCGAACAGCCTCATCTGATTCTTCCGGAGTCCATCGACGCACAGGTGACAAAAGTTCGTCAGTCCGGACAGCTGATGCTAAATGGAGAAATCAGTATTCCCTTTGATCCGCAGATTCATATCATCTACCTTCGCCGAAAAACCCTTCCTCCTCATCCTAACGGGATCATCTTTCGGGCGAGCACAGAAGATGGAATTGTCCTTTCCGAACAATCTTATTTTTCGGTGGGAGGAGGTCAGATTGCTATCAGCAACTCAGATGGGACACAACTGACTTTCATCGAAGAAGCCCCTGAAGTTCCCTTTGCTTTCTCATCGGGAGATGCACTTCTCCGCTTATGTGAAGAGAAAGGCAAGACTATCGCGGAAATTGTGCTACTCAATGAATGTTCCCGAAACAAAAGCAGGGAGGAGGTATTTCATTATCTGGACGAGATCTGGCAGGCGATGGATGCAAGTATTGAGCGTGGTTGCCAGCAGGATGGAGTCCTTCCAGGCTCTCTGAAGGTCAGAAGAAGGGCTCATGCTATTTACCAGTCTTTGAAGCAGAAACAGGAACAGCATCAGGGAGATCCTCTGACTGTGCTGGATTGGGTTAACTTATACGCACTGGCTGTCAGCGAAGAAAACGCCAGCGGATCAAAAGTCGTTACAGCCCCAACCAATGGTGCAGCAGGTATTATCCCAGCCGTCATCCGATATTATCAGACCTTCATCAAAGGATCAGACCAGGATGGGATTCGCCGATATCTGCTGACGGCGACCGCTATTGGCTCTTTATATGCCGGAAATGCTTCTATATCCGGTGCTGAGGTCGGTTGTCAGGGGGAAGTCGGAGTGGCCTGCTCTATGGCTGCTGCCGGACTGGTCGCAGCTCAGAATGGTCATGCCCGGCAGATTGAACAGGCGGCTGAGATTGCTATGGAACATAATCTCGGCCTGACCTGTGATCCGGTGGCCGGTCTGGTCCAGATTCCCTGTATCGAACGAAATGCTATGGGTGCAGTCAAAGCTATCAACGCTGCCAGAATCGCTCTCGGTGGAGACGGAACTCACAGAGTCTCTCTGGATTCTGTTATTAAAACCATGAAAGATACAGGCAATGATATGAAACGGAAATATAAGGAAACATCACGTGGTGGGCTGGCTGTCAATGTTCCGTTATGTTAAGATTTTAAAACAGGCTATCCTAAAATAACAGAATGTTTTTGCCATCCGCCTGTTTCAGGAATCAAACACATGACAGAAAAAAACAATCGTCGAAAATTCCTGATTAAAGAGTCAACGAGACAACGATGCAAAATCTGGCCTTACGACGAAAAAACCGCCAGACGATTTGCCCCGGTATCACTGGAACTTTTTTCGTATCTGAGAGAAGTCAGTGCGATTGATTTCAGTCTTTTTATTGTTGCCTGTGATGAAATTATTGAATTCATAAAACCAAACGAACTAAGCGCTGAGCTTCTGGAGCAGATGTGGCAGGCAAGCATCCGGCCAGGAGCAGATATTGATATCTGCGTGCTGAAGGCGGACCTCCCAAAATTTGAAGCTCTGATCAATCAGGTCAGAAATAAAAAAATACGAATTGTCCTGGAAAAAGACCGGACGCTGGACGCTCGTGTTCTGGAGCTCTATTCATCCCTGAGCTCTGCAAGTCAGATGATTGTCAGAGGAGGGATCAATAATCATGTTGCAAACAAAGCAATTGACGCGACGGCAAGTATTATGTCCAGCCAGATTGATAGCGATATCGCCGTTGGTACATTGAGCCGGATGATCAGCTGTGATTCAACCTTGTATGATCATAGTGCTTCCGTTGCCATGTTATCTGCGACAATTGCCATGAGTTTTCTGAAAAACCCGCTTTCCCGGGAAGAATGTCAGATTGTTGCACAATGCGGCCTTTATCACGATGCTGGCAAATCCTGTGTTCCCAATCATGTTCTCAACAAACCTGGTTCTTTTACCCCGGAAGAATTTGAAATCATGAAGACACACACCATTCTGGGCTATGAAGAACTGCGACGGGCAATTGATAAAGGAGCTCCCGTAAATGAGCTGGCGGCAAGGGTTGCCATGGAACATCATGAGCGTTTTAAGGGCCGTGGTTACCCACATGGCAAAAAAGGCCGTCTGGAAGACCATGCGGAGGGTATCCATCTCTACACAAGAATCATTTCTGTTGCGGATGTCTATTCGGCCCTCTTAATGAAGCGGGTCTATAAAGCAGCGATGTCATCGACTGAAGCAATCGAGCTGATGACAAAAAATGCAGATGATGACTTCGATCCGGAGATATTTTATCCCTTTTGTGATCATATCAGGACCAGCATTGAGGTATTCAGAGAACGCGAGAAACAAAGCGCGAGCGGTTCTGTCCGGATGATCAGCGAAAAAGAAAGTTTTTCTGAAGCTCTGCGTAACATTAAAACAGAGCGAAAACACAAGTCCTGACAAGAGTGACGTCCCGGAAAAGAGATCAGATGATATTTTCATCCCGGCTCATAAAATCACGTCCGCTCCCCTGCCAGACAAGCTGCCCTCCCTGATCAGCTGCGCCTGGACCAAGCTCCACAATCCAGTCTCCATAGAGGATCGCATCAGGATGATGTTCGGTGATCATTATGGTTGCTCCCGCTGAAGTCAATCGTCTCAGGACTTTCATAAGCTGATGAACTTCAGAAAAGTGCAGTCCCCGGCAGGGTTCGTCCATCAGAATCAGCACATCAGGATCTGCTCTGAGCCAGGACGCCAGCTTCAGTCTTTGGGCCTCTCCTCCCGACAAGCCTGTTGCGGGCTGGCCGAGCCCAAGGTAGCCAAGTCCAAGCTCACTTGCCAGCTGTAGTTTTTTCCTGATCTTTGGAAAAGAACTGAAAAATTCTATACTCTCGTCAAGAGATAGTTTCAGAATCTGAGCAAGGTTTAAGCCCCTGTATTGGATATTCAGTACCTTTTCCTGAAATCTTTGTCCCTGACATTCCGGGCACTCCACCTGCGCATCCGCTAAGAATGTCATTTTCAGTGAAACCTGCCCCTGTCCGGAACAGTTTTCACATCGACCCCCTCCGGCCTGAAGGGAGAAATCTCTGAGAGTCAATCCACTTATCTGGGCTTCCGGGAGAGAGGCAAACAGTTGTCTGATATGAGTATAGACATCCAGAATTGTAGCCGGAAATGCAGCCCCCTTGGCAGCCAATGGCTCTCGTCCAAAATACCGCACAGAGCGAAGAGTTCTGTCTTTTGGTGGAATCCATTCAATGCGACCCTCGGCAGCCTCTGAGGGTTCAGCGGAAGCTGCTGGAAACACAGCCCCACGTAACAAGCTACTTTTTCCGGCTCCTGAAACACCACAGATGATATTCAGGGAAGCAGCCAGAAAACACACTTCTTCAATCCTAAGATTCAGAAAGTGAACATGACGCAGACGAAAAAAATCCTGATGACATGCAGATAAGGACCTGTCATCAGAACATCCCTGAGATCCTGACAGAGGCTTTTGCAGCAGGCTGCGGGCTGTCTGAGAAAAAGAAACAATATTTTCTGCCTCTGAAGGTCTGAAACACGCGAGCAGCTCCCCGCCCTGAGTTCCTCCACCTGGCCCCAGCTCCACGACATAATCCGCTTCTCTGATCAGTTCACGATGATGGGCTACCATAATCACCGTATTGCCCTGATCACGCAGCTCCCGTAGGCGGGCCATTACAGCAGCCGTTTCCCGCCAGTGCAGACCCTGAACAGGTTCATCAAGAACATAGAGCAAGCCGCGGAGCTGGCGAACGGGAAGACTGGCCAGCCTGAGTTTCTGATATTCACCAGTGGAGAGACTCGTCAGCCTCCTGGACACGGACAGATAGCCCAGGCCAAGCTGATCCATCCCGGTGATCTTCCGCAACAGTTCGCCTTTCAGAAGTTCTGATCCAGGGTCTGATATAGTCAGAGAGCTGATAAAGCTATGAAGATCTGACAGGTTCATCAGATGACAGTCCATAGCACTTGTCTGCCCAATGCGGGTACAGGCAGCCAGCTGGCTAAGGCCACTGCCCTTGCAGTCCTCACAGAGCTCGGCTCCATGTGCAGGATAACTCCCTCTTCCATCACAGCGAAGACAGCGTCCGAGGGAATTAGGGGAAAAGTAACGTGGGTCCACCTTTGGAAAACTGAAGTGACATATCTGACAGCCGCCGGACAAAGAGTAAGAGACAGGGGGAGGTAATGGTCCTGAAAGATCTTTTGCTAGCCAGCATTCGGCATAACCTTTGCTTTCCTCAGCAGCAGCAGCAATCGCTCTTGTCAGTCTATCCTGGCTTTTGACTCCAGTCCGGATCACATCAATCACCAGAGAAAGGCTGTGTTTTTTTTCTGCATCAATCTTCGGAAGAGGATCGATCGACAGGAAAGATCCATCGAGGAGAACCTTCAGAAAACCTTTTCTGGCATAGTGGTCCAGTTCTTTCTGAAATGATCCTTGTTTTGCAACAGATAAAGGAGCACAGATTGCCATCCTCTGATCACTATAATCACGGATCAGTTGCTGGCTTATTTCATCAGGAGTTTGTGGAAAAAGAGGCAGTTCATGCTCCGGACAAAATGCTTTTCCCTTTCCGGAAAATAGAACCCCAAGTAACTCAGTCAGATCTGAAAAACTTCCAACAGTCGCCCTTGATGAAGGAAGCTGTTCATACTGAGGCAGGCCGACTGCCGGACACAGACCTTCAATACTCTCAACATCAGCCCGCTTTTCCATACTCATAAATTGTCTGGAATAGTGTGAGAGAGTCTCAAAAAATCTTCTCTGGGCTTCTGCCAGAATAACATCGAAAACCAGTGAGCTTTTTCCCGATCCGCTGACTCCGGTAACGGCAATAATACTTTCATGAGGCAACGAAAGATTCAGCCCTTTCAGGTTATGTACAGAGGCTCCGGAAATCCTGATTTCTGTTTTCGTGAGCATATATGCTCCGTTTTTTCTGTGTCATCAGTTTTGCGGGAGACATGCAGAGCCGGGACTATTACGAAAGAGATGCGAAACACTGACTCTGGCACCTTTCCCCATTCCATCAGGTAAAATCGGTTTTTCAACTTTAACAAATAAACGACTGATCCTGGGGAACTCATTTATCATCCGTTGTCCAAGACGGAATACCGCCGTTTCAATCATGCGAACTTCCTGATCTTTCAGAACAGCCTCTGTCAGAGAAATCAGTCTTCCATAATCAACAGAAGCAGACAAATCTTCTGTCTCTGATGGCGAAAATTCTATGATCTCTGCTGACAGACTGACCAGCACTTCCTGACCACTGAGTCTCTCTTTTGAAAAATATCCAAGTTTCATAAAAACCGGAAAGCCGGAAATATGAATTTCCATAGTTTTCTCCTGCTAACGGACCGGATATTTAAATATGCCATAATAGCATATTGACCATACACACTGTCATCCGCTAAGCTCATGTTATCAGGTCAGATTCACAGCCCGATGCGATAGGGGAAACATGCATGTGCAGGAGCTTCGCTTGCTTCTTCCTGCTACTGTTTTTGGTCGGATCTTTTTCTCAAAACCTTCTTTTCGCCTGGAATGATCCGGAGGTTATCTATGGCAAAGATAACCGGAAAGATCTATACCAATTAAGATCATCTGACAAACTTTACAAAAATCTTGCGGCATCGACAGCCCTTCTGACCAGCACATCCAGGATCAGCTCTCAGCCACAAAGCAATCACCTGAAAATCAAAGTATCAACACTCCTGACAAAAAATCATGTATGTCCGGATGAGCCCTTTTCAGATCAGCC
>JACKAG010000008.1 GCA_020635195.1 Deltaproteobacteria bacterium | reverse complement strand
AACCATCTTTTGTATCTTCGACGATCCGTTCTAGGCTTATGTAACGCCCAACTTTGCATCCTGTGTTATATAAGAGCAATAAAGATAGGAGTCTGGCCATACGACCATTCCCATCCTTAAATGGATGAATACATAGAAAATCCAATATATATGCAGGAATAGTCAGAAATTGATCTACCGGGGATTCGCTGTAAAAGCTACGCAACTTATCCATGGCCTCTTTTGTTTGCCACGCGGCAACAGGTTGAAAACGTATTCTCTTGCTCCCATCTGCCAAGGTCTCTGAAATGGTGTTGTCAACTGACTTCCAAGTTCCTCCTGGGTCAGTTGTAAAGGAAAATAAATCCCTATGTAGCTGGAGAATAATATTAGGAGTGAAGGGGATGTCTGTGTGTGAAGAATGGATTGTTGCCAAAACGTCTCGATATCCAGCAATTTCTTGCTCCGACCTGTTTTCTGGCTTAGATTTTCGCTCGATAAGTTCCTTGAGACGCTTGGACTCGGGAATAATCACCCCCTCTATACGGTTGGAAGACTCGGTGCTCTCAATTACGGCACTTTGCCAGAGAGTCTTGAGTATCTGAGGAGCTTGTTTTTGGTAGAGTTCCTCTTTTCCAGTGTAAATTCCGAGGGTTTTTATAATTTTTAGCAGGTTATGGCTAATGGATAGGTTCTCTAACTTGCTGTTTTCAAAAGACTTCATTATATAGGTACTCCATGCGTTTTTGGTACCTATATAATAGGTACTATACCTAATTAGTTCTTGCAAGGTTAAATAGGGACTGGAGAATAATGGAAATGGAATGCCAAATAGAATGTGTGAATGTGTTGGATTTTGAAATTTAGATCAAGTCTTCCATCAAAAAGAAAAAATAGGGGAATTAGGGGATTTTTTTCAACCTACCATCGTCTGTAGCGGTCTAACCCAAGCTCCTGTTCAAGTTTTTTAATTTCACCTTTGAGCTTTCTTCTCTTTCTTTGATATAATCAGGGATATCCGTTGGCGATTTGCCATATCTAAAATATTTTCTGCCGTGAGATAGTTGATCTCTAAGCCCCCTCAACTTCATTTCTTTCAGGTGTTTTCCCTGTTTCAGATTAATGCTTTCAACGCTGAGATTTTCCGAGATCAAAATGCAGCTCTTCTTTCCATTGCCCAAAATCATTTTGCTATACAGTCGAAATCATTATGGAAAATGAGATCTCCTGAAGAACGACGAGTGTTCCTAGAAATCATACTATCGAACCAAGTTTTAGATGGTGCAACCGCCCGATATGAAATGAAAAAACCGTTTAGGACTTTATCCTAATAAAATGAAGGGAAATTCGGAATGGTGGGCCGAAGTGGACAACTTTAGAACCGATTGCATTGACTTTGCTGCATAAAATAAAAAAGTGAAGTTGACTGCACAAACCTACTTTGAAAGTTCTGCACCGAGATAAATATCAATCAATGGGACAAATTCGGATAATATGGCCATCAGGATCTTTTACAAGGAAGGTTCTTCCAAAAATCTCGTCAACTGGGTCTTGTATGACTTCAATCTCCTGATTTGTCTTCCACTTCTCGAAAAGTAAATCTACCTCTTCGTTGGAAGGCAGCATAATACCGATTTCAGAAAAACGCTGCGTTTCTTTGTTCGGTGTCTGGCCTCCAGTCCAAATAGCAAAGAGAGCGTCTCCTCCTGCGGAGAAGGCAATGTAGCGAGGACTAGTGAAAACTGGTTCTGCCTCGAAAATGCTCTGGTAAAAGTCCTTAGAACGTTCGATGTTTGAAACATAGATTAATTGAAGGTTGGGTTTAACTTGTGGCGACATTGGCTTACTCCTAAATTTTAGCTATTGCTCTAGGTTGAAAGCTGCTAGTTTAGGACCTCAAGTTAACTTGAGGTCAAGAGAAATGTCAAAAACATCGCAACCTACCGTTAAAATGGAGCTAACCGTTGGAGAATTGGCAAAACGGAGTGGTGTGGCTGTTTCAGCTTTACACTTTTATGAGGAAAAGGGCCTCATCCCAGCATTTAGGACTAACGGTAATCAGAGGAGATACCCCAGAGGTGTCCTCAGGAGGGTTGCCGTGATAAAAGTGGCTCAAAGGCTCGGTATCTCTCTAAAGGAAATAAGCACAGCGTTTGATGCTCTACCAGAGAATAGGGCACCAAATGCTAAGGATTGGAACAAACTTTCCTCTAAATGGCGAGAAGAGCTCAACGAACGAATAGCAACAATGGTAAAGCTCAGAGATCAGCTAAATGACTGTATCGGATGTGGTTGCCTTTCCATGTCTGAATGCCCATTAAGAAATCCTAACGATGCTCTAGGTGGTCAGGGAAAATCAGGCGCTAGGCTCTTAACAGATTAGTGATCACCGAAGGAAAATTAAATATGGCGACGATTATTGGTATATCAGGAGTTTCAGGTAGTGGGAAAACAACTCTGACTCAAGCTCTATCGAACCTATTGGAGGCAACTGCGATCTATTGGGATGAATATTATGAGATATCTGACAGCCCAGAAGACTATGTGGCTTGGTACAAAGCTGGAAAGCCGGATGGTCTGGCTGCATGGAAATATCCACGACTCGCTGCTACCCTAGGAGGGCGCGGCACATTGCGTTTGATATCCATGAAAACAATTTGTTTTCATACAATTAACAATGAAAATTGTTAACTGTATCCGGCATTGAGCAGGGTCATGTGAGAGAAATTTGATATATACTGAGAATTTTTTCACTAAACATGGAGAGTGTTTTTCGTAACTTTTCAATAGAGCCGCAAGCGAGTGATACGTTGTGGCTGAGCATATCAAACCGCTCAAATGAATTTTTAGGAGACTAATTTCTATGATGAGGAGCTTTTAAAAGCGATTCGAGTAGAAGCAGCCAAAAGAGGAATGAAGTATCAGACTTTGATTCATCAGACCCTTTATGACCTGTATCTTAATCCTGGCGAGCGGCCAGCTAAACAGTCAGAAGTGGAAGGTTTGAAACAAAGGCTCAGAGGGCTTGAACGGATCGTTCATGAGGCAAGGTAGATGAAAGTTTCACTTCAGAGGTGTAACGGATTTCTTGCTTAGGTACACCTGCGGTTACATCTAGGCTTATTTTTCTTTTTGGTCTTTGACTTTAATCTGGAATTGTCTTTTGATTTCATGAAGATAAATGGTGGGCGAGGGAGGGCTCGAACCTCCGACCTCACGCTTATCAGGCGTGCAAGGGGTAGCGAGGAAGCCCTTGGGATTCGTTAATTTCCCAATAATAATAACAAACTGGATGTTGCGAGTATTTGTCTGTATTTGCTTCAATTTGCACCGATTTGGAGGGGTTTTACACAGGCGAATTACAGGCAAAAAAGATCTACTGCAAGTTCATCCTTATGGAGTAGATTCTAAAATGATCGGTACACTTGCTGCGATAGGTACGGTGATCACAGCGAAAGTTCCAGCCCCCCAGAACAGTATATTTCTATTGGGTTTAGCTTTTTTCCTAGTAGGAGAAGGAGCTTTTTTCCTAGTAGGAGAAGGAGCTTTTTTCCTAGTAGGAGAAGGAGCTTTTTTCTTTGTTACAAAATCCCTAGCTCCCGTTGTAGCGTTTTTGGGGTCGACCAACAGAGCGATATTTACTGGCCTCTTGAGTTTTTTTCCCCACTCGTTACTAAATGCTTTTAATTCTGGGAAAACTTTATGTACATCTGCCGTAAAATAGATGTGAGGGTACTTCTCGTGTGGTTTATAACCCAGTTCTTCCATTCGTCGGACTAAAGTATCACCTTCCAACACTACATCAACATCGCCACGATCCAAAAATCGAATGGAATCTTTTTTAAATACATGTCCTGCTTTTTTGCCTGGGTTCTCAGACAGAAAGGTTGTAGCCGGCATTGAGCAGGGTCATGTGAGAGAAATTTGATATATACTGAGAATTTTTTCACTAAACATGGAGAGTATTTTTCTCCTTAACTCATTGATCCCTTTAAATATTCTTTGTCTGAACCCATCTTCATTCACAGTAATGACATTAATCCCCCGAAGAATCTGAAATACCCATCGTAATGTCGGTGTTTTTGTCGGTTGATTGATCTGGTTTGGGAGTGTTTCTTCTTTTTCCTGTAGTGTTTTTCTCAGCTGTCGCTCAGCTACCGAATAAACGAGCAAAGCCAGACTCATAACCATAAGAAGACCAGAAATTCGGGAAGGTTTTTTAACAAAAAGAGAAGAGGCGAAAAAAATTGGGTCTTTTAAAAATCTGAATCCTTTTTCCACTTGATTTTGTTGGCTATAGTTACTGATTGCCTCAGTATCAGAGAGGACATCACGGTCAGCGTTGGTTCCGACGATATAGCAAGCCGCTGAGCGGATTTTTGATTCAAGCAAATCCTTATTCTTTGTCGTCGTCGCAGTAATCTGAAAAGTCATCGTCTCAGGATGAGTCCCCCTAGACGGTCTGCCCTTCTTCGCATATTTTTCGTATTCTCTGTATTCTACAGAGCCGAGCAGGTGGTATTTCCACTTCTTAGATTTTTCATACAGAGCGCTATGTGCATCTTCTTTGCATGAAAAACGCTTTGCTTGCAGGTGAAAGAGGTCTTTGCTAATGAGATCCTTTTCACGCTGTACTTTCTTCTCATACGATGACCGGCTGCGATTTTCTGCTTCCTGAGAATAAACAACGATCCAGCGCTGAGAAATTCCATAATGATTTAGATTGAATGTCTGATATTTTCGTGAAGGTGATACACTGATCCAGCTATTTTTTTCCGCAAGTGCTGTATTGATTAATTCTACAGCATTCTTAATCGTGTTTGGAATTCTTGTAATATAAGCTACGCTCTCCAGAAAATCAGTGTTTTCCTTTGTATAAAGCTTCGAATCTGCCACCAGAAATTCTGGCCAATCCGCTTTGCTTAGCTGATCTGCAAGATACTTGCTTCGTTCACCAAAGATCACGTTATCGCTGGAATTTCCATCCCAGCTCTTTGCTATTAAGGGAATACCACCATCCTGAGATACCATCATCTCCAGAACTGCCTGTTTTAGGTCTGGCCGCTTGTCTTTGGAATAACCATAAGTAATTGAGATTGCATTTTCATCTGTGTCCGGGAGGTACTCCCCTGTTACAGAAAAACTTGTGGTATCCAGATGGCCGAATCGTGTATCAATCCCAATTTTTCTAGCTGCTCTCTGAGCAAGTTCAGTAAACAGTAAGTCACAGCCATATGTTGCAGCTCTGTCAAGAACACGACCCAACTTAAAGCGATTGAAGTCATCTGGGTCCAGATGTCTATCAAAAAGACTATCCAAAGGGCACTCATTGAAAAACTGAGGGATCAGGGATAGGGGTCTGTCTGAAAATCCAAGGCCATTGATGATCATCCCTGCAATAGCTTCTCCGGCTGAAATCGACTCATCATCATGCTTACCAAGTCGCTCATCAATCATCTCTATTAGACCAAGCTCTCTGATGGTGCCCGCCACAATCCCATGGTGATCTAATCGCTCAATATTTTCGATTTCTATTGTAACCCCCTTTTTTTATTTACCTTCATCCGATCTTCAGGCGGGGTGATTATACAAAAAAAGACGCTATCTTAAATCAAAAATTTTTCGTAGGTAACCCGCTCAATGCCGGTTGTAGCAGATCCTTTAACCCTAGCTACAAAAGTATGCTCTCCCAATATATTAGTTATGCCTTCTTGGAAATTTCTATACTCCACATCATCCTTAAAACCAAGCGGCCTTCTTCCTGAGATCATGGCTTCATATGCGTCTCGATGTATACCTTGCTCTTCCAACTTTTGATTAATTAGCTCTGGGTTTTTCCTCGCCTCAATGTTCCATTCCCGTCTTGCAATTGTTGCTTTCCTTGCCTCCAAGTCTTTAATCGCTTTTGCACCATCCCATATCTCCGATATTTCACGCATTCTTTGCGGCGTAATAACGCTATCGGTGTCAAACGATCTCAATTTGGGGCCACCAGCAAGACCCAATTTATCTTCAGAGTTTTCTTCAAAAGTAACTACCAAATATAACTCGCTATACTTGGTTATATCTCTTGAACTTTCTAGTTTCTCAATTTTATTGCGATCACCAAGCCTTGTACCGTCCTTTAATTTAGGAGCTAAACGGGCAGATCTTTTATTCTCCTCAAAGGTTTTACAGCCAGTGTTAAACATCAAGGAACCTACTAATAAAATCATTAAATACATTACTCACCCCCCCCCCCCGCAGTTATCGGCCTCAATTACCCAAGCTTTAGCTATACCCTCTTCACACCGAAGAATGTTTCGTGGAATCCTTCTGTATTGTTATGAGAAACAATGAATATCTATCTAACTTTATTTATTGCATTAATTATCGGCTGTAAAACAGCTGCTCCTCCGCAAAATTTGCGCGATATAAACTTTAGCAAGCCTGAAAAAGCAATCAAAATATATGCAAAACTCGGCAGTTTTGATCATATTAATATCAAATCCTGCAATCCAAAATGTAAGTCATTTAAGCTGACAAGTAATATTCTAGAATCTGAGCAGGTATCTGGGGATCTATTTGTCAAGGCGTGTACTGATGGGAACATATGCTCTCAGTGGGCACAACTATCAACCAAACCCTCAAAAAAACGATATGGTCTGTCACTCTCGCAGGCAAATTTCTATCTAACTGACAATGGTTCCGACTTTGACGATCAATTTATCAAGCCCCTCACAACTTTTTTCACGGATGAAGACAACGAGACTGAAATCATCATAGGCTCCTCTGTCGCTGGCACTGGGTTGGCAGGAGCGGCAATTGTTACCATTCATGGTTATAAAGGCCAGCCTTTTTCAGATAACATTACCCGCATTCCAAGCAAAGAAGACCTCACTCGAATTTTTGAAACTCAAAAAGTACTTCCCGATTTCTCTTCTTACACAGAATTGCAGAAGATGGTTGTTTCAAATCAAGGACAAGTGACAAAAAAGTCAGATGGAACCCTTATCATTGAAATGAAGGGACTAAAATACACTTACTTCAAAGCCCACGCTCATGCCTCAGATGAATACTACATTGCCCGAGTTGAAAACGAAGAGCGAATCGTCCGATATGGTCAAGGAAAACTCGCAGCTGGGGATATTATGGAGGGAACGTTACACCATGAAGGGAGAATGCCAAACATCATCATAGACGAGCAGTCAGTTGCATATTTCAAAAAACTAGGAGCTGCTTTTGCTGAAGAAGCAGAGGTAAGACAGATTCCCGAGGCAGATCGTATCAACTTTATTACGGATAATATCCATGAGACAGTGCATCAAACCTTCAAAAGGTGGGATTACGCTGGAATTAAGCCCACTACAAATGAATTCCTAGAAAAAGGCGAAATAAGAATGTCAGAATTCATCAAAGCTAAGTGGGGTGATTGTCGGCACCATGCTATTGCAACGCAGCTTATGCTAGACGGAGCTGGTGTGGATGCACGCTTTCAGTATCTCAACACCACCAGGTTTCGGATGTCTGAGGATCACGCTGTTGTTGTATATAAAGACCGCCTTGGGGTCGAAAGAATTTCTGATTCGTATAGCAAAGTGCTTGATCGACTACCTGTTGAAGACCTCAAGAAGGGCATATCTAGCAGAGCATACGAAGACTTAACCAAGAATTTAAAATTGCGCAATACTTACAAACCAAGAGGATTGGTTCAGAGAGTTTTAAACAGCCTTCCCTTCCAGAGGTTTTTACCGACAAGAAGAAAAATTGATATTCTTACCTATCCGAGAATTTACTCTCCAGTTAAAACCAGAATAAAGCTGTAAGATATAAAAGTTCAGCTATGAAGAGCGCTAGTGCCAATTTAAGGCATTATCCATTCAAGCTTTTTTGCCACTGACGCCTTGCAACCTCAACCAACTTCTCTCGAGGAATAAGGCTCAATAGATCGAAACTCTCTCTATCTATCTCCCGCTGAATATCGGACTCTAACTCCGCAGGTTGGCCGATCAAATAGCTCGTCAAATATCTCGCCGCTCCAACATCCCCTGACGCCGCGGCTTTGACCATAGCCCGTACAATTTTCTTGATATCATCCTCGGAAACCGCCGAAAGAAACGCTTGTCTGAGCTTGGCAACCTTGGCTACGTGCGGATTTCCGGGGCCTCCTGCGTTCCCGCGTAAAAACCGCCCTTTCTGATCCCTGTGAAGCCCGTTTGTTGACGGTAAAGCCATTTGCTAAGTCCTCTTATTTTAGTTCAGTTAGCACCTGCTCTATCTTATCATCGCTCAGCCTTTGATTTCTCTTTGCAATGGAGGAGCTGCATGAAAGACTTACGCGACGAATGTATAACAAAGGAGCAAGCACTCGATATACTTACCGAAGGGAGGGCAAACTTTAACCATCATTTGGTTTATTTTACCTCCAGAAAACCTTCAGCACGATGTGTCAAGGATATAAAAACCTATTTTAATAACGCAATCATTGGGAATCAGCTGAGGGTTATTGATGTTGAGGGTAAGCCGGGCTTTCTCAAAAACGATTTTATCAAATGGGGATGGAAGCATGAAATTGAACCCATCATGGTTAAGCATGAAGATCCATCGAACGCATCAAAGCACTCACCTTCAACGAGAGCATACACCAAGATTATTCGCCATGCGACAACCTTAAAATCTCATAATAGCTCCTTTCAAATGCCTCAGATTTTTGCTCATCCTGAGATCAAAAAAATCATCGAGGACGAGCATCTCAACGAAGGAAAGGCCAAGCGAAAAGTAAAGGAACACTTCATAAAACAAAAAATAAGAACTCCAAAGGGAGGAACAAAATCCGAAAAAGATGTGCTGATGAAAGAGTGTTTGAATATCGATCTTTAAGATGAATCCATGGAAATATGGGCAAGACAGCCTTGTAAAAGATAGACGAAAAATACTCGCCCATGTCTATTTCTTTACCCTGTACGAATTCTTTGAAACTTGTAACGATTGGTTGAAATCACAGTCAACAGGTCATACTAGGGAGCAAAGAATGCAGGAAAGCAGAAAAACTCCACATCTTATTCCTCTGGTCAAATGGAATGAGTTTCACAACTGGCCTAATACCGCAGGTCTAAGATATTTGATCCAAAAGCATCATAACAGCGGTCTCCAAGAGGCCATTAGGCGCGTTGGGCGCAAGATCCTCATAGATGAAGCCAAGTTCTTTGAATGGATCGACCATCAATCAGTGAAAGAAGTGTCCAGAGGTGAAATAAGCCCTGCTGGAACTAAGTTAACCTAGCAACAGCTTCTAAAGCAAAATCAACGATCTGAATTTTTCCAAGAAAGGAGAAAATATGGCTCCTATTGCCCAAACCACCACAGAAGAGATCACGAGGAAGCTCGAGAACGTTAAACCATGCGGTGATGGCTGGATGGCGTCATGTCCGGCTCATAAAGATCGAAATCCTTCTTTTAGTCTAAGAACCGTTGATGGAAAGTCACTGTTCAAGTGCCATGCTGGATGTACCCAGGAAGCAGTCATAAGTGCTCTCAGAAGCCTGGGTGCTTGGCCCGAGACGCAAAAGGAAAAGTATGATCCGAAGTTACACATTTGCAAAAAGATCTTAGCGCAATCTGACCCTCTCGATACACCTAAATCAGATGTAGGCCGTGCTTACTTGAAAAATCGCGGATTGAACCTGGCGAAGTACCCTTCATCTGTCCGGTTTCACCCAAAATTGGACTTCTTTAAAAAAGGAGTTCCCATCTCAAAGCACCCTGCGATTATCGCTGAAATGATAGACTCGTCGGACAATCTCGTTGGAATCCAAAGGATATATCTCGATCATGAAGGGAGGAAAGCTAAACTTGAGACTCCCAAGATGTCCTTCGGAAAAATGGGCGCTATCTTGCTTGGAAATGTTTCTGAGGACACGGTTCACGTAGCCGAAGGACTTGAAACAAGTTTAGCAATTCTTTGTGCCACTAAGCTCGGCTTGAGGTGTTTAATGAGCGCAGGAGGAATAAGGCGCTTTGACCCTCCTGAAGCGACAAAGGAATTAGTCATATGGGCTGACAACGATCGCAATGGAGTGGGTGTCAAGGCCGCTAACGCATTAGCGCTTAAGGCAGTCAGAAAAGGGATCAAGGCTTTCGTTTTAGTTCCAGACCATGAAATTCCTGAAGGCCAAAGCTCCGTCGACTGGCTCGATGTTTATTCTCAAGGTCCAAACCAGCTTACGGAAGCTCTGCACAACAAGATCCCCTTTACCATTCAACATAACGTCATTGAGAAACGAGACCATGAAGTTGATCCTATTCCCCTGCAGAGGTCAGCGGCACGACAAGAAGAGTTTCCCCTGGAAAGCCTTGGATCACTAGCACCCGTGGTTTCTTCTCTAATCCGAGCAACGCAAGCCCCAGGAGCCACCTGCGCACAAAGCGTATTGGCGGCGGTTTCTATGGCAACACAACCACATCGTAATATCGAAATTGATGGTCGTATTTCCCCTCTTTCAAATTTCTTCATCACAGTGTCCGCCTCGGGTGAGAGAAAGTCTACCGTAGACAGAAAGGCCCTCAAACCCTTTCGGGATATTGAAAATGATGAGTATATCTGGTTCGTTCAAGCGAGTGAACAGTTCGAAATTGCTAAGTTAGCCTATGAGGCTGCGAGAAAGAGAATCCTCAACAACAAAAAATTATCCCGACACCAAATTCAGGATGAAATTAGGTCATTGGGATCTGCGCCCCTTCCTCCTCTTTCAAATCTAAGGCTACCTCAAGATCCAACTTATGAGGGCCTAATGCGATTGTTTGAGTTTGGTCAACCAAGCCTCGGGCTTTTTTCCGACGAAGGAGGCAGGATCTTAGGGGGGCATGGTATGAGCGAAAATAATGTTCTAAAGATGATAACCGGACTCAGCGAGTTATGGGATGGGAATAAACCCATCAATAAAGTAAGAGCAGGGGAGGGAGTCAAGCAGTTCTTTGGTAGGCGATTTTCCATGCATCTGATGATCCAGCCCGTCGTTGCTCGATCCGTTTTTGACGATACGCTGATGTCTAACCAAGGTTTTCTCGCTCGGGCACTATGTTGTTTTCCTGAACCTAGAGCTGGAAGCAGAAGCTATACAACTTTTAATGTCTCTGAATGTGCTCACTATTCTAGCTTTGTCGATAGAATCAAAATACTGATCAAAGCACCCTATCCTCTTGCTGAAGGTAATCGACAAGCGTTAGATCCCCCCTGTCTTAAGCTATCAGATCAAGCAAAATCTATGTGGATCAGTTTCTATGAAGCCATGGAAGCACAACTTGGACCAGGAAAACCTTTAGAGCCTATCCAACCATTTGCTGCAAAAATCTGTGAGCATGCCCTTCGCCTAGCGGGTTCCTTCACTGTTTACGATGATTTATTTAACGAGCAGATTCAGATTGAGAGGATGAAAGACGGAATTGAAATTGCACAGTTCTATCTCGATGAGGCCCTTCGTATTTATCAACATTTCCAGGGTGATCAAGATCTTATTGTTGCTGAGAAGCTGCTTAAATGGGCACAAAAGTATGATCAGATTTATTTGCAGAAGGTCTATCAGAACGGACCTACGGAAGTAAGGAACGCGACCTATGCAAAAAAGCTCATCAAAATTCTAGAAGAGCATCGTTGGTTGAGCCCCTGCAGCAACCTCGAAATTGACGGTAGAAGGAGAAAAGAGGCATGGAGGGTTCACCGTGTTTAAGAAATTTAACACCAAGATCTGGGTCGAACCATCAAGAGAGGACAACGATGCTAATCTTGCTAAAAAAATACTCTCTCAGTTAACACAGGACAAGGAAAACGATGCTAACAACGCTAAAACCGCTAATCGATATCCTAGTAGCAGAATTAGCATGGAAGGTTCCTGTTCTACACAGGATTCTACAGGTGATACCTACAAGAAATTTGATGACGCAATAGACCATGCTTTTGTCGAGATTAGAAATCTACCCCAGGGTATCGCAAGTTTTGCCAACGAACACCATCCAAGATTCTTTACACTGGAATGCCAATTAGCGGAAGAGGCCGAAGAAGCTTATCGAAACCTAGATTCTGACAAGTTTTATGGACTTCTCGAAAACTGGCTGAGCCTGTATCGCAAGTTGAACGGCCTCTATAGGAGCTTTCTCGACGAGTCTAAGAAAAGTACCCCAAAAAAGGAGGCTGCTAGTGGCTAGATTTCTAACTCCAAAAGAAGCGGCTGAATACCTTCGGGTGTCCGTCTCCTCAATTTACCACTGGCGGCTTCAAGGCAGACTTAAGGGAAGAAAGCATGGCCGTTTAGTGCTGTTTGAGATCGAAGATCTTGATAATTTTGATGAATCTCAAATACCCACAAACCGGCAATCTCAAGCTTTCCAACAACCCAGAACCCTTGGTATAAGGGATCTTCGCTCAAACAGAGCGCGTTCTTTGAAAAGTGAATACAGACAAAGCTCGGATCCATCCAAATCTGTGGAGGATAAGGATGGCTTATAGTTCGAAACCGACTAGAGTCGAAGATAATATTTATCGTGTTGCTAACCGTGATGGAAGCATTTCTTACTTGGTGAGAGTGATTGATCGAACAGGTCGATGGTTTCCGCAAAAGTCTTTCAAAACAAAGCGTGAAGCTCGGAGCTACAGGCTTCAGCTCATGTGCGAACGTGATGCAGGATCATTAGCGCCTTCTCCAGAAAAGAAACTGCTCACCGTTGGCGAATTCTGGAATATGTGGGCGAAGGAAAGACGTGCCAAGGTTTCAAATGGTTGGAGGATGTCTCAAGACCAAATGTTTCGAGATCACGTTCTTCCCTATTTAGGCAAGCTGAAACTGCTTAACATCGCACCGAAGCACATTGGGGATCTAATGTTCATTCTCAACAACAAAGGGCTTGCGGATCAGACGCAGAGGCATGTTTTCAACATGCTTGCTGTGGTTTTCAAGGAGGCTATTGAGCACTACGAATTCTTGGAAGCTTCTCCAGTTAAAAAACGCTATCAACCCAAAGTCGGCAAGAAGCCACAAGAGGCTTTGACACCTGATGAAGCGATTACATTGGTCAGAGCTGCCCCAGGATCATTACCTTGGTCCCGCCATTTGGCTTGCAGTCTTTGCGGGTTTGAGAGTCGAAGCAATCCATGCTCTTAGGTGGTCTTCAGTCAACTTTAAAAGCAGCCGGATCTTGGTGATTGAAGCTTACAAACGGAAAGAGAATCGTATTGTGCCATATCCCAAAGGAAAGGATCTTGAGTTTGTGGTCATGCCTCCAGTCCTGGCTGACTATCTCAAAAAGTTGAAAGCCCTTAAGAAAGCCAATGACCGTGAGAAAGCCAATGACCGTGACTTTGTGGCCCCTGGTCAAAAAGGTGGCATGATCGGATATGACAAGTTGTATAAAGGTGTTCGAAAAATGTGCAAAGAAGCGGGAGTCCGGGTGGTTAGTCCCCACTTACTTAGACACTCGGCTACCGAGATCTATGTGCGATTCGGCGGGGCAACGATGGAGGATATCCGCCGTTTGCTCCACCACAAGTCAGTGGAAACAACCAAGCGTTACATGCACAGGACCGACGAACGAACCCATGAACTTGCGGTCAAAGTCAGTGACCAGATTGCTTTGATGATGGCTAACGGGACAGACGAAGGAGACCCTCTAACTACCTCCGTTCGCGGAGCCTGCCACCCCGAAGGGTTAGGTGGGCGTGGGGGTGACGGAGCGAGGATTCTCAAGCTCGTTCCAAAGAAATAAACAGGCCAGTTACAGGCGAGTGGTCATCGCTTGTATCGGGTCTCATCTTCAAAATATTTTGATTAGTAAAATCGGGAAGATAAATGGTGGGCCAGGGAGGACTCGAACCTCCGACCTCACGCTTATCAGGCGTGCGCTCTAACCACCTGAGCTACTGGCCCAAAACCTAGGGCTCTCTTTCTAACTCAAAAAGAGTCGCTGTGTCAATTGCTCGAAGCACACAAAATTCTGTCTTTGACGCGGCGAAGTAAGCAAAGCCGGTCCGGAGATATCCTCTAAGATGGATCTGATCCGGTCTCTCAAAGGATGTCTCCCTGGTAAGTGACCAGTAAGTCGTCGATATTCTAAGGGAGAAATGTGAGTTAAATTCACTCACAAGATTTTTTTTTCACGTTTATTTTGAAAATGACTGCGAAATGGAAAAAGCACAGAATCTAAGTTAGACTGGCCTGATTTTTTCAGGGAGTGACCATATGAAGCAGTTGCAGGAAGAGATCATCAAAATCCAGAGAGATATAGAAGCAGGGCAGACAGCATTTTCCGCATTACAGAAACAGAGCATCACAGAAACGATCAGAGGGCTGGATAATGGCACTATACGGGTCGCCAGTAAAGATACAGAAGGTCAGTGGATCATTCATGAATGGGTCAAATACGCAATATTACAGTATTTCAGGATAGCTCCTATGACTCAGATGGAGGCTGGCCCCTTTCAGTATCATGACAAAATACCTCTCAAAACCAACTATAAAGAACTCAATGTGCGAGTTGTCCCTCCTGCGACAGCCCGCATGGGTTCTTTTATGGAAGCAGGAGTTGTGCTGATGCCCTCCTATACCAACATAGGAGCCTGGATCGGTGCAGGGAGCATGATTGACACCTGGGCGACTGTCGGCTCCTGTGCTCAGATCGGTGCCGGAGTCCATATTTCCGGAGGCGTTGGTATCGGAGGTGTTCTGGAGCCGGCCTCTGCTTCCCCCGTCATCATTGAAGATGGTGCTTTTATTGGTTCGCGTTGCATTCTCGTTGAGGGAGTTCATATAGGCCAGGATGCCGTCCTTGCCGCAAATGTAGCCCTGACAGCATCAACCCCGATTATTGATATTCGGGGCAGTCAGTTTACAGAAAGCCGTGGAAAAATCCCTCCGGGAACCGTTGTTATTCCAGGAACGCGTGAAAAAAATGTGACTGGCGGTAAAATACATACCAGCTGTGTTTACATTATAGGGGAACGAAAGGAATCAACGGATCGGAAAACATCTCTGAATCAGACACTGCGGGAGTTTTCTCTTTCTGTCTGAATCATCTGACCCTATGCCTGAAAGTGACATAGAACTTATCAGAGTGACTCCTCATCTCTGTAGAATCATTCTCATCCCCTGGCTGTAAGCGACAAAAGAAACCTAAGCTAAAATCCCGTTGAAAAAGCCGCGGCAATCCAGTAGCCTTTCGAAGGGTCGGGTCTGTATAAAACTCCGAGCCTTCTCCTCGACTATGAGGGACTTCATGGATATCAATTCAGCCTTCCGTAGCAGAGGAATCTGTTTTCCTGTTGACATACTGTCATCTGATGAGACGGAACTTTGTCGCCTGAATATGCTTGCGTACCTTGAAAAAATTCACTGGAAACTCACGCCATTCAGCAGGCACAAGCCCCATCTGATCCTCCCATGGGTGCGGGAGCTTGCGCAGCACAGAAACATCCTGGAGGCCATAAAACCTATTCTGGGTGATGATATTCTGCTCTGGTACTCTGTCGTGTTTGTCAAAGCACCAAAGTCTGATCAATATGTCCCCTGGCATCAGGATGCTACCTACTGGGCGCTGCATAATCAGAACGAGGGGCTTACCGTCTGGTTAGCTCTCAATGATGTTGATGAGCAAAATGGCTCCATGTCTTACCTTCCCGGTAGTCATAAAAGCTCTCTGGAAAAAAAGCATATCATTTCAGGAAAAACCGGGAACCTTCTTGCCAGGGGTCAGATTATGACCAACATTGATCCGACAGGTGAAGAATGGGTTTCGCTTAAAGCAGGACAGGCTTCCCTGCATCACAATATGATTGTACATCGATCCGGCCCCAATCATTCGGCAGTACCACGACTTGGACTTGCCTTCCGCTATATCAAGCCCGACAACAGTCCTGTAACTCTGAAATGGATGAAGCGATCTGCCACACTTGTTTCCGGAACGGATCAGTTTCATAATTTTTCGAAGGACCCAAATCCTCTCTGTGACTCTGAGGGAATTTGCCGCAGGGCTCATCGTCTTTCTGTATTAAAAGCAATCCTTCACACTCTGGCCGGAGATACCAGCAGGAATATCCGAAAGAAACTGACAGACAGTATCCCGACGTTATTTTCCAACATACAGAATATAAGTAAAAATTGAATGTTCAGATCTGAGCGAATCCTGATTACTGGTGCGAGCAGAGGATTAGGACGGAGTTTTGCCCGCCTGCTCGGACATAAAGAACTCAAAAATTCACTATGTCTGCTGGCCAGAGACATACACCTCCTTAAAGAAGAGTTCGGCGATCATGAACTCATACCCGTTGATTTAACAGACAGTGTTTTGCTTGAAAAACTTGCAAGAGATAAACTGATTACTTTTTCACCGACCGTTGTGATTCTGAATGCCGGAGGTGGGAGCTTTGGACCTTTTATAGCAAGCACGATAGAATCATCGAGACAAACAATCCTGCTGAATATGACAGCAAACGTCCTTCTTATACAGATTCTTCTCCCTCATATGATTCGTTATGCACATGAACAACACAAAAGATCAAAAATTCTGGTTGTTTCAAGCCATGCTGCCTTTCTTCGGGTCCCTAATTTTGCTCTTTATGCCAGTTCAAAAACATTTCTGAATCAGTTTGTCTGCACATTGATGATGGAACACAGGCAAGATCCGGTTGATTTTGCATGTTTTTGTCCGGGAGCAATGAAATCTGAATTCCAGGGCAGATCCGGAATTCCTCAGATGTTGTCCAGAGCAGAAAATACGGACAGTATGGCTTTATTTGCTCTTAAACACTTCAGACGAAACGCTGTAATGATTCCTAAAATGATCGACCGATTATATCAGATTGCCTCTGTTGTTCTGCCGAGATTCCTGCTCGATTCTTTACTCATAAAAATACAAATTTATTATATGAACAAACAGAAACGATCTTTCACGTCTCAGATCTGAGAGGTATGAGTATGAGTTCTTATCTATGTGCAATTCCCTGCTATAACGAAGCCATCAATCTGGAAGCTCTGTTCAGAGATATTGATGAAAATAATATTCGCGATCATTTTGATCTTATTTTTGTCGATGATGGATCTTCTGATCAGACAAGAAATATGATAGAAGAAAAAGGTTATCCTGTCATTTCTCATAAAAAAAATATGGGCTATGGAGAATCCGTTAAAACGGCTTTCCGATATGCTCTGAAAGAAACATATGATTATATGGCGATATTTCCAGGAGATCACCAGCGCTCTGCTTCGGATCTTTTGCAGCTGAAACAAAAGCTCATAGACGACAATCTTGATGCCATAGCAGGATCTAAATTTCATATTTATTCAAAAAAATACGGTCCAATCGGAAGGCGTATCGGAAACCGGATGTTTTCTTTTATGGCAAAATATGGATGGAATGCACCATTTAAAGATGTGCTTTCTGGATTCAAAATATACAAAATTAACGCTGTAAAAGAGTTCCTTCCGGGACTTCCGGGAAACTATGGTTTTGATATCACATTCTCATATATGGCTTCTCAGTTTGATCTGAAAACAGCTGCGATCCCGGTTGACTGTAAATACACGAAGCACACGACGAAAATGAAAAGCATCATTCTTACATCCATTATGATGATGCTGACTCTTTGTTTTTTTATAAGTAAACACAGGATCAGTCATTTCTTATATCGGAAATATGATGATACATCTATGGCAACAAACCGTTCGAGCATATACTTAAGCGCCATGTTGGCCTCTGTTCCGGGGATCATATTTTTTCTTATCAATTTCTATTGGTTTGGTTTGATCCAATGGCTGAGTATCGGGCCTTTGAAAACTTTTTTATACATTCTTTCTGCTTTCAGTCTGACAGTGCTTGCAGGAATTTTTATAATTTTATATCTCCGGAAAAAATCTGATCTTATCAGAAAAATAAGTGGACTATCTATTCTCGCTCTGATTATTATCGGGACGGCACCTCTGAAACAGATCCGTCCTCCCGATGGTGATGCCCCTCACTATCTTACGGCAGCAGTTAGTCTTGCTGAAGATTTTGATCTTCTGACAGATCGCAATTACGATGAGAAAGCATATATGCGATTTTTCAGACAGAATGCAGAATCATGGGATCTTCCGGACCGGCGACAGGATAAAAATATTAATGGAGAGATACAATTCTGGCCATCTATTGGCGTTCCCCTGATAGCTGCGCCATTTGCCCTTATCTTTCCATCTATGTCATTCACTCTCTTCGTTTCACTTCTTATTTTTCTTGCTCTTGCAGTGTTATGGCAGTTTGGAGAACATTCCGGATCAGTTAATATATGGAAGATTTTGCTATATGCAGCGTGTCCTGTGATCGCATTTACAAATCAGTTTTTTCCGGACCCTCTTGCCTTTTGCTTTTTTGCTTTTGCTCTGGCAGATGCAATCATCCTGAAAAAGTATACACGTTCCTGCATATGGCTCGCCTTTCTTCCATGGTTAAAACCATATTTTGGAGTCTTTTCTTTTGCCTTGTATATATCCGTCATAATCACCAGACACATAAAAATTGATCAGGTTATAAAAATGTCAGTTATCCCGATATTTTCAGTCTTTGGACTGATGTTGTATAATATGAATTCATGGAACGGGAACGGTTTTCTGTCCTATATTCTTGGTGATGTTTATCACTCAACTCTACAGCATTTTAGTGCAGAAGATTACTTTGCGCGCTTTGCTCAGATGATTTTCGGAACAAAATCAGGAATTTTCTGGTCGTTTCCTGCGATTATTCTGGTCTTAATGCCAAAATATAAAAGAACGCCATTTCCTGCATGCCTTATTCCGGTCTTTATGATCGCGTCCATATTTCTGATGATGCTACCTTCGTATGAGGGGATCGATGGAAGCTGGGGGCCACGTGCACGGCTTTTACTTCCTTTTCTTCCGCTGGTTTTATTAAGTTTTGACCGGATAGTCTTTAGTATAAAAGTCAGATTTCTGATTTTTATGTCATTTATTCTGAGTCTGCCTGCTTACCTTTTCTCAATAGGAAGTCTTCCATGGTCTGACCTGTCAAATCCATTCGGGATCATAACATACTATGTCAACCTGAGGTGGTGGTCAGAGCATGTTCCCACAGTATCAAAGATGATGGATATGATAGGAGCTTACAGTTATTCTATTGCCTATGCCCTTCTTGTGACTACAATTCTGATAAATATATGGTATTGGGGAAAAAGTGTCCGTTACCTGAGTCTGTTCAGAAAAAAAATTCCCCATGTACAGAACGGTAACAGAAACAGGATAGCAGAAGGAACTGAAAGCAGGAGTTCTTATTGAAAGGCCGGGATCATGAAAACATCAGCCTGTTTTTTCAAGCTTTATATTATGATCTTTCTGACTTCTGAAGAAGCTCAGAATATGTCCGAACAGATCATGATTCATTTTCACTTTTGAAGATACAAATGTATTACTATATGCTGTTCCGGTCTGAATATGTTTACCTGTTCTTTCTGCAATTGTTGCAAAATAATGATCGAACATAAAAGTTCTTCCATTCACTTTAAAGAGTGATTCAGGATTTACCGGATCTGTAAACTGAAAGCGATAAAACAATCTCATCGGAGCATCCGGATAGCGATCTGTCAGAAAAAGTTTCCTGCCGTTCAAAGATGCTTCTGAAAGAATGGACTCCGCCAGATCCCGGGCCTCTCCTGATGTGAATTCAATATTCGCATCATAGCTCATCAATGCTTCAACATGATGGAAATCAATACCAGCATCTTTCAGAAATCGTTCGTGATCACGGGGACGATAAGAGATCCAGGGATCTTCTTCTAATGTATTTTTCTGGGATAATGCATTGGTGACAAGAATCTTATCGTTCTCTCCCATCATGTTACGAAGCTCACCGATAATTTTATCTATAAAAAATAAACCATAATGAATTTTTTTATTTCCGGAAATATCGAGATTTTTCCAATGGTAATGCTGTAAATGAGCGAGCATATTGACAAAAAGAATCGAAAATTCTGGCTTATGTTTTTTCCATTGATGGCAAAAAACCATAGCAGAAAGATACTCAAAAAAACAAAAACCAGAAAATTCTGACCGCGGATAGCGGGCAATCATCATAAAGGCTCTGGGAAGGTGCCTGATAAATCGTGTAAAGACAAATGGAACAGACAGGACCCTGGAAAAGTTCAGAAATTTCAGAAAAAGTTTAGGCAAAGAGGGCCGGATACGGTTCGTCGCCAGATATCGTGGAAACTCCAGGATATGGTTCAGATGCTGAGGTGTTGCCTCCTCTGAAAAGGTCCATGGATCAGGAAAAAAAAACCTGCACAGAGGAGCATGACCAAGATTTCCATTCAGAACTCCCCAGATACCACTCGTTACTCCTTCATCAGATAAAGTTTCCCAGATTTGTTTGTGTTTTAGCTTGGTCACATCACCAAGATGGCGGATTCCATGTTCTGAAGATGTCTTTCCTGTATGGACATTGACCCACTGTACCCATGGCTCGAGACAGTCCGATTCATATGTATCATCTGTCATTGTCATTTGCTGAGGTAAATCCAGGATTCCTTTCAGATGCGGTAAGTTCATATTCGATACAGCTTTCATAAGAAGCTCTCGATTAAATTCATTGAGCTCAAAAACAATCAGTCTTTGTTTCATAAGAACACCTCTAAGCTCTTTCAGTGAACATGTGACACAATATCCGTATCTTTCCGAACAGATGGCGTGAGAATTTTATAGTCAGTATGCTGTGATAGCGTCTTAAACCCTATATTCATCGGCAGAAGATGGAGTGGAAGGTTTTGTTTTTTTGAAATATCAAAATTGAGGGCTGAAAGAAGCAGTTGAAAGCCAAGAATCAGAGAAACCGCGGTAATGACAACAACTCCTGGTTGATTCGCATGTCCCTGATAAATACCTGTCAGCCAGAAAAACCCACCATAACAAAGAGAAAAAATCAGGCATGATAATCCAGAAAGAATCTGAGCGGAACCTACATTAAATTCCCGGACAAAATATTCGTAAATAATTCTTTTTAAAATTCTGCTGATATGCTTTCTTAGAAAAGGGAAAATCACACTGCCTATCTTCAGATTACTTTCTTCCTCGCCATAAATGGCCTTCATCGGAACATCGACGACAACAGCATTAATCAGATGTAATCGATATAACATATCAGACTCGAAGAAATATCGGCGTTCAATTACATCGCTTTCGAGCATCTGAAAGACTTTTGCATGAATCGCAATAAATCCATTCGTCGGATCCATCAGATTCCAGTATCCGGAAGAAACTTTCGCAAAAAATGATAAAATTCCGTTACCGACCAGCCTGATAAATGGCATTTTTTTCAGGCTTCTTGGCGTAATAAATCGATTTCCTTTTGTATAGTCCGCTTCTCCTTCTACGATGGGTCTGATGACAGCAGATATCATACTTGTATCCATCTGGTCATCACCATCTACCTTAATAAGGATATCATAACCATCACAGGCAGCCTGTTGAAAACCAGCAACTGTTGCAGCACCAACTCCGGAATTCTTTTTAAGGCATAAAATTTTAACCCGCATATCTGTACAGTTTTTTTCAACATAACGACCACTTTCTTCAGGACAGCAGTCATCTACAATATAAATTGCAGAAACCTCTGGGCCGATAGATTCGATGACCTTAAGAATATGCTTTTTTACTTTAAAGCATGGTATTATCACAGCAATACGAGAAGATTTTTCTGTATTCATCTGACCCTCTGAGGAGATCCTTAAAGATCCACCAATCGATCGTCATATTTACACTATACTGTACAGTATCATTTTTTCAGCTCTTGTTCTGAAGAGAAAGTTATCACTACAATTCATTAGTTTCAGTTCGCTGATCTTTCTGATAAAAAACTGAGATTCCTTCAATATGCATCAAAATCACTGAGATAGAATTCGACATCAGAGGGTTCAAGTTTATACGATGGTTGCGTCAGAGATCGAAAGATAAGATTTAAAGGGGATGGTTTCAGAAAATCAGGAATTCTGACATAGCATGGATTCAGAGATTCATCATCTCCGGCTTTGATCCAGAGCCGGAGAGGGTTGACGGCTTTCAGATGCGGGAGAGAAGAATCCGGAGCCAGCTTCATATGTGGCCCAAGATACGCATGAATACCAGCTATTTTTGTGGCGCCGTACACATTGTGATTTTTGTCCATGGAATAAACAGCGCCAGGACGTCTTAGCCGCCAGAAAATTCCATCTTTGTCCCATAATAGCTTGAATTTTACATGACTTTTCCGCTCAACGGAAGGATTTCCCAGACCGATCTTAGCAGACAGTGGCGTGACCAGGTCAAAGCCAAGCTTTCTGGTAAAACCATGAGTGCTATTGCCATTGGCTACACCAACAACAAATTCATAACCAGATTCTTTTGCCCTGACATATGTTTTTTCTGCAAGTGCTGTAAAAAGACCCTTGCTACGATGATCCGGATGAGTTGCTGTATTTAACGAAAGCAATCCTCTGGCCTCATTTCCGTTCAGGATAGCTTTTATCGGAATGGTTACATAGTGAGCAGCTAGCTGTCCCTCATAGAAGGCGTCAAATCCGAGAGCAGTGCCATATGGATTTTCCTGATACTGCCATTTCAGATAGGATGTACCATGTTCCTGTTTTTTTCCAAACACTAATGTCAGAAGTTCTGACAAACGAATTATGTGAGACTCAGAAACCTCCGTCTCTCTGAATTCATACATGCAAAGCCTCACGATCTTTTAATGTCAGATATTTCTGATAACTCAAAAAAGCAAAATCATGTGAAAGGAGCTCAAGCTTACGTAAAGCTCTGGATCTACCGAGATACATCAGATAGTTAAAAAATTTGTTATTTTTTATATCTGGTTGCATAAAGCGTTCCTGCTTTGTATCAATATCAAAAGGATGCAGATAAGACTGAAGCGGGATCTGCTTTTTTGCCAGTGATTTACCTGCATATCTGATGATCCGGAAAGGGAGCATGCGGAAGTAGACACCACCAGCCAGAGGTACAGATGGCAACGGTTTTGGGCAAAGTGTAATGGGCATTTCCAGGATGCCATCCATATAGCGAAAATGAGACCCAAAGCCATGCCAGCCAAACAACGGATTTTTTGCAGCCAGGACCGAACTTGAATATTTAAGGCCACAAGATTTCATGATCTTATATGCCCATACGGTGTCTTTCGTCATAGAAAAAACCGGTGCTCTGAATCCGGAAATATCTGTTCTGCCGGCCTGCATGATGCTCTCAATATTATCTGACAGATCTTTCCGGAAGGACTCAGGAGTCAGATGCTGAAGTGTTTTATGAACGTCAGAGTGACATCCGATTTCATGCCCTTCTGCAATAATATCTCTGATCAGACCAGGGTATTTTCTGGCTGTTTTACCTACCGTAAAAAAGGTCCCATGACCTCCAATATCTGAAAGAAATGACAGATAAGCAGTCACATTCTCAGGAACTCTCTCCTGATACTGATGTCCGTCAGGAATAAAATCGCGTATGTCTTCAAGATCAATACTGAACAGCATAGAAGGTTTTGTCATCAGTTTCAGATTCCGCTCACCTGATTTTTAATTTTTGATGGAAGAAACGATTTTATTTTATCTTTTGTTGACAAGAATAATGGTGAAGTACAATCGAAAAAATCTCTGATGACAAAATATATCAGGAAGCCAACATGCGTATCGATCACCCATAAGACTCTGCCCAGAGATAATTTGATCTGAACTTCCATTCTTTCCGGAGAAATCATATAGATGAATGATATACCTGCAATATAGACGAAAACAGCAACAAAAAATCCGATAAAAATGGCAGCCCTTGATCTGGCCAGTGATATCAGAAGCAGAGCCGGGACCATCCTGACCAGACTGACAATTGAATGTTCATTCCATAGAGCAGGTAAAAACAGATCCTGATAATTTCTGCTTTCAAGATTCATCATAAACTTCTTCTGCATGTAGTCACTACCTCTTGCAAAGTAGTAAGATGGAAACTCCAGAAGAGAGCATCTGGCTTTCCAGAAAAGAGTAGCGGCAAATAAAAGAAAAATCGCTCCCCAAAATGAGCGAGATTTTAATAATAATTTAAAATTAAGACGAGAGCGAGGATCAAGCTGATAAAAAACAAGTCCCCCAGCTCCTAAAGATAAGAGCCATAAAACAGCTTCATTTTTCAGACCAAGAGCAATACCAAGATAAGCTGACGCTATAAAAAGATGGCTGTTTTGTCGGCTGTCATTCCATAAAAGAATGTATCCAAATGCAATTGTTGCAAAGACTGCAAAATGTGAATCCATGTACCAGTTCCAGTTATAGTGAGAGCACAATAAAATGGTACAGGAAAGAAGGATAGCTCGTTCAAAGATATTGCGTCCAATTGCAAACAATCCGTGAATTGCAATCACAATCAATAAAAGAATACTCGAATTTGGTGCGACGTAGTTCCAGACTCCCATCATGTAACCCACCTGAGCTCCGAGATATGGCGCGAGTTTTGGGTATGCATACGCATACGAGGTCAGAAAGGACATTTCCCATGCATCTTTATCCGCGACACCGTTTCCGGAATAAATAATTTTTGCATGTGAAAAGTATCCGAAGAGCCCGTCCCAGTCTGAAATGACATTATTCAGAACAACCAAAGCAAACATAAAAACAACAGACAAAAATAATAAAGAACTTGCTGAAAAAAATCTGATTTTATTATGAAATAGCTTTTCCCGATACATAAGAATTATACCAGAGACAGAAGCAATCGATGAAATCAAAAGGCTCCACCCAAGCGAAGGAACGATCAGACCGATGATAAAAAATAAGCCAAGCCCTACAGCACTACAGGCCGACAGAAACTGCCATTCAATTCTTTGAAAGGATTTGTGCTGATCGCAAAGGAAAAGTCCAAGATAACCAAGACCAAGAAAGATCACGTATAACAACATGAGATAGCTAGCCAGAAAAATCAAAGGTAACCTCTGCAATCAGATAACACAGCACGACCAAGGGTCTGCACAATAGGACAAACATCAATTTTAATATCGCGATCACCAAGCAGCAAACAACTGCTTGGAACAAAAAACTGATCTGGTTCTGTCTCCCTCGATTGCCGGCAACTATCCAGTTCTTCTTTCAGATTCAGAACCAATGTTGCTGAATGCTCCTGTCTGTGTGGCCATGATGCCATCTGAAAAAGCCAGTGATCATCTGCTGTAATTCTCAGAAGAGAGGCCCCCATTCGAAACGTCTCTCCGGTAGCCAGAGATCTTACAATTCCTGCCGCATCCCGAAGGCTTTCATTCGTCAGAACAGCCTCTTCCCGGAAAGCTTCTCTGAGATACTCTTTCGAAAATAACTGCTCAGGATGCTCAGTAATGCCAGTCAACGATGGAAAAAAGTAAGAATTAAAAATAAATCTGAGGCCTCTGATATTTGAGTCGCTGGAAATATAAACAGCCAGAGAAATAAGGGCAGCAATCAAAGCTGAGAAAAAACGAAGATTCACAGAAGCTACCCCGGTCGTAAAATCAAATAACGGAATCTGCTGTACTACTGTAATAGCAGATAATGCTGCTCGATTCTAAGAGGCACTGAATAAATCTGTCAATCACAATTTGATCTGTCAATTAAGACCCGATCGCAGGTCAGCCTGTAAGTGATAACTGGAAGGCTGTACAAATCAGCCTGCATTCAGAATCTTCCTGCCATTTTGTTGTGAGTCTGTTCAGGAAGGGCTTCGTAACTCATCAAGAGCAATCTGAAGTAGTTTTGGTGACGTGGTAGGCAAAAGTCCGTGCCCAACATTAAAGATATGCGCAGGCGCGGCAGATGCCTCTGCTTTGATGCGCCGGACAGCCGCCCGAACAGCTGCCTCAGTCCCCCAGCTTAATAAAAGGGGGTCCATATTCCCCTGGATACATTTAAAAGGACTTCCGATATCTTTCAGTACAGACAAGGCACGATTCATCGGAGTTCTCCAGTCAACAGCGACGACATCTAATTGTAAGCTGCTAATTTCATGAAGATTTTCGCCGCCCTGCCCCGAGTAATAGATCAGTGGTACAGATAAACTCTGTAACTCCCGGATGAGTACTTCTGTTGTCGGCACAACATATTTTCTGTAATCTCCGGCGAAAAGCTGTCCCGCCCATGTGTCAAAAAGCATCAGTGCCTGAGCTCCTGCCCGGACCTGCATTTTCAGATACTCAAATGTAGTTTCAGCCAACATGGACAGTAATCCAGTGAAAACCTGAGGCTCTGAAAAAAGAAGTTTTTTGACTTCACTGAAGGTTCTGCTTCCTGAGCCCTCTATCATATAGCTGGCGACAGTAAAAGGAGCTCCCGCAAATCCAATCATAGTCTGAGATGCTGTCAGACCTTTTAATGTCTCAGTAATCGCCTGGCCTGTATGGGGGGCATCTTTTTCCCAGTCCGGAAGTCTGAGACGCTTCAGATCTGAAGCAGAGCGCACCGGATGACTCAGGACAGGTCCATGCCCTTTGTCAAAGGTGAGAGTCATCCCCATATGAGCAGGAGGAATGAGAATATCTGAAAAAATAATGGCAGCATCGAGATCGAAGCGCCGGAGAGGCTGTAACGTAACTTCAGCCGCTTTTTCTGCATTACGACAGAGATCAAGAAAATCCAGATTCTTTCTGATCTCCTGATATTCTGGCAGATAGCGGCCCGCCTGTCGTAAAAACCAGGCCGGATATCGGGAGGGCTGTTGGCCCATAGCAGCAGATAAAAGGGGCTTATCAGGGGAGGCACACATGCTCATTCTTTCCGGGTAAACCCAAAGCAAAGTACGTTTATCATATTGAGAGGGCATTCTGTCTCTTTGAGAGGGCAGAAATGATCCTGGCACAGAATAGCATGAGAATAAGTTCCGGGAAATAATGGGAGGCTCTGTTGTGGAAAAAACCTGGCCTGATGAGCTGACAGACCGGGCTCAGGACAAAATTATGGCTCTTGATATGGAACTTCAACAAATGGGGCGTGAAGGTTTATTGTCCCCATCCCGTTACCAGAAACGAGTTCTCCGGCTCAAAAAAATGCAGGTTCAGCTGAATCAGCTACGTTACAGAAAAGCTCTCAGACAAGCCTCTCCTGTCAGGGAGGCCTCCTGCTGGGCGGATATTCCTCCTCTCCGCTATCGGAGCCCGGAAGAGTCTGTCATCTGCCTTCGCTACTTACAGGAGTCTGTTCATCAGCTTCAGTTTTTGGTCAGCGAGTGTAACCTGACAGGAAAACTCGTCAGACAATCTGTGCAGGGAAGGTGGTTTGAGATTCTTTCGAAACTCGATCTGAGCAAGATCCGACACCAGCTTTCAAAAATCACAAAAAAACAACGGAATCTGGAAATCAAAAAAAAATACTGGTCTGATTACATAGAAAAAGTCAGGAAATCTCTCAAAATCGGATCAACTCTTACGAATCAAAGATCTTTTTCTGTCTCTTTCCGACATAGATATTTTGAAGCAGAACGGCAAAATCGGGAAATTCTTCGCCTCAGACACCAGTATGAGAAAATGCACGATGAGCTGGATCTTATGGAAAACTGGCTCTCTTTTCAGGAGTGGAAGCTGATCCGGAGCCAGACACCTGGAGACAGGGATTTGGTTCCTCGCCGTCGACCACAGTAATCTGTCTCAGGAGGTCTACTTTGGGAGTCCGGGAATGGGACCGCAAAGCCAAAAATCTGAAAACTGAAATCGATGTCATCTGTGAGCGTTATGGGCAGTCCTCAGGCCAGAATGAAAAAATAATTCAGAATCTGCACAAACAAGCTCTGAAACTTCAGAATGATGTGGAAACGAAACTTTCATGGATTCAGACCCTGACAAAAAACCGAAGTTTTTTGTCAGGAACAGAGAAAACACTTATGCACTGGGCCCGAGCCTGGTCGGAGAAAGCGCAGGAATATTATAAAAGTTATGGAGACTCCTTACAGGAAATCTTCTGGGCGACGATGTCATGGACAAGAAGTGGGCATATGCATGAATCCAGGTCACGGCACAATGCTCCCATACAGACTCACTACTGCCAGAAAGAAACACAGAAATTAAATCAGAAAATCAAAGATCTGGAAACGAGGCGGCAGTCTCTCGATCAACGCTATCATCAGGTCGCAATTGCCAGAGCAAATCAGCAGGCTACATATATTCTGTCGCCACCTGATTCGGACTCATCGCGTTTATCAGGGGAGCCAAAACAGGGATCTGCTTATGATTTGCCATCTCATGAAGATCATAAGCAGATCATTTCTGATAATTTAAATCTTCATCAGCAAAGCGAAGACAGGAGTGAAGAAAGAGATTCCTATGAAAATAATAAAAATCATGACAAGATCTTGTCGCAGACTCGTGATATGAAAGATTTTATACGCAGCTTTGACTATCTGGGGCTTGACGACGATCATGACGTTTCTCTTTTTTCCTGATTCCCTGCTCCTGAAAATCTGGACACATCTATTTTCTGATGACTTGTGTTACAAACATGAGGACAGGAAGAGACTTGCTTTTCAGGAACAGATTGAAATCCTGTAAAATTCAGCTTGAATACTTAAGGAGAAAAACTATGCATGCTCTGACCCATCTCACTGAAGATGAGATACTGTTTCGCAACGAAATCGCAAAATTTGCAGATCGTGCGATCCTCCCGAAAAGAGAAATGATGGATCGTAACGCATGCCTTGATTCTGAGCTGATCCGGGAATGCTTCGAGCTTGGTCTTATGGGGATTGAAATTCCTGAAGAATCATCTGGTTCGGGCAGTAGTTTTTTTCTCTCTTGTCTTGCGATCGAAGAAATTTCAAAAGTTGATGCCTCTGTGGGTGTTTTTGTTGATGTACAGAATACACTTGTGAATAATGTTTTTCTGAACTGGTCAAGTCAGAAGCAAAAAAATGTCTGGCTCCCAAAACTTGCGGAAAATACAATCGGGGCATTTTGTCTCACAGAAGCAGATTCCGGATCTGATGCCTTTGCCCTGAAAACTCAGGCAGAAGATAAAGGCGATCACTGGCTGCTAAATGGAAAAAAAATTTTCATCACAAATGCAAAAGAAGCCTCAGTATTTATCGTATTTGCAACGATAAATACTGAGGCTGGTTATAAAGGAATTACAGCCTTTATTGTTGAAAAATCAACGCCTGGTTTTTCTCTTGGAAAAAGTGAAGATAAGCTAGGCATCCGGGCTTCTTCTACCTGCGAAGTTATCTTTGAAGATCTTAAAATACCAAAGGAAAATGTAATCGGTGAACCTGGAAAAGGTTACAAAATAGCGATTGAAACCTTAAATGAAGGCCGTATCGGTATTGCCTCGCAAATGCTCGGACTCGCTCAGGGGGCATTTCTTGGAGCCTTCCGTTATGCCGGAGAGCGGAGCCAGTTCGGGAAGCCTCTGAATCAGTTTCAGGGAATTCAGTTTGACCTGGCCAGAATGGCAGCAGATATCGAAGCTGCCCGTTTGCTCGTATACAATGCCGCAAGATTGAAAGATAGTGGCCTTCCCTTTGCTAAAGAAGCTGCCATTGCCAAATTTTCCTCATCCAGAATCGCAGAAGAGGTTGCATCACTTTCTCTTGAAATTTATGGAGGTTATGGGTTTATTAAAGAATTTCCTGCCGAAAAATTTTACCGGGATGTCAAGATTGGTAAACTATATGAAGGAACATCAAACCTTCAGTTGCAGACTATCTTTAAATCCTTAACAAAGGAACATCTGTAGGATGCATACCATCCATATCAGGGCCGTCAAAGAGCGATTGCTGATTTTTCTCATATTGACGATGCTTCATCTGCATCAGGCAGAAGCATCATCAGGGCCGCAGTTCAGAGAGGACCTGACAAGTCCCTTCAATACGATCGTCTGCAACAAGGCTGCCTCCTTAGATCATGAGCGTCTATGGCAGGCCGGACTTAATGAAGCGGGGCTTACCCTCCGTATTCTGGAAGCATCAGCGGTCGGATCTCTCAGTGAGAAAAAAGTCCGCACGCTTGCAAAAGCTATGGCAGTACGGGCAGATCACAGGTCCTGGAGTTTTGGTTTGTGTAACCAAAAGACCGGATGGGTGCTTAGCTCTCCGCTTCCGGCTCCTGTCAGTCTGGAATCGAAACGCAGCCAGACTCTTAAGATTCTCAGCAAGTATTGCCAGTCCTGGCATGTGGATTTTGCTCCATCAGATCATGGATATCCCGAGCAACTCAGCAGCAGCCGTGAGAAAGCACCGTCTTTCCTGGCGGGAAAGCGATCAGGGATGATCAGTCTGAGTTGCCTTCCGAAAGAACCAACCTGGTCGGGAGAAGAACTCTGGCTTTTATACCCTCTGAAGCAGGGGCAGCGTTCGGATTCTGCTTTTCCGGTTCCGGAGTGGGCAGAATCGGGAACTGAGCAGGATCTTACAAAATGGATTAACCGGGTCAGGGGACGGCACGGGCTCCCGGTTCTGAACTTTTCAGAGCCACAGCTGCATCAGGTTGCTGCCGACCTGACCATCAGCGGCCTTCTCAGACATGATAAGCAACAGATGAAAGAGGCAGAAATGACGCTGAGAAAACATTCCTTTGATTTTCTTGGTGAAAATCGTGTGATTGCCTATAATCCGGAGAGTATGGCGAGACTGTTCTGGCTTTCTCCGCGACACCGCGGGCTCTTGCTAAACAAAGAAGCCCGCTTCGGAGGGATTGCTCAGGCTCCTGACAGAAATCTGTTGGTTTTTATAGCAGCAAGAGAAAGCCGTAAGCCTCCTCTTGCCGTTCGCGACTTAGCAGACCCCGGAATAGCTCCGGCTTTTCCGGAGGGGAGGGCTGAGACAGGGTCAGGACAAAAGGGACAGAAGCTGTAAGCCCTTATAATAGGCTTCCTTCTTCCAGGAGATCAGCCCACTCACAACATCTGTGACGGGCGCCCAGCGCCAGTCATCAAATTCCTGGTCTATAGCCTGACTCAGGTCAGGCTCCTTGCCTTCATCGTAATGACAGAGAAACCAGTCATGACTCTGCCCCCGATACTCTCGGGCAATGCTCATGACATAATGATGTGGAAAGTCATAAGTGACAGGGCCAACAGGCCCTTTCACAATAGTAAAGTCTCCACATCCTGTTTCTTCCGTAACTTCCCGATAAAGGGCCTGAACAGGGCTTTCATCCTTTTCCCGTCCTCCCTGAGGAAACTGCCATGCATCTTGTGTATCCCGGCGCCGGAAAAGTAAAACCTCTCCTGCTGAATTCTGAAATACAGCGACGATACCCAAACGATACGGCTTTTCGGTCACAACACCATCCTGTGATATAATCAAGATATAATAAGGCTAATTTTTATCTGCCAGACCATGACTCAGGGCTCATATAAGGGGTGCAGCATGAACTCTGACTCTACCGGCACATGGTCCGGAAGCTATATCAGATCTCTATGTTGTTCGCTGATTTTTTTTGCTTTGTCATCAGGAACAGCGCTGGCAGGAGTCCATTTTACTCTGCAAAGTTCTCTGAGTGTCAATAATTTAGCTCTGACAACTCAGGATTCCCGTTCGGGTAGTGCATCTGTCGCTCTGGATCTTGGGACCTATTTCCGGATCGGCTTCACCCACCGTCAGTCAATTTCTAAAAAAGAAGGATATGTTAACATAGGGAGTCCGACTCAGCCCTTTTATATCTATACGATGGAGCAGTTTCACCTTTTCGCAAACTCTGTTGAGCTTACCGTTATTCTCTATTATGGTCGGATTTTTGTTCCTTACATACAGGTTGGTATGGTTAAAAAGAATTATCTGAGTGTTACCGCCATTGCCGATGATCCGGAAGCCCGTACCAAAGATTCAACGAGTCCGGAACCCAGTGGTGGTGTAGGCCTCGGGATTCGCCTTAACAAAAACTTCTCCCTGAAACTCTCTTATACCGTATCACAAGGACTGCGCCAGGATCATCCGGCTCTTCCAAGAGAGGGTGTTCTGGATTCCGACACATCTGTCGGGATCAGCTACAGTCTCTGAGTCCGAAAACAGTCCTCCGGAATTATTTCTTTTGAGTGACAGATTTCTGATCAAATGCTAGCTTTATTTCAGCAGCTGGTATGGAATATAAACCTGTATAAAAAGAGGTGTGAACTGTGTTTATCAGAAAACTCGCAGCATCTGCCCTCGGCTTTGTCTTATCTTTTTCTGCAATATCTGAAATTATGGCAAAAGAAAGTTGTTACGAGGTTTCCACTCATTCTGAAATATGGAATCGTACACCAGACTGGATATGTATTGGTTGCCCTGATGCCGCAGATGAATCTCCAGTCTGCCAGATTATACTGAAGCGTGGCCTGTCTATGGAAACCGAGATAGGAAGATTACAGCTTGAAAAACGCCGGACGATTTTTTCTGATCCGGATAAAAATACAGACTACTATGGAATGAGCAATCCGGATAATGCGACATTCAGTGAGATCCTGACTGTTTTATTTGACGGAAAGATTACTCATGATGAACAGGGTGTCTCTCGTGAAAGCGGGACGGTTATTTTTGCCGATAAAGCTCTTTTCTATCGTAAAAATCGGGAATGAAGGATTGTGAGGGCATGATCCCAACAGAAGAGATCAGAGTCCCTCAAAGTCCCTCAAAAAATCGGAGTGTCCGCACAGAGAGGAAGCCTTATGCTGGCCTGCCAGCCAGCATAAGGAGCAGGAGGAACAAACGGAGTCGTCTCCATCTCTGAGCCTGCCAGCCACGGAACAGCCCTGTCAAAGTTACGTCCGGCAGTATAGACATGTGTCATCTGATGCACCAGGATTCTGATGTTACGTTTGGGTCTGACATCACCCTGAACTTTCAGAAACAACGGGTTCCCTGAGCTATCTTCTGTATAACAGTCAGCTTCCTGCCAGCAAAAACCAATCGCTGTATCTCTCAGGCTCAGCGCAGAGAGCATATCCTGATAATCATCCTGATTTTCAGAGCCTCCGAAGTAGCCTGCTATGATCATCCGTTCGGAACAAAGCCCAAATATTCTGAGTGCTTCTCGTATCCGGTCGCGAACAGAATGATAGTAACTGCCTTGTGCCGCTGGGCCGTCTTTCAGATCAATGTTCACCACCATAAATGGCTGTTTTTCAAGAAGTACCTGAAAAGCGACAAGATAACTGTCCGGGGCAATGTTCCAGAAAAGTGGTTTTGGCCCTTCTTCTGAATCAGCCGCCGCAGCCAGACTGGTCGCAACGGCCATGGTCTCCTGTTCTCCTGTATCCTCATATTCAGTCAGGTTCACGGTCTGCCATTTATAGCCAGAAAGAGCGCCGGAACCTAAAAGATGGCGATCACTCTCATACAGACTTCCTTGTCTCTTCATGACTTCCTGAAAAATCAGCAAGTCAGGAGGGTAGATCTGTCGAAACCATCCATCAATTTCATTGATTCGCTGCCTGCGAAACAGCCAGTTCCCCTTCATAAATAAAAGATCTGAGTGATCTGTAGCGGATCTCTGATTAAACAGATTCAGTGTTTGCACCATCACACGATGCCGGTCATAGCCTGTTTTTTGTGGTAGAAAATCAGACAAGAAAGTGCAGGATTGCACAGATCCTGACAGCATAAACAGTAAAAAGATCCGGCAGCCGATTTTGTGTGTGATAAAAAAACGAAGAACCTCACCAAAATTGCTGCGGCTCTTTTGCTGCGGCTCGCTGCTATGGCAGAAAAGATAGCTGTTATATAGCAAGCGGGAAATACCGCTCTTCCCGCGTATTCTTTCCTGATAAGCGTTAGCAGCCAAGATACCTGGAAATAACCATCCTCTGAATTTCACTCGTTCCCTCACCAATCCGGAGCAATGCCGCATCCCGGTAAAAACGCTCGATTGGAAATTCCTTCATCAGACCATAGCCTCCGAAAATCTGCTGCCCTTCTCTCGCACAATATTCTGCAACTTCTGAACAGTAGAGTTTTGCCATGGCTGCATACTTCTGATACGGTTTTTGCTCCTGACGTAGGCAGCATGCTTTATATAGAAGATTTTCTGCTGCTTCTGTTCTGGTCGCCATCTCAGCTAATTTAAACCCGATCGCCTGATGCTTTCCAATCGCCTGCCCGAAGGTCTTTCTCTGTCCTGCGTATTCCAGAGCCATATCGAGGGCCCCTTTTGCAAGCCCCAGGCCCATTGCTGCAATTGAAAGACGCCCATTATCCAGCGTCTCCATCATAATCTTAAAACCCTGCCCTCTCTTTCCCAGCATAGCAGAAGAGGGGACCCGGACATCCTCAAAGACAAGCTCACCCGTATTTGATGCCCGCCACATCATTTTATCTTTCATCACCTGCTGGGTCAGACCTGCTGCCGGAGTCTGAACCAGAAAACAACTAAGTTCAGGCCGCCCTTTGTCGTCTGCTCCCGTTACCGCCTGAACGGTTATTCCTCTGGTCAGCTCACTGGCACTATTGGTGATCCACAGTTTTGAACCTCTGATCACCCATTCATCCTTTGTTTTGTCATACGTAGCCATTGTTTTGCTGGCCTGGGCATCGCTTCCTGCATCTGGCTCTGTCAGGCCAAACGCCCACAATCCCTCTCCATGACACAAATCCGGAAGGTACGTTTGTTTCTGAGTTTCGTTCCCATAATAATAAAGGGGGCCTGCGCCCAGGCTATTGTGGGCCGCAATTGTTGCAGCCTGAGATGCATCCACCCGGGCCAGCTCTTCCACGGCTACAATATAGGATAAATAGTCCATCCCCTGTCCGCCATATTCAGGCGAGACTATTGTTCCGAAAAGGCCCAGAGCACCCATTTTTCGGGTCAGATCAGCAGAAAAGCATTCCTCCTTGTCAAGCTGATGCGCTAAAGGTGCGATTTCTTTCCTGGCAAAGGCTCTCACCGTCTCTCTGAGCAGACTCAGCTCTTCTGTTTCTTCAAAGCTATACGTCATGTCCTCTCCCGTAAAGTTTCTCTGGCATGATGGCATGAGAAGTTGAGAAAAACACCCGTTCACAAATCCCGTATTCGTCCCTCCCGTCCGGAGGCTCCCGTCAGAATTGTCAGATATGATTTGTAGCGCTGTCTGGAAATCCGGCCTTCCTGAACAGCCTTTATCACCTCACAACCCGGTTCATCAATATGGCGGCATTCCCGGAATTTACAGAGTCCCTGGAAGGGGCGCATCTCTACAAAAGCCCAGTTCAGATCAATAGGAGAGCGGTCACTGAGCATAAAACTGCGGATACCAGGAGTATCGATCACATAACCTCCGACACCCAGGCGGATAAAGCTGGAATATGTCGTCGTATGTCGCCCCTTTGTGAGGATACTTTCTGTTTCAACGTCCTGACTGATTTCTGGCTCGAGTAAATTAACCAGAGACGATTTTCCCACACCAGAGTGACCTGCTACGAGGCTGATCTGGTTTGCAAAGACCTTTCGGATTGCACCTGCGTCTTTTCCTGGACGGTGAGCCTGCACACTCAGAACATCATAGCCAAGGCCTCGATAGATATCTGTGTATTCAGAACATTCATCCTGAAATTGTTGACTCTGGTCCAGTAGCAGATCTTTTTTATTCAGAATCAAAGTTGCACGAAGTCCCTGTTCTTCCGCAAGCAGAAGGTAGCGATCAATGAGCCCCCACTTGACCTTTGGGAAAACATAACTTGCAACAATGACCAGCTGATCCATGTTAACTGCCAGCACATGTTCCCGCTCAGGAGTCAGGGGGTCCAGGCGAGCGAGTCTGCTGATCCGTGGTGCTCTGTTCTCTATAATAGCCGAAGGCAGATCTTCAGAAACCTGGCTTCCTTCCTGACTTCCGGGACGACACAGAACTCTGTCTCCAACTGTTATAAAGTTTCTTTCCTGTCGCCTGGTCTGAGTGTATTTTCTAGCAACAGTTGCCAGCCATACATCTTCTGTTCTGATATCACCCCAGGTAGGCTCAACGGAGACAAAGGCATATTTTTTGTGGACCTCTACCACTCTGGCGGCAAAAAGCTCCTGTTCACCCTGATCTGCACAAGGCCATTCACTTTCTTTTAACTCGAAGTTTTGAGAAGACAGATCACCAGCAAGGTCCCGCTTACTCCGACGGGATTTCCTTATTTTCTCCCGTTTTGCCAGCCGATCCGTTTTATCCTGAGACCAGTGTTTCATCCTTTGGTATCTCTTTTAAGGGTTCTTTTTGAGCATATTTCTTGTCGGTGAACTCCGTTCTCCGACCTCTTTGAATACTGTCCCGGACACTTGGGCTCAAAGCCTTCATAAACATATCGATGCGGGATTTCATTTCTTCTGAAACATAAATATGCGACTCCCTCTGATGAATATAACCGAGAGACAGAAGAGTATTCAGAAAATGAGTTACCTGATTTCGGGCTGCTCCTGTTGTGTCGACGGCGCCACTTAAAATATCTAATTTCATTGCCATATTTTCGCACTCATCGAGGAAGGTTTCCCGATGTACGTTTTCGAAAGCAGAACTATGCTCAATCAACAGCGTTCCGAAAAGGGCATATTTTTCCACCATAGTCCCTGTCATCCCGGCAAGGACAACAAAAGCGGTATAAGCAGAGCTCATTGCATCGGGACGGGCAAGCCCTTCCTCTCCGCAGAAGATCAGGCCCAGATCAGGGACCGTCATAAAATCAATCAGTTGATTCAAAAGATCCCGGCATTCTTCCTGATCCCATGGCAGAAAAAGTTCTCTTGCTATCAATGGATATAACGCCAGGCAGCACTCAATAAGCTCTTCCCGCGATGATGCTTTACTATAACGCAAACAACCCATAAGCAAAGAGGGAAGGGCCATCAGATGTAAAATGTTATTGCTATAATAAAAGAGGGAAAGGCTGTCTGATTCACTTACATAAAGGACATCACCACCAGGGTGAGCAAACCTCTGAATAACCGAAAGCTGCTCCACCTCGACTAAGTTTCTGCGTAAATCATCCTGAGATAACAGCTGAACATCTTTATGGTAAGGAACTTTTTGAAGGAGTTCCAGAAGCAGGCGGCTAATCCACAAAAGGTCTTTTTCACTTAAGGCGTTCCTGGGAGAAGCTAAAAGTATCAGAGAGAACAATGAAATCGGACTGATCACCGCAGCCTGATTTGTTCTGACACTCATCTGCCAGGCCAGCTGATGAACGGCTGCATTCTGTCCGGAAGATGCCTCTTGCAGATAAGGTCCCGGATCTAAAGGGCGACCAAAACTAATATAAGCTTTCCCGAAGCGGGAGCGGAGAAGCTTGCTGGCTCTGATCAGGCCCCGGAATGACTCAGATTTCTTCGATTTTCCCCGAAGCTCCCAGGAGTAACTCCGGGCTTCCATCAGGCGGTCATAGCCAACCCAGACCGGAACCAGAAGAACCGGTTTTCTGGGCTGTGAGTGGCAGGCATCTGCTACCATTGATAAAATCCCCATTTTAGGGGGGAGTAATCGCCCGGTCCGGCTTCGTCCTCCTTCAGGATAAAAGCAAAAAGGAAAGCCTGAGCCGATTAAAAATCTGACAAATTCTGCCACGACTTTTGCATAAAGACGGTCCCCTTTAAAAGAACGGCGGATAAAAACTCCACCGCCCCTTCTGAGTAAAGGTCCGACTGGCCAAAAATTCAGATTGATGCCAGCAATGGTGTGAGGAGGAAGAAGCCCCGAATAATAAAGAACATAACCGATCAGAAGATAGTCCATATGGCTGCGATGACATGGCATATAGACAAGCTCATGGGTTTCCGCCAAAGCAGATAACTGTTTTTCATTACGGACATCAATCCCATCGTAGATTTTTTTCCACAGCCATGAAAGGAGCAGATCAAAAAAACGTATGGTTGAATGAGAAAGCTTTGCACAGACCTCTTCAGCATATTTTCTCGCTTTCGCTTCTGTTTTTTCCACAGAAAGCCCGCTTTTTTTCGACTCCTGAAGGATCACTTCACGCAGCTCTTTGCTGTTCATCATCTTGTCAATCACACGGCCACGGTCGTAGATCTGTGGCCCAAGAACCATCTCCCTTTGTCTGTGAAAATGAACCCGCAGGACCCGGCGTAACTTTTTAGCGGTATCACTAACGGAAGCACCTTCCTGAACCAGCTGCCTGACCGATACAGGTTTCCCGAAATGGCAGAAAACATTACGACCCTGGGCAAAAAATGTCAGAAATCTCTGCAAAAACCCCCCATGTTCATCATCAAAAAAAAGCAGTTTTAACAGTGATTTTTCTTCTTTTCCCGGATTGCGTCCCCAGAAGACAGAAACCGGAATGACATGAACATCAAAGGATTCTGCTGAGGCTTTTTCTATCAGCTGAAATAATGCCGTTGGAACTTTACTGCTTCTTTTTTTCTGTAAAAAGCCAGCCCCGCTTAAGCTGATGGCCATAGCCTTCCTGCTACTATGATGGCGGAATTTCTTCAGGTGAGCTCCAGGCTGGGGAAGGTCTTCCTGTTGGCAATGATGATCCAGTACAGCCCGATCTGTCAGTGAGCGAAATCTGAGGACGTAACAGACAGGGATACCAGGGTCCAGGTCCAGGGAGGCATGGAGCTGAGCTGGAATCACCTTACTTCGAATCCAGAGATACAGAATTTTTCTTATCCACCAGAAAATATTTAAAAATTTCATAAAAACCCTTCTGATTTTTTTCAGATTTCAAGGCTTGAATTTTTGCCATTATAAGCCGGATTTTGTCCGCCTAAATCGCAGCTGCCATACTGCGATCAATTTCAGAAACCCACAGAAACCAGAAGCTCGCCTAAGGCACCTGCTCACGGTTATACATTAATCAGACTCAGGTGTTACAGGTTCCGGATGTGCCAGTATCCTGACAGTTGGCTGAAGATAACACAAAGAAAATTTTACCGGAAGATAGCGATGATAACCAATCTCATCATAAGGAAGGAAACCTGAAATGATTTCGCTGGTAAGAAGTTATGACAACCATCATAGTCATCCGGCCCTTTATGAGCCCACACTACAGGTCAATATCTGCAAGAGCAGTCACCCGTTTTTCACTTCATACGGATCAACCAAACCGATCCGGTCCGCCCGAAACCCTTTCAGATGACAAGATCTTCGGAAAATTTCGTCACAACTTTAGAAAGGCAGAAAGTTTCATTTCAGGGCTTGGTCTGCAGACTCTTTCCTCCTCTAAGGTTGGATTAAAGTTTGACCTTAGAGTCTGATCCGGCGTGAAAGCTCAGATGTTTTTCGGGAAGAAGTTGCGCTTCTCCTGTCAGAGGCTGCCCATTGAAAAAAACTTTGATTTTTGAGGGGGTTTCAACAAAAAGATCTGCCTTTTTGTTGAAACGAATTATATGATCTCCGGGTTCCCAGCTTTTTTCTTCCCGTAGCTCTCCATCTACAACAACCTTTATGATAACAGGCTCTAAAACCTGAATCCGGAGATCAGCAGAAGAGTCTCCCTGATGAAGAACTCTAAGCTGAGTGGCTTCTTCTGTCGGATGCTCAGAGACTCCTTCTGACAAAGTTCCCATAGAGAGCCTAGGATTCTGACTCTGCTCATTTGTTATTTGATGAACAGAAGAGTCATCATGAGCTTCCTGTTTTGACACAGAGCTTTTGTCAGAAGGGGCTGTCATCACAGGAGCTTCCCCCAAAGAGTCGCCTTTCGGGGTTGATTTCCCGGAGTCTGATGATCGGATCGTGTTTTCTGATTTTTTTGCCAGATTTTCCTGGGGCATGGTCCTCAGGTACATAAGCAAAAAGGCAGCAGCAGTAAGCAAGAGTGGGCAGGCTATCCAGAGAAAAAAACCACGCCCGGAAAAGTAATTGAGAAGAGGGCGGGTATTTCGGCTCCGGTGATCCGGGCGGTAGTGGTGCTGAAAAAATCCCCTGGGACGTCTGGCAGATTTCATTTTAGTCTGAGCATGTTCCCAGCAGGCGTTGTACTCTTTGAGTAATGGAGCAGGATCTGTTTCCAGAACCTTACAGATGTTTTTTATAAAACCGCGCCCGAAAACTTCCCCTGGCAGAGCATCAAAGCGTCCCTCTTCCAGTGCAGATATAAATGGAGGAGAAATTCTGGTCAGATGAATGATATCCCGCTCACTTTGCTCCAGAGAGGTGCGTAAAGTTCTGAGCCGCACACCAAACGCCCGACGTTTCTCTTCAAGAGTGACACACTCCGGAGCTGGTGCAGATTCAGAGGAATTTGCACAGTCTGAAGGGGTAGGTTGTAAAGAAACATCTTCAGAATCATCCATGAGATTCCCTTTCCTGGCTGATGGTCCTGCGAACCCTGTCCGGGCTGATCTATGCTCAGCATAAAAGGACAGCCGGAGAACTGATATAATAACGTCAGATCATCAGAAACCGATACCCTGGATTTGCTTATGTCTGACTCTCTCAATCTCTGCGAACGCACATCCATTATATTATACAAACAATGGGCTATCGTGGCTGCTCTGCTACTGTCTTTGTTTCTGTCTTCCTGCTCCCTTTTGCGCAGGCAGGAAGATCCCGCCACTCTCCGCAAGCAAAATGATCTGATCAGCGGAGAGCTGACTCTGATCAGAAGGCTACTCGATGAGGGAAAGGCAGAAAAAGCATGGGCCAGCATGCGAGGGCTCTACCAAAAGCATCCGGACAAACCTGATGTTCTGAATCTGGCTGGTCTGATACACCTTGCCCTGGACAACCAGGATCAGGCCATCTCGATTTTCAGAAAGGCCTATCAGCTTAGGCCAGCTCCGGCAACCGGTCTTAATCTCAGCTCTGCTTATATTGCGTCCGGTCATTATAAAAAAGCTCGTCAGATCCTGGCTCGTTTGATCCGGGCTGGTCAACCCTATGAGTTTCGGGAAAGGCTCTGGCATAATTATGCTCTGACCTGGGAAAAAGAAAAACAATATAAGAAAGCATCTAAATACTACCAAAAAGCACTCAAAATAAACCCGGCTTACTTTCTGAGTCTGGTCAGGCTGGCAACTCTTGCAAAAATAGTAGGAAATAAAAATATGTCCTTACACCTTTTCGAAAAAGCCAGTCGAAGCTGCAAAAGCTGCTTTGAGCCTGTGCATGAAATCGCCAGTTTTTACATCAATGAGGGTAAATATTCAGAAGCGGTAAGAATTCTCAGAGGATATCTGAAAACAGAGAAAAATATTCCGTTAGCAGAACGTCAGCAGGCTAAAAACCTTCTGCAGCTTGCCAGGCTGGCTACGCGCAGGCAAGGCAGAGAACCATCCCTGAAGCGATAATCAGCAATGGAGTGCATTTATGTTCTGGTCAGAAAGGACAAAACTGATCCTGGTGTTTATCCCCCTTTTTATTTTTCTGAGCAATCAGGGCATCCGATTGATGGCTCAGGATACCGGGGAGAAGAGGCCCACACTCCCCGAGATTCACAAAAAATATCAATCTTTTGAAACTTTTGCTAAGGCTGTTTATTTCCTGGAAAGTATGTATGTAGACCCGGACAAGGTCAGATCTGATGTTACAATTCATAACGCACTTCAGGGTGTGATTTCAAAACTTGATCCGCACACAGTTCTGATGCCACGAGAGGCTTTTGAGCAATTAACTCAGGACACCCGGGGAACCTTTGGTGGAGTTGGAGTGATTGTTTCTCAGGAAAGAGGCAAGCTAGTCATTATCTCTCCGATTGAAGACACTCCAGCCATGAGTGCCGGGATTCGTTCAGGAGACGAAATTATAAAAATAGACCAGCAGTCACTGGAGGCTCTTGAAGGGCAGGATGTAGTTGAAAAAATGAGGGGCCCCCCAGGCTCTGTTCTGAATCTGACAATTCGTCGCAAAGGTGTTCCGCAAACTCTGGAGTTTCAGCTGGAGCGTAAGATTATCAAGGTTCGCTCTGTGAGAAGCATTCCTCTTGCCGACGACATTTTTTATATTCGTATTACCAGCTTTCAGGGAGACACCAGTTCGCAGCTTTCGACAATACTTAACAAACATAAAAATAAAATCAGTGGAATTATTCTTGATCTCAGAGACAATCCTGGAGGTCTTCTGGAGCAATCTGTAAAAGTAGTCGATTCGTTTATAGAATCTGGCCTGATTGTCTCCACAGTCGGACGAGATCCTGACCAGATCGAACGGGAATTTGCCCACAAGAAAGACAGTTTTTTTGGATTTCCTATGGTTGTTCTTGTGAATGAGGGTTCCGCAAGTGCCTCTGAAATTGTAGCAGGGGCTTTGCAGGATCACCAGAGAGCTCTGATTCTCGGGACGAAAACGTTTGGTAAAGGTTCTGTACAAACCCTGGTGGCTTTGCCAGATGGATCTGGTCTTAAACTTACGATTGCACGTTATTTTACTCCAAAAAACCGGTCGATTCAGGCAAAAGGAATTACACCAGATATTATTGTTCCAAGAATCCAGGAACAACAGAAACAGAAACAGAAAAGAGAATCAGATTTATCCGGACACATCGAAGGGACAAATCTCAGTAAGCTGGATGAACAGAGCGCCATTATGTCTGTTATTCATAGCTGGGCAGAGCCCTTGCAACAGGACTATCAGCTTGTCACGGCTTTTACTTACATAAAGGGTTGGACCATCTTCAGGTCTGCTGACAAATAAAAAAATCTGATCTGACATTCATTATAGATGAAAGGAAGGAGATTTCATCTCTCTTGGATAAAGTAAAGAGTCTTGTATTCTGTCAATATAGTCTGTCAGATCCGGATTCCAGAAGGAGTCCTCAGGAGGAAGGCTCATTAATTTTTCATGGCTTTGTGCCGTTGCCAGGATCATATCCATAGGAGACCTCCTGTACTCGTATTCATAAGGAGGTTGACGGAACTGAAATCCGTCTCCACAAAGTTCCTGAAATCCCTGCAATAATGCGATAGCAAGCACAAAACTCCGGACTTCTTCCGGATTGCTTACATGGATCTGGAGTCCTTTGCACTCTTTCCCCCGCCATTTTCCAAATGTTGGTTCAAAAGAAGTTGGTCGCAAGAGCACTCCTTTCAGATTTTCACCCAAAAGTTCTCTGACAAAATGAACTAATCTGAGAGGGTTTTCCAGAAAAGGGCTACCGATGAGCTGAAAAGGAAGTGCTGTCCCCCTCCCCTCCGACACATTGCATCCTTCAAATAAAACCATACCAGGATAGAGACAGACCGCATCTGCCGTTGGGAGGTTTGGAGATGTCAGTATCCAGTTTCTGCCAGTGCCAGACCATGTTTTCGTGGCATCCCAGCCAGCCAGAGCAATATATTCCAGATCACAGCCAATATCCCCGTTCATCAATAAAGCAAATTCTGCAGCAGTCAGCCCATGTCGCATGGGAATTTTTCCCGGATTCACAAAAGAATCCATCAAAGGATCTGCAAGGCCTCCTTCAAGAACAACGCCACCCAGTGGATTAGGACGATCAAGGATGACAACTTTTTTACGGAATGCTTTTGCAGCCTTCAGGCATGCAAGAATGGTTGCTTTGAACGTATAAATCCGGCAACCGGAAATCTGAAGGTCGATGACTAGTGTATCACTTGTTTCAAGCATGGATGGGCATGGCTCTCTGACTTCAGAGTAAAGACTATGTACTGGCACATTCAGGGACGAATGTTCTGAATGGGATGTTTCAATCATGTTGTCCTGTACCGTTCCGCTGATTCCATGCTGTGGGCTCAGAAGGCAGGACAGAGATATCCCGGGGAGCCTCTGAAAAACCTCTGTACTATGTGCCGAGTTTAGTGCAAGGGAAGCCTGGTTGCATAAAAGAGCACAACGCCCCCAGGATTTCGATAAGGACGGAGTTTGTTGTAAGCGGTCCAGTCCTGTCATGGTATAAGAATTCATCATATCACCTTTGATCTGTTTTCGATCAACACGAGTCAGCGCAAATCCAGGTGATTTTATGACGGACAGAAGCAGCCGTCACCTGCTATGACCTTTGGCAGATGACGGCTGCTTCTGGCGAAGAGAGGCAAATAAGAGATTGTTTGTTCATGAGGCAATATCGGAAAACTGAAGGTCAGAGGAACCATCATCCTCCCTGTCAGAATCTTCGATTTCTGCCTTCTTTGCGCCGATGTAATCCAGCAGGTTTTTTTCCTGATCTGTTTCTATCTGAATGATTCTGATAGCAATCCCAGGGCCAGAAATTTTAGCTGCATCATCATGCGGATAAACAACCCGTGCCATTTTACCATTGAAAAAAATGGGGTCCTGTCCGCCTAAGTCCATCCAGACTTCCATAATACTTGACGGAGTAAAGGGAAAACGACCAGGCTTTTCAAAATCGAGGAAAAAACCATTATTTGAAATATCACGTGTCATCAGATTGTAGCGAACATCTGAGCCAATAGAGCCCATGATAACGGTCAGAGGCTGGGTCAGATGAACTCTTATGACCCTTCTGTTATCACGAGATGACACGTGCGCAGGTTCCTTTTGCTGAGCAGTCCGGATGAGCCAGACTTAAGATCTGAATGTGTCATCGGCTCAGCATCCGGAATCTTGAAACTTCATTGTTAAGCTACTAAAAAAACAGCTGTAAATGGAGACAAATGCTTAACTGCTTTTCTTCTGTAGCTTTTCCTCAAAAATGCGCCTGAACTCCTCATAAGGCAGGGCGCCGGAATGAGCGGTGCCATTGACGATAAAAGCAGGCGTTCCGGATACTCCGACAGCAGCTCCTGACTGAATATTGTGATCAATCATGGCCTCAGCCTTCTGTGAATTTGTCCGGCAGGCTTTATACTGATCCATATCCAGTTTGATCTCTGATGCATATCGTTCCAGGTCAGCCTCAGAAAGAGACTGCTGATTTTCAAAAAGGAGATCATACATAGCCCAGTATTTTTCAGGACTCTGATAGGATGCGCACTTAGCTGCAATCGCAGCAGGACGAGCTCGGTCGTGGAAGCTGAGAGGAAAATCTCTGACAATCCATCGTATTTTACCTTTATAGTCTGTCAGTAATTTTTTTACTGCGGGCAAAACCCGGGAGCAAAATGGACACTGAAATTCAGAGTATTCAACGACTGTAATGGCACAGTCATCTCCTTTGCAGCCCCCGGGAACAGGTCTGATATCCGCATGCCCCGGGCCAAAACGCACATGGTCGTCTTTCGTAATGCGAACATCATAGACAGGTTCTTCTGGTCTTGTGGCCAGAATTTTCAGTCCCCCTGATTTCTCTCCTTCATCAAGAAGTTTCTGGAGGACTTCTTGTTCTCCCCGCATACGAAGAAGATTTTTAATCTGTTCTTCCTGCTCTTTCTGACTTAATTCTTTGAGTTTTGGATGGCTCTTGTACTTTTCAAGTGTTTCCCGAATCTCTTTATCGGAAACACGGACCTGCTGATCCATATATTGTTCTCTGGCTTTATCTCCGCTAATGCCCTTTTTCTTGCCTTCCCGGCTCCAGTGAGCATCGAGGTAAGCGGCTCTGGCCATCCCCTCAATTAACTGATACTTTTCTTTTTCCAACCGGTAAAATTTATCTTTTTCCTGTTTTATCAGCTGATCCATGGTTGTTTTCTGGCCATAAATTTCAAACGCTGGAGCAAGATCGCTCCCTCTGCCATAAAGCAGGTTCGTATGAGCCATTCCGCTCAACATCATGATGTTTGTCACAAGCCAAAAATACATCTGCTTCATAAGCTCTCCTGCGTGTTGCTGATCATCAAAAAGATTCTTCCAGGCTACCTGACAAAGTATGAAAGAGAGATGAGCCTGAATATCTCCACAGATCTGAAATGACGTGGGGATCTGTTTATCTTATCGATTTCCTTCATTAAAGTCTATTTGTCCTGAGTCGTTTTGCAGATGTTTCTGGAAAACGCTGCCGCATCATAGCCTCCTCAACATGCCAGTATACAGATGCTCTTGAAAGTCTCTCTGGATCTATGCCATGCTCTGGCAGCACTTATTATGATCTGTCTGAATTTTCAAACAAAATTTTTCAGAATGCCTGTGGATTTGCTATAGTTGCGCTTCTGAAGAGCGCGGTAAGCGTCCTGCGTATCCAGTGATTTACAGAAACAACAAGAAAGGCTCAGTGTTATGGCTCCACCGATAGCAGCTCCTTCCCCCCGCCTCATCTGGATGGATCTTGAGATGACCGGGCTCAATCCGGAAACAGATCATATCCTTGAAATCGCAACTATTATTACTGACAATGATCTTTCTCTTATCCAGCAAGGGCCTTGCCTTGTCATCCATCAGGATGAGGGCACACTGAACAGAATGGACGAGTGGAATCAGAAACAACACCGCAAATCCGGACTGCTTCCAAAAGTCAGAGCATCTGATATCGGGACCAGTCAGGCAGAAGCTCTGACTCTTGCGTTTATCAAAAAGTTGATCCCTCCCCGGGAGGGCGTTCTGTGCGGAAACTCAATATGGCAGGACAGACGCTTTATCGCCCGACATATGCCAGCTCTGGATCAGTATCTCCACTATCGGATGCTTGACGTGAGTTCTGTTAAAATTCTGAGCAAACTATGGTTTAAAGAACTGCCTCACTTTGAGAAAAAAGAGGCGCACAGAGCTCTGGATGATATTGAAGAAAGCATCAGGGAGCTGATCTATTACCGGCAAAATATCTTCCGGTCATGAGAATCCTGAAGAAACAGGAATCGATCTGCTCTGTGCCCACGGGAGTATAAGGAATTTATAGCAGCCCGAGCTTTCGACGATAGAAGGCCGGCAATGAAAAACATGATCGGGCAGAGGCTTCTGTCAGATAAAGACAGCCTTCCCGGACGGTTTCAAACCTTTCCTGTTGAAAAGCATGGTCCGAAAGTTCTTCTCCGGAGGCCAGCATCCAGGACCAACAGCCACGAGGATATGTTGGAACAGGAGCTATATAGGGTCTGATGTAAGAAAAACCACCAGCTATATTATCATAAATACGACGCAGAAATTCAGGCTTATCCCATGGGGACTCTGATTGAGCAACCATCAGTCCGCCCGGTTTCAAAGCGTTTCTGACAGACTGATAAAATGCTTTCGTAAATAAGCCTTCTCCCGGTCCCACCGGATCGGTTGAATCAACAATAATCAGATCTGCAAAATTCTTTAGCTCCTGAATATAAGCAACTCCATCCCCGATCCGCAGATCTACTCGCGGATCATCCAGTTTTCCTGCGACGCCTGGAAAAAACTGTCGGCTGGCATCAACCACCATTTTATCGATTTCACACAGGACAACTTTTTCAATCCCGGGATATTTCAAGAGTTCCCTGACAGTGCCCCCATCTCCCCCGCCAATGACAACCGCGACTCTGGGGTCCTTATGATAACAGGCGGGTATATGAGAAATCATCTCGTGATAAACGAATTCATCATCATCCGTTAGCATCACGCATTCATCAATAACCAACATACGGCCATAAGCCTGAGTTTCAAATACCTGAACTCTCTGGTAAGGGGACTGTTCGTCAAAAAGAACATTTTTGCAGGCGAAACTATATTTTAACGAATCACCATAACTCTCTGTGTACCAATGGGTCATATCAATTCTCTGTAATATTATGTTATTATAGATTTTTCTTTTCCTGGCTTCGCACATACTCCATAAAATTAGCGCTGTCTTCGAGGATATGATTGAAGTTTCCTCGCCGATTATGACCAGGCCCCGAAGAATGGCCATTATAATGATTTTGTCTGTTACGACTATGATTATGATTATTTTGTGAGTTATGATTTCGATAACCTTTAGTTTGCTGACGGTTATGTCCGTTCTGGCTAAACTGGTTCGTATGATTCGCAGGACTCCGCATGGCCTGCTTTCGCTCAATAATTTCCCAGGCTCTGAGGACAAGACCTTCCGATAAAAGCTCCCTTGCCAGATCCTGAGGGCTGACTCCTTCAGCCTGAGCTTTGCTCAAAAGCTTTCTGTGTAATGCTCTGGAGAGTCTGATCTGAAAGACAGGCTCCTTGTGCTGGCGTCCGGATGGTTCATCACTATGAACTGTCGGTTCCCCATGAATTTCATGATGATCCGGAGATTTTTGTGATGACAAATCCTGAACCTCGCAAAAATCTGTGTGTTTTTCTTCTGTCTTTCCGTCTTCTTCTTCGTGATGAGGATGGCTGTACATAATGAGTCCTTATGCAGATATAGAATAATATCAGCTTGTTATAAAAAGATACCCAAGGGTATCCGGATCACATGATCACTTGGGACCGATCTGAATCGTCATTAAAATTCAAAATAGTATCCAAAATTAACCGAGGATGATATCCCGCTGCTTATCTGAAGCATTCTATCCCCGGCTTTACGGAGATCAGAATAACAAGTGCAGTAAAAAGATAAAATCGCTGACACTCTCAAAGTAACCAACTAAAAAATCAGCTTAAATCATCCAAATCAGATAGCCAGAAACATCAGTTTTTATCGTGACTGAAACAGGCGCTAACGCTAAATTAAGAGGTCGCCTCTGTAATTCGATCAGGGCGATCTTTTTGGTACATCCTGACGATCTGAAACGCAAGCGCTTTTCTGCATCATGAAGGCCAGAGCGATCCCCAGGGCGTCCCGACAGCGCCTTTTCCCGGAGAATAGTTGCTAAGCCACCTTCTTTTTCTCGGTGCAATCGATACTTTCATAAGCTATGTTAACATTATCATGTAAAATAGCCACAGTTCCCGGTTATTTACGGCAGATAATCTCAATCTATTTGACTCAGCAGGTTTCTATGCTGCTTTTTATCCTGAGAAGACTTTTTCTGACAATTCCCACGGCCCTGGGGGTTGTTACTGTTGTCTCCCTGATGATCCACGCTATCCCAGGCGATCCTGTGGACTCCCTTCTGGGAGAGTTTGCGAGCCTCGAAGAAAAACAGCTTCTTAGCCAGCAGCTTGGGCTTGATCTCCCTATCTGGCAACAATTTCTGAAGTATTTATCTGGTGTTTGCAGGGGAGATCTGCAAAATTCACTCATTTATCATAAGCCCGTATCCAGCCTGATTGCTCAGCGAATTTTTCCGACCGTAGAGTTGGCTATCCTTGCTATTATAACAGCCATTCTCATAAGTATACCAAGCGGAATCATGAGCGCCCTTTGTAAAGGCAAAAAATCTGATCTGATGATCATGACTTTTTCCATGTTAGGTGTTGCCGTCCCAAATTTCTGGCTTGGGCCTATGCTGATTCTGATTTTTTCTCTGACTCTGGGCTGGCTCCCTGTTTCTGACAGAAGTGGTCTGAGCAGCTATATCCTGCCTGTTCTGACACTGGGAACGTCGTTAGCTGCCATTCTGAGCCGTATGACAAGAAACTCTGTTCTCGAATGCCTCAAAGAAGATTATATACGTACGGCAAAAGCAAAAGGACAGCGTCATGTGCTTATCATGGCTGTACATGTCATGGGTAATGCAGCTCTTCCTCTGATTTCCGTTATTGGGCTTCAGTTTGGAGTTCTTCTGACAGGGGCTGTGATAACAGAAAAAATATTCGACTGGCCTGGTTTAGGTTCGCTTATGCTTGATGGGCTCGGGCAGCGTGACTATCCACTCGTGCAGGGATGTGTCTTGTTTTTTTCATTCAGCTACCTTCTGGTTAATCTGCTGACTGATCTCGCTTATGCATACATAGATCCCAGAATCAGCCTGTACCGATCCGAGGACTCCTGATATGCAAATCTGTCTATTTCCAAAAACGGCAAAAGGGCTGTTTAGTTCTCCTGCTGCTTTCTCCGGTGCAGTCATTTTGATCATCATTATCATCATGGCAATGATAGGGCCTTTTGTGATTCCGGCTGATTTCGATAAAGTCGTCCTGGAGCAGCGGTTGCTTCCTCCGGGTCCTGGGCATATTCTCGGATGCGATCTTTATGGACGGGACGTTTTTTTTAGTATTCTTGCAGGGGCAAAGATATCTCTATATATTGCTTTTATTACTGTTTTCTTGACAAGCCTGATCGGAGTGGCTCTGGGCCTGATCGCTGGTTATTTTCGTGGAATCCCCGAATCTTTTATTATGCGAATGGTTGATGTTTTTATGGCATTTCCGGGAATTCTGTTGACCATGGCCCTTGCGTCTCTTTTTGAACCCGGAATGACTACAATCATCTTTGCGATTGCGGCAACCGGATGGACCGGAATTACCCGGATTGTCCGTGCTCAGGTTCTGAGTCTGAGAGAAAGAGAGCATATTCAGGCAGCAAAAGCGCTTGGCTCAGATAACCAGCATATTCTGTTGCGACATATTTTTCCTTCGATTGTTCCACCGGTCGTGATCACCATCGCTTTTTCACTGTCAGGAATCATCCTGACAGAAGCAAGCCTGAGTTTTCTTGGTATCGGAAATACAGCAGGCCTCCCCACATGGGGGGGGCTGCTTAATCAGGGAAGAACAGTCCTTACCGAAGCTCCGTATCTGAGTATTGCTCCGGGAAGTATGATCCTGTTGCTTGTACTTGCATTTAATTTTCTGGGTGATGCATTGAGAGATAGTCTTGATCCAAAGAGCAGGTCTTAAACCATCTCTTTCAGGCCCTTCATGGCTCGGATCTTAATGACGTTTCTGGCTGGCTTCGCTTTAAACATCATGGGTTCTTTTGTAAATGGGTTAATGCCTTTTCTTGCTTTTGTTGCAGCTTTTTTAACCCGGACAATTTTCATGAGACCTGGGAAATTAAAGATTCCAGGGCCTCTGCTGCTTAGATCCATGTTGATCAGCTCTTGCAGATTTTCAAACAATGCAGCGATTTCTTTCTTTGAAAAACCACTGGATTCTGCAAGGATTCCAAAGATTTCGCTCTTTGTTCTGGCTTTTTTGGTTTTTTGAGCCACTTTAGAGACAGGCATAGCAAGATCAACACGGGCTGAAGATCTCGTTGTTACTTTCTTTTTGGTTGTTGTTGTTTTTGTTTTTTTCGCTGTTGTTTTCTTTTTTGCTTTGGCAGTAGTTTTTGTCTTTCGGACGGTTTTCTTCTTGCGGACCATTGACGACACCTCTTAGTTAAAAGCCTGCTAAATACTTCTCAACCTAGAAAATAAATTTAGCTGCGGCAAAAATCAAGCTTTCTGCGCTTTTTTGATGAACGCGTATAACAATATAGCGAGAATTTTAAAGAGGTCAAGGTGCAAACGTATTATTTTTTATGTTTTAGTCATATTTTGAATGACTCATGAGCTTTCTTATGAGCCGGAAAGATCTTAAAATCAAGATTTCTCATACCTGTTAAGCTCTGCTTTTTTCTTTTTTTGCAAGAAAAACCGCACTAATCTATGATGCATATGCTGTTCAAACATGCCTGCTTGCATCCTTTCCCTGATATCAGACATTAGTTTCCGGCCGCCCTCATCCAGAGATTGCAGGTATTCTTCCATCAGTTCAAGATATTCTGGCCGCTTACTCTTCTGGAGATTCCTGATAAGTGCAGCTGCTTTTTCTTCATTTATATCTGACAGCGGATTTTCTGATGGAGTCAAAAGCTCCTGATGGTTGACAGAGGCTTCCTTGTCTGAATGCTGAAAGGAGGGCTTGTTTGTCTGATGGGAAGAAGAGAGGGTTGTTGTCTGCTCCCTTTCTGTATCTTCATCATAGGATCTGATCGTTCGTGTTATCACAACTCCCTGTTTCTGCTGTTGCAGAGCATCCAGAAACGGCAGTAGATCTGGCAAAGCTTTTTGAAAATCCACAAAAGCAGATTTCCAGCTGGATTCCAGTGCTCCGGATGCCGGAAGGGCATGGGACAAGCGTTTCAGAACAAGGTCCGGAAGAGGGCTCTCATGATCCGGAAATTCCGTACGTAAAGCCCATTCAATGTAAAGCTTGTAGACAGGAAGCAATTGATTCTCGGATAGAACAAGATACTGCTTTCTGATGGCTTCTGTTGCAGAAGCATCCCTGAGCATATAAAAAATTTTTTCCAGAGACTGTAAGCGTGAATGCTGTGCTTTCGGGAGAAGCTGACGAATCCAGAGTTCGTCGGAAAAGCTCCGCTTTCCTGTCTGCTCGTACAGCATGAACACAGAATCTCGGTATTGCTCAGGAGCCTCACCGTATAATCTTTCTGGTGCAATTTTCCAAAGCAGTTGAGCTGGCTGATCCTGGATATGAAACGCAAGATAGTCGCTTTCATGCATCCGGGACAGGCTTCCATGCTCCGTTAACTTCTGTGCCAGGCGATTCAGATAAGTCATTTGTTTTGTAAAGTTCCACTGTTTTCCCTTCCCACGAAGGGAGGCATCTCTCTGAAATGCGAGCAAAATATCTACCTGTTCACCAAAAATTCCATTCAACCCAAAACATTTCCGATCCCACTGAACAGCTTTTTCCAGGTTTAACGCAACAACTCTCTCAATTCCCTGTAGTTCAGACCATAAAGACCTGGATAAGCATAAAGGTGCTGATAAGGATATGATGTCCTGCAATAATGGCTGGCCAGCCAATTTTCGGTTAATTTCCTGGTAACCGTCAAGGTAGCCGCAAATCAGCTCCCGGGTGTACGGCAATAAACCAAGCTTCAGACAAAATCCCTTTCCTTCTGATGGTTCATGCCACACTTCCTGATCAAAAAGCGGGATGGCACATTTTTTATTATTGCAGCTGTTTGTATACAGGCGCATTCCTCCAAGACTTTGCAGAGTCCATTGTAAAGCTCGTCTGGATTTTGGAGAGAGAACCCCCACAGCCTGAGTAAAACGCTTTGATTCCAGATAAACTTCTGAAACAACGCCTTCTTTTATCAGCTGAGACTGAAATGAGCTGATCATATGTGGGATAAAGCCAGCTTCCACAGGACTGTACGCCGGTGATATGGCAATATCAGAAACTGAAAGGCGAGGAGGGCCAGAGCCCTGACTTTCATCAAAAGTACTTTCAAAAGCTTTTACCCACCAGGCTGGTATAAACAAAGCTGTGCTGAGTGGGTGATCCTGATGATCCTGATGATATGAATTCATGACTTATGACCTATGATCGCATGTCTCTTTTTCAGCACAATCCTGCCAGATGAAATCACCTCATCTGGTCCCCTCTCTCAGATCGCTGAAACGGAATGCCCGATGATGTCAACTCAACCAGAACCATGACTTCATACTGCACCGGTTTCCCCGGTAAAGAAGGCATGCCTGCTTCATAGTAGATATCCCTGATCGCCAGCAACGTTTTCAGCTCTGCTTCATCTGAATGCGAGGGTTTGTGTCTTCTTCCTGGTAGAAGAGGAATACCGCGTAATACTTCTGACTGAGCAGAAAGCTGCTTTTTCAGCGCGCGGGAGCAGGCATCAAGAGCCTGTCTCTCTGTCTGAAGCAGGGCAGAGTGGAGAAAAATCAAGGATTTTCTGGAGTACACACAGCGCAAACCATCTGCGGATCTGATAAAAGTCTCCTGAGGCAATTCGCTCCAGGCCGGACGAGTTTGTTTATTTGACTCGATAATTCCACCTGCATCAGGAAGCTCGCTGCTCAGAATACAGCCGGAAAAAATCAACAGGGATGCTGTCTGGCACAGCCCTCTGAAAAGAGCAGAAGCTCCTGATTCTTTGTTGCTTCTCCATGTCTCTTTCTGCAAAACACGCCCACCATGCACGAAACCTGTCATAATGTATGCATCACAAGTCCGAGCCCAAGCCAATGATCTTGCTTATCAAACAACATGCCTTCAGGAAGCTTTTTATCTGTTGATCCGGCAGGAGGCATATAAAAGCTTTTCCTGTAGTGGTATTCGACGCGCAATCCAAACTCGAGGCTGAAAAAATAGTCTGCTGCCAGTGCGGCGTCCAGAAAACATAACATATTTGCATCTAATTCGGCAGAATCTGATGCAGATGCTGTCGACATATGATCCAGCCTTTCAAGATAAACAGCCTGAAATACGAGGAAGCGCAGAGTCGGGCTGTGTTCATAAACCAGACCTCCTGTCAATCCCGGCAAGTGCCAGGCAGAAGGAGCGGAGATATAATCTCCTGATTTTTCAAAAAGATAGCCAGCTGAAGACCCCAAAAAATAACCAGAACCTTTATAGATCTGAATATGAAATTCGTACTGAAAGGTTAGCCATCCTGATGAAGCATGCTGATGTTTCTTTTCAATGACACCAAATCGCTGAATATTCCAGGTTCCCGCACCACTTCCCAGCGCTAAAGTAAAGTGATGATCCTTCCTGAAACCTTGCGTGTATTTTTCCCAGGGGTGAGGGTCAGCTTCTTCTCCATAGAGAAGACTTCTGGTGTATAAGCCTGAGGACAGTAACAACAGCATCAGAATCAACACAGCCCGGAAATGAAACAGAGGCATCCTATCCCTGAATTTTATACATAATATTAAGAAATTAGTAAGCCAAGTGCCCAGCAGCGCTGCTTCCCGCCTATTCGGTCATCTCTTTGAAATAAACGCGACATCTCGCAGATTACGCTTATCCTATGATTCTGCAAGCTAAAATAAAATCTGCTGATTGTTTCTTTGTGAACGATTGACAAGAAGATCGTTGTTTTTATGTTAGACTCCCGCTTACAGCTTCAGATCAGGAGTCTGCTAAGTATAAACAGCCGGGAAAGTTCCGGATGGCAACGCAACTTATCCTTCTGTCCGCAAGCAAAAAAGGAGATCTTGTACCATATGGAAGCACTTACAGCCCTGAGCCATCATCCGTTTGTCCTTTATTTACAAAAGAACCCACTTCCTCTGTGGATCAGTCTTGGTGTCTTCCTTTTGCTTCTTCTGTCAGGCTTGATCTGGAAGATGTCACGCAGGCAAGATCATTCCGGGATTCAAGTACCAGCTCCTGAAAGCGCTCTTTCGACGGACTCTATGCAGAAGGCTCAAGAGCAGAGTCTTGCAGAAGCTGAGGCTTCAGACGGCCTGCAACCTGTCAGTCAGGATACATGGCTGACTCGCCTCAGAGAAGGAATGAGCCGTTCACGGGCGTCCTTGCAGTCCGGCATTGGCAAGGCTCTGGGTCACAAAACACTCGATGAAGAGACGCTGGAAAATCTTCATGAGGTCTTATTTCGGGCGGACCTTGGCATTAACACAACGGACAAATTAATAGCCCATATCGGAGATCATCTGAGGAATAAACAGGCCAGCTGGGATGATCTTCGTCAGCTCCTTATAGGAAAAAGCCTGGAAATTTTTCATAAAACAGAGCGTGATCCTGTTTGTCCCTCGGAAGGGCCCCGAGTGATTCTGGTTGTTGGTGTCAACGGTGTCGGAAAAACAACAACCATCGGAAAACTGGCTGCCCATTTCCTTGCGGAAGAAAAGAAAGTCTTGTTATGCGCCGCAGATACCTACAGAGCTGCTGCCATCGAGCAGCTGAAAATATGGGGTGAACGACTGAAAATCAAAGTGGTAGCCCATAAACAGGGAGCTGATCCTGCTGCCACCAGCTATGACGGTGTCCAGGCGGCCATCGCGCGCAAGGCAGATGTCCTGTTGGTCGATACTGCAGGACGATTGCACAGCAAACAGGATCTGATGGCAGAACTGGCAAAAATCCGGAAAGTCATAGAAAAAGCTCTCCCGGGAGCTCCTCATGAAACCTGGCTCGTTCTTGATGCGACAACAGGACAAAATGCCTTTGCACAAACAAAGGCGTTTAACGAAATGGTTTCTCTCAGTGGTCTTGTTGTGACCAAGCTGGATGGGACTGCCAAGGGTGGTGTGATCATAGGGGTCTGTGATGAGTTCTCCATTCCGGTTCGCTATATCGGAGTCGGGGAATCCGCCAGTGATCTCAGAGAATTTAATGCAGACGACTATCTTCAGACGCTTTTCGGAACAGCCTGATGATCTTGTCTTGACAGTACTAAGAGGAATCGATACATTCGGTCTCCGTCAAAGGATGGGGTTTATTTTCTTCAGACAGACTTGTGAAAAACGATACTTTCTGAAAGGAAGTCCATCCTGAAAGGCAATCCGATGCTCTTCCTGATCGTGAAGAGGATCAATTCAGGGCTATAGCTCAGTTGGTTAGAGCGTTGCGTTGACATCGCAGAGGTCTCCAGTTCGAATCTGGATAGCCCTACCATTTTTTTCAACCTTGTCTTTTTTTCTTTTAGTCTTTCCCGTTAAAAAATTGAAAATTAAAGACAAGCTTATCTCGTCACAAGGCTTTTTAAGCCTCTGTTTTTTTGACAGATATCATTGTCGTTTTGGATCTTTTGCGCAGACAGCCTTTTTTACAGAATGGTCTTATTTTTTCGGGGCCAGGAAAGAACAATATTGCGCTTTGTCTCTGTTTTGTTTGCATCTGATGACAACACACTATGATGCACAGAAAGGCTTATGGCAGCAGCCGTGTCCGGAGAGTTCTTCTCCGTAGTAAGCGCATCATCTTCAGGCATGATCACTTCATCCGCAACTTTACGTAAAAAAGAACCTGTTAGCGCGCCGATCCCGAAAGTAATACCTGCAACTGGCCCTTTGATTAAGGCTATGACAATTCCGGGGATTGGGATGGATTCAAAATTTACGAACGGTATCATGACACCGAATGCTGTGAAAAGTGCTGCCTGAGATGATAGGCCAGGATGGCCTGCTGCGCAGGCTGTCTTACTGGCAACATAAGCAGAACCGATAGCCAATAGTAGTGAATCGACTTTGTATTGTTTTACGAGTTTCAGGAGTTTCGCTTTTTTTGTTAAATGGTTGCTTGCTTCTTCTGTTTCGGCCCTTTCTTCAGAAGAAAAAGTAGCTTTATTTTCATCGAAGTTAAGCTGAGTGTTTTCTGTTCCGGCAAGCAGATTTCCTGTTATGAGTGTTGCAATGACAGTTGCGAGGATCGCTATTTTTTTTAGCATGTGTGATACTCCTCTTTATGCAACCCATTGAATTGATGTTAAATTAATTCAATGGGTTGCATAATATATAATAAGGCGGCCCCATCATCAAGACAAAGGGCCTTGCCCCGGCTATTTTTTGTCATGTAAGTTATTCATTAAAATCAATAGATTATGTGGCAATAAAGAATTGCGGACTCTTTTAACATACGAATTGTCTGTTGATTTTTTTTATGTAAAAGAACGCAGCCTGTAAGCGGCAGTGCTGCTTACAGGTCAGCAGCAAAAGAAGCTGCGTTTGCCTGCTGATCTTCTGACCACTCCCGGCTCAGCAGACCGTAAGACCACAGATCGACGAAGCTGCCATGCACCCACTCTCCTGCGCGGAGCATGGCTTCCCGTCGGAAGCCAAGAGATTCGGCGACATTCCGGCTTTTGCGGTTGTGATCGGCGCAGCGGATGATCACTTTGTTCAGATTGCGGACTGTGAACAGGTATGTAATCACAAGAGAGCAACTTTCCCTGATGATTCCACGCCCTCTGAAGGGCTCTCCGAGCCAGTAGCCAAGAGAGGCTGAATGGTTCTCAACATTAATCTGGTTGATTCCTATTACCCCGGTAAGAAGTGAATCAGAAAAAATACAGAATGTTACGGCTCCGGTGTCCCGGTTCTTCTGACGATAGTAGCGGATCAGCTGGCTCAGGTCCTGCTCTTTTCTGATATGGCTGACCCAGGGAAGCCATGATTCAAGAGAGCTCCGGCTTTCCTCCAGCAGAGCAAACAGCTTTTGTACATGACGCGGTTGTACAGGGACGAGCATAAGCCCCCTCTTCCCTCTGAGCAGGCAATGATCACTAAGTTCCGGAGAATGCATAAACCAGACCCCTCCAGCCTTTCCCTACAGTTTCTGTGAAGGAAGGATAATCCTGAAAACGAGAAAATGCGAAATCCGTCTTTGTGTCCATTAAAAGTTGATTCATCCTATGTTTTTTAAATCATTTCGGAAGGCTGTTCTGTCATAATCTGTCTTTTTCAGAAGCATCACCCTTATCATCAGGCGTCAGAACACAAGAATCAGGCAGATTGTCTGGCTATTTTTTCTTATTAACCTTATCTTGGATCAGGCCAGCCTGTTCGCTGGAAGTCAGGATTTCGAGCACACTCTGCCATGATCAGCGGATGGCAGAACAGGGGACAGGATGGATGCAGATCCGATATCTGAATAAAATTATTTTAATCCTCATATTTTGCCTGAGCACTTTTGCATACAGCAGACAATACAGGGTTGCCATCTCCCAGATTGTTGAGCACCCATCTCTGAATGAAATCCGCAAAGGGCTGACAGAAGGACTGTATCAGAAGGAAGGGTTTTCTCAGGATAGTCTGAGCATTGAATACCTTAATGCTCATGGCAATATGGTGACTTCAGCGCAGATTGCCAGCAGGTTCATCGGTAGCCATCCTGACCTCGTCGTGGGGATCAGTACGCCCTCTGCTCAGCATCTTGCCGCAAAAAAAAGCCTGATCCCGGTCGTTTTTACCGGAGTTACAGACCCGCTCTCAGCCAGGCTTGTGTCCAGCCTGGAAAAACCCGGAGCCCAGATCAGTGGTGTCATGCTCAGTACTCCGGTCAGAGAACATCTGCGGCTTATCCTCAGAACGAAACCCGGGGCCAGAAATATAGCGTTCCTTTTTAATGGAGGAGAGGCGAACTCCGTACATGTTGCGGACATATTTCGGGTGGAATCAAAAGCTGCCGGGCTGACTCCCCTGATAACAAGCATTAATCAGTCATCACAGATCGCTGCGGCAATCCAGTCTCTGATCAGTAAACAGGCGGATGCCCTCTACCTGCCCACAGACAATACGGTCATCAGCTCTCTGGGAACCATTCTTCAGATCTGTCAGCAGCATCATCTGCCTGTTTTTGCTTCCGATCTTGCCAGTGGAGAAAGCGGCGCCCTTGCTGCTATGGGACCCGATCACTACGAGATCGGGCTGCTCACAGCCAGAATGGTCGCTCAGATTCTTCGGGGAGCGAAAGCAGGCGATCTGCCTGTTGCGGCTGTGGAGAAGAACAGGCTGTATCTGAATTTCAGACTTGCTTCTGACAAAATGGGACTGAGCTTCCCGGTTTCTGTCCTGAAGGAGGCAGACAAAATTATCCGCTGAAAACAGATCGGTTTATTTTTTTCTGAACAGATCCTCAGGCGAGGTCATGGGTGGAGGCAAAGAGCCGTGATCAGAGCCAAAGAGTTTTTCCAGATCTCGTCTGCTTTGTTCCTCTTCAGAAGAGGCAAAACCTTTCTGTGTTTCTGCCGACTGAAAATAGCCGCAGAAGTTCCCCTGTTCTTTATCCCGGACCCATTCTGCCTGAGATTCCCGGCATTCATGAAATGCATTGGGTTCGTAATATGAACAGTTCAGACAGACCCGGCTCTCCTGTCCGCAGTTGGGGCAGACGGCTCTGCGGCTCATCGGGGGATCATAATGCCAGCGATTTTGACAATGATAGCAAACAGCAGAACTCAGAAACACCTCCTGAATCGTCGTAGCAAACGGACCTAGTTTAACATACGCTGCTTGTAACTCCCACGATTCCTGTAGGATAATGGCATAGACTATAGAATCAGAATGATATGGAGGGTGTATGATCCTGGAGTCTATTCTTGGTGCTATCGGCAAGACACCCCTGATTCCTCTCACCCGAATCGGAGCAAGACTCGACTGCAACCTTTATGCAAAGTGCGAATTCCTCAATCCGGGTGGGTCTGTGAAGGATCGCATAGCAATCCGGATGATTGAAGAAGCAGAGCGGACTGGAAAAATCAAGCCAGGAGATACTCTTATCGAGCCGACATCCGGAAATACCGGAATCGGACTGGCTCTGGCCGGTGCGGTTAAAGGCTACGATGTTATCATCACAATGCCGGAAAAAATGAGTCGCGAAAAACAGGTTATTCTGGAATCTCTTGGTGCCAGAATTATCCGGACGCCAACAGAAGCCGCCTGGGATGCCCCGGAAAGTCATATCAGTGTGGCTAAAAAATTACAGAAACAGCTACCGAATGCTCACATTCTTGATCAGTACGCAAACCCGGCGAATCCGGATGCCCATTATTATGGAACGGCCCAGGAAATTCTCGATGACCTGGATCACAATGTTCACATGGTCGTCATGGGGGCAGGGACCGGAGGCACTATAAGTGGCGTGGCCAGACGCATCAAAGAAGCCTGTCCGGACTGTCTTATTATCGGGGCAGATCCGGTGGGATCTGTTTTAGCGGATGATGGTGATGTCGGAACTTACAAAGTTGAGGGCATTGGCTACGATTTTGTTCCGGAGGTTCTTGACAGAAAGCTTGTTGATCGTTGGGTCAAAACACAAGACCGTCAGTCGTTTCTTCTGGCCAGAGAACTGATCAGAGATGAAGGCTTGCTCTGTGGAGGCTCTTCCGGAGCAGCTCTTTTTGCTGCCCTCCATGAGGCTAAATCACTCAGAAAAAACGAAAACTGTGTTGTGCTTCTGCCGGATGGTATCCGTAATTACCTCAGTAAATTTGTTGATGATAAGTGGATGCAGGATCATCATTTTCTTGCCACAGATGCCCCGGAGGGCAGTGTTCGGGATTTTGCAGGATGTCTGAACCAATCCCCTCCTGTTTGTCTGGATATCAATGATGATGCTTACCAGGCTATTAAGATTATGAGAGAGAATGGTTTTTCGCAGATCCCTGTCACAAAAGAACAGGTACTGGCTGGGATGCTTCACGAAAATGATCTTCTCAATTACATGCTGTCAGGACAGTACCAGCAGGACAGCATTCGTTGCGGAGATGTTATGTCAAGAAAAATCCCATCTGTGAATGAAGAGACTCCACTGGCTGCTGTCCATGAGCTTCTCAGCACCTCAGACTATGTCATCGTGATTGACCGGCAGCGCAGGCCTGTCCACATTCTGACAAAAATCGATCTCGTTGAATGGTTCGTTCAGAATCCACGGTAATGAGCAGGGTTATCGGTTTTCTTCCTCTTTCCGCAGATCGACAGGAACAGCTTCTGTCAGCTTGCTTCCCTTCAGAGTGTTGTGTGCTCTGAAGGCCATGACCTCCAGACCTGCTGTATGCGCTTCAAGAAGTGTCTCGCTCCATTGTGGATCGAGATGGAATGCAGGCTTCACACTCTCACCTTCAGCCCGGTTCACCACAAAAAACAAAATGCAACGATCCCCGTTTTTTTTCTGTTTTTTTAGTTCCTGAAGATGTTTCAGGCCGCGTGCTGTCACTGTGTCAGGAAAATAAAGCTGCCCATTTTGCCAGAGTGTTACATTTTTAACTTCAATCCAGCAACGTCCAAGTTTTTCGCTACTGAGCAGGATATCAATCCTGGAGCCGTCCCCGTATTTTACTTCTCTTTGCAGGCTGCTGTATGCCTGCAAATCAGGGATTAATCCTTCCATAATGGCTTCTTCTGCCAGTCGATTGGATCGGCCTGTATTGATCCCGACAAGACCTGCGCGAGCACGGGTAAACTCCCAGCTGTAGCGGTATTTTCTTTTTGAAGACAGATGCTCGCTCAGGTACACAGTATCTCCTGGCGAGCCGCAGCTCTCCATACGGCCTGTATTCGGACAGTGTACTGTCATGGTTTTTCCATCCATCAGGCGAACATCTGCCAGAAAACGCTGATAACGCCTGATCAGACAAGCCTGAATCAACGGGCGGTCAAATATCAATCCCTTTCCTTTCCAGTTCCAGAAGCTGCCGCTGGGAGGCAAGCTGAAACCCATATTTTGCCAGTTTTGCCACATAAACCGGATGACGTTCTCTGAGCCTTTGCAGGGTTTCTTTAAATGCCAGATCAATAATTCTGGTGCTCAGACGATATTTCATTGGCGAACCTGACATCGCCTCAGCGCACTCTTCATAAGGCTGAAAAATCATAAAATCAACATGATGATAACGAGCGGCGAGGTGGCTCAGGGAGCTGCGGAACCTGGTATGAACCAGCGTTTTAACGGTCTGAATCAACGTATACCATCCTCCCATCTTATCCACATAACCAGGCGTTGAGGAAGGGTGAGGCCGCATAGGATCGATGATAAAAACAAGGTTGCATCCCTCACGAATCGTCAGTTCCAGATTGCAGGTCCGGGTGATCAGCCCATCAATAAAATACTGCCCATCGATCTTGCCAGGAGTGAAAAATGGGGGTAACGCACAGGAGGCCCGGACAGCTTCACTTACCGGAACCTCGTTCCAGGGTTCCCGGCCAAAGACAACATGAGAAAAGCTGTCCTGATTCGTTGCCCCAATATACAGTTCTCCACTGAGGTCGCTGAAGCGATCTTCCCTGCCATATACCTCGAGGATATTCCGGACCAGATCCCGGAGCTGCTCTCCTCTGAAAAAGCCGGTGGGGATACTGCGAACAGCTTTCCGGACCCAGCGGTTGATATCCAGGCCTCCCCAGCTGAGCGACTGATCAAAAAGACGGCGACCGATATCCTGGAAAGCAAAATCATAAGCCAGACTTCCACTGATCTTTGGCAGAACGGAGGAAGTTCCATGAATCGCCCGAATCAGCTCATCAATCGGCACATGGGCGGCTAACGCGGTCGTAACGAGTGAACCGCTTGAAATTCCTGAAAAAATATCGCACTCATGAAGGGATCTCCCGGAGAAAGCTTTCTCAAGAGCCCAGGCGCAGCCGATCTGATATAAAAAACCTTCCAGACCTCCGCCACTCATAGCGCAGCCAACTTTGTACTGATTCTGCTGCAGATCGATCTGAAGCAGGCGTCCTATCCAGCGAAGAACCGTAAAAAATGAGCGGGGAGCAACCATCACATCCCGGATATGATCCCGCCCGAGACGAAAGGTTTTTTCTGCTGCCTGCGGTCCACCATCGAGAATGACCACAGCACGACTTAGGGGAAAATGAAAATCAGGCCCCCACATGCTGGTCAGTTCCTCAACATCCACCCTGAGGCTATCCATCGCTCTGACGGCATCAACGCCCCCCATCCTCTCGTCATAGATCATAAGATCGACAGGATATTGTCGCAGATGTGGAATGACAGCATTCAGATCTCCCAGAAGATGAAGCTGCACCTCAAATCCATTAAAAGAGCGATGATGGAGGCGATAACAATCTGCCAGAGAACGATCCTGAATATATTCTGCATCAAGAGAACGTAGCCCTTCTTTGGCTCTTTTAATCTGAGCCGGAGATGCTACAAAGAGAAGATAGTGACGCACAAACTCACTCCCTTTTGAAATTGTCAGGTCGCAAAGCCTGCATCAGAGTGTCAGGGCTTGTATATCCGGTCAGAGTTGTCCAGGATGATTTGTCCGACTGACTTTCCGATGGAATTATGGTGAGAGTTGGAAGCCCATGAATCTCATACCTTTTTTGGATATCGTCATTTTTTTCATTTGATTCTGTCAGATCCAGCTTGAGTAAGAGCCAGTTGTTTTCCTTCAGGTGTGCAATCACGCGTGAATCAGAGAATGTATCGGCATCCATTTTTTTGCACGCTTCACACCATTCTGCCCAGAAATCAATAAGAAGAGGGATCTTACTTTGTCTGGCAGTTCGTATCGCTTCTGCTTCATCATGTAACCATACAAGCTGGGCTCTCCCGGCTTTTCCGGCACGTTCATTTAACCACTGGCTTCCGGAAAATAAGCCCAGACCGCTGATCAAAGAAGGAATCAGTAATAAACGTCTCATGTGCCATAAAGATGAGTTCTGTAAGAGCAAAAGACCTGTAAGCGGTCCTGCGCATAATCCGATTATAGTAAGGGTCGGCCATTCTCCCTGCAACGTTCTGAACAGGGAATAAGCCGGAACACGCATATAGTAAAAAGAAAGGGCAAACATCAGAGCCGAGAAACTCATTTTGACAATCAGCTGAATATTCGGGGGTACTCTGACTGCGGAAACTTTGGCTGCGGCCCCACCAAGAAAAAGATAAGGCAGACTAAAGCCCGCGCTGTAAGTCAGCATCAGAAGTGAAGAGCGGATGAGATCGTCCGTTCCGGAAACATATGTCATCAGAGCTGCAAGGATCGGGCCTGTACAGGGAGAGGCAACCAGCCCGGCTCCGGTCCCCATAAAAAATGCTTTTTTTATTCCGGAAGAACGACTGGCAAAACGATCTCCAAGTTTCTGAAAAAAACTAAAATCTCCAAAACCGAGCATGCTAACAGCGAAAAATAACATCATCACAGCAAATGCGGCACTAACATAGGCCGAAGACATCAGCTGACCAAACATGCTGCCACTCAGTGAAGCAAACAGACCAAGGGCGCAATAGCTCAGCATGACACCAGCTGCATAAGCGAGGGAGGCTGTCCAGGGCCTGTGGCTCTGAACGGCCAGTATCCGGACAGTAATGGGAATCATAGGATAAACGCAGGGAGTCAGATTCGTCAGGATGCCTCCAATCAACATCAGCAGTAACAGGAGAAAAAAATTGAGTTTCTTGTTCTGAAGCTGTGACGCCAGCCTGTTTTCAAGGCTGGGGCTCTGACCTGAGTCCATAGCAGAGGCAATGTCAGCCGAAGTGTCTTCTGTCGCGGATGCCTCTGTCTGCCTGTCAAATATGTCAGGCAAAGCAGAGACTGCGCTATACACGCGCAGGTCTATCGTTTTTGTGTAAGGAGTCAGGCAGATGTGGTGGGTGCATCCCACAAATGTCACATGAACTGGAAAACTCTCAGGAAGATCTCCCGGAAGAATCTTCTGAAAAAGAAGAGAAAAATCACCACCCTGATACACATCAGCCAGTCCGCCTGTCAGTGGATCTGGAAGGCTGGTGCTTGTGGGAGCTATGACTCGGGTCAGAGAAAATCCTTCAGGGCCTGAAAAAGACAAGTTTTTTTTGTAGATCGAAAAGCCTTTTTTTGTGGTGAGACGAAGACCAACGCTGACTCTTTCACCAGAGTGAATCAGAGCGGAAGTTCCTTGCTCCCACTGGATCACATCTTCAGCTCTGATGTCATCAAGGTCACCTGACGGGATGTCTCCATCTGACGACCATATACTATCCAGAGCCGTTTCCGTAAAATCAGAAGAGTCCGCGGCTGATAGTTGCAGACTAAGGCTCAACTGTAGAGAGCAGACAAGAAAGAGAGCTAACAGACTGAAAATATGATATTTTATCCGCATGTGAGCAGCTCTCCCATAGCGATTCATCAAAAATGTGGTCTTCTCTTACGCTATCATGTTTACCACTTAAGTATTCGGGAACAAAGAAATTTCTGTTGTCAGTGCTCCCGAAAAACGTGAGAGAAGAGCCCGGAGATACATTCTGAGCGAAGACGTGCTGAATATGAAGAGAGAACATATTCAGATCTGATCAAAGGGACGCATTCCCGGGATGCTAGCGCCTGCATCTTGACAAGAGAGGTTATTTTTTCTAAAACGGGAACCTTCGGTATGTGCCCAGGCAGATGGGTACTTATCTTTTCCGGAGCCAGATTTTTTTACCATTGTAAATGAGCAGTAAGCTATGAGTCACATTCAGAACAAATCTCGGGTGAAATGCAAACTTAAAAAAGGTGATTCTGTTGTCGTTATCTCAGGAGCTGAGAAAGGCCAGAAAGGCACCATTGAGCGTGTGGATCTGAAAAAATACAGAGCGTATGTTGGCGGGGTTAATGTCCACAAACGTCATCATAAGCCCAGCATGGCCCATCCAAATGGCGGAATTGTCAGCGAAGTGCTACCTCTTCCTGTCAGTAACCTTGCAATAGTCGACCCTAAAACCGGAAAAGCCAGCCGTGTTGGTTATCGTGTTGGGGAAGATGGTCGAAAAGTCCGGATTTCAAAAGCATCTGGTTCTGTCTTAAGCTGATCTTTACGCCAGATCCGAAAGCCTGTCTTTCAGAATTTATCATCCTTGCCCGCTGTCTTTGGCGACAAGCGGGCTGGTTGCTTCTTGGGCTGTCAGTGAGTCGATCACTGGAGAGCTCAGGCTATTCAGAAAAGCTTCCAGTGCATTCATCTCCTTTGCAGAAAGCCGCAAGGCTTCGAGAGTCTCTTCCCTGTGCCCGATTAAAGGGTCTCCTGGGAGTTCGTTGTAATATTTCAGAATTCCCTTCAGATCAGAGAATCGGCCATCATGTCCGTATGGAGCCCTTCTGCCGACGTTTCTCAGGGTGGGGGTTTTAAATGCTCCGACATTTTCAAGGGTTTCAGTATCCAGCAAAGGTAGCTCATCGCAGGCAGTCCCTTTCTTCCAGCGTTCGGATGTCCAGTTTGTCTCACAGCGAAAAGGGCTGTTCTGAGCCAGCATAACTCCGACAGATCGTCCGGCGTCAGGAAATCCTGATGGGTTATTGGCGGGAGCAGGCAGCCCTATATTATGAAATTGCTGATTTGAAAATGTCGGTCCGAAGTGGCAGTTCTGGCAAGAGCCAGGTCCCAGAAAAATTCGCAGCCCCATCAGTTCTTCTTCTCCAAAGCCGGGGCCCAGTGCGGCCGCTGGCGACGCTCCCTCTGCAATCTGGCTGGCAAAACGATCGAAAGGAGAATCTATGGCGAGCAGCCCTCTTTCATATTCTGCGAGTGCTTCTCCGAACATCTGAAAGATCTTGTTGATATCCTGACGGAGCTCTTCTGGCATAGCCAGCCATGCAGCAGCCCATGCTTCCGGAGTTTTCGGTCGGGGGTCTGTAGCGGCTGCAATTACTTTTCTGAGAGGTTTTTTTTCTCTGTCGGCCTCTTTTAGCAGCTGATCCTGAATGGAAAAACCATCGATGCTTGCCAGAGTGTACATAGCGATCTTTGCGGAGACATCGGGATGCTCGCCGCGGGGGGGCATTGCGTGTTGCGGTAGCTGTGACAGGTCAGGTTCTGGAAAATCAGGGAACAACTCTCTGAACTGCGCTTGGTAATGAGATCTGATCATCCGTACTATATGTAGTCGGCTTACTCCATGTTCCGCCGGATGTTCGACAGGTCCCAGAGCCTGAGCGGCAAGCGAATCTGCTCTCCCGTCCCAGAAAAACCAGCTTCCTGCAAACACGTTAATAAGGGCCGGAGTCTTTCGGGCTCCGGTTCCGAGGCCCTGAGCTGTCGGTCGACCATCGCTGAATGATTTTTCCGGAACATGACAGGTCGCACAGCTGATTTCACCATTTGCAGAAAAACGAGGGTCGAAAAAGATCTGCTTTCCGAGTTGAGCCAACGATTTCTCACGATCTGAAAAGACAGGCAGATCTTCCTGATGAAATAAAAATCCGGGGACCTGACGCATCAACTCCGGATCGTCCGGAAGCGGACGTGAAGCCCTGTACTGAGTCTCAGGAAGAAGTAACCATAAAATAAAAGCCATGACTCCCAGAAAAAATGGACGGACAAAGTCTTGTCTTAAAAAAAATCCTCTTTTATTATGACGGGATTGTGAATTCATGATATCTCTTTAGTTGGTACCCTGTTGATAATGTATCGGAGGGATTCAGGTTGATCCGGAAAGTGATTTTATCTTTAATCATCATAAGCTCCTCTGCGGAGGCTTCGCAGGGTCCGGCGGATTTTTTTCATAAAGAACTCGGTTTTATCAGTATCCGTCCTTTCGACACAACACATAGCATAAAGCAGTCGGATACTAAAACCGCAAATCTTCCTGAGCCCGTCGCAATCGATACTGTCTTTCCTTTCGACCGCCAGGTCATTCTTAAAGTCACCCTGACAGCAGCGGACCAGAAAGAGTCATCCGGAATGCAGACTCCCCCGGAGTTGACGGCTTTCAATCTATGCATGCCTCACCATAATCACTGTATGAAACTAAAACCAAGCATAGAAAAAACAGAAGCAGAGAACAGCTGGAAAGTCAGCGGAATCAAACTCCATATGGCAGGAGACTGGGAACTCTCTATGACCTTCCGGAAAGGACAAAAAGAGATCTCTCTGAAACAATCATTCCTGATTCCAGGAGCTGACTCTCGTTATCATGATCTTGCAGACAGAAAACAAAGTTCTGCCACGACCAGAAAACATGACCATACAAGCAGAAGATAACAGCTGCATTCTGGCCAGCGGATTTTTCCGCTGGCTGACAGATAGGATGTTGATAGACTTGTTATGTTGACAGACTTGTCATTACAGAAAAGCAGAAGGCAAGAACCAGCTGCTGGCAAGTCGCGCTAAGGAGGGGGTAGGTTATTTTGAAGAGCTTACAGTTGTTCAGAATTGCTGAATTGAGTCAGCTCCTGAAAAACAAATCATTGCCACTTTCCTGGGGGTTGCTGTTTGCTTTACAGGCATCTGCGCAGGAAAAGGCTTTTGACGAAGCAGAGTACCGCCTCTCCCCTCTTTTCGGAGGGCCGATGAATACGATCGCTGGCATGACAGAGTGGGCCAGGGATATCAATCATGTTTATGGCGTGACCACAATTGTTGCTGTTCTGGTTTTCCTCGCAGTTAGCATCCCTTTGATCATAACACTATACAAATTTCGAGTAAAAGAAGAAGATCTGACAAATCTACGGCCGCCGAAGCAGATTCATGGAAATGCTCTGCTTGAAATTACATGGACGATTATTCCATTTATCCTTCTCTTGTTTATTGCAGTTCCGACATGGCAGGTTATCTTTAAGCAACCAGATGAACCACCTCCTGGTGCAATGGTTGTAAAGGTTATCGGACATCAGTGGTGGTGGGAGTTTCAATATCCTGAACTTGGCATCACGACAGCAAATGAACTTCACCTGCCCGCTGAGACTCCTGTGTTTTTTGTGATTTCCTCTGCGGACGTCATTCATAGCTTCTGGATTCCTCAGTTTGGTGGAAAGGTCGATGCCTTACCAGGAACCAATGTTGATAATCACCTTTACTATGTGACACCGGCCCTCAGAAATTCTGATGCCGTAGGAGGTGAGGTCTATCAGGGACAATGTGTCGAGTTATGTGGATTATCTCATGCTTTGATGCGCTTTGAAGCTATCGTGCATAAGCAGGACGAGTTTGATCGCTGGGCAAAAACATTCAATACAGCTCCGGTGGTTGCCTCTGAGCCCGAAAAAAGGGGAGAGATGCTTTTTGCACAATGTCAGGTTTGTCATACTATTTCGGGAACAGCTTCCGAAGATCTGGAAAAGCAGATGCTTTCTATGAGTCCTCCGGTGGCAAAACAGGGACCAAATCTGACAGACTTCGGAAACCGGCGTACGCTCGGTGCGGGTACAAGAAAAAATACCGAAGAGAATTTTATCCGATGGGTTAAAGATCCACAGTCGATCAAGCCCGGGGCTACCATGACACCTTTTGACACATTATCGGATGATGAGCTCAGATCAATTGCAGCTTATCTTCGGTTTTCAACGGCAAAAAAATTCTGATCTGACGTAGATGATGATGCGGAAGATCTGACAAACTTAACGAGTGGGATAAATCAATGGCTAAAAACCTCCCCCGTACAGGGATCATCAGCTGGCTCACAACAGTTGATCACAAACGTATTGGTATCATGTATGCGGTGACTGCGCTGATTTTTCTGCTTTTCGGCGGAACAGAAGCTATGCTGATGCGAACTCAGCTGATCATTCCGAATAATAATTTTTTATCGGCAGGTACTTTTAACGGGCTGGTAACTTTACATGGCACAACAATGATTTTTCTTTTTGTGATGCCATTGAGTGCTGCATTTTTTAATTATCTGACTCCATTGATGATCGGGGCTGCTGACGTTGCATTTCCACGTTTGAATGCTCTCAGTTACTGGATTTTTCTTTTCGGGGGTCTTCTTCTTAACTTTTCTTTTGTCACAGGACTTCTGCCAGATGGTGGCTGGTTTAACTATGCAAACCTGACAGGTAAGCAGTATAGCCCCAGTCACGCGATTGATTTCTGGTTGCTGGGCGTTCAGGTTGTTGGTCTGGCTTCTCTGATTGCGGCAGTGAATTTTTTTGTCACGATTCTGAATATGCGCTGCAAAGGTATGACATTGCTTAAAATGCCTATCTTTGTCTGGACGACGCTGGTGACTCAGGTCCTTTTGATCTTGTCATTACCTGTCATTACAGTTGCTCTTTTTATGATGACCTTTGACCGGACTTTCGGGACAGGATTTTTTGATCCTGGTGCCGGAGGTCAGGTCATTATGTGGCAGCATCTTTTCTGGATTTTTGGCCATCCTGAAGTATACATTCTCATTCTGCCGGCTATGGGAATGGTTTCTGAAATTCTGCCAACTTTTTCGAGAAAGCCTCTTTTTGGCTATTCCGTTATGGTTTATTCATCCTGTGCAATTGGCTTTCTTGGCTTTGCAGTCTGGGCGCATCATATGTTCACCACAGGGCTTGGCCCATGGGCGCAGGCCCTTTTTTCTGCCGCAACGATGTTGATTGCGGTGCCTACCGGGGTCAAAATATTTAACTGGATTTCAACGCTCTGGGGTGGGCAGCTCAGATTTACAACCGCAATGTTATTTGCAGTCAGCTTTATTGCTATGTTCACGATGGGTGGTCTTTCTGGCATTATGCATTCCTCTCCTCCGATTGATTACCAGCATCAGGACAGTTATTTTGTGGTCGCACATTTTCATTACGTCCTCTACGGAGGGGCTGTTATGGCCCTGTTCGGTGGTATTTTTTACTGGTTCCCAAAAGTAACGGGTTATTATTTAAGTGAAACTCTTGGGAAAATACAGTTCTGGCTTTACATGTTTGGTTTCAATATGACCTTTTTCCCGATGCATTTCATGGGGCTGGAAGGAATGCCTCGTCGGATTTTCACTTATGCTTCGGATCAGGGCTGGAATTTCTGGAATGTTTTGTCGAGCCTGGGAGCTTACACAACAGCGATTGGTGGAATTGTTTTCTTTGTTAATATTTTCTGGTCACTTAAATCTGGCAAAAAAGCTTCCCATGACTGCTGGGATGGAAGAACCCTGGAATGGACACTGAGCTCTCCTCCTCCGGAATATAATTTTGCCATCGATCCGGAAGTTCGTTCTCTGGACGACTGGTGGCATCAGAAATATGATGGAGAAGGGAATAAAAGAACAGCCAGAGTACAGCCGGATGTAGATCCTTCTACAAAGCATGTTCCAAATCCGTCATTCTGGCCGATGGTTCTTGCCTTTGGGATTCTGGTCCTTGCATCTGCGCCATTTTTCGATGCTCAGGGGATTCCTCTGGCTCTTGCGGGTGTGGTGATTATGCTGGTGGCAACTTATGGCTGGTCTTTTGAAGAGGCGTAAGGGTAACAGCTTGCGGAGCTGAATGATAAACTCTGCAAAGGGGGAAGAGTGAGCGCACATGAAGATGTGGTGCATTCCACAGTAACCGGGGTCGATAACAGAAAACTTTCGATGTGGGTTTTAATCGCATCGGAATGCTTTTTGTTTGGGTCGCTCATTGTAAATTATCTGATCAATCGGGATCGCGGGCTCGCCGGACCGACCGCGAGGCAGATTTATGATATTGATATCACTACATTAAGCACCTTTGATCTTTTAATGAGTTCCGTCGCGATGGTTCTTGCATTACATGCCTGTCAGAACCGTGAGCTACAGAAATTTCGTTTCTGGACCGGAATGGTTGTTCTGGGCGGAGTGATTTTTCTTGGCTTTCAATTTTATGAGTTTTCACATTTTGTTCATCTCGGACTTGGTTTGACCACGAATGTTTTTGGTTCAAGCTTTTATCTGCTGACAGGATGTCATGGAGCGCATGTTTTTCTTGGTGTTCTGTGGATGAGCTCCATCCTGGCTACATCGTTTGTCAGAGGCGAGAACTGGTTTCCGTCGCTGCCTCTGGAGGTGGCAGGTTTATACTGGCATTTTGTTGATGTTGTCTGGATTATTATTTTTACAGTGGTTTATCTCTTCGTTTATATCTGAGGGGAGAGCTGACAGATGGTTAAATCTGAAAAGAGTAAGCATGCAACTGTAAAACTCTACTGGATTTTTGCAGGAATTTTATGTGTCATCACATTAGTCGAATGGCTTATCTTCAGAAATGAAGAACTCAGAAGCAATGCCACATTCATGGTGCCGGCTTTGTCAATTTTATCTCTGATGAAGTTCAGCATGGTGTGTGGCTGGTATATGCACCTTCGATATGATAATAAAATCCTGATGAAGGTTTTCGGTTTTTCGGCTTTTATGGCAGCCGTCACCTTCGGGATTTTGCTTTTAGCGATATAGCCGCACATCTTTTATTCTCCGTGACTGTTCCTGCACACATGCTCCTGTGATCATTTTTTATAGGTAGGGCTGCTTTCGCTTTTAGTGTATTTATTTTCTTGTTCTGAACCTTTGATAGGATATCTGTCATGGCTATTGCATATGCGCATGATCTGGCAGCAGAGCTTTACGAACCTCTGCCTGAAGGTCTGTTTGACTATAAAATGGACTGGGATCCGACTCTGGTTTTATTTCTGGTCCTTTCTGTTCTTTATTACCGGGGACTGAAAGCGTTCAGGGGCAAGGTTCCTCTGAAGAACTGGCAGCTATTCTGTTTTTATCTTGGTGTCCTGGTCAATGTTCTTGCTCTCTCGCCGCCAATTGACCCGCTGTCAGACAGGTTATTTTTCATGCATATGATTCAGCATATGATGATTGTCAATATAGGATCTCCTCTTATGCTTCTGGGGGCCCCATACTTTATCACAAGCCGTGGATTGAGCCCGAAGTTCAGAAGGAGGGTATATTTTCCTCTGATCAAAAATAAACTGTTGAGGAAAATACACCGCTTTATGAGCCTTCCGCTTATATCTCTTGTTGCGTTTGAGGGGAATTACTGGTTCTGGCATGTTCCGAGATTTTACAACTGGGCATTACTCAATGACCTCATACACCTGATCGAACATGGTTGCATGGCTCTGACATCTTTTTATTTATGGCGGCACCTGATTGATCCCTGGCCTCTGCGTTCACAGTTGCATATGGGATTCAGGCTTCTTTTTCTGGCGGCTATCATGGCCCTGAATTCGATTTTGGGTGCAGCTCTGACCTATGCAACAAGTGTCTGGTATGCCTATGAGGGAATTCCCATGCCAAGATGGTGGGAAGCCCGCTGGACCCATCTGGATGATCAGAGGCTGGGAGGGCTTATCATGTGGATTCCAGGTGGTTTTCTTACTTTTATCTCAATGACGATCTGTTTTTTTGTCTGGGTTTACAGAGAGCAGGCAAAGGACAGAAAGCAGCAGGCTGTGGCAAGAGGCGCGGAGCCGTCATTACAGGAGCTGGGTCTTTCTTCCTGACAAAAAATGGTCGGCGATACTCTTTCCTGAAAAATAAAAAGATCCTGTTGACAGCTCACGTCAGCCATCATATAAACAGCTCGCACCGTTTGGTGTGGGGGAGTAGTTAAGTTGGTTATAACGCCGGCCTGTCACGCCGGAGGCCGCGGGTTCAAGTCCCGTCTCTCCCGCCATTTTATTTCTTCAATCATTTCAATAACTTACAGAATTGCAAAGCACTATAACCTAATGATTACAATCACTTAGGGAAGCCTGCTTTTGCATACTTTTGACCTGTATCACCCAAGATCATCCCAAATCACCCCAGTTGTAGTCCGTTTGTTATCCGCTCTGTAGTCCGACGGACTACGGACTACAAGCCTAACAGGGCGTTTTCATAGCTTTCCGATTCGTGCTCCATTCCCTCAAAAACAAAAGAAGAAAACCGCTGATGTCCCCTTCCAAATCCAGATGCCCCCGTGCGCCCAAAGCAAAAGTACCATCATAAATAATGGTTATTAGCTTGAGACAAGGGGCATTCTGAGCAAACGTGTGTCGTGTCAGCCCTCTGCTAACAAGAGGCGTTTCAAAAAACTTATGTGGGAGAAAACTGATGCCCAAAATACTTGTTGTTGATCACGATACGAGCTTGCTTGAAAGCTACTCTACCGAAATTTTACGTGGCGTTGATGCTGAAGTTCTTACAGCGGAATGCGGTGAAAGCGCTTGGGAGATATTGGAAGAGTCAGCTGTTTCAATGATAATCTCTGAAATGAAAATGCCATGTGGTGGAGGAGATTGGCTGCTTAAACGGGTGCAGGCATTGGATCCGCAACCACCGTTTGTGGTCGTTTCATCGGGTCCAGATGGTCCGTCTAGACTATTCAAGCTCGGAGTGCAATGCTGTTTTCCAAAGACCCAAGAAGGGTTTGCGCTGCTGACTGATTTTGTAAAGCTATGGTTTAAACGAGATCAGCTATATCGATCAACTTGGGGCTAGGAGGTGTACCATTGAAGCGTTTAACAAAACCAGAGCGTTTAAGGCTAGCAAACTCACTTGTCGCGGCATTGACTCAGCACATGATCGGGAATGATCAATTCCGACAAGAAGTAGCGATTGAGGCTGGTTTGGGTTCCTATCCTGAAGGAGATGAAATGGTTGCAGTTCTGATTGACGAGATGGCCAGCATTTTAGAACGAATGGAAGAACTCTATACCATCAACGCAAGTTCCCCCTCTAAAGAGTTTGTGGGTGATCCCATTCCTTTAGAAATAGTCGATTGATTGACTTGACTTCTCTAGCCACAAGAGCGAACTGTGTGTTGCCGTAACCAAAGTTTTAAAAGGAGAAACAAAATGGCAAACACAGCAGTAAAATCTGAAAAGGTAGAACAAGACAAGCAAAGCGAAGAGGAGATCTTCATCCCATTTGGGCCAGGGCTTAGGATACCTGCTCAGGTCTGGAAGAGCAGAAAACAACTCTTGGCTTTTCGGAAGTTGATTGACTCACAGCTAGCATTTATTGGGAAGTGAGGTTGTTTACTCTTTCTTTTTTCCGCTCAGGTGCTCCACTGCTTTTTCTCGCTCTGGATCATCGAGTGGGAGTCTTCTCATTGAGCGAAGGTAGTTGGAGTAGAATGAATCACTCAAGGCTTGAGCAAGTGCAGTCACAAATTTTTCACTATGACCTTTGGACTTCATATCCTCATTGATAGCAACGACGGGGGTGCCATCCTCGATGGAGATGCTGACTATGTCTTCACTATTTGAACCATAACGGCAACGCATCCCTTTTTCGAAGTCCTTCTTGAAGAACTCGAACTCTTTTTTCTGAGTGAGCTCGTTATAAGACTTGGCCTTGGTGAGTTCTTCCCAAGTTTCTTTATAGATCCGCTCCTCAGCTTCATTGAGTTCCTTGGCTGACTTGAAAGGAGTGCCAGCCAGGCGCTGGAGTGTCGGATTGTCCGATTTGGACGTCCGTTGAGTTTTCCTTTTCTTTTCAGTCATTCACAAATACCTAGTGTTTTCAAACAGATAAACCGAACTATATCTATCCTATCAAACCTTCATAAATCTGAAAAGAGCTAAACAAAGCTAAATCAGAATGAAATTATCAGAAATAACTTGTAATCTAACTAAATATAAGTGAATCTAGCCACGTTGAGCTAAATTTTGCTAAAAAAGGAGTGCTCTATGGGCGCTAAAACCATACTTGTAGTCGACGACGATAAAACCTTGCGCGATGAGGTGTGCTCATACCTATCGCGAATGGAACATTCTGTAATTTCAGCTGATTCTGGTGAGAGAGCGTTGAAAATTATAGAAGATCAAGCAGTTCATGCCGTGGTCTGCGACATCATTATGCCGGATGGAAATGGGTATTGGCTATTAGAAAGGCTCAACGAGCGATCTATAAGGCCGCCAGTCTTTTGCTTTCATTCAGCCAATCCAGAAGTCAAGAAAGAGGATGTCATCGACAAGGGGGCCGATGCTTTCTTTAGCAAGTTTCACGAGCTTGAGAAACTGCGGGAATGGCTCAAGAAAAAGCTCAACGGGAGCAGCATTTGAGGGTAGCAGTTTACTACAGAATTTCCACCAAAGACAAACAATCGTTTGACTCTCAAAAAATCGCCGTAGAATCCTGGCTCTCAAAAGAGAAGATAACGCCACAGTATGTGATCGAGGATAAAGAATCCGGTTCGACTGAATCAAGGACTGGTTATCGTCGTTTAATCGATCTTTCACTTAGGAAGAAGATCGATGCAGTGGTCTGCTATAAGTTGGACCGCTTCGGACGCAACGCAAGATCTGTCATCAAGAGGATCATAGAGATAGAAGATATGGGAGTTCGCTTTGTGGCTATGGAGACTCCTGGATTAAACACCCTTGATTATCACCTTCCTTTTCGCATGATGTTTTTGTCTGCGTTTGCAAGTCTAGCAGAAATGGAGCGAGATGCTCTTCGGGATCGAGTTAGGTCTGGTTTAAATGCTGCCCGTCGTCGTGGAGTCAAACTTGGTCGACCAACAAAGGCAACCACAAAGAATAAGAAAATGGTCGTTGAGCTTCGAAAAAAAAACTACTCCATCCGAGCAATATCAAAGCAGTTAAAAATTTCTCCAGTCACAATTCAAAAACTCTTGAAAAGCTGAGGTATATCAATCTTCAAATCTGTGACATCGAAGCAAAGTCGCGTAACTGATTGGCTTTTTACGTTAACCATTTTGTACACGGGAAATAGGATCACAACGAAGCACTTGGTTAATCCCTCACCATTGGTGCAAGGGCAGCACCAAAAAGCACCTCGTGATGGGCCATAGCAGATTTCCTTAATCTGTTCAGGCTCGGACCCTAAAGGTGGGTGTTGTTGACAACACAATCTTGACTCACCATTTTTTAGCCCCCAAAACCTGACTCCTTCAGTGTTCGTCCATTGGCATTGGTGGTTTTGGTCAAGGTGACAAGCGATATAGGGGGCGTCTTGTAAATTTTGCTTATTCTGAAATAGGATATCCACGCAGTTCCTTTTTAGAGCATCCATCAGAGGTTCCACATAGCTAATCTCAGAATTGAGAATAAGAAACCTCCGCATCTCAAAATTTGCAAACTCCTCTATGTTGCATTCCTGTTTGCCGCTCTTTGGGCTTGATGATTTGCTGGGTTTAACGAGCCGAAAAAAATCGCATGGATCTAAATCAAAGAATTTAATCAGAGTTAAGAAGGTTTCAATTCCCATGTTGGCTCGACCCGCTTCGATTCGCTGGTACTGTCTGGGGTGAATCTTACAAAATTTGGACATCTCCATTTGCGTAACTTTATAGGCACTCCTAAGTGATCTAAGTGTCTTACCAATTTCATTGATAGTCTGCTTCAAAGTAATGCCTCGTAAGTTCGACACGACATATATGCCGTCATATAGAGATACTTATAAACCGCGTTGAATGTGACAGCTTAAATCCGAATAATATGCCCACCGGCTAGGAGGACAGGGTGAGGCCAGGGCAATTAGCAAGACGATTAATAGAAGCATTTGCCATCATTTTTCATCCTTTTAATAGGCTGTTATAGGGTTTCAGACGAAGCTTTTCTGGCAGTTAACAAATGAATACAGGGTTCAAGTGATGAGGATTTAAATTTTCTTTACTCTCCAATCCAGTCACCTCCCTAGCCGCAGAACAAACAAGGACCAGTATTTACGTAGGACGGCTATCTCGTTTCACAACAACTCACAAGAGTGGCTGCCGCGAACCAAAGGAGTAGTCAGCATGAGCAAAGCCGTTTTATTTTTCACTGAAAGTCACCTTCACGATCCCAATGCTCAACAAAAGGAAGTGGGTCAATGGTTGCAATCTAATGATGTAGATATCAAAGCATCGGTAGTAGAGACCGTCAGGGGTATCGGTGATGTCATTGAGCGACTAAAAGAGGATCCATCACTTCAAATTTTTGTTTGCAGTGACATTAGTGCCATGGGAAAGTGCTCGCTCAGCATCATTCGAAACTTCCTGAAGCTGGAGCATGCAGGGATAAAAGTCGTCGTTGCAAATTCTATCGGGCTTAATGATGTAAAGGAATTTTGTCCCCTATTGGAAGCTGAATGCCCTCATACACGTAATTCCATTAGATCCATATTTGAATCGATCAATAGGTTTGAGCAGATAAAACGCTCTAAGAGCACTAAGCGTGGAATGGGCCAATCAAAATCGAAGAAACATATCGGACGACCCAGTAAAATTACCGAAGACAATAGGCGGATTTGCGAAGAACTACAGAGTGAAGGTCAGACTTTGAAAGAAATATCGGAAAAAACTGGCCTTGCAATCAACACCGTCATAAAAGCTTTAAACCACAAAGATTAAAATGGGATATCAGAAAAAGATTCGTTTTCTGAAGGTAGGGGAATATTTTCGTTGCCCGCCTGATGTGTTCCTTTGGGATCAAGAAACTGGATGCTACTAGCCACTACTTCCGTAGAGTATTTTTTTTGACCATTATCTTCCCATATCCTTGTCTGCAATCTTCCAGCAACAAAAGCCTGGCTTCCCTTCTTGAGATACTTCGAGCAATTTTCAGCTTGGTTTCCCCAAGCTTGAATTCGGTGCCATTCCGTAAATTCGTTCTTGTTTCCGTTTTGATCTTTTCGGTATTCACTAGTAGCAAGCGACATGTTGCAAACTGCAGTTTGATTCTGAGTGTATCGTAGTTCCGGATCTTTCCCAAGTCGTCCAAGTAGTCGTACTTCGTTCACGCTTGCCATCGATGGTTTACCTCTTTTCTATTTTAGAAATAAAGTGTTAGAATGCCTATATCCATTGATATCACACTTCTTTACACTACTGAATACTTTTCCAATTCAAATTCCAAACTGAATTTAAACACAACTTAACTGAGGTTTGAATCGTGTCAAACGATGTTGAAGTTGAAATCAAAGTGCCTAAACCGCATTCTGAGATTCAGCACAAGATCATCAATTTTTTTGCGATGGATGGCGTGGACGAATTGTGGGTTTCTTGTGGCACAAAGTTTGGAAAAACGCTCTCTTGTTCGGGAGCCTTGTCCAACTATATGCCCTTATACCCAGGCACTCAGTGGAGATGGGTAGCCCCCTACTATTCTCAGGCGGTTATTGGATACGACCTGTGCAGAAAAATTCTTCCTTCACTATATACGGAGCCAAATAAAACGGAGATGAACCTACGTTTGGTTCCCACCGACACCAATTTGAAATTTGTCCACGGTCAGAAACCAGAGGGTCTTGAAGGTCATGCTATCCATGGGTACATCTTAGATGAATGTGCAAAAATGAAAGAAGATGTCTATTTTTCAGCCAGGACGACTGTTACCCAGACCAGATCAGCTGGATTTGGCAAATTTATTTGTGCATCGACGCCTTTAGGTCACAACTTTTTCTGGCGCAAATGCATGGAAGCCCGTGAAGAAGAAATGCGGGCAAAGGCAGAAGGGCGTTCTCCAAAGATGATGTTCCTGACAGCCCCTACTTCAGCAAACCCATTTATTGCTCAAAGCGTCATCGACGATGCTAAAAAGCAACTACCAGACCGTCTCTTTAGGCAGTACTATCTTGCAGAATTCGTTGATGAGTCTGAGGTCTTTAGGAACTACACAAGCTGCCTATTTGGTGAAGAAATCGATATTGAATCTGATGCCTTCCATGAGATCATCGAGAAAGATGCTGGAGAAAAATCTGTTGTTATCGGAGCGGATTGGGCGCGTTCCGCATCCGGTGACTACACAGTTTTTGTAGCAATTGACTATGAAGCAGGGCCACCAAAAGTCATCGGTTTTCAACGCAGTCGTGGTTTAAGTTTTACCGAGCAGATTCGAAATCTTCTAAAGTTCTGCAATAAGTTTGGTTCGGTATCAAAACTTCTGCATGACAAGACTGGTGTTGGTATCGCTATAGATGATCAACTCGCTATGACGTCCCTTCCTTTTAGAGGCATAACCTTTACCAATGCTACTAAAGCAGAACTGGTTACCAAACTGATTACTAGCTTTGAACAACGCAAATTGGTGATTCCTAACGTAAAACAAGTCATCCATGAAATTGAAGTATACGAGATGTCCGTCTCTCCCCTTGGAGCAATGGTGTTTAACGCAGCTCCCGGCAATCATGACGATATTGTGACTGCATTGATGTTGGCAAATGAAGCTGCCCTGCAATATAGCGATTCCTTTTCAAATATCAGCTACATCAATCAAATTCCGAAGTCATCAATAGAAGGCTATTACGATTCTCTGATCGAAGACCAAGAAGACAACGACTTCATCGAGGAAATAAAGCCTATAGGAGAAGTCGTATGACTGAAATTGCTACATCATCTCAATTTGTAAGAGCAGTATTGGATCAGGTTGGTAAAAAAGATCATTCGATCGTGGACGATCATGATCAATCTTCGGGGCTGTGGAGTTCCGAAACGAATGTTCAAATAGATCCAGTATCGCTTAAGAATCTTTTTTTCACCGAAGACTGGGTTTTTATCGTCGTAAATCTTATTGCGATGAAGATCTCAAACCAGAAGCTTCGTGTTATCAAGAAACAGATCGTAAACGGCAAAACTCTTACAGCTCCTGCTGAAGATCATCCTATTCAATTTATATTAAATGATCCCAATGCTTTTCAAGACCCTCATTCCTGGGTATACACGATTGTGATCGATTTAATTCTTATGGGGAACTCAATAATCTGGGATGCAAGGTCCAGTGGAATCCTGCAAACTGTTCCAGCAGAACGCGTTAGCATCACCTTTAAGGATCAAACGGGTGAACTAGACAAATACATTATCTCGGCAGACGAAACCGAATCAGGCTTGAGTATGATGGAGTTTAATCCGAACTCCATCATCCACATCAAAAGACCAAACCCTAGTTCGCTCTTCTGGGGCCTGTCTCCTTTCGTGCCAGGACGGAAGGCAGTTCTCTTTAATAGATTCACTACAGAATTTTTAAACAACTACTACATTAAAGGGGCTACTCCTAGTTTAAAGGTTGAAATTGATAAAGACGTTAATGAAAAATCAGCTTTACGAATGCTAAGAAGCTTTCAACAGGCCCATTCTGGAAGACGTAATCAACATGCTCCTCTCTTATTACCCAAGGGAGTGAAAGCGAGTGCAATTTCAACGACATTGGCAGATCAACAGCTTTCTCTCTACGTCCAGCAAAACAGAGAGACCATCATAGCTCTACTTGGTGTTCCAAAGCACGAATTATCCCTCCAATCTGCGGGATCATTGGGTTCGCAGGAGACTCGGCTGTCTCTTAAAAATTTCTGGCAGACCACACTTAAGCCGACTATGCGACTTATCGAAGGTGGGCTGAATAAGCAATTTGCTTCCGAGCTTGGCACCGATTATGAAATCCGGTTTGATCTGTCAAATATTGATGCTCTTAAAGATGATGAAGTTAAAAAGGCTGAATTAGCCCAACTGCTTCTTCAGACCCACACAGTGAATGAAATCAGACAGACTCTCTATGATCGGGATGCTCATCCCGATGGAGATGGCCTGTTAAACATGATTCGACTAGCTCCACAATTAGATAATATGACCCCATCAGTACCTCCATCCGAGTTTTCTCCAGAAGATGGAAAACAATTTGAAGATCGCGTCATCAAGGTAGACAAATTCCTAAGCAATCACAAAGAGTGGTGGTCAAAATATCAAAAACAGTTGGAGGCAATAAGCAGAAGAAATGAAACAGACATTCAAGCACTGGTTTTGGGCCTATACCTACGATTCCTTGAGCAAGCGATTCCTACTCTTAGACAGTCCTTGTCAGAGAGTACCAAGTCTCAAAAAGCTGAAATTGATGATAAGCGCAGCTTGCGAAGAAAACTAAGAAGAATATTCGATCAGTTTGAAGATGAATTTACAGATGACTATGTAAGAGTCACCGGAGACACACTTCAATTTGGATATGAGGCAACCTTCCAAGTTCCATTTAACTTGTCTGATGAGCAGGCAATTCGTGCCGCAGGTGAAAGGGAGGAGGACGGAAGAAGATCAGTCCTTGAAGCCAGAGGTATAGACTCATTTAACTCCATAAAAAAATCAGAAGTTGAACTTTCGATGCAAATCATAGACCGGGGTCTACGAGAGAATAAAACAGTTGATCAAATAGCAAAGGAGCTTGCAACAAATTTTTCCGACACTCAAAAAGTCGATCACAGAGCCCGTCGGATAGCAAGAACAGAGACAGCTACTGCGGTTATGCTAGGGAGAAAGGCTGCTATGAATGATGCCAGTGAGGTTGTTCCGGGGCTGCAAAAGGTTTGGCTCAATGCAAACGATACTAGGGTGAGAGGCCACCCCAGTGGTCCAAAAACGGGTGCAAACCATTGGCGCCTGCAGGGAGAAACACGGGGTGTCAATGAGCGTTTTTCTAATGGTCTAAAGCATCCTTTGGATGCAGATGCTGGCAGGCCAGACGAAGTTATCAATTGTCGGTGTGATGTTTTGCTGCTCCCACCAGGCGAAGCGTTTGCTGGTGTTGGATCAGGTACTACAAATTAAAGGAGTAAAAGCGATGAAGGCTTTAAAAAAAGAGCGCCGTGTGTGCAAGAAATATCTTCATTTTGAAGGGAAGGTTAAGGCATCTAAGTCAGATGCCGGACCAATATTGATTGAAGGATTTGCGAACAGATTTAGTCGAGACAACAAGGAACTAGTTGATCGTGGAGGTGATCTTATCCCCCCCGATGCTTGGTTGTTGGACGAGTTTAAAAGTTTGCCCATAATCTTTTTCAATCACGATCGAAATCAGCCAATTGGCAAAGCAACGATGATTAACCCAACTAAGGAAGGGTTGTTCATCAGAGTCAAAATATCGGAATCCGATCATCCGGAAATCAAACGGATTCGTGACTTGGTAAGGGAAGGTATCCTAAAAGCTTTCAGTGTGGGATTTGATCCCATTAAAGAAGAAACAAAGGAAGTTGACGGCGGATCAGTCAATATCATAACCGAGGCGAACCTACTTGAAGTTTCTGTAGTTTCATTACCAATGGCGCAACAAAGTCTGTTTGAGGTAACGACTAAGTCGTTAGCTGACATGCCATATCAGAAGGCAATAGATCTCCTTACTTACAAGCAAAAAGATGAGGATGAAGAAGAGTCCCAAGAGGAAACCGAAGAAGACGAAAAAGACACAGATGAAGACGATCAAGAACAAGATGACGAAGCGAAAATCTTTGATGAAGATGAGGATGATGACACCGATTCAGAATCGAAAGAAGAAGACGAGGAAGAAAGCGAAGACAAGCAAGATCCTTTCCAAGACTGTGTAAGTCGAAAAATTCGTAAGCTTCGAGGGGAAGGTGTTAAGCCTGACGAAGCTGTAGCTAGAGCTATTGCTGCTTGTCGAGAAGAAGATGGGAAGTGCTGCGAATTTAATTACGATCAACTAAAGGAAGCCTACGACTTAGCAAACTCTATAAGCGAAGAAAAGCAAGACGTTGCGATGCAAATAAGTGCAGTCGGTGATGGTGATCATTCAACTGATTTTGGAAACCCTCACCTCGACACAGCAAAGCAAACTAATGTTTTATTGGGTCAACTTATTCGAGAGATTCAGATGCTCAATCAAAGGATGGAGGGTATTCAGCAAATGAATCATGAAGAAGGGGGAGAAAATATTGATCCCAATCGAATGGAAGATAATATCAAAAATGAAACAATGTCACCTTCTATCGAAACTGAAAAAATGAAACTCATCGATCTCTATGCTAGAGAGTGTGAGAGCATATTACGCAAAGTTGGCTGTTGATTTCTAGGTATTTGTAGTGAACAATAAGATAAGATTATTATGCAACGACTACCTGTATAGATTCCCAACTGAAATTGTCCATAGAGTACTTTTTAGATTCTGTGAGGGAGGTTTACCTCATGAACAGTAAATCGAATGGACATGGGATTATATAGTTAAGACATTCTCAAAACTGCTTTAACCGCAATTCCAACCCCATCAATAGCAATTGAAATCCTATATCGATGGAATGTCCTTCACCCTGAAGGAGGATTTCAATGGGCCAGGCTACACAAGAGGCCGCATCAAAAGATCTCGACAAACTTGCAAATGAGGTCAAATCTCTTAAGGAACGATCTGAGAAAGCTTCCGAAAAGCTTTCTTCAGCTAAAGATAAAATTGCAGAGTTAGAAAAAGAGAAATCAAGCTATCTAGCTCATGGTCGTTTTCCGATTGCTGGCAATAGAACATCATCTGATGAATCAAGAGCCTTGAAGTTTTTTGGAAAAGGGCATCCTCGTGACTTGCTGGATGTCAATACTGGTGATCCTAAGTGGAGCGGTGTTCCAGAGGAATGCAAAGCAATAGTTCGACAGTTGAAGGAAAGCATCGATATTTCTCGATGGCTATGCCAAGTCTACCATGGAGCTCCAAGAGATGGATCTGACGATCGAGAAACTGTATCTTCAGTAAAAGGTATGCTTGAAACTGCTTATGGACGATCGGTGTTAGCTCCGCGCTGCAAAGCTTTTGGTTCTACAGTTGTTGGCGAAGGGGATGAGTGGGTTCCTACTGCAATAAGCTCCACATTCGTAGAAGAGTTTGAGCTAGACCGACGTGTTGAAGGGATGGTTCGAACCCTGCAAATGACAACCAACCCATGGGAACTTCCGGTTCAAAAAGATGTAACAAAAGCCAAGGTGGTAGCTGAAGGTGCCCAGGCAATCTCTCAAAACTTTGCAACGAATAAGTTGGTATTCAATGCTAAAAAGTTTCAGGAATTCACTGTACTTCCCGAAGAACTTAATGAAGATTCGGCGGTCCCAATATTAAGCCTCCTTCGCTCCGAGCTAGTTGAAGCTCAACAGCGGGCTGTAGAAGCCGCTACTATAAATGGAGACACCGCCGGAACCCACCAGGATTCGGACACTGACGCACTACCGGCAGATGTGGCTGAAAAAGCCTGGGATGGTTTCCGTAAGCTAGCCATCGCCAATTCGGCCAACGGCGGTACAGTTACCTTCGGCTCAGGGGTAACAGATGCAAAACTTAGAGAAATGCGAACCAAGCTAGGTAAATTCGGCGTCAATCCGAGGGATTTGATGTGGCTCCCCTCCCCGCTTGGCTATCAACAGATGCTGGGTACTGATGATGTAGTCACTGTCGAGAAGTTTGGGCCACAAGCTACGGTCCTATCTGGGGCATTGGCATCCTATCAGGGGATTCCTATTGTTATCAGTGAATTTATGCGTGATGATCTCAATGCAAGTGGAGTTTATGATGGTGTTACGACCGATAACACCGGAATTCTGCTAGTTAATCATCGAAGATATTACTATGGGCTCAGAAGACCCATAAGAATCCGTGTGATGCAGGATCTTCCATCCTATGATCGATGGCTTCTAGCCAGCTTTCAACGAAAAGACTTTGTTGGTCATCCTCAATCAGCAACAGAGGTTTCCTCAGTATACGGAATTGATATTACGATCTAGCGTCCAGACTCATGATCC
>JACKAG010000007.1 GCA_020635195.1 Deltaproteobacteria bacterium | reverse complement strand
CTGTCCGGCTGTCCTTCCCTCTGGACGTAGAAACATCCCTGAAAAACCTTGGATCAAATTCTTCTATCCGGCTTCGCCAGTAAGACGAGGGTCTGGCATCCGTCCTGTCTGAAGAACTCCCGGAAAGCTCTGCTCCTCCTACCTCAACCAGCACAGAAATTTCAGGGTTTAACTTCGCACAATCATCCCGGTGACCCGAAAGAAATCCACTGATTCCGTTGGCTCTGAGTATCCCGTTCACCAGAGCAGCCCATTCCATATATTTAGGGAAGTGGACATGTTCCACAGGACAGCCCGCAGCCTGCCAGTTCTTCACCATGCCGATGATCTCAGCCAGAATCTCTCTTCTGTGCTTTCTGGCATACGCAAGGGGATCTCTTATCGTTTTCTTCTTTTCATGGGTAAGAAAAATCGTAACAGATCGGGTCAGCAAATCCTCACAGATAGAACCTTCATTCAGAGTCGCAAAAAACTGAATGTTATTGCGTTTACTCATGATTTCACTCTGCCCGAGAATCCGGGTTTCGATGATTTCTGAGGTGAGTGCTTCTTCCAGAAACGGCGAGTTGATCTGTCTCGTGCTTTTTATATTATCAATCAGAAGAAAGTCATTTTTCCGGATATGGGAGCCCACTCTTTTTTCAAACTCAAGGTCATCTTCCGTGTAACAGAGCGTTCCCGGAAGCCTCCCTGTCGAAATATAGCTGATCGTTTTTGCCAGCGTGGTCTTTCTGAGGTTCGGATGGTCTCCACGGATAATACCTGCCGGATGATTGCCCGTAAAATCATCCCTCAAAAGAACAGCTCCGATCAGAAGGCCCAGAGTATCTGTAAACCCATTTTCTCTCTCGTAAGGGAAATTAAGGGCCATGGTGATGTGCTTTATGCCTTCTGCCGGAACGATGTCCTCCCCGTCATAATAAATGGCAGCTGCTTCATGGTATCCGGGCGTTGCAATCAGCTGCTTAGCGCTGAGAACGGGGGATGTGGTATAGAGTTTCAACTTTCTGAGTTCTGAGAATCCCGCCACATCCAGCAGGAAGGTGTCACACACAGCCGGAGGGACCAGCTGAAAGCCATCTGCACTGAAGAAATCACCATCATCATTCTCGTAGCCTCTTTTATAATTGAAATCGAGAGCGAGATAGCTGGAAAGATCCTTTCCTCGTGTGATCAGGCTGATGCCTTTGACCTGTCTGTTAATCCGGCAAAGGTTATACGTCTGCTCTTCATAAAAGGTATATTTCTGTCCTGAAAGATGCTGGCCGATTCCCCTGCATACATCGTATACAGACATCGCATCCTTGTTCCAGTGAAACACATCCGATTCGCGCTTCTCTCTTTTCTTTTCCGGAGCCTTTTTCAGGGACCATTCCGCAATAAATTCACTGCGAACGGTCGTAATCGCGGACTTGTTTAACTGACAGCTTTCCGCCATCAGGGACAGAAATCGCTGAAGGTCCAGTTTCCGAAGAAAGAGATTTTTCTTTATACTTAGATGTTGCGCGAAATCAGACTTCCCAGTGAAAAAATCTGTTCTGGAAAGCTTTTTAAAAAAAAATCTATCGTAATGACCAGATATTATAGAGTATTGTGACGGGCAGAGCTGTCGAGACACTTTTTAAAGTGCTCATCCAAGCGACTATATCCCGAGAGGTGCCCGCCTTGAGCAACCCTATCGCAAAAAAAGCTGACTGTCTTCTGGATATTCCCTGCCGCCTGAAGCAGGTCGCGTTTGCTTATCTTTTATCTCTCATGCTGCCAGGAAGAAAACATAGCCTGACCCATGCCTCTCAGGTCGGATCTCTGCATAAGTCCCAGTTTTCAAGGTTTTTACGTAGGCATGGTGATCTTGCGGTAGAATCTCTTCAGCGTACGGCAGCCAGAACAGCCAGAGCAATCCAGAGGCCGCCTGTTGTTGCCGGAGCTCCCTGGACTATCGCCATTCTGATTGATGCGACTCTGCAATCGAGATCTTCCAGACACAGTGGAAACAGCCATAAGTTCAGTCATGGTAAAGGCTATGTTATTGGCCACCAGTGGACAAATATCCTGCTACTTATCAATGGCAAAAAGATTCCACTCCCTCCCCTGGCATGGCTTTCCGGACGTGAGCGTAAAAGACGGGGCCTGAAAAAAGAAACCGAACAGGAAGCTGTCATCCGATATCTCTCTGATCTGGATTTGTCCCAATACGTCGGAACTTATGAAAATCATGAAGTTGTTGTGCTCGCAGATTCTGGCTATGACAATAAAAAGCTTCAAGCCTCCATTCTGTCTCGTGGGTGGGATTTTGTTTTCAGCATGAAATCTTCGAGAGGATCTCGACTTTCTTCCCAAAAAAATGCAGGCGCTCAGGGCAATTGCTCCGTCGCTGACCTGTTCCGGAAAGCCAAAATTTTTCCCTGGAAAACTATTCGTGCTTATGCGAATGGCTGGAAAAGAAGAAAGCGGAAGGAGTTCCGCGCAAGAGAACTCACCGGTTTTATCAGTGAAATCACTGATGAAGTCAGGCTGGTTCTTTCAGAAGAGCGAGGGAGTCGCAGGGGGAGAAAGTATCTGGTTTGTTCCAACATCAGGGTCAGGATGGGGGCGATTGTCAGGGTTTACCGGAAAAGATGGGAAATCGAGCTATTTCACAAAGACGTCAAATCTCTGATGGGGTTTGAAGATGTGAGTTGCCACGATTTTCAATCCGTAGAGTCTCATGTTCACTGGGTCTACTGTGCATGGCTCCTTTTGCCGGAAATTTCTGGTAAGTCCGGATCTGTTCTGGAGGCTATGACAGCTTTGCAGCAGGAGGTCGAATTATCTCCTTTTAAGCATCTGATCCAGCTTAGCACAAGGATTCATGGATTCAGGGATGTGCAACGCTATTGCAGGGAGGTAATAAATGCGAACAAAGCAGCATAAGCGCTTTATTTAAAGCAAAAACTTATGCGATTGCAATTTTCGCGCAACATTTAAGTTATAGCCTCTTCCACATCGGAATTGCTGAGATCACGCGGCATGTTAGAAAAATCCGACTTCTCCAGAACCCACCATGGAGAATCCATCCTGTTTTTAAGCTCTTCTGTCCCGTGCTTCAGAAGGAAGTCATCAACCCCCTGACGCTCCCCGTCCTCATCCCGTATATCCGTGATGCTGACCCGGGCTCCACGATTGAACAGCGCCTGACAGAAAGCCTTTCCTCCCTCCCTGACCTTCGGATTCAGAAAGAAGTCAGAGTCCGGAATAAAAATCACATTCCTGTCCTTCAGGGGAACCTTCTCCCATTCTCCTGCAAGGCCATCTTTCCCGGAGGTCTTCCAGTTCCAGCAGCCCGGAAAGGAAATCACCGGCGCACCGAGATCCTGACCAAGCCGGATCGCTTTTTTCTCTCCTTCTGTAATGTAAAGGGTCTCATCCGGATTCAGGATCTGCGGGATTCTCTCCCTGCTGAAATAAAGATGAAGGCTGCTTCCTCTTGCCTGAAGGTAGCGGGCTCTGTTCTTTTTCTTTTCCTCTCCTTCTTTCTTTTCAGGCTTCAGACGTCCGCCTGTCCTGTACCCTTTCAGGTTGTAATAAGGGAAAAACAGCCCGGCCTCTTTGTAGCCACATGCTGCGTCTGCCTCCTCCGGACTCAGATAGCTGAGTTCATATTCCCGGGCGGACTGCTCTGAGATACCGCTCTCACTGAGCATATTCGTGTATTGTTCTGCGCTCACAACGGTCCTCATTCCGGTCTTGAGTGTTTCTGCTGAAGATTCCACGGGCCACATACCAGCATATCTGTCATAAAAGCAGGGGATTCCAGGCTGTCGTACATATTCTGGAGATATGCTTTTCCTTTACAAAGAACCATCTGAGCTGCCACCTTACGAAGAAGATATGACAGCTCAGCGATCAGGAATCCCTCGGGGGGATCAAGAAGGAAGCGATTGATTTCTTTCATATAGTCTGCAAGCCTCTCCTGTTCTGCATATTCCATGTATTCTCTTCCTTCCTGCCCCGGACGCACTCCGGGCATGGCTCATCATGAGCTTTTCTGATTTTTCAGATTCTGTGATCCACAAGGGCTTTATCCGGATATCATCCGTTACACGCTCAGAGTAAGCACATGCGTTACGTAAGCCAAGCTTTTTCCTGCGTTTTGTTGCATTTGGTCATCTTTTTTGCATTAGGAGGAATCCAACCGCGGGGCGGTGTCATCTCCTTCATCAATGATGATTTCTGCAAGTTTCCATCCGACTCTCTTTTTATTTCTGACATCTGTTCAAATCCTCCGTCGGGCGTAAAAATGCGGCGTCTTAAAAGACAAAAAACTTTCGTTTAAATGGTCAGAACATCATTTCCGGTGACAGGATAAATGCGATCCCTATCGCGAAAGCGACGCTGAGAGGAATCAGAAGGAAGAGCTGAAACAGGAATGAAAGCATACTGGTTGATTCCAGATCGAGCAGGCTACCTGCCAGACTGGTTTTTTGCGGAAGCATGGAGGTGTATATTTTTGTTTTTATACGGAGGTTTGCCGAATTCGGTTCGGGCTTTATGCAGAGTTTACCGTTTTTGGTATTTATATCGGTGAATGTTATCATACATAATCCTCCTGTTTTTGCTGGTTTCGTTAGGGCGCTAACCTTTTATGCGAAACCAGGTGGGGTTATATCCTCTTTCCATACATAAGGGGATATAGCTCTTTATCAAGCATTCTCATACTCAGTTCATACTATTTCAGATGCCCTGCAATTACGTCAGCATCTCATGGTCTACGGTATAGTTCTGAATTTTTCTAAGGCCTCTCTGTAGTGGCAAGTCCCTTTATTCTCTATAAAACACATCAGCCGTCAAAGAATTATCGTTTTGACATTTGCTTGGCAAGCTCATTTTTACTATAAAAAAAAGTTTTTATAGATTACGAAATTTCGTATGTTTTAGGCTCTTTAGTGTGTGTAATATTTAAGCTGAAAAAAACAATAAAACTATAGGGTAAAGGTATAAGATGGCGTTAAAGAGACAGGCAAAGGTTCATTTTTTGGTTTCTGCCCTTAAAAAATGGTCAAAAAACAGAAAATGAACCTTTTTTACGTAACAATCTAAAAAAATAGTTGAAATATGTAAAAAAGGAAATTTACTATGAATCCCGCCGAGCATAATTTTTGCAGACAGACTGTATCTCGCCGGTTACATCTTTTCATGACCGGGTTCCGCAAGACCTATAAGATGCGCGCTGAGGAGACTGCCTACTCCATGGGAATAGGGCTGACAAGCTACAGAAGACTTGAAAACGAAGGAGCTGACAATTGCGTCGTATCCTCCCTTGAATACCTCTCGTCACTTGCGGCCTTGCGGAATATGTTCCTTCCGGACTTTGTCTCTTTCCTGAACCTCCCGTGAAAATCTGCAAAAGTTAGCAAAGACAGCCCTAAGGAAAGACTAAAAAACCTTTTTAAGTGGGAAAAAGACATGATCACCATCTTCAGTAAAACACCTGTTTCCATGAGAAGTCAGCTCCTCAGTCTTATGATAACGTGCGTGATCAGCAGGGAATACCGTAACAGAAATGTGGGTTTGATATCATGTTCTGTCATATCTCCGGGCTTTATGTTTTCTGACCTGTACTGATTGCCTGGCACAGAAAACAGACGGACATCTTTCATACCATGGCATTCCAGGTAGATTTTTGATTGAACGTCATATAGCTTCCGCCTGTTGAACTTCGGTTAAGTTTCAGTCACATGTTAACCTTATCAGAACGGGAGTCAGTGTTGCTTTTCAGAATCAGTTTGATTTATTTTCTCTTTCTTTCATATTTAAACTCTCACGCATTCGCCTCAGAAGATGAGATCCGCATCCAGAGAATTAAGTTCATAAGAATGAATATCCAAAAGATTGAGTTCAGAATAAGTAAACTTGAAATAGAATTTGCTAAGGTTAGCCAAGAATGTAATAAGTTGTCCGATGAGTCTGACATATTATTATATGAATACGCAAGACTTGATAACGCATACACCGGTGCTTACGGATTTAAATTAAATCAAGAAGAAAGGGATCGTCTATTACCAGAGAGGAATAAAATTTCATCTCAACTTATAAATTATCAGAGTAAAATATGTCATCTTTGTATAAAGAAAGGTGACATCATAAAACAGATAAATAAAAACAAATCGATGCTAACATCACTTAAACAACAAGTGGTAAAACACAACAATAATTTAAATGAAAAAGAAATTCTGGATCATATCTGTTTTGTTCAGGGAACAAAAATTCTTCTCAAGAACAAAGATTCTTCCAATACCAGCGTAAATATCGAAGAACTGCGTGAAGGAGAGAAGATCTGGAGCTGTGATGCTTCAACATCTGACTGTAAGGAAAAGGAAGTCTTACAGATTCATCTGACAGAGATTCCAAAAGGCACAGCCCTGACCAAAATTACTGTTGGGGATACATCTTTTGTCAGTACTGTGGATCACCCATATTATGTCAATGGTCGCGGTAAGTTTACGCAAGCATCCAATCTGACAACGGAAGACAAATTACTGAATGATCAACTGAAGCCGGTTCAGATTACATCCGTGACACATATAACTGCCGATGAAGATATGCATGTCTACAATCTTACCGTAGAGGGTTTTAATACGTTTTTTATAGCAGATAATTCCGACGAGTCTTCGGGATATCTGGTCCACAATTGTGAAGGAGCTGAAAATTTTGCAGAAGGACTTACCGAGTCTCTGCAAAATTCTCTGACTGATTTAGCCTCCGTGCTTGCTCATCCGATTGATGCAATCCAGAATGGAGCAACTGAGGCAAAGAACACAATTCTGGAATTACCTGATGCGGTCAAAGACGGCGTAGAACGTGCCCGGGAACTGGCAAAAGATACCGAGCTGCTCAAAGAAATCATAGGAGATGAAATCAGTCAGCTCGTAGATACCTGGTCGGGCTTATCCAGTGAAGAGAAAGCCAGAGAAGCAGGTAAACTTACCGGAGAAGTGATCGCTTCCATGGCCTCTCCCGGAAAGGCCGTCATGAAAGCTGGCGGATACCTTTCGAAAATAGCGAAATCCACAAAAAAAGGACGTCAGTTTAATGAAGCACTGGTCCGAGCAAAAAACCGGATAGATACTGCCAAGCATAACAATAATGGGAATTCTAATTCTGCCCCTCGTAGTAATGGTCCAGTTTTCAAAACTACTAAAGAAGCGAGTACTAAAGCAAAAGAATTAGGTTTTGAAAAGATAAAAGAGAGAGTAAATGGGCAACCAGTCTATCGAAAAGGTAAAGAATATATTACTAGAGATGTCGATGGACATAATGGCGGTGCTTGGAAAAAAGCAAATAGTGTAAAGGATCTTGGAAAGAAAGAAACTAGATCTGGTACCTATGATGCTGACTTGAATAGAATTGGAGACTAAACTTAGATGTTTAAATGGTCAACATATTATCAAAATACCCTTCCTGTTGGATTTATGCTGAGAGAAGAGTATGGTGCTCGATGGTTACGAGTTCATAGTCTTCCAAATTCAAAACGTTATCCTGAGGGAAAAGAAGATGAAATCGAGGTCTGTAAAAGATCTCTAGAATCTGCTAAGGACGTATTGGGTGCAAGCAACATAACTGTTTATTTTAGCATTTATGATGAAAGTAAAGATGCTGCTATCTCTGGATCTGAATGGTTGAAGAGCTTAGACTTCAAATCTATTGAATATAAAGATGTTTCTGAAGATGACGAAGACCCATACTATCTCATAACTTTCGGTGCAAAATTTGATTGGGATGAAGAACTCTTTCAACAAATTATCTTAGATGTAGCGAAAGAGAATATTTCATATATCTCTTTTTATTCGAAAGAAACAAAAGGTGTTTTCTCGCCATATGATGGAGGAGCTGATCTTTTTTATTTGGAACCATCTAAAAGAGAACAGGCTCAGGTCAAGTTTAAAAAATGGATATCTCCCAGAGAGGATGGCTTGTAGATTTCATTGGCCCGGTTCCTGGGATTCGCATCTTTCTCAGTGTTAAATCTCAACCGGCCTGCTCGCCCACCGGGTCCAGAGTCCGGGTTTTTCCTTTCTTCTCCACAGGAAGCCGAGGAAAGCTGAGAGTATCAGGTTGATGGCGATAATCGCACGCCTTTGCCAGATCATGGCAGCAGATGAGCCTGACAGCCCTCCACTGCTCAGCCTGGCCAGCTGATCACGGACATCCGCGATTTTGTAAGAGAGTCCGTCGGGTCGGCTCTCTAATTTCGCTGTCAGCCGGTCAATTTCACTGCGGTAATGGTTCGGGTCCAGTGAAGAGATGCGGGCGATTATCGGATCTCTCAGAGCTTCCAGCGCGATCAGCTCTTTCCGGAGGTTTTTTGACTGCTCAGAATGACGGGCTATCGTGCTGCTGCGATGGCTGGCGGAGGCATCCAGCAACTGAAGTACAACCATCAGCATCATGGTGCATGCCGAATAGAGTATCCCGCGCCAGATAATGTTCTGTGTCCAGCCACCCAGCCCGCTGAGAAGGACAAGAGAACATTCGGTCAGCACGGCCACAAATCCAGCCATACCTGCACTGTAACCCAGAGCTTGGTAGAGGCTGATCTGTTCCATGATGAGAAAAAATGTGTTTGCCACCATCAGGGTGACGATGGCCATGGTTGCGCCAAGGACTGAAAGGGGCTTTCTGGTCTGTTGCGCCATCTCCGTGTTGTGCCACCGGGATTGTTGCGCAACATGTTGCGCCGTCTCATTGTTGCGCTGTTGTGCCATCTCAGTGTTGTGCCATGTTGCAACCTTCGGATCTTCTGGTTGTTGCGCGGCAGTACTGGCGACATTCGCCGTGAACGTGTAAGGTGCCTGCCGTGTGGTCCTTGCAGGTCCGGACTTTTCTGCCACATCATAGAGGCGGGGACGGTCCGGGCCTCTGAAATGCTGATCCCCGCTGGCGACCGCAAAAAGTTCTTCCCTGATCTCAGCTTCTTCTGGAAAAAGCTCACGAAGATTTGATAAACTTTCCTCAGCAAGTTGTTGCTTGTACTTGCCGGATGTCTGCCGTGCATCTTTTGCGGGATTGGCGGCAGACTCTCCTGTTTCATCAAAGAGCGGAACCTGAACACTTTCCGTCTGTTTTCTGCGATTATCCCGTCTTTTGCTGTTGATCTGACGGTTTTTGCGCCTGCGGTACTCCCGATAGTACTCTGCTCTGGACATGTTCCCTCCGGAATCTTCGGATGTGAGGACAGCTCTTACCATTAAGCTGCCGATATTGTGAGAAAGTAAATCACTGAGCGTGCCGTGATCTTGTTCGCTTTAAAGCGGGAAAGTATCGTCTCCAGGGCATCAAGCAGTCGTTTCTGCTCTTCCAGGCCTGCTTTCCAGGAAAGCGCCTCAACATCCCTGAGCGCCTGACAGAGTTTCAGACTGGCATGATGATTTGTGCAGAGTTTGACCATGGCCCTTCTGCGGATGTCATCGATGACACTGCGTATCTTCGCGACCTCCGTGGAAGTCCCGGGCGTCTGAGCCTGTTGCGCCGTCTCATTGTTGCGCTGTTGCGCTGCTGGATTACTTTTTCGCAGCAACTGTTGCGCAACATGTTGTGCCATCGATCCTGTTGTGCCGTCCCGATGTTGCGCCATGCTGCTGTTGCTCTCTTGTGCGGCTGCCTGCCCTCCGGATGTTTCAGTCTCTGCCGCTGTCTCTTCCTGAGCAGAGTTCTGCTGAATTTCTCCGGCCTCCTCAATGCTCATTGATTCGGTCATCACTGCTGCGTCTTCCTGAGCAGAGCTGTCCTGAACTTCCCGGAGCTCTTCAGTGCCTGCGCTTTCAGATACGGCGGCTGTTTCTTCCTGAACTGGCGCAGCAGTTTCCACAGCAGCAGCGTCCTGGCTGTCTTCGCTTCTGGCTTCGAACGTGACGGAAAGCTGGGCAAGTTCCGCAAAATCAGGTTCTGCATCGCTCAGATCTTCCGGGATCATGTCTTCAGCAGGCAGAGGCTCCGCCTCTTCAGCTTCAGCGGCTTTTTCGGCTGCGATTCTGGCTGCTTCTTCCTCTTCGGCCTTTCTTGCAGCTGCTTTTTCAGATGCGAGTCTGAGGTATTCTTCCTCCATGGCTCTGGCGCGTTCCTGGGGATCTGCCCAGCAAAGAGCCTGCTGGTCGTTGTAATCCTTGCCAGTCAGCCACTTCAGGAAGTCCTTGTATTTTACGGGCTGGTTTCTGGTGTACTCGTTGATGACGGCAAGTCGGCCCTGCTGCCGGATCTGTCCGCTGATCACGTCACGCAGTGATTTTGCGATTCCGTCCAGATCTTCCGTGAGCCGGGTCATGTAGTGCTGCTTGTAGCCGTTCTGGGGAATGCTCAGAGGAAAGTTATTTTCAATGGCGATCAGGGATTTTTCCACATGCTCAGGGCTGATGTTTCTGGCGATCATCTTGTCGATGAGCATCTCACGCTGTTTTCTGTTCGGAAGCTTCTGGCATGTGGCTACAGCGAAGCGGGCTTCAAGATCGATTTTTGTGAAATAACTGTCCAGAACCTTCCTGCTGTAGGTAATCACCCCATTCCGGCACTAATCAGCCCAAACAGCCCCCCCCCCCAACGGGTAGCTTTCATTCAAAAAATCAATCGGAAACTCTGGGGTTTTCATGCAAATTGCTCGGGGCGTCATAGAGATTCTCTCTGGATGCAACCGCCGGAATGGTACCATCCAGACTCGCAGATGCTCTATGCAATTTCAAGTGACTTTGGGACAACCCCCAGACCTGTCTCTAACAGGCTAATGGATTCCGCCTAAGCTTCGCCAGCGCAGCTGCCGGAATGGTACATGTGTTTCGCATGGGAAACATGACTATAATACTTTGTAAAGATGGGCTTATTTAGGAGAGATAATGCTTTAAATCAACTTATCAGGCTGTAACCTTCTAAGAGATTTGATAAATCTAGGTTTTCTCTTATTTTTTTCAGCAATGTTGGTAAGATACTTATTCCATTCGGCCTTTTTGCCAAGAGAATGGCTCAGTTTTTTCACTTGGGACAAATAGCCAACTGCTATGTCATAAGCAGATGACTTTGTAAGTGCAACTTGCTCTTCAGCAAGAGATTTCCAAATCTTGATTGACTCTTCGGGATGCTTTTTTGATATGGAGCGCGCAACTTGCCGATCAACATCATCTTGATACCAGAAACTATTGGACTTCAACTTTTTTGAATGATTGTACCAGTGCAAAACTCGATCTGGATCTTTGTCTTGTTCTGCAATATCAATCAAAATGTTTATCTGTGGAAAACTAGCGTGTCTGGGTTTCTTGATTGATGCATCAAGTTTGACTATTGGTGCTTTTTTGATTGCCCCTGTTTCTAAATATTGCAAAGTCCAAATTTTTACTTCCTCTACAGCTTTAACTTTCTTGGATGCTGTTAACAATTTGTTATAAGTTGAGAGTGAAGGTTGATCTAAAAACCCTTCCATTCGGATTTTCAAGATGGTTTCAAAATCTTTATCTTTGTCAGCAATTTTTATTATCCACTCACGAAGAGACTTTGCAGTACCAGCATACTTGCTTCCAACCTTATCAATGCCTTCGAGTGCAGCTAATTTAGCCTCTGAATACATTTTTTTCTCAAAAAGCCTGCTAACATATCTTTCCCAACTCCCAGTTATTTTTGCCTCTTTCTTGCAAAGATCAAGGACTTCATCTTGTCGATCAGATTGCTCAAGAGCATTGATCAGCGCATTTGTAAGCCGGTCGCGTCGATAATTGAGACTAAAGTCGACTTCTCCTTTTATTCTCTTGGGAATTTTCTTGTAAAGATCATCAGCCAGTTGGGACCAAACCTCTTTATCGTCGATGCTTTCAATAACGATAGATGAAGCATTAAACAGATCATATTCATCTTCCAGGCTCGTCATGACAGAATAGGATAACTTTTCAAAATCAGGTAGATCAGATTTTGAAAGGGCATCAAAACCTATCTCAATGCATTCTGAGATTTGACAACCAGCATCTCCGTCATCATCACAAGTTTCGATATACGAATTTGCTTGAGCAACGAGTTCCCTATTTATATCTATAACAGCCTGATACTGCCTTTTTAATAGCAATTGCTCCATTACAGATTTGACTCTACCAAAATCTGCAAGCTCACCTCGACCATCCCAATGGTTCTGCCAAGCAGGAGTTGAGGTTATTTGAGCAATTTCCTTTCGCATTGCTGTAACCAGTGATTTAACTTTACCCGTTGACACCTTAGCTTCATCGAGCAACTGCTTCTTTATTTCGGGATACTCTTTAGTATAAGAAACGATCAATTCTTGTAACACGGCTTTAGTTTTTTTGGCTAAGAAAGAATTGATGTCACTGTCAGTACTTTCAGATTTGCCCCGCTTACCCTTTGCCCTTACAGCTTCTGGCTCATAATATTCATCATCATCCTCAAAATCGTCGCTATCCTCACCGGTCAAAACTTTTGTGATATCGGGATCGCTTGCGTTGGTGGTCGGAACCTTCTTTTTGGATTTGATTGAGTCACAATACGCCAGGAGAGTGGCAACCCCATGCTTGCAATCATACCCATAGGGACAGGTACACTCTGATTTGAGCTGATCCTTTTTATCAAAGGAAACAAGGGTCAGGTATGGACTAGAACCATCAACTTTAGCAATAAGACCTTTAGTAGAAATTCTAAGCTTAGAGACATATCCATCCTCAAAATAGGATTCCCCACGAGCCATAATCTTACTTCCAGCCCATTCTCTAATGTCAGACCAGTCTAGCTTCTTGATTTTTCTTTGTATTTCTGTAATAGCGACCATATCTTCTGCCTATAAAAAAATTCCGTAAGCTCCCAGTAGTGCTGGGTATAATAAGCATGTATAGCATTTTTTCTTGAAATTTTATAGATTATTTAAATCAGATACGGCGACGGACTACGAATCAGAGAGTCGTGCGTTCGAATTGTTCCGGATACGCCATTTTCTTTTAAATATCAGTTGATTACACATTCTGAAAAAATTCATTGGAGATAAATTCTCAGTTTCGGGAGTTTCTTTCATGATGCGTCTAGTCAGGCCAGATTCAAGATATGAAAAATCCTTCCTAAAAGCCTTCGATGAGATGGACAACGATTCTGATCGGGATGCCTGGATTTATCTGGGGCCTGATTACGAAGATTTTTTTAAAATTCCATTTTCAGATTATGCCGCAAGACTTCAAAGGTTGAGATATGATCGAATTTAGTGGATGAGGAGAATTAAGTAGCGTACCCTCAAGTGCTTTTTTAGAATTTAAGGAATACGCTATGAGAGAAGCTACTTGCAATTCAGTTCAACTTCCACAAGAAACTATCAGCGATGCGTTGACAGAGGTATTAAGAGAAGGTGCCCGAAAGATGCTGGCTCAGGCAATAGAGGCTGAAGTCTCCGACTATATTGAGAGATTCAGATCTGTAGCAGATGAGAAAGGGCACAGGATGGTGGTCAGAAATGGCTATCACCCGGAAAGAAAGATCCAGACCGGTCTTGGTGCTATTGATGTGAAAGCACCAAAGATAAACGATAAGAGAGTTGATGAGGATGGCTGCCGGAAAAGATTTACCAGCCAGATTCTGCCACCGTACCTGAGAAAAACTAAATCTCTGGAAGAGCTTGTCCCATGGCTTTATCTGAAGGGGATTTCAAGCGGAGATTTTCCAGAAGCGCTTCAGGCTCTTCTGGGTAAACATGCTAAGGGTTTCTCAGCATCGACTGTGACAAGATTAAAGAAGGTCTGGGAAGGAGATTTCCGGGAGTGGGATAAGCGATCTCTTTCCGGGAAACGTTACGTGTACATGTGGGCAGATGGGATACATTTTAACGTGCGCCTCGGGGAAGATGACAGAATGTGCATTCTGGTGATTGTCGGAGCAGCAGAAGATGGCAAAAAAGAGCTGGTAGCGATAGAGCAGGGCTATCGTGAAAGCGAGCTGAGCTGGAAGAATGTTCTGCTCTCTCTGAGAGAACGAGGGCTGGAGAGAGGGCCTGAGCTTGCCGTTGCGGATGGTGCCCTTGGTTTCTGGAAAGCGCTGGAGGAAATTTTTCCGTCCTCTAAACAGCAAGCCTGCTGGGTTCATAAGACCGCAAATATTCTGGACAAGATGCCAAAGACAAAACAGCCTGAAGCTAAGAAAATGATTCATGAAATATATATGGCAGAGAACAAAAAAGATGCGGAAAAAGCGCTTACAAAATTTCAGTCAGTTTTTGAAGATAAATACCCGAAGGCTGTCAAAAGTCTGCTGAGGGGTAAACACAGGCTCCTCAGCTTCTATGATTTTCCTGGTGTTCATTGGCAGCATATCCGGACCACTAATCCTATTGAATCCACATTTGCGACAGTACGACTCCGGACGAAGAGAACGAAAGGCTGTGGCTCTGTCAATGCCACTGTGCACATGGTTTTTAAGTTGATTAAAAGTGCAGAAAAGCGCTGGAGGAAACTCCGGGGTTACAAACTACTGGCGGATGTTATTGATCTTAATGTTAAGTTTGAGGATGGGGTAAGAAAACTTGCTGCTTAAATCTCTGATCCACTAAATTTGACAATTACTCTCAAAGGTTCGAAACAAGTCCTCCGTCTCATTTTGTTTGTGGCAGTACTTACTGGGCTGTTGAGGATGAGGAAGTCATTGGTCGCATCGGGCTCCGCCATGAACTCAATGACTTCCTCAGACGGGAAGCTGGGCATATCGGTTATATAGTTCGACCTTCTTGGCGGCGCAAGGGCGTCGCTACCGAAATGGTGAAGCAGCTTTTGGGTACTGAAAAAGCAAGAACGATCGGCAATCTCCTCGTCACCTGCGATGAAGGCAATGTTGCTTCTGAGCGAACAATACTCAAAAATGGCGGTGAATTTGAAAGTACCATTAATCTTGGAGATAGCAAACCTCTCAAAAAGCGTTTTTGGTTTCATCTTGATTGAGAATTACAAATAAATTTAGGGCCTGTCGTCAGTTAAGTCAAATGACAGATGTAGCCAGATGTATGTACCATTCCGGTGGTTGCATCCAGAGAGAATTTCTATGACGCCCCGAGCAATTTGCATGAAAATCCCGGAGCCTCCGATTGTTGATTTTTTGAATAAAAGCTACCCTGCGGGGGGCTTTTCCTGTCTGGGATGAAATTTTTGCAGATGCTCCATTTGCACTCTGTTTGACCCACCAGCGGAGCGAAATGACGATCTCTCCCAGACCAACATTTCCTTTCTAACGGTTACCGGCAGAACCCTCCTGATTATTTTTGTTCGTAGCAGCAGTTTTGCTCCGGTAGGATTCTCTCTTTAACTGAATTTCCAGACAGGGGTTCACCAGCCTGTCGGTTATCCCACACTCCCGGAACTCTCCTTTCCAGACCTTCATCAAACTTCTTCCTGTCAGTTTGGTGAAGGTGGATCAGTATTTCACAAACGAGCATGATAAAACTTGCGCAGGTAATTCCCTGGGATTCCATATCTGAAATGATCATTCCAGGTCTCCAAAAAACAACAAAAAAAGGCTATCTGCGCCTCGGAAAATTCATTTAGGGAATTTTACAGACAATGTAGCGGCCAGAGTGTTTTGTGGCTGCGGATCTGTAAGCGTTCAATAAACGGGCGCTGGGCCTTTTTTTGTTGCTGGTGGTCTGCGATTGATTGTGCTACAAACTGTAGCTGCGAGACGCTGTTGCTTCTTTTTTTTTATAACTGAATTAGATAGTTAAAGGGGTTCTTCGCCTTTCTTTTGATGTTCGGAACTCACAAAATGTCCGGGGTGCCGCTTTCTGGCTGAGAGATCGCAAGATCAACCCGTTGCACCTGATCTGGCTAATACTAGCGTAGGGAGACTGATATGATACTCAGTGCTGTTGAATGGATTGCTTTCCTTAGTTCTACTATTTCTCTTGTTCCTCAGATATGGAAGTCACATACGACAAGGTCTACCGAAGATCTTTCCTGGTTGATGCTCTTCAATATTCTGCTTTGTTCTGTTGCCTGGATTGCTTATGGAGTTATCCTGCATGCTACGGCGGTATGGACGACGAATATCGTGATGGCAGTTTCCTGTTTTTACCTCATCGCGTTTAAGTACTGGAACGAATATGCTCGGGGCTGATAGCGTTCTGCTCTTAAACGGAGATCTGACTAAAGATGATATTGAGCATGCCAGAAGTCTGAATCCGAAAGTGGTGTTTGCGGCCGACGGAGCCTTTCATAAAGCGATCCGCTATGGAATCGAACCACAGTATGTGGTGGGTGATCTTGATTCTGTTTCGGGAGCTGTTCGCACTAAAAACACTGAGTTTATCAGGATCAATGATCAGAATCAGACGGACTTTGAAAAAATTCTTGCGTTTGCCCGCAGAACTCAGCCAGGAAGAATCAGTATCTATGGCATTTCTGGTGGTGAGATGGATCATGCGCTGGGGAATCTTCATTCTCTGATCAAGCATCATCAGCGTGATGGTGAAATCTGTTTCTATGCGATGCAGCAGGGTTCTTCTAAGTCTGGTTTTGTCGTCAGAGAGCAGATGGATTTCAGAACCTTCGTTGGAGCTAAGGTTTCTATCTTCCCTTTTCCTCAGGCGAGAGTCACGACTCAGGGTCTGACTTATGCATTAAGTCGCACGAAGATCAACCAGACCAGTGGAGTTTTAGCAATGAGAAATATTGCGAAAAGTACCCTGGTTGAGATCCGGGTCGAATCCGGGATAGTCCTGGTGACTACGGATATGTCTGTACCCTGTGAGGAAGGACCTTCGCTGATTTTTCCCGGATGACCATAGTGAATTCCGTACAGAAAGAGCTATCTTTAACAGGCTCATAGCTTTGAGCACGGAAGTTTCCGGAAGGTCATGACTCACGCAAGATTGCCAGAAAAGAGAACATGTAGCTGCGAAACATAGACGGTAGGATCTGCCGCAACGCTTTATTTTCTCTTAAACTCCATATGTTTTTTTGTTGTCCGTGCTTAAAATTTCCGGATCAGGAGAATTTACTTTGGGATATTTTAGGTTTATATTTGCTTCTTTTATTTTATGTCTGAACATCGGGGCTTATGGGATGAATCAATCAGGTGAAACAGGGATAAAATATCTTATCATTCATGGAGATGATGTCGGAGTCAGTCATGGCGTCAATCGTGCATCACTTCGGCTCCTTCAGGCAGGTCATATATCATCTGTCAGTATGATGGCTCCTTGTCCGTGGGTGTTCGAAGCGGCCACGGTTCTGAAAGATTGTAAACACTGTGATATCGGTGTTCATATTACACTTAACAGTGAATTTTCTTCTTATCGATGGCCACCCACGGCGCCCTACTCTTCTGTTCCGGGTCTGGTTGATGAGCTGGGGACTCTTCATCGCTCTTTGTCTGATACCATGAAGTATGCAGGTTTATCTGACGTTAGGAAAGAAACAGAAGCGCAAATTGCAAAGATACGGAAGCTTGGATTGGCTATTTCTCATATTGATATTCATATGGGAACAGTCGCTATGAAGGCTGAGTGGTTAAAAATTTATGTCGACATAGCAGAGCGAAACAAAGTTTTGCCTATGCTGGTCAGGTGGTCTGATGAACTCGAAGCTTATTTTAAGCTCAGGAATATGCCTTATGATGAAGTAAAGGATTTTCTGAAGGAAAAAGAAAGATCCGGATATTTTATGCTCGATCGCTTAATTACCGATGTCGGGGGACTGGACTCTTATGAAGATCGACGGGATGCATATGTCAGAGCGATCAGGTCACTAAAGCCCGGACTGACTCAGATCATCACCCATCTGTCCGATCCCGGAGAAGAGCTGTCCGCAATGATAGGAAATAAGATGAGAGAAGTCCGAAGGACGTGGGATACAAAAATACTCAGTGATCCCGGATTTATCGCCCTTCTCCGTGAGGAAAAGATATCACTCACAAGCTGGAGTCAGCTGAACCTGTGACCCTCTTATCTTTTGTTCAGGTTTAATGACGATGGATGAGTATTTGTCAGGGCTGAGCATATCGAGGATGATCGTATTAAGCTGCTCATGATTGCGGGAAAGTAGATGCTGTAGCCCTTCTTCATATGAAGAAAAATATCCTTTCCGGACAGGAATCTGGTTGAGCCAGAAGCTGCTCGATGTTTTTGCCAGTTTTAGCTGCTCAGCGACCGGGTTTCTGGCCTGATTTAATTCAGCTTCGTTTACTGGTTGTTCCAGAAAGCTCGCCACTATTTTAGGTGTTATTTCCAGAACCGTGCTTGTTTGCTGAGGATCGGTGATAATCTTTATCTCAAGGTAATTGTCTTCCCATGGATCAGGGCTTATATTCAGACTGACCTGAGGGGTGTAGGTGATGTTGAGATCTTCTCTTATTGATGCTGTGATCCGTTGATCAATGATATTTTCTATTACAGAACGCAGGTTACCGGGGACGCTATGGACTGGCCAGGTAAATCCGACAAGGGCCGTCGGATCTTCTGAGTCAATATGATATTCCCGGTGCACACCGGATTTTCGATGTGACTTTTCGGCTCTGATTTCATCTTTTGCTGGCATCCTTTTACATGTCAGATCACCGAATGTCTGATACAGATGTTGTATAGCCTGCTCTGTATCAATGTCTCCTACGATGGTAAATTCCGGGCAGCGGTTTAGCAGATTTTCTTTCATCCATGCTATGATCTCTGTTTCTTTCGTATTGTTGATTTGTGTTTCTGTTAAAGGGGAAAAATCGTCATCATACAAATATTTTCGAAAATCATGGTAAAAAGGTTCATAGAAGGTGTTTGTAATATTTTTAAGCCATTGAGTTTTATGGTCCTTCGCTTTGGGAATAGAAGCACTACCAAATGCGGGATCGTCTATGTAGGCTCTGTTCCATTCTAAGTAATGAAGAAAATCATCCGGAGAGCTTCTGCCAGAAAAGGAGCTGTCATAATTAGTCGTTGTGAAATGGAAAGAAATATCTTTTCCGGCGGTCAGATCACGAAACTGAATAAAAGGATGTTTTCTGGTGCCTCCCAAAATTAAGTTCGAGCTTCCCAGCTCTATCAGAACCTTGTCACTGGCATCGAATTCCCATAAACCATGGCCTATTTTTGCGTGGATCAGGATTGTTCCGGGTCTTTCCGGATCGGTGTTTTTTTTCAGATGAGCGATGACTCCGTTTCTGAATTCGATGCTATGGTAATCAAAGTCAGTATTGATTATATGTTTATATTCTTCCACCTTTTCGGGAGCTGCTGATTTATATCCGAATTCCGGGGTTTCTGATTTTGTACAGGATACTCTCGTTTTTAATCCTTCAGTAACGACCTCCCGGATCTGCTCAGTTAATAAGCGATCTTCTTTTTCTGAAAAATCACCAATGACAAGAAGGTTGGAGGAGAATGTTTTATCATGATTAAAAAGATCCCTGAGCGTGTGGTTCAGCTCCTGGAGCGTTAGTGTTTGAAGGAACTCCCTGTATAACGAAACGAGGCTTTCCGGATCCAGTCTCGGGGCCTGCTGTCTGGCGTCATTGAGCAGCCCATTCAATACGTTTTCAGCATCTTCTCTTTCAGCCATGTTTTTCAGCAATGTTTCGATCTCTCTGAGGACGATTGTCCGGTCATGGCTGTTGAAGCCGCATGATATGATTTCATTGTGCAGTAAGGTTGCCTGAAGAAGGCCTTCTGTCCAACGGTCTTTGTTGAGAATAAAGCGTATACCATTTTGCATAATATCGAAATCAACGTCGTTGACTAAGCTGATGTGATGAAAATCTTTTTTGTGTTCTGAAAGATATTGGGAGATCTTGTACTGATATAAGCTTCCCACTAACAGGAGCTTGTTCTGCCGGAAGAAATATTCTTTCGTGAATTCTCGTTTTTCCTGTTGCTCTGTTGAAAGAAAGCTGATCTTGACGAATGGAGAGTCTGTTTCGGATATGATGGTTTCTTTGTGTTCCGGGTTTAACGATCCACGATCCGGAGCCACAGGAAATTCTTCAGAATCTTTTTGCAGAGATGCAAATATATCCCGGATCTGATCTTCGGGACCTGTCTGTCCAAAATCACCAACAAGAATCAGGGTCATATTGTCGGGCCGGTACCATCTTTTGTAAAATTCGTGAATCTTTTTGCGGTCAAATGTTTTGCGGATATTTTTTTCTCCGATGGGGAGTCTTTGAGCATAAATCGTTCCTTTATAAAATTCGCTCATTATTTTTCTGTATATCCGGAGATCTTTAGAGTCTCTTTTCTGATCCTCCATATCTATGATGCCGCGTTCTTTTTCTATTTCACTTTCTTTGAGCAGCAGGCCGTCTGCGAAATCTCTGAAGGCAGTCAGGGCTTGGCTTAGCCTTTCTGGTGTGCATTGAGGCAGATTGATTTCGTAGACAGTTTCATCAAAATCTGTATGAGCATTCAGATGGGGGCCATGTTTCACCCCCATTTCCTGAAAATAGCTTCTCAGAGTTCCATCGGGAAAATTTTTGCTACCATCAAAAGCCAGATGTTCCAGGAAATGTGCGATACCACGTTCATCTTCTCTTTCATGCAGAGAGCCTGTATGTACCATCAGCCGCAGCAGACAAGAGTCTTTCTCTGTTTTTTTACTCCATGCATATTTAAAGCCATTTTCCAGTCGTCCGTAATGAACCGCAGGATCTTTAGGAAGATCACTTTGTTCACTTGCCCATTTCTGAGAGTGGGCGATAACTTTCTGAGCATGCAGAGAAGCAATGAAGAAAAGAGCTCCTGCGAAACATATAAGCCCGAGCCGGTTCAGGCTGGCTGTATTTTTATTTAATTTCATGAAGATATCCTCTTTTTGTCGCTAGGGGATGAAACGGCAGGCATTTTACCTTTTTTTGGCTTATGATTATATATAAATATTGTTTATTGTTGATTTTTCAATCTGTTACGATGTTCTTTTTTTATGTAGTGAAGACAGAGTGTAAGTCTTTAAGACTAAGCGAAGTTGCTCTTTTTATAAAAAAGAGCAATATGTCTGAGAGCATGCTGATTCTGTTGTGAGCAGGCGTGATGCTGTGGATTGGTCTGTGAATACTGAAATAATAAATGCAATCCTGAAATCTTATGAAGCAGGCTTGTTCTGAATCTGCGCTTCCATCAGTACAAGCTGCCTTCCCAGGACGGTGCCTTCGATAAAGGGACTAAAAGCTCCCGGAATGTCGCGAAAGAGAATTTCTTTCTGAAGAATTTTGCTCAGCTGTGTCGGTTTCAGATCCTCTGCCAGTCGTTTCCAGATGATTTTGCGCAGGGGCATAGGGCAGTTTGCTGAGCTGATACCAAGAAGGCTGACTCCCCGAAGAATAAAAGGCATGACACTTGTTTTAAATTCGTGTCCGGATGTTAATCCTATCGATGCGACATTTCCCCAGAGCCTGACAGAGGGAAGCAATGCAGAAAGCAGGGGGCCTCCGACATTGTCAACAACAGCGCCCCATACGCCCTTTTCCAGTGGGCGTGGATCTCCTCTGAAGTGATCCGGGTGGAGCCATTCATCGGCTCCGATGTCAGACAAAAACGGACGGGCAGATTCTTTGCGGGAGCAGGCTGTGACCCGGTAGCCCCGGGCAGCAAAGATGCAGACAGCAAGGCTGCCGACACCTCCGGATGCCCCTGTGACAAGCACAGGGCCTGTGTCAGGGCACTGCCCATTTTGTTCCATCCTGTGGAGGCAAAGGGCCGCTGTAAAACCTGCGGTCCCGAGTATCATGGATTCTCTGAGGTTTAAGCCACGTGGCAGGTGTACAGCCCAGTCTCCGGGAGCCCGGACAAACTCTGCAAAACCACCATCCTGATTTTCTCCAAGTCCACAACCTGTTATCAGGACTTCATCTCCTTCCCGGAAGTCCGGATGGCGGCTTTTTGCGATAATTCCTGCGACATCAATGCCTGCAACCATCGGCAATGAGCGGTAAATTTTTCCTCGTCCGGTGACTCCGAGGGCATCTTTATAATTGATGCTGGAGTAGCAGCTGCGGATCAGCACCTCTGAGTTTTTTAGTTCAGGGATGGCCTGTTCTTTAAAAGAGGCCGTGATGATGCCAGCATCGGCAGAAACCTGATAGGTCAGATGGTTTTTCATTGAGCATTCCTGATCTTTTGTCTGGATGTTCTGGTCTTTGTTATTCTTATTTTGCTTATAATATCGAAAGCAGCACCCGGAGCAGGTCTGTTGTGGTGACAAGTCCTACCAGACGATCTCCCTGTTTTTCTACGATAGGTAATGCATGAATGCTTTTACTTAGCATGGTTTCTGTACAGTGTTTCAGGCTGTCTTCAGGGTGAGCCACTATGATATTTTTTGCCATGATTGTTGCTGCACGCAGGTTAAGCGTGGCCCGGTCTTTTGAGGTCTCTGCTCCTGATCCGACAAAGGGGCTGATATATTTTTTGATATCCCGGTCACTGATCATACCAAGGAGTTCTCCGGACTTGCCAGAAACGAGCAGATGCTGAACACACTTTTTCTGCATGATTTCATGGATACTTTTTATATCGGCATCTGGGGTTACCGTATATAATTTTCTGGTCATAACATCAGATACGAATTTCAGCTTCACCAGAGCCTCCTGAACAGGAAAGATCATCAGTCTTTCTTACAGAGTTCATTATATCTCGGCTCTGTTTTAAGGCACGATTTTTGTAGAACGGCTCTGTTTGATGAAGAACTAAGAAGGTCTCAGTTCCATAGCATGCGGATAAAATTATGAGGGCAGCTGTAATCTCCGACTGCCCAGAAATCTCCATTAATAAGGGAATCGGTGGAATAGCTCAGAGGGATGCCCTGACTGTCAACCAGTTTCCCTCCTGCTTCTTCCAGTATGATCTGTCCGGCTGCGGTGTCCCATAAGCTTGTCCTGCCCATGCGGAGATACAGATCTGCGGACCCTTCTGCGACTGAGCAGAACTTAAGGGCGCTGCCCTGTTTTCTGATCTGGCAGCCTGGCCATTTTGCCTGCATAGCCATGGGGAGCTGGGCACCGTGTCTTCGGCTCATCACAATGGTAAAGTGATTTATATCAAAAGGCTGATGGCTGAAGATCCGCAGCTCATGGCCTTTAGCATCCCGGCGGAAACTTCCCATGCCTTTTTGGGCATAAAATAATTGAGTGGAAATCGGTGCGTAAATCAGTCCGAAGATGGGCCGTTTATCCTGTATCAGCGCAATATTGATGCAAAAATCATCGGTTCTGGCAATAAACTCTTTTGTCCCGTCCAGGGGGTCAACAAGCCAGTAACAATGCTGGCTCATATTATGACAGTTTGTCAGATCACCTTCTTCAGAAATAACCTGAAAGGGAAAATGGGCGGACAGGCCATCATAAATCATCTGATGTGATGCAAGGTCTGCTCTTGTCACCGGGCTCTGATCTTCTTTGATCTGGAATTCGCTGTGACAGCTCTCATCAGCATAAAGCTCGAGGATTTTGTCTCCGGCTCGGCAGGCAAGATCACAGATTTTTTGTATCTGCTCATTGGAAAGGCAGTCGCTCACATTCGTCCTGTTGATGTTATGTGTAATTGTTCTACGATTACTTTCGCTTCGACTGAATTCGTCCATTGATGTTCCCGAAAACGATCTTTTAACTCGCTTAAAATATGCCCAATTCGCTGTCCTGTTTCAAGGCCTGTCCATTTCTGGATCATACGGCCGTCAACGGGCATAGCGATTCGGCGTCGGTTATTATCTGCAGTTTCAGCATCTCTGAGTCGGATCAGAATGTTGGTTTCTGATACATCTCTTTTGAAAATAACGGAAAGCAGAGGGAAATAAAACCTCAGGAAAGAATCATCGCCACCGGCAGCTTCACAAAAATCAATAAAGCGGAGTCGGGAAGCCAGAGCCGCTTGAATATCCTGGATTTTGTGTTTTGCCTCCGAGAGCCGAAGCAGTTTTGCTGCTGTTTTTGATGGAAGACGAAAAGATCTGAAAAACTGATGAGAGGCTTCAGGTCCCTCATAATCAATCATGGTATGCAGAAGCAAAGCAAAGCGGGCATCTGTCCATTCAGTGGGCTGCATCGTGTCTGATACAGAAGCAAGATCTTCAAAAAGCAGCGGTCTCTTCTCAGCTGTCATTTTTGTTTTTTTCGGGAGGAGGCCGATCTGTTCAGTTATGCCTGATCGGTCCATATCAGACAGTAAATGGACCGATATCCGGGCGGCAAACATACGACTCAGTTCTTCTGTGATACGTTCAGAAGAAATCCTGCAAAGTCCTGTAGCATGCCTTGTGATTGCCTCTTCTTCTTCTTTTATGCCATGAAATCCCAGCTGGCTTCTGAGTCGAAAATAACGCAGAATCCGAAGGTAGTCTTCCTGGATTCTTTGATCCGGGTTCCCTACAAATCTAAGTGTTTTTGAGTTCAGATCTTTCTGCCCGCAAAAAAAGTCGCAGATGCGTCCGCTTTGATCCTGATATAAAGCATTGACTGTAAAATCACGCCGGGATGCATCTTCCTTAAACGAATCTGTGTAAGAAATGACTGCATGACGTCCATCACCTTTCACGTCAATACGGAGGGTTGTGACTTCGACTGGGCACTGGCGGAACAGCACGGTGACGGTACCATGTTTCAGGCCCGAAGGGATCACCCGAAAGGGTTTTTCTGAAAATAAAGTACTTACGATCTCTGGTGTAGCCGTTGTTGCAATATCGTAATCATGGATTTTCCGGCCAAGAAGGCGATCTCGGACACAGCCCCCGACAAACATGGATTTGTAGCCACTTTCCTCCAGTTTCCGGAGGACCTGCTCAGCTCCGTGGAGGAGCTCTTCTGATGTCTTATGCTTCACCCGTTTAGTCGCTCCATATGTCCTGACAATTCTGATACCCTTGTTTCAGCATCTCAAAAAATTCCGGGAATGTTTTGGATACGCATCCGGGGTTTGTCAGCCGGATGCCCGGAATCCTGAGACCAATCAGGGAAAGGGCCATAGCCATCCGGTGGTCTTTCCACGTTTCCAGCAAAGCTGGCCCCAGGGATTGCTCTCCTGTGACGGCAAGCCCGTCTTCAAACTCTTCAACAGATGCTCCGGTTTTTCTCAATTCTGTCACAATGGCAGTAATCCGGTCGCATTCTTTAATCCGCATATTTGCAACATTCCGGATGACGGTGGTTCCTCTTGCAAAGAGTGCCGTGACTGCGAGTGTCGGGACGATGTCGCTCATGCTGTTCATGTCGACCTGGATGGCATTGAGTCTGCTGCCTTTGCCCCGAACACACATCGTATTCCCTTTATGCTCTATGTCACAGCCCATCTGCTGAAGCAGCTGAAGGAAGCCCAGATCTCCCTGTGAGCTTCCTGAGGATAGTCCACGGACATTGGCTTCTCCTCCTGTTATGGCAGCTGCGGCGAATAAGTAAGAGGCAGATGAGGCGTCTCCTTCTATGTCATAGCTCCGACCCTGATAGCCCCCTCTGGCGATATGAAGGATATTTTCACTGTCATGGTGGCAGATCGCTCCGAATTCAGTCATGATCTGACGGGTCATATGGATATAACTGGAGGAAACAGGGGGGCCCTTGATGCGGATGGTAACGGGCTTATGAGCAAAGGGAGCTGCCATCATCAGAGCACTGATGTACTGCGAGCTGTTTTTTCCGCTTATGTGCAGGTCTCCACCGGGAAAACCTCTGGCTGTAATTTTCAGAGGTAAGCTGTTGTTTGTCTGAAGATGATGAATGTCACATCCATTGGCTGTCAGGGTTTCTGTGAGATCCCGGATGGGTCTGAGCTTCATTTCTGCATCTCCATCCAGGATATAATGCCCCTCACCCAGGTTCAGAGCGACAGTCAGAAAGCGGGCGACTGTCCCGGCATTTCCGGTATAAAGGGGGGCTGAGTACGGTTGTAAATGCCCCCCTCTTCCTGTCACTTCCAGAGTGTCTTTCTGCTGACGAAAAAGAATTCCAAGATGGGTCAGAGAGTTCTTCATATGCTGTGTGTCATCAGCGAGCAACACTCCTCTGAGCTTGCTGTTCCCTCTGGCCAGAGCTGCAATGAGCAGTGCTCTGTTTGTCAGACTCTTTGATCCTGGCAAGCAGATGTCTGCCTTCCAGGGTTGATTCAGACAGGGGATCGTCATGATTTTTCCCCGATCTGGCTGAATATTCACGCTTGCAGCCTCCGAAGCCTTCCGGATTCAGAAGGGTGATCCGGTCGACAGAACAAAATTAAACCAGCAGCTGTTTGTGCTGGTATAGATCTGATACATAATTCAGACCGGGACGACCAGGAAAAATCACTGCTCACAACGAAGGAAGCTTTCTGGCACAGATATTGCTTTTCTTTATTTGCAGAAACCAAACTTGCAGAATTCAGACACGGGTGGGCCCCTTCCGGGGGGCGGTGGACCGGCGGCGTAGGTAGCAGGGCTTGCTCCCTTCTGCCAGCTGGACTATACAGGTAAGACTGGTCTTTCATTGCTTCTTAGCCATAGACGACTTGCCCGGAATACCCTGATGGAACATATTGGAGTTTATTACAGGATATCGACTGATAAACAGGATTTTCAGAGCCAGAAACTTGCCATTGAAACCTGGATCGAAGCCCTTCCTCAGGACAAGCAGCCTAAAAGCATTCGTGTTTTTGAAGACGAAGGCTATTCTGGTAAGACAGAGAAACGCCCGGGGCTTCAGAGCCTTCTGAAGACAGCATTAGAAGGAAAGATTGATACGATTATTGTTTATAAGCTCGATCGTTTCAGTCGTCAGGCGAGCACGGCAATCCGGATGATTCTCAATCTTGATGCCGCAGGAGTTGCGTTTATTTCTGTTTCTCAGCCTGTCCTGAATCTTGGTCATGAGAACCCTTTTCGCCGGACGATGATTGCCGCCTTTGCGGAAATTGCGGAAATTGAGAGAGAAACCATTGTTGCCAGAGTTCAGGCTGGGCTTGCAGCTGCCAGGAAAAAAGGGGTGGTCCTTGGCCGTCCGAAGAAAATTACTCCGGAATGTCGCTCTGATGTGCTGCAGCTCAGAGGGCAGGGTCTTTCCTGTCGTAAGATTGCCTCAGAGACTGGTCTGAGTCTTGGTTCTGTGAGTCAGATTCTGAGATCTGATCAGCATGGCTCTCTTTCGTCTCCGGAAGAACAGAAAAATCCCACAGATGATCTGTCTTCGTTGGCAGAGATTGTCGCTTCGCCTGAAGATTTATCAGGGCGGGCGACAGAGTCGTAAGGTTTTCTGTGTTGACTGCGGTAGCCGCTTCGTTGTGGTCGATCCTGGTTGTCGTCTTCGTGTGGTTTCCGGCTCCCTATAAATTCAATACGATCGACCGTCAGGCTGAAGCCAGTGCTGAGCGTTCCATCTTTTCTTTTGAATTCTTTAGTCGTTAGTTCACCGGAAATCAGAACATGCTTGCCCTTCATCAGGTACTGGTGGAGGGCGTCTGCCTTTGGGCCCCATAAGCTGCAATCGATCCAGAGAGTTTTCTGATGTTTGCCGTAACCTGCTTCGCTGGCCAGTCGAAAATTAGAAACACTAATACCGGAAGCATCAGATAAATAGGCATCATTGGCTAATCTTCCGGTTGCGGTAAAGGTATTCACGTGACGGTCTCCACGCAGCATTTGCTTTTGGCGGATCTTTTTACAGACCTCTTTAACCCCATCATTGTATCAGCGGTTTTAAAGATTTCTAAGGTTTCTGTCAATTGTGTGACAGGATGATCTGAAATCTGTCTTAAGGTTCGCAGAACAGATGCCTGATTTTATGATAGAATAAATAAAAATCGGATGCGCTGGCTGCCAGGTCCGGACTGAGCCTAAGCCTAAGGGGAGATCTTTTCTGCCGGAGCTGCCCTCTGGGTTCATGGACTACGATTGCCCCTGTCAGAAAAACAATATAATGAAATAAAAGCAGTGTGAGTCATACACGGATAGATCACGTGACTAAGATAAAACTGGAAGATGCTCTGGTCAGGAATTATCAGAGATACCTTGAATATAATATCTTAAGGAAAGAGCGGCTTTTAACTCTGATGCCACAGAAAAAGCAGCCACTCTTTTATGCTCTCCCTTTTTTGCTGCATATTAATCATCCGTGCTTTCCTGGGTTTATTGATGGTGATGACGCGGTGCATGGCATTTCCCGATACAATCCTGACAAAACAGCCATGAATAACTTGCGCAAGATCTTTCATGAAAATGATCTGCAAAATCTCGAACCTTATCTTCAGATTCCGGAAAAAAACTCTGTTATAAAATCGTTATTGCTGATGGGAAGTCTGGGGACAGTTGCGCAGAATCGTGATTCAGATTTTGACTTCTGGGTTTGTGTCAGTCTGGACAGGCTAAGTTCTGATCAGGCCTGCTCCCTTGGAGCTAAATTGTCTGCTGTTGAAGCATGGGCAGATCAGGAATATGCTCTGGAAGTTCATTTTTTTATAACTGATATTAAATCCGTTCGCTCTAATCGCTTTGGTACTGCAGATAAGGAGAGTGCCGGAACGTCCCAGGCACGTCTGCTTAAGGAAGAATTCTATAGGACTTCGATACTGGTTGCAGGGAAGACCCCTTTCTGGTGGATTGTGGCTCCGAAGACCTCAGATAAGGCGTATAAAGAGGCGAAAGAAACAGTTAAAAAATCAAAGAATATCAGACCGGAAATGTTTATTGATCTTGGAAATCTTAATCAGATCTCATCGGATGAGTTTTTTGGTGCGGCTATCTGGCAGATCTGTAAGGCTATGGATTCACCTTATAAATCTGTTCTGAAGATGGCAATTCTTGCAGCTTTTCTGGACCCGGATGAAAAACAATTATTGCTGTGCGATTCGATGAAATATCGTGTTCAGCAACCTACAGCGGATCAGAGAAATCCACGATACTATGATCCTTATACGATATTGTTTGATACGATTCAGCGTTATTATCAGAAGAAACATCATCAGGATGATCTTGATCTGTTTCGAACCTGTCTTTATATTAAGACAGGTGTCATGGCGGGTAACGCTCTGAAGGGGAAACGATCTCTGAATTTCAAAGAAAGAATTATTTCTTCTTATGTTAAGAAATGGGACTGGTCTGATGAGAGAATCAGCCATCTGAATGCTTTTATGGACTGGGATTTTGATCAGATGATCGATCTTGGGTATCGTGTTCATCATTTTATGATTGCAGCATATCAGGATCTTTCCAGAATGCTGAAAGAGTCAGGCCATAAAACACATATGATCAGCCCTCAGGATCTGACGGTGATTGGACGAAAACTGGAAAGCTTTTATTCTGTCAAACAAAACAAAATAAACTATATTCGGCGCGCATTTTCTGAGGGACTTTTTCAGGAAAGTATTTCGCTTTCTGCGCTTGCAGGGAGAAATCATTCTCAGATCTGGAGTCTTTATCGTGGAAAAGTAAATCAGAATGATCTGAAAGAAAGTTCAGCCAGCAAACTTCTTCTGAAGAAAGGTGGCCAGCTGATTGAGGTATTGGTCTGGGCTCTTTTCAATAAGTTAATCACTAAAAAGAGTTCGTTGTATTTATTGCCGAATCCTTTTCCTGTTACGATGAATGAGATCCAGAATTTCGTCGAGCGATATCTTGAGCTATTTCCACAGTGTAAAATTTCCTCATTGTCTAACGAGGCGCTTTTATCACAGGAAAAAGCGATGAGGTTTTTCTTCGTTATCAATTTTGGCGTTCCTAAGTGGGTCCATAATATTGAAAAAATAACCGTTGTTTATAGTAATTCATGGGGTGAACTCTTTTGCTTTTCAAAGGAAGAAGATCCGGAAGTTTTCCTGAATCAGTTTATCTCTAAAGTATCCAGAGAGGATACAGGTCTGGTCGATATGATGGGACGATATCATTTCTACATTCCTCAGGGAGATAATTTCAGAGAACTTTCTGTTAAGGTGGATCATATTGCGAATCGTTCTTATTTTCGTCATATCTGATGCTGGGGTGGTGCTTTGAATGAATCCGGAAAAATCAGAAGAGCTACTGGTTCTTTATGACCATCACTGTTGGGTTTGTCGTTCTCTGGCCATGCTGGCTCTGAAAAAGTGTCCCGGAAAACTCAGGGCAAAAGCATGGCAGGACTTTATCCGAAATCCACCGTCACAGTTACGGGGCTCTGTTATGGAGGAAGATCCGGAAGAACTTCAGCTGTGGACAGGTTCTGTTCTGACACGAGGGGTTGAAGCCTGGGAGCTTCTGACCAGATATCATCCTGTTCTTAAGCAGCTGAACTGGCTTGCCACCCGTGCGGGTGTTCGTAACGGGATTACGCCTGTCGTGTACAAGACCTCAAAAACCCTCCGGAAGCTATGCTTTCATTGTAAATCCTGATCTTTTTTGTGATTGAGCTGGATTCTTCTGTCACAATCACAAGATGCCTGTATGAACGCCGGTCTGTGTTCGCTTGTTAAGGTTGCTGTCCTCTTGGCTGCCGTCCTGGCGAACATTGATCATAGCATAATGATTTATAAGGATTATTCTGTTTGTGTGGAAACTTTTATGCTCAGAATAGACAAAATTGAGTTCGGGCTTTTTTTATAGCTGGTCGTTTGTTATTACTTATGATACAAGCTATATTCACGTGAAACATCTGTTTTTTAAATCAAATTAAGCGTTTTTTTAAAGGTTTCACTACTTTTTTTGGTTTGTGTTATTCGATTTTAAGTATTTAATTTCATGGTCTTATGAAGTATGTGCGTCAGCGCAGGCGCATGCTCCTGGTGCAGATTGTGAAACACCTGCTGCTCAGGACTCGTTTCCAATAAAGGATGGGGCTTTTGATGAAAATTTACAAAATATTCTTAGGCTTAGGTCTTGTTTTTCTTTTTTATAAGAGTCAGTTGCTTGCAAACGATTCACTTCTCTATCTTCGTGAGGGTATTCAGTTCCGAAAGGTTACAGAAACTTTGAATCATCGTTATTCAACACAAATCATAGATATTTCAGGGAATTTCTCAGAGGCTCCGGCTGTAGGCAGGCCAGATTTAAGGACCATTAAAATTTCAGATTATTTACAGGCTGGTCAGTTTTTTTTAGGTTTTGGTATTCCCAATGTATTTACTGGCATCGTCAATGAAAATGGTACTTCAGTCACTCAGATTGCTGCTAAGTCTTTATGGCGAGAAAGTATGAAAATTATTACAGACCAGAGGGGAAGGGTTCAGTCTGGATTTTTCGTCGTGCCGACGAATTTACCCGCAGAGGTCTTTGAAAGGGTTAAAAAAAGAGCGATTGAGCATGAGGGTGATAAGGATAGCACATGTTTAAAGCAGAACTTGCTTATTTTAGAAGAGGCAGGTTTTTCTTTGGATGAGACAGGGCCCAGGCTTTCAAGTTACATGATGCCTCACAATTTCCTGGAAGAAGTTATTAAGCGTCGATTGGTTTATCATCCAGCAGACCATGATGCTAAGCCGATCAGAATTGAATTTGATCTTGTTCGCACGACGCCTCAGAGTATCGATCAATTTTATAATAGTATTTGGTGGGCGCAGATTATCACTCCCATTCGACAGAGCAGAAATTATCTCGACAGCTCTGAAAACAAGCAAAAAAGACTCGATGAAGTCAAAAAAATCGAGCTGGAAAATCTTAACAAATCGGTTGAACTTCAAAAACTTTATAAGATTTCACAAAAAGATGTAAAACATAAGTCTGATGATCAGAAAAAATTTCCAATCTCTATTGCTTCATCGTCGTATTTAGGTTCGTGGCTCCGCTCCATCTGGGGTGACCATATTCTCTTTCGTATAGAGCTGGAAGACAAGTCTGAGACGATTAAGGAATATCTTCCAGCAGTTTTGAAAGCTTTTGATCAGAAAAAACTTAGCTGGGCTTCTTTTATTAAGAAAAATTTAATTTTTTCTCCTGTTCCTGTGAGATTTATTCATCGTCATATGGCGGCAAAATTTACAAAGATTCCTGATCAAAAACCAACTCATGTTATTAAAGCGCTTCGTGTTCATCCGCTTAACGACGGTGGTAATGGCAAGTATAACTTTGTCCTTACAAGTAAAACATTGACTATTTCTCGTCTTAAAGTTCGGAATAAATTGGCTGACTGGGTTTTGGCTAAGCATTTGGCCATTTCCAACTATTCGGATGATGTACGATTTGCAGGTGAGTTGTGGAAGGATGTCGATGGAGTCATTCATATCAATAATGACTCTGGATCATACCGACCGAAAGCGGAAGATTTAGTTCAGATGCGTGCATTGATGAAAAAAATATTTCCGACTGTTTTGATTGAAGTTGAAAAAAATGAAGGATGAAGTGATGCGCTTTCTGAGGGTGTTCATAATAAGTTTGTTATTTTGCTCTTCAGCTTTACGTTCATTTGTTGTCTTTGGAAATACGTTGACAAGAGAAAGCTGGATTACAGATGTAAACAATAAAGAGCCGATTCGGGTTGGTGTAATACTTGCCACTTTTGATCCTCTCACCAAAGATTACGAAAGTATTGTCGACGGGCTTTTAGAGAAAAGTTTTGATCATATCGTGTTGATTCCAGCTGATCTGACACCACTAAAACCAGCTCGCACCGAGACTCCTCTGCGTCACCAGATGCTGCAGCTCAGGTATTGTCAAAATGATCGGGTCTGGATTCCGGAAGTCTACAATTTTGGTTTTCCGCAGAGTCGGGGTATTGTCCGCTTTTTAGAAAGCAGCGGTGGTTGTGAGGTTGTGCCTATCATACAAGCAGAGGACATTAAATCGACGATTAAAGCAAAAATGTTGAGATATTTACTTCCCTCTGAGAAGCCTCATTATCTCTTGAATGATGGCGTTATTCAGGTTCGTTCCTTTGATGTGAAGCGCAAAGTTCGCAACAATGATTCAGATGTAACGGAGCTCTTGAGTCCTTTGATTCTGACGATGATTCGTCAGAATCATCTTTATACGTCAGGCAGCAAGGGGCTATGGGGGATAATGGCTCCGCTTTGGCTTCAACCTATGGACTTTTTTTATTCAATCAGAGGGGGTGTTTTTTCCGGAGCTTCCTCTGAAGCTTAAAGGCTGTGTGACATCATAGCGCATAGCGCGGGCATAGCCATTCTGGCGAGGTCTTTTGTCCGAATATCTCATAATATCAAATATTATCAGAAATACCCTGGGAAAATGTCGTAAAACCTTCCTTCGGCAGATGCCTGCCCACTTTTCTGCGCAACATGGACTAACCTGAAAGTTGATGTGTCGGGAGAGCGCAAAATGTTCATGCGTTGCATAAGAAGATCAAAAAAAATCTCTGCTGAAGGACTGATGCCATATAAGATGCTGCACACTCAGCTGGTTGCGGCATTTGACAAATGGTTCCCATAACCAGTATTTTTGTTTTTTTGTCAGTCAGAGTGATCTTTATTGTGTTTTTGTAAAACTGTATTTTTCCCCTAAGTCAGCTGTTGTTGTCTGAGTTTCTTGTGCCATCAGGCCTTATTTTGTGATGGCGTTATTGTTTTCAGTTTTCTTTGCTTATGATCTTGGGTACCTTGCTGTTCTTCTTGTGTCGGGAAGAATCGTTCTTTTTGGCACATTCTCAGTAATTAAGAGGAAGTCGTCCGTTCCCAATAAAGGGGTTCAATATGAAGCTGTCATTTTCTTTTCTTATGTTTATTTCTGTTTGTAGTGGATCTCTGCTTCTGAAGGCACAGCCATATTTTTTACAAGAATCAGGATACAGTCTTCTCGCGTTACCTATAGCACTCGGTGATGTGGAGGCTGTGCAGGATCTTGTCAGTTCTGGGGCCGATGTGGACAGACCAGATCAGAATGGTATGACTCCCCTTCGGATCGCAAGCTGCCGGGGTGATCTGGAGCTCGTTGAGAAGCTTCTTGAAGCTGGTGCAGATGTTCATTGTCAGGGGGCCGCTTGCAGCTGGGCTTCTCCCGTTCTGATGGCTATAGGGTTTGGGTATGTGGACATTGTCAGTCTTTTGCTCCAGAATGGAGCTCTGACTAGCTTGGATGAGCTTAAAGCAGCTCTTGCCTGTGCCAGATATCAAAATCAGCCAGAAGAAATGGTGAAAACGATCCGTAGGGAATATAAAGAATTTCAAAGGCAATATAAAGAGTCTTGTCGCTTAACAGAAGAACTATATTTTCTGACACCGACATATTAGGGTCTGTCGTCAGTTAAGCCAAATGACAGATGCAGCCAGATGTATTGCTCCTAAAAATTGTCATAACGAGTCGCGATTGCCTGATATTGTTTCAATTTCTCAAAAAGTTTTCGATCAGATGCCTTGATTTATACAGATTTTTGTCGTAGCTATGTTTGACTTTCCGATTTTTTTTCGAAGGAATAACAGCAGCAATACCTTTTGCTTTCAAGACATCCCGGACTCTTGCTTTTGCATCATATGCTTTATCTGCAATGAAGAACTCTAGGTCTTCTATAAAAGTTCAACTATGGCGTCGACAGAAAGTCTCCGGAAGGCTCGTTTTTTCTGGCAGGAGAGATCACAGAAAACACGGATCAGATTCTGGTCTGTGAAGGCTGGGCAGATGACGTAAGCATCAACCTTGCGACAGGACGAATGGTTTACTGTGGAATGGACTGCGATGGGATGAAAAAAAATCATCTCTTTTCTGCTGAGGAATTTTGCCCTTCATCAGATCACCGTTGCCGCAGATGATGACTGTCATGATCCTGAAAAGGGAAACCCGGGCATTCTGGCCGCTCTGGAGATCTCCAGAAAATACGGGATCAGGGTACGAAAAGCGGACTTTTCAGCCTTCCGGAAGGGGCAAAGCCCGAGGACTTCAGCGACCTCTGATGCATCGGGGAGCAGAGGAAGTCAGAAAGCAGCTGACGGGAAGAGCAAAGAACTCAGTTGTTCGGGAGAAAGACAAAGCTGCAGACTATGCTTTTCAGCTGATTGATTACCTACAGAGCCCGAGAGTCAGGGAAGTGTTGCCCTTTTCCTTCGAGATGAAAAACAGAGAACGGCTGAATATCTGGGAAACAATGCAGCAGGCCAGACGCCATGCGGCAAAAAGCGGCTACAGGCCCGTGGCTGTTTTCAGACGTAACCGCTCACCCTTTCATGTCTGCATGGAGCTGGATTCCTTTCTCTGGCTCCTTGGCGGATAGGCAGATGAAGATTGAGGATCTGGATAACAAGCTGATCGGCGCCCTGATCTCTGCTGTGATCTTCATTCTTTATCATGAAATCCAGCAGATTGTGGAAGGTCAGAGGTGGACAGAGGAACTTCTCAGGACGATCCTTTACCGGATGGAAGACAGAAATGACAGGCCCTGAATATCTGGAAAATCTCCGGCTTCGTGCATATGTGGCAAGAGTCCGGCTGTCGGACGCCTTTATTCTAGCTGGTCTGCATCCCTGCAATATCAGCTGCGGAAAGTCCGGAAACACGATAAATCCAAGGAAGAGGCATGTCAGAGCGGTTCAGAAGGCCATCATCCTTCTGAAATCTCAGAAAGACAAAGGTGCTGATATCTGCCTTAAGAATCTCAAAGACTATGGTGCCACATTAGGCGGAACGATCCTTGCCCTGAGCAGACTTCGGAAGATGAATGAGTCGAAATTATCTCAGCGTCTTGGTCTGTCTGTTTATCAGTTGCAGAAGATTAAGAGGGGCAATGCACCTCCTGATTTCAGGATTCTTGCGGAACTTGCAGAAGTTCTGGACTGCCCAATGACATCCCTTCTGGAGCTGCGTATCCGTGATGATCTGCGCAGATGTGGTATGAATCTGGATGTCCACGTCCGTGGAGCTGCGTGAGAGTGGTATTTCAGGAGTCGTTGAGACTTTTCCTGCTTTTTGATACCTTTCTGGAACTTGTAAGTGCAGGATTTCCTCTGACAGGTCATCTGATCAGGAGAAGGATTATAGCATGAGAGTCTTATTATCAGTTCTGTTTATGCTTTTAGGCAGTAATCTGGCTGTGGGGGCAGCAAGTCCCATACCATCCAGACCGGGAGAGACGCCTCTCGTCATTGCTGCACAGAATGGTCATCTTGAGGCTGTGGGCTTGCTTCTTGAGCAAGGAGCGGATGTGAATAAGGCTAAAAATAATGGCAATACTCCCCTCTATTTGGCAGCGTCGAATGGGCACAGAGCTGTTGCAGAGCTTCTCATTCAGGCTGGAGCGGATGTGAATAAGGCTGACGAGGATGGCGAGACTCCCCTCTGGCGGACAGCGATTCTGGGGCGCAGAGCTGTTGCAGAGCTTCTCATTCAGGCTGGAGCGGATGTGAATAAGGCTGACAATGATGGCAAGACCCCCCTCTATGTGGCAGCGTGGAACGGGGACAAAGATCTTGCAGGGCTTCTTATTCAGGCTGGAGCGGATGTGAATAAGGCTGACAATGATGGCAAGACCCCCCTCTATGTGGCAGCGTGGAACGGGGACAAAGATCTTGCAGGGCTTCTTATTCAGGCTGGAGCGGATGTGAATAAGGCTGACAATGATGGCAAGACCCCCCTCTATGTGGCAGCGTGGAACGGGGACAAAGATCTTGCAGGGCTTCTTATTCAGGCTGGAGCGGATGTGAATAAGGCTGACAATGATGGCAAGACTCCCCTCTGGTGGACAGCGATTCTGGGGTACAGAGCCGTTGCAGAGCTTCTCATCGATAATGGGGCGGATGTGAATAAGGCTGACAATGATGGCAAGACTCCCCTCTGTGAAGCAGCGTGGAACGGGGACAAAGATCTCGCAGGGCTTCTCATTCAGGCTGGAGCGGATGTGAATAAGGCTGACAATGATGGCAAGACTCCCCTCTGGAGGATAGCGATTCTGGGGCACAGAGCTGTTGCAGAGCTTCTCATTCAGGCTGGAGCGGATGTGAATCAGGCTGACAATGATGGCAGGACTCCCCTCTGGAGGAGAGCGATTCTGGGGCATAGAGCTGTTGCAGAACTTCTCATCGCAGCTGGAGCGGATGTGAAAAAAGATAAATCTGGATGCAAATGTTCCGTCATGTAGTCGCAAGTCTGCTCATACCCCTTCGATAGCCTGTTTTTCTCTCTCCAGACGCTGAAAAATCCCGGAGGATGTTCGGGCTGTTGATGGTGAGATTTTTGGTAATCGTTGAGACTTTTCCTGCTTTTTGATACCTTCCTGAGTCTTGTACACACAGGATTTCATCTGACAGGTCATCGGATCAGGAAAAGGATCACAACATGAGAATCTTATTATCAGTTTTGTTTATGCTTTTAGGCAGCAATCTGGCTATGGGAATGTGGCTCTACCCAAGTGATACGCCTCTTATCGCTGCTGCAAGGAATGGTCATCCTGAAGCTGTGGAGTTGCTCCTTGAGAGTGGAGCGGATATCGATAAGGCTGACAATAATGGCGATACCCCCCTTTATTGGGCAGCGAACAAGAGGCACAGCGCTGTTGTAAAGCTTCTCATCCAGTATGGAGCAAAGGTGGATGAGGCTAACAAGTATGGATCTTCCCCCCTTTATTGGGCAGCGGTGAATGGGGACAAAGAGGTTGCAGAGCTTCTCATTCAGTATGGTGCGGATGTGAATAAGGTTACCGATTGGGGCGATACCCCACTCTATTGGGCAACGAAGGAGGGGCACAGAGCTATCGTAGAGCTTCTGAAAGCTGCTGGAGCAACAAAATAAGCTCCTGCTCTCTGTTCTTTACCATCCAAACGCAAAAAACATGACCAAACGCAATAAAACTGCAGAAAAAGCTTTGCTTTCGCAGCCTTTCTGTTTATTATGAGCATGTACCGTAAATCGGGTGGCCCACACACTCACAGGACAGAGGATGATACGAGTCAGCTTTTCGTTTGAAGATGTCAAAAGACATCAGAAAAGCTACCAGAACCTCGATGAATGAGGCGATCTCTGCTGCCCACAGAGAAGGTGCGAGGATCATGGAGCGGGAACGCCACATGAAACTTAAGGGAAACAAGGGCAGATCCTATGTAGGTAATCACCCCATTCCGGCACTAATCAGCCCAAAGCCACCAATTTAGGGGCTGTCCTGACGGTCATCTCTTTGCCGGAAAGGCTCCGGAAGAACAGAAGCTCTGTGGCAGCCTTGTTCAGGGGAAAAATCTGATCTCAGCCACAACCACAAAGAGCATCGACTACAGCGGTCTTTTTGCCGTCTATTCTGTCCGTGCCCATCAGGAGACGGAGGAGGGTCTGACGCCTGTCCGTGGGGAAGTCCGGGCAGAGCATCCCAAAAAGGCCACAGTCTGAGGCTCTTTCATGACGGAGTGGCCACAAAGGAGGACTGTGAGGCCATGGCAGCCTGGGAGAGAAGCAGCAGGCAGGCCGAAGCCTTTCAGTACTCTGTCCGGGTTCCGGGCTGGTGTACAGAGGATGGCAGGCTGCTGGAATGCGGAACTTTTATCAGGCTGGACTGTGAGCGCATCCGGACGGATGAAAGCCTTTTGATTACGGAAGTCAGTTTTGAGTATTCAGAGAAGGAAGGGCATACGGCAAGCCTTGAGCTGCGTCCTGCCGAAAGCCTTCAGGCTAAACCGTTTTTTCCGGAAAAGCAGGAAGACATCTGGTGGGAATAGGAGCTGGTATTATTCTTTTGCTCCGGCAGCGATGAGAAGTTGTGCAACCTCTGTGTGTCCCCGCTCCTTTGCCTCACTGAGGGGGGTTTTGCCATCATTGTTAGCCTTATTCACATCCGCCCCCTTCTCAATGAGAAGCCGCACAACAGCTTTGTTTCCACGTGTCGCTGCCTGATGGAGGGGGGACCAGCCCCAAGAACTGTCAGCCTTATTTACATCCGCTCCAGCTGCGATGAGAAGCTCTGCAACAGCTATTTGCTCATTGCCCGCTACCTTATGGAGGGGTGTCTCGCCAAAAAGCGTGTCAGCCTGATTCACATTCGCACCAGCTGCGATGAGAAGCCGCACAACAGCTTTGTTTCCACTTGTCGCTGCCCAATGGAGGGGGGTTGCACCATAATGGACAGCCTTATTCACATTCGCCCCATTTGCAATAAGCAGCTCGATAGCATCAAGGTGACCATTCTTTGCAGCACTGATAAGAGGCGTATCTCCCTCATGCGGAGGGATATTTTCTGCTCCCACAGCCAGATTGCTGCCTAAAATTACAAACAAAACTGATAATAAGATTCTCATGTTGTGATCCTTTTTCTTAAATGATTTCAGATTACTGCTTCCTGAAGGAGTCTCAGTTTCTTTTAATCCCTGCGTATGGAAGCTGTGGCAACATAGCAAAAGACTAAAAATCCCGCAACAATTTCTAAAAACTCTCCATTAAGCTCCCGAATCTCCTCCGGGATTTCCCGCTGCCACCTTAAAAGCCCTGAGCCGCAAAGGATATCAGCAAACGCACAAAAACAGCCTTTTTTACTGGCTTCCCTCTCCCTGCGTGCATAAAATCAGCCTGTTGAAAGAGGGTTTTATGAAGGACCACAGTATCAGGCAGAAACTGAGCCGTATTCTGAGCTTTGGAAGAATCTCACACTATCAGGAAGATAATCCCTCCCTTGCCCGCACGGTCTGGGGAGATGTGCTGAAAGACAGAAGCAGAATCCTTTCTCACTTCGGCCTTGCCTCGAAGGCTCCGGCAGGCAGCCCCTGCACAGGAATCAGCTGCGGCAGTCATGACAGCCTTGTGGTGATCGCAGCAGGCAGTCAGGAGATCACAGACCTTAAAGAGGGTGACACGGTTCTCTACTCAAAAGGCTCTGACGGCATCTCTGCAAAAATCAGTCTGAAAAATGACGGAACGGTCACAGTAAAGGCTGAAAAACTGATCCTACAATGTGGCAGTCTCAGCATTCAGTCCTCCACAGGAGAGGATCTGATTTCTGTCCTGTCAGAGGCTATCCGCAGCATAGCCCAGAGCAGCGCAGACGGGCACAGCCTTCAGCCCTTTTCCGCACAGTCTTCAAAGACTCTTGCAAAGCTGAAAAGCTTCGGAGGGTGAGATGTTCAGCGTCAGAAACCAGGAAATCATCTTTGATCCGGAAGCCACGGATACCCTCACCGATGCTGTGATAGTCAGCCTTTTCAGCATGAAACAGGCCCCTCCGGAATCCACACAGGACGAACAGGGGGGCTACTGGGCCGATCTGACAGACGGAAACAGCATGGGTTCATGCCTCTGGCTTTTCAGCAGAGAAGTGCCAGGCGAGGAAACTCTGTTCCGCATCAGACAGGAAGCTCTGAGCGCTCTGGAATGGCTGAAACGGGACGGAATTGTCCGGGATCTTTCCGTTCGTGTCTTCACTGAGGAATCACAGCTGATCCTTGATATCAGCCTGGACAGCAGCAGCATGAGGATGAAAGTTCCATGACAGAAAGACCGGCATTAAGGGACATCATCCGCAGGGTGGACAATGACATGGGCTGCTTTCTTGCCTCCTCATCAGGAAAAGGCATAGCCAGAGCCCTCGCAGGCTGCACCCATCTGCTCTACGGATACATAAGAAACCTTGCAGACAACCTGCACCCTCTGAGAGCCGAAGGGGATGCCCTGTCTGAATGGGCCGGGATCTGGCTTGAAGGTGGTAGAAAATCAGCCAGCCCTGCCAGAGGAGTGATTCTGGTGAAGGCAGGACGGCCCTGTGAGCTGAGAGCCGGAACCGTCTTCCTCCACAAGGACAGGGAATTTGTCAGCACGGAGGACTGTGTCATCTCAGAGAATGCAGAGATCCGGGTCAGAGCCGTAAAAGCCGGAGGCATCCCGGTTATCCGCAAAGGGGAAATTCTGAGAACGGCGCGCATTATCCCGGATATTGTCACAGAGGCCCGTGTGATTCATGACATCAGCGGCGGAACAGACAGGGAAAGCGATCCGTCGCTACGCTCCCGCATGATGGACCGGCTGCGCAATCCTCCCGGTGGTGGAAATGCTCAGGACTACATTGTCTGGGCGCAGTCTGTTCCCGGAATATCCAGGGCCTGGGTGGCTCCGAAAATCCACGGGAGGGGCACGGTCGGTATTGCCTTCACAGGTGACGGAAACGAGGGAAGTTCCGGACGCAGCAGCACAGAGCTTCTGATGGCAAAACTGGAGGAATGCGGACCAGCCGGGGCGGAATTCGTTCCTGTCCTTCTGGAATCTGAACCCGTTCACTTCCGTATCAGCGCAGAACCAGCCTCCGCCAGAGATCAGATGGCTGAAGAACTGAAAGCCATGCTCAGGGAACTGTCAGAACCGGGACCGGACGGAGATCGTTATTTTCTCAATGCCAGAGGAGAGAAAACCAGCGGTGTTTTAAGGCTCTCCCATATCCATGAGGCGCTGGCTCTGGTGCCGAAAAAGAGCTACAGACTCATCTCTCCCGACAGAGATCTCACCGTCAGCACAGGAAAGCTTTTCACTTTCGGAGGGCTGTCATGATCCGCGAGGCTCTGGAAAAACTGCTGCCACAGGGCTTTATCTGGGAAGACAAGGGCATCCGGGAACTCTGCCGGAGGATCTCCCGGGAACTGTCTGCTGTGGCTGATTTTGCGGAAAAGATCTGCTCAGAAATCCCGGGAAAACTCTCAGGAGAGATACAGCTGACGGGAGGGGAAAACCTGCGAGGATATCTCAGGGACTGGATGGAGTTCTGCGGACTGTCGCAGCAGAATCTTTCCCCGGCTGAGGCGAATTCTGCGCTGACCACAAGGCTTTCAGAAAGCGGCGATCATTCCCTGAAACACCTGAGCCATGTGCTTCAGAAGGTGAGTGGAAGGCCGGATATCCGGGTACAGAATTCTCACAGATCTATGGAAATCGAAGTGACCGGCCTGAATCTTACAGTTCTTCCCGCAACCTGCCGCTCTTCTGCCGGAAGACCCATCAGAAAATTTGATCGTGAGGAGCACGTGATCCGGGCTCTGGAAAGGATAAAACACGCACATCTTGAGTCCCGTTATTTTGATGCAGAAAGGACCGTTTATGCACAGGATTGATGGAAAAAACGCCATCACAGATGAGAGAGGAAGACAGCTTTTTACCGGGGGAAATCCCCACAAGCCGGAGGTGGATGAAGCCACCTGGCTCAGTGCGGACTGGCTTAATTCCGTGCAGGAGGAACTCTGTGGCTTTATCGAATCGCAGGACATCCCTCTTGCAAAAGACAACAACAGTGGTCTGCAAAAGGCTATAGCCACAGCGATAGAGGCGGCATTAGGCCCCGAGAGAGAAAGAATAGACAAAATCCTGGAAGAACTCTGGAGGTGACAGACATGGGACAAGGCGGCATATTAAGCAGACTGGACAGGGTGGAAAGCTCTCTTGAGCACTTAAAAAAGGGACTCTCTGACGTTCCGGACAGAATTTTTGATCAGATCCGTTCGACAGGACTTATCCTGCCTGCCAATCTGCATCTGAGCGGGAAAGACGGAGAGAACGGAAAAAGGCTGACCGCGGATAAAAAAGAGCTGCGTTTCCGGGAAGAATCCACCACCGGCTATCTGCATTTTCATGAGCTGACGGGACGCATTAACGTCGATGGAAATGGCCATGTGCTCTATGAATATAACTTCATGGTTCAGGAGCAGTGTCCCATCCGCATCACCCTTTCTGTGCAGCATTGTGTCCTGTTTACAGAATCTCCCGTGACTCAGATTTACAGTCTTTTCCTCGATTATGGGGATGAAAAAAAGAAAGAAGACTGCCTTGCAGGTCAGAAGAAATTCAGCTGCTTCCGCAACCCTGAGCATCCGGAAGATCCTGTCTTTGTCTCACGGACGGTGGAATTCATCATCCCTCAGCAGAGTTACGGAATTCATGGGATTTGCATCAGGCTGGAGGAAAAAGGCATCAGATCGGACTATGTGGAGGCTATGAGCGTCGGCGTGACTTATATCTGACAGGAAAAAACTTCGTACATGGGAAAAGGCCCAACAGAATGAATTTATGAACATTCTTTTTCCTGGAAGATATCACGTCCGAAAAAAGAATGTTCAGATATCACGCCGAAGCTTCCGCTAATGAGCTTACATCTCTGACCTCTGTATTTACATGTGAAACGACCTGAGCGCCAAGAGCTTTTAAAACTTCACTGACTCTCTCAATGGAGGCACCACGATATTCATTTTTTTCATCTCGTGAGATCTGAGATTCCTTTACACCTAAACGATGGGCCAGATCTTTTTGTGAAATTCCTTTATTAATTCTCAGAGCTACCAGCAGGTTTCCGATTCCACCAAGATTGTTCAATGATGGAAAGACACCTCGTTTAATACGCTCATAAAACTGAATTTCTTCTTCCAGCTGCAACATGAAAGAGATGAGAGGATCGAGCGCTAAATTGATCAGATCATCCGGGACAGACTCTTGCTTCAGCCGGAACTGTTCCCCTTCTATTCTCTGTCTCTCTTCTCGTACTTTTACAACGGCCTTGCGATATTCAGATTCTGTTTTGATCATGGCCTGACTCCCGAATAATCTTAACGATACCTTTTTCTTTTCCAGATCCCCTGCATTGTCGAAAAGCAGACGGAAATGTTAATTCGTTACCGTATTTATCCATAATGCCTGAGCTTTGCTGAAGATGTGGGTAAAGTTCAACCCGATATCGAACCCACATCGGTAGCTGTCTCTTTGCCGATCCTGCTACGGCTACCCTGCTATGAGGATTCCAGTCCCATATTTTATAGGGGTTATTAAAATTCAGTTTATGGACGAGCTGACTGAATCTCGCCAGATCATCTGCCATCATTGATAAACCCGTATCAAAATATCCGTCGATATCATTTGGCCGATCTTTTTCTTCAACAAATGATCCATCGAGAAAGACATCATAGATTCCTGCAGACCAAAGCTCTCTGGTGAGGATTTCCGCCTGATCCACTAATTGTGATCTCCAGATTGAATCCCATGAAGCAGAGCTACCCATACCTTTCACTAAGATACTCTGACGTATCTGATCGAAAGTGGCCTCATATGTGCCTGGTGGCAGAACACCGTTTGCAAAACTCTGTGGAATCGTCAACATCACCTCCTACATTCCATGTCGACAATATTAACACAAAAGTTAAGTTAACGTGTGAGTTATTTTGTAACACATTGTTTTTATATAAGATTATTTTAAACATTCCTTATCACAGCAAATTTGTCAGAATTTTTAAAAGTTTGCATCATCCTTGTCTGACTCACCATGTAAGCCACAGGTTTAACATCTGAAGCCAGATGGTCTGAGCCTCGGGCACAACATCTCTGGATTTTGTGAAAAGTGTAATCCAAAACGACCGTTTAAGATTACACACTCCCAGCCGCAACCCAACTCACGCCAGATCAGGGCCAGAGTGTAATCTTTACTTATCTCCTTTTTCTATGTCATCTAAAACCCTGCCATGATGGAATTTAGGTGATAGGAATGCCGGAGGGGTGTACAGGTGTCTCCACCGATGAACAAGATTTAATTAGAGTTCATCTTTAAATATCAGAACATTATGAAGAGGATCTTGCCCGAATAGTCCGTTGCTGATATCTGTCACAGGTTTTCTGGTACGATTAGAAAAAAAGGATCTTTGATGAGATTTTTATTTACCGTATTATTTATGATTTCTTCAAACCATCTGGCTTTTGGCTTAAGTTGTTTCCAGCCTTGGTCGTTTGCGCTTGGTTTGACCCACCCGTTTGCGAAATGCTGACCCACCCATTTGCGGAATATTGACCCTCCCATTTGCATTATATTGACCCACCTTCATTGAACTGACAGGAGCAATCCTTTGAGAGGTGGGTAAATGGGGAAAAGGAAATCTATTTTGACAGTGGAACAAGTCATCGAACTGAATCAGCAAGGGAAGCCGATCAGAAAAATTGCTGAGATATTAGGGTTGTCAAGAAATACAGTCCGTAAATATCTTAGGGAGAGAGAAAATGGTCAGGAGGCAGTTATAGCCACTCCTTTTGACAGAGGAGGCTGGAAATCCCAGATAAACTGGGAAGAAATGGTTTCAAAAAGAGCTTCCGGTTATCAGCTGGACAGATTGCATAGCGAATTTGCTCCGGATGGGGTTTCATATTGGGCATTTTGTCGGGCTTTTAAGAAAGTATCAGAGTCTGATATACGTAATATCGTTATTTCTCAGGCGCATAAGCCGGGCGAAAAAGTTCAGGTGGACTACACAGATGGTATTCTCATCTATGACCGAAAGTCTGGAAAATCGAGAAAAACTCAGTTTTTCTGTGGTGTTTCCGCTTTTTCCGGATACACTTTTGGCGAATTTTCTTACGATCAGAAGCTGCCTTCATTTATTCGTGCTCATGAATCAATGTGGTCGTACTTTGGTGGAGTTATGCCGTATGTGGTTCCTGATAATCTCAAATCCGCAGTTTCCAAGGCTCATCGTTATGACCCTAACCTGAACCCGACATTTGTAGACTTTGGCAATCACTGTGGATTTGCAGTTCTTCCGGCCCGGCCGGCGAAGCCGCGGGATAAAGGTGTTGTGGAAGCCACAATAGGAGCTGTTCAGCGCAGTTTTTATCAGATGCATAAGGATACAAGGTTCTATGATCTTGAAGAGTTGAATCACTCATTTAGAAGGTTTCTGGACGGATTCAACTCTAAGATCATGAAGGATTATGGTGTCAGCAGAGCTGACAGATTCCAGTATGAGCGGAGCATGCTGCTCCCACAGCCACGAGAACGATATGAGCTTGTAGAGTGGCGCAATGCCAAAGTTCATCCCGACTGTCATATACAGATATCTCATTCTTATTACTCGGTGCCATTTCGATATGTTGGTCAGCAAGTCAGGGTTAAAGTATCGGACAGACTTATTTCAATATATTCTTCTGATATCAAATTGTTAACCACTCATATCCCAACCGGGAACCGTGGTGGCAGATCGACAAAACAGGAGCATCTGCCCGAAGAAAAGCTGCAATCCTGTCAGTTTGACATCAAAAAAGCTGTAGCTCAGGCACAAGCGATTGGTCCGGCAATGTCCGATCTCATGGAGACGATTTTTAGCGGACCTCTCCCATTGACCGGGCTCAGAAAGGCTCAGGGGATCCTCAGGACATGGGGGAAGGATGGAGTCGGACAGGCATCCATGGAATATGCAGCCGGGCAATGTTTGACCTTCAGGAAGATTCGAACCGATTTTTTCAGGCAATGTGCCCTCAGCTATCACCGACAATTCCTGAGCCAAGGAAGCCATCTGGCTCCCCATCGCTTTGCAGGCAGTGCCTACCTGAGAAATGACAGAAAGGATCCCCGATGAGCATTGAAACCATTAAGCAAATATCAAAAAATATCAGGTGCTTTGGCTTTGCACAAAGTGCTGAATCTCGCATTTTGCAGGCAAGACAGAACGGAGATACCTATGAAGAGTTTCTGCTGAAAATTCTTCAGGATGAGCAGGAAGACCGGCAGCAAAAAACAGCTAAAAGAATGCTGAGAAGCGCCAGATTTCGGCGAACCTGTACTATGGAAGACTGGGATATGAGCTATGACCGCGGAATTTCCAAGGGTAAATTAAAGGAACTGGCGATTCTCAGCTTTTACAATAACCGGGAAAATCTGATTGTTCTGGGTCCCACCGGTTCCGGAAAAAGCCATCTGGCAATAGCCATTGGTCGCAGGCTTTGCAATCAGGGAACCAGTGTTAAATTCTTCTCTCTCAATCACCTGTTTGAAGAGTTTCAGGCTTACAGAGCGTCGGGTAAATACCTCAGTTTTATCAAACAATTGGCTAAAGCTGATGTCATTGTACTCGATGACTTCGGCTTAAGAAACTACACCCATGATGAAGCATTAATCCTCCTTGATCTGATCGAAGATCGTTATCAAAAAGGGGTCCTTATCATTACATCCCAAGTTAAACCGGAAGGATGGAGATCTCTGTTTGAAGATCCTGTTATTGCAGAAGCTTTGACCGACAGGCTGTTGAATCCCTGCATGGAAATTCAGTTAAGAGGGGAATCCTACCGGACCAAAATTGCTGCTACGAAAAGAAATCAGCTGGAGGTCCCTGCCGGTAATCGTTAGAAAGGAAATGTTGGTCTGGGAGAGGTCGTCGCTTCGCTCCGCTGGTGGGTCAACAAACTGCAAATAGGGTGGGTCAAATAGAGTGCAAATGAGCAAGCCTAAGACACCCCTCACTATGGCGATAAAACATGGTCAAATAGAAGCTATGATTCTACTTCTTGTCACGGGGGCGGATGTGCACCAGAGAGACGGTCAAAAGAACACTCCTCTCCATAACGCATCAGAGAAAGGTAGCGAAGATGCCGTAAGGCACCTCCTCCAGTATGGTGCAGATGTAAATGCTAAAAATATGTGTGGTGTTACACCAATCTATTTTGCTGCTAAAAATGGACATATAGAGGCTGTCAGGCTTCTTCTCCAACATAGCGCCAATATAAACGAAACAGCTAAAGATGGTAGAATGAGATATGATCAAATTTAGTGGATGAGGAGAATTAAGTAGCGTACCCTCAAGTGCTTTTTTGGAATTTAAGGAATACGCTATGAGAGAAGCTACTTGCAATTCAGTTCAACTTCCACAAGAAACTATCAGCGATGCATTGACAGAGGTATTAAGAGAAGGTGCCCGAAAGATGCTGGCTCAGGCAATAGAGGCTGAAGTCTCCGACTATATTGAGAGATTCAGATCTGTAGCAGATGAGAAAGGGCACAGGATGGTAGTCAGAAATGGCTATCACCCGGAAAGAAAGATCCAGACCGGTCTTGGTGCTATTGATGTAAAAGCACCAAAGATAAACGATAAGAGAGTTGATGAGGATGGCTGCCGGAAAAGATTTACCAGCCAGATCCTGCCACCGTACCTGAGAAAAACTAAATCGCTGGAAGAGCTTGTCCCATGGCTTTATCTGAAGGGGATTTCAACCGGAGATTTTCCAGAAGCGCTTCAGGCTCTTCTGGGTAAACATGCTAAGGGTTTCTCAGCATCGACTGTGACAAGATTAAAGAAGGTCTGGGAAGGAGATTTCCGGGAGTGGGATAAGCGATCTCTTTCCGGGAAACGTTACGTGTACATGTGGGCAGATGGGATACATTTTAACGTGCGCCTCGGGGAAGATGACAGAATGTGCATTCTGGTGATTGTCGGAGCAGCAGAAGATGGCAAAAAAGAGCTGGTAGCGATAGAGCAGGGCTATCGTGAAAGCGAGCTGAGCTGGAAGAATGTTCTGCTCTCTCTGAGAGAACGAGGGCTGGAGAGAGGGCCTGAGCTTGCCGTTGCGGATGGTGCCCTTGGTTTCTGGAAAGCGCTGGAGGAAATTTTTCCGTCCTCTAAACAGCAAGCCTGCTGGGTTCATAAGACCGCAAATATTCTGGACAAGATGCCAAAGACAAAACAGCCTGAAGCTAAGAAAATGATTCATGAAATATATATGGCAGAGAACAAAAAAGATGCGGAAAAAGCGCTTACAAAATTTCAGTCAGTTTTTGAAGATAAATACCCGAAGGCTGTCAAAAGTCTGCTGAGGGGTAAACACAGGCTCCTCAGCTTCTATGATTTTCCTGGTGTTCATTGGCAGCATATCCGGACCACTAATCCTATTGAATCCACATTTGCGACAGTACGACTCCGGACGAAGAGAACGAAAGGCTGTGGCTCTGTCAATGCCACTGTGCACATGGTTTTTAAGTTGATTAAAAGTGCAGAAAAGCGCTGGAGGAAACTCCGGGGTTACAAACTACTGGCGGATGTTATTGATCTTAATGTTAAGTTTGAGGATGGGGTAAGAAAACTTGCTGCTTAAATCTCTGATCCACTAAATTTGACAATTACTCTGGTAGTCCATGAAGCCGCATTTTGCGGTCATTCAGAGATCGTGAAAGATCTCGCGGACAAGGGTTCTGAACTTGATAAACCAGATGCGTTCAGGAAAACGCCACTTCTTTACGCAATATATAATGGTCATTCAGAGATCGTGACATATCTCGCTGACAAGGTCAATGTTAATCAGGAAATAACAAAAGGTGAAACACCGTTAAAGGTTGCTGAAAGCCTTATGTTCACAGATATCGTAGATATTCTGAAAATAAACGGAGCAAGATAAAGCTTATTTTTAAGTAATTCCGGAAAATAACCCCTTCCAACACCCCGATAATCTTTAAAAACCATAACAATTAATTCTGAAATTTAAGTTTTCTCCAGCAATTCTCCGTCATCACGTAAGTCTCTAAGACTAAAGTAAAAAGGAATAGCCTTCACACAAAAAAAGCTGTATATCTGATGGGATAGCTGATATAATGACTGATCCGATCTGAGGTTCAGTTAACAACCTAATAATAAATAGTTATATGTCAGAAAATTCTTCGAATCTGTTTAATTGCATCATTGGATGTTCAGCTGAACAAATCTCTCTTTGCGTGAATATTTCATCAGGATTTGATGTGTGTTTTTACAATTTAGCGAATGTGCAGCGCTCTCCTGGGGCTTGTGTTCCTGCAGTATCAGTTGCCGGAAGTCATGGGTCATCCATGATGGTATCCATAAAAAAGAGAAACTCTCTGAGGATTCGCCTTTCACTCGCCGGCAACAGCCTTGGGAGAGGAAATTATCTTGGCTTTTGTTTGTATCAGAGCTGAGTCAACTGACGCCCTTTAGGAGTATCTTTAAGAAGAGGACCGTTTTTTTTTGCTGTCTTTTCCCTGAGATATTTTGCGTTTCTGTGTGCTCAGGGTAAACCAGTCCTCTGGTGTGATAGGGTGAAAGTAGTTTGCTTCTTCAATCAGGATATTGGCTGTTGATTCCATAACGGCCGCAATTTCTACCCGGACTCCTTTGGACTTCAGGTGTCTGACCAGCTCCACATAATCTGAGTCTCCTGACATGATGACGATCGTATCTACTTTTGAGGAAAGCTGAGTTGCCATGATACTCAAAGGGATGTCAGCAGATTTGTGGCAGGGAACAACCTGGCCATAATAATGATCGTGCAGACGCTCTGCAAGTTTTGATGAAATTCTCTGACCTTCCCGGAAATAAACCAGACGATTCAGACCTCTGCCTTCCAGTAACCTTGGAACAACCGTATCAAAGTTGAGCATGGAGCCTTCTTCTCCCGTGATCGAGTGAATGCTCCTTTCAATGTTGTTTCCGTCGATCAGGATAGCAACAGACTGGCTGATGTTGATTGCTTCTTGCATGAATCCTTTTTCTTTCTTTTAAGCTAAGCAGAGGGCGTTTATGCCCGGATCGCCCTCCGGGAATGTGATTTTAAAGAACAGCTGATCCGGTCCAGAGCATCTGTATCGGGTCCTGCCGGAGAGAGGAACGCCAGGTGTCTGCTTTCCGCAGCATGCTCTGTAATTCCCCACTTTCTGATGGCAGCCAGAAAAAAAGATTGGCCAGGTATGGTGTGATCAGCCGACGCCCATGCATCATCCTGAGAAAAAGAGAGGGAAAAGCCTGCTCGTCTTCCCAACGGTAGATTTTCCAGGCTTTATCCGCCGGAAAACCAGACAGAGCCCATAAGGCCGCCAGGGCATCATCCAGGTTACCAATCTCATCCACCAGTCCCAGCTCTTTTGCCTGACGCCCGGTCCAGACCCGTCCTCGTGCGACCTGGTCAACAGCATCCCGGCTCATAGAACGGCCTTCCGCAACTCTGCTGAGAAACTCCTGATAGACGTAGTCCACTGATCTGGTCAGCAGATGTCTGTCTTCATCACTCATATGGCTACCCGGATTCAGCAGAGAAGATCGGTCACTCCTGGAAAAACTATGAAAACTCACCCCATACTTCTGTTCAAAGCGTGGCACTTTCGGGATCATTCCAATCACACCGATCGACCCTGTGATCGTCGTGTTTCCGGCGAAAATCTTTTTTGCCGGAGCCGCAATATAATAACCTCCCGAAGCTGCAACGGCTCCCATCGACACGACAAGAGGTTTAACCGCCGCCAGCCTGGCAACATCCTTCCAGATCAGGTCTGATGCAAGAGCGGAACCGCCCGGGCTGTTGATGCGAAGAAGGACCCCTTTTACATTTTCTTCTTCTCTGGCCCAGGTTAGCTGAGGACCCAGTCGATCGGGGCTGATCAGCTGACTATTGTCATCACCCTGTGCAGAGAGCTGAATTTCGCCGTTTGCCTCAATTAATGCGATTCCTTTATGATGGCCCGAAGCGGATGCTACAGACATTTCAAAAACTGGCTGAGCTGTTGCAGCCAGGTATTGCTGAAATGTAATGCTCCGGACTCCTTTTGTGTTTTCGGAGCTGCTGTTATCCTCTGTGTTTTCATGCTCTGGCTTCGCAAAAAACAGCTCCGGGATCTCAGAAAAGTACGCAGTTTGATCAATCAGATGATTTGCAAGCGCTTCATCCGGTGTAAACAAAGCTCTCCGGAACCAGCTGATGACCTGCTGTGGGCTGACAGAAAGACTGGCAGAGCTTCTGCCCGCAGCGATCTGCTCTGCCAGAGATGCTTCGAGGTCTTCCACAAGAGCATGATACATTTCTGTTGTAGCTTTTGATGGACGGTTTGCGACATATGCCTCAAAAGCAGATTTATACGTTCCCGAGCGGATGATTTCGATATCGATTCCGAGTTTTCTGAGTGCTTCTCCGAAATAAGGCAGTTCGAAGCCAGGTCCGGGAAGGGACAGGTCTCCTAAAGGGGCAAGGAAAATCTGATCAGCCACAGATGCCAGAAAATAATTCTTATTACGGGCGTGGTTCAGCCAGATGAGAAGAGGTTTTCCAGATTCTTGCCGGAAACGAAGGAGGAGATCCCGTAGCTCGGCGAAAGCGGAGAAACTTCCATCAAGTCCTGAAATGTCGAGAAGCAGACCTTTAACCCTGTCGTCTTCTTTCAGCTGTTTGATCTGCTCACGAAACTCAGGCAGATAAAGCCCCTGGGGCTCGCCTGACAGCTGCTCCAGAAGCTGCTGAAAAAAAGTATCACGGGGAGAGGATTCAAGAATTTTTCCATCCAGTTTATATGTCAGAAAGATATTTTCATGTGTTCCGATATGAACTTTTTCTTCCGGAGTTCTGTGTTTGTCCGAATATTTTCTGGCCTGAAATCCAAGCAGAAATGCGAGGAGGAGCACCAGTATTCCTGTGCCGATCAGCATTGATTTTATAGCGGTAAACAGGTAGTGAAACATGCTGCCGATGATGGTCTTTTCGCGGGGATGGCGGGGTTGACCATGTGGTTGCATCATATTAAGACCTCTCAGATTATTCATGCACAGAGCGGCTCATAAACTTAGCCCTGATTCTTTTTTTGCCATCCGAAATGAAACAGCGTCATCAGGTTAGCATGAATCGTCTGTAAAGGCTAATGATTGAGCAGGATGACTGAGGAAAGATATCAGGACAGAAATCTGTTCTGTCTTCTCTGAACTTATTAATGATCTGAGGGGATTAGCTCAAGAGTTGGGCTGAGCATTGAAATGTCCTGCAATGTTCCGTTGTCGTCAACCCGGTGAATGCTACGTTTCCAGTGAACCCTGAGGGTAAATGTGTAACTTTTCCCCTGTCCGATTTCGAATGGGGTTGAATATCGTACCGTGCATTCTCCTGTGCTGTCATCTGTTTGACATGGAAGTAGTGCGCTTTGCTGGCAGGCTCCTTCTTCCGGGGCCGCAGGAGCGGAACCCAGAATGACCAGGTGATTTTCCTGGTACTGACTGGCTCCGCTGATTTCATCGAGAAAGGTGACACTAATGCTGTTTATGGTTTTCCCTGTCAGGTCTACTCCTGATATTGCTGTTGATATTTCTTTTTTAAAAATTCTCTGAGTCCGGTATGTAATCCGGAATGTTTCCGGGTCACCATCATAAAGGATCAGGTCGTCTGTCGTTCCTGTGTCCGGGTCGCTGTAGTTGACTGTAACATTCAGCATCGTAAAATTTTGATTGAGGGGTTCAAACCATCCATCTGCATCAGTGGATGCATCATTACAGCTTTCGTCCCCACTCAAATAGAGTGGTTCTTCAAAAACTCCCAGCATCCTGATCGCAAGGGTTTGCTGATTAAAATCGGTCTGACACTGTAGTGAACTGGCTCCTGCCATAAAAATCAGAATCAGAGCGTATGTTTTTCTGATATGTGGCTCATTCATATTTTTATATCCCAAATCTGGCTTTGATTCCACAGGAGGACTGATGATGATCAAATGTTCCTGATTCATCAAAACAACCCACAAGATAATCTGTTGGCTGACCATAATTTTCAGAGCTGTTTGTCGTAATGCTGCCATCCGTGCTGATTTCACATGGCTTGTTGAGTGAGCATGCTTCCTGTGCTTCTGCCGAGTCGTTTACGGCAGTATTTACGAGTCCGACAATTTCATATTTTCCGGAACTAATGACGGGTGAGCCAGAATTTCCACCGACAATGCTACAGTGGTGCCGAAAACTTTCAGGAAATGAGTATGATCCTTCCCGAAGAGATACTGTGTCACCAAGGGAGCAAAAAGAAAGCCGGAGTCCAAGTAGTGACGAGCTTACCCCTGACAAGGGAACTCCGGCAACCTGAACGGCCATGTTTTTTCTGACTTGCTGACTACTTAGTTTAAATGGACAAATCCCTTTGTCGGTCAGCTCTCCGAGTGTTGCCTTTAGTTCTACAATAGCAGCATCTGTACCATCCATGGAGGCGAATGCTATTTTATTTCCTTTTATTATTTCGAGAGATTCGTCGGAGAAGCCATAGTAATAATTGAAATACATTTTTTTTCCGGATGAGTCCGTCTGATTGAGTAAAAGCCCTGAAGGTGAAATCAGCCCACTTGTCACACAGTGACCATTGGTTATGATATAAGCAGGAGCTTCTCTGAGAGAGCTTGTGTAGAGTAGGGTTCCGGTACAGTTACCATAGCGCCCCACACCACTGTAAAAACGGTGTGATTCTGTGTCTTTCTGGAGCGTTATCCAGGCTACCTGCCCAGAGTTCACCTGACTATCAGGAATTTCTTCCTCATTTTCATTGAACAGTGCACTCAGCCTCAGCTGCGATAGTTTTTCATCGGGACTGCAATAATCTGCTATGGTCAGCTCCGTGGAGGCAGGAGAAATGGACGGACGATTTTGTTTTTCTGCACAGGCAGCGGACAGTATCAGCACTCCGTTGAGAAGAAAGCATGACTTTTTTAGTTCAGATTTTGCTATCAAGAGTTTTTTCCTGTTAGCCGATCTCTTTTTTCAGAAAACCGGTTGTGAATTTTCCCTGCTACAGATTATGACATGAGTCACGGATGCCGGACTTATCGGGTCGAAGTTCATATCGGCTTAGTGTTTCACCATGATGATTCCCTTTGTCCCTGATCTGAGAGTGTGGGGGCTTTTCGGCAGATGAGGAAAGGAGTACAGGATGGGTCCGGGCTTATGGCTGATCCTGATTCTGGTCAGTCTGCTTATAGTGTTTGTATTCCTGCGATTTGTGTTCAGACAAAGACACAGACAGGAATATTCTGTTTCTGGAAAAAAACAGGATGACCATGCTTCTGAGCAGGGATTTTCCTTTAAAATTCTGAACTTTACAGAACCTGTTGCGTTTTCGGAACAGCAGCCTGTCACCGCAACTCAGAGTCCGGAATGGCTCAGCTATATGCAGGAAACCGGGTGTCTTTTTGAAAGGCTTAAGATTTCTCAGCTGGTCTTTGTTCATGGGACGTTCGTCGGAGATGATCCTTTTGATATTCTTCGATTTCTCAGGAAACTCCATCCGCGTCTGGCTCATCTGCTTCATCATAGTATCCGCCGTAATAAAGAGCGGGTATTTTATGATAATGGCTATTTTACAGAAAGTTATGCTGAGCTGGCTCAGCTGGCTCTTGGCCCTGCGGTTCGTTGTCGGAGATTTTCATGGTCTTCCGGAAATCATCATCTGGCGAGACTTGAGGGTGCATTTGATCTGATCATGGATCTTGCTGCTCATCATGAGGATGATCCATATTCCCGGAGGACGGGTCTGTTGCTGGTCGGACATAGTCATGCAGGGCAGCTTTTTGCCATTCTGACCGCTCTGCTGAATCAGCGTGGTTTTGCGGATGAAATGTTTCGTCTGTATCGTGAAAGCGGAGGAGCTTCTGATCCTGAAGCTATCCGTAATAGCCTGAAAAATCTGAAAAACGTCAGACTGTACCTGGTGACTATGGGGACTCCACCCAGGTACCGGTGGTGCCTGTCCCACAATATTCGTTTGTTACACCTAATCAATCACAGAAAGCCGGATGCAAAGACTGGATCTTCCTCCGGTGTCCTGACGACTCGTGATGGTGATTACATTCAGCAGTGGGGTGTTGCCGGTTCAGACAGCCCGAGTCCCCTTCGTCTGCATCAGCAGATCAACCGGAAACTGGATGCCTGGCTTGATATGGGCTGCCATCCTCTTTACTGGAAACAGCAGTTGCGCCATCAGAAAAGACTCCATGATAAAGGCTTTCATTTTCTGATCGATTATGGTGATTGCAGTAAGGTGCCAAATTGTCTGGCAACTATTTTCGGGCATGGAGTGTATACCAGACAGCGGATGATGCTCTATAACCTGCGTGTCATTGCGGAGTATTTTTCCGGAGTTTCAGATCTTTCCGCATCTTTGGACAACTCAGGAAAACATAGCTCACAGAAGTTCTGAGCATCAGTGTCAGGACCATAAGTGACCGGGATTTTTTTTATCAAAAGTCTCCCGAAACGACTTTGGAGTTGAGGGAAGAGAAACCTGGTCCTTCAGGGCCAGGTAGTTTGTAAATGCGAGGGGGGGAGTCCACACTCCCTCCTGAGCTGCACGAGTAAAAAGCAACTGCATTTTTACGAGTTCCTTATTGGTCAATCGTGATTTAAATCTGGATTTTCATTTGCGGTTACGATGACAATGATTTCAGAACAATCTATAGTAAGCAGAAAAGTAATTCGGATTATTATAATCAATGAAATGATTGCACACTTGTCACACCGCCATCTACAGAATCTCATGTGAACATCCTTATGTCTTGATTCCTGAAATTTAAATTGATAGAAACTCGTCTTTTGAGAAGTCTGGAAAGAGAGAACAGGAGCGGTCAGATGAAAAGGGTGTGTTATCTTGCTTTGTTTATGATTTTTTGTCTGTCAGGAAATATCAGAGCTTCAGAGATATGTAAGCGTGAATATGAGAGATGGCAAAAATTTGAGGATGAAACTAGATTGTGGTCAAATGTCTCTGCAGCTGCTGGTACTGTAGGAACAGCTGTAGGAGCAACTTTTCTTAGCCCAGTAGGAGGAGGGTGTCTTGGGATTCTTACAGGTGTCGGTCCCGGTGCCGTCGCTTTCAGATATCATCAGATGTCAAAAGGTGCAAAAGAAGATTACGAAACATGTGTGGAAGAAGTGCGTCGTCACAATGAGGAAAAACGTGCAAAAAATGATCTCAAATATAATGAAGAACTGAAACAAAAGCAGCAAAAAGAGTATGAAAATGCAAATACTGAACTGGAAGAAACTAACGGAAAAGATACGGATATAGATCAGAAATTACAGGAAATGGAGGTGTAGCATGTATTTAATAAACAATCATTTTTTTCTTATATTTCTGTCAGGCTGCTTAAGCTGCCTTGGTATCCTGCACGCAGAAGAGTGTGGAGAGCCTTATGTGGTTTTCGAACAGGGTCTTGAGGTGAGAGATGCCTGGGGAAGAGGAGTTGAAGGACAAGCAGAGCGTAGCGAAAGAATTATAAAATATTGGGAGCACACTTACACCGTAACCCCTCCCCCATGCACGCCACAATTTACTTATGAAGATCTGAGACAGGTTCCTGACGTATCCACATATTCTGATGCTCCGCCAGCTCCCGACCTGTCACCACAGCGCTCTTATCAGCCTTCAGATCGTCAGTATCCGGATCAGTCTTATCAGGGGAGTATATGGGATGGAGTGGAGTGTAATTTAACTGAGAAGGATGTAAAACGCCTCTATTCTGGTCTGATGGAAGACCTCGAAAGGAACAAACGATGGCATATGACAGCCAATATTTCACAAGATTGCACGACAGAAGAGTCCCGAAAAAACCGTGCAAAAGCAAAGGAAGTTCGCGCTGAGATCGACACGCTTTCTGAGAAGAAAAAACAGACAGAGGAGAAAATTGCCAGACAAAAGATACTGATCAGTCAGAAACAGGAGCTTGTGGCACGTTTTGCCCATTACAGAGAAAAAAGATTAGCCGCAGAGAAAAAAATTCAGGAGATGGATTTTCCGGATCGGCGTCAGAACATTATAGATGTTTCAAGGGAGGTCGCCCGAGATGCACTGGATCTTGCCAAAGAAAAAGAAACGGAAGATGCTTTATTTGGTATTGGTCTTGCAGAAACGGTTCTTGATCTTGCTACCAGTCTGACCCCCGGAGTCAGCTGGGTCCGGGATGTCTACGAAAGTATTTCCGGAAGACATCTGATTACAGGGGAAGATTTATCTGCGACCGAAAGACTGATGGCTTCTGCAGGAGCCCTGAGTGCCGGACTCGGAAGTAAGGTCGGGAAATTTGCAAAAATAGTCGATCGTCTCGGTATGGGAGCGGACGCTACAGGGATTATCCATAAAGCTGAGAAAGTTTATGACTCTGCGAAGAATTGGGGACTAAAACCCGACCAGGTAAAAGGATTTGCGAACACGCTCAAATTGAGTGGTTTGGAGCTATCTCATGCTAAGAAAGCGTTATCTGTTGCTCGTGAACCTTACAAGGGGTCGACACGCCTAGCTCATGCCCTTCATAAACACCAAGGAACTGCCCCTGGAAGAAAACCACACCTTTGGGGTGATAAATTGAAAGGTGCAATGAATACCTGGCATGACCAAGCTATGAAGCATTATAGAGAAATTTTTACTGGACCAGGAAAATTTGAGAAAGTTGCTGACCCTAAAACTGGGATTCAGTGGTTGGAAAAACGGCTGCCTGATGGAAGAGGTATTAGGCTACAGCAAGATGGTGCTTTTAAGGGATTTGTAGACTAGGAGTAAACAATGGGGCAGCTTATTGAAATAGTCTTTGAAGGTTTGACACCTTCACGACAAATGGAAATATTGAATGAACTAAAGAATACTTTGCCAAATAGTTCCCAGTTAGACACTGGTGATAGCTTGATGGGATTGGGTGATGTTTCCGAGGAGACTCTCTCTAGTCTTTTTTCTGGCAGTAAGAGTCGAGTATTAACAATTGACGCTGATTTTTGGTCAGTCCAATCAGCAAAGGTTCTATCGCCCAGAATAAACTTAACCAAGTACGATGGTGATAATTACGAAATAAATATTAACTTTGAGATTGAATCAGTGGGTTTTGAAAACAGCAACGATTTTATCAATTTGCTTCACAAATGGTCCAAACATCTTGCTGATAAGATTCATATTTCAACCTATTTTTGTGGGCTTGACCCTGCTGTTGATGAAGATACAAGGTTTTTCACAAACGACAAAATTGGTCCATATCGTTTCCCTGAGTGACTAAAACCCATAAGGACTAACATCCTTCAAATCCCTAGCCCTCAGTCCCTCTACACATCTTATCAGAAAACTCCCATCTGTTCTTCGATATTCACTCAGATCAGCATTTTTCCGAAGACCGTTAAATATATCTTTAAATATTGGCTTAATTTTATGCGGATCAACCGAATCAGGATGATATCTAACGGATGTATCGGAAGGAAGTTTTTCAAGATTCAGGAGTTTTCTGAGGTTATGATTGGCTTTTGGAGCTCCTCGTGGTGAGCAAGGGAATTCTTCAGCAGAGATTCCCTTGCTTTGGAAACTGGAGAATCTCTGCTGAGAAGCCCTTTTTTTCTCTTCATCCCATCATGACGTCTGTCTTTAAATAATGCCATATATTTCCCCGGGTGAATAACAAACCAGACCGCAGTTGTTGCATTTTATATCGGCCATCTCATCAGATATATGGTATTTTTTGTGCGGAGAGCACTTCGATTTATACCAACTTTTAGTTGGTTAGTTGGTTAGTTGGTTAGTTGGTTAGTTGGTTAGTTGGTTAGTTGGTTAGTTGGTTAGTTGGTTAGTTGGTTAGTTGGTTGAAAAATTCCGGTCACCTATGGTATCAGGATATATTCTTCTTGGCGTGAGCCTTTTGCCATTTGTCGATACTGTGGTTCTCTTTTCTGTTTTAAAAGATCATGCAATCTTTTTGGGAAGTTTGTATGATGACGGAGCTTATGATTCATCTACGATATAAACGTTATTTGTCTCAGAAAGGAAGAAAATGAAACCGTTCTGTTTTTTGTCCGTTTTACTGTTGGGTGCCCTGTTGTTCTCCGGAGAATCGGAATCTAAGGAATGTCGTTATCAGATCCGGGATGAGTCCATAAAAATCACCTGGACGGGCTATAAGTTTAATGAAAAGGCTCCTGTGTCTGGCACTTTCAGAAAGACTCATCTGGAGCAAAATAAGATGTCAGGTAGTATTCCTGACTTATTCCGCTCGGTTCGTTTTCGTCTGGATACGATCTCTCTCGATTCTGGTCTTTCTGAACGGGATAAAAAACTTATTCTTTTTCTTTTTGGCTCGGCGGTAAGCCCTGCCGGGATTACGGGTCAGATCAGGGATTTTGATATGAAGCAGAAGACAGCCAATGTCAGCATCACTATGAACGGGCGTTCTGCGGATGTCCGCTTTGCGGTGACGGAGCAGTCTGACCGGTATACATTTCGTTCTGAGATTGATCTGCTCAGACAATTTGCAATGGATGCTCAGCTTTCTGCTTTGCATGAGGCTTGTAAGCAGCTGCACACAGGAGCTGATGGGGTCTCCAGAACATGGCCACTTGTCGGGCTGGAAGTTCAGGCCGAGCTTCTGAAAAGTGGTTGTTGATCGGATTTAATCCTGATTCATTGAAAGCAGAGTAAAGTAAGAAAGCAGTCTTCCATTCTGATTAAAGAGCTGACCTGTCGCATCCTTCTGGTTGCAGCTTCCCTGATGGTGGATCACGCTTTTCCAGCCTCTGCCATTTTCTTCCGGAATGAGCTGGGCAAAGTAAAATTCTGATCCTGAATAATGTCCTTCAACGATGTTGTATCTGTTATCTGACAGATTTTCTAAAAAACCGTAGAAACAGATTCCTTCATCACAACTGTAGCTTTCATCTGTGTAAAGCTTTTTAATCGGCTGGCTTCCTTCCTGTCCCCTCTGGTATCGAAGCTGAGAACCCTGTGTAAAATAATTCTGGCAGGAAATACCAGCGATGGCCACGCTGGAAAAAAGGTTTGTGGAGGAGAAAAAAACACATAAAATAAAAGCTCTGGTCATGATAGCCTCCATCCCTTGCTACAATTTATTTCTTCTTTTATTATATATTTTTGAATGGTTCTGAAAATACGCTAAAATGGCGCATCTGAGCTGGACGGATCTGGTGGGAGATAAGATATGTCTGCGAAGAGTGGATCGCAGCAGATGATTCAGAAAGATCCTGGATTAAAAAACACCAACATAGACGCCACCGATGACAACAGTTGCGATGGTAAAGGCAGGACATAGCCAGGCGCATTGGGTGATCAAAAGCTCCTTGCGGGCTTCGGAATCTGTGAAGCACTGCTTTATCCAGCACGTTGCGTCCTGATCTTTTGCATCCGGGTTTATAACAGATTCCGGGTCAGTACATAAAACACAGGGATTTTCCTCAGAACATGGAAGAGCACGGACGGCTTTACCTTCTTCAGATCGACAGAGAGGAATTCCGGTACTGCATGTTGGGCACGCATAAAAACGGACCACTATCTTTTTCGGATCTTCCTGAACTGTTGTGGGTTCTGGGATCTGAATCGAGAGTATGACCGGATCTTCTTCGTTCGTTCCGTAAGGGCTATGATCTGGGTTGGCTCTTATGGCGGAGCTTGTAAGAGCAGAAAAAATGATAAAAAAGCAGAAAATCTTTGCCTGTTTTGATTTCTGTGTCATATGCAGAGTCCTTTTCACGGGTTTTGTTCTGGGCGTATATTTTTTGCAGCTGACGATCAACTGCCTGTCCGAACCAGGATTCTTTATCTTTTGCTGGACTTTTTCTCAAGCGGATTTTTCTGGCAGATTAAAAATGAAGAGACGCTGTTTGAAAAGCTGCACTTATTCGTGAGCATCCTCAAACAGGTGTCGCCAGGCTTTTCATATGCCTTCGGAATAATACATTTCGCGGGTTCTGATCATGAGCTCTTCGATCCGTCTAATATCTGGTCTGTCAGGGAGGGAGCTGCTGTCGAAAAGAGATTTCAGTTCGGTCATATTCTTTTCTGCCAGAGTAATCAGCTCATCGTAGCTGAAATCCCCGGATTTGACTTTCAGTAGGAAGTCCCGGTCATAACTGCTAAAATCGATTGTGCTGTTTCTGGCGATATCTTCAGCGGTCTGGAGCAGGCGAAAAACATGCATCATATTCTTGGTATCGTAGTTTTTTCCATGTTGCACATTCATTTTATAGCGAACCGGATTCCGTCTGGCTGTCCAGTTCTGATATTCTTTGTATTTGTTACAGTGAACCTTAAATGCCTGGGCATTGAAGTGCAGGTAGGCTGAGTGCTCTGAATGTTTCGGGATGCTGCTTGTTCTGACATCGGTCGCATCATGGTCTGCAATGATTCCTCTTAGCCCGGTCTCCGGGGAATGGTAAAGTAAGTAGACATCAGGAAAATGGGGCAGAGCAGCAAGGCCACAGTCTTCCTGGCGGAATCCTTTTTTGTCAAGCCATACGGAGGCTTTTTCTGAACCTTTCTCATGTGTTATATAGCAAAAATCCAGGACTCCCAGGCGTTGTTCGGGCATCGGATTCATGATCTTCTTGTTTAACCCGCGAGCCTTTTTAATCTGATGCATGGCATATCCTGCAAAGGTATCCCTGCATAACTTAGAGAGGAAATTATGACTGCGGATCTCACGGAATGCCTGACTTTCATGCAGGATATGTTTTTCAGGTGTATAGAGCATTTCCAGAATACCGGGGTTATTTCTGGAAAGAAGGCTCATAAATTTCTTAAGTTCGTAATATACGATGTCGTTTGTTTCGTCTGTGACCTGTTCGGGCAAATCAAAGCCATAAAACTCATGCTTTGACGCAACAAAGACACCTTTGATATCTACATCAGAATCTCTGCTGTTAAGACCATACGCTGTACTGCCACTTATACACTCAAATATGATCAGACCTTTTGATCTGAGCTCTTCTATATTCATGAATTAAACCATTTCTGAAAATCTTGATCCAATAGGTCCCTGAGTTGATATCTGAGTCTTTTACATCCCGGCCCCTGAGATCAGAATGATAAACGAAAGCAATTCTGATGATGTCCTTGCCTTACTTTCCGCCAGTATATTGATTCTCTGGTGATTTTCACTGACAAAAACAGGGTTGTGATTTCTCTTCGGAAGAGTGCTCCGAATGGTTCTTTGTTTTTTCTGATTTTTTAAGGAGATTTGGGAGAGATGGAAAAGGGCGAGGTTTCTTTTTTTTTATTTTCGAAATTTCTGCTTTATCTGGAACGTGGTTATTCGGACCAGTTTCTAACTGGTTCTTTGTTTTTTCTGATTTTTTAAGGAGATTTGGGAGAGATGGAAAAGGGCGAGGTTTCTTTTTTTCAGGTTCTGTTTTTTTTATTTCAAGTTCGTGGATTTCTGGTTTTTCCGTATGGTCGCACTTTGGATTATAATCATCATAAATAATGATCCACTGAGGATAGGAGTATGCACCGAAATGCTGTTCCAGATTATCTATTTTTTCGCGAAGTTTTTTACTGATTTGTAATGCTACTATATACCCGTTCTGATCTGCTCCGAATTTGATCTCCTGCTCAGTAATTTTTTCAGGATGATAAGCAATTTTATAAAATCTGTCATGATTAAAGATTGCAAGATAGTAAGAGTTGTCGCGCATTTGCAAAAATGCAATAAAAGGATAAGCAGTGATATCATCGTAATATGTAGAAAGTCCAACATATTCGATATTTTCATATGTATTTTCAAACGGATCTTCCGGAAAATCATGTGAGACACGATTCTCAATCTCCGAAGATGCATTTAAATATCGAGCAGATAAAGAACTTAGCAGTACACAGAACAGATACGGTAACAGGCAGATCTGTCTCTGCATGGATTCTCCCCCTCTATCCGGAACAGAGTCATGATGGACAGATCTTTTGTTATCAGGAATTTGATAGAAATGTCTATCAAAAGCTCATTAGTCCGTCGGTGCGCGATTGAGGAGAAGGTTCTGTGTCGGGAAGGCAAAGTCTGCCTGATGGTTTCGGACAATATCCGCGATTCTGAGAAGGATATCCTGGCGGATTTCCCGTGATTTTTCCCAGTTCGTTGTTTTTGTAAACGTATAGATATTGATATTGACAGAATATGCACCGTATTCGGCGAAGTGGACGAAGAGGGCCTGCTCCTGGTCGATATCCGGGTGCTGGCGGAGCATCTGACGGATATCTGTTATGACTGCCTTAATTTTATCCAGGTCCTGATATCTCAGACCGATGTCTGCCATGATGCGGCGATTATACATCCTGCCTGGATTTTCGATAATGGCGTCGGTGATCATCGCATTTGGGATATATGTCGGGCGCCTTTCAAAGGTTCTGATCTGAGTTCTGTACCAGCCAATTTCTTCTACGACACCCTCAAAATTTTTGTTCGGCGATTTGATCCAGTCTCCTGTGCCGAAAGGGCGGTTGACATAAATCATCAGCCCACCGAAAAAATTTGCCACAACATCTTTTGCCGCCCAGCTGATGGCAAGACCTCCCACCCCGCCGAAGGCCAGGAGGGTGCTGACCGGAACCCCGGTAAGATCGAGGATCAGCAGTCCTGTGACTGTGATCACCACAATGGAGCTTAATTTATTAAGGGCGAGGATGGCTGCGTTATCCAGAAGAGGTTCGTGTGCAGCCTGTAGCCTTCTGTTGAGTCCGGCAATAAATGCAGATTTCCAGCGAAGGATAAGCCAGCACAGAGATCCGGCCAGAAATATATGTCTGGCATTTGCAATGGACTCCGGGGCCATCAGGCGGGAGACGTGTCGGAGTATCGTTTCAATCGCATAGAGACCGCCATAGATCAGAATCAGCAGAGGGCTGGCCTTACCGACGGCCCGTAACAGGCTGATCAGCCAGGGAGGGAGTTGATGGCCTGAGAGCCACCGGAAGAGCTTTCGTGAAATGATCGCCATAAAAAATGTTACGGTTAAAATCAGACTCAGGTCGATGACCAGCTGTTGTCGAATCAGATCCAGAAGTTTGTTCCATTCCATTGTGATGGTTCCTGTTTTTTTGTCCGTGCCTATCTGCCAGGCCGCAGAATATGACAGGGCTTGTGTTATGCTCCTCCCTTATGATGGTGGATTATGGGAGTGGGTTTGTACCCCTGAGCTTTTTATAACTTGTCCGGATCATGCCTGATCCACGAACAGAACACCAGGGAAGTTTCCGGAGCTTCTGCTTGTGATCTGAATCTATTGTCTGAAATATCAGGTAAATGTAGTTATTTCTTGTCGCCGCTTCCCTGTCTGAAGGGATAATGACAGAAGTGAAGATCTCTCATGGCTCGCGTCTGTCTGATTCTGTACATTTTTGTGTATTTCTGGTATCAGCCTGAGTGGCGCTGTCCGCGTCGTATCTTTCATCCATGCTCAGGGCATGGAACAGAAAAAGATAGTCACGCCTTGTGGTCATCAGGAATCAATAAGAGCAGGATGTTACTGTGAGCATAAAGATTACCTTAGCAGATGGGTCTGTACGGGACTTTGACAGAGGGATTTGCTTTACTGATATTGCAAAAAGTCTTGGTCAGAATATTGCCAGATCAGCAATTGCGGTCCGGACAGGGGATGGCCAGCTGCTGGATATGCAGCGCTGTGCAGAAACAGACATGACGATTTCTCTGATGACCGGAGAAAGCCCTGAAGGTCTTGAAATTATCCGTCATTCAACCGCCCATGTTCTGGCGATGGCGGTCCAGCGCCTCTGGGAAGGGGTTCGGGTGACCATTGGGCCTGTCATTACAGATGGCTTTTATTATGATTTTGAATTTCCGCAGGATGTCCGGATCGGAGATGGAGATCTTGCCAGAATCGAAAAAGAAATGGCCAGAATCATCCGCCAGAATGTCGGGGTCGTTCGTCAGGTCATGTCACGGGAAGCGGCTCTTCATCATTTTGAGGCACTTGGTGAAAGCTATAAAGTGGAAATCATCCGGGATCTGTCTGAAGGGGATGATATCACTCTTTATTCGATGGGAGAGTGGTCAGATCTTTGCAGGGGCCCCCATGTCCCTGCTCTGAAACATCTTGGAGCCTTCCGTCTGACGAAAGTTGCCGGAGCTTACTGGCGCGGAGATGAGCGGAACGCCATGCTGACCAGAATTTATGGAACAGCATGGGCGAATAAAGAAGATCTGGCTGCCTATCTGCACAGAGTCGAAGAAGCAAAAAAACGTGATCATAGGCTCCTCGGTCGACAGCTGGATCTGTTCAGCTTTCACCCTGAGGCTCCGGCTCATGCATTTTTTCATGAGAAGGGGACCGTTCTTTATAGTAAGCTTCAGAGTTTTGTCCGGAAAGCAAATGAAGCCTATGGTTTTGGTGAAATACAGACTCCTCTGATGATGAATGTGGAGCTCTGGCATCGAAGTGGTCACTTTGAGCACTATGCCGAAAATATGTATTTTGTCGATCTGGATGAGACACAGGCTGCGGTAAAACCGATGAACTGCCCAGGGCACTGCCTGATTTATGGCTCCAGGAAGCGCAGTTATCGTGACCTGCCTCTGAAAATGGCTGAATTTGGCAGAGTCCACCGGCATGAAAAAAGCGGTGTGGTCAATGGCCTGTTCAGGGTCAGAAGTTTTGTTCAGGATGATGCACATATTTTTTGTCGTCCGGAGCAGATCTCTGATATGGTTTCTTTGTGCTTAGAACAGATCGATTATGTTTATCGTGGGCTTGGCTTTGCTGAGTACCATATTGAATTGTCGACCCGTCCTGAAAAGTCTCTGGGCTCAGATGAAATCTGGGAGCATGCAGAATCAGCATTAAAAGGAGCCCTTGAAAAACGCCAGACAGCCTATACCCTGAATCCGGGAGATGGCGCTTTTTATGGTCCTAAAATTGATTTTCATCTGATTGATGCTATTGGCCGCCGCTGGCAGTGTGGAACAGTTCAGCTGGATTTTTCGATGCCAGAGCGTTTTGGCCTGGAATATGTAACTGAGGAAAACCGGACAGAACAACCCGTGATGATTCACAGGGCTGTTCTGGGTAGTCTTGAGCGTTTCCTGGCTATTTTTACCGAGCATCATGGCGGGCATTTTCCTCTCTGGGCAGCTCCTGTACAGGTCCAGGTTCTTAATGTGACTCAGATTCAGGAAGATTATGCTTCTCTGGTTGCCGGAGAGTTGCGGAATGCTGGTTTCAGAGTTGAGCTGGATATCCGCAATGAGAAACTCGGTTATAAGATACGAGAAGCTCAGCTGAAAAAGATACCCTATATGATTGTGATCGGAGACCGGGAAGTCTCCGATCAGACGGTCAGCCCACGCCAGAGTAATGGTACACAGTCTGAAGCCTTGTCTGTTGCAGCATTTATCAGTCAGCTGCAACAGGAGTGCGGTGATTTGCATCATCTGTGATGCTCTGTCTTTATCAGCCTCCTGACAGGAGTCGCATGCATTCTGTCGCCATAATCAGCAAGGTTAAGGCAGACAGGATCAGGATCGTCTTCATCCCTCCTGGAATGTAGGATTTTGCTGCTTGTTTCATGTGCCGGAGCCCCAGGCAAAAGAGAACAATCGGAAAGATTCCGTTCAGGGTAGCTTCCCCAATACCTCCGGCAAAGCTGAAAATCGTGACGAAGAGATTGGGATAAGAGTAGGCTATCGTAAGCGGGGGAATGATCGTCAGGACGCAGAATAGCAGACGAAAGCGACTGCTGTCAGGCTTACGGAAAAGGTCAGCAAGAAAGCTGATCATGGAGAAGGCAACTCCGAGTAATGATGTGACAATGGCAAAGAAAGTAAAGGCAAAGGCTATGGTTCTGAGGGTCGGAGTGTGCCGGATTCTGGCCAGAGCCTCAATAACGGGAATACTGCTCTCTTCCGGAAAAACACTCAGCTGATCTGCCGGAATCATGCCCAGGACGACAGCCTGCCATAACAGGTACGTGATCAGAGGAATGAGTGTTCCCAGCCAGAGAGCCTGGCGGACCTTGGCCGGATTTTTATTCAGGCTGCTGACCAGCGGTGGAACAATATTGTGGTAGCCGAAGGCGCCCAGCAGGACCGGAAATGGGCTGAGAAATTCTGACCAGTCGCGATAATTAAGGTACTCCGGCTCGATTGCCGGTGCGCCTTCTGTCACCATGGCTGCAAAAGTCAGAATCAGCCCTGTTGTCAGCGCAGCATTTAACCATCCGAAAAATCTGCTTCCGGGCCAGAGAATCAGGACGGTCAGCAGGCCCATAAGGATAAAGGATATGGCTGCATCATTGCCTGATGTCGCTGAGACTCTGCTGAGCAGTCTCTGAAAATAAGGGGCACTTCCTGAAAAGTAGGATACCAGCAGGCATTCATATAAGAAGAGAAAAAGCAGGGAAACAATGAAACGGCCCTTCCATCCGAAATAATCTGATGCCAGTGATGCGATATGAACTGAGGGTTTGTCAGACCACAAACAGGCCTGGGCGAGCATCCAGCCTGTCAGAGCCATGTAGACCCAGCTGATCAGGTTAGACAGCACTGCCGGGACAAAGCCCGCTCCTCCGGTAAAAGTCGGGAGCACCAGCATCCCTCCGCCGATACAGGTTCCTGCAATCATCAGTGCAGCACCTGGAACCCCGCTATCTTTTAATATTTGAGCCATTTGTTTCACCTTTCATCTTGTCTTCAGGGCTGAGCGTCGGTGAATCTGGGCCACTGATTTTCTGTAGTGCTGTTCTGTAGCCGCCGTATCCACTTTCCATAAACTTTGCAACCCGGGTAATCGTGGCTGTACTGACTCCTGTCTGCTCACAGATTTTCCGGTAAGGAGTCTTTTGGCTGATCATCAGAGCGACCATCCAGCGACCACAGATGGCATGCAGTTCTGCTGGTGTACACAGGTCTTTTAAAAATTCTTCATAATCCTCATGTGTTTGCAATGCCATGAACGCTTCACACAAGAGGGACAGGCAGAGTTCTTTTGGTGCTGTTTCTGTTGTCATGTTTTCCGTTTTCAGACTCCTTTCGCTTGTCCGGGTCTTTTGTGTGGCCCGACGATTTGTTTTAACACGTTAAAACAAATCGTCAAGGATTTGATCTCATCTGTTCAGCGCGGCTTCTGTCAGGTAATCTTTTGAGAGGCAGGGGTTTCTGTCTTAAAGGAACAGCACTATGGTCTTTTTTCACATTTCCCGGGTTCGTTTTTTTTGTTTTATGCTTGTTTTCTGCCAGACTCTGTTCCTGCTTGTCTCCTGTAAGTCACTGAAAAACAGAAACAGAAAAGAAACGATTAACGAGGGGGGGGCAAAGGGAGGCATTCAGGTTTTTGAACGCAGGGCGGAAGATCCCGGAGTGCTGGCAGAGAACCCCGCCGGAGGCAGCCCTGATGGAGATGTCAGCTCCGGGTCGGGAGCCGGAGAGACGGAGGAGCCTCAGCAGACAGAGAGCAAAAAAAAGGCCATTCCGGAAGATGTCCGTCTGGAGCAGGAGCAGGCCAGATTCTGGCAGAGCCGGATGGTTCCGGAGAATCAGCCGCGATGTCAGGAACACCCTTACTGGAAATGGGCAGAGGGGCGCTGCCTGCGGAAAACGTTTCTTGATTTCTGTGAAGAAGGTGTTGCAGCGGCGTTTAGTGAGCGCCTTCTTGTGTCGCTTTTGCTGCGTTCCGGAGAAAGCTGTCCGATCGCGTGGAAGCGCCTCCGGACTCTGACAAGTCTCAACCTTTCAGGGCAAAAGCTGGAAGGGGTCGCCGCTCTTGGTGGACTATTGTCTCTTGAAACGCTTAATCTGAGCCGTAACCTGATCCAGGATATTAGTCCTTTGAGCCAGTTTTCCGCTTTGACAGAACTCTTTCTGGATGAGAACCGACTTGACAGTCTCCTGGGTCTGGAAAGTCTTGAAAGGTTACAGACTCTGTACATCTCTTACAATCAGAAGATTGCAAGTCTTTATCCCTTAAAATCATTACGTCAGCTCAGGACTTTATATGCAGCGTTTACAACAGCGACAGATGCGTTTGCTCTGGCAGATTTAAAAGAACTGGAAGCTCTGAATCTTTCTGGCAATCTGATGTCAGATCCGGAGCCTCTCCGGGAGCTGACAGGTCTGGAGCGCCTCTATCTTGATGGAAATCAGATAGAGTCTGTCGTCCATCTGTCAAATCTGAAAGATCTCAGACGCCTGTCTCTGAGTAAAAACAAAGTCATCGATCTTTCCCCGCTGGCAGCAATGCGACAGCTTTCCTGGCTGAATATCAGTGACAACCAGATCAGGGATCTGGAGGCGTTGCGGGGCGGGAATCTTCTGAGCAGTGTTACGCTTAGTGACAACCAGATCAGGGATCTTTCCCCACTGGAGACGCATTCTTCCCTGGAAGAAATCATCGCAGATAATAATCCGGTTGATGATATTGAAGCTCTTGCCAGACTGACTCAGTTACGCTCAGTCTCGTTGAAAAATTGTAAGGTTCGTTACTTTGAGCCACTGGCTAACTGCCCTGCTCTTGAGTATGTGGATGTTCGCGGATGTGAAGGAAAGATACGTGAAGCAGACATCTTTCCTGGTCGTGACTTCCTTATGACAATCCGGCAATGATGTCACATGAGGCAGGCTGTTGCTCTCTCCGAAGCCTGTTTCCCTGTCTGATGATATCCCGGATGACCTCATCTCCTGAAATCAGCTCACCCTCATCTTCATAGGCAAGGTCTGCTGTGTGAAGAGCGCCGTTGCTGATTTCTTTAATTTCATCCCAGACTTTTCCAAGGAGTCTGTCATAAGACCAGAAGCCATGTTCGTCTCTGCCGAAGTGGCCCCGGCTGATAAAGTCCATAAAGATGACTCCTATGGGATCAATCCCCTGATAAGCGCTGACAGCAATCCGCAGATCTTCCCAACGTTCATCATTCAGAAAGTTCTCCCAGGCTTCCTGGCTTTCAAAATGTTCGTAGTCACTCATGGCAAAGTCCCCTGTTTCCAGGTCGACGGCACAGTAGATGTCCGATTCCTGCAAAAAATGGCGGTACTCTGTGCGGTAACGGCGAAGAATCTCAGTGCCTGCCCGGGTCAGCTGGTATTGCTGGTATGCATTAATTTCTGTATATTTTTGATTCAGAAGCCATTGAAAAATCGGCTCAAGGATCTGCTGATCCTCCGGCAGGCTCACAGAAAACTCTTCTTTTCCTTCTGATAGCTGATCCAGAAGAAAGAGTCCGGCATACTGGAATTTTTCTGCATCACTGATCTGATACATTTGCCTCATACAAGATCCTCCGGATGTCATCTGATATTCAGCGGCGTCGCATCATAGCCGGGCGTCTGGCAGAACGCCCAAAACCACCTCGACGCACTTCTTTACCCCTGGTCCGGCTCTGGAACTTCCGCTGAGAACGGTCCGGATTGTGGAGGGATCGCTTGTCTTTTCCCTTGTCCTGCTGATGATAAACTGAGTTCTGCTTCTTTTGGGAAGCGTAACTGGATTCTCCGTTTTTCTGTGGGAGGCTCTTGTAAGTTCCTTCCGGAACTTTTCCTGCATGTTTGTTCTGATACGTGTCATGTCCGATCGCAGGATATGGCTGATAGCCAGGAGGATGGCGCCCCTGTGAAAAGGGTGATGTCCAGGGTGTATGCATGCGTCCAAAGAGGTAGCCCAGCATCATTCCGGCAACTGGCCCTGTCCAGCCTGATGAATAAGAATGATCTGGTCCGTAAAACCGTGGGTTCCCATGCGCTTCAACCCGTGCAGATTGTCCGTCGTCTGCCTTTTCAATCCGGATGATGGCAATCTCCTGCTTCTGGCCTGGCACGGGCTCTACGCTGAGAGAAAAATTCCTTTCATCATCCCGGATGAATTCAGTTACGCTGATGTAATCGACGGTTCCGTTGCCGTTCAGATCCAGGTTGTTGACGCCATGCTCTTTACTGTTGAGTAATTTTTCGAACTCTTCTGCGCTTCTGGCCTGTTTTAATAATTCACTGACCAGGCGAAGATCCAGACCTTTTGCTGCAGATTCTGCATTCTGAATGCTTTCTGTTCCACGATGGTTTCTGTTTGCTGTCAGCAGGGTGGCAGTTTCATCAGAGGGTGTGAGCAGAGCTTGTATCAGACTAAAAGATCCGATCAGACCCATGCCTATAAGGATGTACCTGATGTATTTTAAGGGCATATATTTTTCTTTCTTTCGATAGTCAGACTCAGAGCGGAATGATATTCATCTGAAAGCTGCTGATTTTTGCCTGAAGGTTTAGTGTCACGGACTTATCTGCCAGGGTATTTACCTGAATCCGATGAGATTTGTCCTGATCTTCATAGAACCAGATCAGGCAGGGTATTTGTTCCAGGTAGTTATCGTCATAACAATATGAGGCAGCTAAGCGCCCGTTAAGCGTCCATTGCTGCCCATCATATGTTAATGACTCCGGTTCAGAGTGATCTGTCTTTCTGAAGTCTTCCCATTGCAATCCGATGCTTCCGGGAGATATCTCTCTGAGTTCGACAAAATAAACCGTATCATCACGGTAGCTGCTATGAATTCCGGTAAGATTATGTCCCTGATCGATGACTGTATTGGTCCAGCGAAACGATCCGGACTTATATCTGCGGTGTTTTAGTACAGAGCCATCGATATTTTCCATCGACAGGCCTACATCTCTGATCCGGACGATTGTACCGGGGGCGCAATCTGTCAGTGAGTGGCTGTCGTCATGATAGGGGGGGAGGTATTGCTTCAGCTGAGCGGATGACTTATCGCTGTCCGGAAAGCAGTTAAGACCACTGTCTGGCTCCTGTGCTGGTTTCAGATGATATATATAAAAATAAGTGCCGATACCCGTCAGGGCCAGCATGATCAGCCCGAATGTCACGGTTTGTTCCTCCTGTTTCTTGCTTTCTGGTTTCTTACTTAATGTTCCGCTGTTTCTGAAGAATGAGCTTCCTTATTGAGTCTTGCCTTGAGAGCTGCCAATGAGTCGCTGGTCGATATCCGGGTAGCTGCTCCAGAGCGGCTCTCTTCCAGTGCCTGATGGATTTCATCATCCAGGCTGGAGGGTAAGGAGCTCATCCGGGCATAAGATTCAGCCAGTGCTTCGTCTTCTGCAACCTTTTGTTTCATCTTTTCGAGCATGGCAATAGTGCCTGAACTATCCACCTGGGCCAGTTGCTCGTTCAGTCTTCGTGAGGTCTGTGCGACTTTTGCCCGGGCTTTGAGGCTCAGAAGTTCATGCTCCCATTTCGTGATGCTGGTCTTCAGGTTCTGGATATTTGTTTCAAGCTGGTTGGCCTGATTCTCCTCTCGGCTGAGTCGCTGGCTGAGCGCCAGATTTTCCGTTTGTATGTCCTCTTTTCTGGATAAGGCTGTGGATGCCAGCCGATCTGCTTCAGCTGTGTCCAGGTTTCCCGCTCTGGCTTTTTTCAGAAGCAGAACGGCTTTGTTTTCATACGAAGCTGCAATTTGTTGTTTTTCTTCATATTCCCGGCGCAGTCTGATCAGAACTGCCCTTGCTTCGGCCAGATTTCTGATGCTGACATCCAGCTCTTTGCGAAGATCGCGAATCCCCTGCTCTGTCATGATGACCGGATCTTCCAGGTGGTCGATTGCTGCGTGAGTTTTTGATTCTGCGACCCTGAAAAATCGCCTGAATATATTGATCATAGAACTCTGACTCCTGCGGAAGCTGTCCGTGGCCTGGGACTGCAAAAATGACTTTAATATCATTATATTTTTTTGTGTTTGTTCCTGAACCAGGCCCATGCTTCATTCAGTCCTGCGGTGATTTCTTCAGCCAGTGCTCGTTGGTCTGGCTGAAGATGGAAACGATCAGGATGATAGCGCTTCAGAAGCTGTCTGTAACTCCTTTTAATCTCTTCAGGTGAGGAACCTGGAGGAAGTTCGAGGTTGCTGTAATACTTCAGATCCATTTCGTTTTCGTAGCGTCTTTCTTTTTGATGAAAATCCGAAGCTGGTGGAACTTCATCGCTCTGTTCCGGCTTTGCTTCAGCGTGTGGATTTTCTGTTGTGATCCGCTCTCCGGAGCCGGATATCCTGGTATGCAGATTCGCCCGGATGATTTTTTGTAGTCTGATAAAAATCACAAAATATTATTCCCGATTCAGTTAAGGGTCCGATCTCTTCCGGGGAGAAGAAAATAGCGATGTATCGTATCGGATATAGCAGGCATCAGCCAGCGAAATTCCGGGTCAGGAGGGCTGTTGTTTCAGGATGTCACTAATTTCATTAAAATCTGAAACAGCAGGAATGAAATCAGAGGGTTGGCTGCCAGGTCTGACGATATGAAAACAATTCAAACCGGCCTCTTGCGCAGCTTCCAGCTCAGAGACGCTATCAGACAGAAAATATAGTTTTTTCACCGGAGTCTGAAGTGATGTGGCGATGCTCTTGTAAGAGGAGGGCTCTTTTTTATTTCCGATCCTGGTATCGTAATGAGCGCTGATGAACGAAGAAAGATTGCCATGGCAGGTATGGGAGAAGAGGAGCTGCTGTGCCATAACTGAGCCGGATGAGTAAATCGCCAGCCTGATTCCGCAGGTTTTCCAGCGGTTCCAGTTTGGGAGGACATCTTCATAGAGGTGGGCTGTATAATCGCCCTGCTGGTAGCCGTGCTGCCAGATCATTCCCTGAAGCTCTTTCAGCGGAGCGTATTTTCGATCCTCATCAATCCAGCGAAGTAAATGGGGTAATAAATCTGTTCCGGAAACTTTCAGTGATTCTGTTTTTTCCAGAAAGTCGCTGCATTGTTTCAGGCAGATTTGAACCGCTTTTTTATCCTGATGTCCGAGGATAAAGTGACCTATTTGTTTTCTGGCATAAGGGAAGAGAACATCATGGACAAAATGGATGGATGTTGTGGTTCCTTCTATATCCATGATGATCCAGTCTGGTCTTTGCACAGGGACTCCTGCTGATGTGATCGGACAGGGTGAGTGGAAAGCCGGAGCTGTCTCCGGAAACTGAAAGTTTAACGTGTATCACAAAGCACCGATAGAGTCCCCGTGGAATATGAATAAAAAATCTGAAATTCTGGAACAGATCAAAATTTCGCAGGGAGATCCTGTATGTCTCATAAGTTAAGTCACTGTAGACGATTGCTGTTGGCGGCGCTGCTCCTGAGTGCTTTGGCTGTGTTGCTGCTTGCTGACATTAAGGGACGAAATATATTTCATTTTTCATCTGACGAGGAGCTTTTGCATTGGTCGGATAAGGTGACACAGGCTTATACAGAAGGGAAGATCTCCTCTGATGACATGGTTGTAATGGCTGCAACTAAGCTCAGTGATCTTTCCCGCTCTCATCACCTGCTGCCGCTTGGTGCCGTCAATATGATGATTTTGTTTATGCTCCTTTCAGGAGTTCTGGTCTTTATTTCTTTTCTTTATCTCGTCCGGGAACAAAGAAATCAGGATGACAGGCAACGGTGTCACAGGGCTGCGAATGAGAAAGAAAAGATACACTGGAATCAGTATCAGGTCATTGCATTGCATCAGGTGAGCCAGGATCTTGCGGAAATCTGTGGGTCGATTGAAAAGGCTGTGAGTGGTCCTTTGAAAACCCTGCGGCGGAACGATGAAAAATCCGAAAAGAACAGCTATTATCATACTGCCATTGAGCTTCATACACAGATTCACTCTCTTTATCAGGAAAGTACAAAGGTCAGGAAGTATCTTAAGGATGCACAGACAGATATCCTGGCTCTGCTTTCTCAGACTCAGGATCTGGGCCTGAAATCGTTTTCCAGCCGGATCGGCTGGGCTGAACTGGTCGAGCAACTTCGCTCCGTAAAACAGCGTAATTTTTCTATAGGCTGTCTGACAGGCAAGGTTGGAGCTGATTTATCTCAGGCTCTGAAAATATGTAAAGAAGCGACGAAGCTTGGCCATTCAGCAAGAGATTCGGCCCTTCATATTAAGAGCAATTTGCATGGATTGGTTGAGGCATCAGGAAACGGAGAAAAGTTACTTAGCAAGGTTCATGGCCAGATAGGCAAAAGTCAGGAAGATGTGAACATTGCCACCCGTCTGGTCGGGGTCCTTTCCGAGCGGGCAGCAGAAATTGTTAATATTATTGATGTTATTGATGATATTGCAGAGCAGACAAACCTTCTTGCATTAAATGCTTCTATTGAGGCCGCCAGAGCCGGGGAGCAGGGGCAGGGCTTTGCGGTTGTGGCTGAGGAAGTCCGGAAGCTGGCAGCCCGTTCTTCGACAGCAACCAGCTCGATTACGGAATTATTGCTGACGATTCAGTCTGAGGCAGATCAGGTTTCTTCCCGACTCAAAGCAGGACGAGAAACGGTTGGTGCTGCAACTAATTCTATTGCAGAATTTGTCCGGGTTTATCAGAAGCAGATCAGCGGATCGCGATCAGGTTATGCTGTTGCCGCTGATCTCTTATCCTGCATGGACAGTCAGACACTACAGATTCAGGAATTCCATAAAATTGGTACAGAGCTTGAAAAAAATGTGCGACATCTTGCGGACTGTGGGCAGGAGGTTGCTGCAGGTGGACTGAGAATTCTGGAGCGTGCCAATCAGATTTCTACCGAGAGTGATCGGGTGACAAGGCTTGTTTCAAAGCAGCATAGTGCTCTTAAACACTGTGAACATCTTCTGGATGCGGGCTATCTCCTGACAGAGAATCTTGGTCTTGTGCTGAATGAAGTTGCGGATTCATCCGCAGAACTTAAAAATGACATAAAGGATCAGTCTGAATGTGAAGAGATGCCCCATCTTTCTTCTTCTTTTGTCGAAATCCGGAAAAATCTTATGATCATGGGATCTGCCAGAGACATGCTGGACCGGATTCTTTACGCGTATGAAGAAAATGATAAGGAGTCTGCGACATCTGAAGAAGAGAAGGACGTTTATGCTTCTGGAAAGGGACCATCTTCCGGAGGAGGGACTCCCGGAGAACCCTCTGCTGAGGGTGGAGATTTTGGTAAACCTGAGAATGATTTTTTTTCAGATACGCGGATTTCACAACAGACAGATACAGAATATGGATTGACTCCGGATGGCGTTTAATATTAACGATAAAATCTTGTCTCAGCGCCTGCAACGCTATCTGAGCAAGGCCAGAAAAAATGAAGGGAACTCTCTGGCCAAACTGGCATCGGGGACTATCTTTGTTCCGGAAGATCCGCATCCTGCTGAACGTGCAATTGCGGAAAAGATGGAATATAAAGTCCGGGCTCTTGCGGCGTCTAAGCGGAATGTCAATGATGCTCTGTCATTACTTCAGACGGCAGAATCTTCCATGTCAGAGATCAGTAATATGATCACCAGGATGAAAGAAATTAACATAGCTGCGGCCAGTACCACTGTCAGTGATCAGGAAAGAAGATATCTTTTTATTGAGTATGAAGCCTTACATGATGAAATCAACCGGGTTAGTATGACAACTGAATTTAACGGAATTCCTTTGCTGAATGGTAGCCGTGACGATGCTCCGGAAACCCTGATTTTTCGTGTGGGTGATCCGGTCCATCCTGACGAGGGCTTTCTTGACTCTGATGATATTAACAGCCTGCGTCTGGAAAACTTTCAGTCCATTGATACGACGTCAGCGGCTCTTGGAATTCAGAGTGCAGCAGATCTTCTTGCGGGCTCAGATGAAGAAGAAGGGATTAGTCTGGAAGACGTGGAAGAGATGCTTTTGCCTGAAAATGAAGAAGCGTTTGCAACGATTTATGATCAGGCTGTTACAAACCTGTCAACCCAAAGAGCTTTGTTTGGTGGACTTCAATCGAGGCTGCACCGATCTCTGGATTATATCGATGTTTATCAGGAAAATATTGCAGCAGCAAAGTCACGTATTTCTGATACAGATTATGCCTCTGAAGTAACAAATATGATCCAGGAAAAAATTAAAGCAACGGCTGCAACCTCGTTACTGGCGCAGAGTAATCTGATGGGAAGCCGTACCCTTCAGCTTCTGAATAGTATCAACTGAGTCTGTTTCCTTTTGTTCTGAAGATATGAGTCACCGGGAAAGAGAGCGTCCTGCTCTCTTCCTTCTGAATTCCGGGAAATCTGTCTTCGGAATTCAGAAACTACCGGCTTTTTTTAGATTTTTTTGCTACGGATTTTTTCTTAGTAGTTTTTTTCTTCTGAGTAGGTTTCTTTGCTGCGGATTTTTTCTTAGTAGTTTTTTTCTTCTGAGTAGGTTTCTTTGCTACGGATTTTTTCTTAGTAGTTTTTTTCTTCTGAGTAGGTTTCTTTGCTACGGATTTTTTCTTAGTAGTTTTTTTCTTCTGAGTAGGTTTCTTTGCTGCGGATTTTTTCTTAGTAGTTTTTTTCTTCTGAGTAGGTTTCTTTGCTAGCGGATTTTTTCTTAGTAGTTTTTTTTTCTGAGTAGATTTTTTTGCTGCGGATTTTTCTTAGTAGTTTTTTTTTCTGAGTAGGTTTTTTTGCTGGATTTTTCTTAGTAGTTTTTTTCTTCTGAGTAGGTTTCTTTGCTGCGGATTTTTTCTTAGTAGTTTTTTTCTTCTGAGTAGGTTTCTTTGCTGCGGATTTTTTCTTAGTAGTTTTTTTCTTCTGGGTAGATTTTTTTGCTACGGATTTTTTCTTAGTAGTTTTTTTCTTCTGGGTAGATTTTTTTGCTACGGATTTTTTCTTAGTAGTTTTTTTCTTCTGGGTAGATTTTTTTGCTACGGACTTTTTCTTCGCAGGTTTCTTTGTTTTTGATTTTTCCTCAGATGTGGATGTCTTTTCGGATTCTTTTTTCTTTTTTGTCACAGAACTTACAGGAACTTCAATCAGATGACCGCTGATAGCTGTGTCATGCTCTGTCTTGTCACTTGCATCATCCGGATCGTTATTCTCGGCTTCTTCACTATCGGCAGTGTCTTCTGTGACATAATCAATTTTTACCTGATGAGAATCAGAATGTTCGCTGTCTGTCTCATCGTCATCATAGGGAGTTTCTTCTGCTTCATCAGGTCCTATATAGGTTGCCTGCTCCTGATAGTGGCTGTCATCTTCCTGAGGTGAGACAGGCTTCTTTCGTGATACTCCGGAAGAATACATCGCCTCATCCTGATCGTCGTCCTGAACGTCGCTTTCTTCCTCCTCATCTTCATACTCAGTCTGGTTCTCATCATCATATGGCTGATAGGAGTCCGGAGCATCGGAGTTGTATGGCTCATCATCATAATCGTCATATTCATCGTCATAACCAGGTTTCAGAAGAATTTTATTTTCATCTTCCTCAGAAAGCTCTGCTGTTGGCAAGGATACTCTCTCACCGGAAGAAGACAAGACCGATTTCCCGGTGATTGATGGCATTTTTTTTGTACTTTCCTGATCAGATTCATTGTCTCGGGTCATAAATAATCACCTTGATATGTAATGGGATTCAGTGGGTTGTCTCTGTACCGTGCCTGTTATTCTGACCTGTACATCAGACCGATGAAATATATTCAATCATCCTTCATAAAAATATAAAGGAATTTTTTATTTGCATCATCTTTTTTTTTATATTTCTGTTGATCGACTTCTTCTGTGCCTGAGAACTGGCCGTATGCTAAATGTTTCCACATCTACTAAACCCTTATCTGTGATCTTGATTTTGGGGATGACGGGGAGAGCGAGAAATGAAAGCTGGAGAAATGGTTCTCGCAGACTACAACCGAGATTTCTGCTTAACATCCTTAAATCATTAAGTTTTTTTGCAACAAAATCCGGTGTTTCTTCTGACATCAGCCCTCCTTTTGGCAGAGGAAGGCAGTCAAAACAATGCTCGTTCTCCCAGACAACAATCCCTCCCTGGCAGTGTTTCAGGACTTTGAGAGCAGCAAGCATGCTGGCATCATCCGTGCCGACGACAATAAAGTTATGGCTGTCATGATTGACAGAACTCCCGATCGCCCCTTTTTTGAGTCCAAAGCCTCGCACAAGGGCGACACCGGTTGCTCCGCTTGCATGGTGCCTGTCGGTAACAGCGATTTTCAGAAGATCCTGATCCGGATCAGGAAAGACAAGACCTTTGATGAGAGGGATGATTTGCTTTTCTTTTTCTGTGATAATCTGGTTTTCCATGACTCTTATGATGGTTGCTTCTGCACTGTTTTCTTCTGATTCAAGTCGAAGCTCCAGATCGCGTTCAGATATCTCTTTGTGATTTAGGTTATATTTCAATTCGACAGGAGCTTTGTGGTGCTTCTGATATACACTTAGCAACTGGCCTGATTTAATCACTTCGTGAACATCAAAACCATTTTGCCAGTTCTGTGAACGTTTTCGTAAAAGACACAAGTCGGCAAGGTATCCGGGAGCGATCACAGCACGGTCATTCAATCCATACATTCTGGCCGCCGACCAGGAGGCTACCCGAAACACATCTTCCGGAGGAAGACCCTGGGCTAATCCACGGTTGATGATGAAATTAAGGTGGCCTTCTTCTTTGATGTCTGAAGGGTTGCGATCATCACTGCATAAAGCCAGTCCCGGAGAGCTGTAGTGATTGATCAGAGGCAATAATGCTTCTGCATTCTTTGCGCAGGAGCCTTCCCGGATCAGAATGTTCATGCCTTTAGATAGTTTTTCCTGAGCTTCTTTTACAGAAACAGACTCATGGCAGCTGCTGATTCCGGATGCGCAATAGGCATTGAGAGAATAGCCTGTCAGCATCGGACAGTGCCCATCTCGTGGATGATTCCGGAAGAGCATCAGTTTTTGCAAAACATCATCATCTGTGGAAAGCAGACCTGGATAGTTCATCATCTCAGCAAGGCCGATGACCCGGGGGTGTCCCATGAATTTCGCAAGATCCTGAGCAGAGATATGAGCTCCTCCGCTTTCCAGTCCCGCTTCTTTCGGGGTTGCCGGAACGCAGGATGGTAGCATGACCAGAAGATCCATCAGCAGATCGTCACTGATGTCCAGCGCCCACTGGATGCCATCAGTTCCGCAGACATTTGCAATTTCATGAGGGTCCCAGATTGCTGTGGTTGTCCCGAGGGGAAGAACCAGAGATTCGTAAGCTGGCGGCATGAGCAGGCTGGACTCGATATGGACGTGGGAATCAATAAAACCTGGTACCAGCCATAAGTCAGAACCGTCGATTTCTTTTGCTCCATGGTACGTTTCACAGGTGCCTACGATGTAACGACCGCTGATCGCAACATCTCCACTCTGGAACTGACCTGTCATGACATCGAGAAACTGTGTGTTTTTGATTACAAGGTCGCATGGTTCCTGACCCATTGCTTTTCTGATAACAGAAGCCAGTTGTTGCTGGTCAATATAGGGGGATTTCTGGGGCATATCATGGCCTTTTGTGGTGATTTTTCACTATCCAGACAGAACAGATCCGGTTACTATCCAGAGCTGTGCCTCAGGAAATCCGGTGTTCTGCCTCCCGTTGGCGCTATGAGTCATCTGTAACCGATATAAATGATCTATAACACAGGGAATAAGCATGACAAAGCAGTCTCTGCATGCCATTTCGCCCACTCGCGAAGAAAACTATCCGGAGTGGTATCTACAGGTCGTGAAGGCCGCAGAATTAGCCGATAATGCCCCGGTACGGGGTTGTATGGTGATCAGGCCCTGGGGCTATGCGATCTGGGAGCTGATGAAAAATGGTCTTGATAAGATGATTAAGGATACAGGGCATGTTAATGCATGTTTTCCTCTGCTGATTCCTCTGAGTTTCCTTGAAAAAGAAGCTGAGCATGTCGAAGGCTTTGCCAAAGAATGCGCGGTTGTGACGCATCATCGTCTGGAATCCTCCGGTGATGGAAAAGGCACTCTGGTTCCTGCTGGTAAGCTGGAAGAACCTTATGTGATCAGGCCCACAAGTGAAACCATTATCGGTCACTCTTATGCGAAGTGGATTCAGTCCTGGCGGGATTTACCCATTCTCATCAATCAGTGGGCGAATGTGATGCGCTGGGAAATGCGTCCCAGACTTTTTCTGCGAACCTCAGAATTCTTCTGGCAGGAAGGTCATACTGCTCATGAGACAGAAAAAGAAGCCATTGAAGAAACCCTGAAAATGCTTGATGTCTATGAGGAATTTACCCGGGATTGGCTTGCCCTTCCTGTCGTCACCGGACGAAAAACACCGGATGAACGGTTTCCTGGCGCAGTAGAGACCTGGTGCATCGAAGCGATGATGCAGGATGGCAAGGCTTTGCAGGCCGGAACATCACATTTTCTCGGACAGAATTTTGCAAAGGCCTCCGATATCACCTTTCTTGATCGGGAAGGAGAAACACAACATGCCTGGACCACATCCTGGGGTGTGACCACCAGGCTGATCGGTGGGCTGATCATGACGCATAGCGATGATGATGGTCTGGTTCTGCCTCCCAGAGTTGCGCCTGAGCAGATTGTGATTTTGCCGATTGGCAGAAATGAAGAAGATCGGCAGCGGGTTCTGGAAGCCTGTCAGCAGCTGAAATCCTCTTTGCAGGAACAGCAGTTTATGGGAGAAAAACTGCGGGTTGCGATTGATGCCCGGGAGCTGCGGGGAGGGGAAAAGTTCTGGTACCATGTGAAACGCGGTGTTCCTCTGAGGATTGAAATTGGCCCCAGAGATCTGGAACAGGGACTTGTCTGTCTTGGGCGTCGCGACCGGCCTTCAAGGGAAAAGGTTACGATGTCTCATGCAGAGCTGATGACCTCTGCCTCTGTTATGCTGAAAGAAATCCAGACAGGTCTGCTGAGCAGGGCTCTGGCTTTCAGACAGCAGCATACCCGCAAGATTGATTCTGTCGAAGAGTTTCGTGAGTTTTTCAGCAGCACAGCAGAAGGATCTTCTGTACAGGGAGGATTTGCCCTGTGTCACTGGAATGAAGCCGCGATTGATCATCCTTTGCTGAAAGAGTTAAAAGTAAGCCCCCGTTGTATTCCTGTAGCAGGTCAGTTGCCTGAAGCAGAGGATGGTGAGGGGCGCTGTTTTCTGACAGGAAAGCCCAGCTTACAAAGGATTGTCTTTGCAAAATCCTACTGATGCAGGTGGAGATGAGGTGCGTCCGGAGCTGTGTTTTCGTCCTCCTGATCCTTCCGTCCAGACAAGCTTAAACAAGGATCTGCTCAGAGAGAGCTGGTTTATTCTTCCCTGTAATGATGGGGAAGCATTACGGAGTGGTCAGATCCTTGCTGCTGCCGGGGCAACACGTCTTCATATCAGCGATCAGGCATGGGGAGCGACCCTGGACCGGGAGCTGCCCCATCTGAACTGGCAGCATGCCGAAGGGGCCCGGCGGGTTGTGATTTTTGAAATCCCCGGAAAGCATGATCGCTATGGTGTTTCTGAGACAGAAAATCTTTTTTGCAGGGAAGGCCTGGAGCTGGTGATCATTGATCACCATACCTATCATCGGGTGGATCGCTACTGCCCGGAGAGCTCGCTGGAACAACTTTGCCAGCTGATTGGCTGGCAGCTGTCTTTTGCAGAGCAGGCAATTGCTGTGAACGATCGCTCTTATATTCCTGGACTGAAGCGTCTGGGCCTGAATCGCTCAGAAATTCTTGCTGTCCGGGATTTTGATTATACAGCGATGGGCTACCATCAGGCGGAGATTCAGGAACAGAGATCCCGTGTTCCTGAAGCCCTGGATTACTGGAAACAAAGGAAACGGGGTGCTCTCTGGGTTCTGGAAAAGCCTGCTGTTATCCGTCATTTTTTACTGGAAGAGCTGGCGGTTTCTGCACCGGATGGCATAGTCAATGTTCTGGAAATCTCTCCTGATAAGCTGAGTTTTTCCGGAAGTCCGGATGTTGTCCGTTTATTACTGGATTTTGATTATCGCGCTTTTGGTCCTGATTCTGCTTACTTCTGCTACAGTGGTGGAGATCCGGAAGGTTCCCGTTTCTGGGGCTTCCGGCCCCGGCATAAAAGTAAAAAAATTCCCCGTTCTTTGATTGAGCGTCTGATCAGTGACATTCGTAAGATTACAGGCTGATTCATTTTATTGGTGTGGTTCAAAGGGGCAGGTTTTTGGGTCATGAAGTGGCTTGTTCGGTGCGATTTTGCCCTGAACGCAAGCATAAAAAAAGCGTTGCTTATTCTTCGATCTTGAGGTATCAATTTTGGCTTTTTCTGAGCCAATCTTAGAAAAAAATATCCGCTTCAGAGAGAAGCGGGCAGCGACTGAATATTCTTCTGATGGTCAGGTATTAAGAAATGAAAATCTTAGCTTTTTTTATGTTTACGATGTTTAGTAGCGCTTTGGTTCTGGGGGCAGAGAGTGAAGGTCCTCCTTCGCCTCTTAGCAGGGCTGCATGGTATGGTCAATTGTCAGCTGTAAAGCTTCTTGTTCAAGAAGGAGCAGATCTTGGCTTCATGGACGATAGAGGTTGCAGCCCCCTTCATTATGCAGCTGGAAGCGGTTCTTCAGAGATCGTCCTCTTTTTTCTTCAGGAAGACTTAGAAGTTAATTTGCCAGACTCTGAGGGCAATACTCCTCTCCATATCGCAGCAATGAATGGGTGCGGAAATTCTCTGGAGCTTCTCATCGATGCTGGGGCAGAAGTGGATAAGAAAAACGATAAGGGCAATACTCCCTTCCATATGGCAATCATGCATAAAGATCTTGCCATGATAAAGATTCTCATGGATGCAAATCCTGATCTCAACCTTCCGGATAGTCTCGGAAGAACCCCTCTTCATCTGGCAATGGAAAAGGGTCTTATCGATCTCGTCAGTGATCTCATTAACAGGGGAGCAGATATCAAAAAGACAGATAATAACGGCACGACCCTGCTCCATCTGGCTGCGATGCAGGGATTTGTCGCTATTTTACCTCTCCTTTTTGAAAAAGGAGCGATTACTCAGTTGGATGCAAAAAACATCTATGGTCACACCCCCCTTTGTCTGGCACGGATGAAGAGACATGGCGAAATCATAGGCATTCTTATTAATAGCAGAGAGGGGAATGTACCCGTACAGATGCCTTAGAGCATCCTTACATTTTAATAACTTCTGTTCTCGTCGGAAAATTTCCAGATTTCAATCTGAATTTAATATTGTTTTACTTTCAGGGTAGATTTTCTTTGGTTCTGGACGGTTACAGATGTAAGCGACGGGGAGTTGTTTTTTGCGCTGTAGGATATATTTTGCTATGTTGCCCTGGATTCCGGATACAGGTTTTCAGAAAACGAAGGTTCCTTCGGGAATCAGTCCACTGCAATGAATCAAAAAAAAGGATCACAGAATGAGAATTTTCGCTGCAATTTTGCTTGTGATTTTTGGAGGCGGTCTGGCTCTGGGAGCTTGCGGGCCACACGGAGGGGATACGCCTCTTATGGCCGCAGCCAGGAATGGTAAAACAGAGGCTGCCATACTGCTGGTCCAGGCTGGGGCGGATGTCAATAAGGCAGGCAGTTATGAAGAGCCTATCCTCCATTTGCTTTTAAAAGCGGTATCTGATGACTTAAATGCGGTCAGGGTTCTCATCGATGCCGGGGCGAATGTGAATAAGGAGGACATATCAGGCAAGACTCCACTCCATGTGGCAGTGATGCGCAAAGTGAGGAGCAAAGAGACCGTAGAACTTCTCATCGCTGCCGGGGCAAGTGTGAATATCGTAAATCAAGACGGAGAGTGTCCACTCTTTATGGCGATGAAAACCAGAAACAGAGAGCTTGTACAAACTCTCATCAAAGCTGGATCGGCTCTGAATCGTAAGGCTTGTCGTTATGGTAAAACAATCCTCCATTGGGCCATATTTTTACATAATCCGGAGATCGCGGAAGATCTCATCGAGGCTGGGGCAGATGTAAACGCAGAAGAGATCCTCAGAAGGACTCCTCTCTTTTTTGCCGTAATGGAAGGATATACAGGAGTCATCGCTCTTCTTATCCGGAATGGAGCCGAGGTGGACCTGACTGATTATCACGGCAATACACCGCTCCATTATGCAGTACAGGAAGGGCGCAGAGATATCGCAGAGACCCTGATCCGGAATGGGGCGGATGTGAATAAGGTTAACAAGGATGGTCGGACTCCCCTTGAGCTGGCAGAGTGGATAGGTAGTACAGAGATTGCTGACTTTTTGCGTCCTCTGACAAGCTTATGCTTAAGTCGGTTCAATCGAGTCATTCAACAGTGTCCTTTGATGTAATATAGTGGACTTCTCCTGTTCTATCTATTTTTACCTATAGATTTTTCTGGGGATTCTGTGTGGAAGTGTGCATGATCGGTCTGCGTCAAAGGGGTTGCTGCTTAGAAAAGCGCGAAGCAACTACATCGCTGGCATCATTAATAATTTTGCTCTTCGCCGGAAAAATTGCCAGTTTTTAATCTGAATCCAATATTATTTTTAAGAGGTGAAGAAATAAACAGACAGATGCACAGAGCATACAGGACAGATACTGCAGAAACAGAAAGTCCCGGCATTATGCTGCCGGTTACTTCTGCTGTATCCATCGTATGAATGAAGCCGCATATAAAACCTGTCAGTCCTGAGATGATCGCGGATTTTTCTAAAAGATCAAACATTGATAATGCTCTGTGATATTGCTCCCTCTTTGCGGGCGTTTTCTTAAGTGAAATCATCAGGCTTCTTTTGATTTCATCCGGGCTAAAACTTATGCAAAGTGCTCCGCTGACTCCACCCAGGATATAAAGAAACGCTGTGAACATAGCCAGTGAGGACACGTTGTAGGTAATCACCCCATTCCGGCACTAATCAGCCCAAAGCCACCAATTGATGTTTTGTTCGCAGGTTTTTTCACCCGAAGATATCAGCAAGAAATGAGCTTACCTCAAAATAAACTTCATCGAACGATTGCGAGTTCTTAAGGTGGACAGAAGGCCAGGCAGTCCTGAGAAGAGTTACGTCAAGACTGGATGTAAATTGAGGCCAATCAGAGGGAAACTCAGTCTTCCGTTTCTCGAACACAGTTGCAACGGCCGCTTTCAGCTTTTCAATGTCGTCAGCCTTTTTCGATAGGATCGATAGATCGTAGATATCCTTTGCACGAGAATTTCTCGGCCCTCGCGCCACCAGAGTTTGCAACTTCTCGGCAAAGATGAATTCGAGTGGATAGACACTCCAAGAAATCTGGGAAGGTTGTTCACTCAAGATACTGGTCATTTTGCTTTTGGACGCTGCTCCCGGAAGATACTCTCCAAATGCGACATCGAAATGAACAAGTGGCATGCGCGACATTTTCTCAATACCCATCACAGATGTATCGAGCTGAAATCTAACACTGAGGCGGATTCCACCATACTCTTCGCTTTCAACCTCGAGGTTGGATAATTTGGCATCTCCAAAAGCTATACCATCATCGAGATTGCTTGCAACAGCGGCAAGAATCCGATTTTTGGCTTCATCTTCTGATGATTCTCTGAGCTAAAGCGTCGATGTCCACGGTATAGCGATTAGTTGAGGTCGTTTTTAGCAGAACGAAGCCACCCTTATAGACCAAGCTCTCGGAGAGTTTTTTATCGGTTTCGATGCGAGCAACCAGACGTTCCAGTGCAAAGGTGATGCGAACCTTATTGATGTCGAGTCCTTGTTCTTTGGCGTATGCATTAAGCTTGCGACTAACGTTCATAGAGAAGAGGCTCCAGTGATGGGAGGATGCGCCGCTCTAGCCCCATAGATCGGGCAACTATCAGAACGTCGTAGGGGTGAGTTCGCTTTGCTGAAACAGCTTCTTTAAGGGAAATAAATGCTTCATCAGCTCCAAACCTGGTCTTGTAGGCAATTAGCTCAACGAATGTTCGCTCGATTGTTGTGATGTGTAGCCCGTCCTCATTAGAGATTCCAACATCCCAGTGAGGGGATCTGAGACGGACAATTGATAAGCCGCTCTGTGAAGACCTTGTCGTGTGGTCAGCAAGAAGCCAAACAACCTCAGGAATGGTGTCGGTAAGACCGTAGTACGAAAGAGCTGAGATAAGCCCGACAGAGCACCTGGTCGGTATTCTCTTGGTAGCAGCAAGGAGAACCTCCCACATTCCACCATCTGGAGCCGACGCCTTTCGATAGACGCCTCGGTGAATTTTGTCGAGAAATCCCGTCGTGACAGCTTTTCTCAGGTCATAGGGTCTGATCCCTGTTGCTTCTGCTTCGTGTGCAGAGAATATATTTGGTAGTTTGGAAAATGTATCCATTTTCATAATATGACACAATTATAGATTTGGGTCAAATTATATAATAATCCCCAAATAAAAATTTGGGTCAATTCTTGATTTTGATAGAGCAAAATATGTTCTGCTTTGGTAGTGTGAAATTTTCAAACGTTTGTCACAAAACTACAAAAAATCAAATAAATATAATGTATTACCTGCATTTCAGCGCTATTATAAGAGGTTGCAAAAAGCAAAAAAACGACCCTCACTCGCCACAATGAGCCCAATCTACCTGACCCTGTTCACCCTTAAATACTTCCATGGGTCTGAAGCTCTCTTTTTTCCTTTTTCTCAGGGGGTATACAGTTCTCCTCAGCGAATTATAAGACCCACAGTAGCCGCGATCCTTCATGATCCGTAAAAGTTTTGTGCAACGAATGGACGGATAATTGTCCAGATGCTCCATAATAACAGTAAGATAAGGGTCTGTGATTTTTGGGCGGCTGTGCCCTGAATCCGGGGAATGGTCGCCATAAAGAATACGTTTGACAGTATCCCGATGCAGGTTAACGACCTGGGAAACCGCATGAATAGTATAATGTTCATGAAAATGCAGTCGCCTTATCTGAGCGATTAACTCCGGTGTATAGGCCATAGAACCTCCCTTTAGCTTGAATTAATAAAAAAGCGGATATTTCTCTGGCAGTAAATACAGTTACTCGCTGGAACAAATCCGGGTTTTCTGACGCTTACAATGCCAGTCACCACTTTCTTGATTGGGATGGTTTGTAAGGAATTTTTCACAATTTCTGAAGAATGCTGAGTCTCGGAATTTTTCAGTCGCCGGTTTTTGCGGTATCTTTTTTGCCGTTCAGAGTGGTTATTTTTTCCGATTGGGGTTTGTTGATAGATTTTAGTCGATCTTTTCCAGCTTTTTCGTCTTCCATAGAGTTTGCAGTTTGATGAGCAGTATCTGTGCCCCCGATCACATGATCTGCAAATTACAAAAAATTTTGTACAGCCCGGACATCTTCTTTGATTTCCAATTGTTTTGCTTGCTGCCATAGATTTCGAACACTCAGCCTCATATTTTCAGGCAAATGCTCGATAGGATGCATGAAGTGGGTAACTTCTGACGAACCCTCTCATTCAAATCATTGAAGTCTGGTGAGAGGGTCACGTCCCACCCTATCCTTCTTGGAATTTCTTCGTCTGATTCAGAAAAATCGTGAACAACGCATCAATTGGTGGCTTTGGGCTGATTAGGGTGTGTCGTCAGTTAAGCCAAATGACAGATGCTGCCAGATGTATTGCTCCTAAAAAGACATTCCCTAACTTATCATAGCGAGTTGCGATTGCCCGATATTGTTTCAATTTTGCAAAAAAATTTTCGATCAGATGTCTTGATTTATACAAATCTTTGTCGTAGCCATGTTCGACTTTTCGGTTTTTTTTCGAAGGGATAACAGCAGTAATCCCTTTTGCTTTCAGCTCATCCCGGACTCTCGCATCTGCATCATATGCTTTATCTGCAATGAAGAATTCCTGGTCTTTTAAATCTGAAGAAAGCTCGTCAAAACCTTCCAGATCATGAGCCTGGCCCGGTGTTAAATGAAGTCCCGTTGGATTTCCAAGAGCATCGCAGCTTGCATGAATCTTTGTTGTGAGACCTCCCCGACTTCTGCCGATAGCCTGACATCCTTTTTTTTGATGCTCCCGCACTGTGCTGATGTGCCCGGACGATCGTTGCATCTATCATCGCATATTCATTGTCAGCATCATCGCAGAGAGTTTGGAAGGCTCTTGCCCAGACTCCTGATTCAGACCACCGTTGATGACGGCGATGAATATTTTTCCAGGAACCAAATCGCTCTGGTAAATCGCGCCAGGGAATGCCAGCTCTATAACGATAGATCACAGCTTCAACAAATGTTCTGTTATCCTTTGCTGTTCCACCTACCCAGCCATGACTACCTGGAAGAAGATCTTTAATTTTATCCCATTGATCATCTCTGAGACTGTACCGTCTTCCTGTCATGAGCCCTCCAGATTCAGGAGAGCATCATATAGCACAGAATCTTCAGGAAGTTAACTGACGACACGCCCTAGATTTTTTGCGTCCTCTGACAAGCTTATGCTTAAGTCGGTTCAATCGAATCATTCAACAGTGTCCTCTGATGTAATAGCGAACTTCTCCTGTTATCTCTATTTTCACCGCTGTACTCCCTGCATTTTCGGAGGAAACGTATTCAACTATAGATTTTCCTGGGGATTCTGTGTGGGAGTGTGATGATCGGTCTGCGTCAAAGGGGTTGCTGCTTAGAAAATTGCGAAGCAACTGCATCACAGGCATCATTAATGATTTTGCTCTTCGCCGGAAAAATTGCCAGTTTTTAATCTGAATCCAATATTATTTTTCAGAGGTGAAGAAATAAACAGACAGATGCACAGAGCATACAGGACAGATACTGCAGAAACAGAAAGTCCCGGCATTATGCTGCCGGTTACTTCTGCTGTATCCATCGTATGAATAAAGCCGCATATAAAACCTGTCAGTCCTGAGATGATCGCGGATTTTTCTAAAAGATCAAACATTGATAGTGCTCTGTGATATTGCTCCCTCTTTGCGGGCGTTTTCTTAAGTGAAATCATCAGGCTTCTTTTGATTTCATCCGGGCTAAAACTTATGCAAAGTGCTCCGCTGACTCCACCCAGGATATAAAGAAACGCTGTGAACATAGCCAGTGAGGACACGTTTCCACCTTCGAGAAGTACTGCGATTAATATCATGATTATGCCAGAGGCTGCACTTAATAGTCTGAACATCATATTACCACTCCTGTGGAAAGGTTTTCGCTTACCACCTGTCGGTTCTCGCTGCATTTTTCCTCAGAAAGCAATCTGAGGACTTAAAATCATTGAAATTGTTTGCTGTGATCCTTCCTGTCGTTCTTTTTTCTTCTGTTTGCCGGAACCGCAGGCCTGAGCATGATGTGTGTATTCAGTCATTTTTTTGCCTCTTTATCTTAGTTGGTGCATTGCGTCGATCTGGTGTAGTGCATCACTCTGTTTGTATTACATTATAAACATTAATTATTTTTTATATTTTATATATTTGCTTAATTTTCTTCCACTCTTTCCGAAGAACCAGACTGGGATATCTGGAATATATTAAAAAAAAGGGTTTTTTATGAATTATATCATCCGACATCGCTTCGGGCTTGCCTTGCTGGCTGGATTGATTGCCAGCAGCAGTTACGGAGCTGAACGCATCAGAACAGATCTGGACGGATCTGCCTTTATTTCTCCGGTTGCAGCAGAGAGTCCTTCTCTTCGCTCACTGATCGGAGCGGAATCCTCCACGGCGTTGATTCGTGGTCAGAAAATCCCTGCCGGAGAGGAGGGGGCGAGTGTCTCGAGATATCGGCAAAGCTATCTTGGCTGGCCTGTCTGGGGAGTGTCTCTGGGAGTGAAGGCAACTTCGCATGATACCGTGGAATCTGTGAGTGGTTCATGGCTGAAAGGAATAGAGGACGATATTCAGCCTGATGACCTGAATCATGTGATATCTGCGGATGCTGCTCTTTCAGCTGCTCTCGGGGATGGTATGTCCCCTGGTTTTGCTGCTCCTGCGCCAGATGCTGCATCTGTTGTGGCAAAGAATATGATCTGGCAGGATCAGGATGGCAGAGCACGTCTTGTCTGGCAGTTATCCTGGTTTCAGGACCATGAAGGATCTCCATCCCGCCCTTACAGAATTGTCGATGCGCTGAGTGGTCAGATTCTGGATCGCTGGGAAGGACTGGCACACAGAGATGCCGTGGGTCCCGGTGGTAACAAAAAAACAGGTCGTTACTACTTTGGGCAGGATTATGGAGCTCTTGAAGTGAGTGACGATTGCCGGATGGTTACCAGTTCCGGAGGTGAGGTTCTGGTCAGAACGATTGATATGAACCATAAGACGAGCGGAGGACAGGTTCATCAGTTCGACTGTCCTGAAAATAACGTCAGAGCAGTCAACGGAGCTTATGCCCCAATGAATGATGCTCATTATTTTGGTTCACTGGTCTTTAAGCTTTACCGTGACTGGTATCAGACGCGGCCTATTGTTCAACCGCTGGTTCTGAGGGTTCATTATGGCAGAGGCTATGAAAATGCCTTCTGGGATGGATCACAGATGACATTCGGAGATGGGGAGAGTCGTTTCTATCCTCTGGTCGGACTTGATATTATTGCTCATGAAGTGAGCCACGGATTTACAGAACAGAATTCGGGTCTGGCTTACCGTGACCAGTCCGGAGGTCTGAATGAGTTTTTTTCCGATGCAGCCGGAGAAACGGCAAAATTTTATTTAAATGGTGATAATGACTTTCTGGTTGGAGCCTCTGTTTTTAAGTCATCACAAGGTGCTCTGCGCTATATGCAGGACCCTTCCAGAGATGGGTTTTCTGCTGGCCATATCAGTGAGTACCGGGATGGTATGGATGTTCATTTCAGTTCTGGTATCTTTAATAAGGCTTTTTATCATCTTGCCACAACAGATGGCTGGGACACCCGTAAGGCTTTTGATATTTTCGTCCGGGCAAATCAGATCTACTGGAATGAAAATACAGACTTTCAGGAAGGAGCCTGCGGTGCATGGAAGGCTGCCAAAGATCTGGAATATAACACCAATGATGTGAGGGCTGCTTTTCAGAAAGTCGGTATTGTGACCTGCTCAGATGAGCCAGGTGAGCCTCCTCCGGATATTCCAGCCCCTGATGGTGGTGATGATGGCGATCTTGGAAATGGTATCCCACTGGAAAATCTTCATGGTAAAGAAGGTGAGGAAAGCTTTTTTGTTATGAAGGTCCTCCCTGGTCAGAGTCATCTACAGATCAGTCTTTCTGGTGGTGAGGGTGATGCCGATTTGTATGTACGCTTTGGTGAGGAACCTTCTGCTCAGGTCTTTAACTGTCGTCCATGGAAATCAGGCAATGAAGAGTCCTGCTCCTTTGATTACCCTTCTTCCGGAGACTGGCACATCATGATCCGGGGTTATAATGACTACTCCGGTCTGACGCTGACAGGCTCTTATAACTGAGGAGTCGCTGTTTTTATGGGTTAACAAGGTCTGAATTTTTTCTTTTATATGCTGTGAAATATTTTCACAGCTTTTTTTCTTTCTGCTTATAACGAGCAGATCTGATTGTTGTTATTTGTCTGTAAGAAAGGGGATTCGGACCTGTTTCTCTCTTGCAACATTCTGAGCCAGTTCATAGCCTGCATCGGCATGTCGAATGACTCCCATTGCCGGATCTGAGGTCAGAACCCGTGCAAGCCGTCCTGCTGCATCATCGCTACCATCAGCAACGACCACCATTCCGGCATGTAGTGAGTATCCCATCCCGACTCCGCCGCCATGGTGGAAACTGACCCACCCTGCACCATTGGCGCAATTGATCAGGGCATTCAGAACAGGCCAGTCGGCGACTGCATCAGAACCATCTTTCATTCCTTCTGTCTCGCGGTAGGGAGATGCAACCGATCCACAGTCCAGATGGTCCCGGCCAATCACGACAGGGGCTTTAAGTTTGCCTTTAGCCACAAGGTCATTGATCAGCAGCCCAGCTTTTTTTCTGTCTCCATAGCCAAACCAGCAGATTCTTGCAGGCAGCCCCTGGAAGGCAACCCTTTCTTCAGCTGCTTTTAACCAGCGTCTGAGCCCTTCATCTTCAGGAAATGCTTCCAGCAGCGCATGGTCAATGGTTTTTATGTCCTCTGGATCTCCGGACAGGGCCGCCCAGCGGAAGGGGCCCTTGCCTTCGCAGAAAAGTGGCCGGATAAATTCCGGGACAAAGCCCTGAAAACGGAAAGGCTCCTGGCAGCCACCTTTTTCAGCCTGTGCTCTGATATTATTTCCATAATCAAAGACAACTGAGCCTCTGCTCTGGCATTCATTCATTGCAGTGACATGCTCTGCCATGGTCCTGAGAGATTCTTCCCGGTAGCGCTGAGGGTTCTGCTGGCGCAGTTGCAGGGCATCCTGAAGACTCATCCGGTTTGGTATGTAACCGTTCAGCTCATCGTGTGCAGAGGTCTGGTCGGTGACAATATCCGGAATGACTCCTCTTTTGAGTAGTTCAGGCAAAAGGTCCGCAGCATTCCCGCATAGCGCGATACTCATGGCATGACGACCGTTTTGTGCTTCCGTGACCAGTGCCAGAGCTTCGTCCAGATCTTTGGCGAAGCGATCAAGATAGCCGCTTCGGAGGCGTTTATTGATGCGGCCTTCATCAACGTCGATGCCGAGAAAAACGGCACCAGCGATGACAGCTGCCAATGGCTGAGCTCCGCCCATTCCTCCAAGACCTCCGGAAACAATCAGGCGCCCTCCGAGATCTCCTCCGAAATATTTGTTTCCGCAGGCAGCGAAGGTTTCATAAGTCCCCTGGAGAATTCCCTGGCTTCCGATGTAAATCCAGGAGCCTGCTGTCATCTGGCCATACATCATCAGGCCAGCCTGCTCCAGCTTATTAAAATGTTCCCAGTCGGCCCATTTTCCTACCAGGTTTGAGTTGGCAATCAGTACCCGTGGAGCTCCGGGATGGCTTCCGAGGATTCCGACCGGTTTTCCTGATTGAATCAGGAGGGTTTCGTCATCTCTGAGATCTTTCAGGCATTCAATAATCTTGTTATAGCATTCCGGATTGCGTGCTGCTTTGCCTGTTCCTCCGTATACAACAAGCTTTTCAGGATCTTCTGCGACATCCGGGTCGAGGTTATTCATGAGCATCCGCATGGCGGCTTCCTGAATCCAGCCTTTGCAGCTTTTCTCCGGACCTGTGGGGGCTTTAATCTCTGACATCATTCGTTTCCTCCTCCCTGCAACATTGCAATGCAGCATGATGGCCCTTAAGCCAGAAGCTGCGGATCTGAATGCTCTGTCTGATCATAGCGCAATGCGCCGCTGTGTGCTTCTGTGCCCCTCATCAGAGAAGCTTGTCAGCCCCTGGATTTGTGGATAATTTTTCTGACATATAGGCGACACAGGACTCCAGCGTGACTCCCTTTTCCTCTGCTCCGGTTGCCATGTCTTTGACAGAGACTGTCTTGTTGCGAACTTCTTCTTCTCCGATGGTCAGAACGAAAGGACATTTCATCCTGTTGGCATGACGAAACTGGCTGCTCAGCTTATCTGCTTTCATGGCAAGGTCTGTGGCAATCCCCGCCTGCCGTAGTTTTGCGGCAAGGGTAAATCCATAATCCCGGAATGCCGTATCTGCGATGGCAACATAGACGGTTTGCCGGATATTATCCGGGAGGAGGCGGTTCATTTCCTGCATGGCAGCCAGCAAACGATCCAGTCCCAGGGAGCCTCCGATCCCGGAAATCTCTCGCTGGATGTATCGTTCTACCAGATGCTGGTAGCGTCCTCCTGAGCATACAGCCCCCCATCCTGGGAGTTCGTCCAGAGTCGTTTCAAAAACGAGGCCCGTATAATAACCCAAGCCTCTGGTGATACTCAGGTCGGTCAGAACCCTTCCCCGGCCCCCCTGGCCCAGCTGACTGGCCAGATTAATCAGCTGTTTCAGATTCTCCAGTTGCTGTAGAGTCTCATGCTGGCCGGAGAGGAACTCCTGTATCCGTGGTACATGACTTCCTGTGTCTTCCTCTTTATCCTGGAGCAGGGATGTCAGCAGAGCTGCGTTTTCATGGGGAGCCCCCGTATTCTCGCAGATCATCTCGGTCACTTTTTCCGGACCAATTTTTTCCAGTTTATCGAGACAGATCAGAGTCTGTTTTTCCTCTTCATCACTTATATTCCCTAATGTTTGCCTGATCAGGGCGGAAAGAATTCCCCGATGGCCAACCCGCATTGTGAATGGGCCGCAGTTGATGTCATTCAGGATGCTCTGGAAGCAGAGCAAAATTTCCAGATCTGCTTCGTCTGACTGAACCCCGATAATATCGAGGTCGCACTGGCAAAATTCACGGTAGCGACCTTTCTGTGGTTTTTCGGCGCGCCAGACATCGCCAATCTGCATGCGTTTAAACGGGAAAAGAATCGTTCCCTGGTATTCGGCGACGTAGCGGGCAAAGGGAACTGTAAGATCGAAGCGCAGGGCGACATCCCGTTTCCCATTATCCTGAAAGCGGAAGACCTGTTTGTCTGTTTCCCCTCCGACTCCCAGCAGAGTGTCGGCATATTCCAGGGCAGGAGTGGCAATCGGCTGAAACCCGGCCCGCCCGGCATGTTTTCTGACCAGGTCCATGATGTGAAAACGGTTATATTGTATCTGAGGAGAATAATCCTGAAACCCTTTCAGACGTCTTGCCTGAACCTTATCCTTGCTACCCAATGCTCTGCTCCTCTCAGTCTGATCTGCCGGAATGATACTTCCTGTTGATGCCCCTGTAACATGCTGTGCATATCTTTTCATGTTGGCAGCTGGCGGGGCAGGAACTGCCAGCCAGGAACGCTTATATTTACCAACTACAGCGGAAGAGTAAAAGATGAGTTGATAGAATCGCTAAGGCTGGTAAATTGCTTTATGTCCTATTGAGTGTAAGAGGTATTCGACAGATCCTGTAGTACGACGATTGATGACAGGACCAGAGATCCATGATTGAAATCCAAAAAGGCCTTGATTTACCTATCGAAGGTGAGCCGGTTCAGGAACTAAGAGCATCTCCGAAGGTAACGAATGTTGCGGTGCTGGGTCCTGACTTCCATGGCATGAAGCCGACCATGGCTGTGCAGGAAGGGGACCGGGTTGTTGTGGGGCAGGAGCTTTTTTCCGACAAAAAGAATCCTGGCGTTGTGTTCACCTCTCCCGGAAGTGGCAAGGTTACCCACATTCATCGTGGAGAACGCCGCACTCTTATGTCTGTGGTGATCCATCTCGATGAGAGGGAAGAGTTCCGGACGTTTCAGAAGTATGAACCTTCCGCTCTGGCGCAGCTCAGCCGCGATGAAATTCGCTCTCAGCTTCTGACATCGGGGCAGTGGGTGGCTTTACGCACAAGACCCTTCAGTAAGGTCCCGGCTCCTGATTCCGTACCAGCAGCGATTTTTGTCAACGCGATGGACAGTAATCCTCTTGCTCCCTATCCGAATATGCTGATCAGCCGGGAGGCAAAGGCCTTTGAATATGGTCTGACGCTTCTTTCAAAACTGACAGATGGAAAGCTTTATCTCTGTCAGGACTCATTGCTTGACATCAGGATAAGCGGAATTCCCAATCTCAGCCCACAGATTTTCGGAGGTCCGCATCCCTGTGGTCTTGCGGGTACACATATCCATTTTCTGGAACCAGTCAGTCTGAAGAAAACTGTCTGGACCATCGGATATCAGGATGTCATTGCCATTGGCAAGCTGTTTACAGAAGGAAAACTCTGGGTCGATCGGGTGATCTCTCTTGCCGGACCTCTTGTCAGAGAACCTTCGCTGATTCAGGCAAGACTGGGTGCTTCTGTTGAAGAACTAAGTCAGGGCTGTGTTGATGCATCTGTCTGTCGTCTGATTTCTGGTTCTGTCTTGTCCGGACGGCATGCAAGCGGAGAGCTTGGCTATCTGGGACGTTTTGCCCAGCAGATTTCTGTTCTGAAAGAGGGGACGGAGCGTGTTTTTCTCGGATGGCAACGGCCTGGCCTGGACAAATTTTCGGTAAAACGTGTCTTTGCCTCAAAGATGATTCCGGGCGGGATTCGTTTTCCATTTACGACCTCCAGGGAAGGCAGCTTTCGGGCTATGGTTCCGGTTGGGGCCTATGAACAGGTCATGCCGATGGATACGGAACCGACCTTTTTGCTCAGAGCTCTTTTAACTCAGGATACAGATCTGGCAGTTTCTCTGGGGGTGCTTGATCTCGATGAGGAGGATCTTGGGCTTTGCACGTTTGTCTGCCCGGGTAAGATCAGCTACGGGCCTTTGCTGCGCAGACTGCTGACGACGATTGAGAGAGAGGGGTGATGTGAAGCCATTACGAAATTTTCTGGATCGTATTCATCCATATTTTATGCCGGGAAGGAAACTGGAAAAACTGTATCCCATCTATGAGATGGCAGATACGTTTCTTTATACTCCCGGAGACGTGACACAGGGCGACTGCCATGTGAGAGACAGTCTTGATCTGAAGCGGCTGATGACAACCGTCGCTGTGGCATTGGGTCCTTGTATCCTGATGGCTATGTACAACACAGGTCTTCAGGCAAACAGGGCTCTGCTTGCGCTTGGTTTGAGTCGTCCGGAAGGCTGGCGGGGCGATCTGCTGCACACTCTGGGTGTCGGTTTTGATCCGGCCTGTTGTCTTGCTAATTTTATTCATGGTGCTCTTTACTTTGTCCCCATCTTTCTGGTGACAAATATTGTCGGTGGTCTTTGTGAAACTGTGTTCTCTGTTGTCCGGAAACATGAAATTAATGAAGGGTTTCTGGTAACGGGCCTGCTCTTTCCTCTGACCCTGCCTGCTACGATTCCGCTCTGGCAGGTCGGGGTGGGGATCGCTTTCGGTGTGGTTTTTGGCAAGGAAGTCTTTGGGGGAACAGGTAAGAATTTTCTGAACCCTGCTCTGACTGCACGGGCTTTTCTTTTCTTTGCTTATCCTGGAGAAATCTCGGGAGATGGGGTATGGACGGCTGTGGATGGTTTTAGTGGAGCAACACCCCTTGCTATCGCTGCTGTGGATGGTCTTGCTGGTTTGAGCAGCCATATGAACTGGCTTGATGCCTTTGTCGGAACGATACCCGGATCGATGGGAGAAACCTCGGCGCTAGCCTGCCTGCTAGGGGCTGTTATTCTGGTTAGCTCAGGAATTGGCTCATGGAGAATTATGTTCAGTATGCTGGCAGGATCTTGCTTCCTGTCAGCGCTTCTTTTCTGGATTGGCAGTGACAGTAATCCGATGTTTGGGATTCCTCCTCACTGGCATCTGGTTTTAGGTGGTTTGGCCTTTGGTATGGTTTTTATGGCGACGGACCCGGTGTCGGCAGCCATGACCCGAACCGGTCAGTGGTTTTATGGCTTTCTGATCGGTGCTATGGCCATTATGGTCCGGACTCTTAACCCCGCCTTCCCTGAAGGTGTGATGCTATCTATTCTCTTTGGAAATATGTTTGCTCCTCTCATCGATTATTATGTCATTCAGGCGACAATCAGGCGCAGGCAGGCCAGGTGCCAGCATTAAGGGAGATCCTATGAGCAAAAATAAGGATTCACTTCAGAATACTCTATTGGTTGCCCTTGCAGTCAGCCTGGTTTGTTCTGTTGTGGTTTCGGTTGCTGCGGTATTTCTGAAACCTATACAAGAATATAATAAAGCACTGGACCGGAAGAAAAATATTCTGATGGCAGCGGGCCTGTATGAGGAAGGGCAGTCTGTTGATGCAGAGGCGCTGTATCAGGAACGAATTCGCCCCCGTCTGGTCGATCTGAAAAGTGGCGATTATGTGGATCAGAAAGCAGATCTTTACGATCAGTATCAGGTTGCGAAAGATCCGGCGATTGCCGTTCACCTGAATGAAAAAGAAGATATTGCCAGTATCCGGGCGATTGCCCCTTTGTCTGTTGTTTATGAAGTTCTGTCTGATGGAAAGCTGGAACAGGTCGTTTTACCTGTGCATGGAAAGGGCTTATGGTCGACGATGTACGGTTATCTTGCTGTCATGGCAGATGGTAATACCATCAGAGGGCTTGGCTTCTATGATCAGCAGGAAACTCCGGGCCTTGGTGGTGAAGTGGATAATCCACGGTGGAAGGCGTTATGGCATCAGAAAAAGTTACGCGATGGCAAAGGCGATCTGAAAATTGAAGTTATTAAGGGGCATGTGAACCCTGAGGCAGTCACAGCAGATTTTCAGGTGGATGGACTGTCCGGAGCCACCATTACATCCAGAGGGGTCAGTCATCTGGTTCGTTTCTGGGTAGGTGACCGGGGCTTTCGCAGTTACCTGACTAAACTTAAACACTGAAGCCGGAGAACTGTTATGTCAGAAAAAACGAAGGAGATTGTTCTCGGGCCGGTTTTTGTGAATAATCCCATTGCTCTGCAAATTCTCGGGATTTGTTCGGCGCTGGCTGTTACATCGAGAATGGATAAGACTCTGATCATGTGCCTGGCAGTGACTGCGGTCACTGCCTTGTCAAATGTCTGTGTTAGTCTGATCCGTAATCAGATTCCTTCCGGTATCAGAATTATCGTTCAGATGGCTATTATCGCATCACTGGTGATTCTGGTGGATCAGCTTCTGAAAGCTTATGCCTTTGCACTGAGTAAGTCCCTTTCTGTTTTTGTCGGACTGATTATCACCAATTGTATTGTGATGGGGAGGGCTGAAGGTTTTGCCATGAAAAACCCTCCTCTTGAAAGCTTTCTTGATGGTCTTGGAAATGGCCTTGGTTACAGTGTCGTTCTGATTTTTGTTGCTCTTGTCCGGGAACTGTTTGGGGCGGGGCGCTTTCTGGGGTTTCAGGTCTTTGAGCTGAATACAGAGGGTGGCTGGTATCTTTCTAATGGACTGATGTTTCTGCCTCCCAGTGCTTTTTTTATCATCGGTCTGTTTATCTGGCTCTTACGGACCTGGAAAAAAGATCAGGTTGAACATGAGGGTGCATCGTAATGGAGCATTACATCAGTCTCTTTATAAAAGCAGTTTTTGTTGAGAATATGGCTCTGGCTTTTTTTCTTGGCATGTGCACTTTTCTTGCGGTGTCAAAGCAGGTGAAAACTGCTGTTGGCCTTGGCATCGCTGTGGTCGTTGTGCAGGGAATTACGGTTCCTGTTAATAACCTTCTCTATCAGTATCTGCTCAGGGAAGGAGCTTTGTCCTGGGCAGGACTTGAAGGGACAGACCTGCGTTTTCTTGGTCTGATCAGTTATATCGGAGTGATTGCGGCGATTGTGCAGATTCTGGAAATGTTTCTGGATCGCTATGTTCCTCCTCTATATCAGGCTCTGGGAATCTTCCTTCCTTTGATTACAGTAAACTGTGCCATTATGGGAGGTTCTCTCTTTATGGTAGAGCGGGACTATAATTTCCCGGAAAGTATTGTTTATGGTCTGGGGACTGGTGTTGGCTGGGCTCTGGCAATTGCAGCTCTTGCAGGAATCCGTGAAAAACTCAGATACAGCGATGTTCCGGAAGGATTGCGTGGTCTGGGGATTACTTTCATTACAGTGGGTCTGATGGCTCTGGCTTTTATGGTTTTTTCCGGAGTGCAGCTCTGATCTGGGGTAAGAACGTTAGCCGGTGGAGTGAGGTCTGATGTTTGAGATTTTGCTAGGTGTTGGGATGTTCACCGCAGTGGTTCTGTCGTTGGTGCTCATCATTTTACTGGCGCGTTCTCGCCTGGTAGCCAGTGGGGATATCAGCATTGTGGTCAATGACCAGCCGGAAAATGCGATCCGGGTTCCTGCTGGCGGAAAACTTCTGAATGTTCTGGCTGACCAGAAAATTTTTATTTCATCCGCCTGTGGAGGTGGAGGGACCTGCGCTCAGTGCCGGGTCAAAATCCTGGAAGGTGGTGGTGAGATTCTGGCGACAGAGAAAGCTCATATTTCCAGGAGGGAGGCCGGTGAAGGTTACCGCTTATCCTGTCAGGTGAGCTGTAAGCAGGATATGAAAATAGAAGTCCCTGCCGAAGTCTTCTCCTGCCGTAAATGGGAATGTACAGTTCGCTCCAATCATAATGTTGCGACATTTATCAAAGAGCTTGTTCTGGAGCTGCCTCCGGGGGAAAATGTGCATTTTCGGGCAGGTGGTTATATTCAGATTGAAGCACCTCCTTATCAGTGCAACTTTCGTGATTTTGTCATCGAAAAAGAATATCATTCAGACTGGGATAAATTCAGATTCTGGGATCTGAACGCTGATATTCGTGATACGACAATCAGAGCGTATTCGATGGCAAACTATCCGGAAGAAAAAGGCATTATTATGCTGAACGTCCGGATAGCAACGCCTCCGCCGAATCTTCCCAAAGTTTCTCCCGGAGCTATGTCTTCATATATTTTTAATCTGAAACCTGGTGATAAGGTGACAATTTCTGGTCCGTTCGGTGAATTTTTTGCACGGGATACGGACTCAGAAATGATTTTTGTAGGAGGTGGAGCCGGAATGGCTCCGATGAGATCTCATATTTTCGATCAGCTGGAACGGATTAAAACCGGGCGTAAAATGACGTTCTGGTATGGGGCCCGTAGCAAGCGGGAAATGTTTTATGAGAGCGATTTTGACCGGCTTCAGGCTGAAAACGACAACTTTAAGTGGCATGTTGCTCTTTCAGATCCTCTTCCGGAAGATAACTGGACTGGTTATAAAGGCTTCATTCATCAGGTCTTGTTTGATGAATATCTGAAGAATCATCCGAATCCTGAGGATGTCGAATATTATCTCTGTGGCCCTCCGATGATGAATCAGGCTGTGATTAATATGCTGCGAAATCTTGGCGTCGAAGAAGAAAATATCATGCTGGATGACTTTGGTGGCTGATGATATGAATCCGGTTCTGTGCAGCGCCTTTTTAAGAAGGCTGCTTTCTGTCCTTTTACCTGTGTTTTATTGTACAGTTCTGATGGTCCTTATGACCCCTTCTGCTTATGCAGTTTCCGGGCAGGAGCTGCATGGGCATACGATGGGGACGACCTATCATATAAAGTTCTTCCAGGACCTGGAAGAACAGAGGAATTCCGCCTTTCTTATAAAACTCAGGAACGACATTGATGCTGTTCTGGACAGGATCTGTCATCAGATGTCGACATATCTGCCGGATTCCGAATTATCCCGTTTCAACAGGAGCCGCGATACAGAACGCTGGTTCTCTGTGTCAGAGGCAACAGCAGAAGTCGCAGAGCGTGCAGTACGGATCGGTCAGGAGTCCGGAGGTGCTTTTGATGTGACCCTTGGGCCTCTGGTGGACCTCTGGGGTTTTGGTCCTTCTGGTCGTCATAATCGGATTCCCGGCGAAAAACAGCTGGCGTCTCTGATGCAGGACACAGGTTTTCGCCATCTTCAGGTCAGGAAAACACCACCTGCTCTTCTCAAAAAGAAAGCCTCCCTTTATGTCGATCTGTCAGGGATCGCAAAGGGCTATGGGGTTGATAAGGTGGCAGAGCTTCTGGAGTCAAAAGGTATCCGGAATTATCTGGTCGAAATTGGCGGAGAGATCCGGACAGCAGGAAAAAAAGGGCTCAATCCCTGGAAAATAGGGATTGAGCATCCTGATGGCAGATCTGGCCAGATGCCGTCCCGGATTGTGTTTTCTGAAAACTTCGCAATTGCAACCTCAGGGGATTATCGGAATCATTATGAAATAGGCGGAAAACATGTGTCTCATATTCTTGATCCGGGGACGGGGCAACCGCTGCCATACCGGCAATTTTCTGTTACGGTGATTGCCGCATCTGCGATGGAGGCAGATGCCTGGGCAACTGCTTTTTTTGTCATGGGTCCTGATAAGACGAAGGAGCTGGCTGAAACATCAAAGATGGCAGTGTATTGCATCAGTCAGAAAGGTGGTCAGAGTCATGAATGGAGTAGTTCCGGATTTCTTAAATTTACGGCTTCTGTTGCTGCCAGATGATGGATGAGTTTTCTGAGTTATGATGATTTTTTTATCTGTGTTTGCTGTTTTTCTTCTGGTCTTTGTCGGTATGGGGATTGGTGTTTTGTTCGGCAGGCCTCCCCCTTCCGGTTCGTGCGGAGGTCTGAACCGGATTGACTCAGAGTCCGGGAGTAGTGGAAATTGTCAGATCTGCGGTGCTTCTGGCCGTGAACGCTGCAAAAAAGAGGCTTCTACAGGGGCGTGATAAAAATGCCCTTGGTCGAATTTTGCAGTTATGCAGCCATCGAGTAACATCCGGCTATCGGGAAACTTTCTCCCCGGGGCTGGCTGTTATACAGATTTGGCACTAATCTCAGTTTAGAGAAGATGCTTCTCAGATACTCACCCCAGCCCGGTTTTGTTTGTGTGCTTTCCTGATCATTCTCGTTATGAACCTCGTCATGAACAGCGTTTGGCTTAAGAAGTTCGCTGAGTTCTTCGTAGTCTGACATAATGCTCCACAGAAGATGATCGAGCCGGTTAATTTCTTCTTTATCAATTGTTGCTCCGGCATTGATGAGCATCTTTATAATTTGGGGGGTTTGGTCTTCCACGCGCTGCCATTGCTCGATGGGTTGCATTTCGTAGTGGTTATAACAGCTCTCACGTGGTGACAGGAATACTTCAAGATGAGACTGACCACCTTCAATAACTTCTAACCTGATGTTAGGATCAGCTCCTTTATCAAGCAGTGATCTGATGATCTTTGTCATGTGTTCGAGCTGTGGAACTCCGGGTTCGGAGTATCCGTGACGTTCTGTCACACAGCCAGTGCCTGCTAAAGCGAGAGCTATAGAGAGAGGGGTGTTTCCATCCGAGCTCTTCTGATTTATTTCAGCAGATCCTTTGTCAGTGCCCTCGAGGATGAGATCGACAATCTCAGGCCATCCATACTTTACTGCAAAGTGAAGTGGGGTGTCCGCTCTGTCATCATCCCTGGTTTTGGGTTTAGTGGCTTTTGGGTGAACGTTCACGCAAGCTTGCCGGAGGAGATATCTTACGATGTCAGGGTGTCCGGCTTTTGCTGCCAAATGAAGGGGAGTCTCGCCGAGCTTTGTGGTCATCTCCGGATCTTGTTGATCTTCCTCGATGCGCTCTCTTAGGGCCTTCAGATTTCCGGAAGAGGCCGCTGTGTGGAGATCTGGTGATGTTTCGGTTCCGGGTGGTGGATAGTCTGTTCCGGAAGCCATATGGCCGATGAAGATACCAAAGGCCACAAGGAAAATTCGTGCGAAATGTCTCATTCTGTAGTCCTCTCTTTTAAGTGTTTAAGTGAAGTCTTTAAGTTAAGAAGACTTGTGATTTCCTGATGAATTTTCATCAGACGGCGTAGGATATCAGAAAAAAATGATCAATACTAATTAAAATATTGCAGTGGAATGACAAAACTGACTAAATTTTATGCGATATTTATTTAAGGTATATGTTCTGAAATTCTCTGACCTGCTTTTAAGTAGAAATATCTGATCTGTGGGGTTCTTTAAAACATGGTCACAATCCAACGATCCGGATTGTGACCGCGCTTTTGACTTAATTTCTTCCCGTTTCCTGATTAGGACAATTTTTTTCTCTTAAAATAATGTTGAATCCATCTATTGGATCGTTGTATGCTTAGCTCACAGTCAGAGCATCATATATGCTGATTATAAAGAGCCTGTCATCGGAAAAGGCTCGTTTTTATCTTGTTTGTATAAAAACGATACACAAACGATAGGATGATGATTATGATCAGATTTATCGTCTGTCTGATGCTTAGTCTCTTGTCTCTTTTTCCTCTTATCTTATCTGCAACGGATGCAGAAGATACGTACGAAATGTATCTGAAAAATCGCAGCTCACTGTGGTCTGTTCCTGAAAATTATGGCCAGATAAAAGGATGGGTATGTGAGCAGATCGCGATTGATCAGATGCGGGATAAATATCCGGAAAATGATTATTTTATTCTGAATAATATTAATTATTATGATGAGGAAGATGGCATATTGTTTCATTCCGGAGAGGCAGATCTGATCGTTGTGAAGCAAAAAATACTTATGTTTTCAGACTCTGATCATGAAGAAAAACCTGTTTATCAGGTTGCTGAAGTGGTCGAAGTAAAATGCAAAGATGATGCGAAACAGGCCTGGCAAGATGCTTCTGACCAGCTTCAGAGGTTGCGTGATTTTGTCAATACTCCGGGAAGAGCAACAGCTTTGTTCGTAAAATTGGGAAAAACAGATGAAGATGATAAAAAAATTATGAAACCCTGTGATCCACGCCACTGCACAGGAAGTGAAAGTTTTTTAGTCTTTCATGAGACTCTTTACACGTTTATGTCTGCCGATCATCATAGGTTTGGAGATCTTTCTTTCAGAAAACTCAATCTTTCTGTAAAAAAACTAAAGCGTCTGGTGGAAACGATATATCGTTACCGATCTGAACATCATCCATGACGTCACATATACTTTTTGCAATCTATCTTCATATTGTCACAAAAATCGAGAATCGGGAGTATATCAGCTGTTATCTGAAATCAGACCAGAAAGGAGAGATTTGTGGGTATTATGTTAAAAATATTTATATTCTTTATGCTTTTTATGCATACGTCAGTATATGCTCAGTCAGAGCATATGAATCATGAAAACCATAAAGATCATGAACATCATAAGACAGATCAGATGCGAGCTCCCCATTCCTTTGATGAATCTATGGGGAAAATTCTTACGGAATATCTGAGAATTTATAATATTTTATTATCGGGAAAGACGGATCATCTTAAAGAAATGAGTGAAAATATAGCTCAGATGGCAAAAAAACTTGATCTGACATCGGTCGCCAGCGAACATGCGGGGCATTATAACAAAATTCCAATAAATCTTGTAAACTCTTCTGAATCTCTGGGACGTTCCGGGGATATCTCTTCTGCCCGTGAAGCCTTCAGAAAGCTTTCACAGCCTATGGCTATGTGGGTGAGTATGGCCAGACCCACAGGTTATGCTGTGATGTTTTGTCCTATGGTAAAAGCCAGTTGGGTCCAGAAAGAAGGGCAGGTACAGAATCCATATGATGAAGCAATGCCTCATTGCGGAGACAAGGTTTAGGCCATTGTCCTGATTTTCTTTAAAATTCTCGATACTTTCTGACGAGTATTTGCTGTCGTCAGATTTCTTTTTGTGCTCATCTCTTCATAAGATTCTTCCTTCAGAAAACGGTCCAGAATAAGATTTCTTTCGTTTTCATCCAGTCCGGATAAAATGCTTATGAGCTCATTGCGAGCTTCAATTCCTGATGTTCTTTTTGATTCTATGATGGACTCATCCAGCTCTGTATAGTCCGTGCGTTTTGCGATCTGTGTCAGAATCTGATTTCTGGCGATTGCAAAAACCCAGTTAAGAGCACTTCTTTTCGTATCATAACGGTGAATATATTTGTGAATTCTGATAAATGTCTCCTGGAGTATATCTTCTGCCTCTCTCTGATCTCCGGAGCGGCTCATGATAAACAGGAAGACAGCCTGGCTGTTTCTTCTGAAGAATGTATCGAATGCCGGAAAACTCCCATGAGCGTAGCTCTGGAGGAGTTCTTCGTTGCTAAGTTTTTCCCATTTCATATGCTTTTGTGCCTTTCCGGCCATTTCCGGCCATTTCCGGCATATTCATGCTCTGTTCCTGAGATCTGTCTTTTTTTCATTATACGGACTGTTTATGATATGGAGTATGGATTTTTCTTTCCATCAGTCTGGCGTAAAGAGCAGGTAGAACAAGAAGGATCAGAAGCGCTGAAAACATTCCTCCGAAGATGGGTAAGGCCATTCCCTTAGCAACTTCTGCTCCTTTTCCATCAGACAGAAGAACCGGCAGGAGGGCTATAATGGTGGTCGCGGTCGTCATCAGACAGGGTCTGATTCTCCTTAGTCCGGCATGTATCACGTTGTCGATGATGTCCTGACGGGATCTGGGAGGATGAGAGGCAAAGCGGGCTTCAAGATAGGAACTGAGGATCACCCCATTGTCCACAGCAATCCCAAAGAGAGCGATAAAGCCAATCCAGACAGCTGTATTGATTTGTGTGCCTGTAAGGAAAAGCAGAAGCATTCCTCCTCCGGATGCCAGTGGAATACCGCTGAATATCAACAAGCTAAGGCTCCAGCGTCCAAACGTCAGAAAGATGATAAGCAGATTTAGCAGTATGACCAGAGGGACGACCCACATAAGGGTTCTGTTAGCTTCAGCCTGATTCTGGAAGGAACCGACAGCTTCCATTTCATAGCCTGGGGGAAGAGAGAGTGCCCCTTCTGTCTGTGCTTTTTGCAGTGACGCCATCACTGCATCCGCTGTTGCGATGGCACCGATATTCGCTGCCGGAGCGAAGGATACATGTGCGACAAGCCGTGCGTTTTCACTGGAAATTCCCGCAGGGCCCCAGAGTGTTTCCATGTTCGCAAGCGCCTTGAGGGGGACGGTTTCTCCTTTGGCGGTAATGACCGGGAGTCTTTCCAGACTCTCTAAATCATCCCGGTATTGTCTGTGGTAACGCAGGCGAATGGGATAACGTTCCCGGCCTTCGACGGTTTTGCCGATGGTTGTTCCCCCGAGAGCTGTGGCAATCAGCTCATTAACCGCTCCAACGGACATGCCGTAGCGGGCTGCCGCTGTGCGATCGACATTGAACTCAACATAGGGTTTTCCAAGGACAAGATCAGGATTGATTGTTGTTTTATTGACGACATCCATCGTTTTGAGATGTTCAGCGACTTGTCTGGCAGCGATGGCCAGACCATCCAGGGAGTCTCCGTAAATCCGGACCGCCATAGAGGCTTTGATACCACTTTGCAGCATGACGACCCGCCCTTCGATAGGCTGAAGCAAAGATGCCGGGGTGACTCCAGGGAGAGTCGCCAGGGAGTTGATTTCCTGCCAGATCTCTTTTTCTGTGACTCCTTCACGCCACCGCGACTTTTCTTTGAGCATAATGTAAGTCTCAATCATGGCTGTGGGAGCAGGATCAAGGGCAGAGTCCGCCCTACCGATCTTACCTAAGACATGTTTCACCTCAGGAATTTTTTTGATTAACGTATCCTGGGTCTGAAGAATTTCATAGGCTTTGGAAAAGCTGATACCCGGATACATGGTGGGCATATAGAAAAAACTTCCCTCGTCTAATGCAATCCAGTCATCGGTTTTTAATGTACTCCATGAAGCGAGTCCGGCTCCGAAGATCAGAAAAGGGAGAGATGCACATAGCCACTTGTGATGGATTGCCCAGCGGAGCATGGGTTCGTAGATTCTGTATATGAATTGTGTCATCAGAGAATCTTCCGGGCGAAGGAGTTTTTCTTTTGCCATCAAACGACCCGTTATGTAACCAGGAAGAGCTCCGGCTGCTGTTGCGATCCCGATCCACAGATCATCCGACCATGAGCTCTTTGCTATGGTCGAGCTGAGAACGGACCCAAAGAGGGCTGTCACGAAGGGTAATGATCGCCTTGCAAAGGAGCTGAGCTGTTCCCGGATCAGGAAACGCGAGAACAGGGGCACAACAATCAGGGAGACGGCTAAAGCCGAGAGCAGTGCGCATGTTTTGGTCAGGGCCAGAGGGGCAAAAAGTTTATAATCCCGACCTGTTAAAAAGAATACCGGGAGGAAGCTGATGACAGTTGTGGCTGTTGCGGTCAGCAGTGGAGGGACAACTTCCGCACTTGCTTCCGTAATAGCCTTGATCCGTTCTGGAAGAGGCAGGTCTTTTTCTGCCGATATCCGACTATAGATACTCTCGGCAATGACTATTCCTATATCAACCATATTACCGATGGCGATGGCGATACCTGCAAGGGACATGATGTTCATATCCAGACCAGCATGGCGCATGATGATGAATGATACATAGACGGAAAGCGGAAGAACAGAGGCAACCACAAGACTGGTTTTGATATGCATCAGAAACAGGACAATGACCAGAATGGTGATCAGGATTTCATGGAGGAGAGCATCGGACAGTGTGCGGACAGTTTCGTCAATGAGCGTTGTCCGGTCATATACTGCTTTGATTTTTATTCCATCCAGAGATGGCTCCAGCTGAGATATCTTCTGTTTAACTCGCTCAATGACGCTGCCCGGATTTTCTCCGAGACGCATGACGACAATTCCTCCGACAGCTTCTGTACCATCGAAGTCGAGGGCACCTCGCCGGAAGGCAGTTCCATTACGGACCTCGGCTATATCTTTTATGCGAAGGGGTATCCCTTCTTTCGAGCTTACGACGGTGTTTTCAAGGTCGATCACGGTCTGTTCTGGTCCCTGTCTGCCACCAAGGAAGCCTTTTCCCCGAATAATGAACTCCATATCACTTTGTTCGATGGTCTTGGCTCCCACTTCTTTGTTTGATGCTCTGAGAGCTCTGCTCACAGTTTCTATAGGCACTTTGTGAAAGTGCAGCTGATCCGGATCGAGGTCTACCTGGTATTCACGGATAAATCCACCGATGGAGGCGACTTCACTCACTCCCTCCACAGATTGCAGAGCATATTTAATGACATAGTCCTGGACAGATCGCAGATGAGCAGGGTTATCTGGCTTTGAGGGTTCAAGAACGTAATAAAATATCTGTCCCAGACCGGTAGCATCCGGTCCGAGCACCGGACTGGCTCCTTCCGGGAGATTTGCTGCGACCGTTGGCAGCTGTTCAGAGACTCTGGAGCGTGCCCAGTAATAGTCCGTGTTGTCTGAAAAGGTTACCTGCACGAAGCTAAAGCCGAAAAGGCTTTTTCCCCGAACGCTTTCGGCTCCCGGTACTGCCAGAAGCGCGACAGAAAGGGGGTAGGTGATCTGATCTTCCACATCCTTGGGTGACTGCCCCTGCCAGTTGGTGATCACGATGACCTGATTCTGCCCAATATCCGGGATAGCATCAACGGAGGCATGTTCCTTTGCGTAAAATCCATAGACAGCGACAAGGCCAACTAAGATCAGGCTCAGGCCAGCGTGCTCCTGAATTTTGCTCATCATATACTTAAGCACACTCATCTTAAGCCCCTGTCCTGATGTTTGTTTTAGTCTGTGTGTTTTTTCTGAGCAGACTCTTTTTTGCCGTGTGATATCTGCATTAATGAGGTTTTTCCGGAGAGCTGCATCTGTGAGTCGATCAGGAAGACAGCTTTTGTAGCGATTGTGTTACCTGCGTGCAGCCCGCTAAGGATAAGAACCCGGTTTCCTTCAACGACGGGCCCTTTCATGACTTTTTGTAAAGAGAAGCGGTCTTTTTCTCTTTCAACAAAAACGACATGATCTGCACCCAGGGACAAAATGGCGTCTCTGGGAACGGTCACGACCTTTTCCAGGTCGTTCTGATCTGCGGTATAGCCAAATGTTTCGGCAGGGATAAGGTCCATTCCGCAGACAGGACATTGACCGGGTTTATCGCTGCTTTCCTGGGGGTGCATTGGCGAAATATATTGACCGGCCAGCTCGGGATCGTAGATCTTTGAATGAATGCCTTTGCTTCCGACGGGAAGCAAAATCGAGGCATCCGCAAGATCACCTGGTTTCAGGATTCCCTGCGGGTTCGGTATTTCCACCCGAACCCGGACCGTTCTTGTCTGTTTGCTGATCACCGGGCTGATGAAGGAGATCCTGCCTTCAAACTCCTGCCCCGGCGCTGAACGGATGCTAGCCCTGACTTTTAAGCCGAACTTAAGAAAGGATGTCTCCTCAGGGAACATATCAAGGAGAAGCCAGACAGTGGAAAGGTTCGCTACTTTGCAGATGATCTGTCCTGCCTTAACATAGCTACCCTCGATAACATTCTTTTCAATCACTGTTCCGGAAACCGTTGCCGCCAGGACAAGGCGGCTTCTGGCCTGACGGTTTTTTTTAAGCTCTCTGATCTGTGCTTTGCTCATGCCAAGTTCTTGTAGTTTTTTTTCTGCATTGATCAGAAGGTTTTTCTGAATGGACAGAGCGTTCTTTTGCTGTGAATCACGCATTTTCCAGAGAGCATTCCCCACCTGGAGATATTCGACCTGAGCGGAGTAGAGAGCAGGACTGTAAAACTCAGCCAGATGTTCACCTTTTTTAACCCTGACTCCGGTGTAGTTGGCATAGAGCTTTTCAATTCTTCCATCGACATAGGCAGCAATGGTTGAGATTCGTCCTTCGTCATAGTCGATCGAACCGACGGCCCTTATCTTCTGAAATGCCGGGGCTTCTGATAATTTTTCTGTTTCAATTCCTGCAAGTCTTCTTGTTGCCTGAGATATCATGATCGACTCTTCATTCTTCCCTGCTTCTGGGTCTGAATTTTTAAGAGGAACCAGATCCATCCCACAGATGGGGCAGCTTCCTGGCTCGTTTTGTCTGATATTCGGGTGCATCGGACAGGTGAATATCTGACCGTGATTATGTTCCGTCTGTCCCCATGCTGTCGGCAGGCTTACCAGGAGGAATAAGACGGGAAGCAGCAGGTGTCTGACTTTTTCCAAAAGAACCTCCTATAAGGCTTTGTTCGTGAGTCTGGCTGCTGTCAGTTTTTCCAGTGCAGATTTGAGTGTGGCCATTCTGATCTGACTTTCGATGATCTGATCATCAAGCTGGATGGAACGGATATAGCTTTCAATCATCCGATCGAACGGGGTATTTCCCTGAGCGTAGGATTCCTGATCGGATTGCAGAGCCTGATCTGACTGAGGGAGGATATCATTCCGAAATATCATGAAGATGTCTTTTGCAGAGCGATATTCTTCGTAAATACTGTGTATGCTGCTTTTCAGATCCAGTTCTCTTTGTCTGAGTTCCTGCTGTGCGGCTGAGCGTTGTGCAATCTGGCTATACTCCAGCGCGTTATATCTTCTGTTCCAGATCGGAACTGAAACAGAAGCGCCAATTGCCCATGCATCTTTGCCTGCATCTGAACTCAGCATATCAGAATCCGGCGGGTCGATCTGAAACCAGGAAAGAGAGACTCCGAATCCGGGAAGGTGCCGGACTTTTGCCTGTTCGATCCTGGCATTTGCGGAACTGACTTTTGCATGAGCCAGTCTGATCAGAGGGTGGGAGGACACGTCAATTTTGTCTGCGTTAAAGCCTGAGATCTCTCCCCAGTCCGGATCAGGGGAAGAGGGAAGGAAAGAAACAATATCCTCCCCGCCTGTCAGGGCTTTCAGTGTGTGGATGATTTTTACCAGGTCTGCATCGATCGTCCGGACTGCCTGAGTGAGGCGAGCTCCTTCAATATTGATACGGGATACCTCTGCCTGACCCGCCGCAGCAAGTTTCAGGCGGCCTGAGACAACTTTACTCAGGTGATTCAGGGATGCGATCATCTTTTCTTTGTTTTTTCGTTTCGCAGAGAGCCCGGCATACTTAAAGATGAGGGACTTTGCATTGAAGTCAAGATCCAGCAACAGGATCTCAAGCTGTTCCTGTCTGACATTGGCGCTGCTGTCTGCCAGCTGTTCTTCGGCTCTGAGAGCTGCTGGCCAGGGAATCGCCTGCTTCAGCACGATGTTAAAACGTTGTGGACCATTGCGGGTTTCAATGGGAGAGCCGAAAACATTCAGGCTGATGCCCGGCTCAGGGAAATATCCTGTTCCGTCTGCGGCGTGCAGGTCGGCCAGTCGGGTCTGACTTGCTGCCTGGACGGAATGATTCTGCTTTCTGATCAGCTCCAGGATCTTCCCGATTCCCTGTTCGCCGGGAATGGCAGCTATTGCATCTGAAGTCGCTAAGATCATATTAAGTATAGTCATCATTAATATAAGCAGCAAAATAGTCTCCGTTCATCCGATGAACGTTCTGATACAGCCTCTGTTGTTGAATACTCTTCTCAGATGGGTTTTGTGACATGGAAGGAGTATTTCTGATTGTGTCACAAAATCTATGGATCAGAGGTATATAAGTAAGAGGAGTGTCACAACTCCGGAGAAAGGGGAAAATTATGGCGGAGGTCAGCAAAAAAACGTCAGCTGTTATTTATCATTACGTCACAAAAGATCTGAATCCAGGTGTGTTCGATGTCGTCTGGCGGGTTGCAACCGCTCTTTTTGTTGGTGGATTGCTGTCGATGTTTGTTTGTGGGCAGTTCGGGATTGGTTTCAGCGCGATAGCTAAAGGCTGGAATCATGCCATGCATGCTCATATGGGAGCTGCTCAGTGTGCCATCCTGTGTGGAAGTATTTTTTCTGTTGTTCCGGTGCTTTTCCTGAGGCTTTTATCTTCCGGTGTTTTGTTCCGGAAGATCATCCGGCATTATAGTCTTGCTCAGGTTTGCATGATTTTTATTGCTGGTTCAGGCATGTATATGGGTGGCTTATTTATGAACGAGCTGATTAATATTGCTCTCTGGTCGATTAGCGCATTTTTCAGCTTCAAGCTTGTCGGGATGATTGTTGATGAGGCTCCTCGCCATCTTATGAACAAGGGAACTTTCTGATTTTCTCTGCGTTTTTAAAGATCATGTTATGCAGCAGCATTTTATGCTCTGGATGGAACAAATTATGTGCTTTTTGTGAGGATGTTGCAGATGTTTGAGGACCAGGGGCTGTCTATCCGGACTCTCTTTTTGCGCCCCAGATCTCCTTTGAGGATTTCCACATCGGACTGTTTAATCCTTAATAAATCGGATAAGAATCTTATAAGTTCTTTGTTTGCGGCTCCTTTGTGAGCCTTTGCTGCTACCGCAATGCGGAGACGATCACCATAAACACCACGTATTTCCGAGTGTTTTGCCTGAGGCTGAGCGAAGACATCGAGGATAAAACTATTTTCATAAGTCGTCAGCCATGGATGTTGTTTTTGAACCATAAATTAATACCAGTTGAACAGAGGGTCTTCAGTCAGAAGGTTTATGACTTTCTGATTCCTTCAGTTTTTTCAGTTTTCACTATCATGACTCGATCGGTTTTGCAAAGAGCACGACAAATATCAGTATCAGGGAAACTATCGAAAAATAAACGGACAGCAAGATTTTTTTTCTGCCTTCTGATACTCTCAGATTGACAAGATTTGAGATTAAAACTTGTGAAAGATAGTAAAGTGCAAAGCACCGGGATGCAATTGAAATAACTTCAAAAATATTCGTTGTCCATACAAGAAAAATACCGACAGCGCCGACAATAAGATAAGTGAATCCTGAAGGCAAAGACAGACGCCCTTTCACATGATAGTTGATCAGCTCACCCGCGCCGATGGTGTCAGCAACAGAAGCGCTGAACTGGCTCATCACAGCTGCAACAATCAGGAGAAAAGGCAAAACAGATGCGACATCTCCTGAAAGCCTGATAATCTCTGTTTCTTTGATTTCTCCTGACAGAGTTCTGAATGACGGAATACATACGATGATAAAAGCGAGATAGATCACAGATGAGATCAACTGGGCGGACTTCATTGAAAAAACTCTTTTTTCAGGAGAGTAGTGATTTCCGAGATAACGAGAGGTTTCAAAACCCTGCACGACCAGTAACGATCCGGCAATGATTCTGAGGGTGTCCCAGAACTCTCCAGCGCCCTTTCCTGCTTTTATCTCATATCCGTTCCGAAGCAGCTCAAAATCAAAGTATGCCCATCCTGTCAGGAGGGAGCCTATGATGGCCAGCTTCACCGAGACAGAGTATTTTTCAAGAACCTCCAGCATTTTGAGGCCCCTGATCCATCCTGTTACTGATATGAAAAGGAGAATCATCGTGGTCAGAATCTGTTCATTATAACCCTGTTTGAGGCCCATTGGTTCGAGGAGGAAAGAGGAAAGAAGCTTAAGATAAAATGCCACTGAAACGAAATATGCAATTGCAAGGAGCATGGAGGAGAGTCTCTCCAGTTGTTTCAGCAGGCTACTTTCACTGTTGTATGTCAGTGCCTCTGCATGAACGATATTAAAGCGAATGGCAGATCCAACCAGATAGGCTAAAATCAGGACAGTGGCCATTCCGATGGGAGCATATACGCCCATAAGATGTCCAAGAAGAGGAACCACAACTAAAAAGCCACTTCCGATGATGGAAGCGAGGGGTGTTACTGTGGCCTGCCAGGTTTCGTTTTTTCTTATCCTTTTATGAAAAAGAACTGCGGAGATTCCCAGAGCTGTTGTCACAATTGCAGCATTTAACAGCATAAACTCCACCTATAGTTTTTTGTTTTTTGCAGTCGCTGAAGTGTGCGATGAGGCTATTATGGCATGATTTTTGTCAGTCATGCCAGGTCTGATTGAGAGGTCGACAGGCCTGGATTTATTTGTCCTTGTCTGTCATCTGCTCTGCCCGGCGGTGTTCTTTTTCAGAAGAAGCACGATGTTCTGACATCTGCTTTGTCAGGTATTTATAGAGTGATATTCCTGCGTAGGCGGTGACGGCGATTCCACAACCAATGATGGTTCCATCGATCGTATTCGAGAGAGCATACTGCTGAGCCAGATTGCTATATTTGTAAAATCAGTTGATTGCTTTGTGGTGTTGAAGAGGTCTTTCTTAAAGAATAGATTGGAATTTCAGGCGTTATTAAGACTTTTCTTGACTTTTGATATTTCCATGAGCATTGTGCATACAGCATTTTATGCTGACATAATCAAACAATCAGGAAAAGGATCACAATATGAGAGTGTTATTCGTAGTATCGCTTATATTCTTCAGTGCCAATCTGGCTATGGGTACAGAGGGGGATACACCTTGCGTTACCGTCACAGAGGGGGACACACCTCTCGTCAGTGCTGCACAATATGGTCAGCTGAAGGCGCTGGAGATGCTTCTTCAGGCTGGAGCAAATGTGAATCAGCCTGAGACGATTCTCAGAAAAACCCCTCTCCATTTGGCAGCGGAGTTTGGGTACAGAGATGTTGTGGCCGTTCTTCTTCAGAACGGAGCCCATGTGGACTGTCCTGATGAGAATGACCGCTATCCCCTTTATTATGCTGCTCTAAATGGTCACAAAGAAGTTGTACAAGATCTCATTGACGCTGGGGCTGTGGTGGATCATCCTGATAAAAATAAAATAACTCCCCTCCAGCATGCTGCTATGTGTGGGCACAAGGCTGTTGTGGAGCTCCTCATCAAGCCCGGGGCTAATGTGAATCACACTTGTAATTTGCGCCTGACTCCCTTCAGTGCCGCAAAGCAGAACAGACACCAAGAGGTTATGGAAGTTCTTGCTCAGTCTGGGGCTGATGTAACTGTTGAAATAGTGGTACAGATTAGCAGGTCCTGAGCCTATTCTGCTCAGACAGAAAGGGTGTATGAGAGAGGCTCTGATGTAAAGTTCTTTGTCTTCAGTTAGGGAGTGAGTCCGGAATATGTCCCGGATCTGCTGTTTTCTGAGGATTTTGAGCTTTTGTTGATTTCAGAACAGGATTTTGAAACTCCTGTAATGTACTCAGCTCGTTGATGGCACTTCTGATTTCCTGTGCTCCTTTTACGTAAATTCTACGGACCAGCTCCCTTTGTTTTTTTAGCTGTGATAAACTGGGGGGCTTTTTTTCCATCGACAGGTAGCGTCTGAGCGGATCAGCAATATAATTCCAGCTGTCTTTTTGCTGCTGAGACGAAAGGTTCCCAAATTCTTCCAGCTGATTCAGCTTCTTCTGAAAAAAACGTCTGCACAGATAATTAAGATTCAGATTCCATAGAGTATAGCTGATGATAATGACCAGAACCCCCCAGATTACAGACATCTCATCGCTGATTTCACCGGGCTTACTGGTCAGATCCAGCCAGATGCCAGTGAGAACTCCAGCCAGGATAGAAAGCAGCAGACCGGGAAGGGTCAGCCGGAATCTGTATCCGGATAGGCTTCGGCTGAATTCAATCATGGTATCAAGCATGTGAAGAAGCCTGCCGCTATGATGCTCCACAAAACTTGCCAGATGATCGAGACGTTTACGCGGTGCATTCAGGATCAGGTTCTGCAGGTCAGATCTCTGATTGTCCAGCAGGTCAAGAAAAGGTTTGTGAGAGTCCGATGTTTTCTTATGAGCATATGTCAGAAGGATGCGGGGAATATCTTTGCGCCCGGTCATCTGGGAAAGATTCCAGCATAGTGTTCCGTATACCCGAAGAAGATCTTCGATGTTTCCGCATTCATCCACCCGGTTCAGAATAAAGACGAGACGATCTTCAAACGACTTTGAAGGCAAGGTTTCTCTCAGACTTGCATAGGATTCACGAACCGTTCCGGCTTTATGAGGATCGAAGAGGATCAGCACAAGGTCTGCGATCTGTGCCAGATCTCCGATTACTTCCTGGTAGTTATACCCACGGTCTTTTTCGGTCACCGAGTCCAGCATGCCAGGGGTGTCGATAATCGCCAGACTTTTAAGTGCCGGAACTCCTTTGATCTGCTTCAGGCGAAAGTGGGAACTAAGCCTCTCTCCGTATTTTTTCAGAATGCCAAAGGGATACTGATCATCATGAAGCAGAACCCGGCCATCTCTTTCCCGGACTTCAGCGGCTGAGTCCTCTTCTTCTGCGAGATTTTGTGCGTCGTCATCCCCTGCTGTGATGACGGTAAAGCAGTCATCTGTCGGAGCCTGTCCTGTCAGCTGAATCTTTGTTCCAAGGAATTCATTGATCAGTGTTGATTTTCCGGATGAGTAATTGCCAAGAACCAGGACCAGTGGTTTCCAGCGGACTCTGGACTCCAGCGGAACCTCACTGTACTGGTATTTCATAGCAAGTGGCGTCAGCTCTCTTTCAATCAGGTAGAGCAACTCCTTGCGCAGAGAATCAATATAATATTCCCTGCTTCCATTTGCCTGATCTTCTGTTGTCCCCGCGACCATCTTTGAGACCTCGTTGGCTCTGGCTGATTCTTTCTGATTTGTTTCGGGCCGTTAAAAATCCCGTCTGGGAACGATCCACTATTCGTTATAATACAGATTTATAAAGCAGGCCAGTCAGGCTTGGGTTGAGATGCATTTTAAGCGGTGAGCATAAAGGTATGTGATTTTGTCTGTTTTCTACCGCCTTCATGATCGGATGATTTTTGTTCATGGACAGACTTACCCCCATCGGGCCAGCATCAAGTCGCTTGGAGGCCGTTTTCTGGGGGAGAAGAAAGAATGGGTCCTGCCGGTTTCAAGACAACGCCTTGAAGCCATTGATCTTTTGTGCAGGGAAGCCGGAGGTGGACCTGATCCGGAAGCCGTGTCTGCTCAGGCGGAAGGGTTTGCAGAGGAGCTTGATCAAAAGAAAACAGCTCCCGTAGATGCGAGTCCGGTTCTGTCAGAGCATGGTTCTGATCTGAGTGTGCAGGCTCTTTTGTCACGCGCCGGTCAGCTGATCGAAGCTGGTTTTCCGGAGCCTGTCTGGGTCGTAGGTGAGATCCAGAATTTACAGGAACGCTCCGGACATCTGTTTCTTGATCTTGCCGAAGAGGCTCCGCAGACCAGAGGACAGGGGACTGTGACAGTGCGCTGCACCCTGTGGAAAGATCAGCTCCGGATGATCGAGAAAAAAAACGGAGGGAAAGACTCTTTTCGTTCCTCTTTTCAGGATGGTCTGAAAGTCAGGGCTTTTTGTCAGGTGCGCTTTTATGAGGGGCGGGGTAGCCTCAGCCTGAATATACTGAATATAGACCCCGACTTTACAAAGGGTGCCCTTGCTCTGGCGCGGGAACGCCTGATGAAAGAACTGCGTAGTCGTGGGCTGGATGTTGCCAATAAATCCTGCCAGATGCCGCCTCTTCCTCTGAAAATCGGACTTATCAGTGCAGAAAATTCAAGAGCTTACAGTGACTTCGTCCACCAGCTGGAGTCCGGTGGCTTTCCGGGGCAGCTGCTTTTCATTTCCTGCTATATGCAGGGAGAAAAAACCCCGGGATCTGTCAGCCGGGCTATGGACACTCTGGTGGCACAGAACTGTGATCTGATTGTGATCACCCGTGGTGGAGGAAGTGCAGCAGATCTGCGTTGGTTTGATGACCGAAGCCTTGCTCTCAAGCTTGCCAGCCTCCGGGTTCCGGTTCTGGCAGCCATCGGCCATCATGATGACCGCTGTGTTCTGGAAGAAATCTGTTTTATGAGGCAGAAAACGCCAACTGCTGCGGCTGACTTCCTTCTGCTAAGGTTGCAGGATATCCGTAATTTTCTGAATGAAAGCCTTCATCGCCTGGAGCGCAGGACGGCAGAAACGATGGAATCTGCATCCTCTGTGCTTGCAGGATATCTCACGCAGCTCAGGCAGCTGGCGGGGGCAGGCATCCGCTATGGTGAGCTGCGGATACGTCAGCATCAGGAGAGACTCAGGGGGGCCGGAGATCATATTCTGAGACGATATGATAAAGAACTGATGGGATTTCGCTTCCGGATGGAAGGTGCCTTTTCCGGAATGTTGGGTCGGACAGAGCAGAAGCTCTCTCATCTGAAGCAAAATATGCAGGGTGAAGCAGAGCGTGTGCTCAGAGAGAGGGAGAGGTCTCTTGACTGTGTCAGGAACCATCTGGTTGCTCACGATCCCTCTCCGTGGATGAAAAAGGGCTGGACCAGGCTTCAGGACCCTGAGAGCGGAAAAGCCTGTCTCTCAGCAGAAGCTGTCCGGCAGTCGGCAGTTGTTCAGGCCAGATTTCTGGATGGATGGGTCCGTCTGGCAGCAGTTACACAGGATGATCAGAAGAATCAGGATCATATTCAGAAGGAGTTATGAGGGAATGGATACTACTGAGGAAATACACAACACAGATAGCTTTAATGGGATGCTCAGGAAGGTTGAGTCCATTATTTCAGGTCTTTCTGGTGATGGAACGGACCTGGATGATCTGGTTCAGAAGGTTGAACAGGGCTATGATCTGATCCGAAGGATGCAGCAGAAGCTTGAACAGACCAGGATGACCATTGAAAAATTACAGCCTGGTCCGGAAGTCCCGACGACAGAGGAAGCAGAAAACTAAGAGGATCAGACAAGCTTTCATGCGGCTCCTTCTTAATCTTCTTCTCTTTTCTCAGGCTTTTTGAATTTATCGATGGATATGAGTCTTTGTCCATGATGAGGGTTGGCAAGAATGACAATTGCTTTCATCTGATCTGGTATGGAGACTTCATCTTTATTTATGGTAATATTGCAGTTTGAGTAGCAGGTGTCATTAACCTGAATATAGCTATCTCTGTTAAATATCAGTTGCTGTTGCAGATCATGAATTCTCTGCTCAATTCTGGAAACGATTGATTTGAGTTTGAGATTGTCCGACTGTAGCTTGCTTTTCATTTCGGTCGATTTTCTGCCCATCTGCCTTTTGTCTTTGCGTAGCAGATCGCGTAATTCTGCTCGCACTTTGTCGCGAAGTTTATTAAAGATCAGCATTCTTTCCTGGTTTCTGTGTAATTTTCTGCTTACCAGCCAATCTTCTCCAAGAAAGATCCTGGTTTTTTTTCCTTTGGGATAACCGAGATTATGTGTGATCAGGTTATCCCATACATGAAGGTCGCTTCCGGCACAGGTGCCATCAGCAGCTGTAACCCTGATCTGCCCGCTACAGCAGACGGTGCTGGACAAGATGGCTTTACTGACCGTTATACTGCCTTTGCAGTCAATAACAGAGTTTTCAATAAACTTTGCCTCGATATCTCCACCGCAGAAAAGGCTATGATTCAGGCCTGTGATGATGCCTTTTTCTGCTTTGAGATCACCATGGCAGCGAACAGTGCCGCCACGTATCTGTCCGGTTATATGAATGCTTTGTCCGGAAAAAACACTGGACCCAGATTCTACATTTCCATTAATCAGCACGGGGCCATCAAAGCGGATGTCTCCGGATGTAAGGTTAACATCCCCCTTATGATGATAAGCATGGATGACGTGAATTCCATGTTCAGTGATGCTCAACAGCCCATCCAGTTCCGCGTAAAATTCTCCTGAATCCCCTGCTCTGACACCAGCGCCGATTTCAAGCTGAGAGTCTTTTGTTGCGGGGGGTGGAATCTCTTCACCAAAGATGTCCTGACCACTCTTTGCAGGTTCTGTGCAGACCAGCCTTGCAATCAACTGACCATTGAGGACCATGGTGAGGTCTTGTTTCATTGATCTGAGATTGATGGTTTTATCTTCCTGATTCGTAGCTGGCGTTTTTGGCTTGTTTTGTTCAGAAACTGGAACAATCACCGACTTTCCGGCTGGCTCTGGAGGGATTCCTTCAGCAATGACAATGCCATTAAGATCCCTTTTCCGGATGATATTATCCCTGACCCGCTCCAGGCCCTCCTTGCTGATCTGTTTGATTCCATAGCGATGCAGCTCATGATTCAGCCATGTTTCATCGATTCCTTCCTCTACGTTCTCGTAGAAACTTATATTGAAATTTGTGATGGTTGCCTGCATTTTATCAGGGGCTATGATCAGATGGAGGAGGTTTTTTCCCGGATAGTCTTCCGGAACTATGGAAGTAGGTGGTGATGGTGCTTTTTCTGATTCTGGCGCGTGGGAAGTTACCGGATGCGCTTCTTTTTCGGGCTGTGGGGCCTGCTCTTTCTGAAGGTTTTCTGTTACTTTACGATTGCTACTGGAAGCTGCCAGGATCGTGAGTGGCATTTCCAATCCAAAATGTTCGATTCCATGTAGTGCGAGTGAAATTTCGGATCGGATAATTTTTGTCCATTTTGTTGCCTGCCCCGGCATTTTATGACTGATTTTGTTCAGATGTTTCTCCATATGTTCGAACATCTCTTTTTTTCTGAATGCCGCAATATTGAAAACCACCAGGGCAAGCTCATTATCTGTGTAATATCTGAATGCATAGGGTTGGCTTACTGGGGGTTCCGGCATTCTGATGGCCGGACGTAGGTTGATCTCATCGTCTTTTAGCCCGCTGAGTATTCTGAAATAAATAGCTGTTGTCTGGGCAGGGCATGGATGTGCAGAACTTCCCGATGTTTCAATGAGATCCTGGATGACCAGATGAAAAATCTTTGGATGAAAGGTTCTGATCAGATCTCCTGATATTTTGATCTGAAGTTTGCCAATCGACGTACTGTTGTCTGTTTCAGGGTGAAAATGTAGGCCGTTTATTTTAGGGATGCCTGCTGCAAGGGTCAGGTGAACGTCGAATGCATCAGGCCATACGGGTGATTCTGCTTCGCTTAGTATTTTTCTTATCTTTTCAAGGCGTGTCAGATAAAGCCGGTGTTTGATGATGAGCCCTTTTTCTTTTTCCTTTTCCATTTTATCCTGAGCTCTTGTGAAGAGATCTTCCGGAATGGCGGACAGTCTTTTCATGTCTCCGCATTTAAAGGCCACGCGGACCCTCAGAAGCGAGGCATTGTAGGTCATATGGAATATTTTACTGTCCTGTTCCATGGTTCCCTGAACGGTTATCTGAAGGAAACTCAGTCTGTCGGGATCTCTTTCGGATTTTTTATTTTAATATTGAGTCGTTGCTTTTGGCTTATATAAAAACATACAGGAAAATATATGTTTTTATCCTGACAACACACATACCGATACTTCGCGACAGACAGCCGGTATCTTGAACGTCCTGAATTTATGATATTTATTTTTTATCGGAATGTTACATGATCATTTGCGGGGGGGTAAGGTATTTCCCGGCAAGTTTAAGCAGCCGCCTTATATCTAAGGGCTTAGGCAGAACCTCATCGGCTCCTGCGAGTCTGGCCTGTTCAAGGAAGGCATCTTCCTGTCCTGACACTGCAAAAACCTTACATGCTCCATCATTTTTTACTGTCCTGATCAGCTCCAGGCCGTTCAGGCCAGGCATACATAGATCAGAAATCAGTAAATTAGGGCTCTGAAGTTTATAGATGCGCAGAGCGTCATCTCCATTTGTGGCCTGATAGACCTGGTACTGATTTCCAAAAATAGCCTGGAGAAGTTCAAGAATAACTTCTTCATCATCTACGATCAGAATAGATTTAAACGAAGGTGAATTCAAAATATCATGCCTTTTTGTCTGTATCCGGACAGGCAGATAGCTTTCTGCCTGCTCCACAAGTGATAATGACAATGTCGGCTATTGTGGCTCTGAATCTGAAATCTGAATATTTTAAAGGTGATTATAAGAAGATATAGATGCAGGAGCGATCCCGGCATGATTCGAACATGCGACCGATGGATTAGAAATCCATTGCTCTATCCACTGAGCTACGGGACCCTTTATTCCTGACCCAGAGGAAAGTACAGAGAAGAGATAGCATGGTCAACAGGAAACCTTAGCAGAGCTTCCGCCATAATCATTTTCCGGATACATGGTTCAGCCGCAGCCAGTATTCCTGTGTCTGTGTATGCTCTGCGGCGAGCTCCTGAGCTGTTTTCAGAGCGTATTCCCCTCCGATACCTTTTATGGCATGGAGTATTCGTTTCCGGATGAAAAGAGGCTTATTCTGGCGGATATTTTCAGGATTCTGGTAAGCTTGCGCCAGCAGACGAATCGCCATCTTATCTTTATGTCCCCTCCAGATATTTCCCCATGCCTGGGCTGCCCGTGACCGGACGAGGCCCGCTTTTGCAAAGAGGGCCTCTTTGAGCAGCTGCTGACACCAGCCCTCCGCTGTTGTCTCACAGGATCGTACCCATCCCAGCTGCCATTCCCATGCCCAGTCTTCGAGTATATGACCCCTCTGCTTATGGTAGTCCCAGAGATTTTTTCTCCAGACCTTCCCGCTACTCCAGAAGAGCTTCCAGTCTTCTGTGGATGGCGCTATGCTGATTTCTGTCTGAAGGTTTTTTTTAATATTTGTACTATAATTACTGTTGGTTATGCTTTTGGCGTTCAGAGTTGTCAGGCAGCAGGAGAAAAAGAGTCCTGACAAAATTCTACTTATCATATATTAAGATCCTTTAATAATTGATTTAAATCTATTTTTTTGCACAAACCTTAAAGAACTCTTTAACTCACTCCGATCGGTTAGCCAGTGGCCTCTGTGAGCAGGCCATGAATGGCTGGTGACCTGACCGTTCCGTAGTGAAAGCCGGATTCTCCATGCCAAAATCAGGACACGAGAGATGAGGAGCCGAGTCAATGAACGATCTGGTCTGGTATGTATACCGGCACCCGGAGGGTCAGACAGGCCCCTTTGATAAGCAGCAGATTACACGGATGCTTGACAGTAATATGATCCCTCAAAATGCATATCTGTACAAGACTGGCTGGGAGGACTGGCGGCCACTATCAGAAGCTCTTGAAAGTCTGGGTGAAACAAGGTCCTCGAAAGAGATGTCGGGACCGGAAAAGCGGGCTCATATTGATCGTTCTCCAAGAGCAACCATTAAAGGACGCATCATTGTTCATAATAATGGGCAACTGATTATTGGTGGAGGCGTCAATATTTCTGCGAGTGGTATTTTTATTGAAACCACGGATAAGCTGTTTCAGCTTGGTGAAACGTTGAAGTTAACCTGTCGTGTGGATGGCTTTCTGAAAGCATTTAATGCTACAGCGGTTGTTACGAGATTCAATGATGATCATCGTTTTCCACTTGGATATGGAATGAAATTTGAAGAGCTTGATAAGGCGATTGCCAGGGAAATTCAGGCTTTGATTGACCAGATTAATGAACATCTGAGCAGCCCCCCTGCCGCCAGATAACACAGGGTGGCGTATCCCTGATGAGGAGATGAGAGCGTGGAAACAGAATCGGGAAGTGGACAATCATGGAAAGGTATCAGGGACGCGGGCTCGGCATGTGAGCTGATTGATCGTTCTGTTCTTCTTCAGTGGAAAGATATGCGATCTCTTAAAAGAGAATTATCTGAGTTTGATCAGGTACGGATTATGCAACACTTTGCGCGTATGCTCTGTGCAAATAGCCAGAACCGTTTGTATGCTGAGATTGTCATGGAAAGTATTCTGATCTGGATTAGTTATTCGGTGAAAGAATCACAGGTTCTTGCTTTTTTTGATCAGCTCTTTGCGGAAGAGGGGCATGATCAGGCGTCCCGAATTTTTGCTGAGGTCGCTCTGACCAGTGAAGTGACCGATCATGATCATGATGAAATTCTTTATTCTACAGGAGTAGCGATCACCTGTGAGCTGGGTCTTGCAATCCGGAGGAGGGAGGCAACAGAACCTGGGACTTTCAGAAATGCCAGGGAAGTTGCTGATCATATTACAACGTATCTGTTATCTGTAAGTAACAGTAGTAATAATTGTATCCGTCTGAGTCTTCTGCATTATTTTGGTCGTATATGTAGCGGAATGCAGGACAAATCATCCTTCAACCGCATTATGAATCGTTTTGGTCACACTGTACTGGATCACCTCTTTTCTTCTCTTTTTCATAAAAAAAGTGAGGCGATTTCTCTGCAATATCTTCTGGAGAATCTTCCTTATATTTTTGAGTCTGAAGCCCATTGTCAGAAAATTCTTCATGAGACATTTAAGTACTATATGCTGAAAAAACCGGATAGATTTTCGCTTTTTATACAAACGTTATCTGAAAAAATCTCTGAGGACCCAAAGTATGATGGTCATGAAGTCCGCAAAGTTTTGTTGCAGCATCTTGCAGCACTTTTTAAAGTCGTTGCGGAAGTGAACCATAAATTATTGGCAGGAGATATTCTTGTTGCGATGAAACATTTTAATAAGGAACCTTACCTGCAACAACTGACAGAGCAGCTGATGATCACTCCCGGAATCCGGCCTGCTTTCCGGGAGTTTCTGAAACATCTCGGACAGAACAATTCTGGTCGGTTTTCGGAGCATATTATTGCCCATCTTCGCTCTCCTAAAAGAGGCCGCAAACCATCGTTTTCACGTGCAGAGAACATAGGAACACTGGAACAGGTGTCCTTTCTGGGAAGTTTTGATCTTGCTAAAGCTTCCTGATTTCTTCTGATGATATCTGTTGTTCCGTAAAATAAACATTCTTAACTGTTCTTGTCCCATTCGTTTTCATTTATATTTTTTAGTTGTTTTGCTTCAATTTTTAGCTGACGCAATGACAGGTTTTTTTTATTTTCCATTAAGTCATCCGTCAGACGAATTTCAGATCCCTTATGATGGTGAGTAGAACTCTTCTCAAGAATTTGCTTTTGAAGGATAAACTAAGACAGAACCTTTCGTGTATTTAAATCTGAATACTGATGCATTCTCAGTAAATTAACTCTGTCCCAAAAAGCCTTCGCGGATTCATTCTGAGCTAATGAATCGTGATTTAAATCTGGATTTTCATTTGCGGTTACGATGACAATGATTTCAGAACAATCTATAGTACGCAGAAAAGTAATTCGGATTATTATAATCAATGAAATGATTGCACACTTGTCACACCGCCATCTACAGAATCCCATGTGAACATCTTTATGTCTTGATTCCTGAAATTTAAATTGATAGAAACTCGTCTTTTGAGAAGTCTGGAAAGACAGAACAGGAGCGGTCAGATGAAAAGGGTGTGTTATCTTGCTTTGTTTATGATTTTTTGTCTGTCAGGAAATATCAGAGCTTCAGAGATATGTAAGCGTGAATATGAGAGATGGCAAAAATTTGAGGATGAAACCAGATTGTGGGCAAATGTCTCTGCAGCTACTGGTACTGTAGGAACAGCTGTAGGAGCAACTTTTCTTAGCCCAGTAGGAGGAGGGTGTCTTGGGATTCTTACAGGTGTCGGTCCCGGTGCCGTCGCTTTCAGATATCATCAGATGTCAAAAGGTGCAAAAGAAGATTACGAAACATGTGTGGAAGAAGTGCGTCGTCACAATGAGGAAAAACGTGCAAAAAATGATCTCAAATATAATGAAGAACTGAAACAAAAGCAGCAAAAAGAGTATGAAAATGCAAATACTGAACTGGAAGAAACTAACGGAAAAGATACGGATATAGATCAGAAATTACAGGAAATGGAGGTGTAGCATGTATTTAATAAACAATCATTTTTTTCTTATATTTCTGTCAGGCTGCTTAAGCTGCCTTGGTATCCTGCACGCAGAAGAGTGTGGAGAGCCTTATGTGGTTTTCGAACAGGGTCTTGAGGTGAGAGATGCCTGGGGAAGAGGAGTTGAAGGACAAGCAGAGCGTAGCGAAAGAATTATAAAATATTGGGAGCACACTTACACCGTAACCCCTCCCCCATGCACGCCACAATTTACTTATGAAGATCTGAGACAGGTTCCTGACGTATCCACATATTCTGATGCTCCGCCAGCTCCCGACCTGTCACCACAGCGCTCTTATCAGCCTTCAGATCGTCAGTATCCGGATCAGTCTTATCAGGGGAGTATATGGGATGGAGTGGAGTGTAATTTAACTGAGAAGGATGTAAAACGCCTCTATTCTGGTCTGATGGAAGACCTCGAAAGGAACAAACGATGGCATATGACAGCCAATATTTCACAAGATTGCACGACAGAAGAGTCCCGAAAAAACCGTGCAAAAGCAAAGGAAGTTCGCGCTGAGATCGACACGCTTTCTGAGAAGAAAAAACAGACAGAGGAGAAAATTGCCAGACAAAAGATACTGATCAGTCAGAAACAGGAGCTTGTGGCACGTTTTGCCCATTACAGAGAAAAAAGATTAGCCGCAGAGAAAAAAATTCAGGAGATGGATTTTCCGGATCGGCGTCAGAACATTATAGATGTTTCAAGGGAGGTCGCCAGAGACGCACTGGATCTTGCCAAAGAAAAAGAAACGGAAGATGCTTTATTTGGTATTGGTCTTGCAGAAACGGTTCTTGATCTTGCTACCAGTCTGACCCCCGGAGTCAGCTGGGTCCGGGATGTCTACGAAAGTATTTCCGGAAGACATCTGATTACAGGGGAAGATTTATCTGCGACCGAAAGACTGATGGCTTCTGCAGGAGCCCTGAGTGCCGGACTCGGAAGTAAGGTCGGGAAATTTGCAAAAATAGTCGATCGTCTCGGTATGGGAGCGGACGCTACAGGGATTATCCATAAAGCTGAGAAAGTTTATGACTCTGCGAAGAAATGGAAGGTTCCTGCCGAGGATTTAAAACGAGTCGCAAACCAGTCCAATCACGTATTCGGACCCAAGTCATTGGACAAACATAAGCTTGGAGGCTTCTTAGGAAAATTCGATGGAGACCAGGTAGGGGCTTTTAAATCGCTAGAAAATGCTGCTCAAGCTAAGGCAAACACTGGAGCTGTGTCAGGTGTTTTTGAAACGACCGTCAAGGTCAAGGATACCACAATAACGGTACGAGGCCGTGTCGTTGACGGTAATGTCAAGCTAAGTACAGCATTTATTCCATAGGTAGTGATATGAAGTATGAATTTAAATATGACCCTGAACAACCAGTTGAAATAACTAATGACCAAGCTCTTGAGTTTCTCGCACCTATGGTTCAATTTACTGAATTGGTACGAATTAAAAACTGTAATATCAAGATATTAGATATTTATGCGAACCATTTTACTAGTGGACTTGAATTGGTGGATTGCGTGATTGAAAACAAGGTGCTTTGGACGGCAGGAGGGCACAATTTAAAACCGATTGTATTTAAGAATTGCATTTTTAAAGAATTCGTTGATTTTGAAGACTGCTATTTTGATGGAGATGTTATTTTCAATAGTGTCAAATTCCTTAAAGGCACTAACTTATTGGGCAACAAAGGGACACCTGTAGAAGTTAGTTTTGAAAAGGATCTAACCATTAGTGAAGTGGAAGGCAATTTAAAAATGGATACTTTCAAAACTCCGGGTAAGGGCTAACATCCTTCAAATCCTTGGACCTCAAGCACCCATACAGGTTCACAGTGATGCTAATTTGCTTGTGAGTCAAAACCTGCTGCGAGAGTTTCGGAGATGAACTTATTCAGAAATCAGTTTTTTGATGATATTCTTTTGTTTTTTAGTCTCTTCTTCCAGTTCCTGAATTTTCGCCTGAAGGCTCTCTGTCTTTTGTTTTTCCTGTTCCAGCTGTTTTCTGAGCTGAAGGATGATCGCATCTGAATCGTGTGTTGTCGCTGCTGTTGTTACTATGCTCGTTTCTTTCGTTGAGGATGAAAGACGAGCAGGAGCCGGAGGGGTCGTCTGGTAATCTCTCTGACTGATGGCTCTTTTTTTTCCGAGGAGCCTGTCCATACTGTCTTCCGGAATGGATTTATAAAACCATGCCATGACCCCTGCCAGAATGATCACCAGTATCAGAAGGAAACGCAGTATAAAGCGGTTTCTGGAACTGTTAAATTTATAAATGATTTCAGAAGGCGCTGTCGCCATAATCTCCCCTGTCTATGGGTTTATGCTCTGATCGGATACTCTTCTGCTGTTCTGAGTCAGCTGATTATAATGATCTGTAAAATAAGCGAAAACATGCCGGAATCGGATCATTCTTCGGGCGTAAGTCAGGAGGCTTTGACCTGAAAAAGCAAGATTCTCCGGAGAGTTTGCGTGCAGGAATTTAATCTGTTGTTTGTGTGGCCGATAGTAGTGCTGGCTCCAGGGACAGGGAGCGATGTCTTATCTCAGGAGGAGAAATGACGTGCACTTCAGCCTGACTATATCCTTTGCAGCCTATAAAAATCGTCTCAGAGACAGTGTAAATCAACCTCTGACTCTCAGGCTTATGCTGCTCCCTTTTGGAGTAGGTTCCTGTCCGGATGTGCAGGATGGGATCATGACCGGGCTTTTTCTGGATGCTCTGAACAGAGAATACAACAATCATGATCAGCTGGACCCGCTGGATGTTGCTCATGTTGCATGCTCTCTGGGCTTTGGACCCGCCCAGTCTTTTTTAAACAGGGTTCTGTCTCTTCCTGATTAAGCTTGTGATCAAAAATCTGGAGCAGATTTTTGATCACCCTGATTTCCGGATGTTTTTATGCCCCTCGAATTGCAGAGGAATGGTGCCCAGCGATGAATGGAAGAGCAGCTCTGATTTCCAGATGAGCTCTGATGCATGAGATTCCCGCAGCAGCATCGTTAACATGAATTCCGGGCTTACAGGTCCAATGCGAATCCGGAGCCGGAGATCATCCTGCCGGGATTCCGCAGGAAAGGTCAGTTTCTCCTTATACACCCCCTGGGCCAGCAGAGTTTTTCCAAGATACAGGCGATATTGCAGATCAGAGAGGGTCAGGTCGACATCATTGGGGTTGTAGACAGAAAGATGAGCCGCCAGAAAGATCGTCTGCCCTTCTGCCCCGAGAAAATCAAGGGATTCCAGCTGGAGTTTTGGCCTGACGAGGCCCAGGCCAATCGTTTTTTTAAGAAAAGCACAGCCAGATGAGAGCTGTGCTAAGATTGTGGCTAAGCATATCATCTTGCAGAAGAACAGGCTGTTTTTTGTTTTTATCCGGACTGGCAACAGCTGTCAGAGCCTCCCTTAGCCACTATTCGCTGAGAATTTCCAGTAGTCGCTCTTTTCCTATTTCTTTAAGGAATCCAGGCAGACGTGGACCCTGATTTCTGCTGATGAGCTTCTGATACACTGCCCGAAACATGTCGGGAGCGTCACAGTCAGCTCCACGAACCGCCTTTTCCCAGATGAGCTCATTGAGATCCTTTGTGCTGATGGCATCGAGGTCGGTTTCGTGAATCAACTGGCGGATAGCCTGCAATGCCCTGAGCTGATCATCTCCGAGATCTGGTCTGACAGGGTTGCTATTAAGTGTATATCTGAATTCGTCCGGTGCAAAGGTCTGTAGCCATTTCAGGGCCCGGCTTGCGCGAGCATGAAACTTTTCCTGGTCTGCCGGAGATTTAATGCTTTCAGAATAATATCGTTTCAGTACCCGACCAAGATCTCCGCCGCAGATCTGAATACGGTTGCATAAAAGACGAAAGCCTGCCCGTACGGGTGCCTGTTCTTCCATTTTGCCATCAGTTAACGATAACTCGTAAGAGCGGCGGTTGAGCTGCCATTTCCCGGGTCTGGATTCGTCGCAGGGCTGGTATGCCAGCTGCTCAGCCCGGTCGAATTCTTCATAGATCTTGATAACGTCCTCATCAAACGCAATTGCAAAGTCATGGTTTGGGCGATGATTTGCAAAAATCCAGCGGACGACTTGTGGTTCATAAATATCAAGAACTTCTCCCAGGGTATAAAGGTCCCCGGATGATGAAGACATCTTTCCTGCTCCACCTTTGATCATGACAAAATCATACTGAAGGTAGGCTGGAGGTTCCTGTCCCCAGACCTCCCGGATGATGGCCTTGCCTGTATCGAAAGATCCGCCCTGAGAGGAATGATCTTTGCCACCAGGCTCAAAATCAACCCCCTCAAACGCCCATCTCATAGGCCAGTCAATCCGCCAGTTGAGTTTAAGGTTGTCCGAATGGCGGATATCAAAAGTTTCCTCGTGATGGCAGGATGCACAGTGATAAAAATAGCTCCATTCTCCCTGATAGCTTTGTTGTTCCATTTCATCCCGGTGGCACTGACGACAGTAGACAGCTGTAGGGAGCCAGTCATCCGCGAGTGGGGAACTGCGATGAAGATTCAGAATTTTCCTGATAACTTCCTTGCTTTCAAGGGCTTTTCTGATTCTGTCGGCATAGGTTCCGGCAGCGTAGAGTGTTTCCTGGTAACGATATTCTGGTGAGATCGCAACCTCTTTTAGTTCCTCTTCAAATAAGCGGATGCGCCCCGCAGCGAAACTTTCAGCTTGTCCCCAGGGGTCGGGGATGCGTGCGATGGGCTGACGGAGATAGCGAACAAAACTTTCGGGGTCCGGGAGATTTTTTGGGACACTGCGAAAGGTATCGAAATTATCCCAGCTATAAATAAAACGAACATGACGACCAAGTGCCCTGAGTGCCCGGGCAACAAGATCGACAGTGATGACTTCCCGGAAATTGCCAACGTGAATCATCCCGCTGGGAGTAATTCCGCTGGCAAGCACATAACAGTCTTTATCTCCACGGTTTTTGATGATCTGAAGTGCTGCAATATCGGCCCAATGGGAGGAGAGTGGTTTCATGGTATCTTTATCCTGAAAGGTTATATCCTGTTTCTGAGTGCTTACAGGTGCCTGTTCTGGTTTAAGCGCTGCACCGGGCTAAAATTTTACCATAGCTCATGTCTGCCTGAAAGAGTCTCCTTATATTCATGGGATTAAGTGCTAAGGTCTTTTTTCGGGAATTCTCATCAGAGGGTTTCTTTTGGGAAACAGGAAGGAGGAAGAGCATCTGAAGACGTTTGATTGTGTAAAAATTCTTGCTGTCGATGATTCTGATGAGATTCTTTTTCTTTATGAAGATCTGCTTCGCCAATCCGGAGCTGGTTTCGAGAGGTATCAGCTGAAAACAGCCAAAAATGCGGCGGATGCTCTGAAGTTGTTTGTGCAGTTTAGTCCTGATGTTTTAATTCTGGATGTGTATCTTTCGGGTTCCTCCGGACTTGAGATTTGCCGGCAGGTGAGACGCTTGTCCCGGCAGAGCGCTTATGTCGGGATCATGTTTATTACTGCAGACCACTCTCCGGAAATGATGAATGCTTGTGCTGGGCTGGGCTCTGATGATTTCTGTTCTAAACTTCAGATGCCGCTTGAACTGGCGGCCAGGCTCAGGTCTGTGGTGCGTATTAAAAGAATGGCAGACTCCCTGCGTGCAACAAATGAGAAATTGCGTCTGGCAAACGAGCGATTGATAAAAATTTCGATCACGGATGAACTGACGGGTCTTTATAACATGCGATATTTTAAAAAGAGGTTGCAGCAGGAGTTTACCCGTGCGGAGCGTTATCGCAAGGACCTGTCGCTGATGATGATAGACCTGGATTTTTTTAAGCGTGTGAATGATCAGTGTGATCATCTCTTTGGATCTTTTGTCCTGGCTCAGACAGGAGCGCTGCTGTCTGATTCGATCCGCTCTCTGGATATTGCAGCCCGCTTTGGAGGGGATGAGTATGTCATTATGCTTCCGGAGACGAATGCAGAGGGAGCTTATATCATGGCCGAACGTATCAGAAAGCAGATTACAGATAAAGTCTTCGATAATCACAGCTACTCTGTTCAGATCACGCCATCTATTGGACTTGCAACCATGGGGCCGGACAGTTCGCTTGAATGTTCCCATCCCAGTGAGCTGATGCGAGAGGCCGATCATTTTCTTTACGATGCAAAAGCATCAGGACGCAACAGAGTGATGGATCTGAATCATTCTGACAGAGGAAGGATCTGAATCCCCTGGTATTCTTTTATGTAAGAAACTGAAATCCAATCAGAGTTATGCCCATTTCCTGAATTTTTTCCCATCGTGCTTCGGCCTGAATCACAGGAAGCTGTCCCATCTGGATTCGGCAGTGGCTTCCGACGATGACTTCTTCCGGGTTCAGAAGGGCAAGGCAGCAGCCGCCGATTGCAGATTCTTCAATAATGAGTCCTGTATATTTTGGCCGGAATTCACTTTCAACTGCAGGATTAGGATCGAGGTAAGCGATTTCGAGAGGTTCCGCGAGGTAACGGATATGTTTCCTTCGGTTGGAGGAGCCCTCTTTTTTTGTTCCTGTTTTTTTTTTATCTCGCATATGATACCTCGTTTTTTCGTCTCTTACCATGTTATCTCCGGTGAGCTTGTGAGACAAGTCAGGGACTAAGAAATGCACAGGAGGGAGATCTTTGTTGACTCTCAGAATTGGCTGAGCTTTATAAACCTGCTATGATTTTTTTATGTGTATACAGATGAAACGTGATCCTTTCAGAGTGGGCAGAGTATGATGACTGATATGACAGATAAGGCTGAGGTCAATCGCTTTCTTAAAGCGATTGAAGAAGGAGGGCTTCCTGAAGAAGAAGCCTACAATATCGTAGTGAAGTTTGATCCTTTGCTCACTCATTTTCTTTTACGCTATCTGAAGGAAAAACATCCGGTTACAGAAAGCAGCACCGGCCCAGGGGAGCGTTTACTTGATCTTCTGAGAGTTTATCCGGACATTTCCAGACTGGCTGCCCCTCCCGGGGGTGAGCCTATGCTGGAGTGGTTTGATGATTCTTATTCCATGAAAACTTTTTTCAGAGATCCCGACCGTTTTGTCGACCTGATCGTTGACAAGATGGATGGTTAGGCTACTCTGGATATTGCAGCAAGCAGATGAAATATTTTGTTTTTTTTTCGTGCGGCGAGATTGACCCCGAGGGGCTGTATCAGTAGTTCTGAAGCAACTCTTGTAAGCGCGAAATCTTTTTGCCAACCTTATAAAGCAGAGAGTCAAAACTTTGTGTCTCTGCAAGTCTAAGGGGGCTGTCTTTCTGGATCGAGCTTACGATCGTTGTGACTCCTGCAGCAAGACCCACAATGCTCCCTACCATCATTTTTTTATTTAAAGATGACACTTCATTATAGAATTGAACATGAAAAATCTCTCCATTTATACTGCCGTATTGTGACCAATTGGTTCTGGGAATTCCTTCTACTTTGTTATACTCTAAGGCTCTGATGATTTCTGATCTTTTGTTCCAGGAGCTCCAATCTACCGCGCTCAGATCTTCTGGACTCTCCTTGAGCTTAAATAAATATTGAGCAGGGATCTTGTCTTTTGTAACCAAATCTCTGTAAGATTCAGCATAATGATAAAAAGTTTCAGTATAGAGTCCTTTTGTCTCAATCCCCTGGCTTTGAAGGTATTGTCTGAATAAAGATCGGACTTTATTATAGCCTTTAATATATTCAGGCGTGTCACCGCCCGCCCGATATGATCCGCTGACCATTGTGTTAAAATTCGGATCTTTTTTGAAATTTTCCAGATTTTCATGGATTACTTCTATTTCTGGACCGAAGTTGAGATCTAAAAATTGATGAAGCTTGTCAAGATCAGTCTCTTCAATGTGCAATGTGTTTGTTAGCTTTTTTCGCGCTTCTAAAAATTTAGTGATTTTGTCAGTGATGTCATCTTTTTTATTTTTTATTTCTGGTTTTGCATAGTTATCTTTTTTGTTGATCTCTGTAGTCACAAACGTTTTGATTTTTGACTTTTCCGTGTCAGTAAGCCCTCTGAAAGCATTGTCATTTAATTCTTTTATAACCTTTTCAAGGTCTTCGGGAAGCTCTTTATTGTTAACGTAGTAACTAATCCAACTTTCTAACTCTCCTCCTAAATTTTTTCCTGAAGAGAATTTTTTTTCATTTATAAACCCAAAGAGACCAGTTGCAATGGCCTGTAAAGTAATAAGTGATCCTGCACCAATTCCGAGGATTTGCAGAATGTTGTCAAAATTTTCTCCGGGTTTTTCCAGGCCCATTGCAACAGCCAAAAATGTTGCAGAAGCAAGTGAGACGCCGATGCTGGCTATAAGTGCTTTATTATAGACACAAAAATATCCGTTTGTCTTCCGGAATGAGACAGAATATCCTGCATTTATCGCAGATGCCAGAGTAACAAGGCTTAACACAGTAAGCATTCCTTTTTGGGTGAAGGCTTCTTTATCCGGATTCGGGGGAGCAGCAGATAAGTCCTGGTCCGCTGTATCAGCCAGAGCGAAATTTTTTACAGACTCTGAAGTGCCGGAAAGAACATCATAAGAAGCCAGATTCTGATAAAACATAGGAGATTTTAAATACTCTTCCCATTCTTTGTCAGAGCTATATGCAAATTTTTCGAAAATTTTTTTGATATCTTTGATGATCAGAGCTTCATCTTTTTTCGAAGGGTGCTGCGCAAGCCAGAGTCTAGTGTCGTTTTGTATATCAAGGATGGCTTCCCTGATCATGGGCTGTTTTGCTATGGGGAATGTCTCTGTGAGGGGATTATTTTCCTTGTTATTTTGTTGTGTTTCTGAAGTCTTACATGCTGTGAGAGCAATTAATATAAAGCAGGTACCATGCGCGAGAAGAGATTTTTTCATGAGGCTTCCCCTGTTATTTTTTCTTGCTGTCTTGCGTACTCAAGTTTTTCCAGAAGTAAGCTCTCAACTTCTGAGAAATCCTGACTCACCGAATCAAGGCATGCTGTTTCACTTTCACTCAGATTATCTGATAGCCTGATTCTGACTGAAACACGCCCTCCAGAAGAAAGAGAAGTGCTGCCTGAAAATGAAGCCATTTTTTCCCAGAATCCTCGGTTTTCTGTATAACCAATGGAGTTTTTCATGACCATAGCGTTAGCTCCTGAGAGATTTTTCGTTCCATCAAAATTTTTTCTTGCTTCTCTTTCCATATCTCTAGGTAGTGTCCGGATTTCAGATTTTTGTGAGGCAATTTTCTGTCCATTCGTTGCTGTATCGTCAGAATACAGGTTTTTGACACATATTTTTGTAGTCTGTGCACAGTTGAAGCTTAAAACATTGTACTGCGCACCATAAAGCAGCCTTGGTCTGTATTTTTTAAGGTTTTCGAAATCATTTTTATATTTTTTATAAAGTTCAGGTTTTTCTTTTTTTATCATATCTTTTACAAATTTTCTGTAGATCAGAGGATCATAACTATCATATCTATCACCAAATATTTTTCGTATTTCTTCTTTGATCTCCATCCGTCTTTCATATGATATCAGTTTATTCTCCAGGACATAAAGACCCTCCAGCTCACCCTGGAGGGTCTTAAACGCAATCGGATCTGTTATCTTTGTATTTGGCAGAGGAAAATCAAAAACACCCTTTCTTCCTCTTATTATAGAGTCAATGTTCATCTGAGGCCATTTGTTCTGAATCTTTTTTCTTAAATCCTTTGCATCTGTCAATGTTTCTGTATTTCCAATCAGAGATTGATCAAACCATCGGGTAAAATTACTCAGTTGTGTTTCGTTAATTTCAGGAAGTTCTGTCGCACTTAATACTTTCATCCATGCAGCATCACTTTCAAAATCGTTGCCCATAGCCCATGACAAGTATCTTACTTCCTCGTCTCCTTTGGCTGTTTTCCTGTAAATCTGAAGAGCGGCATGCCCTGTCAGGTTTAAGAGTTTATTTCCTGCTCTGGGCTCCCAGATGATAATCCTTACGCCATATTTCTGAGATTTTTCAGTCGATGATGCTCCATTTGCATCTGTCAGGCCAAAACCTTCATGATCTTTTCTGGCTTTAAATAAATCATCGTTAAGCTGCTGAAAAAAATGAAATGGCTGGTTCAGAATTTCATTCCGGATACTCTGAACAACTTCATGACTGGGACTGTCATCAGAAGAGCAGGAGATGATGTCGTCTGAATAATTTTTGTAAGATGTGTAAAGATTAAGAATATCTGAGTTTTTGCTGTCATTAAGGTTGAGCCGAAATTGTGACAAAATTTCCTGATGGTCTGATCTGTAGTCTACAGAAAATGGAAAATTCTCTATCTGAGTACATTTTTTTTGCTCTGAAAAATTACATTTTAAAATCGAAGCGTTATATTCACCTTTCGGAATGCCTTCTGTTTTAAACTCCGATACGCTTGTGTAGCTTCGGCAGTTATCCGCTTCGGTTTTTGCGCATACATTGATCCTGAAAAATACTTCAGGGTTAAGTGACGTGATTTTGACAAAATCAGCCCCCTGAACGCTGTACTCCTCTATCAGAACATCTTTTTGGGTTGTCGGATATTTCGATTTTGTTTTACATGAACTAATAAAAAAAATAAGGATTAAAGCAAAAAAAAGCAATTTCTTACAAGACATGGTTATCCCGGTGTTTGTGTAGAGTGTTAATCTTTATAAATTTCTGAAAATAATCTCACCCATCATCGATTCTGCCTCATGGTATCATGGTATCATGGTATCATGGTATCCTGAGGCAGAATCGCTTGGGCTGAACTCAGCTGTTGACAAGATAGGCTGTGTTAGTCTGTGCTTGTGGAAGACAGGGAAAGATCTGATTGAACGTGTTACCTGGCTGCGGAGATACGTTCTGCCTGATTGCTCATTGCATTCAGGCTTTGGCTGTTATTGCGGAAAAAGACCTGGGTCATTGTGATAAGAGCTGCGCATGCTATGGTTATTTTCCCTGAATGATTTTTTATTGCCTTCAGAGCGGCTCTGGTTGCTTCTGTGCTCCACCATTGTCTGGCATGGAGTCCGGATCTTTGAGACACTTCATCATGCCAGTTTCGTTCAGGATCAAGTCCCAGTAATTTTGCTATTTCCATCCGTGCCGTATGTCTCATCCGGATGACATCATCTGCTAATGGGGGCAGTGGATTGTACTGAAACTCTAATGTAAGCTCACGATTATCATCAGCTCTTGCAGGGTATGGGTCCCGCACAAGTTGCCAGTCCCGCAGTCCGCTAAATTCACTGCGCCTTTCAACGGGAGTCAGGCGTAAAAGCAGGACAGTATCAAGGGGAAGAGATATTGTGCTTTCGCCTCTATGAAGTCTGCTCAGAACCTGATCTGCTATGTTTCTACCAGCAGTGATGCTTTCAGGTCTTATAGCCTTTCCGGAGTCACGATTTTCAACTTCAAACATCAGTTCCTCAGGAAAAATGACCGGCCTTACCGTGTATTCATCCCTGTCCGGATTGAGAACAGGTACTGGCCAGCGGCTTTGTCTGAGTTCGACAGC
>JACKAG010000006.1 GCA_020635195.1 Deltaproteobacteria bacterium | reverse complement strand
CCTATCTGCTGTGGGCGCAGGAAATTTGACAGGATCTGACCTTAGTACGAGAGGACCGGGTTGGACATACCTCTGGTGTACCGGTTGTTTCGCCAGAAGCATCGCCGGGTAGCCACGTATGGCATGGATAACCGCTGAAAGCATCTAAGTGGGAAGCCAACCTGAAGATTAGATTTCCCTGGCTTTTTTAAGCCCTGAAGGCCCGTTCAAGACGAGGACGTTGATAGGCTGGAGGTGGACGTACAGTAATGTATGGAGCTGACCGGTACTAATCGGCCGTGAGGCTTTTCTCAAAGTCTCACCCTTTACCTGGCCAGACCAGAAAAAAAAGACTCTGCTCTTTGTCTCGAATATTACGATTCTGATTCTTGTATGTTGCCAGATATTTATACCAGATTTGGCTGTGCTTATGGCGGAGGGGAAACACCCGTTCCCATCCCGAACACGGAAGTTAAGCCCTCCAGCGGCGATGATACTGCAGAATTATCTGTGGGAAAGTAGCACAGCGCAGCCTTATGATATAAAAAAGCCATCACAGATTCTTCTGTGGTGGCTTTTTTTATTTGTGCCTGTTGCATGAGGCGTCTGGTGCGTTAATTTTTTCAGCTGTAAAAAATCGTGGGTATTTTCTGACCAGGCAGATTTCTTTTAAAGATTATCCCCCGAAGCTCAGCTCTTCATCGGATGATCTTTAAAAGAAATCCCTTTTTTTTCGATGTCTTTTGCCTTTTTCGGAGGCAGCTCCCGGGAAAAAACTGCATATGTTGTCAGCTTCGGGATTGTTCGCCCTTCCTGTAATCTGTTGGCAGGATCATATCTCCGGAAAGGGCCCGCTATGCTTATGCTGACCAGCCTGGAACAGGCGATGAGTTCTGTTGCTGCTTTTGTGATTTCTTCTCAGTTTATCTGGATCTGGTGTGCTTTTATCATGGCATATTTTTTTCGCTGGTATCTTCATTTACAGACGGAAAGTCTTCAGATTCGCAGGCAGTTAAAGCGCGCAACGGCAACCCTGAATCAGCTTAAGACAAAAAAAGATTTTATTCAGAACTTTGAAAAGATTCGCCATCAGATATCAGCCCTTAGTCTGCTTAGCCTGCCGTGGAAAGAATATTGTCAGACACTTCTTTTTTCTACCGGCCAGAATAGCGGAACAGAGGAAAAACAATATGAAAAAATTATAGCGACCAGGGACTGCCATGATTTTTTTTCTGATGATGCTCTGATCAGTTCCAGAATTGATCAGAGACATCTGGCTGTCATTCCGACACATCTGAGTAGTATGGGTATACTGGGTACGTTCTGCGGCCTTTCAAGTGGAATTTTTCTTGCTCGCCACGGTCTTTCTGGCGGAAATATGGCAGACATTCAACAAAGTTTATCTCAGCTTTTGAGTGGAGCGTCTCTTGCTTTCTGGACTTCAATTGCAGGGATTACCAGTTCTATCTTTTTTTCCCGCTTTGAAAAAAAAGTAATTCGTTCACTGAGTAAAAGCCTTACACATTTTAATGCGGCTCTTTTCGGACATCTTGAGCTGGTGTCTCTTGAGCACCTTGGAAATCAGCAGTTGCGTCAGAGCCACGCTCAGATTACGGGCCTTGAAAAAATATCTGCCGGGATTCATACGCTTGCTAAAAACCGTTCTGATGTAAACGAACAGATTCTCCGTGATATTATCAGCGAATTCAGAAATACCATGACTGCGGCCTGTGGTCATGAAATCCAGCTGATAGCAGAAGCCTTTCGCCATATTCACAGTAGCCTTAAAGAAACCAAAGATTCATTGCATCAGTCTGGCAAAATGATTCATGAAACGGTGACGGAAGGTTCTGCGTTTTTTAAAAAAAATCTTCATGAACTCTCTCATCAGTTTCAGTCAAGTTTCAGTCAGACTCAGGAGCTGATTCAGAAATCCATCAGGACATCTGTCTCGGAAACTCAGACCGCTGTGAAAAGTAGTATGAGTGAACTTGAAAAGTTTGTGATTCAGCCTTCTGAGTCTCTTGGAAAAGCTATGGCTGAGCTGAGCCGCCAGACAGAGCTGTGTACCCGTCAATGGGTGAAGATGACAGAACAAAGTATGATCTCTCATAAAAAAGTTCAGGAGTCACAAAACAGTTTATGTCAGCAGATTGAGCCGTTGCTTGCTGCATCACAGGCCATTACCGGCGCCTGTGCTAAAGCTCAGGATTCTCTGCTCCACTCCTCTCAGGCTGCAGGAAAAATTTCTGAATCTGTCAGAATGATTGAAAAAACATGTGCGTTAACTCAGTCTTCATGGGAACAGTACTGTGTTCGTTTTGAACGGGTTGACCAGAATCTGCATCAGGCTTTCACTCAGAGTCAGGCAAATCTCAATCAGTACAGCGAAAAATTAAGGGGTTTTACTCTTGAACTGGATAAATATATGAGCAAAGGAATGCTGACACTGTCTTCTGCCGTTGGAGATCTCCACCAGGCAATTGCTGCTCTCCCTGAGAGTTTAAAACATATCAAGCAGCAACCGAATGAAACTCATGGGCGCTCTGGTATCCATTCTCAGGATACCAGAATGTAATCGGAGGAGTGGGGTATCATGCGGCGATCACAGAACAGAGGGAAGGATTCCCGGAAAACAGAAAATCCGGATAGTCTCTGGATCTCTGTGAGTGATATGATGGCAGGTCTTATTTTCCTTTTTTTAATGATTCTTTTATCCTTTTCCATTGAATATAAGAATGAACAAAATGCTTTTATTTCAGCAAAATCAGAACTTCAGAAACCAGCGAAAACGAGATACCGGATTTTAAGAGACCTCCAGAAGATACTCAGAGAAAATCAGCTGGAAGTGGAGGCTTTGCCAGAGCAGGGCATTCTTCGTCTGACAGAAAAAATGCTGACTTTCCCCGCGGCAAGAGCGGTTCCGGAGTCCGAAACTCTGGCAAATCTTGGCAAGCTTGCCAGGGCTCTGACTTATGTGCTTCCCTGCTTTTCGAAGGTCAGAGAAACTCAGATTATGGAAGATCTGGGCCCAAGACCTGCCTGGTGTGGTGAGCTTGCGGTTTCCAGCTCTTATCTTTGTCCGTCGGACCGGACTGGCTCAATTGAAACGGTGATGATTGAGGGCCATACGGATGCGATGACGGTGCGGGCAGGAACAGGATATCGGGATAATCTGTCTTTATCAGCAGCAAGAGCAACAACAGTCCTTCGTTTGCTTATGCAATGTGATCCAAGGCTGGGAAGGCTTTTTAATTCAAAAGATGAACCACTGGTCGGAGCCAGTGGCTACTCATCGCTGCGTCCGGTGATCATCAGCAATCCAAGAGATCCCGCAAACCGAAGAATAGACATTCGTTTTGTGATGGATTTACCAGAAAATGCGCTCGATAGTGTATCCTCGATCAACAATAAGAAAGCTTCATATGGAAGCCAGGGAGCTCTGTGATGGGAGAGCTTTTTTCTGTAAAAACGAAGGAGCCGGTTTACTATTGCAGAGATCTTCTGAAAGGGAATTCTTTGTCGACAACACCGGTCTTCAGATCTCCAGAGTGTATGATCAGAACATTTCATGAAATCCGACAGCTCTGTGCAGGTTATATGGGGGCGACCCATACCATAAGCACATTTTTTAAGATTCTTAAATATTCAGGTCTTGATCAGCATGCTGTCTTCCGGGAGAGATTCTGGCGCAGATATCTGAAGGCAGGATTTATTTCGCAGGGTTGGTTGATCCTTGCTCCTGAAGCAGAGGAATATGCGACCAATGTTTTGAAACTTAAACCATGGCAGTATGGGAGACTTCATAAAACCAGAAGAATCGATCCCTGCCACACAGTGTTACTGATGCGCCTAGACCATCTGCTGGTTGCAGAATGGAGTCATCTGGGTAAATGCCGTGTCTGGTTTCAGAGTAATATCAGGGCACCTTCACTTTTTCGCTCTGCTTATGACAGAGCTGAATTGACAGACTATCCTGATTATATTCAGCAACATTATTTTTCAGCAAAAGAACTCTGGCAAAAAGATCTGGCAGCCTGGATGAGTGCACGGGCGTTTATTCCGGACTGCTATGGAGGGCCGGAGAAAAAAAACCAGAGTCTTTGACAAAAACAGATGTTTTGCTCCTTTATTCTTTTCTGATCGTGACCAGAGCTGTCGCGAACATACCCATCGCGACAGAAAACGGCTTGCAGATATAGTAAGACAACTTGTAAGCCATGTATTTAATTTCATAATACAGACTCATGTGACACCTCTCTGTCCTCTAAAATAGAAAGGATGGTACCCCCGTAGTACCTCTATGATTTATTTTGCGGTAATTTTGCTGTGATTCTTCAGAATAGCCAATCTTTTTAATATTTCAGATAGGATAGAATTTATATTTTTTCGTCATAAAGCTTGGCTTGATCCCTCGTCCTTTCTTTCCGATAAGATTTCTTGTGAGCAGTTCTCACTATGTAGAGGAAAGATGAGTGAGATCAGATCTGCATGTGATATCAGGGTTATCCTTTTTATCTTATGCGCTATGCTCCATCTTTATGGGGCATTTATGTGAATGAAAGACTTTTTCTGTCTTTTGGGGGGCTCTGCTGACGACAGAGTTGAGACCATATCTCAAGCGGGATTGTAATGGCAGCTGTTGATAATAAGTTTCCGGAGCGTATTCTGGTGGTGGATGATGATGCCGCTATCACGACGATGGTGTGCAAATGGCTTCGGGACAAAGGAGTGCGTACCGTTACTGGTCTGAATGTCCCGGAAAGTGCCTGGGCCGAATCTCTTTCCAGAAAATATCAGATGATTATTCTGGACTGGAATCTGGGACAGCAGCTTAGTGGAGTTGGGCTGTTTAACCGCTGGAAACTGCATGAGCATTATCGGGATGTCCCTGTTTTTGTGATTTCAGGATACCTTTCAGAGCTTGATTTTGCGATTCTTGATGAGTATCCCCTGACAGAAAAATCAGGAAAACCACTTGATCCTCAGCTGTTTCTTTCTACAGTCAGTCATTTACATCAGAAAGCTGAATGGTATCGAAAGCAGCAACAAAACATTGATGCGATGATCCGTAATATTAACAATGGAGATATGATAGGAAAACTGGACTCCCTGATGAGCCAGTCCCCGGATTCATATGATCTTTGTTGTGCTATCGCCATTGCTCTTTACAACAGTGATCATCTGGAAGAAGCTCAACAGGTCTTTGAAAAAGCAGCGCAGCTAAAGAAAGACTCTGTTCTGGTCCTTAATTTTATGGGAAAAATTGCTCTGAAGCAAGGACGGCATAGAGACGCAAAACAATTCCTTTCAACAGCCCTGAAAAAATCTCCCGATAATGTTGAACGTCTTTGTAACCTTGGAGATATCTGCCTTCATGATATGGAAATAGATAAAGCAAATGCACTGTTTTCGAAGGCTCTGGATGTTGATGAGGCTTCGAAGAGAGCGAGTAGTGGTAAACATGTCAGCAGACAGGCCATCAACTGGATGGAGCAGTTTAATGATATTCCTACATCGTTTGCAAGTCTTCTGAATAATATGGCAATATCCCTTGTCCGGTCAGGAAGCTTTCAGGATGGTATCAGTCATTATAAAAATGCACTCAAAATTGTACTTAATAACCAACTCCGTTCAAAGTTGTGCTTCAATATTGGTATGGCATATATCCGATGGAAAAAAAACAAAGATGGAATCGAATGGTTTCTTAAATCAATGAATCATGATCCTCTGTTTAAAAAAGCAGAAATCTACCGGGACAAAGTAAGAGATCTCATGTCTGTTCATGATGATGTTATGGATGATGATCATAATTTTGATGATTTTAGTGATGATGATTTTATCAGCGGAGACTTCAGTGACGATGAGCTGCAGAACGAGCTGGACCTTGGTTACTCGATGGAAGCTGACCCGGAAGATATGGGGCCCCGGGAGAATGATCCTTTGCAATATAGCCGGCTTGATGAAGAGAGAGACAGTTCGGATGATTTTTCCGATTTTAAAGATCCGGATGAGGAAGATGGTGCTCCTGACGAGATGGCCGATATGATCATAAATCCTTATCTTTGTAATGTATCCTCGTCGAAGATGGTTTCAGGTTTTTTACTGAGAACGACGGTCCGGACTATTGAATTTTTTACAACAGAAACTCTCAGTGAGAATGATAAATATGAGTTCCGTATCAGTGACAAAAGCATTCACCTGCATTTACGATCGACCAGAGAGGTTAATTTTCGCAATAAGGATCAGAATTTTGTCAGGATGATCTGTGCCGATCCGAATCAGAATGTTTCCCAGTTTCTGAAAAAGAATATTCCCCAGAAAGACAGAATCAAAGAAGCTTCCTGAAGAAAAACCTGATGTGCCATGTACGGCTGCCGGAAGGCTATGATGCGATCAAGATTCAATGTGAGGCAGTTTATGTGTAAAGAGCTTCGATCCTTTCTCATTTGCGCTCTGTTTGATCATAATTCGAATATCATTCCTCCACGTTTCTAAAGAAATCGTTATCTTCGGACTTTTCCGGCATTGACGCCAAATTTAACAGAAAGTTCTTATTCAGATCAAATCTTGTCGTCAAAAAAGAGCCTCATTCTAATCATTAAATACAAATCTGACTGGATCCAGATTAAGCTCATATCTTTTCGAATTAAATTCATCAGAAAGATCTTTGGTAATTCCACTGAAGTCTACGTCAACTTGTCTGAGTCCTTTTAACTGTATAATTGGCCTCAATGTTTTCACTTCTAATCCATGCATTTTAATACGTATCAAGTGATCTGAATCTGATAAAGGGCTAAGATCATCGACTTCAGTAAATGAAATATTAAGATCGCTGAGCTTGTGAAGCTCACCAATTTCATGAACAGAATCTATAGAAGTTTCCCCGAGATTAAGAGATTCAATTTTTGTTAGTTTAGAAAGGGAAGTTATATCTTTAATGTTTGTGTGGAGTAAGGAAAGCCATTTTAATTCGTTTAAGTTGTGCAAAGCATCGATATTAGTAATCCGGGAGCTAGATAAATCAAGCTTTTCCAGTTTAGTTAATCCAGAAAGTGGTGAAATATCATCAAAATGACTTATCGTATCACAGAGCCACCATGATATTTTTCCTGGTGAACATTCAAGGTTTAAGGTTTTGATATTTATTAAGTCTTGTAGTGCAGTCAGGTCAGATACTTTGCTGTGGTCAAGGGTGAGGTCTTCGAGTTTTATCATTTTTCTTAAAGGGCTGATGTCTTTGACTTTCGTTCTTGAACGAACCATCGGGAGATACGCGTGACGTTTATACAAGCTTGTCCGGGCTGAAGTTCAGAAAATCCTGAAAAAAATTAAAGTCCCGGGCACGGGACATAGCATCCAGATAGGGGATCAGTTTCATCTTAGGCTGATAACCAGCGGCAAGCCCGGCAGCTTTCGCCATGTGAACGTCATTGGAACCATCCCCTATGATCAGCAAGCGTGCGGGGTCTATGCCTGAGTTCTTACATTCATTCAAAAGCAGGCGGGCTTTGGCGGGACCATCGACCACGTTTTCTTCATCATAGAATCCACTTAGTTTTCCATCCTCTCTTATGAGGAGGCGGTTTCCCCAGAAACGGTCTGCTCCCAGCTCCCGGGCAAGGGGAGATATGGTCAGCTCAAAACCTCCGGAAACCAGAAAGAGCCTGAGCGAGTGCTGTCGGCACCATGCGCAAAACTCCCGGACTCCCTCGTGGATCGGAATGCGCTGGCCTGCGGCAGTCACCATGCTGACGGGCATCCCTTTGAAGCGGGCGACCCTCAGCCGAAGAGCTTCCGGGAAGTCCAGGACTCCTGTCATGGCCTGCTCGGTGATTTTCCGGACTTCGTTACCGCAGCCCCAGTCAGAGGCCATTTCATCAATAGTTTCTCCTGCAATGAGTGTGGTATCGACATCACAGGCAACAGCAGCGGCTCTGAAGTCCAGTTTTCTGACTCCAAAGCTTATGGGCCGTTGTGGGGAGTTCATAGCCTGCTCTCTGAGTCTTTTCAGAGTCTGTTCTGGTTTGTCCCGGACAATGGAGCAGGACCATTCTTTGTAAAACCCTGTTTTTATTGTGTCTGAAGAAAGCAACTCTGTTGATGAGCTGTCTGTCATGATAAGATATTCCACCTGTTCCCCCTGGTGCCGGATGCGCAGCCGGGCGCCGCTCCTGATGAAATTTCTTCAGTCCATGTCAGGCATGATATATAGAAAACCGTTCACTGCCCAGTGAGCTTTCATTGACTTATGTTTTTACCGGGAATCAGCCATGAAACAGAACCAGAGACGCCTCCTGATCACATCTGCACTCCCCTACGCAAACGGGGATATTCACCTTGGCCACATGGTGGAGCATATGACGACCGATTTTTGGGCCAGGTTTCAGAAAATGCAGGGACATGAGTGCCTGTCTGTTTGTGCAGATGATACCCATGGCGCTCCGATTATGGTGGAAGCCCGGAAACAGGGCAGAACACCAGAAGAACAGATCGAGCTGATGCATCGGCGTCATGTCGCAGATATGCTTGATTTTCAGATCGCTTATGACAATTACTTTACAACGCATTCAGAGCTGAACCGCAGCCTTTCCGATAAAATTTATCTGAGCATGAAAGAGCAGGGGCATATTTTCACCCAGACGGTTCGTCAGGCTTATTGTGAACAGGATCAGATGTTTCTGCCAGACCGTTTTGTCAAAGGCACCTGTCCCAGATGTCATGCGGCGAATCAGTATGGTGACTCCTGTGATGTATGCAGCTCTGTTTATAATCCGCTGGAAATGGAGAATCCGGAGTGCTCTCTTTGTCAGTCTACCCCGGTGGAAAAAGAATCTGAGCATCATTTCTGTCGTCTGAGTGCATTCCGCTCCTTTCTTAGCGAGTGGGTTCCCGGTCATACTCCTGAGGGGATCGCAAAAAAGCTCAGTGACTGGCTTGGTGATGAACAATTACAGGACTGGTGTCTTACAAGAGATAAGCCTTATTTTGGCTTTGAATTACCGGATGCGCCGGGGAAATATTATTATGTCTGGTTTGATGCTCCTGTGGGCTATATTGCCTCGACCTGGGATTGGTGCCGCAAAAACAAACGTCAGCTGGAAGAGTTCTGGAATAACGAACAGACGGAAATTTATCATAATATAGGGAAGGATATTATTTATTTTCATACGCTTTTCTGGCCTGTTATGCTGAAAACCGCAGGGTTTCAGACTCCAAAAAAAATTATGGTCCACGGCATGCTGACCGTCAATGGTGAAAAAATGTCCAAATCAAGGGGGACCTTTATCACCGCGAGAGCCTATCTGAATCATCTGCCACCTGAGTTTTTACGCTATTATATGGCTTGTAAACTGAACGGAACGATTACGGATATCGATCTTAACTGGGATGACTTTATCAGCAGGGTGAATTCCGATCTTGTCGGTAAAATCACAAATATTGCCTCCCGTTCGGCTCAGTTATTACAGAAAAACCTGGATCGCAGGATGAGTGTGGTTTCTGAGGATGGTCTTCCTTTGCTGACAAAGGCTCGTGATGCAGCCTCTGTGATCGCCGATTACTATGAGAACGGGCAGTTTTCGAAAGCAATCCTGCTGATCCGTGATATTGCAGATATGGCGAATAAATATTTTGATGACCATACTCCGTGGAAGTTGCTCAAAGAAGACCCTGAAAAAACCCGCGAGATTCTGACCACCGCTCTGAATCTTTTCCGCTGTATGGCCATTTATCTTAAGCCTGTTTTACCTTCCTGGTCCGCAGCAGCAGAAACGTTGTTTCAGGAAGAAGCATGGATATGGGATGATCACAAAAAGAACTCTGAGCATAAACAGCTGGCTCCTTTTTCTCATCTGCTAAGCCGGATTGCTCCTGAGAAAGTTGCTGCGATACTGGATGAAAGTCGGGAACAGTCTTCTGCTCCGGCTCCTTCTCAGAAGGCTGCTGCCGGGGCCGTAGAAAAAAGCGAAAACCAGGAAAAGACAGAAGCACTGGCAGCAGAAATTTCCATTGATGATTTTCTTAAGGTAGATCTGAGGGTCGCCAGGATTCTGAAAGCATCTTATATTGAAGGTGCCTCAAAGTTGTTACAACTTAGCCTTGATCTTGGCCCCCTCGGACAGCGTAATGTGTTTGCCGGTATTCGTTCTGCCTATGAACCCGGGAGTCTTGAGGGGCGCCTGATTGTCGTGGTTGCAAACCTCAAAGCAAGAAAAATGAGATTCGGGACTTCAGAGGGAATGCTTCTTGCCGCGGGTTCAGGAGGAACAGATCTTCAGCTCTTGTCCCCGGACTCAGGAGCCAGGCCAGGCATGCGGATTGGATGACTTGATCTGATCCCGGCTTATCACTAAAAAAAGCGGTGTTTTTTAGTTGCGTCAGACGCCCCTCTGCCATCACTATAGGTCAACCGGCGCTCCGATGCATTCATCTGCTCTTCCCGGGTATGTGATTATTGACACGGTGTCATATTGCTTCAGACCCCGACACCAGAAGTATGAGGTTTTTGGTGACAGTTCAGAATCTTGAGCATTTTATGTCGGAACTCGCTTTAAAGAATTCCGGAGAAAAGGAATTCTGCCAGGCGGTTCAGGAAGTCATGGAAGATGTTTTCCCGTTTATCAGAGAACATCCGGAATTTAATGATCCCTATCTTCTTGAAAGGTTGACTGAGCCGGACCGGGCTGTAATGTTCCGGGTTCCATGGCTGGATGATCAGGGAATTCGCAGAGTGAACCGGGGCTACCGGGTTCAGTTCTGCAATGTTCTTGGTCCCTATAAGGGCGGCTTACGTTTTCACCCGACCGTGAGTCTCAGCATCATTAAATTTCTTGCATTTGAGCAGACATTTAAAAATAGTTTGCTCCCTATGGGACTGGGAGGCGGCAAGGGTGGGTCTGATTTTGATCCCAGAGGAAAGAGCGATCAGGAAATTTTCAAGTTCTGCCAGAGCTTTATGACAGAACTGATCCGCCATATTGAGAATCGACGAGATGTTCCTGCGGGAGATATCGGAGTCGGGAGCAGGGAAATTGGCTATCTCTTTGGTCAGTACAAAAGGATCAAAGATGATGGTGCAGGTGTTCTGACAGGGAAAGACGCGATCTACGGAGGTAGCCTGCTTCGGCCTGAAGCGACGGGCTATGGTTGTGTATACTTTGCAGAGGAAGTTCTGAAGCATTATTCTGAGGGTCTGGAAGGGAAAACATGCTGCGTCAGTGGTAGCGGAAATGTTGCCATTTATGCAGCAGAAAAACTGAATGCTCTTGGTGCCAGGGTTCTGACTTTGTCAGACTCCTCCGGAATGATTTACTGTGCAGAGGGTCTGGATCAGGAAAAACTGTCCTATCTGATGGTGGCAAAATTCCGGCAGAGGCGTCGCCTTTCTGAAATTGCACCGACTCTCGGCTGTGAGTATTTTGAGGGGAAAACTCCCTGGCATGTCCCCTGCCGGCTGGCATTTCCCTGTGCGACGCAGAATGAAATTGACGCCGAAGCAGCGGCTCAGCTGGGTCAGAATGGCTGCCGCTGGGTACTGGAAGGAGCCAATATGCCTGTAACCCGGGAGGCTGGTCAGGTCTTCCGGAAATTCGGCGTGGTTGCGGTTCCGGGTAAGGCTGCGAATGCCGGAGGTGTTGCGGTTTCTGGTCTTGAAATGGCCCAGAATGCGACAGGACTTCCCTGGAGCAGGTCCGAAGTTGATGAAAAACTGAAGCTGATTATGCGTGATGTGCATAACAGGTGTCTGGATTATGGAAAAAGCGGGAAGGACATCAATTATATTAAAGGGGCCAACCTTTCTGGCTTTGTCCGTCTCGCCATGAGTATTCAGGCACAGGGCTTCTGAGGCTGAAATTTTCTCTGAATCATGAAGGTATTGGCAACGACACTGGCGAAAATCAGTGCCGCTCCCAGATAAAAGCCTTCAGACATCACCTCCTGTTCTCCCCGGACAATCATTGCCAGCATAATTCCATAAACAGGTTCCAGATTAGCACTAAGACCGACTGTATAGGGGCTGAGCTCTTTCATGATCCACAGGCATCCGACTGTTGCCATTGCAGTGCAGATGAGCCCGAGGAAAAGAAGGGACAGAATTTCTGTCCCTTCGGACGGGATGTAATCAGAAAGGCTGGATTTCAGGATGACAAGAGTCAGGCTTGCTGTCAGAAGTCCGGCAGCAAGCTGCAACCATGAAATCAGAATGGCATTCCGCACTCTGCTGAGTCGTCCGTTGATGATGTTAAACAATGCATTCAGAAAAGAGGAAAACAGTCCCGCTATGATGGCACTGGTTGATTGCAGGTCTGTATTAAAGATAATCAGAATGCCAGTTATGGTCATCATACTGCAGATCAGCTCATGGAAAGGGGCTTTCTTCCGGTAAAGTATCATCTGCATCAGTGTCGTCAGAAAAGGTGTTGTGCTGAGACAGACCAGTCCGAGAGAGACAGAAGACCATTTGATGGAGGTAAAAAAGCACCACCAGTGCAGAGCCAGAGTGAGCCCTCCGGCAATTGCCAGACTGTATTCCTGACGATTGAGGAGCAGCAAGCCGTGGAATGTTTTCTTCTGGTGCAAGATAATGGTCAGCATGATCAGGGCGATGGCGAGGCGGTACCAGACGATGATCTCAGAGGGCCATGGTAGCTGCTGTCCAATCAGGCCAGTGCAGGCCCAGAGCAGAATAATCAGATGGAGTAAGAGGTGACTTTGCTGCTGGCGACTCATGGCTAATCTCTGTTTTTGTTGTTCATTTAATTATTTGAAAATTAAACATATTTATTATTTTTTTAATAAATTCTAAACTGAATGAGCTTTTCTGCCGATAAGTCCGGAAGGCATATCAACGACAGAGCCAGGTCCGGAGGAGTTTCTGATGAAACATCAGTCGATATCTTATTTTGCCAGAACTCAGTGCAATGATCATAGCGCTCTGCCCGAAGCTCTCAGGGAAAGGCTCTGTCTTTATCTTAGCAGCTGCCTGGGAGAGGCTCTGAGCTCAGAGGGGGAGATTCCGGCAGGCTCTGCTGAGCATGCAGCGTCACAGATGGCTGCTTTTATAAAAGCCCGGATGGATGAGGGCGTCCGGCTGGAGGATCTTCTGCATGGGATTACGGAATATCTGACGGAGGCTGAGCCGGAGTTTGCTCAGGATGCAGCTGAGGATCAGATGGATGATCGTGCTGCCATAAAAGTTATGGTTTGTTGTGAGGCCGGGATTCTTCTGATCAGGGAGGCTGGCGAGAAGAATAGGGAGGGGATGACGGCTGATGTGGAGCTTCACCGGGGTCTTCGTCCGTTGACAGAATATCTGCTGTCGTTTTCGAAGTTCCGGCACAATGGTATCCGCCTCAGTCTGATCAGGTACTTTGGTCATCTTTCGCTTTCCGGTGCAGACAGTCTTTTGTTGTCTCAGCTAATGGCCCGACACGGATACCCGACGCTGCATCTGCTGCTTTCCTCTCTGGATCTGGAGGCTGATCAGCGATCAGCTTATGCGTTTAGTTTTCTGATGGAGAACCTGCCATGCTATTTTATGGCCGATGACTCCTGTCAGAGGATTATCCATGAGGTTCTGAATAGCTATATGCTCCGGACGCCTGATATTCTGCCGCTTTTTCTGAAAAAGTTTGCACGCTCCGGAGTCTTTAAAGGGTCCGGGCTTCCGCCCCGCATCAGGGAGGTCTTTTGTCTTCACATCGGAGGCCTGCTCAGGACAGCAGCAGAGCTGGGCCGGATCTCTATGGTCTGGGATCTCTTCTGTGCGCTGGAAGAGTGCGGTGATATGGAATTGCGTAACCAGTATATTACGGCTCTGAGTGAAAGAGCTCATAATCCGCCTGTGCTCAGGGACTTTCTGTCCAGGTTGTCGGGGGTCAGCTGTCGTGCCAGGCATGGGCGGGGAATTGCCCTGATCCGGGCATCCCTGAGACAGCGTCAGGCAAAACGGACCATTCCTTCTCTGGTGCCGGCAAAGGATGCGACTCCTGCCATGATGATGATGGCTTTTGGGCTTCCGGCAGAAGGCTGATCCTTTATGATATGGACTGTGCACGTACCTGACATGCGGCAACCCATTTCCGGACGAATTCTGCCTGAGAAAATTGTGTCTCTATGGTCTGTCTGGCAGCCTTTCCCAGCCTGATACATTCCTGTGGATGGTTCAGCAGAAACTTCAGGTGACGAAGCATCTCTTCTGTCGAGTGGGCGATCAAGCCGTTTACATCATGGATAACCGGAGAATGAGGGTGCTCAAAACAGACCACAGGCATACCCATGCTCATCGCTTCAAGCATGGCGAGGTTAAATTCGTCGAAAGGAGGTCTGACAGGAAAGACGTAGATTTTTCCCTGTCTGAAGGCGGAGCAGAACTGGCTGTAGTTTCCGGGAATAATGGCACCAGGGAAGCCGGGATTATGGCCGATCACAGTCAGGGCTAACTGCTTCGCAAGAAAGCGTATCACCTGATAGCCTGCCTCATCTCCCCGGCGCTGCATATCGTTCGAGACAAAAATAACAGGATGAACTTGCGGTTCTTTCATCTCTGTCTGCTGATCAGCGCCGGATGGTTCAGGTGCAGTACGGCAGCCAGGAACATTAACGATGACCTGACCAGCTGTATCCCACGAGAGGAGTTTGCTATGGGTGACTGCAATCAGCTGGCAGTTATGGGTGAAGCTAAAAAGATGATAGATGAGTTTTTTCAGCCATGCTTTTATTTTATCCCGGTAGCTTTTGCGGAAAAGATGGATGTGAGCCACAAAAATAAAGCGATTGTTACGAAATGGCATCATCCAGATCAGGTTTTTTATGGTATGACAGATCACCACGTCGTAATAACCCTCCCTTAGGTTTTTCCGCAGATTTTTATCAAAATAAACCGGAGACATATTTGCCGGGCGTGGTGGAGCAGAAGGGTTCCAGTGAAGGTCCAGCGATCCTTTTTGTTCGACGAGATCAAAGTCAAAGCCGCTCTGAGACAGGAGGCTCAGAAAGGCTTCATGATGATTGAAGGTCAGGATCTTCAGCTTCATATGTTTTTCTCCGTACATGGTGCTATGGGGGCTTTGTCCGGCCGCTGATCTGCTCTGCCACGCAATCAGGAAGGTTCCGGATATGAACAGATATACAGCAGTTCATAGAGCTGTCTTCGCGTTCTTTTGAAATCTGGTGACGATCGAATCCTTATGGGGGCTTGTTGCCAGGCTGCCGATACACTGGTTTAGCTGATAACAGAACCAGGTGCATCGTGTTTATATTTACAACTAAGGTATTAGTTGACATAAACTAAATCTTTAGTTTATGTTCAGTGTGGAGGTTGAGACATGGCGGAAAATCGCATTCTGACATCTGTAGAATTAGAGTTGATGAATATTCTCTGGGAGCTGGGCGAAGCTTCGGTAAAGCAGGTTCTTGAAAAACTTTCTCCCGAACGCAAGCTTGCATATACGTCTGTATCTACCATACTGCGCATACTGGAAAAGAAGGCTGTTATTTATAGCCGGAGAGAGGGCCGGACTCACTTTTATATTCCCAAAGTTACAAAAGCATCCTATGGGAAACGAACAGTCGACCATATTGTGACAAGTGTTTTCTCAGAAACACCATCTGAACTTGCAAAGGCTTTGCTGTCCAGTGACAATCTGAGTTTAAAAGACCTCATGGAAATAAAAAGCTTAATTGATGAGAGAATGGAAAATCATGATCAGTCAGTTTCTTAACCTGTATTTCTATATGACTGCTGTGTTTTCAGTAGCATTTGTATGCATTCTGATGACAACGCATCCGCTCATATTACGAAGAGTCAGTAAAAGCTATCTGAACAGACTTTCACGGCTTACTTTTGTGATAGCGCTTGGATCGGTCTCTTTATTTTTTTCTGCTTCAAAGAAGAGTCGTCTGTCGATCTCATCCGGGCAGTTTTCATCACAATTAGCAGAGGAATCTCTTAAACAAGATGCGAATCGATCTGTCCGATTTTTTCAGCTTCAGCAGGAGCAGACCAGTTTCAATGATACAACTGAAGTCTTTTTGTTTTTATCTCTGCTTCTTGGTTTTTCATACTTTTTTTGCATGTATATCAGGGAACTTTTTAAACTCAATTCTCTGATAAAAAAGGGATATCTCTGGAAGAGACTGGGTCGCCTTAGCATCTTGTTTTCGGATGATATTCCGGTTCCCTGCGCAATGCTTTTTGGTTCCCGGGCTTATGTGATGCTTCCAGCTGCTATCGCGGATCAGCCCGTAAATCTGCGTTTATCCCTGCTCCACGAGCTGCAACATCATCGACAGGCAGATACTTTGTGGGTCCATATACTCTATGGTCTCAGGGTATTTTTTTTCTGGAACCCATTGATTTATATTGTAATAAAGAGAATCGACTACATTCAGGAATTAGCGTGTGACGAGGCGCTTGTAGGCCGCAGGCAAGTCTCGATCCATGAATATTCTGGTTGCTTACTGGAAGCTGCCAGAAATGCGATGGCGTTTAAGAGCCCGCTTGTTGGTACCGCAAGTATGCCTGGAATGACGTCCTCAGAAATTTTAAAAAAAAGGATTCAGTCAATGACTCATTATTCAGAACGAAATGTTTATGTTATGTCAATTTTGTCAGGTCTTTCTGTCGTATTGATGTCAGCATTTGCCTATGGATCGGTTGATTTATTTCAACAAAACACAGTCGGTCTGGATGAAGCGAAGACTATGGTCGAAAAGGTCCGTGATGATTCCGGCTTTCCGGTTGAGGTAAATGATCTTGTTCTGCGTCAGTTGAATCTATATTCAGGATCAGATAAAGGCAGAGAATATATTCGTTTATCTCTGGAGCGAATGCAGCAATACGGGGAAATTCTGAATGATAAATTTGAAGAATATAATGCACCGAAAGAACTCCTGGCTGTCGCGCTTGTAGAGTCAGGATTCAGGAATCTTAGTCAGGATAACAATTCTGTTCGTGCGGCTGGAATCTGGCAATTTATTCCAGACACAGCAAGAAACTATGGTTTGCGTGTGGATGATACGATCGATGAACGACTTGACGTCGAAAAAGAAACAGACGCTGCTCTTAGGTTGCTTAGTGCATTAAAGCTCAGATTCCTGGACTGGCGCCTTGCCTTGTTAGCTTACAATGCAGGGGAAGGTTGGGTTCAACGTGCGATTAATCATGTTGGTAGCCGCGATCCGTGGGACTTAATTCGTACCGGTTATAAAGGGGATGCGGATTATCTGGCAAAGGTTATTGCTGTTATGCTGCTTCTGAAAAATCAGTGATTCACTGAGCCAGAAAAAAAAGGATCATCAGGGGTATTCTGTGTTCAGATCAATAGCGTTTTTCTGGTGGTCCTTTTCAGTTTTTTCTTTTCTCACACCTGGTTTTTCTGCTTAGGAAAAAAATAATTTAAAACAATTATTTTTCGTGTTCTATACTGGCAGCAAATTTATGCCAGTTTTGCACGAAGTTAATTTTTTTAGATCTTGACAGCTTGCATTCATTTTTTTTATATGCATAAGGCTTTAGTGAATTATGTTTTTTATTTCAGCTGGTATATGGAGACTGTGGATGAAGCATGGGACATTAAAAAAGCTATGTTGGGTTTTTTCTGCTGGATTTTTTCTGCAAATATCAGAGCCAGTATTCGCTGGTGACTGTTCTGGTAAGGCGATCAAAAGGGATGTATCATCATCTCAGCCAATTCATGATCCATCCGTGGTAGACGCTGTTCTTGATGATTTTGTCGATGGTTTTCTATCTGAGATCGTAAAAGCAACAATATCTGTCGCATTTGAGGTGGCTATGCCAGAGGAAATTCGTCAGGGACATGATATTGATTCTGAGGACACAGCATTAGAATTGCTTATCAGCTCTTACAGAGAGCTGATTGATACCGAAGTTCAGGAATCAATCACGGAACAGAAATCAAAGACAAAAATATCTCTGCTAAACTCCCGATTAGATTTCAATAAAATTCAGAATGCTCTTTCAGATGAAAGGGTCAAGGCATATTTTCAAACTGTTATCGGGGTCTTTTCGGACATTCTCAGGCAGAGTACGCGGAATCCTTGCTCTCAGCAAGGATCTTCAATTGAGAGCATTGAATCGATCAAGTTTAGTGATGAAGAACGTAAGCTTCTGGAGGCTGGGGAAATCCTGACTTCGAAAGTTGGCAGAACAGAAGAAAATGAGTCACTATCGGGGGAGCATCAGGCATTTTTAAAGACGCTGTTTCGAAATCAATTAATACAGGCTTTGCGACAAAAGCTGTCTCAACATCAGATAGCAGAACTTACAAAAATTTTCCAGGATTCAGATATGGTCGGCTTCTGTCAAATAATGAAGGACGCAGGTGAAGATCCGGAAAGGTAATTTCAAAAATTTTTTGTAGCTGGGAAGAGCCACTGTCCGGATACCGTCAGAAGTGAATTTCGATGCTACCTGATTGTGGCTCTTTCACAGCTCAGGCTCCTGCCTATAATTTCAGAATAGTGCCAGATATACTTCCGGAGTCCGGGCTCGACGCCTCCATGAGACCCGGATTCCGGGAGCCTCATTATGGCAGCCTGGTGGAAGAGGGTGAAAATCAGATGAGAGGCTGACTCTATATAATATAATGAAATTTCTATGTTTATATAGTATTTTTTGAAAATTATTGAAAAATTTTCATTTTGTTGGCATGTTCTTAAAAGTCTTTTGTGAACGGCTTCTTTAAGCATGCCTCTTCAGTTCATGAAACGCACAGAATTTTTCATAACTTAAAAAACAGGGCTGCACACATGAGAATTGTATTCGTAACTTTTCTTATGAGTTTCAGCAATCAGCTTCTGGGGACGGACGAAGCCTGTCGGGATAAAACTCCGCTTGCGATAGCTGCAAAGTCTGGTCATGAGGCGATTGTGAAATTTCTGACTACGGAAGCGTCGGGGGTTGATATCGGGAAGGCCGATCATCATGGGATGACTCCACTGAACTGGGCAGCTGGTGCGGGGCATACAGAGGTTATCAGGCTTCTCCTTGATGCTGGAGCGGAGGTGAATCGGGCAGCTATGGATGGTGATACTCCTCTCATATCGGCAATAACTATGGGGCGTACAGGGGTTGTCAGGCTTCTCCTTGAGGCTGGAGCGGATGCAAATCAGGCTAATATGAGGGGAGAAAAGCCTTTCCTGTTAGCCACAGAAAGTCTCAAAGCTCTTCTGGAAGACTATGGAGCATCAGAATAGCATATTGATCCCTCAGTTTTCCTGATGCGGATGATATCCGGTAATTTTTTCGCTTCAGGAAGTCCGTCTGGAGCTTTTGTTGGCCTTGCGAGATCTGTGCAAAAAAGCCTGCTTGTGTACAGATCTCTCATTGGTGATGCTTTTCGGTTCATGTGAGAGTGAAAATTCAACTCAACCTTATTTTTTCTCAGAGTCAGGGCTGTTCTGATAGAGGACTTCCAGTATGCCATAGAGTCCACGCTCATTTCTGAAAGTCAGGCTTTTGTTTTTGTAGAGTTTTTGATCGGATGTTTGGAAAGGCAGGGCATAGTATGAAATCTGAGAGATCGCTTCATCATTATTGATCAGGAAATACTTTTTCTTACGGATAAAAAGAAAAACATCAACCAGAACAGCAATTTGCGACTCCTGTGGTTTTTTCCCGGTATCACTGGTCAGCTGATTCATAGATTTTCTGACGATTTCCCTGATCGCATCTCCTTCTATTCTGAGTGATATATTGTTTTTCCCCTTATCGTCAGGATGGTAGCTTTTGAATGTTTTGAGGGTAAGGTCTCCAAAGGTCCTGTAATCTTCGGTAAGTTTTTTTTTCTTTTCAAAATCGAGAATATGCTGGCTTTCTTCATCAATCAGGCCCGTCAGCACCACTTTAAAATAATAGCTGTTGTTTCCGTCCTCTGATGAATCATGATTGCCAGCACGGAGCTGTCTGAGCGTGATGGTGTGCGTCAGAGTTTCATAGTTCAGATATCCTTCATGTGTCGCTTTTTCACTATGATTCTGACCGGAAGATACCCGGGAAAAAACAAGCAGACTGAGCAACAGACACAGAAATTGCATGGCGTTCCATCCTGTCATCCGGAGGTAAACGCACCTGGTATCATGATGGATATTTGCTGCATGTGTCCATAAAAAATGCATATGTTTCCGGAAAAAATACATCTGACAGACCTGTCATTTTGCATCACTATTTTATGATATCTTATGTCTTATCTTTAGTACGGATAAGATATAAGATAAAAAAAAGAAAGATGTGATGAAGCCTTTCATATTATAATACAATACAGTTTCAATTATTCAGCGTCTTTTATGCAGATTTTGACGGATAGGACCGGTTACTTTTTGCTTCCTGTCGTCTGGATAAGGTCTGATACAATAAAATATGAAAAATAACGTTTTTCAGAAATATTGCAGATAGAAATTTATTGTATTGATTTTCCTGCCAGAATATTTGAGGATTTCACATGGCCTTCATCAGACAATTCAGAGGTATCGTTTCGATCTTGCTTTCAGTTGTGCTTATCTTCTGGAATACATCCTGCAAACACAAGAGAAGCGCAGACCGGATGGATGTGGCTGATAAGAGCGAAGAAATACCCTCTGCAGCAGATCCTGATGATGTTTTTTTACCATATGGCTATGATTTAAGTGAAGTGAAAACGTTTTATTTTATTGATGATCGGCCAGATGGGCTTGAACTTTCGGAAGATGATCTGAACTATATGATAATCGGGACGCTGGGAGCAGCAGCCGTATTTGGTTTAGGGGTCGGAGCATATAAGTGGCTGGGAACTAATTCCAAAGGATCGGCAGATATTGCTCCGGTAAAGCCCCGCAGTAGTGATGATTTGCCTTCTTCAGATGCGGATTTTAGTAAGACAAGGACAGCAGCTGAAGATACTGCCGGGACTTCTGCTGCCAAATCCGGAGATGCCGAAACAGGTGTCAATGCGAATCAAGCAGAAAAAGAAGTCGTAATGGAGCCATCTTCTGATGGGAATAATGAAGTTGTTACAGAGGCAGGGGTTACGGAAGTTGTAAAAACCCAGGACGAGGTTAAGTTTTCTCCGGATGAAGCCATGGTAGTGGTCAGCGTCCCCGCGGATAGCTCCGCGGGGCGTGATCTGATTCCTGAGATTCAGCGTGCAGAACTGGAGGAAACAGGAACGACCTCAGCTGTGTCCACAAAAATGGGAGATCAGGATGTTACGGTACAGGCACTTGCTGTGGAGAATGGGATAATGCTTGCAGCAGCTCGGCGTCAGAATGCAGAGCCTGATGGTTTATTGTCTAAAATGAAAACAATTGATGAACATTTGAAAAATTTGAAAAAAACAGATGAGCAGCCCTCCGGAAAAACCAGATCAGACAAGAACATAACGACAAAAACGGAAAATTTTCTGACAAAAGAAAAGATACAAGGGATTGAGCGTGAATTGGATCTACTCACAAAAGAAAGACAACAATTTCTCAAAGATGAGGCGAAGCTAAAGTCTGATAGAAAAGATTTAACAGATCGTTATCGTGATATAAAGAAAAGAACCGCTGAACTATACAAGCAATCTGTAAGAGGTGGAAAAGCAACAGAAGTAAATGCTCAATTAAATCAAATGAAGAATAAAACTATGAAAAAAGAATTAAAATCAGAGTTCAGTGCTCTTGACACCATGTACAAGAGATATATAGTTGATATAAAGAAAAAAAATGAAGAGAGCTCCCGTCTGCAAAAAAAGGATAAAGACCTTCGAAAAAATACAGATCTGATTTATCATCAGGCCCTTTACCCAGCGAGCAAGAATCCTGCAACAGGCAAAAACCAAGTGAGTAAAGCGACAAAAAAGAAATAATTAAACGATAGTAATCCAGAAAAACAATGTGAATTCTGTCAAGGCTTATTCTTTTTTTTGACCAGTATTCGTATTGATTTCCTCAATAAATCATTGATAACTTCGAATATGCTTTGATTGGACCACTTTCGAATCGTGTAAAAACTGCATGTATCTCTGGAAGAAAAAATATCTGAAAAAGCTGTCATTCTGCGCCATTTTTTTTCGATATTTTATTTCTTATCTTTAGTGTCGATAAGCCATGAGATAAAAAGAATGTGATGCCGTTTCTTACATTATAATATGATTTCAAATGTTCAGGGACTTCCATGCAGTCTTTTACAGACAGGATCTGTCACTTTTTATTTCTTGTTGTTTTTATCTGTATTTCTTGTGCGCCAAAACGGAGGCAATTGCAACAATATGAGCCTTCCGGACTTACGGAAAGTCCCGGGTTTGAATTATCTGATATGAAAAAAGATACAGTCTATCAGATCACTATCCCGGTTTATGACCAGGAGTTTAACAATAAAGTACAGAAACGTTCGATGATCATTGCTGTGAAAGATGCTCAGCAAAGCAGGGTTAGCCTGGATAAAGGCAGATCTTTTGATCAGAAGAGGTATGTCGTTGAGATCATTGATATGGACCAGATCAGATCTTCTTCAAATATAGCGGAAAAGATGAAATCTTTTGTAAAGAATGCGATGGAAATGATCAAAAGCAGCCGCAAAAAAGGTGGTGGATCTGCTCTGATGGTGCTGAACCAGACGGAACTCTTTGCTCTGGAATCGCAGCCTGTGGATATGGGGAAATGGTATGGAAATCTACTTTATGATATACGCAAAAAAGAAGATGCTTTACTGAAAAAGCAGACGGATCTGGCAGATAGAGTTCAGAAGAAGGCAGATCAGCTCACAGCCTGGTTACAGGAAAAGGCTTATACTGGAGCACGATTGAGCGGAAAAAATTTTGGTGAACAGGCAAAAAATGTTCTTTCTTCGGATGAAGTTCGGGTATTTCTTGCAGATCGTTTGCAGTCTTTTCGTCCTTCTGATGTTTTTTCCTATGCTCCTGATATTTCATCTTTATCATCTGTGAGCGATCGTATCACCACTGGCGTCAGTGGAGCCCTTGATTCAGAAGCTCTTCCCAAGGTTTCTGAGTTGTGGAAAAAAGTTAAGGAAAATATTCAGAATTTTTCCAGTGGGATTGATGCTTCTTTTAGTTCAGGTAGTTCAGGTAGTTCAGGTAGTTCAGGTAGTTCAGGTAGTTCAGGTAGTTCAGGTAGTTCAGGTAGTTCAGGTAGTTTAGGTGAGATTCTGCCTGATGATTTGCGTATTCCGTCTTACGATGATATGCGCCTAAATTTTCCTGCATTTGCCGAAGATATTGACAGATATCTCGGTGATAAATCGAATGATTTCAAGTTGATTCTCAATAAAATTAAATCCGGATCTTTTTCCTCTGATCCGCGTCTTACATATCATACGCTCCGGAGAATAGCAGAAGATGCAAAAGCGATTCGTGAGACAACGCAGAAGATGGTGAAAAACAATGAAATTTATGAGTTAAAACTCAAGTATTTTGCAGAAGATCTGAAGATTGCTATGGAGGCTTCCTTTAAAAGAGGGCTTCTTGATGGAGTCCTGGAGGGAGTCAGTGGAAAGAATGTTTCGATTGGGGAAATTAACAATCTCAGAAAAGAGCTTCTTGCTATATACGACCGTAGTCCTGTGAGACATGTTAGCCGGAGTCTGGAATCCGTGCAGGCTGCTGTCCAGCGACCCAATCCTGATAATATTCGTACTGCGATCGAGAGAGGTCGGATTACGGCATCAGAAAGCCAGGATTTTTTAGGTAAAGTTATTTCTGTCCTCAGCAAATCATCCAGATAAGATCTGATGCAGTAAATTAAGAAGTCTGAATTTTGGGGAGTCCGATACAGGCAATCCTGATAAAGCACCCGATAGTGTCCTTCAAATCACAGCTCATTTTTTAAAATCAGTAGACATCTTCTTATCTTTTTTATATGAATCTTGCGGTTTTAAGGCGGCTCTTGCAGGTCCTGCATCTGTTTCAGAAAAATACAGTAGATATTTTCAGACAAAAGGCTCTCCACATGAAGAAATTGTTAAGTTTTTTAGTTCTGGCTTTCTCAGGCAGTCTGGTTTTTGGGGCTGATCAAACGTTTTCTGAATCATCCTGGGAAGATCTGCTGGAATCTTTCTCTGGAGGCAGGCAGGGTGAGCAGTCTGGCAAACGGCCATGGAAACCCAGCTATAAGCGAGGAGCTGAGGGGAGATCAGGGCGCTGGAGGGGCTGTGGCCCGAGTTTTGAGAACGAGTCAAGCACTGTACAGGACTCGGTTGTAAAGAGGAGCAAGGAGGATCTTGTTGACCAATATGGCCGGACGCCTCTTCATCGGGCTGTGATGCTGGGAGACCTGGCTGCTGTTATATCTCTTGTTGAAAATGGGGCGAATGTTAATAAGGCTGACGTTAATGGAATGACTCCTCTTGGTTTAGCCATCTGTTTTGAGCGCTCCGATGTTATTCAGTTTCTTGTTGATCAGGGTGCAGGTCTTGATGTGGCTGACAGATCAGATTCCGTAGCTCTGCATTGTGCAGAAAACAGGTCTGACAGCCATGCAGATGTCGTAACATCTCTTGTCGCTGCCGGTGAGGATGTGCATAAGGTTGTCTATGACGCTAAAACAACACATTCTCCTTCTTCAGGAGAATCTTCAAAAGAATCAACTGTTCCTGTGTCGCCTGTTCTGCCCCCTGAGTTCAGATCTGGTTTATCCTCATCTCCAGAAACAGATAGCCTTGCTTCTGTGCTTGCGGCTCTCCGGGAGTTAACGTTTCATCCCGAACCTGTTAAGAAGCGCAGAGATTTTACAGGTATGGTTCAGGATGCTCGTGAGGCTGGCTGCGCTGGAAGGACACGTCTCCATCAGGTAGCGGCTAATGGGAACTTAGCCGCCGTAGAAGCTTTCGTTGCTGCCGGTGAGGGTGTTCATCAGGCTGATAAGGATGGTCGGACTCCCCTTCATATAGCAGCTGCTAATGGGAACTTAGCAGCTATAGAAGTTCTCGTTGCTGCTGGGGCGGAGATTAATCAGGCTGATAAGGATGACCGGAGTCCCCTTCATATGGCAACGGCCAATGAGAACTTAATGGCTATGAAAATTCTTAGTATGGCTGGGGCGGAGGTTAATCAGGCTGATAAGGATGGTCGGACCTCCCTCCATTGGGCAGCGGCAATTGGGGATTTAGATGCCGTAAAAGTTCTCGTTGCTGCTGGGGCGGAGCTTAATCAGACTGATAAGGATGGCCGGAGTCCCCTTGATTTTTTAAATAAAAATAAGCATCTGGAGGTCTTCGACTTTCTTTCTCAATATTCTCGGGGTGATGCTCATAAGGCTGACGATCATGACGCAGCAAGCTCTGGTCCGGAAAAGATGCAGATCCGCTGGGATCATGTCCAGGAGTGCCGATCGGATGATCATCAGATCAACGATGAGTTTATGACACCGCTCATAGAAGCAGCAAAAAATGGGTGTCTGGATACCGTAACATCCCTCGTCATGGAGTGCGAAGCAGAGGTTAATGAGGCTGGCTCTGATGGGATGACCCCCCTCCTGATAGCCGTACACTTTGGGCACTCAAATATCGTAAAATTTCTCGTTGAGCAGGGAGCGGTTGTTGATCAGCCTGATCACAGTGGGGCGACTCCCCTCCTGATAGCAGCGAGCTTTGGTGCCTTAAATATCGTAAAATTTCTTGTTGAGCGGGGAGCGGCTGTTGATACGGTAGATAGGGATGGTTACAGTCCCCTCATGATGGCTGCATTTTGGGGGCATTCAGAGGTCATTAAATTTCTCGTGCAAACAGGTAAGGTGGACGTTAATAAGATTGCCAATGATGGCAAAACAGCCCTCTTGTGGGCACAGGCCATGGGATGTCGGGATAGCGCAGGATATCTGGAAGAGTGTATGAAACAAAAATCTGAAGCTTACACCGCTCAGGCTTCATCCTCAGCAGAATCACCTGTTCCTGCAGCTCCCGCAGCTCCGAAACTTCCGGTTCTTCCCCCTGAATTCAGGTTCGATGAATCCTTATCAGCAGATACAGATGTCCTCGCTCCGATGCTTCCTGCTCCCCAGGAGTTAACTATGGCAGAATGCCACCTGATATGGCAGAGAAACATGAACTCCTTGATGCCATAAAACTCTTGTCAAAGATTGCTGGCAGAATGATCTTAATCAGGCTGATAACGTCAGTATCAGACCATCTTTTAGATGGTGAGACACACAGTCTGGCCCTGCTCTGCGACAAGAGGCAGCAAAAATATACCGTAGTCGACTTTGCTTCGATCTGCTTTTGTTTTCCTTCGTCATAGCTGTTTTTGCATCCAGCCATCCGAATGCGGTTTCTATGGCGCTATAGCTTAACGGGTTCAGGAAGTGAATGAGTTCATTCATTTCTTTGGTTTTGTTTCTGCACGCCTTTTTTTCAGGTCACTGGAGTACACACGAATGGTTATGGATGATCATCCTATACAAAAATATGCTCGCAATTCGCGTTATCAGCATGCCGGAGCAGAGTCTGCTGTCATCCGTCTGATCCGGGGCCATCCAGGAAGATGGCAGATCGGGATACAAACAAAAAGGTTTCAAAATATGACGCTTACTGCTATCAAATAAGGGAGGGTTCAGAGTCTGTTTGGTACACCAGCTCCATAGCCTGACACTCAGTCCGGAGCGTCAGTGCTTCAGATAGCATCAGCCATCGGGATATACAGAATGGGTGAACTTGTCAATTTTCCTGCCAAAAAACGCTCTGATAAAACACAAATCCCCTTTTCCGATCATAGTCAGGATCATCTTGCAGCTGTGACGAATGGTTCGCAGTGGGTTTTTTCTGAAGAGGATGATGAGGCATTCTTGCAGCTTCTGAAGGAATGGCCGTGTTTTCAGGATCTTGTTGCTCCACCTACTCTGAGCGATCTCCTTCGCTTTTACTATGAAGACCGGCTTACACTACCGCAGGACTGTGCTCTTGAATTTATGCTTCATATGCATAACGCCAGCACAATTTTTGATATCGGTTACTCCCTTTATACATGGGATGAGGAAGACCGGAGATTTTTTCTTCTGAATATCAGTATGCATGCAGAGCTGATTGCGTCCCTTAAGCAGGAAGAAGACTGATCAGGTAAGATTTATAAGGCTGTCCGCCATGCGCTCAATACCGAGTCGCACGTCATTCATGCGGGCTTTTGCGTCCATATATGCAGGCGTTGTGACCAGGCGCTGTGTGCTGTCTGTGATGGCTTCTGTCGTATGACAGGGGATATGCCGGCCTCCCCAGGACTCGATGATAGCAGCCATCTGGGGATCTTTACCCAGTGTCAGCTGGGGTTTTCTGTCCCCCAGAAGCTTTCCGGCCAGAACAGGAGCGATACAGATCATTCCCAGAGGCTTGCCTGCATCCGCCGCATTCAGAATCAGGGAGGCGATGTCAGAGCGGACTTCCATCTGCCTGCCAGCCTGAGCAAAGTTGCAGAAGTTTTTTGCAACGCCAAAACCACCTGGGATCACAAGAGCATCGAAGTCATCAGAGCGGATGGACTTCAGGGGGCGAATTCTGCCTCGGGCGATTCTTGCCGCCTCCACCAGCATATTACGCGTTTCTGTGAGCTCCTCAGAGCTCAGGTGGTTGATGACAGAGGACTGAGGAGCATCCGGGCAGGCCACAATTACGTCAGTAAAACGACTTTCAAGAGCTGCCATGGCAAATACGCTCTCATGGACTTCTGAACCATCCTGGTGTCCGCAGCCATTTAACAGAAGCAGGACTGTTTTCATATCTGACACCTCTTCACAAAAGGGCTGGCAAGAGCCTCGGGAAAACTCCGATAGTCTGCCACAATCTTGCGGATATGCCAGGATTTTCTGGCTTATCTGATGAGAGAATCAAGCTGGAACGGTTTTATTCCGAAACGGAGAGTGCAGATGACGAAAGTGGAGAAAGTCATGATGGGACGATCCGGATTCAGGGCGCCAGCTGTTTTTTTTCTGATCTGTGCTCTGGTGGAAAGCCTTCTTCCGCTGTCTGTGGCGCAGGCATGGGCTGTTTCCGTCGCAGACAAATATGGAAAAGTCTTTGGAAATTACACAACAAAATCCGTGAATACAGCCATTGAACGGGCGACCGACAAACAGGATCAGACTGCAAAGCTTGTGGTTGATCCGGATCATTTCGAAAAATCAAATTTCGATTTCAGCTGTCCTGGTTATTCTCTTCTGACCGGGGTCACGAGTCGTTTTGTTGATTTTGATGGTCGGGTTGATAAACGGCAGCATAGTTCAGATCGTACCTTTACATTTACCTGTAGTTTTCTGGAGGACCCACAGGATCAGCTGCTGATTAAACACAGCTGTGATACGGATTCCGGACCTGCGGATAACGAGGATCAGAAACCTGGCCAGTCCGCCTGTGAAGCGGAAAGTCAGTTTGTGAATGGCATGATCTCAGAAAAATATCGAAGCACCGATGGAGCTCAGGAAGGTGGAGAGAAACAGTTTTTCCGGGACAGGCTTTATAAAACCCGCTGCTGTCAGTTGCGGGATCTTGCCGGGACCGCGATTCGCCCGACAAAGCTCTGTACGAAAAGCTCTTTCAGGGCAGGTAGCGATTTCAGTCTTCAGTGTAATGAAGGCTTTTTGCTGACAAGGATTGAGAGTGTGTATGATCCGGATACATGGGACCGGGCATACACATTTTATTGCTGTAAGGCAGAAAGCGGATAGATGTCTCTGATCTTCAGCTGCTGACGTTTGTACGGGCCGGATTCTGTTGCCGGGAGAGCTCGTAGAGTTGTCTGATGACGTCAAAATATCCTGAAAACTCAGGTGTCTTCTGCTTCCAGATAAAATCGGGCCTTTGAGATTTCTGAGTAGGCCATGAACCTCCAACGATGTTGCCGTCTTTGTCGATTTCCAGCCAGTATTTATATTCTTTGTGTGTTTTTACAGCGGGCCTGAGAGGGGACCAGCTGTAGTTTACTTCATGAGTGTAGTACATGGTTGTTAGCATCTTCAGTTCCAGAACCGTGCCCGGAGCAGCCTTTTTTTTGATTTTTTCTCCTTCACGTCTGCGAAGGACTCTGGATTCATAAGCATAGACCGCCTGATTCCAGACTTCCGCGAGGTTTTGTTGTTCAGGATTGTCTGACTGGGCATCAATATCAACAATGATGCCTTCATTCAGCAGGCCAATCTGATTGCTGAGTACAATATGGAAGGCGCCGGCATTCGTATCAAGGCAGGCTTTCTTCTCCCGGAAGTATTGGTCATAAGAAATTTCATGGCGGATGTACTGGTTTTTGAGTTCTTCCAGGCTTTTGCTGTTGCAGCGTCGTGCCAGGATATAATTCTGTGCGGACAGATGGTGAAGTGCATAGACCAGCAGTCCTTTGAGATCAGAAGAACCAAAGGGAATTGTCAGTCCATCCCGGCTCTCTACAGTCACAGGTCCAGGCTCTGTAAAAGCGAGAGTTGCCGGAGCCCATGCATGGCATAAACCTTCCCAGTAGGGAATTTCGTATCCAGGCGTATAAACGCCGCTTCCGGGGATGGTTTTCATCACCTGGGTCCGCTCCCGCTCCTGTCTGGTCAGGCGAAAATCATAGTAGCCCAGCAAAAGGTCCAGCTTTTCCAGCGGTGATAAAAAAGAGAGGTCTTTACGACGGAAGTCATCATATCGACTCCATAAAGCATAGCCATAACGTGCGGGATCATCAAAAGAATACTGCGATTCAGGCAGAGCCCAGCGGTAGCTCAGTCCTCCGCTCCAGCTGGGCCAGTATCCTCCGCTCCAGGGCTCACGGGAAAGAGAGCCAGAAGAAGGGAGCTGCTGATAGTTATAAATATACCCTCTTCCGGCAAGGGTATCCAGCAGGGACGGGTTATTTGCATGATCCCAGCGTGCAGCAGAAAGCTCTGTTGCCGAGGTCTCCTGATGGCTGCTATGCTTCTCTGGCTGGTCGTTCTGATCTCTTCCGCAACCATATTGCAGGGCTACCCCTGAGATCAGAGACAGAAACAGCCACCTGTGAATCACATTCAGATTTCTGAACACGCCTGATCCTCCCTCATATTATGATCATGATGAAACAGTTTTATCATGATTAAAAAAGAACTTCAGATCAAGCGTAAATATTCTTCTTTTTATGAATGATTATGGTAGTTTTAGTGATGGTTCTTTGTCGCTGTCTGCTTCGTTAGCGCAGAAGACGGAGTTCTTCAGAAAGAAGCGATTTGTTATCATGGGAGGGGTTGGCAGGGCAGTTGAGGCGGATTCTGTAATGGCGTGGCGTGAATTGTTTTTTTACGCCTTCTTCACAGACGGAGTACCATTCTCCATCCCCCCTGCGCCATTCGACCTCCGTCATGCAGGCAAAAGATCGATCAGGTGGGGATGCTCCGCTATTCCGGCAGTAATCTTCAACGCCTTTTGCCGGATGGAGCAGCAGCTCATTGTAAGTCTGCATGAGCCCGATCCTTTCACGGAGAATATGGAGGATGATCTCTCCTGCCCCAAGACACAGGGACAGAAGAGGAATTGCAAGGATGAGGGAAAATGTGTTCATTTATCGCTGTCTATAAAAGGATTATGTCTGAAGATTTCACTGACATCGATACCGACCTTTTCTCCATATTCTGTGATGCTCTGTTTGGCCCACTTTAGGGTGAAAGTCATCAGAGCGATTGAACTGAAAAGAACCATTGTGCTGACCAGGATATACTCCAGAGCTACGGAGCCTGAGTTTACGGCGCGTTTATCTTTGTCTGTACGTTTATATAAGACGGTTGGATTTTTTCGCTCTTTGCCAGAGATCTTCTGTTCTTTGTCTTTCATCCGGATTTCCTCATTTATGAATAATTCAGAGCGTGGGCTGCTGATTCACACATGAGCTAAACCTGAAATCAGGATCTGTCCAGTGACCATGATCTTTCCGGAGTGATCTCTGCTGATGGATTTGTCCTTTTGCCGGAACATTTTTACCGTCTGAAAACAGAAGATCCATTGAGTATAATGAACGAGGGGATGACGCAGATGCTCGTGATCATCTGAATCTGGCAAGGGAAAGCATGAAAGATCAAAGCAATCATTGTGCTTCTATGAGTCTGTCTGAGGCCAGCTCAATCAGTTGTGGTTTGCTGGAGAAGGTCAGCTCCGTGATTTTTGGTCAGGAAGAACTGGTGACGGAGGCTCTCTGTACCTTTCTTGCTGGCGGTCATATTCTCATGACCGGTGCTCCGGGTCTTGCAAAAACAACGTTAGTGCGGGTGATCTCCCGGGCTCTTGGAATGCATTCGGGAAGAATTCAGTTTACTCCTGATCTTCTGCCGTCTGATATTACAGGATCAGAGGTTCTTAATATTGACGGAGAAAACGGACGCCGTCACTTTGATTTTATCAGGGGGCCGGTCTTTTCCAATCTTTTGCTGGCGGATGAAATAAACCGGGCATCCCCACGTACGCAGTCTGCCATGCTGGAAGCCATGCAGGAAAGACAGGTTACGGTCGGAGGAAAGGTCTATCCTCTGCCTGAGCCTTTTATGGTTTTTGCAACCCAGAACCCCTTTGAGTCGGAGGGGACCTTTCCTCTGCCAGAGGCGCAGCTGGATCGTTTTCTGCTTCATTCGATTGTGGATTATCCTGACAAATCAGCAGAGCTTGCCATCCTGAAGGCTCATTCATCAGGGCAGCTTGCCGCAGCTGGAAGCGACCACACAGTGCTCGATGCTGAGACGATCCGGCAGCTGATGCTTCAGACAAACGCAATCTCCTGCGATGAAAGCATCCTTGAACTGATTAATGACTTGATTCGCTCTTCCCGGCCAGAAGATGAAAGCTGTCCTGCAAACTTAAAGCCCTTTATCTGGTATGGAGCAGGTCCGAGAGCCGGAATCAGCCTGATTTCTGCTTCCAGAGCCTTTGCTATGATGAGTCAGGATGAAACTGTCCGCTGGCGTCATATCAGGAGAATGGCTGTTCCTGTCTTACGTCACAGGATTCGCCTTACGATGGATGGGGTGCAGGATGAATATGATGAAGCGCGCCTCATTATGGAACTGATAGAAAATCTGGAGCAAAAACACCGGCCAGAGTGAGCGGTGCAGTGTGTTTTGACGGCACAGTCTGTTGGCTCTGTCGCTGAATTGTGGGGAACCCTGTATGTCTCAGGATCATACGACTCCGGGCAGTCTGGCTCTCCTGCATCCGATGCTCACGAAAGAGATCTCTGTAAATCTTCTGAAACGCAGTTCTTTGCTACATGGCAGCCATCGGATGAGTCTGAAAAGGGCTGCGAAGCATCCTGAGTATAGCCGCCCTTATGTGTCGGGTGACCCTCTCAGTCTTATTGACTGGAAGGCTTATGGACGGACAGATCAGCTGATTATCAGAGAACAGAGAGATGAAGCCTCTGCTAAAATCTGCATTGTGACAGAGCTGACCGAAACTATGATCTGGCCTGATGTAAATCAGGATATTTCACTTCATGCTCTCCCACAAAAGAGTGAAATCGCCCTTCGTATTGCCTGTCATCTGGCTCACTTTCACCTGAGAATGGGAGATCGTGTCCGCCTGTGCTTTCTTTTGTCAGAAGCGGAAACTCACTCTGGCTATGTATGGGTGCCTGTGGGTCCTTCTGATATCCTGAATTTATTTCATCGTCTCAGGAAGGATAAATTTGCGGCTACAGCTGTGTCTCGTCAGTTTCGAAAGGCTCCGTGTGCATGGCAGGATAGTGAACAGATATACTGGCTTGGTGACACTCTTTCTCAGAGTGGTTATCAGGCGATCATTCCGTTTCAGAATCGTGGGATACTCTTTCATATTCTGAGTTCCAGAGAACTGGATCTTTCCTGGCTGGAAGATGATGAATGCTATTTTGACCAGGACCAGAGGAGCAGGGCACGAAAAGAATTTTCAGGCTCTCACCTGAAGAAGAGCCCATCGGTGCATGAGCAGATCATAGACTGGACGGAAAAACTCAGATCATCAATCGTTTCATCCGGATGCTGGTACTTTTTGCTCCATGATAAGACTCCGCTGAATCATTATTTTAAGAGTCTGGATGATATTTTTAGCCGGAAACAGAAGACTATGGGACGTTTTCCCGGGAGATAAAGAAAAGGAACAGAGTCTTGTTTCAAGGATCGCTGTCTCTGATCACATGGGCCTTTCTTGCTGCGACAGTCCTGGCACTGATTTTGTGGTATATCATCCGGATCAGGTTCCGGATGACTCGTCTGCCGGTTTTGAGAATTCTCAGAGATCAGTCCTTTCGTAAGCCTGGCTTTACGATACTTCGTCCGCCTCTGATCCCTTTTTTGTCTTTTCTGCTGATCTGTCTTTGTCTGATCATCCTGGCGCTGCGTCCGGGGTTTGTGACTTTGCAAAGCCTGCCGGGGCAGGAAGCTTCATCGCATCTTTTTCTTGATATGAGTCCGTCTGTAGCTGCTCAGATCTCTCTGGACGATTATATAAAAAGGGTTTCTGAGTTATGGGTACATCTGAAAAAATCCGGAAATGTTAGTGTTAGCAGCACTCACTCACAGGAGATCTGGGTTCCGAAAAACGCTCCGGATCTTGCCGGGAAGCTGGCAGATCTGGGCTTCCACCGCTGGGGAATTCGCCTTGGAGGGGCACTCCGGAAACAGTGGCCTCAGCTGAGTCATCCGGATCAGCTTATTGTTGTCTCGGATCAGGACGCACATAGCTGGCAGAACTTTCACTGGCAGTTTCTGAAGGGTGAAAGCAGCATTAGCTATGTGCCTATGCTTGCAGACGATGCTCTGCTTTCTAATCTTTATATTAAAGATGCGCGTTATCTTTCAGCGAGAGCAGCCAGTCTTATGGAATGGGAAATCACTCTGAGTCGTAGTATGGCTGGTCGCTCAGAATCGGGGAATCTGCTCCTTTCCCAGGATGGGCAGCTTCTGAATACGGTTTCATGGGAATTTCTGCCGGAGCAGCAGGATATCAGTCTTCATGTCTCCTGGTCTCCTCCTCAGGAAAGAGACTCCGGGAAAGGTAGGCAAGAATCTTTCATCTGGGAGCTACAGCCTTCCGTCATGGATCAGCTTCCTCTGGATAATATATTTCGCAGTCGCCTGACAGGGAGCAGGCAACAGGCTATTCTGATCGCAAAATCAGCTGGAGAGCAGCGCCTGGAATCTCCGACGCATAGCCTCCAGATGGCTCTGGAAGTGATGGGTATGCAGGCAGAGCGCTATGACAGGACAGACCAGAGTCTTCCGGATGTCTCTGATGTCGCGTTGTGGCTTCTTTTTGCAGGCAGTGGCGACCGTATTGATTCTTTTTGTCCCTCATCACTCGTTCGCTTTCGCCACCAGGAGCAGGAGCCAGTTTCATCGCCGGTTCAGGTCTGGATCAGTCCCTATCATCATGAAAAGCGTGCCTTCAGAAACATCTGCTGGTGTTACCACCGTCTCCTGCACGGTTCTTCGGAAGCTTCGGACATGCCATCCTATTGCCGGGAGATTCCGGATCAGAGGCGTTATGCGTCTGTTCTTCAGGCTGCTGGAGCTCGCCAGATGGGAGGAGAAAGTGGGCGTCCGGAACAGGCGATTGCCTGGGAAGGTGACGACAGATCCGGGCGTCTGAGAGTCCTGGCTTTTAGTCTTCCGATGAGAGCTGTTGCAGGAAGTCCTCTGTCGCATGCCTCGTTTCCTTTATTGCTCAAAGATATGCTGAAGGTGGAAGGCTTTGCAGCTCCTGGCAAAGGCAATCAAAATAACTGGCCCAGGTACCCGGATCTGAGTCTGCATCGTTTCTGGAATACGAAGGAAACACTGCTGACAGAAAAAGGTCGGCAGGAGATTTTTTTGTCAAATGTTCCTGTAGGAGAGAGTGTCCTGAAGTCTGCTCCGGATACTTTGTTTCCACCGTATTGGGATGAATCGCTCCATGTTCCGGAGGGCACTTCTGCTTTGCAACAGGAACATCCGGACTCCCTGCCTCTGGTTCTTGCTCTTGCAGCGCTGGCCGTTCTGCTGACCATGGCAGAGCTGATTGCCTGTTTCGTACGGAGGAAACGAGGAGTTTCTGGACAGGGGTTCCGGATTTTGCTTCTGTTGATGATCCCCGGAGCCCTGGGAGCTGGTTCTGATGCCTTTGCGAGAATCCGGGTGAATCTGAAAGGTTTTGATCCTGTCATTCCGCTTCTGCCATTGCAGGAACTGGCGGAGCAGCTTTCCAGTCGTACCAGTCTGAAAATGGACTCCGAGCCCATCCGGATCGGAGCGGGGCAGCTCCCTCCCCTTCGTATGGGCTGGCTCTGGGCGGCAAAGCCGACCGATATAGCCAGTCCAGGCAAAGCAATGGGAGATGCCTTTGCTGCCTGGCTGCGCCGGGGAGGTTTTCTGATTATTGAGAATGTCTCTGATCTACAGAATATAAAAACCCTGACCAGCAGAGGTTTTGACTTTCTTCCCAACAAAGGAGAGTGGAAAGCGATTCCCCCTGACCATGAACTGATGCGAAGTTTTTATCTGCTTGATGCGCTGCCCGGATGTCAGAAGGCGGTCTGGCATGGGTATCAGTATGATGGGAGACTTGCGATTCTGACGATACCATTTCCGTTTCTTCAGTCTTCCGGAACGTTTCAGGCTCAGACTGTCTGTGGGCAGCCTGTCTCCCGGGAAAATTACATTCGTATTTTTATTAATATTCTGATGGTTGCTCTGACAACAGATTATAAGAAAGATCAGATTCACATGCGTGAGATTTTGAAACGGCTTTAACTATGACTGGCATCATTCTGGCTTTTGTTCTGCTGCTGCTTTCGCTGAGTCTGGGCTTTTACTGGTCTTCCCGGATCGGAGTCGTTCGAGCTTCCCTGTCTGTCTTGTGCAGAATTCTGTGGATTTCTCCGCTGGTGCTGTGCCTCTTCCCGGAAAATGGGACAGAAGAATTGCCGAGAGCCCTCGATCCGGAACCCCTCTATGTTCTGATTGATGACTCAGACAGCATGAAACGGCTTGAGGGATTCAGAAGTCCCCTGGCTTATGCCCGTGACATTGTCGAGGATCTTGATAAGCATTGCCGGAAGACTGGCTGTGTGCTGCATTCACAGCTCCTTTCTGACAGAAGCGATATGGTCAGCAAAGGCTGGAGCCCCCTGAATGAAGTGTTGGAGGAGTGGCTGATTCAGACAGAAGATGCTCCATGGATTTTGCTGTCCGATGGACATGATGAGCATCCGTCCCTGTCATGGTCCGATAGTCTCAGAGATCTGGGAGTCAGAAAACGTAGCTCACAGCAGGGGCATGGGGAAGATTCCGCGCAGAATATCCGTTCCAGATCTCTGATTTTAGGTTATGGCCGTTCAACTCAGGAGCGGAATGTCTGGCTGGAAAGCCCAGAGCTGCCCCCTTTTGCTTTCGGCCAACAGTCCATCTATAGTGACGTGCTTGTGCGTATGGAACCGCCAGCAACAGAGCCGATCCGTGTGCAGGTGCAGATTCTACTGAACCAGGAGATTCTGAGCAGCGATAATGTCGAATTCAAAGCCGGAGATCAGCAGGCCAGAATTCGTTTGCCTCTTGCTGCCCTGCCCAGAGGGCAGCAACTTCTGACATTCCGGGCTCTGCCCATCGCTGGAGAGTCTGCGATCTGGGATAATGAAAGGCACAAACAGATCGAGGTGATGCCCAATACTGTCGGTGTTCTGCATTTGCTGGGTAGCCCCAGCTGGGATGGCCGTTTCTTGCGTCGTTATCTGAAGTCAGAGCCAAAATATGACCTGATCAGTTTTTTTATTTTACGGGACCCATGGGATCAGCAGAATTCGAATGAGCGGGAACTGAGTCTGATCCCGTTTCCTGTCTCCAGACTCTTTAATGAAGAACTGCCTAATTTCAAGGTGATTGTGTTGCAGAATTTCACTCTGCTTCAGTTTTTGCTACCTGAATATCAGGAAAATCTCGTCCGTTTTGTTAAAAACGGAGGGGGCCTGCTCTTCTTAGGGGGAGAACGGTCTCTCTTGTCTTCTGATATCAGAAACTCACCACTGAGGGAAATTCTTCCATTTGATTCTGGGGATAGCTCTGCGGATGCAGAGATGTTTCCTGCTTTTTCTGCTTTTCCACTGATGGGTAATATTCAGGATGCACAGGTCGATATGTCCGGCCCGTGGTTCGATCGGGATCTGCGTTTTCGGCTCAGACTGGCCAGGCCTCCTCTTGAGAAGAGGCTTCTGGCGAATGTCTATGACGACTGGGAAGCTCTGGCGGGACCTCTGACGAAACTGCATGATCTTTCTGGCTTGCATCATATGGAAAATGTTCGCTTCAGGTCAGAATTTACGACTCCTCTGCTGAATGCTGTGACACAGGATGGCAGGGAAATTCCTCTGGCTCTTGCTTCTTATCCGGGAAAGGGCCGGGCAGTCTGGATTTTTTCGGATGATTTCTGGCAGATCGCGATGTCTGAAAATCCTGCAATTCCAAGGGAAATCTATGACAGATTTTTTGCTTCGGCGATGACTTGGCTGCTTCGTCAGGATATCCGCAAGCCACTTCTGATCAAAGACTTCAGACTGAGTCAGAGAGAGAAGGGGCAGGTTCACTGGCAGTCTGTCGTTAAAGGCCCTGCGGTTCCTTATCTGGGAAATATGGATCACTGGCAGCTGAGTGTCTGTGATCTGAGTCTGAATCCTGCTGATATCCTGATCCGCAAGACAGGGAATCAGGAAATGCTGCTTTCAGGGGATCTGAAGCGGGAACTCAGAGGGGGAGAGCGATGTGATCTCAGGCTTTCCGGAGAGCATCCGGCTTTTGGTCTGCTTGAGCTGTCATCTGCCACCATCTTTCCTCCGGCTTTTCCGGACAGCAGCCTGGACAGCTCTCCCCGGAAATTAAAGCAGCTCGCCGAGCTGACAGGGGCCAGGCTGATTATGAATCCGGATCATGCCAGTGACGAGATTCTCGAATGGCTCGACCAAAACCAGCATCATGCTGGTGTGGCACTTCCTCAGCGTTACAGGAGCTACTCTGATTATTTCTGGATCTTCAAGACAGTGTGGATCTGGCTCTTTCTGCTGTTTATTCCACTGGAAGTCCTCTGTCGGCGCTGGCACCTGCTGCGCTGAAAGTATCGGTCTTTGTCTGCTTTGATCGCTCACTGCCAGGATCTGAAAAGCCCTCTTGCTGACGGAACAGAAACGGAAGAATTGAACTGCCATGTGAAGGGTTGATATGCTACAGTTTTGTCCGGAGATAAGAAAACTTACCGAAAACAGAGCGTAAAGCTCATGCGATTGCGGCATATAGTCATCAGAGGAAAGCGTATGAATGTAAAAGACATCCTGGAGCAGCTCGGAATTTCCGGACATAACAGGCCAGTCTCGACAGGAGTTCACACGTCAGGCGACCCTCAATACCAGCCTCTGGCATCTTTTTCACCCGTTGACGGGCAGCTGATTGCCCGTATTGGTACGGCCTCTTCGGATGATTATGAACATGTGATTCAGAACGCTCAGGCTGCGGCCAGACAGTGGGCGCTGGTCCCGGCTCCGGCCAGAGGTGATGTTGTCAGAAAGATCGGCAATAAGCTCAGAACTGCCAGGCAGGAGCTTGGGATGCTGGTTTCCTGGGAGATGGGGAAATCTTTGCAGGAAGGTCTGGGTGAAGTTCAGGAGATGATTGATATCTGTGATTTTGCTGTGGGCCTTTCCCGTCAGCTCTATGGCCTGACGATGCATTCTGAGCGTCCCGGACACAGAATGTATGAACAGTGGCATCCTCTGGGTGTTGCAGGCATTATCACTGCGTTTAATTTTCCGGTTGCAGTCTGGGCCTGGAATGCCATGGTTGCCAGTGTTTGTGGTGATGTCACCATATGGAAGCCATCAGAAAAAACCCCTCTGACGGCTCTGGCCTGCGCGAACCTGATCCGGGATGTCTTACGGGAGTCAGCTGTTCCGGAGGGTACTTTCTCTCTTATGATCGGTCATGCTATGCCTCTTGGAGAACGTCTGGTCGCGGACCGGCGTGTTCCTCTGATTTCAGCGACAGGCTCCTGCCGGATGGGGAAAAAAGTAGGAGAGCTTGTCGCTTCCAGGCTGGGGAGGGTGATTCTTGAGCTTGGTGGAAATAATGCAATTATTCTGAGTCCGCACGCGCAGCTGGAACAGGCCATTCCCGCGATTGTCTTTGGAGCTGTAGGGACCGCAGGGCAGCGTTGCACGAGCACCAGGAGGCTGATTGTTCATGAGTCCATCTATGAGAGGGTCCGGAGCAGTCTGGTGTCCGCTTATCAGAAGCTCAGAATCGGCAATCCACTGGATGAAGCAAATCATATGGGGCCTTTGATCGATCAGTCCGCAGTCAGGCAGATGATGCAGGCTCTGGAAGAGGCCAGAAAGCAGGGAGGACGTATCCTTACGGGAGGGCGGCCGCTTGAGGGCTGTGGCTATGAATCTTCCTGTTACGTAGAGCCTGCTATTGTGGAGGCGGATTCTTCTCTGGCGATTGTGCAGGAGGAAACCTTCGCTCCTGTCCTTTATCTGTCTTCCTATCAGGGGGATGTCGCCAATGCCATCAGCATCCAGAATCAGGTCCGTCAGGGGCTGTCTTCTGCAATTTTCACGACAAATCTTTTGGAAGCAGAAGAATTCCTGAGTGTTGCAGGCTCAGACTGTGGTATTGCGAATGTCAATATCGGAACATCCGGGGCTGAAATTGGCGGTGCTTTTGGAGGAGAGAAGGAAACAGGCGGAGGCCGGGAATCCGGTTCGGATGCCTGGAAAGGGTACATGCGCAGACAGACAAATACAATCAACTATTCCAGTAAATTACCCCTTGCTCAGGGGATCAGGTTTGAGATCTGAGCGATCCTTACTCTGTAAATCCTCTATCTTTTCTCCTGTTGCTCCGCTAGAGTGGCGGCTTTCGTAACCATACGTAGCCCTGAGCCAGCCACCGGGAGATGATAACGTGAAGGACTTTTGTTTCAGGGATAGTTTACAGCTTCTGATAGCCCTGCTGTTGCTGATAGCTGTCATGATGATGGGACTGGATGCTGGTCCCCATATGACTCTGATTGCCTGTCTGATTCTGACGGGGCTGACAGGTCGTTATCTGAAGCAGCATTCCTGGGCGACCATGGAGTCTTTTATGGTGCGTGGGGTCAGCCAGTGCCTGAAGGCGATCTTTATCCTGGGGCTGATCGGTGCTCTGATTTCTGCCTGGATGATCAGCGGGACTATTCCGACGGTTTTCTGTTATGGAGTGCAGGTGCTCAGTCCTGAGTGGTTCCCGGTCAGCGCGCTTGTGATCTGTATCCTGGTTTCCAGTTTTACCGGGAGCTCTCTGACGACAGCGGGAACTGTCGGGGTTGCGTTGATGGGGATAGCAGAGGGTTTTGGTATCAGCCCCGAGCTAAGTGCGGGAGCGGTGATCTGCGGGGCCTGTTTTGGCGATAAAATGTCACCTCTCTCAGATACGACGAACTTTGCATCGGGAATTGCCGGAGTCGGGCTTTTTACTCATATCCGTTGTCTTCTGCAAACGACGCTGCCAGCTTTGATTCTGACCATTCTGGCTTTTTCTGTGCTGGGGGGACACAGCAGTTCTGCGACAGGGACAGCTGAACTTACCGTCAGAGTGCTGGAAGATCATTTCCGGATATCTCCCCTGAGCCTTATCTCTCCTCTGATTGTTGTGCTGCTGGTCTTCCGGAAATTTCCGGGTTTACCTGTTATGACCACGGGTCTGTTGACAGCTATTTTGACTGCGATTTTTCTTCAGGGAAAACATAATCCTCAGGAGTTGTTTTCTGCTCTGACCCATGGATTTTCTCTTCAGACAGAAAGTCCGCTGGTGAATCAACTGGTGAGCAGGGGAGGCCTGATGTCTATGATGTTTTCCATCTCTCTTGTGATGATAGCTCTGGCATTTGGTGGTCTCTTACATGGAATGGGGGTCACGGATGCTCTGATGCAGGGCCTTCGTCGACGGGTCAGAAGCAGAGGAGGGCTTGTCCTGTGGGCGACCGGATCTGCTATTGGCATTAATTTCCTGACAGGAGAGCAATACCTGTCCATTCTCCTGCCTGGTCAGGCATTCAGGGAGGCGTTCAGGGAGAGAGGTGTTGGAGCGAAGTTTCTTTCCCGCAGCCTTGAAGATGGGGGGACGCTGATCAACCCTCTGGTTCCATGGGGGGTCTGTGGAGCCTTTTTCTCAGAGGCTCTTGGTGTGCCTGTTTCCGGATATCTGCCTTATGTCTTTTTCCTCTATCTCTCCCCTCTTTTTACGATTGCGTTTGGTTTCCTGCAAAAAGAGGAAAAACCTGCACGCTGACATGAAGGCAGATGTACAGCGTTTTCAGAAGCTTTGAACGTTAAGAGAAGAGTGGGACATCTATTTTGTTATGGAATCGCCAGCAGATGCGGTCTGGGCCTGATTCTGCTGGTCCCGGACTTTTTCCAGGTTGCTGCGGACGGACTCCTGGTTCTGTGCTGTTTCGTTGTGTTTGCGCATTTCTTCCATAATATTATGTCGTGTGGTGTAGCTGCTCTGGTTCAGGATAATCTGCTTTCCTTTACGGTTTTGCAGGTTGAAAATCAGAGGAGCCTTGAGGTTTGCTGTCATATTCTGGGGATTGGAAGGCATGGTGATAATAACCGAGATGACGGCGTCTTCTTCTGACTGGAGTCCAAGATCGCTGACTTCGGCCTCTGGCACTTCAACAGTATAGTCTGGCCGGAACAGAAGGGGATTGATCAGGACAAATGCAATGCTGCCGTCATCGACAGACTGAAGCCACTTAAAGGGTGATTCTTCGTCGTGGTTAAGCAGAATGAACTTGTTCAGTTCCGGAAAGCCGATCAGACCACTGGGAAGTTCTATGATCTCGGACTCATCTACCTCAAATTCACCAAAGCGGGCTGTCGACACTTTCATCAAGGGCTATTCCTCCGGGCCTGCGGTCTCTTCTGCATGATCCCATTTCTGTTCACATCAGGATGAACTCTCGTTCTGGTGTCTTTATCGATATCAGGCTACATGCACCGTACTGACAAAACTAATTGCTGACTTCATTCTAGCTCATAGGAGTTTCTTTCTGCAACCAGGTGACTTTGCCTGTGCCGTCAGGATGTTCTGGTCCTGGTTTTCAGAGGAGCCTGATCTTTGTCTGAAGAGCTCCATGATGACAGAGGGAAATGAGCCCGAACCTGCTCCAGCTGTTCTGACTGCACCTGTGCTGCGATCTGATTCTCTTCATGGATTTTTTGCCAGACTTCTTCGCGGTGTACAGTCGTCGTCGGTGCTGCTCTGATTCCCAGGCGAACTTGTTTGCCCTTAACCTGCATGACCACGATCTTGATATCGTCCCCGATCGCAATCCCTTCGCCAGGTTTTCTGGTCAGGACCAGCACAAACACCCCTCCATGGCCAGCTTAACCGTGGACTGATAGAAACTCTTATCTTTTGATTCTATCTCGCATTGTGGTTTTAAGGAACTGTTTTTCTGTTTGGCGTCTTTATCGGCTCTTTGCCAGAATTGTGCCGCTATTCCAGTCGACAGGATGTCCCAGCTCGCTGGCAACCCATGTCTGGTAGAGCCGGTTGATATGTCGCCACGAATTTTCCGGACGAAGGGTGAAAAATCTGTGTGGACCGATGCTGGCAACAGGGATCAGTCCTTTGACGGTTGAGCAGACAAAAGCCTCATCGAATCTGGCCAGTTCATCCTCGTGGACAATGGATTCATCGACCCGAATTCCGGCGCGTTTCATGAGGGTTATCAGAGTTTGTCGGGTGATGCCCTGTAAAAGTCCGCTGTGTGCAGAAGGGGTAACGATATCCAGAAGGTCCCCTCTACGGCCAATAAAGAAAATATTGGCTGTGCTTGCTTCGGTCACCTCTCCTTGAGAATTGATCCAGAGAACATCATCAAAGCCTTTGGACTTTGCTTTGTTCAGAGCCAGGATACTGCGAAGGTAATTACCAGTTTTTATAGCCGGACCTCGCTCTGTGTAAGGCAGATGTCTGGCCTGTAGAGAAATCCCTTCTTTGTACAGGCGTTCATCCATGAGCTTTGCCGGAAATCCATAAATAATTTTATGGGGGTGGACATCCTCCGGAATGTCCAGGCTGCTTCCAGCCCCCCTGGTGACGACCAGCCTGAGCTGTGTTTTCGGATAATCCAGACGCTCAGCAACACTGCTGAGTTCAAAGGACAGTTCCTCATCACTCCATGGGATCGGTAGCTTCAGAATCTCCGCAGATTCCCGTAAGCGGCTGATGTGTGGTCTGAGGTCCAGAACATGACCACGGAAGGCGACCAGCACTTCAAAGACATGGTCTCCAAAAAGAAAACCCCGGTCCATAGCTGGGATCGAAGCGGTGTCAGGTTTCCGGAACTCTCCATTTACAACAATAATTCCATCCATATCCATACAGTCTCTTGAAAAGTATGTTCTGCTCGTGCTAGAAGATCGGCCTGATTTTCCCGATTAAGGCAGGACACCCTGCTCTCACTTAATGTAACAGGAGTCTTTGCTTTGCAGGAATCATTAACTGAAACATTGCGCCAGGTTCACCTGATCTCCCTGGGCTGTGCCAGAAATAAAGTCGATTCGGAAGTTATGCTGGGGACCTTGCTGGGAGAGGGATGGCGTCATACAGATGAGCCGGAGCAGGCTGATGCGATTGTTATCAATACCTGTGGTTTTATTGATGCCGCCAAAGAGGAAAGCATTGATACCATCCTGAATGCCGCAGCTCTCAAAAAGTCCCGTCCTGGGCTTCGCCTTGTGGTGACAGGCTGCCTGACTCAGCGCTACAGAAAACAGCTGGCGGACGGCCTGCCAGAGGTCGATTTTTTTGTCGGTACGGATGAGTTTACGAAGATTGCGGAACTGCTTAAGTCCCCTCCTCCTCAGGGGACGGTGCTTGCGAAGCGAACGAACTATCTTTATACCGACGCCATGCCGAGGGTGAATACCCTTCCCGGCTATGCCGCCTATGTGAAAGTTGCAGAAGGCTGTCAGCATCACTGTTCATTCTGCATTATTCCGGCGATCCGTGGACGCTTACGTTCCCGCCCCATCGACAGTATCGTCCGGGAAGTCGGGGACTTGTGCAGGCAGGGCGTCAGAGAAATCAATCTGATCGCACAGGATCTGGCAGCTTATGGCAGGGACCAGGGCTCAGATCAGCTGCTGCCTTTGCTCAGAGAGCTGGTTAAAACCGACATTTCGTGGATCAGGCTTCTTTATATCTATCCTGAAAATATTTCAGATGAATTTCTTGAGTTTTTTGCCAGTGAAGACAAGCTGGTTAAGTATCTTGATATTCCTGTGCAGCATGCCAGTGACCGCATCCTTCAGAAAATGAATCGTGGAATCACTCAGAAGGAGCTTCGTGAAAGCATCCGCAAGGTGCGTAGCTATGTGCCGGATGTTGCGATCCGTACATCTGTTATGGTGGGCTTCCCTGGTGAAACAGAAGAGGATTTTGAAGAGCTGAAGACTTTTGTCAGAGAGACAGAATTTTCTCATCTGGGCTGCTTTACCTACTCTCAGGAAGAGGGCACGGTTGCAGCGCGGCTGCCAGGACAGATTCCGGAAGAGATCAGACAGCAGCGTCAGCAGCAGATTATGGAGCTTCAGCGGGAGATTTCGGCAGAGTGTTTGCGCAGGATGGTCGGAAAAACCATGCCTGTTCTGGTGAGCGGAGCCTCTTCCGAAACAGAACTGCTCTGGGAAGGGAGGCTTGCGACCCAGGCCCCTGAGGTTGATGGCGTGGTTTACCTGAATGAAGGCAAGCCTGTCGCTGGGGAGATTCAGATGGTCCGTATCAGTGCATCACATGATTATGACCTGATCGGAGAGGTTCTTGTTGAGCATTCCTCGATGTGATGGCTTGATGTAATGGCTTTGTATGGGGCATGGAAATCCTGCAAGTCCTCCTTTTTTTCCGTCTTGCTTGCTCTATAGAGATGGAGAAGATCAGGCATCTCAAGAATCTGAAGAATCGGAAGGATTTGTCTTTTTTGCTGTGCTCTCAGACTTTCTGAAGCCTCTTCATCTCCGATCTTTGTGGGTCTTAACAGAAGGTGGCCGAAGCCGTTTTGTTCTTCCTTGTTATTCAGATCCATATCCACATCTGCTCCGGCATTAAGGAGTAGTGTCGCAATATCTGTGTGTCCATTTCTTGTGGCCCAATAGAGGGGGCTATAACCGGAATTGTCTTTCTCATTCAGATCATCATGCGCTCGGGTTTTAAGCAGGGCTTTTAAGATATTTTTGTGTCCATCCCTTGCTGCTGTATAAAGTGGGGTGCCACCAATGCTGTTTTTTATATGCAGATCCACTCTATCAGTCGCGAGAAAGACTTCTACGGTTTTTCTTTTCCCGAACGCTATGGCTACATGCAGAGGGGTATAGCCGATCACCTTATCTGCTACATTCACATTGATATCGGGAGCTGTAAGGAGAACTGCGGCGGTTTTGTGGTCTCCGAGCATTGCGGTCTGATGGAGGGCGCTTGCTCCGTATTTGTTTTGCGCATTCACGTTTGCTCCAGCCTTGATGAGATATTGTACAACCGCTGTATGTCCCCGGCATGCGGCCTCATAGAGGGGGCTTATTCCTTTTTCGTCTGTTGCATCTGGATCGGTTCCTGCCTTAAGAAACATCTTTACAGCATGCAGGTTTCCACACTCTGCAGCAGAATAAAGTGATGTCTGCTTCGGATCGTGACTGCTTGCCTGAAGCAGAGGGATGCCGGATGTCATAAGTAAAATCATGCATAAACATTTCATTTTTGAGTCACCTGATTGTAGTTTCAATTGTTGTGTATAACTGTTCTTTCGAAGAAGGTCAGATCTCTGCTTTCCTTTCTGTATAAGGAAATGTGCAGAAAATATCAACAGACCAGAATACTGGCGAAATGAGATCATTGTTTAAATCAGGCTGTCAGGGCAGACGTGTTTGATAAGAATGTACAAGTCAGAGTGGCAGACCCTCATTAAAACTTTTTAACCTTCAGGATCTTCGTCTGACGACTTAAAAAGTCGCTTGCTTGTTGCTTATCGTCATAATATCGTCCCCTGCATTTTGATCAGTTGAATCTGTGAATATTTCTCCATTACTCATCGGAATAGTCTGGAGGTGTTGAATGAAAACAGGATCTTTTGTCCTTCTGATTCTGACTGTATTTTCTGTCCGCTGTTTTGCTGCAGAAAAACAAGCATCGCTATCTGATCTGATTCGGTCTGGGCATGTAACGATCTTTGACCAGCAGCAAAATCCATTGGTTGATGATGTCACACTGGGGGGGCTGAATGAACTGGTTGAGAGTCTGGGAAAGAATGAAGATTTTTTTCAACCAACGGATATCCTTGGGGATAGGTATGCTGATGAGGGTACTTATACATGTACAGGTTTTTTTATTCTTTCATCGGAGCAGGAACAATCCTATTTCTCCTGTGAGCACGTGTCTGGCTCAATGTGTGAGCGAGAGATGCCGCTTCCGGGTGAGTTTCTGGAATCTTCTTCTTTTCAATCTTTATTGAAAAAAATCAATCGGAGGCTTTCTGATGGTGCCTGGTTTATCGAAATAAAACTTATCAGAGATTCCAGACGAACGTTCTGTTTTTTAGCCCCTCATCAGGACAATCGTAATTTTTTGTTTACTCTTTTGACAGGTGTCGCGGGTCTTCCTGAGGGGCAGGGTGAGATGCGAATCTGGCAGAATGCCAGGGGGACAAGAACAATTGAGAAATCGTTTGATGCTTGGTTTGACAGGACAGAAAGGCCGGAGATGCTGGCTTCACTCCATCCAAAAGCTGGCACTGGCTATATGATCCGCGAAATTCCTGTTTGCCACTGTAAGGAGCGCGACTATCCGTGTGTGCTTCATGGTCACAATGGCTGGAGTGTTCCTGAGTCAACCTCAGGGGAGGAAGTGAGAAGGAATCTGATTATCGTGAAAGCTCGTAGCATAAAAAAAAGCTCTGAAGGTCGCTGGTTGCTTTCTCCGGAAAAAATATACCCGCTGGATCATTGTGCCGACTGCGCAGACGGCAGCGCAGACTGAAGAGGCCCGGTTTTTCCTACCACTTCCAGTCCAGGGCAAGTCCTCCGCGATAACGCTGCCCGGTCATCTCTGGCATAATGACCGGAGTCAGAGTCAGTGTTTCACTTCTGGCAGACACAGATAAAGAATTTTCTGAAGAATGATACTGGTTTTGCCATGACACCAGGGGGGTAAAAATCAGCCAGGAGCCTACCAGACTGCCGGTGATGAATCCAAGAGAGGCGCCCACAGCAACATAACGGAGCTTATCTGCCGGATTTTCCGTCAGTCCGATGGCAGCAGCTCCCAGGGCAGCACCAAAGGCTGTTGAGTAACCTGCTGTCATGAAAAGTTCCCGGAAATGGTTTTCTGTGCTGAAGCTCGCCTGCGCTCTGGCGGAGCTTTCCCAGGTAAACATCCAGGCTGTGAATATTAATAGTATGATTTTTTTAGACATAATGCTCCTCACGGAACGAGCTTCTGTGACAGAGGGTTCAGGGCACCTGTCTTTTATTATAATCCAGCCAGGGACTAAGTGCCTAAAGGGGGTGAGGTCTTTTTTCACCTCTGATCGCAGCTATGCAGAGTTTTTGTCAAAAATTATTGAAAAACAGCTTGCGCTTTTTGTAGAACCTGACTTAAAAAGACCCGGTACTGCCAGACCGGGATACCTTTATCGTGGTGTTCTGCACACGTATCTGTCACATACTTTTAATTTCAGGCCTCTGTTGCTGCTTCTTCTGAGTCAGAATCAGGGCTTGGTAATAGACGTCAGATATTGTATGCTGTCTGGTTCATACAGCCTTAAACGGGCATCAGTGCCCCGGAAATCTGAAGATCAACCCACCTTTTATTCAAGTGAGCTAAGCAGATGGCGAAAGAAGCCAAGAAAAACACTGTCAGAGATGACGCAATGGGCGTTATTGACCTTAATGAGATCAAAGTCCGCAAGATTTCCGATCTGACCCAGATGGCCAGAAATTTCGGAATTGTGGGTGCGACCGGTATGCGTAAGCAGGAGCTGATATTTGCTCTGCTTCAGGCTCAGTCTGAGCGTGGCGGTATGATTTACGGATCAGGCGTTCTTGAAACCCTGCCGGATGGATTTGGATTTTTACGGGCCCCAGACTACAACTATCTGCCAGGGCCCGATGATATTTATGTGTCTCCGTCTCAGATTCGCCGTTTTAACCTGCGAACCGGAGATACTGTTGCAGGTCAGATCCGGCCTCCGAAAGACAGTGAGCGTTATTTTGCCCTTCTGAAGGTTGAAGAGGTTAACGGGGAAAAAGCCGATCAGGATATGGATAAGATTATCTTTGATAACCTGACCCCCCTTTATCCCATGGAAAAGTTCAATCTTGAATATAACCCTAAAATTTACTCAACCCGGACCATTGATATGCTGGTTCCTCTTGGTAAGGGGCAGCGTTCGCTGATCGTGGCTCCTCCGAGAACCGGGAAAACAGTTCTGATGCAGCAGGTTGCGACGGCTATTGCAAAGAACCACCCGGAAGTGATTCTGATTGTTCTTCTGATCGATGAACGGCCAGAAGAAGTGACGGATATGGAGCGCTCTGTTCAGGGTGAAGTGATCAGCTCGACCTTCGATGAGCCTGCACAGCGCCATGTTCAGGTCGCCGAAATGGTGATTGAAAAGGCGAAGCGTCTGGTTGAGCATAAACATGATGTTGTGATTCTGCTGGATTCCATTACAAGGCTGGCCCGGGCATATAACTCTGTGGTTCCTCCGTCAGGGAAAATTCTCTCCGGTGGTGTTGACTCCAACGCCCTTCATAAGCCCAAGAGATTCTTTGGAGCGGCGAGGAATATTGAAGAGGGTGGCTCTCTGACCATTATCGCAACCGCCCTGATCGACACCGGTTCCAGAATGGATGAAGTTATTTTTGAAGAGTTCAAGGGAACCGGAAACATGGAACTTCATCTTGATCGTAAGATGGTTGAGAAGCGTATGTTCCCGGCAATTGATCTCAATAAGTCCGGAACCAGGAAGGAAGAACTTCTGCTTCCAAAAGATGTCTTGAACCGAATGTGGATTTTGCGTAAACTCTTGCAGCCTCTGAATCCGGTCGATTCTATGGACTTCCTGATCAATAAACTGGATAAGAGTGAGACGAACGCCGAATTCATTGAATCGATGAATGGCTGACGGATTAATTATTTGATAATAAAGGAAAATAGCCTCGTTATCCGGGGCTGCAACCGGCTGATAGGAATGATCGTATGAAAGCTGATATCCATCCGCAATATACAGAAGCAAAGGTTGAGTGTGCCTGTGGCAATAAATTCTCAACCCGTTCAACAAATCCTGAGATCAGGGTTGAAATCTGCAGCTCCTGCCATCCTTTCTTTACAGGTAAGCAGAAGCTGATCGATACGGCGGGTCGTATCGAGAAGTTTCAGAAAAAATACGGCAAGGCTAAGAGCTAAGTTCTTACTTTCAGATTCACAATCCCCCGGGGCTGCTGTCTTCCCAGTCTCCAGACAGGTCTCCCTGGTACGGCAGAAGCATTTCCGGATGATTCTGCCAGGCCGGGAGATACCCTATGTTCGATAAGCTGAGAGAAATTGAGCAAAATTTTGTTTCAATCGAGCAGTCCCTTGCACAGGGTGAGCTTGATGGGAAAGAGCTTTCAGTTCTGACTCGCCAGAGAGCTGAGATGGAAGATCTGGTGGAGGCCTACCGCGACTATGAGCGGCTCCGCTCAGACAGGCGTGATGCTGAAGAGATGCTGCTCTCCGAAGATCCGGAGATGCAGGCTCTGGCAAAGGAAGAAATCAGAAGTCTGGACTCAGGTCTCACGGAGCTCGAAGAAAAACTAAAGCGCCTGATGCTGCCGAAAGACCCCAATGACAATAAAAACGTCATCCTTGAAATCCGGGCGGGAACCGGAGGCGAAGAAGCTGCTATTTTTGCAGCGGATTTAATGAGAATGTACAGCCGCTTTGCGGAAGAGCAGGGCTGGCGTACAGAGCTTATGAATGCTCATGAATCTGCAAAAGGCGGCTATAAGGAAATTGTGGTCCTGATAACAGGGCGCCAGGTCTACAGTTGTCTGAAGTTTGAAATGGGCGTTCATCGGGTCCAGAGGGTTCCGGCAACTGAGTCACAGGGAAGGATTCACACCAGCGCCTGTACTGTGGCTGTGCTGCCTGAAGCGGAAGAGCTTGAAATCGAGATCAATCCTTCTGAGCTGCGTATTGATACCTATCGATCGAGTGGTGCCGGGGGGCAGCACGTCAACACGACAGATTCTGCGGTGCGAATCACGCACATTCCAACAGGGACGGTTGCAGAGTGTCAGGATGAGCGTTCTCAGCACAAGAACAAGGCTAAGGCCATGAAGATGCTGCGAAGCAGAATTTATGAGAAATTGCAGCAACAGCAGCAGGCTGAAATCAGCGCAGACCGCCGGACTCAGGTTGGGAGCGGGGACCGGAGCGAAAGGATTCGCACATATAATTTCCCTCAGGGACGGGTCACTGATCACCGAATCAACCTTACGCTTTACAAGCTGGACAGCATCATGAATGGAGATCTGCGGGAGCTGACAGAAGCTCTCGGAGCTCACCATACGGCAAAGCTTTTGCAGACGCAGACAGCAGAGTCTGGTCGTTCGTGATGTCTGAGGATACAGAACCTGCCAGCTTCTGTTCTCTGGCCGTCGCATTTGAAAAAATCAGGGCTATGCTACAGAAGAACCCGGAGTCTCCTGCTCTTGATGCCTGGATTTTATTGCAGCATCTGACGGGCCTGAGTCGGGTGCAGCTTATGATCAGAACGGACGAAACACTTGCGCCGTCTGAGTGGAAGCGTCTCAGAAAGATGGCAGAAGACAGATGTCAGGGCAAGCCTATAGCTTACATTACCGGAGTTAAGGACTTCTGGAAGCATTCTTTTCGGGTGGATGAGTCGGTTCTGATTCCTCGTCCGGAGACAGAGTTGCTGCTGGAAAGGGCTCTGGGCTATCTGCGTTCATTATCTCCTGATCCGGCTTTCCTGGATGTCGGGACGGGGAGCGGTTGCCTGGCGCTCAGCCTTGCTGCAGAGCTTCCCGGCGCATATGCTGAGGCCTGGGATATCAGTCCAAAAGCCCTTAAGCTTGCAGAAAGTAATCAGCAGCAAATGGGGACTGGTGTATGTTTTCGTCAGCAGGATGCTTTGTGCCCGTCTGCCTGGCAGGGGGAAGCCCGTTTTCATCTGATTATCAGTAATCCTCCTTACATTGCATATCGGGAGGCTGAAACACTGCCGCCCTCTGTGCTGAACTGGGAACCTCACGAGGCTTTATTTGCAGATCGTGAAGGTCTGGCTTTTTATGAGACTCTTGCAGCGAATGGAGCAGGACTTCTGATCGGAGGGCGGGGTTGTATAATGGTGGAAATCGGTTTTCAGCAGGCTGCTGCCGTCCGGAATATTTTCGAAAAGCATCACTGGCATCACCTGGAACAGGGCAGAGATCTGGCCGGTCTTGACCGGCTGATTATCGCTTACAGATAATACGGGGCATGAACTTATGGAAGAGAAAGCAGCTCCCGAAAAGGTGGACTGGAATCAGGTCAGACGCTTTGTCGTCTTTTCAGCGTCTCTGGGAGGGGGGCTGATTCTCCTGTTTTTGATGTATCGCACTCTTCTGGTTCCTGTCGGGGTCAGCCTCTTTCTGAGTTTTCTTCTGGCTCCTCTGGTTGCTGCTCTCGATAAACTGCATATGCCCCGTTCTCTGACGGTGTCTATGCTGCTGCTTCTGACGCTGGCCTTCCTGACGACAACCTGTCTCAGGGTTTTCCCGGCTCTTTATACAGAGATCTCTGGCCTCATCGAGCTGGTCCCGCGGGCTTACGACAAACTGACCAGGATCTGGCTGCCTTCCATCAGAAGCTGGGTTCTTGAACTTAATATTATTTCCTCTCAGGAATTTGATGCTTTTATCAGGGAAAGCCGGACACTGAGCTATCTGCCGGAAAAAGTCAATCAGGCCCTTTTCACCCTATGGTCGACAGCTCCCCGGCTGCTGGGGCTGGTCATTCATTCCCTGCTGGTGCCCCTGCTGACATTTTTTATTCTGAAGAATTATGATCAGACGGAAGTTCGTATCCGGCAGCTGCTTCCGAGGGACCTGGAAGAGCCGCTGATGCTTTTCTGGAGTCGTATCAGTACCTCTCTGAGAGAAGTTCTTAAAGGTCAGGCGATGGTTGCTGCGACTCTGGCTGTTTTGTATGTGGCTGGTTTGTCTGCTGTGGGCTTGCAGGGCGCTGTTGCCATCGGTTTACTTTCGGGTATCTGCCGCCTGATCCCCTATCTTGATGTGATTGTTGGCGGAAGCCTGAGCCTTATTGTGGTGCTCTCAGATTTTCAGGGGGCAGGTCAGCTTCTTGCTGTTTCCGGCGTGTTTTTGCTTGTTCAGTCGTTGGATGGGATGCTTATCACTCCAAGGATTATCGGTGAGAAAACCGGGCTTCATCCTGTTCTGGTGATTGTTTCCATTGTTGCTTTTGGTGAGCTGTTTGGCTTCTGGGGCGTTCTGCTGGCGATTCCGGTTCTGGCGGTGGCCAAGGTTGTCTGGCTGTCTGCTAAGCCTTTTTATCTGGCTTCCGCGCTTTACGCCCCCCGGAAGGAGTCTTCTGAAGTTCTGACAGAATCAGAACAAAATTAAGCTTTTTTTCCACAGTCTCGATTTTTTTACGAAGTCTGGCAGCTGAGCCTGTCATCCATGTTTCATCAGGGCCGCTGATGTCCAGCGCGAGAAAGCATTTTCTTCCTGCTGCGGGGGAGTGATCGAGAGAGCTGAGCAGATCTTTCAGCCGGTAAGGTGTATCCATCAGGATGATGGCTTCCTGTCTTTTCGCAATTTCGTTTATTTTATCAAGACGCTTTTGTGCATGTCGTGGAAGAAATCCTGCGTAGTAGAAATCTGTGACCCTGAATGGGCAGGCGCTCAGGGCGGCGGTCAGGGAGCTGGGGCCGGGAACCACCTGGATCGTGGCGCCGCTTTCCCAGGCCTGGGCCAGAACAGGAAAGCCGGGATCAGCAAGTACCGGACAGCCCTGATCACTCATATAAGCAGCCGTTCCCCCTTTGGCCAGACAATTTCGCAGCGCCTCAAGGGTTTCTTTTTGAACATGTTCGGAAAATCTGAGATATTCCCGGTGGACCTTCGCGCTTTTGAGGGCCCTGCGGGCTGGACGGTCTTCCTCAAAAATGACAAGATCAGCCTCTTTCAATGCACGGATCGAACGCAGGGGCATATCCTCGGTGTTACCAATGTGTGAGGAGAGCATAAGCAGAGTGCCGCACGGTCTGGCTTCTGATTTTTGATCGGGCATGCTATGAATCCCTGAGTTTCTGCCCGGGCCGGGACCTGTCCTGGTCCAGATAAGCAGCTCAGAGCATGGTTGCGGATACGTCGTGAATTCAGTCAAGGATGGGTAAAGTAACAGTATGTCCGAAGATTCTCAAGATCTTATGTCCGAAGATTCTCAGGAGCTCATCGAGCAGCACATCGTCAGAACCGGTGTGCCAGCTCATGTTGCCATTATCATGGATGGAAATGGCCGGTGGGCGGCACAGAGAGGCTGGCCGCGGATTGCCGGGCACCAAAAAGGGGTGGACAGTGTCCGGGAAATCATCCGGGCTGCTGGAGATCTTGGTGTCGGGACCCTGACCCTTTATGCGTTTAGCGAGGAGAACTGGGGCAGGCCAGAGCCAGAAGTTAACGCGCTTTTCAATCTTCTGGATACCTTTCTTATCCAGGAAAAAGATGAGCTGATGCGAAACAACGTCCGCCTCTGTACGATCGGGAATCCTGATGCTCTGCCAGATAAAAGCCGCAGGCTGATAGGCGAAGCCTGCCAGGAGCTCAGTGGCAATACCGGTCTTCTGCTGAATATTGCTCTTAGCTATAGTGGCCGCAGCGAAATTGTCCATGCCTGCCGGGAACTTGCAAAACTTGTCGCCGGGGGGCAGCTTGCTGCGGATGAGATTGGCCACAAGGTTCTTGAGTCAAAGCTCTGGACGGCCTCTATACCCTCACCTGATCTGCTGATCCGTACCAGTGGTGAACAGCGCATCTCTAATTTTCTGCTCTGGCAGATTGCTTACACAGAGCTGTGGTTTACCCCTGTCTTCTGGCCGGATTTTGGCAGAAAACATTTTGCTGAAGCGCTCCGTAGCTTTCAGGGGCGCAAGCGTCGTTACGGGCTGGTTCAGAGTAGCCAGACATCATAGGTCCATCGGATCATTTTTTTTACTGCTGTCATAATGGAGATTGCATGCTCAGACTGCGACTGTTAACGGCTTTGTTTGGCTTACCCTGCCTTCTTTCCTGGCTGATCTTTATGCCTTCTTTACTTGTCAGCTTCTTTTTTCTTGTCTGTGTTTCGTTTTCGATCTTTGAGCTGGGGCGCATGCTTTATCCTGCTTTTATCCGGGCCTTTCATCAGTCACCGGATGAAGAAAATACCGTGATTGCAAAGGGCTGGCCCTGGTTCTGTATTCTGGTCGGGGCTCTCGTCTACTGTCTGGCGACTATGTATGATTTGTCCGGAAGTCCCGGAAGGTTTGCCGGAGCGGAACGAGGTGGTATTATTGTTGTTTTCATTCTGGTTATGATTTTGGGGGTTTTTACCGGCAAAACGCCAGCGCTTGCGATGACCAGAATAACCTGCGTTATCTTTAGTCTTGTATACGGCTGCCTTCCCTGGCTTTCCGTCTGGGACCTGTATAAAATGGGCGAACAGGCCCGCTATGTTCTTCTGATGCTGGCGATTGTCTTTATGGGTGACAGCGGAGCTTATTTTGCAGGTCGGTTTTTTGGCAAACATAAACTGGCCCCGGACCTTTCTCCCAAAAAAACATGGGAGGGAGTGGCCGGAGGCGTTCTGGCGAGTATCATCGGAGCATGGATTATGAATGCCATCTTCGGATTCAGTATGGGGCCCTGGTGGCTGATTATGTTTGCAGCCCTTCTGGGAAATAGTGCTGGTGTGATGGGCGATCTGGCGGAAAGCTCACTGAAACGCTTTGCTGCGGTAAAAGATTCCGGGGATATTTTTCCGGGGCATGGTGGCTTTCTCGATCGTTGCGACTCTGTTTTATTTGCGGCTCCGCTTGTCTGGCTGGTTTTTTACACCTGGCAGAATCTGACTTTTCACTGAGGAGATATCCATGACCTTGCTCGCGGAATACCCTGTTCTGGCGGTCATCCTGTTTATCGGGTTTCTGGTTTTTGTGCATGAAACCGGTCATTTTCTGGTCGGAAAGGCTTTCGGCATCGGGGCGGAGGTCTATTCGATAGGCTTTGGTCCGGCGCTGATTCGTTTTACTTATAAAGGGACAGAATACCGTCTTAGTCTTCTTCCCCTGGGTGGCTTTGTTAAGTTTGCCGGTCGGATTCCTTCGGAAGAGGTTCCTGAGTGCTTTCGGGGAAAGGAAATGTATCGGGCTTCGGCTCTGGCGAGGGCGGCGACTTTGCTGGCGGGACCTGCGGCTAATCTGCTGCTGGCTGCTGTCGTATATGCTGTCTTTGGTTATCAGGGTGTTCAGCACCCTCCGGCTCTTGTCGGTATGGTGATTCCCGGCGGCGCAGCAGAAAAGGGGGGCTTACATGTCGGGGATAAGGTTCTTGCGATCGATGGACAGCCTGTTCGTCACTGGGATGAGTTGCGGGAAAAAATCGCCGGATCAGCAGGAGATGAGCTGAATCTGTCCATTCTGAGAGATGAAAAGACCATCCGGCTGGTGATCACTCCGGAAGCTACCGGGGAAGATGAGGATACCGGAGTTCGTGGTCAGGGCAGGCTGGGGATCAGCTTTGGAATGATTCCATCTGTTGTCACGATGATTCCTGTTGAGGGGAAGGATGGCCCTGCTGCTGAAGCTGGAATGCAGACCGGAGACCGGATTACTGAGGTTTCGTGGAAGCAGCAGAGTCATCCTGTTAAAACCTGGCATGATTTTGTCAGACAGCTGGAACTGGCACATGTGGAGCAGGCGGATTCTCTGGATATCTCATTTCAGAGAGTTTCTGAGCCAGGAGCTGTGGCTTCAGATCCGTCGCCTTCTCAGAAGACTTCGGTCAGAAGAATCAGCCTCGATACCCGGGCCTGGTCTGAGAGTGACTTTATGGCCAGTCGTGGCAGAGTCTCCTTTCTTAACAATCTTGCGGCAGCTCTGGGTTTGAGTGATAGTCAACTCACTCTCGGGGAGGTTCTCCCTCCTCTGGATACAGAATTGCAAAGTTTTGACAAGATCCTGGCCTTTAACGGAGTTTCTGTCGGGACGCTCTTTGACTTTCATGACCTTATAAAAGATCAGAAAGAGCCTGCAGCTACGGTTTCTGTTCTTCGCGATGGGCAGGTCATAGAAAAAAATATCAGGATGGAGCCTACAGAAGTCCAGAGGGCTTCAGGTAAGGTTCTGCTCTATACATTTTCGGCACGACTCCTGGGCCAGGCAGAAGCTCCGGAGCCTGTGACAGAAGTGTATGATAACTTTTTTTCTGCATCTGCGTATGGCATAAAAGAGGCGGCCCTTCGGTCTGCGACGGTAGTGACAGCAATATGGGGGCTGATCAGCGGTGATCTTCCCCTGAAATCCCTTGGGGGGCCTATGCTGATCGCAAAAGTGGCCGGAGATGCTGCTGAAGCTGGAATAAAAGCATTTTTTGCTGCGATGGCTATCATTAGTGTAAATCTTGGTGTTTTGAATTTGTTTCCGATTCCAGCTCTGGACGGGGGGCAGCTCTTGCTTGTGGGAGCCGAGGTCGTGCGGCGTCGTCCTCTCAGTGAGGCAGCAGTGGAGCATTTTCAGAGTATTGGATTTGTGATGATTATGGCTCTTTTTGTTCTTGCTACTTACAATGACCTGAGCCGGTTCTGGAGCTCCATGCTGAAGGGAATGGAGGCTTTTTTCAACTGATCTGATCAGGAAAGGCAGAGCTATGCTGAACAAAAGGAGAGCGTTTATAAGATGGGGCTATGTTTATTCATTGAAACGAGCTTACAGGGATCTTCTCTGGCTCTGAGCCGTTCTCCAGGGGACCAGGAACTCCTCTGGAGCCATATTCATCTGCAAAGACAGGGCTCTGCTTCAGGGATGGGTCAGCAGCTGAAGATGGGACTTCGTGCGACGGGAGGCCATCCTTCTGATATCCGTTTTATTGTGATTTCGAGAGGTCCGGGTTCTTTTACCGGAATTCGTTCTGGTCTGGCCTTTGCCAAGGGCTTTGCCGCGGCCTTCCCCGGGCAGATCAGCTGGCTGGGTCTTTCTGCTACGGAATGTGCCGCGGCATGGGTGGCAGATCATCAGCGGCTTCTGGAGCGCGGTTATCGCGAACTTTGGTTCTTTTTGCCAGCAACCCGAACGCATGGTTATCTGACGATCTGGACAGCAGAGGGGTGCCAGAGCTGGCTGACGGATGTCAGAGAGCTGCGGGCCGGAGGCAGGGACCTGACGGGCGCTGAAAAGGGAAAAACGCTGCTGGTTTTTGCCGGAACATGGGAAGCGATGGAACTCAGTTTCAATGAGCATCCGGACAAGCTCTGCCTTCGGGGAGAGGAACTTTCTGAAGCCGGGCTCAGAGGGATGCTGGCTGTGGCAAGGGGGATGGGGCCGGAGGCATTTTCAGGAGCAGAACCTGAGCCGAGATACCTTCGGCAATCGAGTGCAGAAGAAAATGCCAGAACGGCTTTAGCCGGAAGGGGTTCATGATGAATCAGAAACCTGTGACCAGACGTCCCGTTTTGGGAGGTGCGGTTTATATTCTTCCCAATTTGCTGACTTCCGGGAATCTCTTTTTCGGATACTTTTCCATCGTGAAATCGATGTTGGGTGACTTCACCTGGGCTGCCGGTGCGATATTCCTGGCTGCTATTTTTGATGTTCTGGATGGTCGTGTTGCCCGTATGACGAACGGGACCAGTGAGTTCGGAGTTCAGTATGACTCTTTATGTGATCTGGTTTCTTTTGGCCTGGCCCCGGCTATTATGATGTTTCAGTATTCTCTGAACTCTCTTGGGCGACTGGGATGGATTATCTGTTTTATTTTTCTGGCCTGTGGTGCGTTGCGTCTGGCGAGATTCAATGTACAAAGTGCGATCGGGCAGTCCGGAGGAGATTTTACAGGTCTGCCGATCCCCATGGCTGCCGGAGTGATTGCCGGTTTTATGGGTCTGATGGCAGATGTGGATGCCCACGATGACCCGGGAATCTGGCTGATTGAACAGATCTATCATGTCTTTGCCTTTGATGCTTTCCGACAGTGGTTTCTGGCAGCTACGGCTCTGGCTCTTGCCTTTCTGATGGTCTCTAATGTGCCCTATCGCTCACATAAATCTGTAAAAATCAGAGGAGGGCAGGCTTTCCGTCTGCTGGCTTTGCTGGTTGCTGGCTTTGGGCTGGTGGCATACAAACCACCGCTGATGGGCTTTTTATTTTTGTTTCTGTATGCTCTGAGCGGGCCCGTTGACCAGCTGATGGGCTGGAAAAAACCTACGGAAAACGAGGATATTTTCGGATCTGACTCCGATAATGAGGATGGATTTAGTAGCTGCTGAAGCTGAATAAGTGCGTGCAGCTTTGCCGGGGAGTTCACTTTGAACATAGCGCTTATCGGGGCCACTGGAGCTGTGGGCCGGGAGATGCTGCGGGAGCTGGAGAAAAGTCCTTTCATCCAGGGAGACACAGAGCTTAGCCTGTTTGCTTCAGAGCGATCACAGGGGCAGTTCCTCAGGTTCCGGGAACGGAGTCTGAAAGTAAGGAATGTCACAGAGCTTTCGGGCGATCGCTTCGATTTTGTTCTGATGAGTGCAGGAAGTCATGTCTCCTGCGAGTATGCGCCCATTCTGGCAGCTCATGGTGCGATTGTGATCGATAACAGCAGCGCTTTCCGGATGGATGAGGACGTGCCGCTCGTTGTCCCTGAGGTGAATGGATCAGTACTGGCAGGGTTGACGAGTGGGATTATAGCCAACCCTAATTGTTCAACCATTCAGCTTGTTGTCTCCCTTTGTCCTTTGCAGCGTCTGGCGGGTCTGGAGACTGTGATTCTCTCAACGTATCAGTCTGTCTCGGGCAGTGGGCAGAAGGGGATAGACGAGCTTTCCAGACAGCTGCATTCGGATGTCCGGACTCCGGATGTCTATCCTCAGCCGATTGCTTTTAATGTGATTTCTCATATTGGGGCTCTGACAGAAGGGGGGCCCTGTGAGGAGGAGCTGAAAATTATCCGGGAAAGCAGGAAAATTCTCAACCTGCCGGATCTGTCCGTGCTGGTGACGACAGCCAGGGTTCCTGTCTACCACTGTCACTGTGAGTCTGTTGTGGTCCAGCTGCAACAGGCTGTTGATCTGGCTGAGGTCGACAGGGCTTTTGGAAGCATGCCGGGTTTGATCTGCCATGCTCCGGATCTTTCTGTGGAAGAGCTCCCCTCCCCCTACCATTGTACAGAGCGTCCGGAGGTTTTTGTCTCACGGCTTCGACTTTTATGGGGAGAACATCGCTCCCGATGGCTTCAGTACTGGAATGTCGCAGATAATCTCAAAAAAGGTGCAGCAACGAATGCGGTGCAGATTATGGAGCAGGTTCTGCGGCAGAGGCAGCTCTGAGGAATGGAATTTATGCTCTGGTCAGTCTGTGCGCATTCAAAAGAGAGAAAGGACAAATATGACCTGGCCGATGTCTAAGCTGATACTCAGTTTCGCTGTTCTGGCAATGGTTTCATCGGCTTTTGCCAGTCCAGGGCTCCCTGATCAGGATGCAGCAGGAGAGGGCGAGCAAACGACCATATCCGCGAATAGCTTCAGCGTCACATCCCGCAATCATCTGAAAGTGGGTGTCAGCCGCCCTGATTTTTCTGAGTTAAAGTATCAGCGCGAATTTTATCAGACGCCAGGGGCTTTTTTCAATCTGCTGATGAGCCGTGAATATGGTTTTTCAGATATCTTCTCCGCGGGTTTTGGTATGCAGCTTGCCTATTATAAAAAAACAGGTCGGCAGCTGAAGAAACCATCAGATGGCGAAGCTCCTGACGCATTCAGGTCAACAGGGCTGGAATCAAGCCTTACTTTGTTTCCCTATCAGTTTTTTCTGAGTGGCCATTATAGCCCTATGGGGAAAGGCTCCTGGCTGAGCTTTGATGTCTGGGGGGGGTATGAAGAACTTTACTTTCATGAACTCCGTATGAGCGGCACAGTCAGTGTAGAGAGCGCTGCGCTCAGAGGGGCACGCTATTCTGAGTTGCAGATGGCTGATAACAGCAGTACAGCTCAGCGTGTCATTAACACAGGCTGGCACAATGGAATTGTGCTTGGCTGCTCGGTTAATTTTCTGCTGAATCCTTTTGACAGAAAGAGTGCATCTGCTCTCAGGAAACTGATGGGGCTGGAAGATTTTTATATTTCACCTTTTTATGAGGTGGTGACCGATCTCGGTAGCAGGGTTTATCTGGCAGGTAAAAAATCAAGTGTTGTGAGTTTTGCCAGACGCTCTGCCGGAGTGGCTTTTTCATTCAGAACATCGACATGAGTTTTTGACAAGCGGGAGAGCGGCCAGCAGGCAGTAATGGAAACAGTAAAGGATATTCAGCAGGGAGACGAGCTGGCATATCGCCTGGATTTGTCTTACATCGGTACGCGTTATTCTGGTTTTCAGTCGCAATCAGCCGTTGCAACGATACAGGATGAGCTGGAAAAAGCCCTGAAAATTTTGCTGGGGCATGCCGTCCGTATCCGGGGAGCCTCCCGGACTGACAGTGGAGTTCATGCGCAGCATCAGGTGGCTGTTTTCCGGACGTCTAAGCCTTTTAGCCGGCAGTGGCTGTCGGGGCTGAATGCCCTGACTCCCGGAGATATTGGCATTACAGCTCTTGCTCCGGTTCCGGCAGAATTTGATCCGATTATTCATTCAACAGGTAAAGCGTATCGTTATCGTCTGTGGAAGGGAAAATGCTTCTCCCCCTTTATAAGGCCCTATGTCTGGGAGGTTTCTGAAGAGCTCTGTGATCAGCAGCTGGCTCATCTGGGGCAGGCCTTTGTCGGGTTGCATGACTTCGGAGCTTTCTGTAACCGGGATTCGGACGCAAAAAGTACGGTCCGGGAGATTTACGGATTCCATGTGGAAACCCGGGGACCTATGACAGAGATCTGGGTCAGTGGGCGGGGCTTTCTCAAGCAGATGATCCGGATTATGGTTGGAACTCTCTGTGAGGGCAGTCGAAAAGGCTGGAAGCCAGAGGATATTCAGAGGCTGTTGCAGCCCGGAATGCGCCGTGAACATGCGGGCCAGACGGCTCCGGCTAAGGGCCTGTGTCTGGTCCGGGTTTTCTTCAGTGAGCCGCTTCCTGTGCCCGGGGATCTGATACAGGCTGCTTCGGCAGGGTTTTGTCAGGCAATTCCCGGAAACCATCCTGGCTGTGATCCTTTTTCTGCTGAGTCTGTTCTCTGACGTCTGTCCCTGTCCTCTGGCAGTCACTCAGGTGGCAGTTAGGAAGGTCTCTGAAATAGTCTCCGGCAGCATGGCGGCTGAGATCAAAGGACATGAAGACATGCTGATTTTTTCCTGCAGCTGCCAGAGCAAAGTCCCGGAGAATCCCGAAGATGTCAGGGTGAATAAAGCTTGCTTCTGATCCGTTGATGCGGATGTGATCACCAGAGGGCAGAGCTGTCAGGGTTTCTATCACAGAGGCTTTATGAAGAAAGGTGACCTGTGATGAGAGGGTGATTTCAACAGTCCGTCCCAGACGCCGGATGCTGGAAAAAGGGATTTTATAGTGTTCAAAAAGGACGCTTGCGGTGGCTACAGCCATTCCGATGGCAACACCGCTGAGTAAATCCGTCAGGAGCATTCCCGCAACAGTGACAAAAAAAGGAAGGAACTGTGCAGGGCCCTGCTTCCACATATTCCGGAAGATCTGAGGACTTGCGAGGCGGTATCCGACGACCAGTAAGACGGTCGCCAGAGATGCCAGGGGAATCCGGTTCATCAGGGGAGCCATCCATAATATGCTGAGAGCAAGAAAGATCCCATGGAGAATGGCTGATGATTTTCCGGAGGAACCGGCCTGAATGTTGGCTGAACTCCGGACGATGACCTGAGTGATGGGCAGACCTCCCAGAAGCCCTGCCAGTATGTTTCCTGCTCCCTGGGCTTTCAGTTCCCGGTTCTCAGGGGTCCATCGTCGCTGAGGGTCCAGTTTGTCCGTCGCCTCAACACAGAGCAGCGTTTCCAGACTGGCAACGACCGCGATGGTCAGGGCGACTTTCAGAACTGTACTGAACTCAGAAAGGACAGACCAGTCAGGGAAGATAAAGAGCTGTTTCACTTCGCTGATACCTGCCAGCACCGGGAGGGATACCAGATGATCTGCGGACAGAGAGAGTTCAGGAAAAGACTGCAGAAAGAGGCATGACAAAATCCCGGCAAGAACTGCCATCAGAGGCCCTGGCAGGCGGGCCATCCGGCTTTGTTTTAGCCAGGTCGTTTCCCAGAGCAGGAGGAGCATGAGTGAAATTCCGCCTGCCAGGACAGCTCCGGGATTGATAAAACTGAGGGCATCGCTCAGAGAACTGAATGTGTTACTTCCGTCTGGCTGAAGAAAGGCCAGCTGTCCTTCCGGGTTCAGGTCAAAGCCGAGGGCGTGGGGAATCTGCTTGAGAATAATAAGAATGCCGATCCCTGCAAGCATGCCGGATATGACGGCAGAGGGGAAGTAACGGGCAATGGTCCCTGCCCGGGCGAATCCCAGAAGAATCTGGATGACCCCGGCAAGAATCACCGCAGGTAAAAATGCCTGATAAGATCCAAGCTCCTCTACCGAAGCCAGCACGATGACAACCAGGCCAGCAGCAGGACCGGAAACCCCCACAGCTGAGCCGCTCAGCGCCCCCACCATCACACCTCCGATGATGCCGGAGATAAGACCCGAGGCCAGCGGTGCTCCGGATGCAAGGGCGATACCGAGGCATAAAGGCAGAGCTACAAGAAAGACCACAAGGGCTGCGGAAAGATTCGGCAGGCTTTCTTTTCTGTAATGAATGCGCATGACAGAGGCTTCCCCTTCTTCAGATGAGGGTCCGGCTGACACGGGTCTGCAGACAGGCTGAGCCGCCTGTTCGTGCGGTTCTATGCCGGATGCATAAGATCATCTGCTGTAATTTTGTTGTTTAATTTTTATTAGTTAGAATGATATCACGTTCTGAAGACAGATGATAGTGGGCTGCCTGGAAGGAACAGGGACTGTGTCGGGCGCTAATTCTGAAAACCTGGCAGAGCCTTTGCTGCTTTGCAGGAGGTGTCAGCCGGGCAGGCGCTTCGGCCTGGCTTAGAGGAGGGTGTCCGCAGGTGTCGGGGATGTGATCACTGCCGGAAAGGGGTCGTGAGCATCCGGAAATAATGGATCATAGTCGGACATTTCATCTGAGGGGACCTCTGTCGTCGGATGTGCCATTGTATACAGTTTATAGGCGACAGGAACAGAAATTGCCATGCCCAGTATTACCGTTGTGAAGAGAAGGTTTGAGCAATCGCTGTCGCTGTCAGTTTGCGCAGCAATATCTTTATTTTTTGCGTGTTGTGCGTGATATGCTTCTGTGCTTCTCTTGAATGCATTCTCTATCAGATGAACTATTATTCTGTTGTTGAGGCGCTTGTCGTCCGGGCATTCCATCCACAATTGACGAGCTTTCTTCCTCTCAGAATCTTTTATTTCAGGCTTGAGTCCTTTTGACAGAAGCAGAAAGTACATATCCATTTTGGTTTCATCAATCAGGCTGTTATCTTTTTTCGGGAGATAAGCCGCCACCTCGTGGAGAAGGGTTCTGTTTTTATTCTTAGGATCTTGATAATTGAGATCGTCAGCTGAGATGTCACCAGCCTCTGTGAAAATCTCCTTTAATTTATTCAGATTTCCTGCCTGAATGGCGTCTCTGAGTGCTTTGTGGTACCGATCCGCAAAAGTTTGGCTGGAAGCAGCAAAAACCTGACTGGCTGTAAAGAACAAAACTAAAAAAAAGTATACTCGTTTCATAAGATGGACCTTTCCGGAATTTTTCATATATTTGGTCTGGGCCCCCTTCTCTGTTGTTACATGAACCATAGGGGGTTAAGCTTCTTGCCAGAAGAAGAAAGGAAGACAATACATAAAAAACAACAAATTATCAAGTGATTTTATGTCGTTTCGTGACACGAGATCTTTTATGATCCTAGCTGGTTAGCATCCAGCCTTGCTTATAACAGGGCTCAGCCTGCGCTTCTTTCCTCTTCTCTGCAAGACATCCGGGCCAGGTTATAATTAAAGAAAAATAAGTTCAGAAGGGGGCTGACGGGTGTTCCTTCAGGTTTTGTTCCTGCCTTTGTTTATGTCCGGGCTTCTGTCTGCCTGTGCAGGTCACTTTGCAGAATCATCGAAAGTCAGACTGGACGATTCGTTGTCGCAGACTCCGGTTTTATATGAAGAAGCCGTGACTCCTCCTTCACAGTGGTCCCCTGCCAGAAAGCAGGCAACCGCTGCTTACTATTTTTTAATGGGAGAGTATCTGAGAGTCTCAGGAGATCCGGTCTCTGCGGGTCGATTTATCGGTTCAGCATGGAGTCTTGACCCTAACGCTGATACCGCAGAAAAACAGCTTATTTCCAGCCTTCCGATGGCTGATCCGGAGGAACGCATCAAACAAACCAGACAGATGGTTGAGCTCTATCCGGATCATCTGCCCTTTCACCTGCTGCTGGCGGAGCTCTATGCTGGTCAGCAATTATCTGAGCAGGCCTTTCAGGAAAATCATGCGGCATTCCTTCTGGAGCCGGAAAATGAAAAGGTCTGGATTCAGAAAATCATTTTATTAAAACAATCAGGTCAGGATAAAGAAATTCTTCCGTTACTGAAGAAAATGACTCATAAAAATCCCGGATCTGTCTTTTCCTGGACGCAGATCAGCAGGATTCTGACCGTGCAAAACAAGTATAAGGAAGCGCTGAAAGCTGCAAAAAATGCATGGGAACTACAGACGGATAATTCAGAACTTCTGATTCATTATGCCAGACTGACAGAGCTGGTGCATGGAAGATCCAGGGCACTGCCTTTGTGGAATGGTTTTTTTTCCCGTAAGGTGAGTCATGAAGAACTTGTGGCCCGTACCCTGTCTTTTTTTAAAATTTTCGGAAATCTTGAAGAAGCTCTCGATTATCTGACAGAACTCAGTAAAACCCGGATCGGAAGCCTTGAAAATATTCAGGTGCAACGGGTCTTTCTCCTCTGGGAACTGAAACGCTTCACGGAAGCTGTCACACTTCTGGAGTACCTGGTCGAAGAATCACCTTATTCTTCCTGGCTGACTTACCTTCTTGGGGAAGCGTTGTTCAGAAACCAGGATTTTCCCAAGGCAATTGCAACGTTTATAAAAGTGTCAGAACATTCTGACTACTATATTTCTTCAAGAATTAAGCTCAGTGAGCTGCTTCAGCAGGAAAACAGGATACAGGAAGCGCTTCATGTGATGAGGGATGTGCTGGCAGGACCTTATACCAGCTGGAAAATTTTTATTCTGACGTCAGAGCTGCTGGCCAGGCAGAACAAATTCGAAGACTCCGTCGATCTGCTGAACCAGGGCTATCAGCGCTACCCTCTGAAAACCCGGCTTTTGTTTTTGCGCGGAGTTTATGAGGAAAAAGCCGGACAGATCAGTGACTGTATTGAGACCATGCGAGAGGTTATTGCAAAAGATCCGACATTCAGCAGCGCGTATAATTATCTCGGCTATCTTTTTGCGGATCGTAGTGAAAATCTTGATGAAGCGGAAGCTCTTGTCTTAAAAGCTCTGGAGCTTAAGCCCGATGATGGCTATTATCTGGACTCGCTGGGATGGGTTTATTTCAGGAAGGGGCAACACGATCTGGCTTTGGATGTCTTTTTGAAGGCTCTCAATCAGGCTCCGGAAGAAGGCGTTATCATGGAGCATATTGCGGATGTTTACCGCCTCAAAGAAGATATTATCAAAGCTAAAGATTATTACCAGAAAGCCCTCGAAAGGCAGCTGGATGAAAGGGACAAAGTCAGAATTGAAAAAAAATTACGCTTGCTGGAAGAAAAACGCCTTTAAATCTTTTGATTTTGCTTTTTTCCGGACGCTTTTGAATATTTTATTAGTCCTGCCAGCAGGACGGAAGCGGACTTGCTTCCTGCCCTTTTCCGCCTGGGCCTTGCGCTTGAGTCTGAGTCTTTTTCTGAGTAGTGCCTGTCAGCATTCAGGGGACGTTCGGCAGCAGCTGTCAGCAGAGCTGAGTCCTTATCATAAAAATTTTTTTGCCTCATGCTCTCCTGCTGATGGAGCCCTGAACATCCGCTGGTATCAGAAGGACAGGCTGCTCTTTCGTGCTTATGCAGAGTGGCTCAGTGAGCACAAGAATAGCTGGCAGTTTCAGCTGACAGATCCCCTCGGCCGTTCTTTACTGGATCTTGGCTGGAATGGCAGAAGCCTGGAATCTGCAACGGCAGTTCCCGGGCAGCTTCCGGATCTTGAGCTGAGTGAGTCCGGCTTTCTTGTCGTGAATGGCTTTGTTTCGGGTTTGAGAGCGGATGAGCTTGGCTGCCTTCTGCGTGGGGTCTTTCCGCTTACATGGCTGGGGCAGCCGCTGCATCAGGAAAATTCCGGGGGTAAAATGCGATATGTGATCCCCGGGGAAGAGCGTCGTCTGGTCTTTTTCGGGGAAGATCCTGGGACGGAGGGAAGTGAAACATCAGGCTTTTGTGTCAGTATTGTCCGGGAATCATTCTGGGGACTTTTCAGCCATCAGATCACATGGTGTATCGCTGCCGGAAAGGATTCCGGATCTTTGATCGCACCAGGTCATAACAAAATTATCTGGAAGCATACGGATGCATGACATCTTTGATCTTCTGTTAAATGCAGGACAAATCAGTGAGACAACTGCAGCTCTGGTCCGTCGCTACTGTGAACGCTGGAATCTGAGTGGCTTCCACGGGTTGCTGCGTACGCATATTTTTACAGAAGAAGCTCTGGCAGATCTGTTGGCTCATCTGCTGAAAATGGACCGGGTCTATAATATCGTGGCAGATGATTCCGGTCGTGATGGCAGAAAGCAACTGAGCTGGCAGCGCTGTCTGGCCTGGGAATGTTTTCCCAGCCACCGTGTAGACGATGGAACATATCTTGAGATTGTTATGGTCGACCCTACACAGAGGGAACGGGTTGCGTATTTCAGAGAATGCTTTCATCATCAGTTTAGTCTGGTTGTCGCCAGCCGCAATGATGTGATCAGTGCCATTCATGAGTACTTTGATCTTGCCGATCAGCTTCCTTTTCTTAAGGAGACAGGCTGTGACTGAAGCCCTTCTCGATCTCAGAGATCTGGCAATCAGCTTTCAGACAGAATCCGGCAGGTTCCGGGTCGTCGATGGTCTGAACCTGAGCGTAAAACGCGGAAAAACACTGGGCCTTGTGGGTGAATCCGGCTGCGGAAAAAGTGTGACATCACTGTCCATTCTGCGCCTCCTGGAATGTCCTCCGGGGCATATCGATTCTGGTTCTGTTTTCTTTGACGGGAAGGATCTTCTGACACTGACAGAAGAACAGATGCGTCAGATACGGGGAAACCGCATCAGTATGATTTTTCAGGAACCCATGACCAGCCTGAATCCTGTTCTGACGATAGGAGAGCAGATTGCAGAGGTTTACAGGATTCATCAAAGGCTGAACCGGAAAGAAGCCCTGAACAGGGCCCGGGAGATGCTGAACCTGGTCAGGATACCGTCTCCGGATCTGAGACTGGGCGAATACCCCCATCAGCTCTCAGGGGGGATGCGGCAACGGGTCATGATTGCGATTGCCCTTGCCTGTCGTCCTGAAATGCTGATTGCAGATGAACCGACGACGGCTCTGGATGTAACGATTCAGGCACAGATTCTTAATCTGATGAATCATTTACAGAAGGAGCTGGGGATGTCCATCCTGATGATCACCCATGATCTCGGTGTTGTTGCAGAAGTGTGTGATGATGTCGTGGTGATGTATGCCGGAAAGGCGGTTGAGTCCGGGAGCTCTGAAGAGATCTTCAGGAACCCTCAGCATCCTTATACCCAGGGATTGCTGCGATCTGTTCCCAGGCTTGGACAGAAGGCCTCCCGCCTTGAAACCATTGAAGGGGTGGTTCCTTCTCTCAGTAAACGCCCCTCTGGTTGCCGGTTTCATGACCGCTGTCCGCAGGTCAGAAGCATCTGCCGGGAAAGCTCCCCGCCGGATTTTGTTCATTCAGCGACCCATCGCGTCGCATGCTGGCAGCATCAGAAGGAGGATGGATGATGGAGGCACTTCCTCTGCTGGAAGTCAGGAATCTGAAAAAATATTTCCCGATTCGTGGAGGCTTTCTGGGGCGTGCGATCGGGCAGGTGTATGCTCTCAGCGGTGTTTCTTTCAGGCTGGAGCAGGGCCAGACTCTTGGTCTGGTGGGTGAGTCGGGCTGTGGAAAATCCACTCTTGGAAAAGTGATTCTCAGGCTCATCGAGCCGACGGAAGGGCAGATTTTTTTTCGTGGACAGGATATCAGCCGCATGCGGTTGAATGAACTCAGACCCCTGCGCAAAGAAATGCAGATGATTTTTCAGGACCCTTATTCTTCCCTGAACCCCAGAATGACAGTTCGTTCCATCCTTCAGGAACCTTTTGTGATTCACCGGATAGGAAGCTCCGGGGAAAGGCAGCGCTGGGTGGCAGAATTGCTGGAAACCGTGGGGCTCAGCTCTGAAGATCTGGATCGCTATCCTCACGAGTTTTCTGGTGGTCAGAGGCAGCGCATCGGAATTGCGCGGGCTCTGGCTCTGAATCCCGCTCTGATTATTGCAGATGAGCCCGTCAGTGCTCTGGATGTTTCAATCCAGTCTCAGATTCTGAATTTACTGATGGATCTTCAGAAACAGAGAAATCTGTCTTATCTTTTTATAGCTCATGATCTGGCTGTGATCAGTCACATCAGTGATATGGTGGCTGTTATGTATCTGGGGAGGCTTGTGGAGTTTGCCAGCAGCGAAGATCTCTACCGGCAGCCCCGTCATCCGTATACTCAGGCCCTGACGGAGGCGATTCCGGTTCCTGTTTACGATCCGCAAAAGCGAAAAGAAAGCAGAAAGGTGATTGGCGGAGATGTCCCCTCACCGGTTTCGCCACCTTCAGGCTGCCATTTTCATACAAGGTGTCCACTGGCACAGGACCGGTGCCGGACAGATGTGCCACAACTGCGGGAAACAGGTGACGGTCAGAGGACGCACCTGGTTGCCTGCCATTTTGCCTGAAGCAGACTTATGTTTTCTGAATCTGTCTCTGTACGAAAAATTGTTCTGACGGGTGGAGGAACTGCCGGTCACGTGATGCCTCATATTGCTCTGTTGCCTGAATTTCATAAAGCCGGATGGGAGGTTCATTATGTGGGATCAGGGGGGATAGAGAAAAGGCTGATGATAGAGCAGGGGGTTCCCTTTTATCAGATACCTGCTGGCAAGCTGAGACGTTATTTTTCTGTTCGCAATCTGACAGATATCTTCCGTATCATCGCAGCTGTCCTGTCCTCTTTGTGGATTCTGAGGCGTCTCAGCCCGGATCTTGTTTTTTCGAAAGGTGGTTTTGTCAGTGTCCCGGTTTCAGTGGCGGCATGGATCTTGCGGATTCCGGTGCTGACTCATGAATCCGATGTGACGCCTGGCCTGGCAAACCGCATGATTACTCCATTTGCCAGGAAAATTTTTTGTGCGTTTCCGGAAACACTAAAATACCTTCCCTCAGGAAAGGGTATTCTTACAGGAATTCCTGTAAGAAGCTCTCTCCGGGAAGGGTTGGCAAAGGAAGGTCTCAGGATCTGCAACTTTACAGAGGAAGACAGCCGGCCTGTTGTTCTGATTATGGGAGGAAGCCAGGGAGCAGAGTCCATTAATCAGGCTGTTCTTCAGTCTCAGGATCTTCTTTTGCAGGAGTTCAGACTGATTCATCTGACAGGGGCCGGGAAGGACACTCCGCTTGTCAGAGATGGTTATCAAAGTTTCGAATTTGCAGGGGAAGAATTACCGCATCTTTTCGCTGCATCAGAGCTTGTCGTCGGCCGTGCGGGAGCCAATTTTCTGTTTGAGTGTCTGAGCCTGAGAAAACCGATGCTGCTGATTCCTCTTCAGAAGGGAAGCCGTGGGGATCAGCTTCTGAATGCAGCCAGTTTTAGTCGTGCAGGCTGGGCACAGCAGCTGTCAGAAGAGAATCTGAGTCCGGAAACATTGCTGGAAGCGATCCGGCAGCTGCATGCAGATGCGGCAAAACTCCGTCAGTCGATGGAGCAAGGCAGCTCTGCCGATCCCTCTTCTGCCATCATGGAATTGCTTCACCTGCATATCAGACAGCTCTGATTCCGGATAAATCACTGTCCAGATACAGAGTCCAGGCTTTCCGGTCGAGGTTTGATAATAGCTTCTCTTCGATCGCTTCCCGTGGATACCAGTGAAAACGAGGGTCTGCCTGGGCGGATATGCCGGGTTTTATGAGGAAGACATCGGCTTTTATCCGGTGATGAGTAATATGATGACGGACTGTTCCGAGCAGCTGCTTTGGCTGAGGGATTCTGGGACAGCTTAGTCTGCCGTCTGGATTGACACCGTCTGCTCCATAAATCTCAGTGCGGAAGCCTTCTGTTGCTTTCAGAAAACGTGCGTCTGCTGGACGCTTCAGCAGGGCGTAGCGTGAACCATCTCTGATGATAGTCAGCCGGAGGTGGACATCTCCCGGAGTCTGCCTGATTTTCGGAGCTGGGGCCAGGCTGACAGACTGGTTTTTGTTTGCCTGACAGACTGAAACGAGAGGGCACTGAGCACATAATGGCTGCTGTGGTCGGCAGATGTGTTGTCCCAGCTCCATCATGGCCTGATTAAAATCACCCGGAGAGTGCTGGCAGATCATCTGATCCATCATGGACTGAAAATGTTTTTTCAGTCTGGCTAAGCCGACCGGAAGCCTTATATCCAGTAAGCGGCACAGGATTCTTTCAACATTTCCATCGACGGCACCTTTCGGCAGACCAAAGCAGATACTGCCGATGGCTGCAGCTGTGTAGTCTCCGACTCCGGAAATAGCCTTCCATCCTCCGAAGGTTTCAGGCCAGTTCATACGGTCAGATGCTGAGCTCCCTGAAGAACTGCCCGACTGCTCCAGGATCTGACGTACTCCTTTATGAAGCAGGCTGAACCTTCTGTAATAGCCAAGACCTCGTACCTGGGTCCGGATCTGAGCTTCATCCGCTCTCGCCAGGGAAGCGGGGTCAGGAAACACCTCAAGGAAGCGTTCATAGACAGGAATCACAACACGGATCAGCGTCTGTTGCAGCATAATTTCGCTGACCCATACATGATAGGGGTCCCGGTGCGTTTCCCACTTTAGCCGCCATGGAAGAGGGCGTCGGTGTTGGCTATACCAGTTCAGAAGCTTCTTTCTGATGACAGGGGGCTGATGCCCGGAAAGATCCGGAGCATCTGTTCCGTTTTGTAGCTGATAAGTGCGGTTCATATGTATCCGGTTTCTTTATGGGAGTGGCCCTGATCTGGCGGATGAGATTAAAAATCTGCCGCCAGATCAGCTACATGCAGTGAGTCAGATTTTAGCTGCTGAGGCAGGATTGGCTGGTCCTTTTCGGGATTTATCGTTCCCCATAGCAGCCTTTCCTGAAGGGTTTTTTTGTTTTACAGGCTCTGTTTTTTTCGATGGTACGGTTTTTTTGACTGTTTTGTGTGCTGAAGTGAAATTTTTCTTCACTTTGCTGACTTTTTTTGCGGTCTTTTTGGCGTGTGTGCTTCTGGAACTTGTCTTGCTCCCTGTTTTCTGTAAGCGAGCTGCGGCGATGCTCATGATCTCTTTTTCAATTTTGTCGAGGTCAATACCAGCTTTGCTGGCATTTTTCTTTAGCTCATTCATGAACTGATGGTATGCAGGTTCCAGTTTTTTGAGTTTTTGAGCCAGAGTTTTTTCGACTTCCTTTTTTTTATGCTCAAAATTTTCTTTCAGATCGATACTTCGTACCTTTTCCAGAAGCTCATTGCTTTCTTTCTGGATGGTTTGCTGAAGTTTCTCGATGTCCTTCTGAAGTTTTGCAACCAGACGATTCATAAACCCTCCCTCCGGGTTGTCCTTTTTGCATGCAGAAGGAAGCTTGCGTATCCCTTCTGATCCGGATCGCTCATCGTTCTGATCCATATTACTGCCAGCAGTGGGCTCTGTCCAGCATACCTCTGTCCGTACCGGGGATTTCATCTGAATCCACCGGGGAATTGACAGTCAGATACTTGCTGTCAGCATCAAAGAAAAGGGGAGTTGAAAGGAAAGTCAGGAGCCTTCTGGAACGCATTGAGGAACAAAAGAAATTATCTTCCTTGTCATTTTAAATCGTTCGTGTAATGTGGCGCGAAATGATGGCGTGCTCTCCCTCCATTAAGAAACTGCGAAAAGAACAGCTGATGGTCACGCGAGTTGAACCGGGAATTCTCTGGTTTTTTGTCTTATTGTCCCTGTGTATTCACCTGTCTTTATTCTATGTTCTTCAGACAGACAAAGCGCAGCACTCTCCTTCTGTGGTTGAGCTGCCTTCTGTGATTCAGCTAAAGACCATGGTTTCTGCAAAGCAGATCCCGGAAAGACAAAAAAGTAAAATAGAAATCTCTCCGGAGAGCCTTGCTTCTCATCAGAGCAAAACCATATCGACTTCTCCTGAAAAAAGAGATGTAGCAGAAGCTGCTCCGAATCCAGAGTCAGCAGAGCAGTCAGGACAAAAAGCTCTTCCTGGCCTGTTGTCATATCCGGATCTTTCTGGAGATTTTTCTTCCCTTGCTCTGGGATCTTTAGAGGATACAGGTTCCGGAGAGAGGCAACCCTATCATGGTTCTGCTTCTGGTGCATTAAATGCAGCTGGTCATACGCTGTCTGTACACCTTGACATACCTCTGGTCTTCCGGCGTGAAGCAACACAGGGCAGGGCATATGCGATCCTGAGGCGCCTGTCGGCGGAAGAAATCATGATTGAAGTTCTTGCCGGTACTGCTGATATCAGAGCTGTACTCTATGAGGGTTTTCACCAGGTGAAAGCATTTAACAAACTTTTATCATTATTTGGAGCCTTTGATTCTGAGTTCATAAAAATCAGCCTTGAATACGTAAACACCCTTCCATCATCTGAAGACATCCGTGATGACTTTAAAACAGAGTATCATATGTTCAGAAACGAAATTCAGATTCTGCTTGTCAGGGTCCCGGGTTTTCCTGCTAACAGCAGTGGTATAATTCCGGAAGATGAACATGCTGAAAGGGCAAAGAGATGGGACCGGGCACAGCTTTCCCGACTCAGGAAATCTGTTGCCTTCAGAAGAGCCATAAGAAATCACAAACTCACAAAATCACCTTAAAGTGAAAGTCAGGAAAAAAAGTCCGGAAGAATCATTGTATCCTTCGCGGAAAAAAAACAAAGATTCGCAAGATAACACGGCATGCATAGATTGATTCAGACAGAAAGGTCTTTTCTCTGATGAACAAACAAAAGCATACTCTGGCACCTTTCCGTTCAACAGAGCTCTCAGATCGGTTCCGGGTCGTTGCAGAATATCTTCCGGATGCAAAAAACAGTAGTCTTCTGCTGACATTCAAAATATCAGGACCCATGTCTCAGCTCTGCCTTCCATCCAGGGAAGCTGTTTCCGGATGGAAAGAAGGTATCTGGCTGAATAGCTGCTTCTCCTGCTTTGTCCTCAACCAGGAAACAGGGCAGTATGCAGAATTTATCTTTTCCCCTTCAGGAGACTGGTGTGCTCTGTCCTTTGATGCTTACCGCAGACGAGCGGATACACAGCCAACCGCTTGGAAACCGGAAATATTTACTTTTATACAAGCAGCTTCTGATAAAGCCCACATGACCGTAAAATTCACCCTGCTGCCGCAGCAAAGAGAAAAAAAAATCTTCTGTTCAGGACTGGCTGCTATATTACATCTCAGACATCACGCAGAGCCTCTTTACTGGGCTCTCAGACATGCCGGGGAAAAACCGGATTTTCATCATCCTGACAGTATGGTCTTAACCTTCAGATAAAGCTCGCGTGAAGAAGTAAGTTTTGCGTAACTCTGGTGTATAGCATGTTCAATCCGGCAACGGCTATTGCAGAAGGAAACATCAACAATGTGTAATAGTTATATGATATGATTTCAAGGACATTTTGCCTGCTCATCGACACAGCGACTATGAGTTGCGCTCCATATGGAATGATCCCCTGAATCCATGATGATGTGATGTCAATCAGACTAGCTAAGAGAATTATTTTGGTTAATGCTGGTGGTGAGGAGGAGTGGGTTAGCAAAGAGATCTTTGAAGGAACAAAATCGGAACGCATCCATGAAAATATTGAGAGCTATAAAGTTGGTGAAAGTGAAATCTGGGAAATAGGTAGTGGCAATTCTGTAAATCTTGTTTGTCAGATATCTATGACAGAATTTTTGGATATAACTTTTAGCTACTTAATCTATCTGCTAAACGAACTGGAAAAAACTAGCCTGAAGTATGGAAAAAACGAACTCAGTATATTTGATAATAAATCCTTTAGGCCATTGTTTAACACTCACTATGGTGAACTAATTCTTAATTAACAGGAAAGAAAGAAATGAAACCTCTTAAACTTAAAAAAATTGTTGTAAACACGCCGTTGGAACATTGTGAGAGTGTCAGGGCAGCGATGGGCGAGCATGGGGCAGCTAGAATTGGTTCATACTCATACTGTACTTTTTCTTATGAGGGGATCGGGCGGTGTCTCCCAGACGCAACCGCAAAACCTTATAACGAAAACAGCTCTGCTACAGGCGTTAAGGAGCAAAAGATCGAAACATTTTGCCGTGAAGAAGAACTTCAGAATGTAGTAAAGGCAATCAAAAAGGTCCATCCTTATGAAGAGCCGGTAGTTTCAGTTTTTGACTTTGAAGCTTACTAGAAATAATATCTGAGGCTTCAGATGCTCAAATATGTTACCGCAGGCATCATTCTTTTATTTATTATGGTGAGTCCATCAGGAGTAAAAGTGCCTATGAAAATTACGATATGCGACAGACCCGCGGTAAGGGTTGCTATTATCGATCATATAAACTCAAAATGGACACACCCGATAGCTCAGGCTTATCAGGCTGCACTCGAATCGACGCATGAGGATTTACAGTTTCGATTTTTTATTTTTAATTGTGGAAAAGAAATATTACTAAAAGATATTTTAAAATGGAACCCTGATATTGTTTTCATGCCGGACGAAGTTATTTACAGAGCTTTTGCCAGAGATATTGCAACACAGTCAGAAGCTCATGTGAGTGTATTCTTTTCCGCTATGTTGAAAAAAGATATTCTGAATCTTAAAAATCAAAGTGGTGTTTATAATAAATATCCTTCTGATAAAATTTTGGAGATTGCAAGAAAAATAGTGCCGGTCGAATCAATTGGGGTGATAAGCGGACCTTTGGGGATTGAAGCTGTTGCGCTGATTGAGGAGCCTATCTCAGATCAGGTCAGAATTGAGGCATTTGTCGAATATACCTGGGATAAATATCAAGAACGTCTGGCCTCGATGGAAAGCAAATATGATGTCGTGTGGTTGCTTTTGCCTTTTGGGGTGCTGGATGGAGATAGCTGGGTGGATTTCGATAAACTAAAACCTATTCTGAATACATATAAAATACCAACCCTTGGCTTTGGTTCGATTGATTCAGTCCACAGAACTATTACTGTTGGTCTGCTTCCGGAAAAAGTAGGTCAGTATTGCGCAGCTCTGACCTATAGAGCCTTTTTTAAAGGGCAGGATTCCGTTATAAAAGACTATCAATCTTATGAGCTCTCTATTGACTCAGCTCAGATCTCCAGGCTTGGCTTAAAAGTTCCGGATGAAATGACGCATTTTATACGCGAAGTCTTGTAGTCTGTATTATCCCGGTGCAGAAGTCCGGGGCTGTACCCGGAGCTGACCATCTGTCAAAACTTATTATCAAGGGAAATTTTACAGCGATTTTTCATATATAAGGATGTGAAAAATCGCTGTAAACCGTGTCCGTACATTTAAACATGATCAAGAGGGCTGAAAAATACTTTATCCGATGGAGAGCGGAGCAAAGATATATCCGGATGCAGCACAGCCAGCATGGGAACTGCTTCAGTACGGACTTCTGTACAAAAACCCTGCCTGTCATCTCCGGGTCGTAGCCACGTTCCGATTCTGGTGGCATTTTTAGCCAGTGTTGCGACTGTGGCCAGAACCCGGGAGCTTAAGGAAGACCTGTACGGATGAGGAACACAGTACTCATCCATCCAGAGACTTCCGTCGGAGTGCTCTCTTACGGCAACGTAGCCAAGTTCGTCTGCTCCGTCTGATAAAATCAGAAGTGATGGATGGGCGTTGATTCTTAACATCAGATCCCAGGTCTCACGCTGACGCTGTACGCGAATCCAGTCATCTGACCACGAGGATTCATACCAGCTCAGAAGACGCGACAGATCCCGGGGGGCGGCAGGTCGGGTCAGCAGAGGAGGGGCCTGTGGAACGGCAGAAAGAGCGATCCATGCGGTTTCTGCAGGAATTGCCATGAATCCACATTTTTCATAAAACGCTGGTGTAATGTCGGAAAAAAGCAGAGCCATATCAAAACCTTCATTCCGTGCTTTCTCCAGAGTCTTATGGATTAAGGTCGGGGCATAACCGCAGCCACGGTGATCCGGATGCGTGAAGACGGCTCCAAGACCAACTGCTGCCAGTGATCTGGAAAGGCCTGGAGTAGCAATCCGATAGGTGTAGCGCTTAAGGGAAGAAAGGACTGTCGCAGATCTGTCGATGAGCCCTTCCAGATGCAGTGCTGCCTCTCCGAAGGTGTCGATGAGATCAAACAGATCTGAAAGACGCTCTTCAGGTTGCTTGTCTTCACCCCACTGAGCATGACTGTCCCGCTGAACCTGTTCCGTTTGCAGGCGATCCAGATTTCCGGAAAATGTTAAAGGCATAAGAACATCTCCGGACCTTCCTTTGGTGTTCATAGGCGCCAGAAAACATGCTCTCGTGGGCAGAGCTTTGAGAATGACTGTCCCCGTCTATTATATATAAAAGACTCCATCTCTTACATGAATGCCGGGGTGTTCGTCATTCTTCATCCTCATCCTCAGAAAGATCCAGTATTCGCACTGTGTCTTTCTGATCTGATTGCAGAGTATGTGCTGCCAGAAGAGACTCGCAATCAGCATCTGTATTTATGTTTTCCAGCTGTGATGTCCTGGCCTTCAGAACAAACTGGCTATCAGAGATCAGAGTATAAACATGGTCGCCTTGCAGCTGAATATCATTTTTTTTCTTAATTTCTTCCTTGTGCTCTTCCCAGTAATCGTTGGCTGCTGATTCGGGGCCCTGTTGGTTCGCTCCACACTCTCTTCTGTGAGCATTCGTCAGTCTTATGATAAGGCCTTCAAGGAGGGCTAACTGATCAGGACGAACATTGAAAATAACACCTTCCATCTGAATATCGGTTTCTGTGGTATCAGAACTCATAAAAAGAGCTGATTTTTTGTTATAAGTACTATTGGTTATGTCTTTCTTATGTTCCTGTGCCCTCCTTGCAGAATCTCCTGTTCTTCCAATATAAAAAGGTTGATTCGGATCATCATGATTTATCAGGGCATTCAGGATTTTATTAATCTGAGAGGTCGTCAGTTCTTCATTTTCAGCATCAAATCTTGGAAAATGCGCACCTTCTGGTGTGAGGGTATAAATAATATTTGTCTCTCTGTAGTCGTTGGTTATGGGGGTCGTAGACACTTTCGTTTCTGATGCTGTCTGACGTGAACCGGGTGTAAATTTTCCTCTGGCTTCAGCTATTGTTGTTTTTGCCTTTGGTGACCTGCTCTGCTCATCTTCCTTTCTTTTGTTCCGGGAGCTCGGATGCTGATCCTGATGTCCGGGAGGGTGGAGTATTAACGAAGAAAAAGACTGTTCTAATCTGCTCTGCTCATCTCTCTTTCTTTTCTTCCGGGAGCTTGGATCCTGATCCTGATCCTGATGTCCGGGATGGAGGCGTATTAACGCAGAAAAAGACTGTTCTAATTGAGTACGCTGCTGTTGTGTAAGAGCTTGTCCCTGTGTTTTTGAGTCCATCCATTGGTAAAAAGCCTTTCCAAACTCGATGTCTGCGGAGGAAGGGGAGGCAGCTATCTCAGAAGACCGGTAGAGGCACATCAGGATAAAGGCGATTTTTTTCATAGCGTGATCCTTTTTTCGTCATAAAAAAATGTAGATATATACATAGAATGTGGTAGTTTCTCAACAACTTAGGTGGATTTAATTGGGTCAGAAGTAAAATCAATAGGTTATATCTGTTTTATGAGCGCAAGGCCCCGTACATTGGATTGACACACCAGGATATAAAGGTAAATCCATCATGGAAAACAAGTGATATCTCCTGTTGCCTGGCTGGAAGCAGAACAGTGTCGGAGTCTTTGAAATAAATAAAAAACAAAACAATCCGATATGTTGAAGATAAAATCTAAAAAAAATTATTGTATATTCTTTGTTTTTTTTGTATCTTTTTTATATAAATTTAAATCATAGGAAAAAAGGACAGCAGAATGCAAAGATTACTTATGCTTATCCTTATAACCTTCAGTAGCAACCTGACTTTCGCTATGGAAAACAAAAGCTCTGGGCAAAAGGGTCGTCCGGAGAGTATAAAACTTCCCGTGCTCGTTCAGACTTTGCCTGCGCCGGTGCTGTGCAGGCAAACACCAGAAACCTTCAGGCTTCCATTCTGCAAGATCACGAAAGAGGGGCGCAGAGAAGCAGTCAGGAATTTTGAGGCGCAGCAGGATGCCCGGCTCCGGAATCAGCGAAAAGGGCGGGAGCTGCTAAGGCAGCGCCGCCTGGAACAAGCAGGCTATGCGGCTATTGCTGTGAGTCTCGTGCTTGTTTATAAGCTGATACCATGAAATGCGGCGTTGCTCTTCGCAGAGTTTTGCCTTGCTTCATACAGAAAATATCAGAAAAATAAGAAGAGATAAAAGGGTCAAAAAGACCCTCTCAAAACGGAAGAAAGGCTCAGGATACAGATATCCGGACCGCTTTTTCATCGCAGAGGCAAAAGCTGCCGCCTTATTATTATTTCGTTCGTAATAAACGGCGCTTTCTCATCATACGACGTTTTTTCCTTCCGACTTTTCTTCGGCCCTTTGAGTGTTTCCTCTTATGTCTTGATCCGTGCAAGGTTTCTCTCCAAAAGCATAACAGTTATCCAAGCTCCGCAGATTACCCTCCTCATAAAAAAAAGGCAAGCTATAAGAGCGTTACTTTTTTCTGATCTTATTTCAGTAGATTATCTGAGAGATCTGCATAAAGCTTATGTAAAGCGAAGGAAATCCGAAACAGGATCGGGAAAAGACAGCCAGTATTTCCAGATGAAGAGGTGCCATTTGACATCAGAAGCAGGCAAACGTTCCGGTAAAAAGAGGACTCTGAGATCCTTTCTGATCGAGCCTTTCAGCCAGATTAAATTTGGCCTCTATATGATAGGGACTTCGTTTGCTTTTATTCTGGCATCAGGAATTATGTTCTGGAATGCTTTTGATGACCAGTATACACAGCTGATCAGTATTTTCAGTGTGGTTGACCCGGAAGAGCTGTGGGAACTTCGTCTTAATACAGTTTTTGAAACGAATGCAATCCGTATTCTTTTATTCTTTCTTATTTTTATGACGGTTACCTTCAGTATCGCAGTCTCCCTGACACACCGATACTATGGACCTCTGGTTTCAATTGATCGCTTTATTGATGATCTGATCCGGGGAAAATATTCGTCGAGAATTCATGTTCGCAGCAAAGATGAGCTGCAGGATCTTGCTAAAAAGCTCAATCAACTCGCCGAGGTCCTTGAAAGACAGGGGTCTGTAAACAAAGACAAGAGCCCTTCAGCTCCGGAAAAAAAACATAGAGGGACAGAATAAACGCGCATTTTCGCAGACCTCTCCGGCAGACAACTCTGGACATTATGAAGAACACATGATATTGGAGCCCCGTCCAAAAATAAAACCCGGGCAATATATCGTGTGGAATCACATGGAAAATTTTTACTCTCTGTCACAGAACGATCTGAAAAATTGGCTGAAAATCTCCGGCTATCATCAGGACCATAGCCAGCTCATCTTTCGTCAGGCTTACCGCAATCTGGAGACAGAACCCTGGCAAGCCACCGGCCTTCCTTTGGCCCTACCCCGGACAGCAGGCAAAGCCTTTCGTTGTCTGACTCCGGTCATCGACAAAGAGCTGATATCCGCTTATGACAACTCTGTTAAATTTGCCCTCCGCCTGGAGGAGGGGCAACTGACTGAAGCTGTTCTGATGCCGGAATCTTCAAGGATCACCCTCTGTGTTTCCTCGCAGGTGGGCTGTCGTCAGGCCTGTCGCTTTTGTCACACAGGCAAAATGGGTCTGATACGCAACCTCAACTCTGGTGAAATGATCGGGCAGGTGATGGCTGCCAATGCATGGATACAGGCAAATCCCTGGTGGAAAACCCGAACAGGGCTTCCGGAATCTGCACTGGTGACCAATGTCGTCTTTATGGGGATGGGCGAACCGCTGGATAATCTGACAGAACTTTGTCGGGCCATTGAAATCATGCTGGATCACCATGGCCTTGCTCTGGCACCCCGCAAAGTGACTGTTTCCACAGCCGGACACCTGGATGGTCTGAAAGTCCTGACAGAAAAGAATTACGGAGTCGGTCTGGCTCTTAGCCTGCATGAGACGGAGCAGGCTAAGCGCAACTGGCTGATGCCGATTAACCGTCGCTATCCTCTGGCTGATGTGCTCAACTTACTGAAAGAATATACTCAGCAATCAGGAAAGCATATCCTGATTCAATATACCCTGATCTCTGGCGTCAATGATTCCAGAGATCATGCCAGAAGACTGGCTCAGACTCTGACTGGCATCCGGACACGTATCAACCTCATTCCGCTTAACCCGATCAGTGCAAACACGCTCTCTCCTCCTGATCCTGACAGTCTCAGGAGCTTTCAGCAGGAGCTTCACGAGATGGGCCTGCGCTCCATGATACGCTTCAGTAAAGGGCAGGATATCACCGCAGCCTGTGGTCAGCTGGCTTATTTCTGATAAGAACTCTGCCTCTCTCGTCTCTCTGGAAGGAATTTAAGACTTTTCAGGAAAAATCCGAAACAAGATCCGCAGCACATTGCCATCACAGGACCCATATTATGTAACGTGGAGTTTTTGTGCCAAAGGGAATCATCAGACTTTCCTATCTGCCCGGTCCGTTTCGCATCAAAGCACAGGTGACTCGTTCCGAGATCAGGAAGATGACACCTTTTGCAGAGAGTATTGATGAGATCGTTGCCAGAGCACAGAAGAAAATGTCTTCTGTCAGGCAAAATCAGGAAATTGACGCTTTCTCTGTTTATAAAAGTCGATTCTCTGAATTTTGTGAACTCTGCCTTGAAAAAGAAGAGCTGCCTCTTCATGAAGCTCTGAATTTTGTACTTGCTGAGGGGAGTCCAGCCCTTTCGGGAGTGGAACTTCAGCCCGGTGACTCTGAAAAATCTCTGGCCCTTCTTACCATCGATGCTCCAGCCTCAGAAGTCAGAGTCTGGAGGCCTGAATGGCTTCAGTTTTCTATCGGGCACAAACTTAAGTCTCTTGGGATAGCAGGAAAATGTAATTCTGCCCAGATTTATGGTGCCTGGATAAAGGCTGCACATGGTGAAACTGTCGAAGATTTGTCCCTTTGCCCTGCACCAGGGCTTCAGTCTTCCGAAGGAACGGCGCAAAAACCTTATACGATTACCGCCAATAAAAACAGAAAAGAGGTCATCCTTGTCATCAGAAACCTTTTACAGCTGGTGGAGCAGACAGGCATTCCAAAAATTATAGAAATGATAGGAGAAGCGACAGACAAGGTGGCCGAACAATTCGGTGAGCACTATCAGATTTTACAAAAAAACATCAGTCAGGAAGTGCAACAGGCACTCAATGGCCCCGAACGGATAGGTATGGATCTGCCCATGACGATCCTGGCAGCATCCGGCTGGTCCGGAGCTGGCGGGCTTCTCCCGGATCGACCGTCGGCCAGTAAAGTGGCTCACTATAGCGGCGCTGGTAAGCTCCATATTGTGGTCAGTCCTGACGGCATGAAGGCCTTGGTCGCCAATTTTCCTGAGGATTTTTATCAGACGGCGGATTTCAGCCTGAATGATACCTGGCTAAAAAATGAAATAGCAAGATATGGAATCAGTAGTGAAGCCTCTGCTCCCTACCTGAAAGATCTTAGCGAAGCCATCCGGCACAAAGAAAGCCTCAATGATATGATCGTTGCGATAGGTATGGAGAGTGTGGGAGGCCGCAAACCATACCTGCATACCAGCTTTGAAGAAGGCTCTGACATAGAAAGCAATCATACGAATGAAGTTGTTAACATACGAAATGTACAGAAAAAAAACTTTGCAAAAGCAGGGCAACTGATTGCTTCCGTGCGATACCAGAATCCTCCGAAAGCTGGTAAAAATGTTTACGGAGAGCTGCTGGAAGCTTCCCGGCATGAGGAGTTTCATGTCGAAACCGGTGAAGGTGTGGAAGAACGTCGCCCGGGACGTTTTTATGCACTGTTTGACGGAGTTCCTTCGGTTCATAACAATTCACTGTCATTGACCAAAACAATGGTCCACAAAGGCGATGTGAACCTTCGTTCAGGCAATATTACCTTTGATGGCCCGGTTGAAGTCCTCGGTTCTATTGACAGCGGAGCTTATGTTCATGTCAGCGGAAATCTGACTGTGAGAGGATCGGTTCGCAATGCTTTTGTCCGGTGTGGAGGAGATCTTGAGGTTAGTCATGGCATCGTAACAGGACGAAAAGGTCTGATCCATGCTAATGGCCATGTCAGGGCGGAGTTTATTGAAAATTCGACCTTACAGTGTGGGGGGTCTCTTCTGGTCAAAAAAGCCATTCTTAACAGCAATATTATTGCTGGAGGGAAAATAACGCTTCTGGATAAAAAGCAGTCTGTCATCGCCGGAGGAATGGTCAGTTGTCGGGAAAACATTTATACAGCTAATCTTGGTTTTAAAAATGGAAATGTCACCCAGATCAATGCCGGAGTGGACTGGCAAACAGAGTTGTCTGTGCGGATCAGAAGCCACCGCATTGAGAAAGTTCAGGAGGTCCACATAAAAGACCGGCAAGCACTCCGCGAAATCACAAGTAAAAAGCAAAGCCAGATGACAGAAAAACACGTTCAGCGAAAAAAATTCTATCAGGAGCGACTGGTTAAAGGACGAAAATTACTGGAACACATGGAACGTCATCTGGAGCATGCCAGATCTCAGCTGGTTTACGATCAGGATGTCAAAATTTTTGTCGCAGAAACCCTGTTTGCCAATGTCGACCTCCATGTCGGAGGATCTCCTGTTCAGATAAGCGAGGATAATGCCGGAGTTGCCATTCTTGGCAAAAGGCGCAGAGGATCAAAGATCATGCCCATTGAAACCGCTCTGGAAATGGAAAAAGAGGAAAAACCCTCTGATAATAGCTCATTCTGAGATCTGAAGTTTACTGCCTCCTCTGGAAAGGATGCTTGCGTTTCCGTTTTTGAATGTCATTTGTTTGAAATCATTTTGTTTATTTCGAATTAAAGACTGACTAATAGACGGCTCCCGCCTGGAAGAGAAAGTCTCCGGTCTCTTTGTGATGTTTCCTGTCTGCCCAAAAGAGAGGGGTGCAACCTTTGTTGTCAGGCAGATTCATCTTTGCACCGGCTGCGATAAGATCTCTCACAATATCATAGTCTCCACTTGCTGCCGCATGATGGAGCGGGGTATGCCCATGCTTGTCAGGCAGATTCAGATTTGCACCGGCTGCGATGAGAGTTTGCACGGTCTCTCTGAAACCATAAGTTGCATAATGGAGGCAGGTATAGCCTTTGTTATCAGCCAGATTCACATTCGTTTCATTTCCATAAAGAATCAGAAGTATAACGATATCGCTATGTCCCCTCTCTGATGCCCAGAAGAGGGGGGTGCATCCATTGTTGTCTGCCAGATCTACACGCGCTCCAGCTGTGAGGAGAACCTGCACGGTTTTTTCGAGCCCATTCCATGCAGCATAATGGATGGCTGTCTCGCCATTCTTGTTTGTGTGATTCACATCCGCTCCGGCTGCGATGAGAGCCTGTACCTTCTTGCTGTCGCCATTCTCCGCTGCCACATCAAGAGAGCTTCGGCCATGTTCCGCTGGCTTATCAGGGCTGCTCCCCTCTCCGGTCAGCAAGCGTGCGGCCATCAGTTTTCCCTTCTCTGTAGCGAGACAGGCCTGGCTTTGACCCTGATCATCGTGGCCTATCCCCACAGACAGGTTGCTTCCGAAAATCGCAAACAAAATTACAGATAAGATTTTCATCTTGAAGTCCTTTTTCTTATATGAGTTCAGATGATTGCTTCCTGCAGGAGGCTCAGTTTTCTGAACGTTGTCTGTGGAAAAGTGAGGAACATAACAAAAGAACCAAAAATCTGCAAGAATTCCTGGTCTTCATAATGTTTCGTGTCAAACAGACTTCAGTCTGTTTATGAGCCTTTGTTCAGATGCTCGGAAGATCTCAGTCAGAAGAAAGATTAAACAGTGGAGGGCATAACGATGGAGTCCTTTCCAGGTGACAGGATCTGCTTGATTGTGATGGTCTGGATTCTGATATGTCCTTTTGTTTAAAAAATGATCTTTTTATTTTCGATTCAGGAGAGTCTTTGGAAAAAACAGCGCATATGTCATTAAATTTTTGTTATACATGATCTTATAGTTCTTTTTGTCAAACTCAGATTAAGGAGGGATTATGAAAGTGCTTTTGATCATCGCTGCAAGCCTGATCAGCTCTGTTTCATTTGCAACATCATTTAAGATCAATAATCAAAATGAAAAAAACAGAGAAAGAATGATAATCCGCGGAGAAAAATCATGGTTTCCTGCTTTGAAGAGCATAAAATATCTTGGCTTTGACAGGGAAGGAAATCCTGCCTCAGACCAGCCCGTATACGAGTATAACGAGGAAGGTTATTTGCTGCGTTCAAAAACGCAAGGATATCGCAGAACGATAGAGGGTGAAGACAGTCAAAAATCGCCGTATTTTAATGTGTTTGAAAATTGGGAATACAAGAAAAATGGGCTTCCTAAGCATTCATTTAATATCTGGGCTGAAAAAGAGATCTTAGCCAAAGATGGACAAGAATTTCTTGCATATCAGTATGATAATAATGATCAGCTCATAAGAATAGAAAAAAATGCAAAGGCTTATGTTGAAATCACTTATGATGATGCTGGTCGGGTCCGTCAAGTAAACAAAGGGCTGAATAAAACTGTCTTTGACTATGACAATAATACAGTTACGACAGTCACAGCGATGCGCTCGGGAGGCGAGCGCATCGATTCAACCGTGACGTACGAAAAACTTGAAAATCTTGTGCGGGCACGAGATGTATCTTCCATCACTTATGGTGCATGTAGTTACAATGATGGACCCATCCTCAGCAGTTCGTGCTATGGAAAAAGCGATTATTCATGCACCCTGGATGATAAAGGCGATCAGTTAGTGTGTGATGGTCGTTTTGTTTCGGAATCTGAGACATATCACACACAACAGGTCTTTATAAACATATTACTGGGCGAATCCTTTACATGGATTTTAAGTCATGAAGATCGAAAATATGAGAACAGCAATCAAGAAAAGGCCAGATACACACTGGATACAGATATTGACTCCAATGGCTTTATCGTTTCTCAGAAAAGAAGAGAAGCAAAAAAAGATGATTCCTTGTCTGAAAATACGACGACGGCTTTTGAATGGGATGTGGACAGGAACAGATTGTTAAAAGTCACAATCGTGCGTGAAATTCCGTACCCACAGGACGAATTTGATAAATACAGAGAAGAGATCACATACAACTACCGTAGCTGAATCGAAGGGTTATTTTCATAGCTGCCGGGGAGCGGACAATGAAGAGAAGATCCTCAGAGGTAATACAGCATGCGTTGATCTTCCTCAGCCCTGCCATGAACCGCCAGAAAATCCATAAGAACCTTCTCTCCATCCTTTTCAAAGGCCCTGAAGATAAGTCCTGCTCCGGCCTGTCTGTCCGGAAATCTGGAGTCATGATGCAGAATTCGTACCACCTCACACTCTGCCTGGCAGGCTTGAGTCATGCCCGCCATAGATATCAATACCGAACAATGATCTCCCTCACTGAAGGGGATGTCATCCCCCTGGGGGCAGAGAAAGAGGCCGGAGCTGGATAAATCTCCTATCATTGCAGGGTATTTCTGTCCATGAATGGTCACATGGACAGAGTCTCCTTCCTGCGCATGAATCCGGTCTTCTCCCCGTATCATTCTGGTTAAGAGTTTTTTCAGCTGTTCAACAAAGTACGGCCTCGGGATTGGCTGTTCGACAAAGAGATTCACCCCTTTTGCGAGGAGCTTTTTTTTGAGTCCGGCATCTCCCTGGACACTCGTAACAACCAATGGAATCAGATGAAAATCTTCATCAGCCCGCAGGCTTTCACATAAGCGTGCGGTTTCTTCTCCCAGAAAATCAAAGTTCAGAACAATCATTTCAGCTTTCTTCTCTCTGGCCAGAGCCATCACCGAATCAGGAGAAGAAACCGCAAAGACCTGCATTCCCATACTCCGGTAGCCCGCCCGGTCCAGTGTCGCACTGACCGAAGCATCATCTACCAGTAACATTCTGATCGGACTGTATGTCACCTGTTCCCCCGGAAGCTTTCTTCAGGTTAAGATAAGCGGGACTGGCCCACAAAAGAGCTTTCGGACGTCAGGTTCAAAGCTTCAGTATCAGGGCTAAATTCAGGGTTAACTATATGATAATCAAGGAAAGTAAAGGGCTGTCAGTTGACTAAACCGTCAGATCTTCGTCAGACAAAACGTAAAAGGCTCGATCAGTTACTGACAGAAGCAGGGCTGGCGGACAGCATCCCTTCAGCCCGGGCTTTGATTCTGGCAGGGCAGGTTGTCGTTAATGAGCAAAGAGCTGATAAACCCGGAAGCCTCTACTCTATAAAATCAGAAATTCGTCTGAAAAAACAGGGGTTATTTGTCAGCCGGGGAGGAGAAAAACTCTGGAGTGCCATCCGGCAGCTGGGCCTTAGCCAGAGCTTTCAGGACACGCTTGTCTTTGACCTTGGGGCCTCGACCGGAGGTTTTACCGACTGTGTTCTCCAGGCGGGAGCCAGACAGGTCATCGCTGTAGATATTGGTGCAGCACAGCTGGCATGGAGGCTGCTTCAGGACCCCAGAGTCATTTCTGTAGAGAAAACCGATTTACGGGACTTTTCTGCAAGTGCCTACGGCTGCCCGGACTGGATCGTTGCAGATCTGGGCTTTATTCGCCTTTCTCTGGTGGCCGGACATATCAGTGCCCTCTCAGGGAGCGGCAGCAGATTGCTGGCGATGGTCAAACCGCAATTTGAGCTTCCACAGGAGCTGGTTCCTTCTGGTGGGGTCGTGACAGACCCTGCGTTGCAGCAGCAGGCTCTTAGTCAGGCCAGGTATGCTTTTGAAAGATGTGGCTTTCGTTTTATTGCCTCTGCTGATTCTTCGATCAGGGGGCGGCGGGGAAATCAGGAAACATTCCTTTATATGATGAAAGAAGCAGAGCAGGAGCCGTGCAGGGAGGCTGTTACGACAGAGATCTGAGCTGATTTCTGACCCTATGACTCGGATCATTCTTCATCAGCTGCCTGAACAGATTCCGGCTGCTTTCCGGCATGCTCTCTTTTGCCATAAGCTCCCACAGTCTGAGTTTCATTGTCGGATTCAGGCTGGCCTGATACAAGCGCTTCAGCCATGATTCCAGTTCCTGCACCCGTCCGATCCGGACCATCTCTTCACAGATCAGTTCTGGCACCCCTGATGGGAGCGCTCTTCTGCTGAGTGCTTCCGAAAGAAGGGCGTCCCTTAGATCCTTATCTGAATCCAGGCAGCGTCGTACCCATGCGCACTGCCAGTAAGGACTCTGTCCAGGCTCAAGAGCCTTTAGCGGACTGAAAGATTCAAAACAGGCTCCACTAAAAAATCCGGAGGTCAGGCGAAATCCGGCCTCAGTCAGTTCAAGTCTGCGTCTTTCAGGTTGCCGCTTTTCTTTTTCGTCGAAGTCAGGAAACCAGATCAGGTCTTGTGATCTGAGCTCCAGCAGTAATTCTGCCGGATCGAGCTGATGAAACGAGGGCTTTGTCTTTCGGCACCATTCGGCGACAAACATGCCGGCATCGAATGCTTTCAGGCCGGCGTCTGTCAAAAGCTTCAGGACAAGGTCAGACTGCTGTTCATCACAGAGATAGTCGCTCCACTCAGGGCTGAGCCCTCCAAGTCGGTAACGGAGTTCAAGGACATCCAGATACCATGGCCATCTGGCCCGCATCGCTGAAAGCTTTTGTAGTGCTTTCAGAAAGATCAGATCCTGATCATCATAGCTGAAGGCAAGGTCCTGCTTCCGGCTAAGGATGCGGCTACAGACGTCGGTCATCCTGATGAGCTTTTCCCGGAACAACGGACCAAAACCAGAGAGATCGCTATCCTGAGCTGATGGTCCGGCAGACAGTACCTGTGTATAGGCATACAGCACAAATTCTTCATCGCTGGCAAACAGTACGGGCCTTTCCCCGCCGCCCTCCTGCCAGTCATAGGCACATGCCAGAAGGCCCTCTGCGATCTGTGTTGCCTGATCCTGAGGAACCCGGCACATATTTCCGACCATCTGTATGAAGACCGTCCTGAAATATTCATTTCCGAGCCATAGTTCATGTCGCAGCAGAGTATATAAAAGCTCAGTCTGGATATATTTCAGATAAATACAGCCTCCACGATCGGACAGGTCTGTATACTCTGCAATCAGCTCTGCCGACAGGCTTTCGTATTCTTTCAGTTCTCTGGCTGTTCTTTTTTCTGAAATCAGCCTCATGACTGCAGAAAAGGAACTGAAAAATGAATGATCTTTATGTGTCATCCCGGTATCCCTGTTTGTTTCCGATAAAATTATTATAAACCGGGATTTCCGGAAGAGAATTATGATGAGGGTTCTGTCCCTCTGTTCCCTACAGGCTTCCCGGTGTCGTCTGACAGGATTTTTTCATATTTAAATCATTGTGTTATATTATTTCGAAATTACTTTATATATATTATTTTAGCTGATATTCAGGATATGATTGATGATTGTGTCTGGCAGAGACAGACAGAAAGAAATAACCCACTGTCCAGATTTTGGGGCCTTTATCGTTCATGCATCGCCGGATAACAGAGAAGGGAACACGGTGTCATCATTGGCAGCAACATTTGCCTTCGCTCCAGCTATGAGAAGAAGCCCTGCGAGATCTGTGTGTCCATTCTGCCCTGTCCAATAGCGGAGAGATTATGCGGCTATACGTGTCAGTTGTATGTGCTCCCTTATGCCGGAGAAGGAGCCGCACAATATCTTTATGTCCGTACCACAATGCCGAATAGAGGGGAGTAATTCCATGCTTGTCGGCCTTATTAACCAACGTCTCTATATTTTTTCCATACCTGAGGAGCGCGTCAACAGCGACTGTATTTCCCGCTATCACTAAACTGTGGACAGGAGTGTTGCCATCTTCGTCTATGGCATCATCTTCCACACCCGATGCAAAAAGCATTTGAAGTCCATCGTGGCACTTCTGTTTTTCCACTTCAAGCAGCATTTGTATACCAGATTGCTGATCTGTGGCCATGGAAGGATTTGCGATGAAAAAAACAAATAAGATGACAAAGAACTTTTTCATTCTGTTTTGAACCCTTATGGAACAGATTATCTTCCGGATAAATACCTGCAAAAAAATCCGATGTATAGCTTTCTAAAGAAAGCTATACGTCATTTCAGTGCTGAGTGAGGCTGAGAATAAAAGGGATGACCTCAATTGCAATCAGCACAATAATAATTCCTTCCAGAATCTGGTTGCGCTTTTCATTGACATCTCCGAGAAATAATCTGGAAACCTCCGCAAGGTTTCCGAGCTTGTGGTCAACGATTTTTCTCCAGACCGGAATCTGGAATTTTTCTGTTGCGGCACGAAAAATCGTCGCATAATAAAAATCCCCGATAATTTTAAAGGCGTTTCCTACTTTGTCTACGATGTCACTGATATCAATGTACTCCAGAGCTGCAAATCTGGCCAGTTCTGTATAAGGATTTCTGAAAACAGTCCCTCTTTTGTTTTCAATTTTGTGATACAAGCTTTCCAGCTGATGATCGAGAAGATCATCATAATAGCGAAGCTCCAGAAGCTGGCACAACGCAAACTCAATCACATGAAGAATATTTTCGTCATGTTCAGCATCATAAAGAATCGAACCATTCCAGTGGATCAACAGTAAATCATTCTTTTCATATTGAAAGATCGTGGAAGCCACCGAATCATTAATCTGATCGGAAAACTCCATATACTTTTCACCAAGAATCAGAGATGAAATACCATCTCCATAAAAAACCTTTTTAAGGTCTTCTTGTTCCTCAGTAATTTTTTCAAAATGAAAGAACAGATAATCTTCGAACTGACGCCATAATCCTGGCTTTTTAATCGCCGGATTCAGGAGTGTAATCAGTTCTGTCACCTGGTTTACAGCCTTTTGATGAAACGATTCACTGTTTTCAAGATAGTGACTGATTTCACAAAGGTCGGGCAAAGAAAAGTGCCCATCCAGATCCAGGCGAAAACGAATGGAAATCGTTCCAAAACTCCATATTTTAACAAACGGAATGACCTGGTACTCCTGATCCGCAATCGATTCTGTCCATGAGGACAGAATCAGGCCCAGAGGACGCTCGGCAATCAGCATCCCACGTCCGGGAAGATCGGGAGAATACTGACTCGCGTTCTGATCTTTCAGTAGCTGTTCAGCATGCAGGATATCCATTTCACTGCCGATATCAAAAATCCGGTATGCATGAATACTGCCACGAATTACTGATATTTCCTCAGAACAGGATGCCATTGTGACCTTTCTTCAGGATGACGGTTTTTCTGCAACCCTGGAATCCGGATGATGTGAAAAAACTCCCACATGCTGTTCTTCTGTCTGAAGTAGCTTAGCGGCAAGTTCCAGATACTCTGAAGAAAGTTTATGATTTTTTTTCATCCAGATCAATGGTTTGTGTCGGGCATGACTTTCTTTCATGATCACCGAGTAAGAGAGGTACGGTGTCAGAATAGGCAGCTGCTGCGCCAGTAAAGCATCGATGGCAGCTGTCGGTATCCTGGTCTGTGACTGAAATCCATTGACAATAATTCCCTCAACCTTTAGCTCGCTGTTGTGGTCCTCAGACACCTCCTCCACACGCTCCATTACCTGGTCCAGAGCGCTCGCGCTGAAGGCATCGCAGTCAAAAGGAATCAGCACCCGATCGGATGCAAGCAGTGCACTCATACTGTAGAAATTGAGTGCTGGTGGTGTATCAATCAGAACTTCATCTATTCCCATTCGGCTCACAAGCTCATCCAGAGCCTGCTTTAGTTTCATAATTTTATAACGACTTTCCAGTCTGACCTGCAATTCTGCGAGTCTGCCAGAAGAGGGGATCACCCAGAGCGTTTCACAGGAAGTTGGCTGCATAGCCTCAGTGAGGCTATTTTTAAAAATTTTAATTTTCAGGCTGTCTTCAAAAAAATCCGCGACCGAATATTTTCTTTTTCTGAAATCGTCACCCAGCAGATACTGGCTGCTGTTGCATTGGCTGTCCAGATCAATCAGCAAGACTTTCTTACCGGAGTCCGCAAAAGCTGCTGCAAGGTTACAGGCAACAGAGGTCTTGCCTACACCACCTTTCTGATTGAATACAACACGTTTCATATACCTGCTCCTGCTCAGTTATCCGGGCCTCCGCTTAAAGAAAGCTCTCTGCATTCTCATCACGAAAACATTCACGTATCTGAGTGTCTCATGTCTGATCTTCCGGCAGCAAGCATAGATAAAAAGACTCAAGGTTGAATATTTCAGAGTTTAAATTCCATCAGGAAATCCGATGTATGGAGAATCAAAGATTCAGATGGGCTTTAATGGAGTTGTATGCGACTTTAGATAATATCCACAGCATTGGATACATAAATAGATAATTTTAATGGTTTTTTCATGCACATGGTGCCTATCCTGCCAGATGCCCCATGTTTTCGTAGTCATGACCTGATTTTGCTGATTCTGAGGCATGAGAGAAAATTTTACTGATATCAAGAATACCAGTGATATTTGATCCGTTTTTAGAAATCCTGGTGACAAGATCAGAACCCATGCCTTTACCTGGAAGTGTCTGTGTTTCAATTTCAGATGGATAGATTGAGTGTACGTAAGTAATTGTATCCACAATCAGACCAATCAGCATATCATTATGACGGACAATGATAATACGGGTGGCGGGTGTTACCGTTCCTTTTTTAAGACCCATCATTTTTCTCAGGTTAATTGCAGGCAAAATGGTACCGCGAAGATTGATCACTCCTTCAATCATTTTTCCGGATTGTGGGACATAAGTAATTGGAATAAGCATCACAATTTCATTAACCGCAGCAATGGGCAGGTAAAATTCCTCATCGCCGATCTTCAGGCCAATAAACTGTTCTTTTTCTGTAAATTCTTCTTCTGTCTCACCATCCAGATTTCCTCTGATGGCAAAAATACCAGAGCCCTGAACTCCGCTTCTGGAATTACCATGATCCCACTGCATAGCTGCCCCTCATGTTATGCGACTTGCTGAATTCCCCGGACTTTATGACGAAAATAACTTTCCATTTCGACAATATCCAGAACCAGCACCACTTCTCCGTTCCCAAGGATCGCTCCTCCTGCAACGCAGGGAATATCTGCCATCAGATTTCCCATCGACTTAATCACCATTTCCTGTTGATTTAAGAGGGAATCTACGATCAGGCCAAATCTTCTTTCTGCTGTCCCGACAACCACGACAAATAAACGCTCTTCATAGACTTTGTTTTTTTTCCTGCGACCATGTGAGTGCTCATGTTCAGGGGACTGATACCAGAAGTGATTTGCTTTCTGATCCAGATCCAGAACATCATGAAGATGAAACAGAGGAAGCACTCTGTTGCGACGTCTGATGACCTCAGAGTCCCCGACCCGTTGCAGATCCGACGGTTTAATCCGGATCGATTCCACAACAGTACTCAGAGGGATCGCAAAGACATCTTCTTTTGATTTAACAAGTAAGCTCTGTACAATAGCCAGAGTCAGTGGTAACTGAATTGAAATGCTTGTACCAACGCCAGCTTCAGAATGGATGTCAATATTTCCTTTTAATTTCAGAATCTGTCGCTTTACAACATCCATCCCAACACCACGACCGGAAATATTGGTGACCTGATCAGCCGTCGAAAATCCAGGCTCAAAAATCAGACTGAAAATATCACGATCGCTTAAATTATCATCTTCTTTAATCAGACCTTTTTCTATGCCCTTCTGACGAATTTTCTCCTTAGCCATACCTTTTCCGTCGTCCTCAATCGTGATCATAATCTGGTTTCCTTCCTGACGAGCGGCAAGCATAATTTTTCCTCGCGATTTTTTGCCTGCTGAAACCCTGTCTTCAGGAAGTTCTATTCCATGATCGACTGAGTTACGGATCAGATGGATCAGAGGATCACCGATTTCTTCCACAATCGTTTTATCCAGCTCTGTGTGCTCTCCGTCAATAATCAGGTCAATTTCTTTTCCAAGGCTCCTGGACAGATCACGGACAATCCTCGTATATTTATTAAAAGCATTTCCGATAGGGACCATCCTGACTTTCATAATAATGTCCTGGACTTCATTCATATGGCGCCCAAAAAGCTGAACTGTTTCTGACATATTTCCGGCAAGGTTCGGATGAGGTCCTTTTATTCTGAGCTGTTCTTCAATACTCATAAAACGTGTTCTGTCAATCACCAGCTCCCCTACCAGATTCACAAGAGCATCAAGCCGTTGAAGATCAACCCGGATTGTCGACTGCTTTTGCTTTTTTGCTGTGTCATCTGCTGGATTTTCTGTCGCCTGTTCTTCTTCTTTTTCCTTAGGGGAAGATGCATGGCTGGCAGAGGATGATATTAATGTTCCTGCACAAAGCTGGTTAAGCTGATGAACAATCTGAGCAGTCTGGCGACCCGTGGGTTTGCCATTTCTGACTCCATCAATCAGATGTCTCAGAATATCCATTGCGCTAAAAAGCACGTCAACAGCAGCCCCACTTACCGTTTGTTTGCCCTTACTGATCTGATCAAAATAGTTCTCCATCCGGTGCATAATCCGTTCAATCGCACGGAATGCAAACATACCAGCAGCCCCTTTCAGGGTATGGGCAGAGCGAAAAATTTCGTTGATGATTTCCTGACTTGTCGGTGATTTTTCAAGAGCCAGAACTTGTGTATCCAGATTTTCCATGAGTTCATCAGCATTGGTGATAAAATCCTGGATCATATCAGGATCTGAGCTAAATTCACTCTCTCCGAATTCTTCAACTTCTTCTACTATCTCATCAGTAAAAGCAGGCGCGCTTCCTGTTGTTGCTGAGGGCTCCTGTGAGTCCTGGGTTGCGCCGGGGGTGCCTTCGGCCTCTTCTTCAAGTCGGGCCAGCATTTTCAGAGCTGCATCATCGTCTTCGTCTCCGCTGTCAGAGGAGGACTCCTGCACCGGGCTGTCCATCGCAGCCAGTGCGGCCATAGCTTCTTCATCACTCATGTCAGAGCTGGAATCACAGTGATTTTTGGCAGGAGTTGGCGGAGATGAGTCAGTTCCATCCATCATTGCCAGCAATCTGCGGGCTTCATCATCACTCATTTCTGCCGAAGGATCGGACTCTTCTGTGACAGAATCGGCCGGATATTCTTCCTGAGTCGATGTTTCCGGAATTTCGGAAATATCGTGCTCTGGCAGATCTGTTTTAGCAGAACTCTGACTCCATTTATCCATGAGCTTTAATAGCTCAGAGGCTTCCCTGATCAGAAAACGACAGTCATTATCAGATTCCCGTGATTCTGGAGCCAGAGCTTCCAGAGAACTCAGATGAGAAGCAAGTCTGGGAAGAATGTCTTTCACCAGTGCTTCAAAAGCCTTTTGTGTGAGTGCATCCATTCCCATCATCCCATCTCCATTATCGTCTTTCTGATCCGGTCAATATTTCTTTGCTATATTCATCCTGCGCGACTGTCTGCAAATAAAAAATAACTCGCTGCCAGCGCATCAAAACAGAGAACATCACCACAGGTTTCACAAGAAAAGTCCGGAGCTTTTTTCTGCCGGAGCATTTCAGCGTAGCGATCCATAAGAACCAGCTGATTGACTTCTCCACAGGTTTCACAATAATAAGGAGCATAAAAAGACAGAACAGTCCCTTTCCCCATAGTCTGAGGCATCATATTCATCTGATCAATGGTGGGTACAGAGCAGTTCTCAAAGTAAACTTTATGATGAGAGGAAAAGATCTGAATCCAGCGAATCCACTCTCTCAAACCGCAGGAATTGAAGCTCATGATCCCGGAAAGATCAAGGATCACCTCATTGAGATCTGTTGCGGGAAAGCTCTCCTGCGAGATGGCCTCATCCACATCGCCTGCCAGGGTATATCTGGCACGTCCTTCCTGTTCTCTGATCACAACCTTCAGATGTCCCAATTCCAGAACCTCAGATATAAGCATCCATGACAGAGCAGAGTCGGGCTGGTCTGCTCTGTCTGGAACAATCGGAATTATTCAGGGAAAACTGATTTTTCTGATCATGACAGGATGACAAAAAATGATGTTTTCAGATTAAAGTCCGGAGGACTCGGATGTTCTGACGACGCTCAGAGAACAGGGCTTTGCGGTTCTCTTTTCTCGGATTGATCGGAAGAGCTCTGGATGCAGGATTCCCGGACCATCACTTCCAGAGCCTGTTGCGGATCTCTGACGACATCTTCTTTAAGAATAAACTCATTGACTCCGGTCTTCTGGCTTATCAGCATCAGAGCATGTTCATAATTTTCCAGAAGATTCTGACAGAACTGTCCAATCCCAACATGCTTTGTCTGTGCCGACTGGCAAATCAGATTGCGAGCTTCAGGTGAAAAGCATATCTTCATCCGGTACTTCCGGAAAAAATTTTCCTCAAAGAGACGGATCTCACGAATGTCGACAGGATCTGTCTGCGGGGCATCTCTGAGCAGGCGCTGCAAAGACCCGGCAGGGTCCCGGACGACATCTTCTGAAACCACCAGTTCCTGTATTGAGGAAGATGGTAATTCATATTTAAAACAACGGAAGATTTTTTCACAGATCGTCATCAATGACCGGGCTCCGGTTTCTTCCCGGGATGCTTGCCTGGCAATCTCCCTGAGTGCGGCATCTTCAAAGCTAAGATGAATTCCATAGCTATGGAATGCCTGCTTATATTGTCTGATAATCGATCCTTCTGAGTGTTTCAGAATTTCAAAGAGTTTTTCCTCATCCAGAGGATGACAGGCGACCCGGACCGGAAGCCGACCAACAAACTCCGGCTCAAATCCATAAAGAACAAAGTCCTCGGTCATGGCCTCTGCAAGTAGCTCATAGCGATCTATAGTTTCTTTTGCTGCCTGATCGAAGCCGATTGAGGATCGGTTTAGCCGTTTACTGACGATCGTCTCAAGTCCGGTAAAAGCTCCACTTACAATAAAAAGAATATGACGGGTACTGATCAGCTGTTTTTCGACCTTCCCTTTTTGCTGCATCTCCATAAAAATCTGCATCTGAGATGCAGGATCATGGGCTGCCCTGAGATCGATATCTGTATCTTCCATCAGCTTAAGCAGCCCCAGCTGTACTCCCCTGCCGCTTACATCTCTTCCGACATGGCCGGGCGCCTGAGCCAGTTTGTCGACTTCATCAAGATAAACAATGCCATACTGAGCCAGCTGAATATTTCCATCTGCCTGAGTCACCAGATCCCGGATCAGATCATCAACATTGGCTCCCATATAACCCGTTTCAGAGAAGCGGGTTGCATCTGCCTTGACAAAAGGAACTCCTACCATTTCAGCGATATGCCGGATCATGCAGGTTTTTCCAACACCAGTAGGGCCAAGAACCAGAACATTCTGTTTCGCATAATAGGCATGATCATCCAGATCCGGATGACGATGATGCAAAGACACCTGATTATAGTGATCACAGACAGCAATCGACAGCGCTTTTCTGGCTTCATCCTGTCCGATAATAAAGCGATCCAGTTGCTCTTTCAGATCTTTGGGTTTCATATTAAAGGAAAAAATTTTCTCATCCAGTTTCTTTTCTTCCTGAAGATCGTTTTTTTCCTCCGGTTCTGTTTTTTCTTTCGAAAGAAAAGAGGAGGGCAACTCCTGAGCAAAAACCTGAATATTTTTGCCAAAACGTTTTTGAACGAAGTCCTCAAATTCTCTCTGAATATCTTCCGGATCGGGAATTTTTTTATCTGACATAATCCACCCTGATTAGTTTACTCAGTTCTTCAGAAGCCTCTGAGGTTCTGTTTGAAGCCTTCAGATCCAGAAGAATACAGACTCAGTGCAGGCAGAATCTTAGCAGTCTGTCCCGATGAGTCAATACAAGAGACTCTTCGTTCTTTTTATTAAATCAGCAGGCTGCATGAGATTTTTTTTTCAGTGGTCAGTCTTTTCGGGGTTTAGAAAAATTGTCACGGGTAAAAACAGGGATTTCTGGCTTCTCTGATCCCTTCAAAGATACGAAGGGGGCTGTTTCTGTTGAATGAGATGATTTTTTTATCTGCCCTGCACGAATTACCTTGTTTTCAAAGGAGTCCGGAGGGTTCTCAGTCTGACTGTAGTGCTTCAGAAAAACAGAGGTTCGGCTCAGTTCTGATGTCATCACAGGATTTCCGAAAAATGCCAGATCATGTTCTGTAATCACTCTGAATTGCTGTGGATAATTGCGGTTGTGATCGACTCTTCTCTCCTGAGTAAACGGATCCTTCATAGGCTCTGTGTTCTCTTTTGAATGTCCGATATCAGGACGTACTTCCATACTGATCTGAGCCTTTTGTTCGAGATCTCTTGCTTCTCCTGAGTTCCAGCTTAAGACCGCTGGTTGTTTTATAATATTTGTGGATGTTTGCAGGAGGTATACGGCTTCAAATCGATAAAGATGCCTGTCTTTTGAAGGAAGAGAGCGGGATAAAAAGCTCTGCTCTGCCGGAGTCAGGAAAGACTGAATATAAAATCCTGACACAGACTGATCAGAATCTGAATGTATCCTTTCTGTTTGGGTTTTTGGGAGCAGGTCTGTGGGAGGGAAAAGCGTTCCGGCCTGGTCCTTGCTGATATGTGTGGTCACCATAGCTGGCGGGATATTCTGCAAAGATATGACAGATGCTTCAGGTGAAGTAAATTCTGTTTTTTCCGGAAAAAAACCAAGTGCTAAAAACAATGGTGCTATGCTTCCTTTTGAAGGAATCTGAGAGATCTTATTCTGCAATGATGAGATCTGTGTATAAGGTTCAGACCCTCCTGATATTGCCCGCATATTGCCTTGTTGATTTTCGGGAGTCGCATAAGATGTCCATGTCTGAGGCCGTAAGCTCAGCGGAACTCCCTCAGAGGCTACAGAAAGGCTCTGATCAGATAAGAACTGACGAAAGTGAGAACGAAGTGATGATGTTGCAAGGTTTTTCATAAAAACGTCAGACCTTTTCTTGCTAAGTTCAGTCTGAAGTTCTTTTTCAAAACTCTGTCTGTGAAAGTGGAGCCTGAAAAGAGGATGCAACGCTGCTGGCAAGGAAAGCCCTGATACATGTTCGAGAATCTGAGAGGCCCTGGCTCTCAGCTGATTCTCTTTCAGGAGAAAAATAGCCCTTAGCAGAGATCCCTCACTTTCCTCATAGCGAAAACCCGTCAGAAGTTCTTGTAAATTTGTTGATGATAAAATAACAGCTGACGGCTCCTGCTCAAGATTCTTCCGGACCGCATCCCAGAACATCCGATGATAATCCTGTCTGCTGTCATCCCGGATCGATAATAAAAAAGAAAAGAGTTCTCTTCTTATATCAGATGATGTCTGGCGGAGCTCTGTAAATAAATCCTTTTGCTGATGAACCTTGACAGCCCTTTTCTCAAATTTTTCTGCTGTCTTCCGTAAATGCTCCTGGAAGAGATGCCGCAAGAGCCGCTCCTCAACGATTTTGTGATATTCCATAAATTTGCTATAGCGCAGTATAGAGGCCAGTTCACGATTTTTTTCTATCACCATCTTCAGGTATAAGCTTTCATCACGAAAGGATTCTGAAGCAAAAAATAAGGAGCCTTTCATAGACTTCAGAATCAGATAATCGGATTTCAGCGCAGGATGTGAAGCAGGCAACTCCGGCTGGAAAGGAAATCGCTCTGTCACATTCTCCGCCAGAAGAAAAGGCTGTGATGGCGAGATAATATCAGTAAAAGTCTGTGCATCAGGGATCGCATGATGCGATGAAACTTTCACAACTCCCGATATGCCCATATCATCTCCTTAAAAACCTCTATATGAGCATCGGAAAATACAAATAAAATATGACTTTTTTGTTTAAAAACAGACCGAAGAGTGCAAATTTAACATAAAAATTTTTCAGGATAAGTCAGGACGATCTTTCAGGTAAGCGCTACAGACCCTTGTCTGAAATAAACTCGACATTTTCAGAAGGAGAGGAAACCGAAAAGATACTCCTGAATTTTTGCCAGTGAAGTCGTTTTGCAGGGTCCGGATGATTTTTTTTCGACATATCAAATGTTGCAATAAAGACCGTAATATCTTTGAATAATCTGAGATCTGCTTCGCCAAACGATTCTGTATCACAGATAAAGGCTGCTACAGCGCTTTCCCGGACAGATGTAAAACGTGCCTTTTTTGTCATATCAGCAGGGATCTGAAGTCCTCTTTTGCCATCATCAAAAGAAATAAAAGGAACTGAATTATAGCCGCACTGAAATCCCTGAAGATACTCCTCGCAGGTCGTCTGAACCGTAGCAAAATCAGTAATTCCTGGAGATGAAGACGCATCTGAATATGAATCACTGACTCTGAGCTGATCAAAAACTACATGAAAATAATCCTGATTAAACATGGGAATCTGATTTTTCAGGTGATCCGGTAACTCAACGCAACCATTCGTGATTGTCATCAGATCAACGGATTTATTTTCCGACACGGTGGAAATCGTATTAATCACACTCAGAACTCCCTGGATCATATCACCAGACTTATCCATTATTTTCCCTTCAATACGCTCTGACTTACTCCCCACTTTCCTTGCCGGGTCATCTTCTTTTATCAGATCAATGTTATAACGTCTTCTGATCATAGCAATCAATTGCAGAGCTTCGTTTCTTGCGGAGAGCCTGGATTTGTAGCGTCCTGTAAAAAGATCGAGATTGACATAGACAGCCGTGCTCAGAGACAGAAGCAGACCCATCAGACCGATTACGATGATCATTTCCAGCAAGCTTACACCGCTCTCCATGGACCATCGGGTATTTTTTCTCTGCCTTTTTCTTATGATCACACGACTTCGTATTCTGCTCATCTGTCCGGCCTTCCCGAAGCCTCATTGTCTGATGCAGCTTCTGGAAAGTTCTCTCCTGGGCGAAACCATTTGGCAACTTCTTCAAAATTTTCAAGGCTCTGAATGTGATAATCCCCGGTTACAACACCATTTGCAATAAAGACATGTTGCTGAAGATCTTTGATCTTCATGAAATCTTCTGAAAAAGAGCCGTTGATATCGGAATATGTTGAAAGTTCATCTTTTTCAAGAAGCAGGTTCCAGACCAGACGCTCTGAATCCAGAGGGATTTCTTCTATCCTGGTCACAGACGTAAAATACAAATGATCCCCCAAAAATAGTAGTTTCTGACCAGGAGATAACTGATCCGCTCTCATCAGTCCTTCAGGAGTCAGAAACGGATGATTCCATGTGGATTCCAGTTTTTTTCCTTCTCCGTAAAAAATTCGCAACATGGGTTTCTGCTGAGGTCCAACCGTCACCGCGGAAACTCTTGAAGATTGTCCTGTGACAGGGTTCCGGACAAAGTCTCCTTGTACAATCTGCTCCACAGCTTTGCTCTGACCATCCGCCATCAGAACAGGTGTTCCTCTGGCAAAACAGCCATTAGAGTTCCGACATATATAAGGATTTGCACCTACAGCAGATGGCGAATTTACCGTACAGCCCAGACGATTTTCACTGTTGTAATAAGCAATGTAATAACAACGATCAAATTTTTTCTCTACAACAGGACGAACAGGAGTTTCTCTGTAGTTACATAACGCCATAGCTTCAGGTTGAATCTCGATGCTTTCTCCGGGAATTGTATCGATGACTTCGCTACAGTCAGCTTTCCATTGTAAGATAACCTGACGTTCTTTCAGTTTGGTCTGAGTGATCATGTCAGCATCCGGTAATGCAATTTTTTCTGCATCTGTCAGCTTTTCCCCGGCCTCCCATTGCAGACATTGTCCGGATGATTCATCTGTCTGAGAACAGATCTTCTGGTATGATTCAGTGACACTCCGGACCTCGATAGCATCAATGGACGATTCGATTACACCACTAAAATCATGAGGAACTTTTGCGGATTCCTTTGATAAGGATGATGTTTCTGTTGCTGTATGATGAAAAAATATTTGAGGATCTTCGTATGTCTGAATGGACTCAGCCCCTGCAAGAGGAAAAATTCCTGTCTGTTGATAATTGGTATCACGCCATTCTGATGATTCGGGGATCAGAGACAGATCACTTTCTTCCCATTTATAAAGACGACTGACATCAAGATCCGGACGTAACTCAGAAAGAATTTTTTTATATTCATCATGGCTTACCAGGTCATAAGAAGGACCTTTATAGTGGCATAATCGTTTTCTTGGATAAGTATAAGAAAATGAAGCATGAGTTAGTCTGACCCTTGAGCAAAAATCTGCGTCACTCACACCAACCGTCCGCACACAGCCGTTATGTAATAATTTTTTGTGATACTCAGGGTCCTGTTGTTGCAGCTCTGTATCCCAGTTTCTGGCAAGGCTCCCTCCTCCGCCAGTCTCAGGATTTTTACTAAAAAACTCAGTGTTACGATCAAAATAAAGGTAACCCTGAAAGGTTAAGGCTCTTCGGGCTTGTTGACCTGCATCAGAATCTATCTGAGAAAAGGCCGGTATTCCAAACTCCACGAAACCATTTTCATCCCGCTCTCCCGAAAAATAATCCTCAATATCATAAGTCCCTTCTACACCCTGATAACCTTTAAAAGGATTGTTAAGCCCTGCGCATATTGATTGTTTAATAAAGCTGATCAGCTCCAGTGGTTGATCAGCGGCATCCTCTGAGTTACGATACGCTGCAATGGTTGGGATGTTCCTTGGGACCGGAAGCTTAATCTTTGCGACATAAGATGGATTAGGCACAAGTTTTAAGTTGATATCTTCTGATAACTGGTCCCCTTTCTGAAAATAAACATCCCCCCGGTTTTCGGAAGATCCTTGCTCCGGATTCTCAACCATCAAAGGCATCATATAGCGGCAATGATCAACACTACAGTAGGGGTTTGTTTTTTCATTCTCAAAATTACAGATCTGGGAGGGAGGAAGAAAGTTAATCCGTGCCCGGCTCTCCAGTGTCTTCTTATCGGAATCCATCTGACAGTTTGCCCTGACTACTGCTTTTTTCCAGACAAGGTGTTCATATTCTGGGTTTTCTACAGGATCAAGGATTTTCTCAGGCCAGATCGTTGCGGTCATTCTGGAATGCTGGCATGGTTGATTCGGAATCGTATGATCCGTATTCATCATCATCTGGGACATATCACCTTCATTCATCTCTACTTCCGCACAGGTTCGTACTTTCACAGAGCCATCCGAAGAAGAAAGATTCCAGTTTCTTCCTCCCCTTTGATATTCTGAGATCTGATCGCCGACAATTTCTGAAGAAATTGATGATGGGAGATGGCTGTTGGGAACAAAACGCATGCTTTGTTCATTGATATTAAGAACCCCGGAACCGAGCAGCTGAGACAGCTGTTCCATTGCTTCGGTGCAACCCTGTCTGAGATAACGATCATCCTGCTCAATTCGGATACCATAGTTTGAGTTTTCTATATATTTTTGCATAACAGAGCCAACTGTGACCCCAAGTGCACTTAGCATCAGTACAAGCAACATAGGAGTCTGGCCAGAATTCCCAGATATCTTCTGTACCATATCTTTCATGACAGAGATCAGTTGAACACAACGAAACATGAAAAAATCCTTTAAGATCTGCAGTTTTTCATATAATCGGGTTTCCCATCAGAAGATGACCCACCATCATGATCTTTTGGGTCAGATTCAGAACTCCACAGATTTCTCGAAGGAATAAAATGGGCATCTACTTTTTTAGGGATAAATAATTTTGAACTATGGATTGCAATACGATACAATTGCTTTCCTTCATCTTTATATGGCTCAATATGAAAAAATCGATAGACAGCCTGAAGTCCGCGTCCTGGCTTGGCATTCAGATTCCTGCACTTTGCAGATGATCCTGATAAAAAATCCCAGAAATTGACTTTTATCTGAACGAGAATATTTTTTCCAAATCCACAGACAAAATAAGAGCTTCTGTCTGCAATATCTTCTGTATCCATCTTAAAGGATTGATTTTCACATGATTTGAGAGCTTCCGTGAAGGAGGAATGAAGTTTACCGGAGTTTTTTTCTGTCATACTCGCAACAAGAGTATCAAACTGATTGATAATATTACGAACATAGGGCTCCTGAAATAAGTCATTGTGGTTTCCCCAGTAGATCGTTCGTGGAAAGGTGAAGTTTTGCTGGGAGTTCTTTAGTTTTTCAGCAGGTTTGGTGCAGAAGAAAATTTCATTTTCATCCAGTATCTGATCTCCGTCAAGATCCGGACAATCATTAATGATCAGTTCTCTCTGAAAATAATCCATCGTTGTAATAATTTCATAGCGGACAACCTGATCCTTTTCATAAACAGATGGTGCAATTTCATTTAGTTTTCCAGAATAGATAATATGATCCATATTTGAAAAAAGTCCCAATACAACGACCAAAAAAATAGTCATTGCAATGAGATATTCCAGTAAACTCGCACCATCCTGTCCTCCTTTTAGAGAGTGCCAGGTAAGTTTTTCCAATGATCCTGACTCCATCAGCTGCTAAAATAATGGGGGTGTGTAAAAAAATCCTGACATTCGGATCGGATCATCATGGACAAAACATGACATTTATATAGTAAGTGACTGGAAAATATAAAAAATTTTTATATAATAAAAATCAGGAAAGCTTTGGATGACACAAGAACAAAATTTTGGTGATTTACAATGCATCTATCAGGTTCTGATCGTTTTTTCTAATATTTATTCACAGCTTGCAGACATCGATCCTTCATCAGAGAGAAAAGAACACTGGAATGATCTCAATACAATTATTATTGATGATCTGGAGCAAATTCACGAATGCTGGTCTCTGATATGTGCTGAATCTGAATATGGAATCCCCTATCCGGATCAGAGCAGAGCGTATGCAGACATGAAGAAATTGATAAAAAGGGCAGAGTGGATTTTAAAAACGCTCCATCCCTGGAGCAGAAACAATAAGTATCCAAAAGTACTTCTTCGGCTTGAACATTACTATGTGGTTCAGATGAAAGAATTTATACAAAATTATCCGGAAGATTCAGACGTTTTTATAAGGCTGATTGATCATTCATCAGATCGATCTGAAATTATCTATAAAAATTTAAAGGATTCAAATTTTTATCGTCATCTTCAGGAGTTTCTCATGAAAAGAAATATGAAAATGACGGTTTCCTTATGACGAATGCAGAGCATGAGACTCATGTCTCAATAGCAGAAAATCCAATTAAATTTGTTGTTGAAGGAATATATCCTGCCTTCACACAGTTCCTTTCAAAAACACCAGGAATCAATCTCCTTTCATCGGAGAAACTTCCAGACCATCATCAGTATATTCATGCTGTGGTCCTGACACAGGATCGTCTTCAGAATATATCGTCCTTGTTGCCCTCTCTTTCAAAAGGTAATCCTGTCCTCTGTCGAAAAATTATTATTCTTGATGATGATGGTCAACCATCTGATGCTGTTTTGAATCTTCTGAATGAACTGGGTATTGAAAAAATATTTTCAGGAAAAATGAGAGCGAGTCATCTGAAAGCATTTGTAAACAAAGCTATCTATGATCATGAGATGATTGGATCGTCGTCCTATTATCAATCTGAAATTCATCACTGTATGAAAAAAAATGATATAAAAAAAATAGAATTTTTAATAAAAAATTTTCGCATATCTGCCAATAATCAGAGCTGCGAGCGAATTTCTAGCTATGTATATCAGAATATAAACCGTTCAAAAGATGCTTCAAAAATTTTGAAAAACGTACTCAGAAAAGATCCCACGCTCTTATGGGCGGCTTGGGATCTCATGAAATTATATGCCAGATCAGAGAATTATTATTGTGATGCGATTGAAATAGCAGAGAAATTAAGTATTTTTAATACACTAAATACAGAGCGAATGATGTTACAGACCAGACTCTATTGTCAGACGTTTCAGTTTTATAAAGCTAATAAGCTTTGTCAGACCATGTTATCTGACAATGAAAATGATCATAAAGAATTTTTTATGGAAATACTCAAAAAAAGCAGAATATGGATGAATCAATATCGAAGTATTCTGGATGCATTTAAAAAACATGAGGATAATGATCATTATAAAAGATCTGATATGACTCAACGAACAAGCGGACAACTCTTGTCGGAGCATCCTGTGATTCCACAGCCTTCCGGTAGCACATTATCAACGTCGGCTCCTTCTGAAGATGATCTTGAGGACATTGAAATTGAACTCTGAGATGCTTTTTAGCCTGATCAGAAGCAAAAAAATATCTGAACAGAGTTGTCTTATAAGGATTATATTTTCATGAGCAGTAAAACCATCTTTCCTTTTCTGCTCATCATCTGCTTTGCTTTGGGCGCCTGGATATGGCAGACGATGAATACCCAGAACAGTCACAGCAGAATGATTCGTAACAGATATCATACACAACAGAAAGATCACGATATTCTTGTAACTGTGAATGACATCGAAATTAAGCAGGAAAATGTTGAATTTGAAATGAAAGTTCTGACCACTCATCTGCAGGAACAGGATATCAGTTCTATTCCAGAAACTTATCCGGAGTCAGGACAAATCAGCCGTCCTCTGAAAGAAAATATTATCGATAGTCTGGTTGAGAGGCTCATGCTTTATCAGATCGTCAGCAAAGATGAAAACTTTTCCCTGGATGATCCCGGGCGATATACTGAGTGTGTCCGCAGCTGGATGCTTGCCCTCCAGTCTCAGCCAAAGCTCTTCAGCTCAGAGCAAGACAAAGCCTTTCTCAAAGCAAGATTGTGTGAACAGGATGTGATCCGCCAGTACCTTAAAGAGGTGCTTTACTCTCAGATCCATATTTCAGAAGACGATATCTCTGATTATTACCGTAAGAATAAAAATCTTTTTTTTCAGCCGCTCCAGGTTGTGATCCGTCAGATTGTTCTTGCCGATGAAAGAAAGGCCAGAAAGATTAAATCAACCGTAACACGCAGCAATTTTGCTAAAACAGCGATCGCCCACTCTATCTCTCCTGAGGCCCAAGACGGCGGTCTTTTCCCTTCTTTTTCAAAAGGATACAGGATGCCTCATTTTTTTGATGTCGCGTTTTCTATGAGGCATGGCCAGATCAGTGAGATTCTGAAGTCGACATATGGGTTTCACATCATTATGCTGGAGAAAAAAATTCCGGAACACTTCCTGACGTTAGAGGAAGCAACTCCGGTCATCAGAGAACACCTGTCCCGACAGGAACAAGAAAAGGCTTATCAGAAATGGGTCGACTTCGCACTCCATTCAACCCGCATCAGCACTCCAGGCACTCTCTGGTAATCCGTCTTGTCACGATTACGACCTGCCTTGTGATCATCCCGCTCTCTTTTCTTACCATAAACAGTCCATCTGCCAGAGCTAAGCAGGCTCATGAGTCGCAGCCAGCTGGACGTATCCTGCTTGACAGACTTGTCGCAGAAGTCGGATCAGAAGAGCCTATCTTCCACAGCACAATTCAGACAAAAATAACGAAAGGTCCCCGGATTCGCGTGAATCCCTTTCCGGCGTCCCCGTCAGACACAGCATATAAGCAGGCGCTTCAGGATGAAATCAACTGGCGACTGATCAGAGCATACGCAGCAAAAATTGAACTACAGATCTCAGATGAGGTTCTTGAAGAGCATTTACAGAGGATCTGTGACCAGTATCATCTGAGCAGAGAACAGTTAAAGTATGAAGTTGAAAAAGAAGGAAAATCCTTTGATGAATACCTGAAGGATATGAAAGCGCAGCTTCTGTTTATGAGGTTTCAGGGGCGGGTTATCATGCCTCTGGTTAAACTTACAGACAAGGATGTCGAATCCTATTATCTGAAGCAGCACAGCCATGGTGAGCATGGCTCGGTTCTCCTCTCTTTACGGCAGATTGTCGTCTCTCTCCCGAGAGACTCCGGAGCAGTCAGGAGGGCCAGAGTCGACTATGCACAGGAAATATATAAAAAATTGTCCGGAGGGATGAGCTTCACGGAAGCAGAGAAACTTCATTCTGGTCAGGATAAAGTCGATGACGCGACTGAATTTAAGCTGAATGACCTCAACAGTACCATCCGGGATGCTGTAAGTTCTCTGGAAAAAGGACAGTTCACAAAACCCATAGAGATTGAGGACCAGGTCTATATCTTCTTTCTGGAAGATAAAAAGACAGGCGTTGACTCTGAATTCAGAAAAAATTCTGAAAAGAAAAAACAGATCACGTATGAATTGCGGCAAAAAGAGCTTGGGCGTCAGCTGACCAGCTGGCTGAAAGAAGAGCGCTTACGTAATAAAATCCGGATTCTGAAAGACTGAAACCTTTTACTCCTCTGGCCCGGTTATCCGGAATGCCTGTGCCAGAATATTAAGGCGACATTCTTTCAGAGCCTCTCCTTCATAACGGACTGTCATATCAAAATTCTCTCCGGCCAGAAGGCAGTTTAAAAAACGGTAGTCGCCTTCCCACATAGGAAAGGACTGTATCTTGCTTCTGTCCACCCATACAAGCTCCCCTTCCTGACAGACAGAAGTCTGATTTCCGGAAAACTGATGACAGCTGTAGACAAATACCAGCCAGTCCCTCCCTTTCCTGTCAAAGCCAGGACAGTTGAGGTGCCCACGAAAACAGAGCGAAGAGGGTTCCAGGATAAAGCCACTTTCTTCATAAACTTCTCTGACGGCACACTCAAGGAGGGACTCTCCGGGTGCAAGCTTCCCTCCCAGGCCAACATATTTACCCTGGTGAGTATCACCGGCTTTTTTATTTCTCCTGAGTAGCAGAACCTGATCATCCCGGAACAGATAAATCAGAGTAGCTGGTACCGGCCAGTCAGAAGGACTCCCCATAACAACAGGTCCTTTTAAAAAAACAAATTAAAATCAGATGCTTTAAAAGCAGTGGATCATTATGCTCTGAGCGTATGCGCGTAAGCACAAGATGGCAGCTGCGGCAGAGTCAGACATCTTCTCTGTCAGAAAAAAGCTAATCCGAAAGAAGCTCTTCCTCTCCTCCGCATAAGGAGGCTTTGAGATATTCCCTGTTCAGTCTTGCAATATGACTGACACTGATATGCTTCGGACATGCAGCTTCACAAGCAGATGTATTCGTGCAATGCCCAAAGCCTTCTTTGTCCATCTGTCCGACCATCCGTAAAGCCCGTCGGCCTCGCTCAGGCTGTCCCTGCGGTAACAGGCTCAGCTGAGAAACCTTGGCAGACACAAAAAGCATGGCAGAAGAGTTCTTGCAGGCAGCAACACAGGCTCCGCAGCCGATACAGGCCGCTGCGTCCATCGCAAGGTCTGCCAGATTTTTTGAAACCGGAATCGTATTGGCATCAGGTACACCACCTGTCGATACAGAAACAAAGCCCCCTGCCTGCATGACCCGATCCAGGGCAGAACGGTCTGTAATCAGATCTTTCAGAACCGGGAAAGCAGCGGAGCGCCAGGGCTCTATGCAAATTTCATCCCCGTCCCGGAAGGCTCGCATATGTAGCTGACAGGTTGTGACCTCCTGCTGAGGTCCGTGTGCAGCACCATTGATCATAAGGGAGCATGCCCCACAAATCCCCTCGCGGCAGTCATGATCAAATGCAACGGGCTCTCGGCCTTCACTCACCAGTCTTTCATTGAGAAAATCAAGCATTTCAAGAAAGGACATCCCGGAACTCACTCCATCGAGCTCGTAGTTTTCAAACGCTCCGTCTGAGTCCTGGGATTTCTGCCTCCAGATTTTGAGTCTCAGCTTCACTTATAACTCCTGATGGCAACTTTGACATTTTCAAACTTCAGCTCTTCCTGATGGCGCTGAGGAACTTTTTCTTTTCCCTTATGCTCCCAGACCGCCACATGTGAAAAGGCTGCATCATTGCGCCTGGCTTCTCCATCCTCGGTCTGATGCTCTTCGCGGAAATGCCCCCCGCAGGACTCTTCCCGGATCAGCGCATCCCGGCACATCAGCTCGCCAAACTCAAGAAAGTCTGCAACTCTTCCCGCTTTCTCCAGCTGTTGGTTCAGTTCTTCTCCGTTACCTGTCACCCTGAGGTTCTTCCAGAACTCATCACGTAACTCCGGTATCTTACGCAGAGCTTCTTCAAGCCCGGCTTTTGTCCGGGCCATTCCACAGTGATCCCACATAATTTTACCAAGTTCCTTGTGAAAGGATGTGGGAGAGCGGCTTCCGTTGGAGGAGAAAAATTTGCCGATTTTATCGCGAACCTGCTTTTCTACGTCCCCGAATTCCGGATGTTCCGTAGTCACCTGTCCCGGCGTAATTCCTGCCAGGTAGTGGCCGATCGTACCAGGAAGAACGAAGTATCCGTCCGCCAGCCCTTGCATCAGCGCGCTGGCTCCGAGACGATTGGCTCCATGATCCGAGAAGTTGGCTTCACCTATCACATGAAGACCAGGGATGGTGCTCTGAAGGTTGTAGTCCACCCAGAGTCCACCCATTGTGTAGTGAACCGCCGGATAAATCCGCATCGGAATTTGATAGGGATTTTCATCTGTGATTTTTTGATACATATGAAACAAATTGCCATAGCGTTCACGAACGGTCTTCTCACCAAGTCGCTGGATGGCATCTGCAAAATCCAGGTAAACCCCGAGGCCGCTCTGGCCGATTCCGTATCCGGCATCACAGACTTCCTTGGCACTTCTCGACGCAATATCCCGTGGTGCCAGGTTTCCAAATGCCGGATATTTTCGCTCCAGATAATAGTCCCGCTCTTCAGGCGGAATCTCGTGAGGAGCTCTCTGATCTCCCTGTTTTCGGGGAACCCAGACTCTGCCATCATTACGTAAAGACTCGGACATCAGTGTCAGCTTCGACTGATGATCCCCGCTCACGGGTATGCAGGTCGGGTGAATCTGAGTGAAACAGGGGTTCGCAAAGCCAGCTCCCCTTTTATAAGCACGAAATGCCGCAGTGACATTACAGCCTGCTGCATTTGTAGACAGAAAAAACGTGTTTCCGTAGCCGCCTGTTGCCAGAACGACAGCATCCGCTGCATGACGGCTGATACGCCCCGTCACCAGGTCCCGGACAATGATTCCGGCTGCCCGGCCATCCACCAGAACCAGGTCCAGCATTTCTTTTCTGGCATGCATCCGGACCGACCCCTGACCGATCTGACGGGACAAGGCAGAGTAAGCTCCCAGTAAGAGCTGCTGCCCCGTCTGTCCTCTTGCATAGAATGTCCGGGAAACCTGGGCCCCTCCAAAAGAACGGTTTGCCAGAGAACCACCATATTCCCGGGCAAAGGGGACCCCCTGAGCGACAGCCTGATCAATAATAGATCCGGAAACTTCTGCCAGGCGATACACGTTCGCTTCTCTGGAGCGAAAGTCGCCACCTTTAATTGTGTCATAAAACAGCCTGAAAATGCTGTCACCATCTGCCGGATAGTTTTTTGATGCGTTGATCCCACCCTGCGCTGCAATACTATGGGCCCTGCGAGGACTGTCCTGATAGCAGAAAGCTTCTACCTGATATCCCAGTTCTGCAAGACTTGCCGCTGCGGAGCTTCCTGCCAGCCCTGTTCCAACCACGATAATTCGGTAACGACGCTTATTTGCCGGAGACACGAGCTTCATCTCAAACTTATGGCGATTCCACTTCTCCGCAAGCGGTCCGGAGGGTATTTTTGCATCAAGATCCATAGCTCACTGACCCACCCTGACAAGGTTGATTTTGGAAAACAGGCTATCACAGTACGAAAATTACGGGAGCAGCCTCAGCATAATCGCCAGAGGGACCGAGCTAAAGCCCAGCCCCAAAAGCAGACCCAGAGCTGGTCCCAGACATCTGATCAGCCCATTATATTGTGTATGATTTAGTCCCAGCGTCTGAAAAAGACTCGTGATCCCATGGCTCAGATGCATCATCAGCAGAGCAACAGAGATAATATAAGTGAAGGCCAGAAGAGGCTGCTGAAAACTGATTTGCAGCATGCTGTAGACATCGTAGTCATCAAGAGAGGCAAATGCAGGATGAGTCAGGCGGAAGGTCAGATGAGCGAGATGGTAAATGATAAAAGCGAGCAAGACCAGACCGCTGAGAACCATAGTACGGGAGTTAAGGCTCACTCCCGAAAGATCCTGTTTCTGATATGCAACAGGTCTGGCTCTCCGGCTCAGACGAGTCAGTCTGATCGCTGCGATCACATGCAGGACAAAAGAGATCAGCAGACCAGCCCTTAAAAGCCACAGCAGGGGGAGATAGTCACGCAAGCCACGGGCATAGGCATTGATAACATCTGCTCCTGCAAATACCAGCAGATTCCCTGCCACATGGCCAAGTAAAAAGAACAGCATGATGGCACCTGTGACAGCCATCAATACTTTGCATCCGACAGAAGAAGTCAGAAGTCTGCCAACCCAGTTCATCCGGAAACCCTCATAACCAGCCTTCAAAAACTCAGCTTCTTAACAGAAAAGCAAGCTTTCTGCATATTCCTGCTTTTATCTGTCGTTAATCATGACATCTGTATGAGCCAGACATCTGGCCTGTCTTTCTGACTCTTAAGGAGAGGATACCTCAGGAAGAGAGGGAAACCAATCAGGAAATCCACAGGCAGAGCTTCGTCTTCTGTTTGGGTCCTGTTCGTGTGTCAGATCGTAACCTGCATCGACAGATGAATGGCATGATGAACCTGCTCATCTGACAGATAGGGACGAGCTGCCAGCCATGAGAGAGAAAGGGTCTGATTGCTGAAGGCCACACCTCCTGCCAGCGTGCGTCGCTTCGTTCCGGATAAGTCTTCTCCGTATGAACCAAGAATCTGAACCAGATTCTGAAAGCTCATAATAAATGAAGCAGAGACAAGTTTTTCATCGTCTGTCAGTCCCTCTCCTTCCGGGGCCAGACTGATCATTCCAAAAGTTACTGGCATTCTTTCCTGATACACTCTCTCACGCTGGCGATAGTCCAGATTGAGGCTTAAGCCCGACAGCAAACCTCCCCAGGAAAGGCCTCCACGCCAGATCCTGGGTGCCAGATCGCGTAATTGTGTATTGCTTAAGTTTTCGACGGAAGCAGAAAAATAAAGCTGGGAAGCCAGAACGCCTGCCAGACCAAGTCCATAGACAGTGCCTTTTGTGAGTTTTAACTTCGAATCAGCACGTTCTGCGTTTTCCGGGACGAAACCTTCCAGGTATGAGGCCCCCACCCCAAAGGCAAGCGAACCTAAAGGCTGGGCCAGCGCTCCACTTGCCCTGTATTTAAGCGGAGCGTCATAATACTTCCGGATCTGATCCTCCTCGCTAAGAGGCTCTGACTCCGGCTTGTAAGCCTCTCTTCCGGCAGAGTAAAGAAGGCCAGCTGCAACACCGGATGTTCTGGAGTCGACGGCTCCAGCCTGCCAGAAATCCCGTCCCACAGATGGCCAGTGCAAGCCTGCGGATACAACATACTGTTTATCCAGAGCCATCATGGCGGGATTGCTACGGACTGCTCCGACATCTGTCATGGCAGCGGCAGCACTATTCCCCAGACCGAGGCCGCGCCCACCTACGCTTTCAAACTCATCAGGGACTCGCTGTCCCTGTTCAATGGCCGTCAGCTTTAATGATGCCAGAACCATGCTGCCAAGCAGCACAAGCATGCATCTTTTCGTCAGTAACATCCGTTTATCCTCCATCTGGCTGGCGTTCTTCACCATCCCTCGCTTCCGGGACACATCTGAGAGGACAAGCTCTGTATGCCTGGTCCGGAATCAGCTCTGAGTCGCTTTTTTAAGGTTTTTTGATGCCTTAACAGGAGCCTGAGTCTGCTTAGCGGACTGTGGCTTTGAAAAACGACTGATATGCTCTTTCATCACTTTAATCGTGCTACCGCCAAGGTCAAGGCTTACAAAAGAATCGGAAACGCTCCGGACCCTTCCGATAATGCCACCACTCGTTACGACCTCATCACCTTCCTTGATGTTTTTTAGCAAGCTAGCGTGATCTTTTGCTTTTTTTGCCTGAGGTCTGATGATAATAAAGTACATGACAACAAAAATCAGAAGCATCGGAATCATGCTTTCGAACAGCGAAGGTTGCTGCCCTGTTGCTGTTGCCGTTTCTTCTGATGCAGAGGCCAAAGCGGCCGTACTCATAAATCCCGTCATAAACCCCCCGATGTCCCGGAACTGCCGAATCCGGTCAGTTTTCCGTGTTTTTAAAAGAGGCACCACTATACCGAACTTCTTGCGCTATGTCAGCCAGAGAGGCTTTTCCCTCAGCAACTCCCGGAAACTGTCGGGGGAAAGTTGTCGCAGACCTGATTTGGGTCAAAAATGCGGTTAACGGCGATCATGATTTCCCAAAATGACGACACACCGGGACAGATCAGGGGAACACTGAGGTGGGGCTTATCAGCTTTGGGAAGATCTCCCGCTGTCAGGATGATTCCGGCTCAACAGCCCGGACAGGGCTCACTTAATCTGCTGATATGACTCACTCATCAGTCCTGCCTCATTTTGACTAAAATTGCTGTTCAGCATAACCTCAGCGGAAGATTGCTCTGGGTCAAGATCAAAACCGACTTTGACGGAAACCCCTGACCACTTCAGACTGATGTCAGCCAGAAGAACCCCCAGAACAGGGACCATACCCTGCTTCACAGAAACTCTGATCCTGATGTCTTCCGGACCTTCCAGTAGCGGCTCTGTCTGCAACATGCAGCTTTCTGTTTGTTCTTCGCTTTGTCGTTCGCAGAGCTCTGCGCTTAAAGACATCATGACCCCTTCAAGCATCGGAGCAAACATTCCACCTGAGTTCAGGTCAACATCCGTGATTTCTATCTGATCTGCCAGAACTCTTTGCTGCTGACCTTTCTGCATCAGCTCTTTCTGCCCCAGGTAGCGGGTGGTAAAATGCCTGGTTTTGATTTGTTTTTTGGCCCGGAGGCGTGTCATAAAATCTTCTGTAAACAGCTCTTCTGAGAGATCAACTTCTTCATTGCCCTCTTTTTTTCCTGCAAAACGAATGTCCATAGTATAGTCCGAACTCAGCCGGTAGACTGGCCCTTTTTCATGTTCACGATTATAAGCAACAACCTCTGTGCGAAAGGTTCCCGATCGGATCAGCCATGAGGTCCTCGATGAATCCCGGTTCAGCTTGTAAACAGCACGTTCTCCGATCCGGTCTTCAGCAGTCAGACGCTGAGCAAGCAAGGGTTGTAACAGAAAAAAACAAAGGGGGATCATGCAGGCATACAATGAAGTGCGCATATAAAAACTCCGGAATAAAATCAAACTGTCTGGCTGATCATTCTTCCGGAATTATACCATAATAAAAAGAGGGGGTACTTATAAAGCGCTTTCATAATTGAGGCATAGCTTTGCCAGAGTCTTCAGAATAAACGCAGAGCTGCCAGAAGCAGGATAGCCGGTGCCTTTACAATTCCAGGCAGTTCCGGCGATATCGATATGAGCCCAGGGAACCGATCCGGCAAATTCCCTCAGAAACGTTCCTCCTACCAGAGTTCCGGCTTTGACAGCAGAACCTGCGATATTTTTGAGATCTGCAAGCTCTGAGCGAACCTCTCTGGCAAGCTCAGGCCACAAAGGAAGTTCCCAGAGTGGTTCTCCTGCACTCTCCGCAGTATTACGCAGGTAGCTGGCCAGGTGGCGGTCGTTACTGACGAAGGCAGAGCCGATGCTTCCCAGGGCATAGAGGACAGCCCCTGTCAGAGTTGCGACATCAACCACTGCCTCAGGTTTCCACTGGCTCTGGGCATAATGAAGCAGATCAGCCAGAACCAGACGACCCTCCGCATCTGTATTCAGCACTTCAATGGTTTTGCCGCTCATAGAACGGACGATATCTCCCGGCCTTGTGGATGTACTGCCGATGAGGTTTTCAACAGCGCCAATCAGACAGACCACGTTTACCGGGGGCTGATGACGGGAAAGGTAATAGGCAGCTCCAAGCACAGCAGCTCCGCCGCACATATCGTACTTCATTTCATCCATGCCCAGAGAGGGTTTAAGGCTGACTCCTCCGGCATCAAAGGTCAGACCCTTGCCTACCAGGACCATGGTTTTGTCCGGATTTTTCCCTTTGATTTGAATTTCAATCAGATGAGGTTCACAGACGGAGCCATTTCCGACACTGATAAAGGCTCCCATTCCCATATCCTGTAACTCTGCACGCTTCCTGATACGACAGCTGAGGCCCTGTTCTGCTGACATATCCTCGGCAATTTTGGCAAACTGCTCCGGATTCAGCCAGTCAGAAGGTGCATCTGCCAGCAGGCGACTCAGGCAGGAGGCCAGAATGGAGGTCCGGATTTCCTCAGGATCTCCATGACAGTTGCCAGCCAGCATAATACGCTCCGGCCACTGCTGTGAGACTCGGTTGTTTCCCGACTGGTTTCTGAAGCCGGTGAGCTGATAGAGTCCCAGTCCCAGCCCTTCGAGTATCCCTGAAGACGGAACCTGTTCTCCGGCATGAAGGCAAAGACTCTTCACGCCAAGGTTTTTGAGTATTCTCGCTCCATCCAGCCCGGCCTGCCGGGCTTTGCGGACATCGCTGAGGTCCAGGGCGGACTGAGAAACCAGTGTATAAAAAGAATCTCCAAGCCGGAGTGTCACCGGCTCTGGTATTTTCTGATAGCCCAGTTCTGTCATCTGTTGCATCAGCTGACGGCGCTGCTCATCAGGAAGCAGTGGTGCATCAATTTCATAAGCGCCCTCGCTGTCCTTTTTTTCACGCAACATAAGCAGATGGTGATGGCTTTCGGGACAATCCGGATGAACCGAAAGTTTGACCTGTCCAGCCCAGTTAAATAGTTCTGGAAGAAAGGTTTTCCATGCCTGCTGTCCGGTTTTTTGTTCTTGCTGCATAATAACGTTCCTTATCAGTTCCGCCCATCAACAGGCCAGAATGCAGACCCTCACCCGGGGTCTGTCAGAAGACTCTGAAAAAATAACAGGCTCTGTGTCAGAAATGTTCCCTCTGTCTGATCATCAAATCTGTGTTATAGCAAAAACAGAAGGACATGATCTACCGCTTCGGCTTTAATATCAGAAAGGCAGGCACTATGAGTATCATCAGCTGGGTCGGAGCCAGGGAAATCCTGGATTCACGGGGACATCCCACCATCGAAGTCGATATTGCCACCGAGGGTCGCCATTTTGGAAGAGCAGCAATCCCATCCGGGGCCTCAACCGGAGAGTATGAAGCGTGTGAGCTGAGGGATGGTGATCAGAAACGATTCCGGGGAAAGGGCGTTCTGAAAGCCATTCATAATATCCGAACAAAGATAGCTCCGGCATTAACAGGTATGGATTGCAGCAACCAGATCCGGATCGACACCCTGCTCAGGGAGCTGGACGGAACCGAAAACAAGACAGCTCTTGGTGCAAATGCCATCCTCGGAGTGTCTCTTGCCTGTGCGAAAGCAGCAGCAGATGCCAGCAATCTTCCTCTTTATCGTTATCTGGGTGGAGTGAAAAGCAATCGCCTGCCTGTGCCTTTAATGAATATTCTGAACGGAGGCTCTCACGCGGACAACAGCGTCGACTTTCAGGAATTCATGATTGTTCCTCTGGGAGCCCCTTCTTTCAGGGAAGGGCTTCGTTGGGGAGCTGAAGTCTTTCACCACCTTCGGGATGTGCTTCATAAGCGTCAGCTTAATACAGCAGTGGGTGATGAAGGTGGCTTTGCACCGAATGTGGCCTCCAATGAAGAGGCTCTTCAGCTGATCCTTCAGGCGATCGAGGCGGCAGGTTTCAGACCGGGTGAGGACATCGCTCTGGCTCTGGATATTGCAGCCAGTGAGTTTCATCAGGACGGTGTCTACTCTCTGGCTGGAGAAGGACGGGAGCTGGACCGTCAGGGTATGATAGACTTTCTGGGTGAACTGTGCAGACGTTATCCGATCGTGTCCGTTGAAGATGCTCTTGATGAGCATGACTGGGATGGCTTTACTGCGTTAACACAAGCACTGGGGGAACAGGTTCAGATTGTCGGAGATGATCTGTTCGCAACGAACCCTGTAAGACTCCGTGAGGGCATCCTCCGGAAAGCTGCGAACTCAGTTCTTGTCAAACCAAACCAGATCGGCACTCTGTCGGAGACTCTGGACTGCATTGATCTGGCCAGGCGGGCTGGCTACACCACCATCATTTCGCACCGGTCAGGCGAGACAGAAGACTGCACCATCGCAGATCTGGCCGTTGGCCTTGAAAGTGGTCAGATCAAAACGGGATCTGCCAGCAGGACAGACAGGATTTGCAAGTACAACCAGCTATTGAGAATCGAGGAAGAGTTAGGGGCTCAGGCTGTTTATTCCTGGTCTCGTTACTGATTATCCCTTCTCTGTTTGCGGAGGGTTCCGCCAGGGCTCTGAGCTCTGCATGCTGGGCTTCTGAAGCTCACAGGCTGGTCCGGACATTCCGTCTTTCTGCTCATGCAAGGGATGATCTGCTATACCTTAGTCGTGATCCCCATCCGGCTGGGTCCTCTCGCCAGAAAGAGCTGGCGACCTGGCTGCTCCGGTCGCTCAGAAAACAGATGGATGGGGCAAGTCTACAGTCCTTTCCTCTCAGTTTTCTCAAAACGCAGGGGCATTCTCGCCGCGAAGTCTTATCTGCTGAAGGGATCAATGTTCTGGCCTGGCTGGAACGAAAAAACAGCTCCTGCACCATGCTGCTGGGCTCTCATTATGATTCAAAATTTTTGCCGGGCATTCGTTACACAGGGGCGCATGACGGAGGCTCTTCCTCTGTTGCACTGATGGAAATGGCGGCTTATCTCGCAAAGCATCGTCAGAATCCATCCATTCCATGTCATATCGTCTTTATCTGGTTTGACGGGGAAGAGTCCCGCCTTCCTGGATGGAATGACTGGCGACAGTATCCGGAACTGTCCTCTCCGGATCACACTCAGGGAAGCCGCTACTTTGTCCGGCAACTGAAGCGCTGTCGCAGCAGACAGAAAGAGTATTGTCCGGACTTGCAGGAATTTCCAACGTCTGTCCGGAAGAGTCCTCTGTCCGCTATGATTTTAATGGATATGACAGGACATCCTGACATTAAAATGACAGAGGATCTTAATTCAGATCCTGCCCTGCGTGCTCTTCTGAAGCAGGCTATGAGATCTGAATCCATACATATCTCAGCAGGGACTCGTCAGCATATAGAAGATGATCATATTCCCTTTGTCAGGGCCGGAATACCCGCGATCAATCTGATTGATTTTGAGCACTTCGGCTACTGGCATCAGCCCTCTGACCTTCCGGAAACCGTGTCTTCAGATGCGTTGCTCCGGGCTTCCCGTCTGGCTCTGTCCATCCTTCTGGCAAGGCCCTCATGTCGGGAAGCTTCCTGAAGCAGCTCTGCTGACAAGAGCTATCCACCACCTCCCATGACAAGTTCCTGAGGCTGCCCCAGAAGCATCTGACGGACATGCCCTGCTATGGTGAAATGGACAGGACGGGCAGGGAAGATTTTCTTCTGAGCTTTTGTCATCTTGGCAATGAACTCTTCCGCACATGAGAGCAGATGATTCAGGCTGATCAGATTGATCGCCCTTTTTTTCAGACTATGGCCTTCAGCGATCCGCTTATCGGTCCAGACAGAACCCAGAATTCTTCTGCTATCCTCTGTTTCAAGCTGACGAATCTCTTCTGTGATGTCATCGAACAGATCGCTGACGGCTTCCCATCGTTCGGTAATTACTTTGCGGCGATCATTCAGACTGATGGGATATTTATACTGATCTTCCAGAATCGTGACTCTCTGATTCAGAGATCTGTGTTTTGACGGAATGTTTTTATAAATTTTCAGTATCGTATCCTTTGAAAAACCCTGATGTTCAAGATGGATCAGATCATGCAGGCGCTTTTTTGCAGCCAACAAAGTACTTCGCAAGGGGCACTTTTTTTCTCTTAAGTTTCCTTCTTCAAAACGAAGAAGATCATCATATTCTTCATAAAAAGGATCTTCGTCCAGATCTTTCAGAGCCTGATCCAGATGTTTAATCGCAAGATTTACGTTTTTATAAACTTCAGCAACTTTCGATGCTGTCGAATCATGACTGAGGTTCAGCAGGCGGTCTTTTTCAGAATCATCCGGAGTGATGTAGAGGGCTTCCAGCCTTCGGCCCTCTTCCAGAGGTGCTGTATAAGCATCGCTCTCTGTCCGGATGATGAGATTACGGCAATTGCCGTGCAACATCAGATGAACTGCTGAAACTCCGGAGAAGCCTTTTTCACCGATAAACGCTTTGATGATCTCGGCTTTCTGATTATGTCCCTTATTTTCAAGCTCTGCCAGAAGGTCCGTCAGAACCGACTTTTCAACTCCTGAACCATGTGCTGCGGTTTCCAGATCACTCTGCCGTAGCATACTGAAAAGATCAAGGTCTGAAGATGTCAGCTCCCGTTCCAGCAGAATATCCCGGGTCTGTTTGTGACCAAGGCTTTCATGTGGAAATCTTCTGATGTTAGCATGAAACATTCGGTTGATCTTGTCGATCATCTGATTATGTTCTGTCCCTGTAATTTTATCATCGCTGATTCTGGCTCTGAGAGAAATTCCATTAAATGTCCAGAAATAGCGGTCGGCAACAGAATCGTCAGACGAAATATGCACTCTGTCCTGCTCCCGCTCAGTCTTACGAAATGTTCGTTTGATCGTCGCATATGCAGAATAAGCTCTTGTTCCGCTATATCCCTGATCTGCTGATTCCTGCACAAGGCTGGTATTTCGTGTCACAGCAAGATCACCATTTGTACTGACGACCTTAGCGTGTCCATTGAGATATTCGTAAGATAAACCCTTCCATTTTTTTTCTCCCAGGCACGGAATTTTGCCAACACCTGCATAAAATTTTTTCGCCGGAATATCAATTTTTTCAAGGTATGTCAGTAAAATTCCTTTATCAAGGAGAGTCGCTCTTAAAATTCTCGCCAGGTCCAGCAAATTTTCTGCCTCTCTTGGACCGATGATATTTGCCGTCCCGGAAAAATCAAGAGGCAGAACCCCTCCGGAGATGAAAAGCATATAAGTATCGGTTGCCTGGTGATTATTCAGATCAAAGATAAAGGTCTGACGCATCGCAAGAGCGACACTTGATGATGCAGATAATCTTGGTCCTACCGCTCCGAGCATAGAAACAAAGGCTCCCATCTCTTTAATCGCGACAGGACGAAATGTCATTTCCAGCTTGTTATCTGCTAATTTTCTGAGGCCAAGCTCAAACGATCCTGTGATCGTTCCGCTGATACCAACATTGGTATTGATTCCGGGAAGGTAACTCCATCCCATCACAATACTTCCACTTAATTTTTTTTCGACCGTTGTGACCAGTTCTTCACCAACATGCCATTTATGGGGCTTAAGAAGGTCCGGAAATTTATTTTTTTTTAACTTTTCAGGAAGCCTGATTAAGGCGATTTTATCACCGCTTCCGTCTTCTAAAAGTTCCTGTGCATGACTGAGCTCTGTATAAAACCTGTATACAGATTCTCGTTTTTTAGAAAATGCAGATTTAAAGCCTATACCAGGGCTGTTGATATAAGCACCGCCCTGAAGGGCTAAGCCTTTACTACTGGTGTCAACCACTTCAATCAGGTGTTTTCCATGTAAAAAAGACAATTCTTCTTTATACTGTTCTGTCATATGGCGGATGTTTTTGAGTTCCTTTTCTATTTTTATGATTTCCTGATCGGATTGATCCATCTCAGCGAGGAGATCATGTTTTTCAAGAAATGATCTTAATAACGAAGTGACTTTTATTTCTTCTTTCAGGTAAGTTTTTCTTTTCCTGAGGGCAAAAATAAAACGATTGATCAGCGGATCATACTCTCCCTGATACGCACCAAGATATCGGGTGATCCGGTCTTTCGACAGAGTGATGACGGCACCAAGGCCCAGCTGATTTCCACTGGCAAAAATTGCGTTGAGCGAGGCACCGAACTGCACATAATTTTTCCACCCTGCCGCCCAGGCTCCGACTCCCAGGGCAGATAATCTTAGCTGTTGTTCTTCAAGATTGAACACCCCGGAATAGCCCAGGCCATGCCAGCCGCTCATAACGGAGTACCAGAGAGAATGATTGCTGTTTTCTCCGGTTGTCCCGACTGAAACCCCGGTCCCGAACGGATTCATATTGGCTGATCCGAAAAATCCCCTGTTTGCCTCTTTGCTGAAGTAGTTGGCGCTCATGGATGTGGCCAGCGCAGGGAGTGAATACTGAAAATTATAGCGACTACTGCTGTCAGCAGAGGCCCGGCTGCCCGGGCCTGGTGGTCTGACCCATGTCATGTAGCCCATCAGATCCAGCCATTTAATAAAAGCTCCCAGAGGAGGGTTTGCAGGATTGAAAAAGGATTCTGTCTGTGATTTTTCCAGAAGCATGGCCGGACGACGACCGACAATGATCTCGTCACCGGAATACTGACCAAAACACATATGCAGAGTTCGGATCTCTCCATCGGATAAGGTTCTGACTTTGCAAAAGATCGCTCCTATTTCATGGCTCTGTAACACACGCTCCTTCCAGGCTTCGACAAATGTCATCAGGCGTCCCTGCCCTTTTATGCCAAGGACATATTGTTCCATCATCGCGGTATCAATGTTCCGGGCGTCTCCCTGAGTGGAAACATAAAGTTCCGAAAGAAGAGCCTCCAGCTCATCATCAGGAAGGGCTTCGACATTTTCTGCTGCCATCAGATAAGACAGATGCTGATGGTTTTCTTCTTCATCATCATCTTCTGAAAGCTCCACAGAAAAGGAGTGACTTTGCCCGGCTCTCTGTCTTTCCGGTTCACAACAATGCTCGTGTTCTGTGCTTTGCTTTTGCTCAGAGGGCGTCTTTGGGCCTTTTTGGGCAAAGGCATCGGGTATAAAAACAAGAGATAATGTCATCAGAAAAATCCGGCCAGACTGTCGTCGTTGAGTCCTCCGATGGACCGTCATGAATCGCAGAAGGAATGAAAAAAAAGACGGACATGTTCTTTGCCTCATGATCACCTCATCGGATACGGGTTTCAGAAAGATTTCTATAACTAAGTCTTCCATTCGTAAAGTCATATGGCTGAAAAGGCAGGAGAGGCTCTTACCTGGTCATTTCACGAGGGATTTCTGACACAATGATCTTGACCCTTTTTTACGATCCAGGTAGTTTCAGACGGACGCGGTCTGTAGGATCATAGCTTAATTCAACTGTTGTCATGTAAACAGTGCTGAGACGCTGATCTTTTCATTGGTCTTATGGACTTAATTTCAGTAGAGAATGACACTTCATGGGGCCCGGTTAACGATGAGTCGCCAAAAGATAATTCAGATTTTAATGGGTTTTGCAATTGCAGCCAGCACAGGTATTGCTCTTCGTCTTCTTTTTCGTATCTTCAATCATGGTACAGAATGGGAACAGTTAGAGCTTCATCTGCGTTCTCTGGCGGTGATGGCTCAGGTTCTGAAAACATCAGAATTCAGAGATCTGATGGATTTTCTCCACCTGACCCATGAGTCAGGTCTTTATATCAGTACACCGTTTCTGTGGCTCCTGACCCTTTTTATATGTTCTGTGGGACTGGCATGCTCCTGGTTTTTACTCGCAGAGTCACAGAAATTCAGACAGCGGACCCACAGAAAGGTTCCGGAGATTCTCCCTTCAGAGATCAAAGGAGATCCCATCTATCGGCTGGATCAGAATCTGAAGGTTCCGGAAAATGAAAATTACAAAATGTTCAGTAAAGCTCTTGATGATCTGAAGTCAGCAACAGAAGCTCTTGCCCGGATTGTGGGTAAAGGAAGCCTGGCTGATATTCAGGGAGATCTGGAATGCTATGAAGCTCAGTATAACAAAATCGTCCATGTTGCTGCCTTTGGTAACCTGATCTGCAATGAGATTCAGGGGGTTCATAAAGCCCTTTTGAAAACCAGTAAGAGACTGCAACGGTTGGCATACCAGTGCCGGGACAGTGCTAATTTTTCAGCGACCACCCAGCTGGACTGGAAGCGAAATATCATGATCAATAACCTCAGACAGGTTAAAGAGGGGCAGGATAAAATTCATGATACAGCCAGCCATATCCGCTCGGTACACCAGTCCGCAAGCCGTTTGCTACAGGAAATTTTTGGTATTGAGCTGGTCTTTCATGACCGATACAAAACGATCTCAGGATATCTTGGCCAGGTTCAGGAAGAGGCAAAAGCAGGCTTTCAGGACATCAATCTGATGGTAACCAGAATTGCCGAGGCAAAGGAGCAGTCCGGTCAGGCTGGAAATCTCGTCAGTGGCCTGACTCAGAAGGCTGAAGCAATCGTCAATCTGATTCAGATGATTGATGATCTCGCAGATCAGATCAATCTTCAGGCCCTTAATGCTTCAATCGAAGCTGCAAAAATGGGGCACCATGGCTATCAGTTTGCAGAAATTGCGGAGCGTCTGTGTAAGCTGACCTCCCGTTCGAGTGTTGCCAGTCAGTCGGTGTCAGAGTTGCTGACAACCATTCAGGAAGAAACAGGCCGGGCAAGTGGCCAGCTGAACGGAGCCTGTGAGGCGATGGAAGATGCGTTTACCAGTGTCAGCGACTGTGGCAACAGTTATCGCAAGGCTGTCGCAGCGACTAAGTACGCCCTCTCTGAAATGAGCCTGCTGGATAATGAGTTTAGTATTCATGTGAATAAATTACGGGAAGTCGAAAAACTGGGTAAGACAAGCTCTGTTTTTTTCGACAAACTGTCTTCTTTGCTGGAGGCGGATGATAAGCTCAGTGGACGTATAAATGATGAGACCAGCCGCCTGACTGCCTATTCTGATAAGTTGTCTCAGCTCCTGTCAAAGCAGTTTCATGAACTGAACCACTGTGAAAAAATGCTTCTGGATACAACGCATCTGGTTCTGGAACTCGAAAAACAAGCAACAGAAAATAAACACTCAACCATGAGTCTTAAGGTGGCTCTGGAACAACTCAACACAAAAGAGGGGCCCATTTCCCTCGATGAGTTTAGCCAGCGGGTCGCCAACCGTCATCTGACTCTGCTCAAAAGTTCGAGTGAAACGCTGGAGCATTTTCGTCTCCCTGGTCAGACAGCCAGTATGACCTGAAAGATTCTTCCAGAACCCGCGTTTTTATCCTGATCTCTTCCAGTTCACATTCCGGAATGCTTCCAAGGGTCAGGCCGCTTCCGGCTGCCCATGAAAAACGGCAGGGAGTAAAATCCCCGCTCCGCTCTCCCCACAGGGTCCGGATCAGAACAGAAGAATCGAGGCTCCCCTGATCTCCGAGGCGGAAGAGATTCCCCATAAAATATCCCCGGTGGCATCCTTCATAAGCCCTGATAGCTTCCATAACTTCCCGCTTTGGCACTCCGGTTATGGAACCTGCGGGACAGAGTTTGTGGAAAATCTCACCGATACTGAGGCCGTCGCTGAGCTGCGAGCGAATGTCAGCAATCAGATGGTGTACTGTCGGAAAGCTCCGTAGCTTTCCCGGAGAGAGGACTCTGACAGAACCAGGGCGGGAAATACTGTTGAGATCATTTCGCATCAGATCAACAATCATATGCAGCTCAGCCTGATCCTTCTGGCTCTGCCTCAGCTGTGAGCGAAGTGCTTTGTCCTCTGCTGAATCGGCAGATCTTTGGATCGTGCCTTTGATCGGGCATGTGATCACCTGAATGCGGCCTGCTTCAGGCTGAAGACGGATAAAGCATTCCGGGCTGAGTGAGGCCAGACAGAAAGTCTGAGTATCCCAGAGGGCAGAATATGGCCCCCCGCGCTGACAGATCAGAGAGATCAGGCTGTCCCTCCGCGGTGACTCTGCCAGATCAAAATAACGTAGCAGATTGATCTGATAGTAACGCCCGCAGCGGATCTCCTCGAGAACAGAGCTTACCATATCCAGATAATGTGCATCCAGGCAGCGGGGGATGGGTGTCAGTGTCTGGTATCTTCCATGTCTGAGCTGTGACGCAGAAGATTGGAACATCTCCTCAATTTCATCCGGAAGGATATGAAACGCCGGAGCCATGGGTGGCATGCGAAGAGGGCAGTCCCGGAAGGCGGACAGCCAGACCTTCTTGTGCATATGATCAAAGACCAGCGCCTGTGAAACCCTGAAAATAAGAGAGGGTTTGCAGCCGGCGCCGGATGAAAAAGGGCTGAAATCGTCAAAGCTCAGCAAACCCCAGTAGCCACAAGGGCAGGGTTGCGACGGATCTTCACCCGAGGGAGCCGACAGCAAAAGGGTATATGGTTGAGCCAGAAATTCCCGGGTGGAAAGCTGCCAGAAAGAGGTGGCCAGAAAACTGAAACGCCCTCCTCCGCCAAGAAAAAGAAGCGGTGTCATGGCAGGCCAGCGCAGGAGGATCTCAGCTGGCTCTTTCCATGGGAGCTCCCTTTTGTTGCATTCTGTGGCAATCATCTGTCTAATATCCGGATAGCTCGTTGTGTCTTAAAAGCCGCCCTGCTATATGGCCGGGCAACAGGCTCCTATACATAAAGGAGGTTTGAATGGCAATAGCAGGTTTCAGCCAGGTGGGTGTTGTCGGAGCAGGGCAGATGGGCGCGGGTATTGCTCAGGTTTGTGCCAGCAGTGGTCTGCGAGTGACTGTGACAGATCTCAGCTCAGGCGTTCTTGAGGCTGCATCACGAAACATTCAGGCATCTGCTGCCAGGCTCTGTCAGAAAGGGCATCTGACAGCAGAACAGCAGAAACTCACAGCTGAGATTGATTATACGACCGATCTCAGCAGGCTGCGGGACTGTGATCTGATTATAGAGGCGGTCATAGAAGATGAAGCGATAAAAAAGGATCTCTTCGTCAGGCTGGATCAGTCTGTCTCTCCGGAGACTGTCCTGGCGACCAACACCTCTTCTTTGCCTGTTACCCGCCTTGCTTCGGTGACCAACAGAGCAGATCGCGTGATCGGTATTCATTTTATGAACCCGGTGCCCCTGATGCGTCTGGTTGAGATCATTCCGGGAATCGCCACATCTCCTGAAGTGCAGAGTCGTGCGGTGGAGCTGGTCACTGCTCTTGGAAAAGAAGTCTCTCTGAGCCGGGATTTTCCTGGTTTTGTGGTCAACCGGATTCTTATGCCTATGATCAATGAAGCATTTGCTGCTCTGATGGAAGGAGTCGCCTCTGCTGAAGATATCGACAAAGGCATGAAGCTGGGAACAAACCAGCCGATGGGCCCTCTGACACTGGCCGATTTTATCGGTCTTGATACCTGCCTTGCGATCATGGAGGTTTTGCATACGGGCTTCGGAGACCCGAAATATCGCCCCTGTCCTTTATTGCGCCAGTATGTTGATGCAGGCTGGCTTGGCAGAAAATCTGGCCGGGGTGTTTACACCTACAACAACTGAAAGCCTGAAAGAGACAGATCTGCTGCAGAGAGACAGGACCATGTCAGCAGTCGCATGGTTCTTTCTGAATCAGCTCAACAAACTGCAACACGATGTCCCGCTCGTTTTTGTCTAATTGCAGAAAAAACGTGATGTACTTCATTGCCATCTTCATCCCATCCTGATCCAGTATCAGAAGCTTTCTGATCAGCTGCTGGTATGAAGGGGGTACAGATGACAAATTCCCGGCCACATCTGACCCGGAAGTGCTGCGGTAGTCCGTGCCTTCCAGCATTGCCATCAGGCTGGCTGTCGAATGTCCGGATATGTGTGCCAGCATATGAATTTTCTTAAAATAGTTTCGGACAAAAGTTGAAACTGTGTTTGAGTTCCATTTTTCCACAAGAGAAACCGACACATTTAAATGTCTGGCCAGATCCTTATTGGTCCAGTTCTTTTCTTTTTTAACCACTTGCAGTAAGTGGAAGAACCTTTTCTGAATGGATTCTTCATCGATGGACTTATTATTGTCTTTAATATCAGGCAATTAAAAACCTCATTTAAATGATGAAAATTCCGTTTGACTTTCATTTTTGAGCGGTCTATCAATGCTGATGTTGGATCTGAGCTGAATTATGAACTGAGCAATATCCTGAGCAAAAGCGAGATTGCCATCAGTCAATAATCAAGTCAATCCAGAAACAAATCAGAACTCTGCTTGTTTTATCGCCGGATTTTTCCCTCTGAAGAAAATATCTGAACAGGATCTGTGCGTTAAAAGTATGTGCCATTCATGTGAAGGACAGGTCCTGTCGAATGCGTCCGGAATACAAAATTGCCTTTATTTTATGCTGTCTGAGCATATCAGAGATTGCTGTTTCAGCGAGACGGAACACGTCTGACAACGCAGACTTGTCCGGACGACCAGAATTGCGGAGCTCTGTGGATACACAGACAGTGAAAGCAGATGAGAGATGGAAGAGGCTTCTGGACCCTTCCACAGACGATTTCTGGAAGGAGGGCAATCACATTCCTGACGAAGGATTTCTGTTGCTCCTGAAACACAGAAGGCCGGAAGATGCCAGAAACTGGCTTCTGAGAATGGAAAAAAAAGCAGAAATCGCAGAAGAAGTATTGAGTCTGACATCGAAGGCTCAGAAGGATCTGGTTCGGGAAGGAAAGATGAAAGACCGTTATCATATGGTTTCATCCGACTATCCGGAATATGAACAGCTTAACAAATTGTTCAAAGATGTGATGAAATCGCTGACCTACTTTTTCATCTTCAGAGCAGAATGTCATGCCAGTCAGCGAACAGCAGAAGAGATCAGAGATTTTAACAATGTCATTCCGTTGCAGGCAACGTCTTCGGCTCTGTATCACTGGAAAGGTTTGCCCGAGTCGAAGCATGCATCACCAGAAACTCTGAAAGACTATGCTCCTGATGGTGTGGTGCCTGTTGTTGTGATTGCCGACCGTCTCCACAATCGTGTTGTCAGATTAAGCGGAGCTCAGAGTAAAAAAAGCCTGACAGAAGCATCCTTAAAACTTGTCAGAATGAGAAAAGACACAAAGGAAAGATTATGATGCCCCTGCTTTTTGCTGCGAGTTCTTTTGCTCTCGATGAGGATGAAGTTCTGAGATCACTGGGTCCTCATGTAACGGATACAATGCATTCACTTCTGTGGTTTGCCGAAAGTGCGTGCTCTGTCGCATCTGTCATCGGAATTCTGACAGCGGCAGTTCTGATTTGCAGAGGGCAGTTCGTTCATTCATTAAGCTTATTTTTTGTGAGTCTGATTGTCGGCCTCTCACCAAAAATAGCACCTGTTTTTTTCTACTGATAAGGAGTCAGAAAATGCTGCGAAGAAACATCATCCGGCTGTGTTATGTCCTGGCAGTACTTGCATCAATCTTCAGTGCGGTTCCTGCTTTTTGCGACCATGACAGCACGCGAGCTACGATCAGTGCACCAAGCGGTACCTTAAAAAACAGTAGCCATGTGACGGAAGTCGTGGCCTCCGCTAACTGGTTTATGGAGACGGCGCCTATGGTGGTTGCCGTCGGCCTTCTGCTCTTTGCTGCCATTATGTTGGTCCGGGCTCAGTATGTTATGGCGCTTATGGTCTTTCTTGGTGGCCTTCTTGCTGCCGGAGCCCTGAAAATCGTCAGCTCAATCAGCGGATAATATCGGAGAAATTCATCCAGATGTACGATTATACAGAGCAGGAAGGATTTCGCCTGCGTTGTGTCGATCATGAAATCGTGTTTGCAGGTCTTAAAGACTATCAGATGCTTCTTGGAGCCGGATCACTTATTTTCTGTGTCTCTGATGTGATGGTGGGCTTTGTTTTCGTGATGCTTCTTTTTTCCTTTTTTCAGTGGAGCAACACACGGGCTCTCCGGCAAAAACACATCACACTGAATCAGTCCTTTCTGAAGCTCGTCTGGAGGGTCCCGTTCATGCAGAATTTATTTCCGCATCTGAGTGGAATAAGAGCAACCCAGGAATCTTACAGGAGCTGACGAAAGTGAAATATACAGACCGGATTAAAAAACTCTATGTAGACCGAAATATCTCGTTTTCACTAAATATTATTCTCGTTGTCCTCCTGGCGTACAGCCACTACAACAGTAGCAGGATTGCTGAGAATTATATGACACTCGACATGAAGCTGGAAAAAGCTCTGACCACTGCACGAGTTATTCTGACTCCGGCAGTGACTGCCAGAGAAGAAATCGAAAGAGGCTCGATGGTTTCAGATGATTATGTCAAAGGGTTGACAACCCATGTGATCAGCCATCTGGAAAGCTGGACCTACGAAAATATGGAAGACAGTTATCATCAGATCTTTCATGATTTTTATAGCCATCTTCTGGAAACTAAAAGTAAGGCCGATCTGATCTCCTCTGACCGTTTCAGGATCGCCAGAGAAAAAAGTATGGTTTCCATATGGAAATGGGACTATTCAGATCATAATGGTTACGAAAAGAAAGCAAAAAAAATTGCAGGAGAATTTACCTGGTGTGGAGCGATTGCAAGAGCCTGCGCTCTGGTTTCAGGAAGATCTACGATTTATATTGGTCACAACCAGCCCTATAAAACAGAAGAAAAAACTTATTTTCTTCTGGCAAAAGACGTGTATCCGACCAAACAAAACCCCTATGCCTTAAAAGTGACACGACTGGTGGTAGGAAATAAGCAGGAAATGCAGCAGCTGATGTCCGCAGCCAAAAACGGGAGTATAAAAGATGTTTAAACTTGTCTTATTATCCTTACTTTTACTTCTGGAATCAGGGATAGCACGGGCTCAGAAGACGGTCTATTATGGCAATGATCCGGTTTCTGTTGAGGTGAATTCCTTCGAGCAGACCATGCTTTCGTTTCCGGCCCCTGCTTATGCATATAGCTGCAATCCATCTGATGTGATCAGTCTTGAGAAGGTTGAAAATCTGTCTGACTATGATCAGGCAACCCTCAGAATCATGCAAAATGATAAGAAGGAAGCTGAGAAAATAAAAGCAAAAGAGGCCGATTCTACAGCCAGACTGATGAAACTTATTCCTGTAAAAAAGCTTCAGTCAGCATCATGTATTATAAGACTTGCTGATAATGATGTGATTCATCTGAAAATTTCAACCAATCCTGATATCACCCTGCCAGGCATAGATTTCAGGCCCCTTAAGAAACAGAGCAGCAGCCATATTCCCATGATGAAAGATGAGAATTATTCGAATATATTCAGAGAATTAATTAAAGGTGGCACACTGAGTTTTCTCAGTGACATGACACCGAACTGGGGACTTATTCAGAAGGGAAAAGACACGGCAAAAGCCAGATATATTATCCAGTATGCTGCAACAGATGGACAAAACTTTACCGTCTGGAGGGTGCAGGGTTATAGCCTGACTCCTTTTACAATGCCGGAAAGTTTCAATGCTACTCCCGGACATCTGATTTATTCCGCAGCAAAAAAGTCTTCTGGCTACGCGCAGCACCCTCTGCACCTTAATTCAGGAGAGAGCTTTTATATTTATCTGATGGGGCATGTGAAGCTGAGCACGACAGATGTTCTGGAGATGCTTCCATGAAACGAGTGTTCCTTTTTATATTGCTGAACTCTTCGTACATAAGTGCGACGCCATCGGACTCGACTCTTCCCGGGGATAAGGTGATTTCAGGATCGATGAACAGTCCCTATATTCCGGGAGATCAGGTGATTCCTCATCTGGATCTGAGTGATGTCAATATTGATGATTTTATAGAAAATTCGAGAAGGATTCTTCGTGAAAGTACAGTAAAGACCATTGCCCCAGGAGCAGAGAGTGCCCCCGTCAGGACTGCCTCAGTCTCGCCTGTGCAGCCCGTACAGGGAACAGGAACAAAGATAAAAGAGCCGGGACACAAACGTTCATTCGCTGCGCCCAGGAAAATCCGTCAACCTGTGACCAGAGAAGAGCCTGTCAGGTTTCCTTCAGGAATGAGGATTATCCATCAGAACCTGAAATATATCGGAAATGATTCTTACCGGAAAATGGTCAGCCTTCCGAATGGCTCCGTCGCAATGGGAACCCTGCTCAGTGGTGTCGAAGTCTCGCAGCATCCTGAAGACGTTCTGATTCAGCTGGATTATGCGTTTATCGGGCCAAACGGATCTGTGGTGGAAATGTCCGGATGCCGGATGTGGGCCAGTGTGACGGGAGATGAAGCGACGAAGAGGATCAAAGGTTCGGCAGAAAAAATTACCTGTATGTCGGAGTCTGGCAGGGATTTCACCGTTGACGGTGAAGCAAAAATTATCGACGGATCAGACGAGTACATGGGCGTGAAAGGAGAAACAGTCTTTTATGGCAAAGATTCAGCGATGTTTCTTGATTTTATTAACAGTGGTCTGAGGGCTTTCGGTGAAGCGATGGCTCAGTTTCAGGTGAAAACAGAGATCAGGGGGATAGAAAATCCGACAAGTGTCTCTAATGTGACTGGTGATGAAGCAAAATATATTGCCGGAAAATCTCTGAGCGGATCCATGGGAAAAATGATGAACTGGTGGGTTGACTATTATATGTCCCTGTCGCCGAAAATTGCCGTACCAACCGGAACCAAAGTCTTTATGGGAATTAAAGGCAATATGATGATTCCTGAAGAATTTTTTGGAGAAAGAATCCCGACAGATTACCTGAAAAAGATGATGAAAAAGACAAATTCAAACGGAAAGATGAAAGGTGAGATCACATGAAGAGCTTTTTACAGATCTTAGCCCTTTTGTCGCTTCTGAGTGGCTGTGGAGATGGTCAGAATTGCAATGAGTCCATTCATATTCCGGAAGAATCTTATCTGATAGGGCTTCTGAAGAAAGATTCTGATGAAATCAGTCTGAGCCACTTCTGGACTGACGGAGAGGCTATCCGGATCAGGCCATGTATGGTCAGGGCTCGCTTTGCGTTTAACTGGAATGACTATAGAAAGCATGGCTTTGTACAAAGGATCAGTTGTGGACCTTCTTATGATATTGATGCCGTTGTCTCTGATAAAAATCACAAAGAGGGCATAAGTCCGTCCTATGAAGGACTCGTCCTGTTGAAAACTCACCATGATTTTAAGTATCCACGTAAGTATGTAGAAGAAAAGATGGCCGCGGACAGATCCGGCGGAGTTGTGGAATTTGTTCATAAACTGGAAAAAGAAGAGAAAAAGAAATGACAGCTATGATGAAGCAAAAAGTCCTGGTCGCCATGCTGATCGCTTTAGCAGGTTTAAGCTCCTGTCAGACTCCACCTGAAGGAAGTCCTCAGCTTTCCGCGGGCCTTGAGGAATACAAAGACAAAGAAGGCCGTCAGGACTATGGCAGTACAGATATAGGCAAGGGTCGTCCGGTTCATATCAGGGGCTGGTCTTATGGGCGGATTACTCCGGGTGGTGATATCTGGCTCGGAGGGCCTGTCTATTTTTATCTGGGAAGAGAGAATCTTGATTATCATCAGATTCTTCAGAAAAATTTTTTGCGAAATGATCATGAAAAAGACATAAAAACAGGAACAGAAGATCAGAAGGCAGGAAGTGAAAACAGCTGAATCATCTGATCATAACAAAGGATAAAGGCAGCTGAGCTGATGAAAAATACGCTCCGGGATAGTAAGCCGTTTCATAATATTCCTGACTCCTTTGCAGAAAGGCATCTGACGATCAGAGAAGATATGGGAGATCATATTTTCCTGACTCAGGAGGGAGGACTTGGCATAGTCTGGGAATTTCCCGGGATTTATGACGAGCCCAAAAACCTTAACGGATCAGACGGGCTTGTTTCTGACTTTTCTTTCATTTTTAAGGCATTAAGAGAGCTTTCCCGTGGGATTCCGGATGGCCAGGGGAACATCACAATTCAGATTTACTGTAGCCAGAGAGAAAGTGCAGAAGCTCCCGAAAAAATGATAGCAGGAAACCCGGTCGTTTACTCGGATTCAGCGACAGGAAAAATCCTGGATCAGTATGAAAAAGATCTTTTTAAGATGATCAGGCCGGTCAGAAGAAAATTTTATCTGGCGGTTCACTGGAACCCGGAACGAAAAACCGCTCTGACAAGTATCCTTCGTTCGGCTATCGCATATTTTGTTCCGGAAAAAAAACAGATAAAAGAGCTGGACCATATTTTTGAAGCATCAAAAAGAGAGTTCCTTGAAAAAATACGATCTTTTGAACTTCAGATGCAAAGTGGATTTCCCTTACGAAGGCTGTCCTCTGAAGAGCTTATCGGATACATACAGGATATTCTTCATTGCGGAACAAAGCAGAAAGTTTATCCGGAAAGCACAGACATTCATAAGGCCATCTACAATCCTCCTCTGATAAGGAAAAAAGACGGTCTTTACTGGGATGAAAAAAGTATCAAGGCATTTATTCTTCACAATGCGACAGAGCCAGGGAACTTTGCTTTCGGACTTCTGCGCCATTTTATGGATGCGCTTCCTGTTAAAAACTGGGATATGGTCTGGTGTTTTACGGACGGATCATTTCAGGCTCGATCATCTTTTAATGTTGCTAAAGTCTGGTATGCATGGGCTGGCAATGGTCAGGAAAAAGTCCGTGACTATGAAGATTTTGAGCAGTCTGTCAGTTATTCCCGCCCCTTCGGGACCCAGTCGCTGAGGCTTCTGGTCTACAATGCTACAGAAGCTCATGAATCACAGATCAGAAGCCATGCAACCAATTTTCTCAGCGCAAGAATGCTGAAAGAAGAAGAAATTCCTGTTCATATGATCTCGTGCTCTCTTCCTCTGAACCTCAGAAAAGAGTGGCATAAGGTCAAAGGTGCAACCCGGGAAGTTCGCCTTGAAGATGCAGCCTCGTTCTGGCCGGTTTACGATGGTCCTTCAGCTCTCGAAGGGACAAGATGGCTGATCTCACGCTGCGGAACACCGACCTGCTTCAGCCCCTTTACAGGCTTTGAGCTGAGAACTGCCGCGATCCTTGGGCAGGCCAGAAAAGGCAAAAGCTCGTGGACCAGTGTCTGGATGTGTGAGTTTCTGGAAACCCAGAATGGAATTGTCAGAGGCATTGATGCCCGGACCTCATACAAAAAGTCTTCTGATATTGCAGGGGGGCGCATTATCGATTTTTCGATTGAGGCCCTTCTTGAAGATCCCTTCAGCCCCTTTGCTGGTGTTGACAGTCAGGACAGTGCCGAAATGAGCAGGCTGTTTAATATCATTGTCACAGCCCTTCATCTTGCCAATTCAAACATCAGTTTCGATTCGACTCACGAAGAAATTCTGAAACAATCTCTGGCAAGGGCATACAAAACTCACAGAAAAACCGCAGAGGCTGCCGGACAGTCCGGAAGCCTCTGCGGGGTTCATCCACATCCGGTCTGGCAGGATGTCAAAAATGAATTTGACGAAGCCTGTCAGGTGCTGAAATCAGACCATGTCAAAAATCTTGAAGAGGCGAAATCCGATCTGGTCAAGTGGGGGCTTGGCCTCTCTGAAGGTGGCAAGTTTGGTTACATCTTTTCGGCATGGGAGAGAAAAGAGCCCATTTCTCCTACCACCAGAGTGGTGATCTATGACCTTGGTGCCACCGATAAAACCAAAGAAGCGGATCAGATTCTGGCGACGCAGATTGCAGCCACCAGAATCAAAAGAGATATCTCTTATAATTACGGGGACCGCAGTGTTCCGAAAATGGTGATCTTTGAGGAATTCGGTCTTCTGGTCAGAGGTGGCGGTAAGGCAGCAGAATATATGTCCGCATTTGCAGCAGACATCATTAAAAGCGGACCCAAAACCAATACCTTTGTTGTGGCAGTGACCAACTCGGTCAGGGACTACTGTACTGAAGTCGGGCAGGATCTGTGGAGTAATGCCAGTCAGAAGATCTTTTTGCCGATGGGAGACATGGTCAGCCTTGCAAAAGAAGCCTGGGGCGATCAGTTTACAGAAGCCGAGTGGCAGATTATTGCCTCACTTAAACTCGAAAAACACTTAAAAAGAAGCGCTGCATATATCAGATCCAGAACAGGTCATGGATATCGTGGCAGTGTCTTCCTTCCCCTGACTCCCTTGCTGGATGCACTGATCACAACAGATGATCATCAGAAAAAGCTCTACGACAGACTCACCATGAAAAAAGGCTATACTCCTTCGACTGCACTCGAATATATGGCAAAGCATCACCCTTTTGGAAAGGATTTATCATGAACCTGATTGTCTCCATGCTGTTTCTGATCATGATGGCCTGCTCTCCGGATTTCAGTCCTCAGGACGAGTCTTCTTCCAGCTCCCGGCGAAGACGACCCGATCGTCCGGATGATGTCTATACAGAGCCCCGCGCGCAGGCGGGTCACTGTGATGATCCGGATAATCCGATGCTGGTGAACGGACAGTGCTACAGACGCTGCGACTGGAACTTTCGTTACTGTCTCAGACATGATGAAATGGCGTCTCAGCTTGATCCGGATAAGACAGTCCCTCTGTGCAGCTTTGAAAGCGGGCGGATTCTGATTGATGATCAGTGTGGCCGTGGTGTGCTGACTGTGGACAGCACAAAAAACCTCTTCAGAATCGGCAATGATCTGACAGAGACGCCCCTTCAGGAGCTCAATGAAAGCGGATTTAACCCGGGAAAGTATACGGCAAGGTCCCGTAGCTCACGGTCTGATGCAACCATCTATCAGTATCCATCAAACTATCCCATGATCTCTGATGATGAGAGTATAAGCCTGAGTGAGTCGATGATACGGGTCGAAGGGGCCTATTCGGGCAGAAAAGATCATCCAAAAATGACCTGGATTCTGAAGGTCAATGGCCATGTCTTTGATACCAAGGATATATCCGCTGAGGATGTCAAAAATTTCTGTCAGGCCTATGTGACAGACTTAAGCAAAGGAGACGATGATGCTCGCCCGGAAGTCAGCCCCTCAAATCCTCAGTCCGGAACTTATTCGATCTATTGTGACAGCAACACATATAAACCAGGGGATCTGACCTTTTCATTTTTCTGTCATGTGAAGGAGGACCGCTGTTTTTTAAAATATGTCTCATTTAATGAGATCCGAATGTAACTGGAACAGGGTGTGTCGTTCATGAAGCGTGTTATTTTAGGACTTTTTTTTGCCACAGAAGCCCTTGCCGGGGCCGCGATCTATCACAGGCCAGCCGACAGGGTTATCGCTCCTTTTGGCCAGGACAGTGGTCAGCCACCTTCTGCGGCAACGATGCAGCTTGTGGATGTCAGGGTGGATTTTAATGCATCACAGGTCTGTGGCTATACGGACTGGACGACCGTGCAGGTGCATATGCCGCCTAAAATCCTTTCCAAGGACTACTGGAAGAATGTGGGTGAGCCGGTCCGCAAGAAGGCCAAAGATGTCAGTGTGCAGATTTCCGGAGCTCTGCCCAGTATGATCGCCTGCAATATCAGCCCGCAGTTTTGTAGTGTGTATAGCCAGGCCGAGCTTTTGGCTGCCTCGGAGGCCAGTCTGACCATGAAGTCCTGCAAAATTTTTGACGGGATCTCGGATCAGAGCCGCCTGCATCATGAGCCGATGAAACGCTGTGTCGCAGAAAAGATGAATAAATCAGAGTTCCCTTATGCAGGACAGGCTATTGCTGCCTGCAACTCAGGGAAAGCACCCGACGAAATTTCAAAAAAGAAAAGATCTGAGAATATCTCAGATCTCATTGAGAACAATCATCATTTCAGCATGAAAGATCTGATCGCAAAGATTTTTCCCGATGAAGTGAAGGGCGCAGCAGAGAGCCGGTCTTTGAACGCTTCCAAAAGAAGATACTCCCGCTATTTTCAGGCCAGATCCTTTGCGGAGCAGTTGTTTCCCGGGATATCTGTCAGTAAAACCCATAAGGTGATGCAGGGAGGAGCGTTTCCGGACAGCCCGGAGTTTCGGCAGAAAAAAGAAAAGCATGAGATCAGAGAAGCCGTGATACAGATTGTGAAGGCGATGATGGAGTATAAGAAAAAAGGTCTGTCAGACAGGCAGATTCTTGAAAAATCGGAGCCGCTCTGGAAGGACAGACAGGCCTGGGAGAGGCATGGTCAGCCTTCACTGATTTACCGGCCAGCAAAGGATGATGAAGAGCCGGGCTTTCTGATTGCCCCGTCACAGATTCTGATGCTCCTTCCTCTGGCAGATATGAATCATGACGGTTCTTTCTCTGTTTCAGAAGAAATGGAGCATATCATCGATCAGCTTGCGTCAGACGCCTCCTATATCCGGCAGATCGACAAGCTTCGGGATATTTACATGGGAGCTGAGCAGCGATGCATGACAGATCCGGAGCTTCATTCCGCAGTTGCACAGAAAAACTGTGAGCTTCTGATGACCAGAGCAAAAACAAGTATTGATATGCTGATGATTAAGCAGGAGTCCGAAGAGAGATCTTCTGAGCTGGGTCGGCGCATTCATGAAAGGGTCCGGACTCGGGTGATGGAAAAAGCAGCTCGCTATTCAGGCATTTCTGCCGGAGAGTCCTCCTCTGGCCTTTATCAGAGCAGCCAGAAAGGGGAAATCCACGTCCCGGGAGCCTCTTAAACAGATACAGATCAGTGCGAAATATTTTATCACGAACCATTTTATAAAGACGTGAGGCTCGGGGCACGTGGTTGATACCCTCTTAGCAAAATTTGTCAAAGACTTCGGCGATATGGTGATGGAACAGGAGGTTTCATACCTTTATCAGTCGATCTTTGCAAAAATCATCATCTGGGCAGCCTTTGTTTTTGCCTGCCTGAAGACGTTTTCCTCTTTCAGGCATGGAGTGTTTTCCCGGCATTTTCCCCGATTTTTTGCGGCCTGGCTTGCCTGCGTCCCGGTTCATGGAATTCCCTTCGGTTTTACGGTGATTAATCATATAAGCACGGCATTTTCGCACAGCTTAAGCAAAATGACCCATGGGATTCTGAGCACGACAAGGCCGGATATGTCCTTTCCTCCTGGCTTTGTCTACAATGCTCTGTCCAGAGCCGCCTCTATGGATATCGAAGATCCGGCTCTGGGAGGGCAGATCAGAGTCCTGGTCGAAAACTGTGTCCCCGACATTCCTCTTCTGACTCATCAGATTTCATCCGACGGACATGTGATCCGGAAGGTAGCAAGTCCGGCAGATCTCTTCAGTGGCAGAAGCCATATGACAGATGCAGGACAGTATGAATATGAGATCGTGGCGGAACTGAGCGATGCTCTGAATCAGCGGACATTTACGATGGGAAACGATCAGCATATATGTCTGAGCTATCTTAAGAGGACAAGAGAACAGCTGGTAGCATATATCCGTGAAAAAAATCCGCTTAAAATGCCGGAAAACCTTGTGCTGGTCGGCTCAAACCATGGTGAAACGCAGCACGTGGGGATTCAGGAGATCAGAGCATGGACAGCAGAACAGTCCAGCTTCTACATGGAACTCTATTCTGTTGCGGCAAATCTGGCACAGGCTGCGATGATCCAGAAAGAAATGTTACGGCAGTACTATGCTGTGGATCTGACAGGAGAGAGCAGGAATCATGCCCTCTCTTTCGGGCTCGCATCGACAGCAGACGTTGAGCTGAATACGATCGCTGCATCCGTCCGCAGATTTATGGGTCTGGAATCTGCTATGCTCCGTGCCTGGTTGCTGTCCGGCATTGAGCAGAATATGTCGGATATTCCGCTGATGATTGCAGGAGTGCAGCTTCTTGTAAAAATGGCCTTTCCCATGATATGTCTGCTGCTTTTTTTCTCTTCTGTTCCGTTTAAGATATTCTCATGGGTCTGGCTGATGTCTCTTCTAACTCCGGTTTACCTTTATTTCATGAGATCCGTTTCTGATTCTTTCCATCTTTATATGAGTGGTCTTTCCGGCCTTGCGACTCAGGCTGATATCATAAAAGAATCAGATCCGGCCTATCTTCTCAGCGGAATCAGCTTTGCTGCGGCGAACAGAATGTCAGATATCGCGCTTCAGTTACAGCAGACCCTGCTGACCATCGAAGCCTGGCTCTGGGGCGGAATTTTTATGATTTTTCCCGCAGGATTATGGTTTTCCGGGCACTCCTTTCGGCAGATACAGAGGACGGTTCTGTCTTCCGGAGGCCAGATCTCCTCCCGTCGTTCTCTTGTGCTTACAGATCAGCGGCAAAACAGAACAGAGTCCTGCCATGTCTCAGAACGTGTCTCAGAACATGTCTCAGAGCAGAGTCATCGATCCTCCTCGGTATCCGCTACGTACACGGCTGTTCGCTCTGTCCCCACCGGATCAGCCATAGCGGCCGTCAGCTTTGTGACAGAAAAAACTCTGGATAAGGAAAATCCTCTTCAGGATAGTATCGCAGCACCAGCTTTGTCAGGGAAAGATCAGCTATGAAATGGATCACAATCGTCATATTTTTTTTCATGCTGCCAGGTAGCAGGACATACTCTCTTAGCAGAGAAGATATTATTCCAGAAAAAGAAATCTCCTTTGAAATCACAAAAATTATAGGAAATCTTGGGCTTAACTGCAGTCTGGATGAAGTTGATCAGGCGCTGTTTGTCAAAGAGATGAACGATATTCTTGATCGTATTGTCGATATTCTCAGTATTTCAGCGAGCCAGCTGCTAATGAAGCCGGACTTTCCAACCGTTTGCCATGTTCTTACAGCAGCGCATATCGACAGTTATCAGGAAGACACAACTCCGGTAAAAGAGATCTCGATGGAAGGTGCGCTGATCAAAGCCACGGAAATAATAAGCCCAACACCTCGTTATTACTGGCCCAAATATTTCATTGAGGTTACAGAGAAAGGCAATGACTTTCATCATGCGTTTGCAAAACAGAATCGACTTTATCTGTTGAACCGTAAGATTTCTGATTCGATGAAAGAACTGATTGATGAGGATGGAGCTCTGAACCTGACAAAAAAAGTGTTTCAGGAAACAGCGCTTACTCAGATGAGAGCCTTGTACACGGGCACCAGGTTCGCGGACAGAGATGATGTTGACTGGAACCAGTTTTTTAAAGCAAAAGAGCTGGTTCCGTTTGAAAGAATGCGAATGCGGGCGGACCAGTCAGCCGGTGAAGTCTCCTTTGATGTCGCTGTCTGGCCTGTGATTTTGTCCAAAGCCATTGCCGAAAAATTCTCTGTCTGTCAGAAAGGAGGCTATGGCTGGCAACTTGATAAGTTAGCACAAACCTGCCCTTTGGCCCTGAGCTCGGATGCCTATGCTTATTGGGACACCGGTGTGGTGGATTACCTCGATCCCATGGCTATCTTCAACATGGCAAACAGTAGCAGCCCGGATGCATGTCTGAGTGACAAGGTCCTCAGAGATTTTGATCAGGAGGGAGGACAAAGAAAACCATTAAGTTACAAAGATAAAATCAGCGCTTATATCGAACACCTGAGTCAGGAGATCAAAAGTTCCCTGCAGTCCTGTAGCTGGCCAATTTTAGGAGAGGCAGAAATTATCTTAAAACAGGCTCTGACCACAATAGATCCTATGAAATGGCAGGGTCCATATTGCAGTCTGTGGGGCTCTCTGCTTCCCCGGATGAGTACCCATAACACCAGAAGCGATTACAGTTATGCAAACAAGGCTATGCAGTTTAAGCTTTTTGCCCATGAGTTTTTTGGTCTTCCTCGGGGAAGAAATGAAAGGTGGTCTCTGGCCTATCCCTGGGAAGACAGCTCGACTAAAACATCGGATCATGCTCTTGCATCAACCTTTGAAAAGATCAGCAATGTGTCAGAATTTGTAAAAACAGCTTCTGAAATAACGAATCAGATCAAAGCAGAGGATGCAAAGTCATTGCAGAAGCTTATGCCGCATCGTTCAGAAGCGCTGTTGAGTCCGGGCTCTCCATTAATGACGGATGCCAGCTACAGTGAAAAGTACTTTAAGGACAGAATAAAAGCCTTTGAAAGGGAAAAAAAATATCTGACATGGCTGACTGCTAAAGGAGAAGCTGCTTCCGGACAGGCTCGTGAAGAGCTTAACAAAGAAGGCGTCATCGAAACTCCTCCCGGCTATGAGAGTCCTCTTTCTGAGCAGGGAGAGGACCTGAAAAGACCTGATGAAGAAGCTGTCTGGGAAAGACGACTTTACTGTCATATTTCGAAAGAGGAGGAAGGGATCGTCATGGGTAGCCGTAAGCACCTCTTTGAAGTCCCGGATTTTGGCATCCTTGAATTTGAGCCTGTCAGAAGTGAGCAGGAATGCCGGAAAAGAGTGGGTGGCAAATGCCTCAAAAAAGACTGGAAAAACAAATGTATCAGCCGACAAAATATCAACTATATCCTGCTCCATCGCTATGAAATTGTCGGATATATCCCGTCCTCTGATCCGGTTATAAGGCGTCCTGGAAAACGTATCAAAACTTTTGAAACTGCATATTCAACGCCTAATACAAATCAGTATGATTACAGCTTTATGGATGAGGACCTGAGAGTCGTCAATAAAGCGGACATCACACTAAATCCCTTAGAACCTGATATCAGCAGCTCAGAAAAAATCAATGAAACCATTACCCGAAATGAGAAAACAGCAGATCTTCTGGCAACAGCAGCCAGATCTGATGCCTGGGTTGGTAATGAAATGATACGAATGAGGATCGATGAAATAATCGGTATTAACTATCTGCCAGGGGACAGAAGGATTTATACCATCTGGGAGGAAGTCACCTGTAATCCCGGATTTGAGATCATTAAAACAAAAATACTTTCGCCTCTGCTCCCGGCTAAGATAAGCTACTCCAAATATAGCAGCTGTGAACATGCGATAAGATTTGAAATCAGAAAATTTGTGCAGCGTAAACTTCTGCGCCGGATTTGTGATGCTCTGAATCAACCCGTTGGCAAACCGTGGAAGTAACAAGATGAAAATAAAAACAGTCGCCATGCCAGAAGACCGGATGAATGAAAGCCACTATCTTTCGGCTTACTGGAAAAAGATGTTCCGGACGGCATCCGAAAAAAGTGTCAGTGATATTCATATTGAGCCCAATGAACCAGAGCCTGGAAAAATGGCGGTGCGTTTTGGCATTATGAATTCACTGATCATTTACGATATTATCAGTGACAGTGACACGATTCCGTCATATCTCAATCGCCTGGAGTATATATGTGGCCTCGATGTCACAAGAAAACATGTCCGGCAGGACAGATCGATCGAGCTCCCGTCTTTTAAATCACGATACCGGGTTTCTTATGGTCCCCCTTCTTCGATGGATCCGGAGTCTATCGTTTTTCGTGTGATTGAAGAAAAAGCCCTTCCGGATCTGGACAGGTGCTACCTTCCCGGACATTTTGAGCAGGATCTGAAAGAATTTCTTAAGATGGAACAGGGTTTCTTTATTACAACAGGGCCGACAGGTTCCGGGAAGTCCACAACCTGTCAGGCTGCTCTGATGAGTATAGACAGAAAAACGAAAAAAGTGATTTCGCTGGAAGATCCGGTTGAAAGATCCCTTCCATGGGTCCGGCAATATGAAATCACGCCCACCTTCAGCTGGGAAGAAGGGATCAGTACCATTCTGCGACAAAAGCCGGTTGTCTGCCTGATCGGAGAGATCCGGGATTCGAAATCAGGATTTGCCGCCCTGGAGGCTGCAAATAAAGGTCATCTGGTGATATCCACCCTGCACGCAAACAGTGTATCCGATACGTATAAACAGCTGATCAAAAAGTTTAAATTTGACTATCTTGATATTCAGTCTGTCAGTCTGTGTGCTGCTCAGAGGCTTGTCCAGATCCTCTGTCCTCATTGCCGGGTAAAAAACATGGAAAGGGGTCAGTACAGAAAAGGACAGGGCTGTGATATGTGTCAGCATCTGGTTCCGGGTGTCAGTGGCTTAAGGCCCATCTTTGAACACTGTTTCAGGCCCACAGAGGATGATGTTGAGGAGTTCAGGCAAAGCGGTATTTTTCCGGTCCGCTCAACTCTCCGGCAGGAGCTGAGAAAGCTTATCGATCAGGGGCTGGCTGACTATACGACAGAAAACATGTTTGGATAATCAGCTCTGTCAGCAGTGTTTAAGCAGGAGCATCAGCCGTAGGTGCGCATTCTGAATTCCACGAGCAAAGACCTGAGGGGACGCTACTTAATTCTCCTCCTCCACTAAATTTGATCATATCTCGAACGAATCGTTTCCATACCCCAAATTAAAGTAATTGATAACTACCCCCGATAAGGGTAGTTTAGGAGTAGCTACGGAGGCTGCTCATGATTAATCGCGTGATTATCGCGAAAGATGCTCGCAAAGATCTAAAAAAATTGCCCTTTTATGTTGTTAAAAAGCTGAACCTATGGACTCAGGTCTGTAGCCCAGAATGGTTTAGAGGAAGTGCGAAAGCTGCCGGGATATCATGACGAGCCCTTAAAAGGTCAAAGAAAGGGTCAAAGAAAGGGTCAAAGATCTATCCGGCTTTCAAAGGCTTACAGAGCAATTTATGTGGTTAAGATAGACAACTCCATTGAATTTTTGACACTCCCCACGGATAAATCCGGGGGATTCTTGGGCTTAGCTCGCAACCGAGCTAATATCTCCACAAGCTGACACGGCATGCCCTGCCGCCAAAATATTCAATGCCGCATTATTATCAGCATTATCTTCATGTTTGCAGCTTTTACACACAAATTGAGCCTGGGATTTTCGATTATCTTTGTCCACGTATCCACAGACATTGCACATTTGGGAAGTATATCTCGGGTTTACCAGGATAAGTTCACCACCAAGCCAATGAAGTTTATATTCAAGCTGCCTTTTAAATTCAAACCAACCCTGATCCAGGATTGATTTATTCAGACCAGATTTAGCAGAAACATTTTTTCCTGGCTTTTTAAGATTTCCTTTTGCTGATTTGCTCATA
>JACKAG010000005.1 GCA_020635195.1 Deltaproteobacteria bacterium | reverse complement strand
AAGGAGAGTACGAATCATACGCTACTGCCTTGGGAGAGAAATTAGACCTAGACTTTTCAGAGATTCTTAATATGAAATCGTTTTCAAGAGATGGAGCAAAAGTATCTGATACCGAAAAATTTCCAGTTGTTTTCTTTACAACCGGTGACAATTCCTCTGTCCAAAAATATGAAAATCTCATAACTAACACTGTTAGCCATGGATATATAGTTGTAGGTATCAACAGTCCGTTTCTATCGGGAGACAATTTGCTCCCTACTGGACATGTTATTAAAACTTCAAAAGCAAAAAATGATGACTTAGACCATAACGTCCGGAGTGACGATATCTTCTACATCCAAAAAAACATTCACAAAATTGGTCAAGTTTATGATGTAATGATATTAAATAAATTATCAATTATAGGTCATTCAGCAGGAGCAAATGCTGTAGCAAAGATTATTGAATCAAAAGATCATCCTTTTTCAGCAGCGATTGCCATGGACGCTGATGTCAGAGAGAACTTTCAGGGATTCGAAATTCCTTTTCTTCATGAATTGGCTGCAACCCGATATTGGGGGACCAAATATGGAGCCCCTGCTGCGAGAGTTAGCTTCACTCCAAAATATATATTGAAAGATAACAACTATCTCGTTGCAATTGTAGAATCAAAAGACAACCTTTTAAATGCTCATCCTGATGGACCCCTTTACAGCCATCATACCTCGTTTACAGATGTAGCGACTCTTCTGAAATCTGAGCCATTTCAAGAAGCACTGCCTACTCTTGAGAAGCTTGTGGAACTTATATTTGGACATCCATTCCAATCTCCTTTGGGGGATGGAGATGGGCAGGAAATTGCAGCTATAATGAACTTATATGTAGTAGACTTCTTAAACTTCTATATCAAAGGAACAAAAAGCTCAATTTTTGGTAGCAGTAACTGCCATGCTATAATTGACAAGTCAATTGCTTCTTGCGGTCCAGTGATATTTCCTTAAAATTTGGCACTTTTTGTAGCTATGCGGTCACTACCCCTAATGTCAATGATACGATTGTTGGTTTATCAGAGATTCTGTGCCAACCAAAGCCTTCCGATTATTCGGTGCAATTTCCAAAGATCGGCGGAAAGCCTTTAGCGCAAGTTCTGTTTTATTCATGCTCGCATAGGCCTTAGCCAATGCATTGAAGGCATTATAAGAATCAGGATAGTTCCTGGTATTGATGATAAAACAATCCACTGCCTGCTCTGGCCTTTCTCTTGCAGTCTCCATACAGATCATGTGGATCAGATCTTCAGGAGGAAGATATTTAACCCCTATAATTCGGGAAAATTTCTCAAAATGAAGATCTATCAGATCAGGGTTTTCTGCGAGGCTGCTCAGGTCTGGTTTAAAGCCATCAAATACATGTCGCAGACCATTGTAAAGACTTACAACAGGCAGAGAACTATGTTGCTCATTCTCCAATACGTGAAAATGTGTCCGAAGCGAGTCTGGATTCTTTGCAAAAAGTAATTCCACAAAGGCTTCATACTCTTTCTTCCTTCTTGCCTTTCCGTAGGTGGACAGATAGTATGCACCCCTGAGCTTATCAACCTCCAGATTATTTGCGATCTTCTGAATATATCCGTCATCCCACCAGAGGGAAGGGTCCATGGCAATAAAAGCGTTGAATATAGAACTTTTCTTCAGCATGTCATAGGTGGCGATCAACCCTCCCATGGAGTGTCCTGCCAGAACCCGAAAAGGCAGTGTCCGGTACTCCTTGTCCACTGCGGGTGCCAATTCTTCTCTCAGGAAACGAAGAAAGTTGTCACCACCTCCACTCTCAGAATAGAATTCAGGAACTGCACTTGGTGAATAATCGCGAAAACGATTATCTTTACCAGGAGATTTATTCAAAACAGCAACAACAATCAGCTCCGGAATCTGGTAATTATTGGAAATATATCCTCTGCTCATGAAGTCAACAATGCCTGAAGCATAGCTGAAATGATCCTCTCCATCGAGCACGTACAAAACCGGATAGTACTTGGGAGCGATGCTTGGATCACTATAGCTTGCAGGCAGATGAATTCGGTAAGCTCTCTCTTCTCCCAGAATCCTGGAAACAAAAGAAATCTCCTGATCCGCTTTAATCAATTTCCGGGAAGACGTTTCACGCAAAGGGGTTCTGGTCATACAGGCCATGAGAGAACTGATGACTGACAAGAAAAGTACGATCTTCAATGCAATCTCCTTATTCGTAAAGGCTGTACAAAATCATAGATTGAGCTATCCATATCTCTTCCTCTCAGTAATCATGCTATTCTTACGCTAATCAGTCTTTCATCAGATTAATTTGGTTTGGGCTATAATTTCTGTCCGGGTATTTTGTGCATATAATAAGAAAATCCATCCCAAGATTCATAACCCAGCTCTCTTCCTATGGCAGCTAGTTCGTCCTCTTTTTCATTCTTTGAAACTTCTCCTGAATCAAGGTTCACGTCTGTTCTTTCCGTTTTCTGTATTGTTTCATACTCATTGTAAGCTGTTTCAGACGATTGACTGTGATCAGTAGTCTTTACAGGGGCTTTAGTTAACCATTCCATTGGAATTTGTGCTCGATATTCTTTTGGAAGGGGTGTTATTTTGTATTTCAATTTGGCAGCTGGCCAGCCTGCTATCCTGAGCCAAAATGAGGCTCCATTTTTGAGTGAAGCATTGGGAAGGTTTAAAAAATCACTGTCAAGAAGGGCAGCTTCGTTATGTTCCTGACTTGATCTGGATATCCGATCCAGCTCTTCTGTGACGCTGACAGAGGTTTTAACTACCCGGTTTTGCCCGAAGGCTCTGGCGAGAAATGCAGCAGTATCCGGATCGCTGACCCTGCCACCAAGGACGGCTCCATAGTTGGTAAACCATGTGTGTGCCTGATCTCGGCCATATTTGTCCCGGATTTGCCCGATATCCTGTACAGCTGAAACGATGCAAAGTCCCTTTGATCGTCCTTCAGCCAAAGCTCTGAGTAAATTTTTAACTGGTGGCTGACTTCCCTGCTCATCATTAATCGCCCAGATTCGTCTTGAAAAAGAATCTGGAAAAGAAAGTACCTCGTTATATGTCATGTTCATGAATTGAGTGATCAGAAAATTATCAAGTCCCGCATATTTAGAGTTTCCGCCAATGATCACTGTCCTGATCGGATGATCTTCCTGATCCAGCCATTCTGTAAGTGAAAATTTTTTTTCTGCGTCAGTCCAGGCTATTGCAAGAAAACGGATTTTTTTAGTTGCTATCCGCAGGTTCATGAAAACACCAGCTGTCTGCTTATCATCAATATCACCAATGGTTTGCAATGCTCCTGGCAGGTATGCTTGGCAGGATTCAATAACGGATTTTTTATCGCTCAGAATATCCCTGAGGTCATTGAAGTTCCAGTTCTCTTTTTTTTCCGCCTGAAGACGCATAATAACACCGGTCAGAAGGTCCTGAGCAGCCTCGTACCATTGGCTCTCCTTGGCTTCTTTGGGGGTTGGAATCAGACTGGCAGCAAATTCATCGGCCAGAATTTCAGTATTGATATCTTTAGCGATATTCCATGCATAACCTCTCTGGTCAAATGGAGAGAGAATAATTACCCTTTCTTTTTCCCCAAATGCTTCTGTGTAATCACCTTTTCGGTCGTATATAATCATACGATCACCGCGATTTCTGACCGTCTCTACAATCTTATAAATAGCATTGGTTTTACCTGATCCTGGTCCTCCGATTAAAAAAATATGCTGGCTTTCTCTGATGCAAGGAAGTTCAATATTCTCATGTATTTTAATACCATTGCATTTTTCTAATCGAACAAGATTTCTGATCGCTTTTTCCGCCTGGACAGGATCTCGAAATACCTTTGTCCCAAAACGCAGCTGTTGAATGACTCTCGGGTTATACAAAAAAGATATTCCGGCATAAATGGGATAAAAACCACCGCTGGCCACAGTATAGGTTACGAAGCGAATTCGTTTATCAGTAATATTTTCAATCAGATAAGGTAAAAAAATGATCCCGAGAAAACATAATATATAACTGATTGAGAATATATGCGTTTTTGATGAGTATATTTGAGGAAAAATATTATTGAATATCTGGATTAAAAATAATTCTGCTTTTTCCGGAAGGAAAACTAAAATTTTTGCAATATGCTCACCATTGAATGGGATAAAATGAATAATTTCAATCCAAAGAGGTATGACTCCAACAAAAAAAAAAATATTCAGAAATCTTCTTTTAATGAATGGGATTTCGTATTTAATAAGAAGTTTTTTTACTGCCACAGATCCGGCAGATATCAGAATCACAGCGACAAGCAGCCCGAGCATTACCTGATATATATAGTGTTGATATAATGGAACTTCCATCAGCCATTCCTCATACTTTAGTAAAGACAGATACGGCCTGTTTAATTTTTTGGACCCCCTGAGAAATACCAAAATTTGGGTTGTAGTTGGTTTTTTGGATTGCCCACCCGGACTGCATAATTCCAAAACAGAAAATAAAAACTATCACCATTTGTACGATAAAATAAACAGTCTGGAGATAGGCCAGGGTTTGGTCTATCTCATGAGCTGCGATCAACATCATCGGATCAAATTTCAATGACTGAAATTTTTGGAGAAGATCAGAAAATTTTATAAATAATCCGGACATATGATATACCAGAGCTGATGCTGGTCCATAGACAGCTTCCATCATAAGGATCCCAAACCACCAGATCATAGGTTTCAGGGCTCCAAAAGCTAAGGCAGCTGCAGAAAAAATAAAACTTATGGCAATCAGAGACTTGATGGCTCCCCTGAACCAGGGAATAAGGTTAAGCAGTCGATTATATATCAGAGCCGCATTGTTCCGCTCCATTTCTGACTGAATATTGGTTGAACCCCAAGTCCAAAAATTCACCAGATTGAGAATACCATCAGTCGTGAATATTTTTTGGAACGAGGTCCAAAAGTACTCAGAACTTCCAAGATTTAATGCCTCATGATTAAGGTGATGCGGATTGCCGTTTCCTCTCGATTTACCGTAAGCTATCACCGCAGAAGCTATGATTTTGTTATCCATAGCTTCCCTGTCCCTGAAAATATTAAAAATATCAGATACACCCCTGTGCATCATATCAACATAGTAGTATGGTTCGTTTTTTCTGACCCACTTGGTCAGCTCGGATTTTAATATTTCATATCTTTGCTGACATTCGGTTTTAGACTCGTCAAAAAGAGAAAAAAGCGAGTCAGATCGTCCCATTACTCTTCCATCGAAAGTGTCGCCGCAAGTTGCTACCAAGGCATCAAGTTTTGCAGAAATCTGGACACTCCACCATTGACGTTGGGTAGAAACGACTTCTATAATCCTGTACAAATTCAGTAAGGTACAGGAATTTTGCGATGAAACTACTAAATACCAGGTTTCAAACAATCACTGATGCTCCAGACAAGAGCAAATGCCCGCATTGCTCTTCCCTTTGCGCGCGTCAATGGATAGCCAAACGCTATGCACTCGATATTGACAAAGGGAGCCAAGCTCTCTTGGAGATTTGCATCGGAGTATACCTGTGCGGCGTCTGTCAAGCTTATTTCAGGTTCCAACCGGGTTTTATGAGACCAAGAGCAACCTTCTCAAATCGAGCAATAAATGTCGCCATCGCCTCAGTCATAGAAGATAATATGCCCGTTAGGGCGGTTGTACGCCGGATGGCCCGAGACTTTGGGCTTAAAGTGAGCGAAAATGCGGTCAGGACTTGGGTGGCACAGGCAGCAGACACAGCAAGAATGTCAGATACAAACCCGATTGTAACCAATGAATTTTCAGGGGTTCTTTGTATTGACGAAGCCTATAGTGGCAGGCTGGCCGTACTCTTTGCGACGGATCCGAACAGAAATGACGCACTGATTGGCTATTTGGTTCAGGATGGCTCATTCAATCAGACAGATGTCGAGAAATTTCTCGAGAATCTCAAAGAGGAGGGCTTAGAGCCCGACCAGGTTGTGACGGATGAGTCATCTCTCTATCCTTCGTCTATTCGATCAATATGGCCAAATGTCCGCCACCAGCTGTGCCTTTTCCATGTAGCCCAGAAGCTGACAGAGGCAGCCAAAATCGCTGTAAGGGAAGTACGCTCCCTGCTGCCTGTCAAACCTCCGGAAAAAATGCGTGTGACAAAGGAAAGTCCGGAGAAGGTTGCTGCTGTTTTTCATCTGCGATCCCAAGGCATGGGTTTCAGAGCGATCGCGGAAAAGATTGGCATAAGCAAGAATTCAGTCAAGAAGTGGCTGAGGGACCCTGACTTTGTTGAGAGCAGATATGGGATGACTCCCGGCGATGCATCAGAGCTGGCATTGACCGGAGCATCACTGAACACAACAGCTGCGACACATCCCCCGTATGGATGGAAGTCATGGGAGGATGTCGATATGGTGCGTCTGGCTTTGGGGCGAATGGCATTTTGGGTTTCTTCGCGCACTCTGTCTGAAAAAAGGGTCAAGATTTTTAACGCTGTTCTTCAGACTCCAGCAGGAGCGGAAATAGCAGAAATTCGAGATGCCGTGGTCGGATGGCAGAAAATATGGCAAGACCTCAATGCAAGTATCACAGCAGCCAAGGATTCATGGGACATCTTCAAATCCCTGCCAATTCATAAAAAGTACAAGTCATTTAACAGATTCAAAGCAAAACTCTCAGACGATCTGTTCATCAGTATGACCCACTACTCAGCATCTCCGAAGTTTGAGAATACAAACAATTCCGCTGAAAGATATGCGCGAAAATTTAAGAAGATTCAGAAAACGCGCTATCGCATAAGATCCAAAACTGCCGCAGAAGACCAACTCCTCTTGGATAGCCTTATGAATAGAAAGCCTTTCAGGCATGAGGAGCTGTCAAAGCGTGATCCCTTCTTGCTCTGACCCAACGTCAATGGTGGAGTGTCTCCTATTTGCAGTTTGTTGACCCAGCAATGCCGTCTGATAATGGAGCCTTCAGATACCCGTTCCTGACATTGCTTCAGCAACTTGCGAGCATCGGTGATGTTTCAATGTCAAACGCTCGGATTAAAGTTGTCAATGACAGCTTTAGAGAAACAGATATTGGATATTAATTTAACTGCATGAATTTATTCAGATGATTCTTGCGCTGTTAAATGCTATGTCATACGATCTTCTGGCACACAATTGCAAGCTACAGGATTCTCCCCCCCTTTTGCTATAATATGAAGGTATTCATCATCCCATTTTCATGATCAGCAGCCTTATTCTGCTGCTACATCTATGAAACGAGATTACGGACCAGACATGGAGGACGGATGTCTGCTGCGACTATTGCCATAAGATGCTTACTGATCATAGCCCTCCTGACAATCAGCAGACAGGCACTTTTTGCCGAACCCTGGCTTGGCTCCAGGTATGCAAAAAATTGTGCAGGCTGCCATGCTCCCCAGCGTATCAACGTAAAACCGGCAGACCGTCGCTGTAGCCTGTCCTGCCAGGGTTGTCATGTCAATCCTAATGGAGGAGGTATCCGCAGCTTTTATGGCAAATGGAACAGCAATCGCTGGCTAAAGAGTTTTCGTTCCGATATTCTCAAACACGACCTCAATGTTGCAGCATATCCGAAACAAGAGTATGCAAAAAAACGCAAATCCTGGGAAAAGGCACCAGATCATTTCGTTTTTGAAAAAGGTTTTTCACTAAAAGAAACCGATGAGAGCGTTGATGAAGATGATTACTACTGGACCTATGGTCGCTACAAGACGATCGCAAAAAACAAAAAACACTCTTTATTTCAGATTCCTAAAAAAGACCCATGGCGGCAAATGGCCATGAGCAAGATTGATGGAGGAGCCGATTTCCGCTGGTTTTCTTCTCTGACAAGCATTGAAACCAGTACAGACAGCAGCACAGAAAAAGAAAAACAGTGGGTCAGTTTCCCCATGTCTGCCGATTTTGGTCTCAGATACCGTCCGCTTTACAGAAACCTCCATTTTGTTATGGAAAATCGCTACTGGGGTAGTCCTGCAAAAGGATTACCCCGCAAAACATTCCTGACATCCGCAAAGACCAGAAGTCTCTACACGATGGTCGATGATCTTCCGTACAACATTTTCGTGATGGGTGGGTATTACCGGCCTTTGTTTGGAAACTATGATCCCTATCATTACGGACTTGCACAGAGGATGATATCCCACGGTCTTCAGGGGAATTCCCAAGCCTATAACATCCTCTTCGAAGCACTGTCTGTTGGAACTGCACCAAATGTGCCTTATCTCAACCTGCATAAGATCGGTAACCGGGTGACAAACCCGGACGACAGGACAGAAGGATTTGCGCTCAATGCCGGGCTCAGAGGGGTTCGCTATGGACAGTCCCTGAATTACTCTTACTGGCGGAGTAAAGATAAAGCCCTGAACAGCAGCACAGAAATGCATTCCATCGGATTTATGGTGATGCTGGGCTCAGGAAATGTCATGAGCTATGAAGGAGTCAGCATTACACGGGATGAGCCTGACAAAGATTTCCGCCAGGGTGGTGTCCATACCCTCGATCTCTACCTCCGCCTCTGGCGGGAGCTTTATCTGCAATCCGGCTATGCAGCAGCCAATGTGACTCCGGAACTACTTCCCGGAAATTCATCACAAGCCAGAGCCGGATTCAAAATGTTTCTGATACCAGGTGTTGAAATGAGCCTGTTTTTTGAAGCGATGAAGATCAGAAATGACTCCTCTGCTCTGACACTGTCATCGCAGGGGCTACAGAGTCAGGTGCATGCCTATTTCTGATGAAAATATCATGCCTTTTTTAAGGAATCCGGATCTTCCAGCATCCGGTCAATTTCATCCTGGTCGACCGTTTCGCGGGTTCTGAACTCCTGCATTCCATCATACTTTTCCCGCAGACTGACAGACTGTCGGATAAGATCCGGGTTCACTTCCTTATTTTCACGCAGGAGCTGCAATATTCTGAATGAGGTAACCGCCGCATCATGAAAGATCTGAAAATGCTCATCGCTGATGCGTGATTTTTTCTCCTCAGTATAGTAGCGGCTGATTTCATCGACCATAATCGCAAGATGTCTGAGTTCCCGGCACCCTGCTTTATTTTCAAAATAAGCCAGAGCACCTACGAGACCATTAAAAATCTGACCAACTTTCATCACCTGATCGATCGCTTCAGGGTTTTTCCCGATAATATTGATCATCGTAATCGTATCTTTTACATGCCCTGATGTTTCAAAAGCCAGAATATTTCTGGCAGCCTGCCCTGATGCCTGAGTCTGTCCAGCCCCCTTGCTTTCTGCTCCCGCCCCGGAGGGGGGCTCCTGACTTTCCCCTCTGATATGAAAGGCCTGATTAAAATGAATTTTTTGAAAAGGCATGGCAAATATAAAAATATTGTGACTTTCAGGATCTTTTTTAAATGATTTCAGGCTGTTTTCATCCTGTACATAGACGATTACCATGACTTCCGGGCGGATACAGATTTTTTTAAGCCAGCTCAGATCACCATCCGGAAAGAGCTGTGGAAACTCTGCTCCATCAATAATACAGTTCATCGTCCGGGGATTCGCTGCCATGATACCAACAGCTTCCTCCGGAGATTCTGTCACTCGTTTTTCAGCATTAAAGGCTATATTATTAAGAAAATTGATACAGCGGTGTCTGAAGTCCCGATCTTTGCATACAATCATTGATTCAAACTGAGATTTTTTAATCATGGCATAACCTGCAAGCTGTACCCGGAGCTGACTGCTGTTATCTTCGGCAGATTTTACAGGGACTTTAAACAAAAATATTTATTTTTCCAGAAGAAAGCCGGGGCGTGTCGTCAGTTAACTTCCTGAAGATTCTGTACTATATAATGATCCCCTGAATCTGGAGGACTCATGACAGCAAGACGGCACAGCCTCAGAGATAATCAACTGGATAAAATTAAAGATCTTCTTCCAGGTAGTCATGGCTGGGTAGACGGAACAGCTCAGCCGGAGCTGAACCTATGAAAGGAGACTGATCTGCTGCGGATACATTAGAAATATTGTTATATCAGACTATTGGATTGTTGTTTTTTAAATGATTCCGCCACTAAAAGCAACGCTTGTTCATTTTTCAGGCATTGACTTGAGAAAAACAGCGAGATATGTCACTCAGACAACAAACGGGGATTTCGTTAAGGCTTTTTGTCCCAGACAAGCTTCCTCACTCTCTCCAGGGGCGTTGATGGAAGATTTTGACAGCAGCTGAAAAAACGGAAAAAAGAAAGAGCCATGTATCGATATAAAGAATATCTGACAATATTGAGTAAGGGGTCACAGCTTTGAAGTTACAGTCAATATCTTATTTTTTTATGTTTGTACTAAACGCTATGCTGATGCCGGCATTGATTGCGGGGAGCTGTTTTTCCTCCTCTAAGAAAATAAAAAGCAGGCAGCATGTAACAGACTTTGCTTCTGGCAGAAAGGATGCAAAGGAAGATCCGGTTCTGAGGGGGCCTGATTCACATGGTTCAGATACCGCAAAGAAGCTGCCTGAAAATGAAAACATTTTTGCTGATGTCTCATCTTATGTGCCGCCACCTTCCACTCTGAGGCTTATTATTGACGAAATTCCGACTGAAAATATTGCATATAATTCTGAAAATGATAGTTTAGCAGACCTGTGGATATCTTTTCTGAGTTATCAGGAACAAGTATGGAATTTAGGCGTCACAGATAGTCTGAAACTCAAAAACAGACCAGAAAAATTTGAGATTTGTCACAAGAATGAAAAAGGCGATTCAGAATGCATCCTGTTGCCTGACTCTATGCAGAATCAGCTGATCAGATATTTTACAGATGGAAAACCAGATGGAGACTTTGATTGTTTTTCTTTTGCACACTTTGTTTTAAATGTGCCATATGAATTTGCTTTTTTCAGACGTGAAAAATGGGAGTTAACACTTCTGGCAGGGAATGATATTGAAGATCTCCGCTATGGAGACTCTGTCCTCATAAGTCATGACGAATCAGGAGATCCTGACAAACTCAGCCATTTCGCTGTTTACATAGGAAAAAATCTCTTTATATCAAAATTCGGATCTGCCGGAAGACTTATCGTGACTGATATTGAAAATATGAAAAAATTATTTGGAGGAAGCAAGGTGCTTTTGGCGAAATATACCGGAGAATCTGTGCAAGCTTCCGGCAAGTCCGGGTCTGTCACGACTCTCCTCCCGCCAGACGACAGCCGGATGGTTCCGTATGGGCTAGCGCAGGAACATAATTGATGCTGATATTATGAACAAAAGAACAGACACAATATGAAGCATCTTCTGCTGATCCGGAACCTGCCTGTGGATGACCAGGATGAGCGGATTTTCAGCCATGAGTTTTCTGATTATGTTACCCGTTATGACATGAGCCCCATCATTCAGGATGGACTGGATCAAGGATCAGTCGTGTCCGTAACGAACTTGATTCGCTGGAAACATATATCCCGTAATCCACCATGGCCTTTTTTCCTAAGGTTGAGCTGCGGAGACAAGATAGGCTCCAATAGAGGAGATAAGCCCACCGATGGCAGCCCCGGCTGCGCGTCCATAATTGCCCTGTCTTACCGAATTTCCTGCACTGATAAAACACATGATGGCAAAAAGAGCTGCGGAACCTTTAATGAAGCACTCGACGATATAAAATCCTTTGACTACCTTAGTGTCAGCGCCAAACAGGATTTTTTCTGGATCCGGATCTGGTATTTTGTATCCAGCAGCCAGAAGAACAGGAGCTGTCATGATCCAATAAGCGAAGCTGTGGATAATCTTTTTCATAATGACTCTCCGATCATGAAGTCATTTACAATTTGACTCTCCCCACTAAAATTCGGAGATATGATCAAATTTAGTGGATGGAGGAATTTAAGTAGCGTACCCTCAAGTGCTTTTTTAGAATTTAAGGAATACGATATGAGAGAAGCTACTTGCAATTCAGTTCAACTTCCACAAGAAACTATCCGCGATGCGTTGACAGAGGTATTAAGAGAAGGTGCCCGAAAGATGCTGGCTCAGGCAATAGAGGCTGAAGTCTCCGACTATATTGAGAGATTCAGATCTGTAGCAGATGAGAAAGGGCACAGGATGGTGGTCAGAAATGGCTATCACCCGGAAAGAAAGATCCAGACCGGTCTTGGTGCTATTGACGTAAAAGCACCAAAGATAAACGATAAGAGAGTTGATGAGGATGGCTGCCGGAAAAGATTTACCAGCCAGATCCTGCCACCGTACCTGAGAAAAACTAAATCGCTGGAAGAGCTTGTCCCATGGCTTTATCTGAAGGGGATTTCAACCGGAGATTTTCCAGAAGCGCTTCAGGCTCTTCTGGGTAAACATGCTAAGGGTTTCTCAGCATCGACTGTGACAAGATTAAAGAAGGTCTGGGAAGGAGATTTCCGGGAGTGGGATAGCGATCTTTTTCCGGGAAACGTTACGTGTACATGTGGGCAGATGGGATACATTTTAACGTGCGCCTCGGGGAAGATGACAGAATGTGCATTCTGGTGATTGTCGGAGCAGCAGAAGATGGCAAAAAAGAGCTGGTAGCGATAGAGCAGGGCTATCGTGAAAGCGAGCTGAGCTGGAAGAATGTTCTGCTCTCTCTGAGAGAACGAGGGCTGGAGAGAGGGCCTGAGCTTGCCGTTGCGGATGGTGCCCTTGGTTTCTGGAAAGCGCTGGAGGAAATTTTTCCGTCCTCTAAACAACAAGCCTGCTGGGTTCATAAGACCGCAAATATTCTGGACAAGATGCCAAAGATAAAACAGCCTGAAGCTAAGAAAATGATTCATGAAATATATATGGCAGAGAACAAAAAAGATGCGGAAAAAGCACTTACAAAATTTCAGTCAGTTTTTGAAGATAAATACCCGAAGGCTGTCAAAAGTCTGCTGAGGGGTAAACACAGGCTCCTCAGCTTCTATGATTTTCCTGGTGTTCATTGGCAGCATATCCGGACCACTAATCCTATTGAATCCACATTTGCGACAGTACGACTCCGGACGAAGAGAACGAAAGGCTGTGGCTCTGTCAATGCCACTGTACACATAGTTTTTAAGTTGATTAAAAGTGCAGAAAAGCGCTGGAGGAAGCTCCGGGGTTACAAACTACTGGCGGATGTTATTGATCTTAATGTTAAGTTTGAGGATGGGGTAAGAAAACTTGCTGCTTAAATCTCTGATCCACTAAATTTGACAATTACTCCTTGATAACCAAGATAAGCTAAAAGTAATATTGAGACGAACGAAATGAAGGTGCGTCGGCACGTAAGTAGTTTATTCATGGTTTTTAAGTCTTTGGGAATATGATATGAAAGAAGTTTATATTAAGTCTAAATAAGCAACTATATTTGCTGTTATACTATCGTGAATAGTAGTGTTTGTAATATCGCCTAAATAATTAACTAATTGATTTTCTCTAAATGTAACAATATGATCACACAATATGTGTGAATCATTTTCCAAAAAATCAGAATGCATTGAGTAGGAAATAGGTAAAGAAAATTTGTTGATTTTGTCAGTACTTATCGGCAATGCTGTAATAATATTTCCTTTTGTGGTTTGACTAGCGTCAGAAATTATTACATACATGTGTGGTTTGTAATATTTAGAATTATCTGTGGGTATGTCTAATCGACTATCAACCTCCCAAACTGTATATTTACTTTTTTGGGGTTGAATATGCTGGATCATCAAACAACTACTTGCCCATTTAAAACATTGATTGCTTGAGGATTATCTTCGTAATATTTAGACGTTCTCTTTGCAGATTCTTCGGCTATTATTTTTCTCTCTCTCTTGTAAAATGCGTAAACAGCCTTTTCATCAATCATTTGAGGAAATTCTTGTCTAGCTTTAGAAAGCAATTGACTATATGTTTCATAGCCTTGATTTTCAAAGAAATGAAAAATTATCTTTGTTTTTTTAGATAGTTCAGTCATAACCTAACCTTCGCAATATTGCGATTCTCCGCTTCCTATATATGCCTATCGTCTTTTATACCACAAACCTTAGACTTTTATAACTGTATATAGAAAACCTATAAATATTAATATATTATACAGACTGAATTCTCTTCATAAATCCACATATACTGCACCATAGCCAATTTCTCCAATCATCTCGATCGGTTCTGACTACCAAATTGGAGATATGATCAAATTTAGTGGATGAGGAGAATTAAGCAGCGTACCCTCAAGTGCTTTTTTAGATTTAATTTATGCTCTGATTATGTTTCTTCTCTGAGAAATTTTCGTGCCCAATAACCCATGAGGTTAGGCCTGATATTATTTTTTCTTGCATATCCATGCTGCGATAATCCTGATTTTTTCCATTCATCAACTATCGATTTCCAATCTGTTTTACTGAGAATATTTCATTACGACTCCATCGTTAATCATACTAACGACAGAGTAGCCCAGATTCAAAAATTGAAAAGACGATGGATTATGGATCGCTTACGTATCTTCTGCTGATCCGGAACCTGCCTGTGGATGACTGTAGCTACGACAAAGATCTGTATAAATCAAGGTATCTGATCGAATTTTTTTTGCAAGAGTGAAGCAATATCGAATAATCGCGACTCGATATGACAAATTAGGAAATATCTTTTTCAGGAGCAATACATCTGGCCACATCTGTCATTTGGCTTAACTGACGACAGGCCCTAAATGAGAATATCAGCTGACATAGTGAATAAATTTCATCGTTCTGAAAGCATCAAAACAGACCATCATCTGCTGTTTTCTGACAGAAACCCGTGGTGCTCTGCGGGGCAGGCTTCTTAAAAAAGGCTCCATTTTCAGATGAACCAGAATATCCTGAGAACGCCTGCTTCCGTTTGCCACAAGATGATTATAGTCCGAAAAGAACCTTTCCGGATCTTCGTGCTCACAGTAGCAGTCCAGAGCACGGAGCCAGTATCTGAGCTGTATAAAAGCATGATCCGGGTAATGCTTCCAGGGCTGCCCCATCCTGAAGCAATCCATAATCTGGCGAATTCCCTGTCCGGTTCCAAAAGGCACCCGTGAGGACAGACGCCCCTGCAAAATCAGAGGAGCCGAAGATAGTTCCCGGATCTCTCCTGTTTTCCTCAGCTTATTCAGAAAATAAAAATCTTCTCCGGCCATCCGGGCCGGAAAGCCCCTCACCAGCGCATAATGATAAAGAGAAAAACAGATAGCCGAGCCGATGGTCGCAAAGGCATAAGGCGAGCCAGCCTCTCTCAGGCCACGGGTATAATCGCAGAGATAACGGTGATATAAATCCACAGCGTCTTTCTGTTCCGGACAGGATCCCTGCGGTGCCCTGTGAACGAAGGGAAAAATGTAAGCAGCTGCCTGCCCTGCACCGCCATGGATGCCTGGATCTTTAAAATAATCTTCCGGAAAAAGCGCATCCGCATCCGTCGTACGGGCATATGCAGCAGACGTAAAACCATGGCGGAACAAAGTACAGGCCAGATCTCCGCCAATTTTCCGGGCCAGCCCTACCCCCTGCTTTTCCGGAAACTCATGCCCTTTCGAGCTACGATCCACAACCAGAAGCTCGGCCCAGTCCAGAGATCCACAGAAGCCACGAAAGGGCTCCGGACAAAGGCAGGGAGCAGAAATAAGGTTCCATAAAAGCTTCAGCGTCCGCTGATTGTCCAGCCGCACAGAGTCCGGGTCCTTCTCACGGTTATTGACAACAAGAATGATCAGCGGTCTGATCCCGGCAAAGCGAGCACTCCGTTCCAGGGAAGCAAGGCAGGTCAGAATGTTATCGCTTTCTTCATACAAAGGGAGGACCAGCAGATGCTCTGGTTTCCCTCTCTCCAACTGCCCCCACCAGAAGGCAAGCCCGGACTCTGGCTCACTCCAAGATTGCAGATAAGGGTCCATATCCTGAAGAGGCATATCATGTTTCTCAATCCTGCTCATTCATCCCTGTCCCGGCCAATCACCTGCAACGCCAGATCAATGCGTCCAAAAGGAGCCGATACCTGTATACCCTGTACTGCTGATCCCAGCTGTTCTACCATCTCCCTTGCGATCTCAACCCCAACCTTCTTCGAATCCTCTGCACTGGCAGGCGCAGCCATCCTCTCCATGATGCTGCAAGGAATCTCCACTCCGGGAACCTCATTCTGCATAAACAGAGCGTTGCGGTAGCTCATCAGCGGCCAGACCCCGGCTATCACCGGAATCCGGATCTGATGGCGGTCCATATAATCGAGAAAACGAAAGAGTGCCGTCACATCGAAGACAGGCTGGGTGATGGCCCATTCGGCTCCCGCCCTGACCTTCCATTCAAAACGTTTCATTTCATAATCCGGGTCATGATGGACCGGATTCACGCCCACTCCGATACTCAGGGAAGCAGCAGCCCCGACAGAGCGCCCTCCAAGATCAATCCCTCCGTTCAGACGATGAACCATATTGGTCAGCCCGATCGAATCCACATCAAAAACACCGGTGGCATTGGGATAGTTTCCCAGCTTCGGAGGGTCACCTGTCACCAGTAGCAGATTTCTCAGGCCGATCGCCTGCGCTCCCAGCATGTCCGACTGCATGCCCAAAAGGTTCCGGTCCCGGCAGGTATAATGCAGCACCGTTTCAATGCCAGCCTGCTGTTCAATCATCACCGCTGTCAGAATGGCACTCATCCTGGCACTGGCCCGCGGACCGTCAGGAATATTGATAGCATGAACACCTGCTTTTCTGATCTGACGTGATTTCTCAATGACCACATCCGGGCTGATTCCGGAGGGAGGCAAAAGCTCGACCGAATAGACTGTCTCGCCCCGGGCCAGACAGGCCGCCCAGCCAGATTTCTTCTCTGCCGGGACCCGCTCCATTTCCTGCCCCTGGTCGCCCCTGCTTTCCTGGCCTCCGTCAGAATAAACATGCTCTGCCGTCTGCGCTGCTGTCGCAGATGCATAGCGCAGGACATTGGCCATCGCCCGGATATGTGAGGGAGATGTTCCACAACAGCCTCCGACAAACTGCACTCCCGACTGAAAAAACTCCTGAGCAAAATGCGCCATATATTCCGGGGTGCTCATATAAATATGACGGCCATCGACCAGCTTTGGCAGTCCTGCATTAGGCCTCATAGAAAGTGGCCTGTCAGTGATTTCCCGGATAAGGTGGACACAATTCATCATCGGCTGAGGGCCAACAGAACAGTTCAACCCAATCACATCCACAGCCCATTCATCCAGTTTACGGACCATCCATTCAAGGGGAGATCCCAGAGGAGAGAGCTGATCTTCTCCGATCACAACACTGGCAATCAGGGGAAGATCCGGGCTGATATCCCGGACCGCCAGAATCCCCTGCTGAAGCTCAGACAGATCGGAAAAAGTCTCAAAACAAATCGCATCCGCCCCAGCTCCGGCCAAAGCAGCAACCTGCTCCCTGAAAACCTTCCTGGCCTCCTCAAAAGAGGTCGGACCAAAAGGCTCAATCCTGACACCAAGAGGACCGACACTGGCAAACACAAGAGCATCATCACCCGCAACACCCCGCGCCAGTTCCACTGCCTTTGTATTGATTTGCAGGACCTGATCGTGAAGATTATGCTGCCTTAACTTCAGATAATTCGCCCCCCAGCTATTGGTACTTAAAGCCATAGCTCCTGCACGCAGATAGTCTTCATGCAGTCTCTTCACCAGTTCAGGATTGCTCAGATTAACATGCTCAAAGCACTGGTTGATAAAAACGCCCCTGTTATAGAGCTCTGTTCCCAGCGCTCCATCCAGCAGCAAAGGCTTTTTGTCTCTGATGATTTCCCTGAAGGTCCCATAACGGCCTGCATACATACCAGCTCTCTCCCTGAAGTTCCGGCAGAAGTTTCCTGTCATCTGGTGGTATCATGCCAGCACATTGATGGGAATCATCTCTGAAGGAGAGAGGAAGAAGTGGCTGATCTGAATCAAAGACATCAGGACTGAGAACTTCGCCCCCCTGTGGCTGGAGCTCGCGCACTGACCTCTTTTTTACGGCTGATCTTGTCCCAGAGCCTGAAGGCTTCCGCAGCAAGGTGCGTCCCCTTAATCACCCAGCGCTGTCCATTAACAACCAGAGCGGTTACCACAATTTCCGGCTGTTCCCATGGACTCAGACCGGCAAACCAGGTTGCAAGCCCGTCAGGATTCTGGCAGTTCAGCGTCCCTGTTTTTCCTCCTGCCTGACGTTTGATATGACGCATACCAGGTCGCCGGAATGCCGATGCTGCAGTTCCGGAGCGGACTGTCATCTGCATCATTTTCCGTACATTGAAGCTATCCAGAGCAGATATAATCTGCTGACTCTCAAAGCCGGTAGGAATGTATGCCAGAGGATCTCTTCTGGCAAAAATCGTCAGAGGCAAAGGCTGTCCATCCCGTGCAATCAAAAGGCTGATCCAGGCCGCATGCATCGGACTCAGGCCAACATGACCAAAACCAGCAGCATAGCGACCAACATTATGAATGGATGAGTAAGGAGCTTTTGGTGGAGCAATCGGACTGGGGTTCAGCTGAAAATCAGCGGGGACTTGCTCGCCCCATCCAAGCTGATGAGCATACTGATTCAGAACACCAATCCCTAGATATTTAAGTGCGATTTTCGCATAAAAGCTATTGCAGGAATCCGCAAAGGCCCGCTCCAGAGTCATAGAATAGGGCCTTAGTGGCCGCACTTCACGCATCCAGAAGCCCCTGGGATGAACGCGGGCACAGCCCCCTGTAAGACCCAGCCGGGTTGAAGGCGCCATCCTTGCCAGATTCATCACCGCAATCGTCGGAACCAGCTTAAACAGGGAGGCCGCCGGAAAGCCTTCATAAAGGGCCGAATGCACATCAGATCCCCACTTTGTTGGCTCTCTTCCCTGAACCATGGCCAGAATTCTGCCTGTAGCCACTTCCACCACCACCACAGCAGAAATCGGGTTTCCATGCTGCCGCAGATATTGTCTCAGCCCCTGTTGCAGATCCTGATCCAGAGTCAGAGCATGCATGTTCTGCTCACCATCCGGAACGCGAATCACCCCCCAGCGGTCCGGTTCTGGTAAGACCAAAGGCAAAGAAGGGCGTTTGTCCGTCAGTGCAGAGCCTGAGCGGGGACAGCAAAGAAAGATACCAGCCCAGAAACAAAGCCCGATAAAAAAGAAACAGCCCTGTTTTCCCGGAAATCGCTGCATAGCGGCCATAAATCCTCTGCTCTCTCCGAAGCAATCGGCAGTCTGAAAATTTAAAAAAGAGTCGTGTTCCCCATTATTTTACAGTAACCTGAAATCGTTTTTTTATCATGTCAGACACTGACTGCTCCGTTGTCAATCAGGATAACCCAGGTCAGGCCATCCGGAGGACAGAGAGATTCTGGCAGACCGATACCTGCTCAGGGAAGTCATCCCGCAGTTCCTGTCGACCCTTGTGGTCTTCTGTTCTGTGATCGTTGTTTCTCAACTGGTCAGACTGTCCAATGTCCTCGTAACCTTTGGCCTGACCCTCGAAAATATTCTGCTCCCCTTCCTTTATATTATCGTACCATTCCTGCCGGTTATCATTCCTATCTCCTTTTTATTCGGAGTGATGATTGCATTTTCACGTCTCAGCCATGACGGAGAGCTGACCGCACTGATGGCAGCAGGTATGTCTCCCGGACGAGCCTGCCTGCCACTGGCATTACTGACAGTTCTTTTATATGGAGTAACCACGCAATGTGCCGTCCATCTTGAAGCATGGGGACGGAGAGAGTTCGTCCAGTTTATCTATCGCAAGACCCAGACAGAAATCGATAACATGATACGCTTTAAAATCCAGCCTGGCGTTTTCCTGAAAGATTTTCTTGACTATGTCTTTTACACAGAAGTGATCTCTCCCGACCGCAATCACTACAACAACGTCATGCTGGCTCCTCAGCAACGAAGCGAAGGAGCAGGAAATTTCATAGTCATGTCGCCGGAAGCTGAAATCTCCGGCTCCGTTGCGGGAGGAGATCTCCGGATGATCCTGTTTAACGGAGTTTCTTACTCATATAACCACGAAGATGACAGAGCCGTTACCCTCAATTTTGCCCGTGCAGAAATCGATATCCTGCGTGTATTCCAGGAAAAAATACTCGGAGAAGACAACGCCAAGGATGACTACCGAAGCTATACAGCAGCTGAACTTCGAAACTATGTGCAGCAGCGACAAAATAAGCCTGAGCAGAATAAAGACTATCTGAAGGCCGCTTATCTTTATTATTCAAGGTTTGCAAATGGCTTTGTTCTCTTTGCTCTTGCATGTTTTGGTATGGTGCTGGGGATTCACGAACAAAGACACAGTAAAAACCGGGCGTATCTGAACTCTGTTCTGACGATTATGGCATGTTTTGTCACGATGGTGGGTTTCCGCTGGATTGCAGAGCAGGGAATCATTCCGGTGCTTCCTGCCATCTGGCTTCCTCAGCTCATGCTTTTCCTTCTGGGCGCATTTTGTCTGATCCAGCGCAGCAGGCTGCCCCTTTCTGAGCCCATATTCGCCCTCCGGAATCTCCCTTTTCGCGGCATCTTCCGCAAAAAGCAGACAGGATCGAGAGCCAGACCTCCGCAGTGATCTACCTAAGCTGCACACATTTTCACACATCCACAGAAAAGCATGAAGGCCTGTCAGTCCATCCACATCATTCATTTTCTTCAGGAATTTAAGGACTGCTGTGTCTTTCCTCCCTTTGCCAAACAGACCCTCCGATCAAAATCTGCGACAAAAAACCGGCAGGGCAAGATGCCCCCGTCCAGAAATCCTCTGTCACTGAAGCATGTTTTCCAGGCTATGATTGTGTTAGTTAAATGATCTCAGAGTGACTGAGCGGCGGCAGAGGTTCCTGGTGTCCAGCACCAGGTCCGGCACGGCAAAGTTCGCAGGAGTTCGTGAGTCATGATGCGAACGGGCTGCATAAAAAAACAAAGCTTAGCAGGAAGGAACAATCGATGAGACGGGTAGTGGTCACCGGCCTGGGGATGGTTTCCCCCGCAGGGCCTGATCTGAAGTCTTCATGGGAAACTGTCATCAGTGGTCGCTCAGCTGTTGGACTGATCCGTAACTTTGACAGCACAAGGCTCGGAGTTAAAATTGCAGCAGAAGTCCGGGACTTTGATCCCACTCCAGTCATGGGTGTAAAAGAGGCCAGAAAAAGCACACGCTTTATCCAGTTCGCTGTTGCGGCAGCCCATGAAGCCATCCGGGATGCTGGTCTGTCTTCTGAGGGTAACATGGACCGGACTGGCTGTTCCATCGGCGTAGGAATCGGAGCTATTGATGATATCAATACAACAGCGATTCTGTGCCGGGACAAGGGACCAAAACGAGTCAGCCCGTTTTTCATCCCCTCTGTCATCACCAACATGGCTGCTGGCGTGGTGGCAAACACCTACAATCTGAGAGGTCCGAACATCTGCACCACAACCGCCTGTACAAGCGGCACCCATGGGATTGGCGAAGGCTGGATGTACATTCGTAACAATATGGCTGATGTCATGGTCTGCGGTGGCAGCGAAGCGTCCATCTGTGAACTGGGGCTAGCCGGTTTCGCCAATATGAAGGCCCTGAGCCGCTGCAATGAAAATCCTTCAGAGGCTTCCCGCCCCTTCGATAAAAACCGGGATGGTTTTGTCATGGGAGAAGGCAGTGGAATTCTTGTTCTGGAAGAGTATGAACATGCCCGGGCCAGAGGAGCCCGGATCTATTGCGAAATGACAGGCTATGGCATGTCTGCGGATGCTCACCACATCACATCTCCGGCACCTGAAGGAGAAGGGGCACAAAGATGCCTCCGGGCCGCTCTACAGGCAGCACGCTGCCCGGCCGATGAAGTTGACTATATCAACGCCCATGGGACATCCACATATTTCAACGATGTCTACGAGAGCCATGCTATCATCAAAGTTTTCGGAGATCATGCTTACCGGATGGGCGTTTCGTCGACCAAAGGCGTCACCGGACACTGTCTGGGAGCTGCCGGAGGAATCGAAGGGGTCTTTCTGGCAAAGGCAATTTATGACGGGATTATGCCACCAACCGCAAACCTCCGGGAACAAGATCCGGAATGTCCTCTGGATTATGTGGCGGGTTCTGCCAGAGAGCAGAAGATCCGTCGTGGAATCTCGAATTCCTTTGGTTTCGGGGGAACAAATGGCAGCATTGTCATGGAAAAAATCTGACGTTATCCGGAGAAGCAGACATAAAAGGCTTTGCAGCCGTGACCGGAGAATGTGTGCAAAGAGATGAAAAAGATAAGGAGGCTGTCATGACAGCGGATACGGCGGAGCAGATCCGGCAGATGGATGAGGAACAGGTGCTATCGATGTACAGGCGGATGCTTTTTTACCGCCGCTTCGAAGAGCGGGTCAATATGGCCTATACAAAACAGAAGTTCTCTGGTTTCTGTCACCTGCACATCGGGCAGGAGGCTGTCTGCGTCGGCCTTGGCTCCTGTACCCGCCCGGATGATCTGATCATCTCCGGCTACCGTTCTCATACGCAGGCTATTGAGAAGGGCATTCCTCCTGGTGAGGTTTTTGCCGAGCTCCTTGGCAAAGTGACCGGCTGCGCCAGGGGCAAAGGTGGTTCCATGCACATGTTCAGCCAACAGCATGGTTTCTACGGAGGACACGGGATAGTCGGAGGCCAGGCGCCCATTGCCGTTGGCGCTGCATTTGCCCTGAAGTATCAGAATCTTGACAGTAACATGGTCTGCTACCTCGGAGATGCTGCCATGAATCAGGGGCAGGTCTATGAGGCCATGAACATGGCTGCGACCTGGGAGCTGCCAGTCCTCTTTGTCATTGAAAATAATCGTTATGGAATGGGCACGGATATCCGCCGGACCACCAGCATCGAATCCCTGTATAAGCGGGCCCTGGCCTTTGATATGGCCAGCTCTCAGGTGGATGGCATGAACGTGATTCAGGTCTACCAGCATAGCCGTCCCATCATGGAACAGATGCGCAAAGACCGGAAGCCGCACCTTCTGGAGGCTCTGACCTACCGCTATAAGGGGCATTCGGTGTCTGATCCTGGCAACTACCGGACAAAAGAAGAACTACAGGAGTATCAGGAACGGGATCCACTGCTGACACTGGCGGCGGCCATGAAAAACCTGAATCTGGCGGACGATGCCAGACTTAAAGAGTGGGACCAGGAAGCCAGAAGCAAGGCAAAAGAAGCGGAGAAATTCGCGGATGACTCTCCCATATCGGACGAATCAGAAACCTGGGAGCATGTCTTTGCAGAAGCAAAGACATCATCCGTAACATCCTGTTAAGACGCAGAGACTGAGACTATATAAGGTGGCAGCATGGCATTGAAAGCATTCCGCGAAGCCCTCAATGAGGCAATGAGCGAAGAAATGGAGCGTGACCCGAGCGTCTTTCTGATGGGCGAGGAAGTCGCCCGTTATGACGGGGCTTACAAAGTTTCAAAGGGGATGTTGGCCCGTTTTGGCGAGCGACGGGTCATCGATGCTCCGATTTCTGAAGGCGGATTCGCTGGCCTTGGGATCGGTGCCGCAATGGCGGGTTTGCGCCCGATCATTGAAATGATGACCTGGAACTTCGGGATTCAGGGTTTTGATCAGATCATCAATCATGCTGCAAAGATGCATTATATGTCAGGAGGGCAGTTTGCCGTTCCGATCGTCTTCCGGGGCCCGAATGGTGCAGCACACATGTTATCTGCCCAGCATTCTCAGAATATCGATCCGATGCTGAGTAATGTACCAGGTCTGAAAATCATTTCTGTCAGCACCCCTTATGATGCCAAGGGACTGCTCAAGTCTGCCATACGCGACCCGAATCCGGTGATCTTTCTCGAAAGTGAAATGATGTATGGCATGAAAGGAGATGTGCCTGATGAGGAATATCTGATTCCTATCGGGGCAGGAGAAATTAAACGTTCTGGCCGGGATGTCACCCTGATCACATGGGGGAAGATCACCCATAAAGTCCTTGCGGTTGCAGAAGAACTGGCCACTGCCGGAATCGACTGTGAGGTTCTCGATCCCCGAACCCTGGTTCCACTGGATGAAGAGCTGATTTTCCACTCTGTCAGAAAAACACACCGAGCTGTCATCATTGAAGAGAACTGGCCTTTTGCCTCTGTTGGCAGTCAGATTTCAGACCGGATTCAGTGCGAATGTTTTGATGACCTGGATGCACCTGTTCTGAGAGTGTCACAGGAAGCGGTGCCGGTTCCCTATGCAGAGCATCTGGAAAAACTTGCACTACCGGATGAAGAACGAATCATTCGTGCTGTCAAGGCAGTCTGCTATAAGCATACCTGAACGAAGCATAACATGAACGGTCCCCCCCTGAACTCTGCTCTTCAGGAAGGAGCCCCTGAAGAGCAGGAGCAGAAACATGCCGCATGGACATACCTGAGGAGATTATCTATGGCGTCTGTCATTGAAATGCCAAAGCTGAGTGACACAATGGAAGAAGGAGGTATTGCCGAATGGTTCAGGAAAGAAGGTGATTACGTTGAAGAAGGGGAACCACTTCTGGCAATTGAGACGGACAAAGCAACCATGGAATACAGCAGCCCCGAAGAAGGTGTCCTCCTGAAAATCCTGGTTCCGGCAGGAACGACAGTCAGGTTACAGCAGGCCATTGCTGTCATAGGCGCCAAAGGAGAGCAGCCTGACTACGACAGCCTGCTGAAAGCTCCGGCAGCATCTGCCGCCACATCCGCAACAAAAGAAGAACAGCCCTCTCCCGGTAGGGCCGCTCCGGAAACCACTTCCCGGACGGTCACAGGCCCTGCTGCAGAAGGACGGATCAAAGCGTCTCCTCTGGCCAGAAAACTCGCTCAGGAAAAGGGACTGAGTCTGAATCAGCTACAGGGAAGCGGCCCTCATGGCCGTATTATTCAGCGGGATGTCACAGGCGCGGCTGTGACTCCTGCCTTCCGCTCCGGAGGAAGTGCGGATAAGAGGATTCCCCACAGCATGATGCGAAAGACCATCGCAAAGCGGCTTCTGGCAGCTAAAAACGAAGCTCCTCATTTTTATCTCAGCATCTCAGCAGATATGAGCGCGGTCCTGGACTGGCGAACCCAGCTAAACCGTGATCCTGGGGTAGAAAAAGGCGAGCTTCCTAAAGTCAGTGTCAATGATCTGCTGATTCTGGCGGCAGGGCGTGCGCTGCGCCGTCACCCTGAAATCAATGCTTCCTGGGAAGAAGACGCCATCATTCAGTTCGGACAGGTGGATGTCTGTATGGCTGTCGCTCTTCCTTCCGGACTGGTTACACCTGTCATCAGAGGAGCTGACCAGCTCAGTGCAAGAGAGATAGCAGCCCGGAGCCGGCTATTGGCAGGAAAAGCCCGGGATGGGTCTCTGAGCCCGGAGGAATATACCGGAGGAAGCTTCACCATCTCCAACCTGGGGATGACCCGGGTTGAGAGTTTCACTGCAATTATCAACCCGCCACAGGCCTGCATTCTGGCAGCGGGAGCCAGCCTCCCACAACCATGGGTTGACGAGAGCGGGCAGCTGCTTGTCAGGCCACGGATGCAGATGACGCTTTCCTGTGATCATCGGGTTGTCGATGGAATGACAGGGGCCCGTTTCCTGGAAACCCTGGTGTCGTTCCTCGAACAGCCTCTGTTGATGATCTGAAAGCAGCAAAGTCCTGATATCTTTTCAAAGCTCAGAAGAAAGATCCGACGACAATATATCCAGATCCTCTTCAGGCAGGAGGACCTGCTCACCTGCAATGATGTCGCTATCTTGTTCTTCCTTCGGTTCATCAGCCGGAACAGGCTTCTGCCAATACCAGATACCCAAGGAGGCAAGTCCGACCATAGCAGATATTGGCAGAAATTGAGATCTGATGCGATGAAAGCAAGAGGCTCCCACTGTATCTTTATCTTTTTCCTCTGCTTTGGCGCCGACCTGCTGTGCAGCAGCATCCTGGCGATTCGCTGCTTCGACGACCTGCTGCTCAATACCAGAAGACGAGCGATCAGCCTTAGACCTCTCGTAGGGATCGTAGGGAAATGTTTCCAAGAAGGGGGCATTCTCAGGTTTTTTGTGAACAGCAGCTCCAGACTGACGAAGGAGGCTGACAACATCCCAGGATTGCCTCTCTATCGCCATCTGAAGGGGGGTTCTCTTTCTCTTGTCAGGCTGATCAATCTTCACTCCATCATGCTTCAAAAGGATGGAGACAACAGGAACCAACCCTCTTTCTGCCGCCCTGTGGAGTGGCGTCCAGCCAAAATCATCGCTCAAATTAGCGTCCGCTCCATGCTCAAGAAGAAGGGTGACTATATCGACAAACCCTCTTTCTACCGCCTTGTGAAGTGGCGTAAGACCGACAAAATCGCCCGAATCAATGTCCGCTCCATGCTCAAGAAGAAGGGTGACTATATCGACAAACCCTCTTTCTACCGCCTTGTGGAGTGGCGTACAGTCAAAATTATCGCTCAAATCAGCGTCCGCTCCGAGACGCAGACGCTCGGCAACTTGGCTGGCATCCCCCTTCTCGACTGCACGATGGAGGAGCGTTCGTCCAAAGGTATCAGGAGCGTTAATCGCAGCAAGCAGTTCTGGATTGTCCGGATTGGAAGAGGAATTGTGATCTGAGCCCAGAGCCAGATTACCGCCAGAAAGCAGAAGCAGGACAGATAACAAAGCTCGCATCACGTGATCCTTTTTATTCGAAACGATATCGCCCCAGCAGTGACCCGGAAAAAAATGTTTTTTTATGTAAATTCCAAGATTTTTAAAATTCAAAGGAAAATAACAAATAACTAAGACAACAGCAATAGATTCATATAAACAACAATAATTGCTTTATATTAAAAATCTTCCTGAAGCTCTCTGAAAGGCCGATCACTCCAGGAAAATACATAGCCCGCCAGCTATCCGGGAGTCAACCAAACAACGCCTGTCTGAGGATACTTTTGGCGACAACTGGTGAGCTGTTGATATAGCGGCTCGGACAACGCTCCTCTCCCTGAGAAGAGATCATCAGACGATTATAGATGGCCTCAAGGAGCGCAATGCCTTCCTGGTGGTTATGCGAAGCATAATATTCCAGTTTTTCACGATGATGTCCTGCAGCTTTTGTGGCCATGCAGCGCAGGAGTTCCTGACAACGCTGAGGTTTCGTACGGACAGCAGCTGCGGCCGCGGCTGCTGTCTGACGCGCCCTCGCTTTTTCTTCCTGCTTTTTCTCCGCAGCAGATGACCTGCTCTTATGAGTTCCCTTTTTCGCTCCGTTCTGAGACAGTTCTTCGACACCTTCCGGGGAAAGTGCCGTCTGAGGTTGTTTCCCTCTGATCTTCTGCACCCGGGAGCGGAGAGTCTGCCAGCGCACACCATAACGGTTGAACAGCCGGCCATCAAAGCTGGCTTCGATCTGCTCTTTAGTCAGATAGCCCTGCCAGTTCAGAAAAATCGCTCCGACTCCCGCATTTCTCAGGGTCTTAATCAGTGGACTATTACAGATATCCAGACCTGATGCTTCAAAGTAGCGACCTGTAATCAGGCAATCAAGAGAAGCCAGCAGAGATGCATCCTGGCCAGCCTCTTCCATCAGCTGATCAAAATCTCTGCACAGGAGAAGAGTTATTTCCCCATTAAGAGCCTGCTCCCAGCCCGCCCGTACCTGATCATCTTCATCAACCACACAGACTTTTGCTTTCACTTTCATATCTACTCTCTGCTGTTATATCCGGATCACCAAGCTCCCGTTTTGCCTCCTGTTCCACTTCCGAAGCTAAAAGCCGACCTCAATTATCTTTTCAGAAGACAAAAAGACCATACTCAGCATCGACGGAACTGTATCCACACGGGCCATCCAGCTAAGCAAATCGCCATTAAAATTCAACAAAGAATTTCAAAGAAGATAAAAAACAGAGACTTACAAGGAAGACCCTGTCCCCTTCAGGGTCAGGTGAATAAGACTGGCGGTGAAACCTTAGCCTCATGCTACAGGGAGGCAGCGAAGTCACTTCACTTAAGGAGGCTGCCGATCAGCTGTTCTCTGGTACTGACTCTGCGTTTTTTTTTCCAGAAGAGCAGCACATCCCCAAATCGCTTCAGAGCATCACCGACATAGATATATTCATCCTCATGTTTGTCAGGAAAAAGAAGACAGGATATGAGCAGTTGCTGCCTCACCCGTCTGGGCAAGCGCCGGTGAGCCTCTTCACAAGAGGCAAGACTATGAATACAGTTTTTCTCTGTCAAACTCATAGGACACCCGATTTTTTGCTTTCTTTACGGGAATGATTCCTTCTCGCCCTCATTATAAGGGATAGCCTGATCTTTATGCCAGCTGCCATCTGTGCCCGGCTCTTTTTTGCTACAGCTTTTATAAGCTATGCAGGCAGAAAACATCCAGGACAGGGCCAGAGCCGTGCGCAATTTCCTGAGCTCAGACTGGCACAAAAAGCACAAATCATCCATACTTTGAGCGCAGTGTCAATATCGGACAGATCCACCCAAAAAGCAAAAACGGGGAGTGTGTCTTGCAAAATATCTGTGATGCCATTGCCAGCCTGAGGTCTGCTCTTGGAGAAAAATATGTCATCACCACAGCAGAAACGATTGACCACTATAGCTCTGACTGGAGCCACATCAAAGCCGGGAAAGCCGCTGCAATCCTCTTTCCGGACGACGAAGAGCAGCTGGTCCATATCATGCAGTGCTGCCATACAGCCTCCGTCCCTGTTGTCCCTGCCGGGGGTCGGACCGGCCTTGCCGGGGGAGCAGCTGGCATCAGCGGAGGATTTCTCATCTCCTTTGAAAGGATGAACCGGATCATCCACATCGATCCTCTCAACATGTCCATCGAAGCAGAAGCCGGCGTCACCACCAGCCAGCTTCAGGAAGCAGCCGCCCAGGCAGGCCTTTTTTTTCCACTCGATCTGGCATCCAGAGGCAGTTCCCAGGCAGGCGGTAATATTGCAACGAATGCAGGTGGGCTGCGTTTCGTTTCTTTCGGAGGAACCCGGGAGCATGTCCTGGGACTCCGGGTTGTTCTGGCCGACGGGAAGATCCTTGATCTCAACCGGGCCCTGCGCAAAGACAACAGCGGCTATGACCTGAAACAACTGTTTATAGGAAGCGAGGGGACACTGGGTCTGATCAGCCGTGCTACCTTCCGGCTCTGCACAAAGCCCGCCAGAACCCGCCTCTGCTTTGCAGGCTTTCAGTCTCTGGAAGATGTTCTGAGGCTGTTCCAGGAGACCCGCCTTCAGGGCCTTCCTCTGGCAGCCTTCGAATGGGCAGACCAACCATCTCTTGACCTGGTTCTGGCGACCCAGACTCAACTCAAAAACCCTCTCTCCACCCCCTGCTCACATGTCGTCTGGCTGGAAGCCGAATCCGGCTGGAAAGACGGGCCTGATGATGCCCTGGAAGCCTTCCTGGAACCCCTGATCCACCAGGGGTTGATCTGCGATGCAGTCATTGCCGGAACGGCAAAGCAGACAGAGGAGCTATGGGCTCTACGCGAAAATATAACGGAAAGCCTCAGTGCCACAGGCCATGTCCGCAAGAATGATATCTCTCTGCCCCTCTCAGCGCTCTGCCACTTTCGTGAAGATCTGATGCGGCTGCAGCAGGCTCTCGATAAGAGAATCCGGCTGATGGCCTTTGGCCATATCGGCGACGGAAATATACACCTCAACTATCTGGGAGATCGCCAACTTCCGGACAGTGACTTTATCCGGCTGAGCAATGCGACAGAGCAGGAAATCTATCATCTGGTCAGACAATACCAGGGGAGCATCAGCGCAGAGCACGGAATCGGAATCCTGAAAAAAAACGACCTGCACTTCCGGAGGAGTCCGGATGAAATTGATCTGATGCGCCAGATCAAAGCCATCTTAGACCCGAAGCATATCCTGAACCCAGGTAAACTGCTTCCTTCTTCTCTTCCGGGGACTCCTTCAGCCACGCCTGCAAAACGTCAGCAAAGCCTGCTGTAACAGAGTAGATTTCTCCGCCAGCAGCAGATGACCCGCTCCTTCCAGCATCAGTCCTTCCGCCTGGAAGATCCGGATCAGTTCATGAAACGCTTCCGGTGATACGATCTGATCTTCCTTACCCTGAATCACCTGTACTGCCGGCAATACATCAGGAAGAGGAAAGTTCCGGACATCAAAAGCCAGAATCGCACGTCGCTGCATCGCGGCCCGTTCCCCGAACTGATGCTCCCGCATATCCCGGACCATATTCTGAGCCATAGCTTGAATCAGAACTTTGTTTGACCTATAAAATTCTGCTGCGACATAATGACGTAATCGATCCATCACCGCCGCCGGATCTTCAGGCCAGCCTTCCTGTCCCGATCCTTCCAGAAAAGAAGGCTCCGGCACCGTCGAAATCAGCGTCAGAGTTCTGATTTTTTCCGGAGCCTGGCTGAGCAGAACCCTTGCAATCAGCCCCCCCATTGAAATACCGGCCAGATGCACCCACTGAATCCCCAAGTGATCCCACAGCCTCAGCCAGTCCTCTGCCATGTCCTTCAGCGAAAATTCTTTTTCTGTCCACGTCTCTCCACAGCCTCTGTTATCCAGACTGAGAACCCGAAAGCCTTCCCTGACAAAGGCTGTCGCCATCCGCCGGAAATCCTGGCTGCTACGGGTATAACCATTAATCAGGGCAAAACAAGGGCTCTCATCAGACAACTCATCCCCCCATAGCTGCCAGCGAACTCTCGCTCCTTTTCCCTCAAGAAAATTCATACCGGACCTCCCCGCGCGCTCTTTTTTCTGTGCTTCGTTTTATAACCATTTCAGCCACCAGGGAACTGCCATCACTCCGCCCATCCGGCCTCTTCCTTGTGCTACAATGCAGGGCTCACAGAGAAACCAATTATATTCAATCAATACCCAAGAGCCATTCTCGCACCTTAAAAACGCTATATTTAGTAGTTGACCTGAGCCTGGTACACTATATATGCTTTTTCAGGCAGGCAAAACTTTTACAGTCTGAAAGTCGCCATAGCGGCTGATGGCACCTGGACAGCAACATCATAGTTACTGGCTTCAGAGGATTATCTTTTATTTTCCAAGCAGAGGTACTTCTGACAATGACCATCGAGAGTCCCATAAGACGCTATACACCTCTCCCAAAAACTTTTCCAAAAGCAGAAAAGTCAGCAGACAGAGCACAGACAAAATCTGTCCGTATCCGGAAAAATGACAGCGAGTTTCTGATGATAGATGAGGCATTTTTGAGCCGTCTTCTTAATACGCTGTCAGAGGATCTCAGTGGGATCGATGTCAGGAAAATCACCAGTAAAGTGATGGGTGGACTTCACGAAAACAGCCTGGAGTCCGAACTCGATACATGGCTTATCCAGAGTGTCTCGATGATGATCGGGGAAGAGCCAGATTACTCAAAACTGGCAGCCCGTTTGCTGAACCAGCAGATCCAGCACGAGATCTCTTCCCTCAAACTCAGATCCTTCACAGACAGCATTCGCCATGGCGACACCGTCGGCCTGATCGCCCACAATGTCAGAGACTTCGTTCTGACCTATCAGGATAAGCTCAATGCAGCGATTCTGCCGGAACGAAGCAATCTGTTTGAATACTTCGGCCTGAGGACCGTTTACGATCGCTACCTGCTCAAAGATCCGGAAACCCGTAAAGTCATCGAGAGCCCTCAGTACTTCTTTATGCGGGTGGCCTGTGGCCTGGCCAAAAGCCCGGAAGAAGCCATCGAGTTTTATCAGCTGATCTCATCATTTCAGTACATGCCGTCTACGCCTACACTATTTAACTCCGGCACCGGACACCCACAGATGTCCTCCTGCTACCTGCTGGATTCACCTAAGGACAGCCTGGAAGCCATCTACTCGAAGTACACAGACATTGCCCTGCTTTCAAAATTTGCAGGTGGTATCGGTGTCGGATTCAGCCGCATCCGTTCACGGGGTTCGCTTATCCGTGGCACCAATGGCAAGTCCAATGGCATTGTTCCGTTTCTTAAAACACTGGATTCATCTGTCTCCGCTGTCAATCAGGGGGGCAAACGTAAAGGTGCCGCTTGCGTCTACCTGGAAACCTGGCATGCTGACCTGCCTGATTTTCTCAGCCTGCGGGACAATACAGGTGACGAGTCCATGCGCACCCATAATCTGAATCTGGCCAACTGGATTCCCGATCTTTTTATGGAGCGGGTCGAGGCAGGCACAAAATGGTCCCTGTTTGACCCAGCAGATGTCCCGTCATTTCCGGATTTGTTCGGTGACGATTTCCGCAAAGCCTATGAACAAGCGGAAGCTGCCGGACTTGCAAAAACTGTCATGCCTGCCAGGGATCTTTATGGAATGATGATGAAGACCCTTGCACAGACAGGCAACGGCTGGATGACCTTTAAGGACAGTTCCAATCTGAAGGGAAATCAGACAGGAGCAAAAGGCCAGGTGATTCATCTGTCTAACCTGTGCACCGAAATCCTTGAAGTCAGCTCCGAAAAAGAAACCGCCGTCTGTAATCTCGGTTCCCTGAATCTTGGCCGATATGTCACAGAAGCAGGTGAATTTGATTTCGAAAAACTAGCCAGAAATACCCGGATCGCTCTGAAATATCTGGACCGCGTGATTGACATTAATTTTTACCCCATCAACTCTGCCCAAAACTCCAATCACAAATGGAGACCTGTTGGCCTTGGAGTCATGGGACTACAAAATGTCTTTTTCCAGATGAGACTTCCTTTTGACAGCCCGGAAGCGCTGGAGCTCAGCACCAGGATTCAGGAAGAAATTTATCTGAACGCTCTGGATGCATCGGCGGACCTTGCTGCCGAATCAGGCCCACATGCAGCTTATCAGGACAGCAGAGTCGCTCAGGGCTTTCTTCAGTTTGATCTCTGGGGGATCACCCCGACTCAGACCGAACGATGGGATGCTTTACGAAAGAAAATCAAACGTCATGGCCTGCGCAACTCGCTGATGATTGCTATCGCCCCAACCGCAACCATCGCATCCATTACCGGCGCCTATGAATGCATAGAGCCTCAGCTCTCCAACCTGTTCAAAAGGGAAACCCTGTCGGGAGAATTCCTCCAGATCAACCCCTACCTTGTCCGGGACCTGAAGAAGCGGGGATTATGGACACAGAACATCCGTAACCAGATCAAACTTGGTGACGGGTCGGTCCAGCATATCAGCGATATCCCTGAAGAACTCCGCTCGCTGTACCGTACGGTCTGGGAACTTCCTCAGAGGGTTCTCATCGATATGGCTGCCGCAAGAGGGGCCTATATAGACCAGAGTCAGTCTCTGAATCTGTTCATGGAAAACCCAAATCTTGGTAAAGTCTCCTCAATGTACGCCTATGCCTGGAAGAAGGGTCTGAAAACTCTATACTACCTCCGGTCTCGGGGAGCCACCAGGATCAATAAAACAACAGTCTCACAAATCAGTGAGCGTCAGGCAATTTCCTGCTCTCTGGAAAACCCGGAAGCCTGTGAGTCCTGCAACTAAGCCCCTCCGGAACAGCAGGGGGACAAAACACAGCAGACACAATCTTTCCGGGGCTCCACGAAAGAGCCATACATAAAGCAAGACATGATATCTGACACACTATTCACACATATGGGGGCCCTATGCTTTTATCTCCTGGTTTTGACCTGACATTACGGCCGATGAAGTATCCACAATTTTACGAGATGTACCGGGATGCCATCAAAAACACCTGGACCGTCGAAGAAGTCGACTTCAGCCACGATATCGCCGACCTGCACCGGATGTCCGCAGGAGAAAAACACCTGATAAACCGTCTGGTGGCCTTCTTTGCAACAGGGGATTCGATTGTTGCCAACAATCTGGTCATCAATCTCTATCAGCATATCAATTCACCTGAAGCCAGAATGTACCTCTCCAGACAGCTCTATGAAGAAGCTCTGCATGTCCAGTTTTATCTGACCTTGCTGGATACCTACATGCCGGAAGATCAGGAACGACAAAAAGCTTTTCAGGCCATTGAACAGATCCCCTCCATCCGTCAGAAGGGTGACTTCTGCTTCAAATGGATTGACTCCATTTCCCACCTACAAGCCACCGACACCCGGGAGCGCCGCAGACAATTTCTGCTGAACCTGATTTGTTTTGCCGCCTGTATTGAAGGGATGTTTTTCTTTGCCGCATTTGCCTATGTGTACTTTCTAAGGTCAAAGGGGCTGCTCCATGGCCTGGCAACCGGCACAAACTGGGTCTTCCGGGATGAGAGCTGTCACATGAATTTTGCCTTCGCTGTCATCCGACAGGCCAGGCAGGATGAGCCTGAGCTGTTTGACAAGGAAATGAATCTCCAGGTCATCCGGATGCTCAACGAAGCCATAGAATGTGAGATGACCTTTGCTCAGGATGTTCTTGAACACGGTGTCACAGGACTCTCTTCAAAGGATATGCGTCAGTATCTGCAGTATATCGCAGACCAGCGTCTGGCTGTCCTGAATATTCCACCTGTTTTCAACTCATCCAATCCGTTCCCTTTTATGGAACTACAGGATGTTCAGGAACTGACAAACTTTTTTGAAAGGCGGGTTGCCTCTTATCAGCTTGGTATTGAAGGGCGTGTTTCTTTTAACGAAGATTTCTGAGAACAGAGTTGTCCTCAGGATTTCTGCCCTTCCCTGGAACTCTTCCGGCAGCTCTGCACCTGAGCGACCAGATCCTGATCGGGACGCCCTCCCTGAGATTTTATCTCACGGGCTGTCCGGGCGATGGCAACATATGCTTTTTCAAAATCCGGAGCCCCCAGATAGCTTTCGCACAGAGCCTGAAAACATCTGTGCAGATCTCCCTTCTTTTTCCAGGCCAGCCCAAGATTGTACTGCAACTGATGCAATCTTGCTTTATCAGTCAGCAGCTGAATTGCATTATGGTATGTCTGGATAGCCTCCTCAAACTCCCCGGTTGAGACCTTTGAAATCGCAATATTATTGAAATGTCTGGCCAGTTCATCACCATACTCGGTCTCTGCCAGCAGACGGGCTGCAAGAGGGATGTCACCCTCCTTAAAAGCAAGCTTTCCTTCCTCATCTCTGAGATCCGTGTTCTCTGCATCCAGACCCTTCACCCGGCCAAAGACCTCTCTGGCTTTATCATGCTGACTGGCATCCACATATGCCGACCCCAGACAGAGCATGGAGCGTATATTCTGGGGTGATTTCTGTGTGACCATCTCCAGAATACTGATCGCTTCTTCATGTCGTCCCATACGAGAACAGAGTCTTGCTTTCAGCCTGAGTGCATGGAGATAATCCGGGTCTTCAGCCAGAACCTCATCGAGTATTTTTTCTGCTTTTTCAAAATGTCTGGTTTCTACCCAGATCTCTGCAAGGTTACTTTTTGCCCTGGATCGATACTGTTCTTTCCGGGTGAGGGCCGTATCAAATAATTTCAGAGCTTCTGTAACCCCTCCTTCATGAATCAGAGACTCTATTTTCCGCAATTTTTTCTCTTCCGAAGAAAGAGTTTCTTCATTGCTGATAAGTTGCATAATAAGCCGGGTCGCCTCCTCTTTATCAAAAGGCATCCCCAGAATATCCTCATAACCGAGTTCTTTTGTCAGTGTGATATCTTCCGGTCCCATTCGTTTAGAAAAGATCAGGCAGGGAATATGACGTTTCGCTTTGTTATTTCTGATCCGCTGCACAAAAACCGTCCCAGGCATGGTCTGCATTTCCCAGGCACAGATCACCAGCTGAATCCTTTCTTCCTTAACCAGAAGTTCTCCATGAGCACCGGTAACCGCGGTAAAGATTTTAAAGCTGCGATCCATCTGCTGAAATAACATTTCAAAGAACAGAACATTACTTTCTGTTTCATCAAGGATCAGCACTTTTTCGATTCGGGCCATGACTGCTCCGGCAATAACTCTAAAGGCAACGTCACCTGTCAGGTCAGCAGACGACTGCTCTGGAGTACTCGGCAGGAACCGAAGCAGCCTTTATAAAAGGCTCTGTACTATTTTAATTTTTAAAGGAAAACGAGGAGGAAAGGCCATGATATGCTAAAATTTAAATATTTCCATTAAATATTTCCATAAAGCAACGACTGGACCAGAATATGACGGATTTTTTAAAGAACATCCTCTTAATATCTCTGATGATAGTGTGTTCCAGCTGCTCTCTGATCGCAAATCTCATTCAGAACCGAATCGATCCTGTGGTCTATCCCACGGAAGGGAGATCTCAGAGCGTCCGGATCAGCGGAGGCTTTCCTGCTGAACTGGGTCTCAGTTATCATCCAACCCGAAATACTTTGCTGCACAGTTATATGCACACAACTTCGCTAAAGCCAGACATCGGAGAATTACCTGCCCCCAATGACTACAAAATTTCAGCAGGCCTGTCGGCCCATCTGGTCAGAAAACTATCTGTTCTCAACATGTCCGCTGGCCTGGGACTCGATCTGGGTAGCAGTCGTGGAGAAGATCTGGTGAATACGACTCAGGGAAAACTGAAGACTCAGTCTGACTACCTGGAAAAGCATGACCTTTATTTCTGGCAACCATACATACAGGTCGCATCAGGCTTAGAATTTCAGTCAGGTTTTGGTCTGGGAATTGTTCTGAAAAGTGGAAATTCATTTATAAGCTATAATTCAGGTGTATTACGTGATCCGGAAGGCGCAGCATACGATATCTCCGGAATCAGAAAAACCTCCTCCTTTTTCCATGCAGCCTTTGTGATCAAAAAAAACATAGGACCTCTGGAATATCAGATCCAGTTAAAAACAGGAGGTTCAGACGACAACACGTTTTTTTATACCGCAGGAGGTGTATCGCTCCTGGTTTCTTATACCTTTCCTGAAAAGAAGCATACACGCTCCTCTTCCTCCGGCAAGAAAAGAAAATGAACCCACATCAGGCAATTCTGAACGGAGAAAGGACTATCTTTAATACTTTGTGCGGCTTCCCGGAGAGTTTACGCAAAACACAGACTCCGGGAGTATAAGAAGTTTGCAGGCTAAACGATCAGAGTCCGATCCGGATGTATAAAATGTTGCTGCTGACAGATGTCGCTTTTGAGTCTTCCGAAAAGCAGGAACATACAACTGCCCCGGATCTCCACTCTGCCAAACCCCGTTCTTTCCAGGGAAGCAGGAAGAAATCTGGCGGGAGCAGAGAAAGAATCTGAGAAGCTCGGCAGCATTCTGGTGCCCACACCTTGCTGCCACATCCATGGGATGTTCCAGAGCCGTCTCACAACACATAATCAGACTTCCTGTTTTACATAAAAGCAAACATATGCTAAAAAACCCAGTTCTTGTATCTGATATACGAAAAGATACATCTGAAAACAAAAACAGGAAGAGGATTTGAAAACATGTTTTTATCCATAAAGAGACTGACTCTGATCAGTCTCCTGTTCATTGCCACCGCTGCTATGTCCTCAAACAGTTATGAAGTATTCACTGATAACGGCTACATCATAATAAATGAGAATCCAGACAAAAGCCTCCTCAACCTCCTCGTCCTCATAAATCTGACGGATAAGCCAATATCTCTTCTTACTGACTGTTCAAGGATCCAAGGAAGGGGTGCTGGGATCTATGGCGCTTCTTTTCGCGATTCAAATTTCAGCATAAACGAAACATCTTATCATGTGGATGACGTAAAACAACTTGTCAAAGACCAGGCAGATTTCATTCAGGCAAACACATCAAAATTCTCACTGGATCTTCTTCCGCCTGCATTAGAAGCAGAGGACAGTGAAGCAAATAAACTTTTGATTTTGATTGTAAATTTAAGTAAAAATCATGAGCTGGATTTATCTGCCTTTGAAAACATCCTCTCAAACTTTGAGAACAAAAAACTTGCAGCGACCGTGATGCATGAAAGAGCGACATATAAAGATGAGATGCTTCACGAACAAAAAGAATACTACGAAGAGAATAGTATACAGCTGGAATTTCTAAGAAAGATGTTCAAAAAAATAGATTCAGAATCTGAAACATTAATTCCGCAACACTCTTCTGAAAAGCAAACCGAGCAAGCAATATCGCAATTATCAACAACAACTGCCACAGTCCAGACAAAACGAGCTGCATGCAGCTGCTCTCTCCAGTAGTGAGATCTCCTGCACTCATCAGCCAAAAGCCAACATTTCATACCTTGTTCGCGGCTTTTTATCTTATCCAGAAACGCCAGACACGAAATAGCATAAATTTCTGATGTCTTATATTTCTGACGCTGATAAGTTATGATCAGATCTGGTGGAGCAGGAAAAGCGAGCAACTTACCCTAAAGATTTCTTTAAACTTTAAGGAAGACATCATAAGAGATGGGAACTGCAAATCCGGTCAATCCCTGTCCGATTCATAACGTTCCCATCAAAACCGCTCAGAGGTAGAGAACAGAGTGATTAGTGATGAAAGAAAATCCAACTATCTGAAACGACTGACTCACTTTTTCAACGGCCATTGCGGCGGGAAAGCAAAATGGGCACCTTTGGCAAATGATCTGCCATGGGACAGAAAGACGATCCGAAACATGGCAACAGCAAAAGAGTCGAACGATTTCTTAAATTCTCTTGAATTACTGGATGAGCCAAAGCCTATCCGTTCATGGCAATCTCAGCTTATCAATAAGCTTTTGAGAATAGACCCGCTTGACAGAGTTTCACTCATTACTACCATCATAGAGACTCCGGATGATCAGATGAATGAACTATCTGCTTGCTTTTTCATTTTATGGAAGCTCGGAACGTCTTCACGAAAGCATACTACTATAGCGGTCCCTATAACACAGTTCACAGTTGATTATCTGATCAGATATCTTGAAATTATCCGGCCAGAAAAAGAGATTTCAATCTTGGTCGCATAGATCTGAATGGTTCCAGATCTGTTGTTTTTCCAGATAAAACCCACGCCCTTTGCGATCAGGCAGCAGCAACCTCTAATCGTTCAGGTCTGTTATCCCCGGTGATGACAGCAGACCATTTCCCCTCTAATTCAATTTCAAGTTCTTCAGCACATAACATACGGACAGCCACTTCATTGATACGTGACAGGCGTTTATTTCTTCCTTCTTCCCATCTGAAAATACCTGAAGCTGTAACGCCTAACTTTTCAGACCATTGATTACGGTTCATTTTGAGCGCTTTTCGAAGGAAAAGAACCTCACGCCCTCTCAGAGGGATACCCTGACGAATAATCTCTACAGCAATCATCCGGTCGATTTGATCAGGAGGAATATCAATGTACTCCTCAGCACCATCAATACCAACAGGAGCATTGACGAAGTAGACATATTCAAGACCACAAAGAGTGTAATGAATGGTTTTTATCTTGTTCATATTCAGGCCCCTTCAGTATACGGCAATGATGAGTGCTCCTGTTTGTGATGACAGCCGGCAGATAACAGTCAGCTCCATGCCTTGGTCATCATAGCCAACAAACCTATAGCCGCCGTCTGACTGAAGTTTCGCAGTATGAGCTGTTCGTCCCACTTCCCGGATATCCTCATCTGTCACGATTCTATCCTCTGCTGTTCTGTCACAGTGTATATCGAGTACCTGAATTCCCCATTGATGAGGTGTTGGCGTATTTTCTGAACTGTTTTGCGTGGCAATTCAGGCTCCTCTTCAACTTATCGGAAAATAACAAAATCAATTAATCTTATCAATTGATTTTGTTATTAGCAAGCAACCGCTTAATTATTCGGTGATTTTCTTGTTTGATGTTTCGGAATATACCTGTAACTATCCATTATAAAAAGATAATTCGTAATTTGAAAAAATCTATTTCAGAGATTATCGTCTATTATCATTTAATAATTGATCTTTTTTTTACAAACAATTAAAACCATTCAGACTAATTTTAGGGATTTAAGGGAGGCTCTCACATGAAAGTTTTCCGTAATATTGCATTACTTTTGCTCTTTTCCGTTTCTACGAAGAGCTTTGCCGGAAGAGAAGACCTCAGGTATTTAACAGAATCGTTATATGATGGTTCTGTCTCACTTAATAAAATTCCAAGTTACTCATATCAGGATCAGCAATTCCCCGCTGGGTCTAAAACCCTTTGATAGCAAGGGTTTTAGACCCAGCGGGGAATTGCTGTTTCGACTCAAAGAATCCATGGGAATTTAATCATCTCATCATAAGCTGGAGATTTAGGGCAAATGCCACCCTTCTGGCTTTGGGCTGATTAGTGCCGGGATGGGGTGATTACCTACACACGGAGTGACACGCTGGAATCTCGGAGTCTCTCAGATCAAAATCGACTTCTATGCCAGGCTGAATCTTCTGACAGAAGGCGAAAAAGACAACGGCCTTCGCATCCACTTCCACAAAAAAGCCGGAAGAATGCTTCCGTCAACTCACCACAGAAACCTGCTATGTGGATTCAGGGCAATTCGGCAGACCCGAATACATGCTCATTTGCACTCTATTTGACCCACCCTATTTGCAGTTTGTTGACCCACCAGCGGAGCGAAGCGACGACCTCTCCCAGACCAACATTTCCTTTCTAACGATTACCGGCAGGGACCTCCAGCTGATTTCTTTTCGTAGCAGCAATTTTGGTCCGGTAGGATTCCCCTCTTAACTGAATTTCCATGCAGGGATTCAACAGCCTGTCGGTCAAAGCTTCTGCAATAACAGGATCTTCAAACAGAGATCTCCATCCTTCCGGTTTAACTTGGGATGTAATGATAAGGACCCCTTTTTGATAACGATCTTCGATCAGATCAAGGAGGATTAATGCTTCATCATGGGTGTAGTTTCTTAAGCCGAAGTCATCGAGTACAATGACATCAGCTTTAGCCAATTGTTTGATAAAACTGAGGTATTTACCCGACGCTCTGTAAGCCTGAAACTCTTCAAACAGGTGATTGAGAGAGAAGAATTTAACACTGGTTCCCTGATTGCAAAGCCTGCGACCAATGGCTATTGCCAGATGGCTTTTTCCGGAACCGGTGGGACCCAGAACAATCAGATTTTCCCGGTTATTGTAAAAGCTGAGAATCGCCAGTTCCTTTAATTTACCCTTGGAAATTCCGCGGTCATAGCTCATATCCCAGTCTTCCATAGTACAGGTTCGCCGAAATCTGGCGCTTCTCAGCATTCTTTTAGCTGTTTTTTGCTGCCGGTCTTCCTGCTCATCCTGAAGAATTTTCAGCAGAAACTCTTCATAGGTATCTCCGTTCTGTCTTGCCTGCAAAATGCGAGATTCAGCACTTTGTGCAAAGCCAAAGCACCTGATATTTTTTGATATTTGCTTAATGGTTTCAATGCTCATCGGGGATCCTTTCTGTCATTTCTCAGGTAGGCACTGCCTGCAAAGCGATGGGGAGCCAGATGGCTTCCTTGGCTCAGGAATTGTCGGTGATAGCTGAGGGCACATTGCCTGAAAAAATCGGTTCGAATCTTCCTGAAGGTCAAACATTGCCCGGCTGCATATTCCATGGATGCCTGTCCGACTCCATCCTTCCCCCATGTCCTGAGGATCCCCTGAGCCTTTCTGAGCCCGGTCAATGGGAGAGGTCCGCTAAAAATCGTCTCCATGAGATCGGACATTGCCGGACCAATCGCTTGTGCCTGAGCTACAGCTTTTTTGATGTCAAACTGACAGGATTGCAGCTTTTCTTCGGGCAGATGCTCCTGTTTTGTCGATCTGCCACCACGGTTCCCGGTTGGGATATGAGTGGTTAACAATTTGATATCAGAAGAATATATTGAAATAAGTCTGTCCGATACTTTAACCCTGACTTGCTGACCAACATATCGAAATGGCACCGAGTAATAAGAATGAGATATCTGTATATGACAGTCGGGATGAACTTTGGCATTGCGCCACTCTACAAGCTCATATCGTTCTCGTGGCTGTGGGAGCAGCATGCTCCGCTCATACTGGAATCTGTCAGCTCTGCTGACACCATAATCCTTCATGATCTTAGAGTTGAATCCGTCCAGAAACCTTCTAAATGAGTGATTCAACTCTTCAAGATCATAGAACCTTGTATCCTTATGCATCTGATAAAAACTGCGCTGAACAGCTCCTATTGTGGCTTCCACAACACCTTTATCCCGCGGCTTCGCCGGCCGGGCCGGAAGAACTGCAAATCCACAGTGATTGCCAAAGTCTACAAATGTCGGGTTCAGGTTAGGGTCATAACGATGAGCCTTGGAAACTGCGGATTTGAGATTATCAGGAACCACATACGGCATAACTCCACCAAAGTACGACCACATTGATTCATGAGCACGAATTCATGAGCACGAATAAATGAAGGCAGCTTCTGATCGTAAGAAAATTCGCCAAAAGTGTATCCGGAAAAAGCGGAAACACCACAGAAAAACTGAGTTTTTCTCGATTTTCCAGACTTTCGGTCATAGATGAGAATACCATCTGTGTAGTCCACCTGAACTTTTTCGCCCGGCTTATGCGCCTGAGAAATAACGATATTACGTATATCAGACTCTGATACTTTCTTAAAAGCCCGACAAAATGCCCAATATGAAACCCCATCCGGAGCAAATTCGCTATGCAATCTGTCCAGCTGATAACCGGAAGCTCTTTTTGAAACCATTTCTTCCCAGTTTATCTGGGATTTCCAGCCTCCTCTGTCAAAAGGAGTGGCTATAACTGCCTCCTGACCATTTTCTCTCTCCCTAAGATATTTACGGACTGTATTTCTTGACAACCCTAATATCTCAGCAATTTTTCTGATCGGCTTCCCTTGCTGATTCAGTTCGATGACTTGTTCCACTGTCAAAATAGATTTCCTTTTCCCCATTTACCCACCTCTCAAAGGATTGCTCCTGTCAGTTCAATGAAGGTGGGTCAATATAATGCAAATGGGAGGGTCAATATTCCGCAAATGGGTGGGTCAGCATTTCGCAAACGGGTGGGTCAAACCAAGCGCAAACGACCAATACAGGTGGGTTAAGGACAAATACTTTGCCAATGAGGCTCTGGACTGTGCTGTGGGGAATCTCGCAGCCTTTGAAATTGAAGGCTATAAGCGCTGGTCAGAGGAACATTGACAGCCAAGAAGCTGCAAAATTTCAGGCTCCGGAAGTAAAGGAAGAGAAGAAATCAATTCGATTTACAGAAATAATATTAGCGTATTATATGTTAGCGGGGAATTCCTAATCTTGCTGCGACATTGTTCAGAATCTCAAGGGTCTCCAGAAGCAGAATGATTTTTTTATTCTCCTTCTTCGTTGCCCAATAGAGGGGGGTCTTGCCAGACTTGTCAGCCTGATTCACATCCGCCCCAGCGTTGATGAGAAGCTCTGCAACATCTGTCTTGCTCCAGAAGATTGCCGAATAGAGGGGGGTCCAGCCATTAGTGTCAGCCTGATTCATATCTGCCCCAGCGTTGATGAGAATCTCTACAAGATCTCTGTGCCCTTGCGCCGCTGCCTGATAGAGGGGGGTCGAGCCATTAGTGTCAGCCTGATTCATATCTGCCCCAGCGTTGATGAGAATCTCTACAAGATCTCTGTGCCCCTGCCTTGCTGACAACCAGAGGGGGGTCCTGCCCTTCTGGTCAGCCTTATTCACATCCGCCACATACGGGATGAAAAGCTCTACGATCTCTTTGTGACCATTATACGCTGCCAAATGGAGGAGGGTCTGGCCATTATTGTTAGCCTTATCCCCATCCGCCCCAGCGTTGATGAGAAGCTCTACGATCTCTTTGTGACCATTATATGCTGCCAAATGGAGGGGGGTATTGCCCTTCTTGTCAGTCTTATTCACATCTGCCCCACTTGCAAGAAACAACTGCACAGCCTTCAGATGACCATTTGCTGCAGCAGTGATAAGAGGCGTCGCTCCCGATTTGGGTGCTATGGGACTTGCTTCCCCCACAGCCAGATTACTGCCTAAAAGCACAAACAAAACTGATAATAAAATTCTCATTTCTGTGATCCTTCTTTTTAAATTCTATATACGAAAACGGGTGAGAAATAGCAGTATATCCCAATTCTGGCAAGGTTTTCTTGTAAAATACGAGAAATCAATCTCTAAATTTTCAATCATCCCCCCTCTGTTCCCCTCCAAATGGAGGGTCTGACTTCAGTCCGTGGAGAAGTCCGGGCAGAGCATCCCAGAAAAGGCCGCAATCTGAGGCTGTTTCATGACGAAGTGGCGACAAAGGATGACTGTGAGCTCATGGCAGTCTGGGAGAGAAGAAGCAGGCAGGCAGAAGCCTTTCAGTACTCTGTCCGGGTTCCGGGCTGGTGTACAGAGGACGGCAGGCTCCTTGCGTGCGGGATGTTTATCAGGCTGGACTGTGAGCGCATCCGGACGGATGAAAGCCTTTTGATCACGGTAGTCAGCTTTGAGTATTCAGAGAAGGAAGGGCATATAGCAAGTCTTGAGCTGCGTCCTGCCGAAAGCCTTCAGGCTAAGCCGTTTTTTGCGGAAAAGCAGGAAGACATCTGGTGGGAACAGGGATGATCCGGAAGGATCTTGTTACATCACGTTACACTGCTGAGTGAACCGACTAAAACATGAACCTGTGCGAGGGCGCAGAAGATCAGCAGTCTCTCTGTGCCCTCGCACTGCCAAATGGAGGGGGATAAAGCCATTATTGTAAGCCTGATTCACATCCGCCCCAGCCTTGATGAGAAGCTCTACGATCTCTCTGCTTCCCCGGTTCGCTGCCAAATGGAGAGGGGTAAAGCCATTATTGTCAGGCTTATTCACATCCGCCCCAGCCTTGATGAGAATCTTTGCAAGATCTCTGCGCCCAAACATTGCTGCCCAAGCGAGAGGGGTAAAGCTATTATTGTCAGGCTTATTCACATTCGCCCCAGCCTTGATGAGAAGCTCTGCGATCTCTCTGAGCTCCCACATCACTGCCCAATGGAGGTGGGTCATATTATTATTGTCAGGCTTATTCACATCCGCTCCATGCTGGATGAGAAACTCTACGATCTCTTTGCGCTCCTCATTGTGCTCCTTCCCCACTGCCCAATAGAGGGGGCTCAAGCCATCCTTGTCAGGCTTATTCACATCCGCTTCATGCTCAATAAGAAACTTCACAGCCTCCATCTGACCATTCCTTGCAGCAATGATAAGAGGGGTTTGTCCCGGACAAGGTCTCGCTCCCATAGCCAGACTATTTCCTGAAATTACAAGAAAAATTGCAGATAAGATTCTCATGTTGTGATCCTTTTTCTTAAATGATTTCAGCTTACTGCTTCCTGAAGGAGTAATCCCTGAATATGGAAGAGGTCGCAACATAGCAAAAGACTAAAAATTCCGCAACAATTGCTAAAAGATCTACAGCAATTCCCCGCCAACATATAATATATTAATATTATTGGTATAAATCGAAGTGCTCTCCGCACAAAAAATACCATATATCTGATGAGATGGCTGATATAAAATGCCACAACTGCGGTCTGGTTTGTTATTCACCCGGGAAAATATATGGCATTATTTAAAGACAGCCGTCATGACGGGATGAAGAGAAAAAAAGGCCTTCTCAGCAGAGATTCTCTGGTTTCCAAAGCAAGGGAATTTTTTGCTGAAGAATTCCCTTGCTCACCACGAGGAGCTCCTTTTTCTACTTCAGATTGTCTGATCAGTGGACTGGCTATTTTTTTGTTCAAATATCCATCTCTGCTCAGTTTTGAAGGAGCTTACGGAGCTCCAAAAGCCAATCATAACCTCAGAAAACTCCTGAATCTGGAAAAACTTCCTTCCGATACATCCGTCAGATATCATCTTGATTCGGTTGATCCGGATAAAATTAAGCCAATATTTAAAGATATATTTAACGATCTTCGGAAAAATGCTGATCTGAGTGAATATCGAAGAGCAGATGGAAGTTTTCTGATAAGTATTGACGGAACACAGACATTTTCATCAAAAAAAGTTCACTGTCCTTCCTGTCTGGTAAAAAAGCACCGAAATGGCTCCGCCACTTACTCACATCAGATCATGACAGCGGTTTTAATCAGTCCAAGTAAAAAAGCCGTTTTTCCTGTTGATTGTGAGGAAATTTCCAATACAGATGGAACAAGCAAGAATGACTGTGAACTAAATGCTATACACCGTCTTCTGCGCAGAATCAGAAAGAATTACCCCAGTACTCAATTCACAATTACAGCCGACGGTTTATCTTCTAACGCCCCAAATATCAGCCTCATGAAAGAACTGAATTTCAGTTTCATTCTTGTTGCAAAAGATGGAAATCACAAATATCTGGTAAAAAAACAACTGGAAAGTATGAAAAATGACGATCTGGAAGTCTACGACAAGACCGATAAATCCGGATTAAAACATGTCGCAATATGTCAAAATTCCACAAAATTAAATAACTCTAGTGAAATATTGGTCAATTACCTGTGCTATTGGACGGAAGATCAGACAGGTAACCAAAAATATTATAATACATGGGTTACTAATACTGAGCTGACGGAAATGACTGCTTTTGAAGTATCCAGGTCCGGACGTACTTATTGGAGGATAGAGAACGAAACACACAATACTCTTAAAAATCAGGGATACAATCTTGAACACAACTATGGGCATGGTGAAAAAAATCTTTGTGCTGTATTTACTCACCTGACTTTGCTTGCTTTTCTGATTGATCAGGTCAACATGTCATGCCCAAAATTTTCGTTTTTAGTTGAAAAATTAAAAACAAGAGTTGGAGCCTGGAAGCAGATCGTTATCACTCTATTTGCCGCAGAAATTAACTCCTTTTCTTCTCTTTATAACAGTACTGTCGATCGTTTTAACACAAGTTAAATGAATTCTCGTTCAATGTTGTCGCCCTGATTTACTACCATAAATTCAGTTGTTATCTGCATCTTTTTCCAAAGGTGAAGAGGACCTCTATTGCATTATCTTTAAACACAAGTCCTTATTGACTATGTGCTCTCGATGTATGGCTCAGGGCCGATCTGGCGGGGAATTGCTGAAAGATCTACACTAAGCTCCCGAATCTCCTCAGGGGTTTCCCTCTGCCTCCTTAAAAGCCCTGAGCTGCAAAAAATATCAGCAAACGCACAAAAACAGACTTTTTTACTGGCTTTCGTCTTCCTTTGTGCATAAAAAGCTGAAAAACGCATCATAAAATGTGGCAGTCTCAGCATTCAGTTCTGCAAAGGAAAGGAGAGGATCTGGGTTGTTGTTTCCGGAGTCGGAGGGGGGAGCATTGCCATAATGGTGAAAAATCCCGGAGGATATTCGATGGGTTGCGAGTGAGTTTTTCAGTAATTGTTGAAACTTTTCTTGATTTTTTGTATCTTTTCAAGATCTGTACACACAGGATTTTATCTAACAGGTCATCGGATCAGGAAAAGGATCACAACATGAGAATTTTATTATCAGTTTTGTTTGTGCTTTTAGGCAGTAATCTGGCTGTGGGGGCCGCAAGTCCCATAGCACCCAGATCGGGAGCGACGCCTCTTATCACTGCTGCAGAAAATGGTCATCTGGAGGCTGTGGAGTTGCTTCTTGAGGCTGGAGTGGATGTGAATAAGCCTGACAAGTATGGACAGACCCCTCTCCTTTTGGCAGTATTTAATTCGAATGAAGATGAAGATATTGCCAAGCTTCTTATCCAGTATGGGGCGGATGTGAATAAGGCTTCTAATAGAGGCGAATCCCCGTTAAGTTTTGCAGCAGGGAGTCGCAACCATGAGCTTTCGAAGCTCCTCATCGAGTGTGGTGCGGATGTGAATGTGATGGACATGGATGGTTATACCCCACTCCATAGGGCTGCTTACTATGGAGATACAGAGTTTGCACAAAGTTTGGTCGCGAAAGGGGCGAAGGCAGAGCAACACAAGCACACTCATGAATACCCCTTCTCTTTGGCCATGCGTTTTCATGATGAAAATATAGAGCTTTTAAAGATTCTGAATCAAAACAGCTTAAATTAACGAAAGCGCAGCGTTTGAACAGAATTCTCTGATGATATTATCGATGCCTGACGACGATTTTTTTTCCTGCGGATGTAGATGCTTCATTCCTGCAACACTCTGATTCAAATCTCTGATTCAGGATAACCCATTCTGACAGGCATAGCGCTCCTCAGCTGTGAAGGCCGCTTTTTTTATATCCAGAGCCTTTTCTTCATCGATCAGCCACATCTCAGCAAAAAGTGTCATCCAAAACGAGCGTTTTAGATGACACATACCCAGCCACAACCCAACTCACGTCAGATCAGGGCCAGAGTGTAATCTTTACTTATCTCCTTTTTCTATGCCATTTAAAACCCTGTCCTGATGGAATTTAGGTGACAGAGCTGCCGGATACGCGATGTTGGATGTATATCTGGTCAAAAGCAGAACCCTCCAGAAGAAGTCGTCTGGACGTCTGTAGAATCTTTATTCTGTATTTTCGGATTAAAAGTCCTCGTCTGGGGCTATCTTCGCAGATCTTCAGTTCTTTCGGATTTCGGAGAGGCACGAAGACCAGCAATTCCCCCGCCAGCATGTAACCTTCCAAAACTAAAGGCAAAAATGGAGTGGTTCTCCGCATAAAAAAAGCTGTATAAAAGCTGTATATCTGAGGGGATAGCTGACATAAGGCGCTGATCCGATCTGAGGTTCAGCTAAGAGCTTAATAATAAATATTTATATGGCAAAAAATTCTGCGGAGACAATATTTCAAAACCCTTTGATAGCAAGGGTTTTAGACCCAGCGGGGAATTGCTGCACGAAGACAGATTCTTGCCCCGGATTTTGTGGCATAAAGGATGGTTTTTGATAACTATTTGTTATTATTCATATATGTAATAATATTTAACATATCCTCATATCAGACGATAGGAAATACAGCATAGAAATGAGCCTACAGATATGTGGAGTTTCACTGATGCCTGCTTTACAAGTACGCTTCGGATTAACCGGAGCTCTGTTCATCTTATTAGGGGTGGCCTGTTCCCCTCGTCAGTTAAAAGAGATCAAAAGCACTCAGCTGGCGACAACAGCAGAGCAGGTGAGTAGTCAGGCGGCAGAGTTGCAGGGCTTTGAGATCTCTGCGGCCCTGCGATCAGGTAGCTCTGATGGTGGCTCTGGAGTTTTCGATCAGGGGGTTCTGGAAAATCAACAGGCTTTTAGTTTAGAGGTTTCACAGGAATTTGAGCCTCAGTATTCTGAGCCTTTTGTGATGACAGATTCGACTTTCTCACTTTTTGGCGAGAGTGCCGATTCTGATGTCTGTTCTGGCCTTTCTTATCAGTCTCAGATTCCTCAGGTTAAAGAAGTGGTAAATCACCTGATGAATAAAGGGATTTGTGGCTCTGTTCAGATATCATTTTGTATACGGATGATGCCGCAAACGGGGACTTCTGCTTTAGGGAGGGACCTTCCCAGTCCACCGGTGTCGGTCGAATTTCCCTGCTCAGATGATTACTTCAAAGAAGTGACGGTTTCTGCCGGAGGGACTGCGCCGGACTATTCTCTGGTCTTTACTCACAGGGCTCTGGTTGACCAGGTTTATATCTCTCAGACAGCGGATTGTTCAGAGGGTGAATGGACGGTTTTGAGTTCAGATCCGGTCAGTTATTCCAGTGTCAGTGGAACGATTTATGCAAAATTCGGCGATGTTTTTGGTCATACCAGTGATTGCAGAGAATTTAAGATAGGGACAGCCATCACAGCCCCTGCCAGTAGCACCGTTCAGATTAATTCAGGGTCAGAGTATGTGACCTCATCCTCTGTTACATTGACTCTGCAGTCGTCGGGAGCGTCAGAAATGCTGGTGAGTGACTCTGCGGATTGCTCATCAGGGTCATGGGAAAGCTACAGTACAAGCCGTTCATGGAATCTCTCGAAAACAAACGGGACAGTCTTTGTGTATGCGATGTTCCGGAATGCGGCAGGTCAGAGCAGCTGTGTCGGTGATTCTGTTATTCATGATGATATAGCCCCCTCCTCTAATAGTCTGACAATTGGCAGTAGTGAGTACACATCTGCTCTTAAAAATACCTTATTTCTTTCGTCTACTGGGGCGACTGAGATGTATGTGACGAACACAGCGGGCTGTGCATCAGGAGGCTCCTGGGAAACCTATGCGACAAGCAAAACGCAGTGGAGTCTTTCCGCTACGAATGCAAAGACCTATGTGTATGCAAAATTCAGAGATTCTGCCGGAAATGAAAGTAGCTGCGTCAGTGACTTTATCTGGCACGACGACACAGCTCCGTCCGCGCCATCAGGTCTTTCTGACGGAGGTGAGGCAGTATCTGCAACTACGACAGCAGCCATAAGCTGGACAGCATCGACAGATAATCTTACAGGCATTCAGGCTTATGAACTCAGCGTTGGCAGCTCTTCTGGTGATACGGATGTCAGGACATGGACCAGTGCTGGAAATGTCAGTACCTACACATTTACAGATCTTTCGTTGACTGCTGGTAACGTCTATTATGTGAATATTCGTGCTCAGGATCTTGCCGGCAATACAAGCTCTGTTGTCAGTTCATCGGGTTTTCATTATGGATTTGTTCAGGGTACTTATATCAAACCCCTGGCCAGTGGTAGCACTAACAATGATGATCAGTTCGCTTCTGTTGTGGCAGTTTCCGGAGATACTCTGGTGGTTGGTTCTGCTAATGAAGACTGTAATCAGAGCAGTATTTCAGATCTGAGCGGTGGAGCCTCGCTAAGCTGTGATGAAAATCTGTCGAATTCCGGAGCTGTGTGGGTTTACCGGAAATCAGGGGTAACCTGGTCTCCTGAGGCGTTTATTAAAGCATCTAATGCGGGTGCTGACGATAAATTCGGAACATCTGTTGCGATTTCCGGCAATACTCTTGTGGTCGGAGCTCCTTACGAGGATAGCAATCAGACAACAGTGACCAATGGTTCATCTGCATCTTCAGATGATACCAACGGAGATTCAGGGGCGGTCTATATTTTTACCAGAAGTGGAAGCACATGGACACAAAGCGCATATCTGAAAGCTCCTAACAACGATGCAGGAGATCTTTTTGGGAAATCTGTTGCGATTGATACCGACACCGTCATTGTCGGAGCAACAGGTGAAGATAGTATCGATAATACGGTGACAAACGGAACAACGGCCAGCGCTGATAATACGGGGTCAGGAAAAGGAGCCGCTTATGTCTTTAAAAGAACTACGGGGACCTGGGCTCAGGAAGCTTATCTGAAGGTCTATCAGAACGGGGGTAGTCTGTCCGGAGTGGGCCAGGCTGTCGATATCGATGGAGATCTTGCTGTCGTATCAACCCAGAGCTCAAACTGTAGAGATGTCGTTGTGAACTCTCCAAATACCGCCTGTAGTAACTATGCTGGTGTCGGGTTTGGTGCAGTGTGGGTGTTTCAGAGAAGCGGAAGCACCTGGGCGCAGGAGGCTTATTTATCGACTCCTGTGATTGATAATGGTGATTTTATCGGTGCCTCGATTTCACTTTCAGGGGACACGATTGTGGCAGGTTCAGTAGGGGAGGATAGTGCAGCGGGTACCATTATCAACGGATCGACAGCAAGTAGTGATGGATCGTTATCGAATGCGGGTGCTGCTTATGTCTTTGTTAAGTCCGGAGGTTTATGGGCACAGCAGGCCTTTCTTAAGCCATCGAATCCTCATGAAGAGGCTTTATTCGGAACTTCTGTTGCGGTGGAAGGGGATTACATTGTGGTCGGAGCTCCGGCAGAAGGCAGTGCAGGGACATCCGTTATCAATGGGACGACATCAGCAGCGGATTCTGCCACAGACTATGGTGCTGCTTATGTCTTCAGCAGATCCGGGACTACGTGGAGTCAGGCGGCATTTCTGAAGGCATCGAATCACGATGCTCTGGATAATTTTGCTGGGACTGTTGCCATGGACAGCCAGTCTATTGTGGTTGGTTCTTCCATGGAAGACAGTACGGAGTTCAGTACAGTCAATACGCCAAAATCCGCCAGCAGTGATAACTCGGGTGCTGATGCCGGCGCCGCATACATCATAAGATATTGAGCCACTTTACAGAAATTTCAGGATCTGAGGGGGAAAAATCACTTTTGTTTTCAGATCCTCTCTGGGATACCATCTGGCGATTCTGACTTCAGCCCCTTCCCTGACAGGAATTTCAGCTCTCTCATAGAAACTCCGCTCAGAGAGCGTGAGTTCATAGAAAAAGACGATTTCATGGCCCGGCTCGCCGTTGTACTCAAAAATATTTTCAAAGACGCTGAGCAGCGTGCAGTCCCGGACATCAGCTGAGATTTCTTCTTTGAATTCCCGGGCGATGGCGTCCTCACAGCTTTCGGAAAAATCCACGCCGCCTCCGAGCGGCCTCAGAAAACTGAGATTGCGCTTTGGGTCTGTCGTCGTATCCAGGAGAATGCTCCCATCCGGATGCCGTACAATACCCAGTGTAATCACACGGATATTTTTTTCAGCCACTGTGCTTCTCCTCAGATCGAAGGTGCGCTTTAGAGAAAAACCCGAAATTTTAAACATAAAAATCAAAAGAATCCAGCATTTTCAGAGAAATCTGATCTGAACAGGCAAATCCCATGATTTCACGATATTTAAAGGCACGAATCTGTGCTATACAGGCTGTCCTGGATTTCTGGCAGATGGACAGATTCTGAGGCTTTCAGCCCGAAAGCTGTCAGAATGTATGGTTTGATTGATGGTTACAGAAATGTCCGCCCCTGGATATCCGGATCGGAAAAAATTGTTATGTTTAAAAAACAGTAAAAATTTCTGTTAATTTTGAAAGACAGACGATGAAGCTGACACGTAAGCAAGAGAAGTACCTGAAAGGGTTGGCCCATTCCATGAAGCCTGTGCTGATGATAGGTAAGGAAGGGGTTACAGAGGCGGTAGCAAAAGAGATGCAGCTTTGCCTGCAGGCTCATGAGCTGATAAAAGTAAAGATTCGCTGTGATGAGCGAGATGATTTTCTCAGGATGGTCAGGGACTTAGAAGTTCTGAGCGGAGCTGCTCTGGTACAGACTCTGGGGAGGACTGCGCTGTTTTACCGGAGGGCTTTTCCGGGGGACAAAGACAGAAAGAAAGCTATGATTCAGCTTCCTGATGAGAAGTAAAGTGATCACTGAGATGAAGGAGGATTTGTGGTCCGAAGGCATCGAAGAGAGAGGCGGCAACGTGTCCGGAAGTCAGCTCAGATTCAGCTTGCTGACTTTGACCGGTACGAATTTTATCAAAAATCAGTGCAATCACCAGAAGAAGACGTTCTGTTTCTTGAACGGGTCTATCGTGAGCTGAAAGGGCGTGATCCTGCTCATCTCCGGGAAGATTTTTGTGGTGCTTTCGCTTTATCCTGCGCCTGGGTTCGCCTGCAGGATCACTATCGGGCAAGTGGCATCGACAATGATCCTGATCCCTTAGATTATGGTAAGACTCATTACCTGGCTCAGTTAAGCCAGGATGAACGGGATAGGCTTGTTTTGTCTGAACAAGATGTTCTGGAAGGGCCTCTGCCTGGGGCTGACTTGGTCTGCGCTTTAAACTTCAGTTATTTTTGTTTTAAACAGCGTCCGGTTCTGCTCCGCTATTTCAGATCGGTCTATGCTTCTTTGAATGAAGGTGGGCTGCTCTTTCTTGACTGTTTCGGGGGGAGCAAGTGCTGTGAACCCAATGAAGAAGAGACAGAATATGAGGACGAGCAGTTCAGTTATTTCTGGGATCAGGATAGCTTTGATCCGGTGACCAATTTTGCACAGTTCTATATTCACTTTAAACGCTATGGTGAGAAAAAGCGTGAGAAGGTCTTTTCTTATGACTGGAGAATGTGGTCCATTCCTGAGCTCAGAGATCTGCTGACAGAGGCAGGTTTTTCCAGAACTCATGTATACTGGGAAGGCAATGACGAAGATGGTGAGGGGAACGGCGAGTATAGCAGAGTAAGCGAAGGTGAGCCTTGCGAGGCATGGGTCGCTTATATTGTCGCAGAAAAATAGGGGGCTGCTGTTGAGTACGATCAATACCGGGATCAGTGAATCCAGACGTTCGGATATTGCAAAAGGCATGTCAAAACTGCTGGCTGAAACGTATACTCTGTATCTGAAAACTCACAAATATCACTGGAACGTGACCGGCCCTATGTTTCAGAATCTCCATCTTATGTTTGAGCAGCATTATACAGCCCTGGCTCTTGCTGTGGACGAGATTGCAGAGAGGATTCGGGTTCTTGGAGTCAAAGCCCCCGGATCTTATAGCGAATTCAGTCAGCTGAGCTCAGTTCAGGAAGACCCGGCACCAGATATCGACTCTTCTCAGATGATCGCGAATCTTCTTGCGGACCATGAGCAGGTTGTCAGGACAGCCAAGGAAATTCTTCCGGTTCTTGAAGGGGCGAATGATGAAGGAACAAACAGCCTTCTTGGCTCCAGGATTGAATTTCATGAAAAAACAGCCTGGATGTTAAAAAGCCTGCTTTCATAGGATGTTCCCGGGATAAGTGAGCCTGAGAGGGCTGTCAGCCCTCTGTTTTTGCTGTATATGTCAGGCGTGGAAAGCCCAGTTTAACGGAGGCGGTACCTGTTCCGGAACTGGTCGTGCAACCAAGGCCCAGGCTTCCGCTTGCAGTCAGCGTGAAGGTCGAATCAGAACTTATCCCGGATAAATCCAGATCGATTGTTTTGACCTGGGAGCCTTTCGTATGATCATCGGCTTCCTGATAGTTTGCACTTGCGACCTGCTGACCATCAATACTGAGTTTGAGAGCCATATCAAAATCTGCCCATTTGATACCGCCAGCTGAAGCAGAGACACTGAAACTGAGTTTTGCGTCTGAAGCGGCTTTCAGTCGCTCGTTAAATTTTTCTTTAAAGGCTGTTTCATCGAAATCTGTCGCATTGGACTGCTTGACAGCAGCAATACGAGCAGACAGATCAGAAGCAAGATTCAGGCTATATTTGAGTTCAAAGGATGAGCTTTCTCCACTGCTTCCACAGCTTGTGCTGATGGTGTTGCCGGAAATACTACTTTTTTCAAATGCATGGGTTTCTGTGTCTTCTCCGACAGGGTCCCCCTGAACCGGAACATAAATGACTTCATTGATATCAGGGTCCTTGCTGAAAAGGTATCCGGCATATTTTGATTTGAATGTGCTGCGACTGAGGCTGTCGAGTGCAAAGGCACTGCTGGTCAGTCCCTGATCTTCACATGGAGTGGTGGAATCAAAGGCGCTGATAGATGAGCTGCCGCTGACATCGATACAGTATGTTTTATCGCTTTTTGATGAGTCGTAGCTTCGGTTTCCGTCACTGGTATCTTTGTGTGGAGTACCCACTCCATCGTCATCGGAGGAGCAGGCTCCATAGGTGTTTTCATTGGTTTTGATGAAGAGCAGAGATCCGTTAGTGATGATATGGGTTCCGCAATCATGACTGTTGAAGCCTGAACCAGTCATGGTTAGCTCCAGTAGTCCTGTGTCTGCAAAACTCTTCATATGTATCAGGCCGGTGCTTGAGTTGTTTGTTGCAGCCAGTTCATCGATAAAATTATCAGGAATAGAATCAGCAGGACTTCCAAGAGCAAAGAACAGTTCCAGATTTCCGTTACTGCTGTATTGAGCCAGAGATCCGAGCCCTGCTGTAGATCCTTCGTGGATATAGTAATTCCCGTCTTTTCTTCCGAAAGCAACCCAGCTTTTGGAAGATGAAGTAGAGGCTGCTCCATCGAGATAGCCCTTACAGGACAGGTAGGCCGTCATACCCAGGTTATATGAGGTTCCGTCAGAGAAGCTATGCTCCGGGCTCATCGTGACAAGAGAAAATGCAGGATACTCTTTTGTCACAGAAGCGGATGTCGGGTTGTTATCCGCATAGTAGCTCCCGCCTGCCGTATTGTTTTCATCAAAACAGGGCATATAGGACCAGTCGTTATTGCGGAAAATATCCTCCATACGCGAATCGATTTTCTGGGTCAGGCTTGCAAGATCAGAGGGACCTTCTCCAAGGAAAAAGGATTCTTTGACATATGCAGCAGCCACACATGCGCTGTATTTTGTGGGATCACTGGAGCGGTCGATACTTCCGCAGAGCTGTGTGCTTAGCTCTGTCGTCAGCATCAGCTTGCGTATTTTCTGATATGCCGCAGGGTTCTGTAAGCGCAGAGCTGCCAGCTGAAAGCCACTCTGAAAATTATCCGGCGTGTTGGATTGTACCGGAGGAGTGACCTTTGGCTGAATTAAAAGTGTTCCAACCTGAGCATTGGATGTTGTTGTTGATGCAGAATTGTCTTCTGAAGATGATTTCTGGCATGCGCTGCCCAGAAGCAGGATTGAAATCAGTAGGATAGTTTTCATAAGGGCCTCTCTTTATCGTGTGATGTTCTGACTTCGGCAGATGAAAAGCGGCTGGAAAGAGGCAGAATTTTCCACAGGGCTCTGATCCTGTATTGCGAAATCAATCTATTGTTATTATTGGTATTTTTATGACAGCCTTTTAGGCTGGTAGCGCCACTTATCTTGAGTCAGTGAGGGTTTTCTGAAAAAGTGTTGCTGGCTTTTTCATCTCCTGTTATTTTCCCCAGCCTTCGCGGAAGTCTCAGAGCATGCTGTCTTGGGCAGTAACTATGATCCATGATGATAAGGGTGTCCGGTGAAGATCTTATTTTCCTTTTTGTTCCTTATGATATTCAGCAGCAGCCTGGTTCTGGGGGTAACAACAGAGCCAGCAAATAAACATCTTCCCATTGCTTCAGGGGACTCTCCGCTCATTACCGCCATAAAATATTGTCATGTAGAGGTAGTAAAGTACCTGCTTACAGTGGGAGCAAAGCCCTGTCAGAAAGGTCATTCTTCGGGGAGTGTCGCCCTCTGTGAGGCAGTGCGAGGAGTGGAGGAGAAGAAGGAAAAAAGAGAAAAGTGGATGGAAATCATAAATCTTCTACTTGATGTCGGGGCTGATGTGCATCAGCGGGGTCCGTGCGAGTGGTCCGCTCTTGAGCTTGCCAGCATGGGGGATGATGAGGATCTTATGACGTTGTTGAGTCATATCAGGACGGAGTAAGAATCCTCAGAGTTTAGTGTGTCCCTCTGAGCGGGGGCCTGGGTAAAACCAGTGGATGGGGTAGCTGATAAAGGGGCATTGCTCCTGTAATTCTTTGCGGATCTGTCGCGCAAAATCCTGATAGTGTTGCAACTGTCTTTCCTGTCTGGACAGCTCTGACAGATCCTGTTCCGGAGGATAAGAAGCTTTAGCTGTTGCTTTTTTGTCTTGCTTTTGAGGGGATGGCTGTCTTTTTGAGAGAAGTGCATCAGCCTTCGGCGGGGTATTCTCTGCTGCCCTGATTTTTTCGGTGTTTTCTGGCATATGGGACTCCTTTTCTCCGGATTACGATGCTTGTGCTGTTGTTTCTGGCCTGAATGTTTATCTGAAGACTCCGGAGCGCTCATCATAAGATGTTATATTCTGAAGAAACAATCAGCTTTTTTGCTGTGAAGATCTGTCTTCGCTTAAGATTCTGCTATCAGAAAGATGAGGAAAGCTTAAGAGCTTTAGCCAAAGGGGTTTCAGGTAAGGGAGGGGACTCAGAGTGATGTCTGAATCCCTGCAATAATATTCTGTTTTCTGCCTTTGTATTCGATTGTCCTGCTTCCCGAAACGAAGCGGATATTCTGATTGAGGGATCGGGTATAGCCCATCGTTAAGGTCAGGTTTTTCTGAATAAAGACGAAAAAAAAGTGCCCCATCAGGTATTGTATCAGCTGGTTACTTTGATTTTCTCCCGGAAGATCTCTGTCCGGATTATCGTTGAACTCGGCTGAAAAACGCGACAGGCTCAGTTTCAGCAGGGAGCCATTTTTGAGCTTATAATCAATCCCTGCCTGTTGTTGCTCCCTCAGAAAGAGATAGTTGTGATCGGCATTGAGGCCCAGCAGGTTGACCTGACTCTGGTTTTCGTCATTGAGTGTGGTTCCTTCTGGCCTGTCGTCCTGTTTATAGAGCCATCTTCTGACCGCTGCCCCCAGGCCATAAGAACCCGTCTGATATGCTGCGCTTAACTCGGCAATACCCGGAAGAGTGATAATCTTTTCTTCGGTGTAAATTTCTGCTCTTCCCTTCATGGGCGGAAGATAAGCGCCTCCGGCCTGAAATTTATCCATATTAATACGGATGCCGCCACCGGTTCCGAATAATGATGATTTGAAACGGGTGAGAGAAGAAGGGTTGATAAAAAAGTTCCCGACGAGCTCCTGCTCTGCATCGAGGAAGCGGATCATAAATCCAAGGATCACTTTCTCTGTGATATCCACGACAGCCCGGGCCGCTGTATAACGAGAACTATAAGCTTCTGTAAAACGGGTGTTTCCACGGCTGGAAAGCTGATTTTGTTCTTCCTGCTCATACATCTGATAATCGATCCCGATCCCCAGTCCACTGCCGGCATTTGCATGCATGGAGAGGGCCAGGAATGAATCGCTGCTGTCATTTTCCTGCTGGCTGATATTTCCATTTCTGTTCGTAATCAGAGTGTTTCCATACTGACTCCGCAAAAAAAGAAACGAAGCCTCAGCAGTTTCGGGAAGATAGGCTGCAGGATTTAGCATAAAAGGATGGGGATTCAGAGCGTCTGTTCCGAGAAGAAAGCCTGTTTCCGGCAGAGGACCGGCTTTCAAAAAACAGTCCGAAAAGAATAGCGATACAAGAGACAGAAGGCAGCACAGTTCTGTCCTGAAGTAAAAAGGAGTAAAAAATCTGAGAGTGATGAGAATTCTTTTCATGAATCATCAGGCCCCATCATCTGCCAGCTCTGAATTGCATCTGAGATCTTGCGGATAAAAAAATCACGTGCTGTACAATAATTACCATGGATATCTGTAAAGGCTTTCTGTTCCAGTGCGCTTACAGGGCTGATGGAGTGCTGATCCATTTCTCTTGCGGAGCAGTTTTCGCAATAACAGATAAATCGGGTATAAATATTCAGCTCTGTCCTTGAATCATACTCTTTATGGCTTTCGAGGATGAACTGGTGTTGTTTATAAGCAAAACCGATCCTGTTGATCAGCACCTGCTTTTCTTTTGGTTTGATAAAGAAAAACTGACCGGAGCCCTTTGCTTCAAGAATATCACGGTTTGCTTCGTCGATCAGCTGAGAGACGGTAAGACTCCAGCTATGAAACACTTCATCAAGTTGTTCCTGAACTTTTTTGATTTTTTTTATTTCCTCAGTTTTAATGGTAGATTCAGTGATGGAAGTTGCCTTGCTTTTCTGGGTTACTTTTGCAAAAACACCCATTTTCAGACACCTCCTTTCTATCAGGCTAGCATACCTTCTCCGGAAAAGGACCAGGCAGAAAGGGCTCTGGCCAGGAGAGCCTTGACTGTTCAGGAAAGTTTTCAAAAGAGTTTTTCATGGCTTTCGCTGTCACAATATTCTGATATTGCTTCATCCGGTGAGTTTCATATAGACAGAAGCCATTGTTTAAGTGAAAGTTCTTTTTTCGGGGGTTCTTTTTCGCTGCGATATGGATAAATGGAGAAGTTATGATCAGATCAGTGATGGTTTTTGTTTTTTTTCTGAGCTCCATAAGCTTTGCCTCTCATGAAATCGATACCTCTCAGAAGCAGCTCTTAGACATAAAAGTAGAAAAAAATCAGGTGTACACGTTGGTGCTTAGTGCAGCACGAGGCAAACAGGAAAGATATATCGTAGATTTTCCTGACGACATCTCTCTCACTCTTTCTAAGGATAAAACAGTTTTTGCAGGTAGAGATGGAGAAGGACTCAGTTTTGGACAGGGTAAATGTGAGATGAAGCGATGGCAAGCTCCGGGAAAGGTCGCTTTTGATCTCAGCCCTTCCCAGGCGGGAAGGCTTTCATGTGATGTGAAGGAGACATCCTGTCATGTCAGCTTTTATGCAGAAGCAGAAGCAGAAGCAGAAGCAGAAGCAGAAGCAACATCAATAACAGCTGCAACAGCAGTGGATGACTGGTGTGATCTTGGAGAGGAGGGTGATGGCTCTGCTCTGTTTCAGTTTCAGCCTGACAGTTATACTGGTTTTGATGCCGGGCCCCCTGGACTGGTAAGTGCCGAAGTTTCGGATCATTTTAAAGCTCAGGACTCGTTTTCGGCTGAATCAGAAACAGAAACAGAAACAGAGACGGAGACAGAGACAGAGACAGAGACAGAGACAGAGGCGGGATCTGATCTGATCCATGTGTGACAGATCGTTGATGGATGACTCATATTTAACTGTTTTTGAGATGGGTCAGGGCGGGAAGGCTGCTGAGATAATTCCGGTACTGGAGATACTCTGCTCCCAGAGTGAGTTCGAGAACGGCGCCTCCCAGGTGGATTGGGCTCAGCTGCTGGCCATTTTCACTGGTGCGACCCGAATCAGGATCTATGCTATAGGCTCTCATGGAGTCATCTGTGCCCCCAACGGCCCTCCCTCCCCGGATTCCTCCACCAATCATCAGGGCTCCGCCAACGGGCCAGTGATCCCGTCCATTTGAGCCATTGATTTTTGGTGTTCTGCCAAAGTCGGAATAGAGCACAATCAGAGTGCTGTCAAGGATACCGGCAGTCCGCAGTCCATCAACGAATCTTCGGATGACAAAATCCACTCCTGTCAGGGTTGTTTGCAGACGCGTGCTTTGGTTGGAGTGGGTGTCAAATCCACCAATCCCAAGATTAATACAGTCACAGATTCCTTCAGTGATCAGCTTCTGGGCCAGAGCAAAGGTCTGGATCATTCCCCGCCCCATACCGGTCGGGGCACCCTGAGAGAAATTACTAAGATCAGAGCTCGAAAGGACAAGCTTTTCTCCGACATTGTTGTCAAACTGAGTCCGCACTTTTGCAACGGAGGTTTCGAGGCTTTCCAGCCGGTCATTCTCCGATCCGGGCTTATCCGGGTCAAGGCTTTGCCGGTATCGTGTTGTGGACTCTGTTATGTAGTCGAGAATTTTGCTCTGCCGCGCAGCATCCTGTGTATCCTCCGGATACATCGAGCGGTAAAGTTCAAGGTTTTCTGCTCTCACCGCAGAGACCGGTTTAAGAAGGCCCCGGTCTGTCATTGGCTCTGATCCTCCATTGAGCTGAATCAGGGGTATGGTCGAGCTGCTCTCTGATGCGACGATAGCGGGAATCGAGGCCGAATTCACCCGTCCGGCATTGCTCAGAATACCGGTGTCCATATAGACAGAGCCTGCCATATGAGATGTGGTCCCCATGGCCAGTCCTCTGATAATCAAAAGATCTTCCCCGATGCCTGCCATCCCAGGCAACCAGCGGCCAAGTCGGGCATTGTCTTCTCCGCCCGTTAGCTGATGGCTTAGCTCGTAATCATAAATCATATCGATTCCTGGAGTGGAGCCGGTTTTAGGGTCCATGACTTCAAGGATGTCCCAGCCTCCTGACATATTGATCCAGACCAGCTTTCTTTTCAGAGGATAACTCTGACTTCCGGATTGTGATCGTGCTTTGTCAGGGCTCAGCAGGCTGGCCAGGTTTGCATATGCGGTGAGGCTGATTCCATGGCTGAGAAGCTGACGTCTGCTGAGTACGGGGACCTCTTCCGGAAGACATAACTCAGGTGGAGAAACAGCGTTTTTTTCTGGGCGTTTGTTGGCAGTTTTTTTTTGGTTCATTGTTTATTCCTTTCGACCCAGCAACGGACTTTTTCTTTAAATTCATAGTTGGGGCCGATGCGTGGTGGCCCTGTCTGTCCCGGAGGCATTTCTCCGCTGGTCATCATGGAAATCGCTGCGCTTGCAGCAGCATCCCAGTCCGCTTCTGTCAGCAGAGGAGAGAGCGTGTTATTGCCACTGTGGCAGGAGGTGCAGGCTGTGGTCAGCGGCTGAATATCTGTTGCAAAGTCGATGGGGCTATCACATGATGGCAGATCATTCCCTCCTGGCAGCTCTCCCAGAGGAGGTTCAGAGAGAGGGTCGTCGACCAGACTATTCCCGCGGGACGTTTCCATAAAGGTGGGATGGGTCGCAATCGCATAGACCAGCTCACGAAAACTATAATTTGTTGTAATAAAGTAATTGGTCAGAGCAGCTCTGATTTTTGATTCAGATGAATGAAAGACTCTGCCAATCAGCCATTCCCAGACATGTTCGACGGTACAGGTCGCAAATGCATTATCCTGACGTATGATATTTGCAATATCGGCCAGATAGCGTCCACTGTGTCCGCTGAAGCTTGTTTGTACCGTGTTGCGCTGTCCCTGGTAGAGTTCTCCACCCTCACCCCAGGCAAGAAAAAAATCAGCCAGTGGGTCCAGGGTCGCATGGCAGCCACTGCATCCGGGGGCTTCCCGTAGATTTCCGGGGTCCTGGGGGAAAATTTTTGGAAGTTCTGCGGTAAATTTTCGGCAGAGCAGCCGCTCATAAAGCTGGTTGGCTCTGCTGCGGTTTTTTTCATAACGACGCAGCCATCCGAAAGTACTGAGGATTCCTCCATGTTCGTAGGTCTGACCTGTATAAATTAAATGAAAGCGAGTGTCCGTGAGGGAAATTCCTTCGACCAGTCGCAAAAGTTCATCTGAAAGATTCAGCTGATCCAGTTTAAAATGATGTTTCTGACGGTAAAAATGTGCGATAGCTCCATCTACAGCTGTGAGTCCTGGTTCGAGAATTTTGGTATAGGGGTAATTTGCAATTGTGACAGCGGTTGCAATTCCGGCAGACTGCTTGCTGAGCGATTTGATCACAGAATATCGGGAATCAAAAGCCTCTGTCGTTCCCAGCTCACTGTTTGCAGCAATGTCTTCATCTTTATATTCGATGAAACAGCGGCTCAGATCGTTTCCGCAGGAATGAACCAGAGATGGGCAGACCCAGGCGACGATTCCAGGATACCAGAAAACAGAGACAGGCTCTTCCCATGCTTTTGGGCAGCTGCTGACTTTTGACTGCTCTCTTTCACTGGCCCAGCTACAGTGCAGACGCTGATCTTCTTCTGATGTTTCACACAAAATCTGAGCGAATTTATTCACTTTATGATCGATATCGTCTTTTAACAGTTCGTCCATATATTCTATGGGAAGCCCTGTTCCGAATAATGTTTCATGATATCTTAGGACAATATTATAAAAATTATCGTGATTGAGAAAATTACGGATTTTTTGCTGATACGTATTCTGGTCTGTGGTTTCAGAAAAATCCTGATCTGTCGGAACGCTTGCATTCAGAAGATATTGTGCTCGTTTCAGGGACTGATTCAGGTTTGTGTCACTATAGCTGGCTGTTGTCGGAAAAAATAAAAGAAGAAAAGTTATCAGAAAAAGGGATTGCCATGACAGGATGTTATGATCGTGATGTGGCATCATAAAAAACCTTATGAGAGTCAGCCTGCTTAGAGAAACAGGGATTCGGCATCCATCATCAGGGTGATGCATGCCGGAATATAGGATTCTGAGTTGTCAGCGCTGCCGTCAGACCATGCATCCATAATGTCCTTCAGGCTTGTGAGCTGATGTTCTGTCACATCAGATGATGGCCTTCCTGATATTCTCTGAGCCAGAAAACGGAGATTGCTGTCCCTGTCCTCTGGTGGAGAAGGAAGGATACTCTGCCAGTCCTGATGCAGTGCGGGATCTGGCGCAACCAGAGCTGTACAGATACGCCTGGAGACAGAAAACATGGCCAGAAGAGACGTTGCATCAAATGATGTCTGTGGGGTTTTCTGGAAATCCTGACTGGCTCCTCCGAGAAGGAGGCGGTAGGCCTCGATCGCTCCGATTTCACGGGCGACGGTGGACCCTTCTGGTCGGTATTGTAGCAGGAGGCGTCTGGCATAAAGATCAGGATCTGCCCGGATTGAGGCTGGTGGAATTGTGCTCGTCGTGCTGTGTACCGTCTCCAGAGCCAGAGTATCGACAGAGCCGGCTTTGTTCCCTAATGATTGTCCAAGAACTGTGTCCTGTAGGCTGCTGAGACTTTCCTGATCTGGAGGACTGTTGTTGTCCTCATTTTTACTAAAAAAATCGACAAAATAGCAGGATGTCAGAAGTGATGTCAGGCAGATCAGGATCAGAAAAGATTGATTTTTTGTCTGAAACTGCTTGTGCTGTCTCACAGCGGTCTCCTGCGATGCGCCGTATCCGTCACATAGGTTTCTTTTATCTCGGTCATCTCTTTATGATGGTTGAAATTTTTTTTATGAACATGCTTTAGCTTTGCACAGAACGCGATCAAAAGGCTCTGAGCACACAGTCTTTTTCACAGGATTTTTGAGAAAGATGAGTATCAGGATGTGATCAGATAGGAATGAAAAGCCCCAGGCTAAAGGCAAGAGCCTGCGATCGGAAACGGGCTTTATATTCCGTGATATCAGTTCCTCCTGTCCCGTAAGCAAATATAATGCCCGTGTAAAAGCCATCGTCGGGAGTTCCGCTCATATAGTCAAGGCGAAGGGATGTCATGGCGATGCTTTCCGGGCTGGCATATGCATTGTCTGCGTAGGAGATGGATTGCCAGGCAAGGGCAGAGCGAAAGCCTCCCAAGGAGGAAGGGAGGTACATGCTGAACCATGCCCGAAGGTAATCATCCTGCACGAGGTTGCCGTCTTCGGTCCTTTCTCCACCATCACCTGCATGAACACTGCCTATATCAAATTCAAAGTAGAGTTGCTGATAGTTAAAGGCCCCGACGATGCCATAAGAAGATGGAATCAGAACGTAACTGGTTCCGGAAAGACTGCTGCCGTCACCGGATACTTTTTCAAAAGATCGGGTGCTTTCCCTCCAGTGATTATAGTAAAACCCTCCACTCCATGAGTTTCCGCGTCGGATCAGGCCAGCCCGGGGAGCAAATAAGGTGACAGGGCTATAGGTGATCCTGGATGTCGTGACAGGAGAGTTGACTTCAGATGATTCGGAAACGATAGCCAGAGCCTGGAGCCCTGCAAACAGTTCGAGTCCTTTATGGTTGACGAAGGTGATATCCGCAGATGGTTCGGTTTTCAGAAGATGCCGTTCTCGTGGTGTTTTTGGGGCCTCTTCTTCCTCTCCTTTCTGAATCTGATGCAGAACCTTAAGATTGGCCCGGATGCCTGTGTTGCCTCCGGACAGGGCTGATTCACCGCCACAGACAAAAAAACTTTCGATTTTTCTGTCAAGGAAAATTGAATCAGGAGGTGATGTTCTGGTTGAAGAGTCTGTTCCTGCAAGCTCATATCGTGACCAGAAGTGAGAGGCCCTCTTATAGTTCAGAGCCATACGTCCAGGACTCAGCTGGTCCTGGCCTGTAAAGGCTCCGAGTTTTTTTACTTCTGTCAGAAGAATCAGGATAATGCCAAGCTTTAGATAGCGGTTCAGAGTCTGACCCTCTTCAGCAGGTTTAAGATCTTCTCTTTCGGAAAAAGATCTCGGAGGGAAAGACCCTGGTCTTTAATATTCTGGTGGATTGCAGGAATTATCAGAGTCAGCATATTCGCGTCTCATAAACTGTCCTTTTGCTATGATCTCTGTTCTGAGACAAATCAGCTGATGTATTCATTTTTCGTCGAAATATCAGATGTACTGGACCTGTGTCGTTAAAGTCATTGGCTTCATTTCCGAATGTTGTAGTTGTCCGTTATATAAAAAAGTGGAGTCTTTATGCTGAATCAGGCATTGGTTGTATCGACATTGTTCTTATTTATTTTTTCAGGCTGTTCTTTCAAAAGTCGTATAGAAAAAAATCTAAAAAAAACAGATTCTGATTATTCATGGTCGGGTTCTGGTAGTGAACCATTTCCCGGGGAGAGTGTTCCTGGAGTTAAAAAGATGAATCTTGTCTATAGGGACTATAGCAAACTTCGCAAAGAATTTGATATGTGCCCTTACTGGAATGAAAATTTTGGATGGGGTGAGTTTCAGGATGTCAGAACATATTTTCAGCGCACAGAACTTTATAAAATTGTCGATAAAATTGAAGCCAGCAAAGAGCTCGAAAAAAATGGATACCCCGTTATTCCCGTGTATTATTCGTCTAAAAGCAAAGAGCCATTTTCACATATTTTAGATAAATACAAAAGTTATGTCGTAAAACCAAATCACATGTCAGCATCAAATGGAGTCTGGAGAGTTCTGAATGGAAAAACAGGATCTGGAGAGGATGTTGATACAAAAAAAATTGAAAAAGAAATATTTGCAGCAATGGATTCACCTTCCAGTAGCAACGAATGGCTGTTAAATCATATGACCCGTGGATTTCTGGTGCAGGAATATGTCATTCATGATGACGAGTATAAGTTTCAGACCATATGGGGAGTTGTCCGTGGAGGGCTCATCATGGGGCCTGGTGGATTTCACTACTATCATCCCGACGGAACCCCGATTGATGGATCTCCTCCTTTACAAGATCCTGAGCTTTGGGAAGAAGGTATCAGGATGGCTGAAAAAATCGCTGTAAATACAGATGGCCTCAGGGTAGATTTGCTGGTCAGAAAGAATGCTGATGGCACAAAAGATTTACTGGTCAATGAACTGGAGCTTCGGTCGGCGCTGGGGTGGCCAAATGAAAAGCTGCAATTCGCCCACTTCTGGAATGAAGGCTACATGGGGAATTGTATTCCCGGGATCTGAAAGATCTGATATGATCTTGTCATCACGATCTGAGCTTATGTAATCGCGTTTATGCCGGTTTTTCTGGATTTTTGCAGGAAGATAAGGTGATGGTCATCCTGACTTTCCCTTTTCCGCTTGGTTTGACCAGTACTTTTGGCCTGAAATTTTCCCGTTCATTTATAATCCGGAAATCGGCACCCAGAATTTTAGGAGTTTCACAGGGAATATCACTCATCATCTTGTGTCCATGTTGGTCGGGGCTCAGGGATATCTTGTGTGTGCTGTTCTGCATGGCACTGTTTTTTTCATGAATGAAAGACCATTCATTCAGGCTTCCCTGGGCTGTCATGATCCGTGATGCGAGAGTCAGAGCAGATCCTTTATCTCTTTGGACATCAAGCGAAGTTTCCATAGAAAAATTTGATATTTTAAGATTTTTACCCGGATAAGCTGCAATTCTGAGAGAGCATTCTCTGGCAAATGTGGCTTTATCACCGACGGCTTTATCACCATTCAGTTGATAGGAGTCCAGCGCAAAGTCAACATGATAAATCATCGGATTGCGACGGTCTGCATGAATTTCTGCACGGACTTTACTGTCTTTTCTGTTTTCTCCCTGACGGCCACGGCACCCGGAACCCAGAGCCAGCCAGTCCCTCATTTCCAGAGGATTTTTATCAGATACTTTTTCTGTGGATGCTTCTGATACCGGAATTGCAGCGATGGCTGTCTGGACGAATATCATCGATAGCATGAACGCAGAAAAAACTGACAGAAGAGATGAAATTTTTATTGTCTTCTGTTTATCCTGATAAAGATTCATGGCTCTGTTCCTTATCCTTATCTGTGATGAACATTTGTTATTTGTTAAGAATAAAAAAAATACGCAAAGAAAAAAGGCAACAGTTGCGGATGATCCTGGCAACTGTTGCCCTCTTTTGTGTCATGAAAGCTGCTGTGATAAAGTACTTTCATGAAATTAAAGATTTAAAAACCCGGGCATTTGAAAATCTGAGCGGTTGTTTCGAATTTAACATCGTATCCGTCAGCCTGAATGACGATTCCGTCATTAATACTTTTTCGCTGACCTGTTACTGCAATGCTGGATCGCATAATACCTCTGTAATCGGATTGGCAATATCTTGGATTTACCCGAAAGTTTGTCGAGGCTTTTTTCTCGAAGAAGGGTACACTGTTATTTCTGTAGCTGTTGGTGCTGAATGAGATCGGGCTGACAGGGTTATTATAGAAGGTAGAAGAAACACTGATTTTGCCTTCGGCGTTACCTGTCCTCAGAAATCCTCCGAGAACTCTATGGGTGAGCTTCGCCAGATAAAGACCTTGTTTAACAGTCGCAGGTATCATCAGGGTACAGAACTTTCGCTCTTCCAGCTTTCCGCCTGAGAAACCACTGAGGTTTGTTCCGAGGGCTGTCATGATAAAAGAAATTTCCTCTCCTGCTGCAATTGCAAAGACAGTGTTGTCTTTTTTACAGTCATTACCTCCGGCACGGTAATTATCCGCATCCCATCTGATTGTCCAGGCAAATGCAGAACCAGAAAACAGCATAGCTGCAAGTGTCATCGTCATTTTTTTTAACATTCACAGGCCTCCTGACAGGTGTTGTGATTTAAACTGAACACTGAAATTCAGTAAAATAAAGATAAGGATGGACCTTTTCTTTATCATGAACTGATTTTCGTTAAATGTGTTTCATTCATAATATTGAATGATTTTTTCTTTTGATACAATATGCGCTATTTTGACGGAGTCTTTCTTATCTCTTATTTTCATTTTAAAAAAAACATGATGAAAAATCTGGAACGTTTCTTGAGGGAGATGCTCTGTTTTATCTTTTGAAATAATGACAAAATATGCTTATAGCGTTATGATCTTTATCATGATTCATATGAATCTTATATGAGCGATTTTGCTGGATAGGGGGCCGGAAGTTTTGATGAGATATACTCTCTGTCTCGCTTGTCTTTTGTCTTTATCAGGAGCCTTCACAACGCTGAGGGCGACAGATCTTCAGGTTTCTCAGAATTCTTCTGTCTCTGTGGTCCGAAAGATCTTTCGTGAAAAAGGAAGTGGCCGTCCTCTTGAGAGGGTCGAAGTCCGCTTTGATGATCAGGTCTTCTATTCTGATCCGGATGGGCGGATCAGTGTGACCTTTCCGTCAGCTTATTCAGGGGATTTTGAAATCTATCGTGATGGATATGTTGAGGAAAGTCTGAGTGTCGAAGTTTTCCGGAATGATGAAGTCATTTTTTTATATCCTGATATACCGCAGAATCAGGTCGTGATCAGAGGAAAAAGAAACAGAATGATCTCTTCCAAACAGGTTTCTGCGGAAGAAGTTCGGGAAGTCACTCCAAGAGGAGATCCGGCACAGATTACCAGACTGCTGCCGGGGGTCCAGGTTCAGGGGTTTCGTCCGGAGGTTGTTATCCGTGGTTCGGCGCCGGGAGACAGTCTTTACTATGTCGATGGTATGGCTGTTCCCTTTGTTTATCATAGTATCGGGGGTATTTCGGTTCTTCCGAAAAAACTGGTGTCTCAGGTGAATTTTCAGTCAGGTGGTTTTTCAGCGGAATGGGGAAATGCAACAGGCGGAGTGATTGTTCTCGAAACGCCAGAGGACATTCCAGGACAAAGCCTGACTCAGATGACCCTGAATGTTCCGATGTTTGCTTCTGTCTTTCATGAAAGACCGTTGTCGGATCATGAAGGAATCTCTGTTTCTGTGAGAAAAAGTTTTCTTGATTACATTATCCCCTCTGTCTCTGAAGATGACCTGATTGTCCCTGGGTTTTATGATGCTCATGCCCGATATCTTCAGAAGCGTGATGATGGATATCTGAAAGTGATGGCTCTGAGTTCGTCAGACAGGCTCAGGCTTGAACTTGGAAATAACGGTGCAGCAGATGAGTCCGGAAAGGCACGATTTGATATAGGAACCTATTTTGGAACACTTGGTCTTACGCAACGAAAATCGCTGAGTGAGGGCTGGTCTTATACGGTCAGTCCGCAGGTACTTTTTTCACATATTGATAATGATTTTCAGGATAATTTTGTCAGAATTAATGCCTGGAGCTACAGGATGCCTTTTGTTCTTCAGAAGCGTCTTGGTCGCCGGAGCCGATGGCAGCTGGGAGCTGAACTGGAATGGACACAGGCCCGGGTGAGTATCCGTGTTCCAAGAATTGATGCAGATGATCCGTTTCCGGATTTTGAAGATGCTCCGGTGGTTGAAACCAGATTTGACGGGAAAGGTTATATCGGGTCTGCCTGGACCTCAGTTGATGTGCCTGTTGCTGATGCTGTTTTTACACCAGGTCTGAGAGTCTTTCGTTCTTCAGATCTTCGCCATAGTGGAGCAGATCCCCGTATGACTGCGACCTGGGATCTTACGAAGGATCGCATTTTCAGGTTTGCTGTTGGTCGCTATTCCAGATCTCCGGAATATGCCGAGCTCGATCAGGATTATGGAAATCCGGAACTCAGCTGGGAATTGTCAGATCATTATATTCTTGGTGTTGAACAACAGTGGGGTCAGAGCTGGACAGGTGAGTTTCAGCTCTATGCAAAAGAAAATACCAGGATGGTTCAGTCTGACCCGATTCTGAGATACAGCAACAGCGGGCGTCTGCGTAGTCGTGGCCTTGAAATATTTCTGAGAAAAAATCTGACAGGGCGATGGTTCGGATGGCTGTCTTATACATGGTCTGTGACGGAAGAAAAGAAAAATGAACTGTCGTCCTGGCGTCCTTCAGAAAATGACCAGACTCATGTGATTAATCTGGTGGGTGCGTATAAACTTTCGGGACAGTGGACTCTTGGTGGACGTCTTAACTATCATAGTGGAGACCGCTATACGCCGATCGAGGGTGCTGTTTTTAACACCACGTACAACAAATACCAGCCCCGTTATCGTCCGGATGCATTGTATGAATCGAGACTTCCGGCATGGCATCAGGCCGATCTTTATACTTCCTGGGACCAGCTCTATGATTACTTTAAAATTCGCTATCGCTTTGGTGTGGAATTCCTTTCGGCAGAAAGGCAGGCATTTGGGGTTGCATATAATTATGATTACAGCAAAAAGGATTATTTTCGTGGAATTCCTCCGATTCCTTATATTGAAGTGACAGGAGAGTTCTGATGAGGTCCTGTTTATCCCCTGTTTACGGGCTGATCTTGCTTTTAGTGCTGTCTCTTTCCTGCAACCGGGATGACGACCCTCCGGAGCGCGTAAATAAGCTCAGAGGGGTCGGTATTCGTGCGGACAGTCCTGTTGTGAGCGGGGCAGCTGTGGTCGGTCTGGAAATTGTTGCTCTGCTACCATCTGAGCGGAACATCAGCCTGTCAGAGGCATACCTTGATGAAGAGACTCCGGAGGCCCTTCGTTTAACGATGACACTGAACGAAGACGGAAATCTCAGCTCTTATGGAGCTCTCAGCCTTTATCGTCAGACGGGGACGGTGTCTGTTCCTGCACCGACTGCTGCAATATCAGAGGCTATGAACGGCGTGGTTCGCTTCCGCTATGGTGTCAGGCTTCGGGCAGATGATGGCAAAGAGGAAGTCATGCTTGGGGATGTTTTGTCTGTTGCTGCGGATTCAGAGGCTCTGGGCTGGACGGCTCATCAGCTGACTCTGGACAGTCCGGACGAGGGGAACGGTCGTCAGGCTCCGCTTGCTCTTAAGGCAAGCCTGACAAAATCAGTTGATGAACCTGTCAAACTCTTCTGGTATGTCAGTTCCGGTACGATAAAAAGTCCGGTGGCTCCCGAGACGGAATGGCGGGATGCTGCTCCTGGTGAGCAAACGCTGCTTCTGGCCATCTATCCAAAGAAATCCCGATTCTTCCAGTGGGAAATCAGGCGGATTACTATCCTATAGTGTCTCGCTGTCCTGATAGCTTTCCCTGAGCAGCTGAGAGAAGATAAATGTTTTCGCTCTGTCGCTGTTCCCTGCTCTGTCTGTCAGCTGAAGCATATGAAAAGCCGGCGGGATAACCCTGATGCCAGCCGAATGTTTCATGTTTCCCATTCTGGGAAACATGTGAGTCCTCCTTGTCAGAGGGGCTGAACTGCTGTTATACAGGACAGGATTTAATGAAAAAGGGAGTCATGTGAGAATATTATTTGTCGTCTCCTTCATGGTTTTTGGCAGTAATCTGGCTACAGGGGCAGGAGATATCAGCCTGGATGTGGGGGATACACCTCTGATCGCAGCTGTAAAGAATGGTCACAAGGATATTGTGGGATTCCTTCTTGATTGGGGAGTTGGTGTAAATCAGGCTGAAAATAATGGCGGCATCCCCCTCAATCTTGCAGTACGCGAGGGTCACAAAGAGATCGTAGAGCTTCTTCTTGCAGCTGGTGCGGATGTTCATCAGAGGGACAGGAATGGCTGGCCCACGATCTCTTTGGCAGCGCAAAAGGGCCATAAAGAGATCGTGCAGCTTCTCATCGCTGCTGGAGCAGATGTAAATGCGAAGCCCAATTCTTTATCAAACCCTACCTATCTTGCCGCGTGGAATGATCACGAAGAGGTCCTGCAAGTTCTTATTGCAGCTGGAGCAGATGTGGATGAGTGTGTGATATCCTTCTGGACGACGAGGCTGAGGCATACAGAAATATCAAAAATTTTGATGGATTATGATAGTAATCGCATAAATCCCCCCTCTGGTTCTTCTTCTTCTTCTTCCAGACACAGAAAAGAATGCTCAACACAATAAAAAAGTCTGGAAGAGTCGTAGAATGCAGAATATTATTGCAATTTTTTCTTGTTCTTTGATAGTGTGCGGAGCTCTGTGCATACATGAGGTTAATTGAAAGACAAATCACGTAGCAAAGGACCAATAGAATGAGAATATCATTGTCAATTTTTTCAATTTTGTTTGTTTTTTTTAGTTCTTGTTTGGCTGTGGGAGTGGGAGACAATATGGCCGGAAATACGCCTCTCACCATTGCTGCAAGCAAAGGTCATTGGGAAGCAGTGCATTTGCTTCTTGAGAGAGGAGCCAATGTGGATGGGTATGGTGCTAGTGAGTCCTGGAGTGATAGTGATGATGAGAGCGAGGACTCTTCTGCTAGCGGCGGTTTTTTTGATGGCTATATCAGCACTCCTCTCTGCTTTGCAGTGAAGAATGGACACAAAGCCATTGTCGAGCTTCTCATTAGAGCTGGTGCGGATGTGAATCAGTTCTCTTGTTTTGACGAAGAGTCTCCACTCATTTTGGCTGTGTCTCATAATAGAGATAAAGCCATTGTCGAGCTTCTCATTGGAGCGGGTGCGGATGTGAATAAGGCTGACAATAATGGCAGGACCCCCTTCAGCTTGGTTTGTGGGGGGGGGAGTCAAGATAAAGCTGTTTTAGAATGTCTTATCGCAGCAGGCGCGGATGTGAATAAGGCTGACAATAATGGCAGGACCCCCTTCAGCTTGGTTTGTGGGGGGGGGAGTCAAGATAAAGCTGTTTTAGAATGTCTTATCGCAGCAGGCTCGGATGTGAATAAGGCTGACAATAATGGCTGTACTCCCCTCTGTTGGGGGGCGTGGAATGGAGATAAAGTCGTTGTCGAGTTTCTCGTTAAAGAAGCTGGTGCGGATGTGAATAAGGCTGACAATAATGGCTATGTTCCCCTCAGCTGGGCTTGTGGGGGGAAGAATCAAGATAAAGCTGTTTTAGAATGTCTTATCGCAGCAGGTGCGAAGGTGAATAGGGCAGATAAGCAGGGAGGAAACGCTCTCAGCCAGGCGGCGAAGCATGGGCGAAAAGAGTTTGTAGAGCTTCTCATTGCAGCTGGCTCGCATGTGAATAATAATCACAGGTTTGGCGAAACTCCTCTCAATCTGGCCCTGTATAATGGTCACACAGAAATCGCAGATCGTCTCATGGCAGCTGGTGCAGATGGGGCTCAGGCTGAGGACCCTTCCTCTCGATCAATTTTCTATTGGAAAGCAGAGAATGGGGAAACAAACCTCACAGAGGTAGCAGAGCGTGGAATGACAGAGCTTATAGAGTTTTTTATCAAAAAAGGTGTGAATGTGAATCAGATTGACATTTGTGGGCACCTTCCTCTTAATCAGGCGGTAAAGGGTGGTCACAAAGAGAGTGTAAAGCATCTTATTGAAGCTGGCGCGAATGTGAATCGGGCTGACGCTTTTGGCTGGACCCCACTCCTTTGGGCAGTATCTTATAATAAAGACAAAGAGATCGTAGAGCTTCTCGTCACAAAAGGTGCGGATGTTCATAAGGCTGACGATTTTGATCATAATCCCATCCGTGTGGCTATGCTGAAAGGGAATAAAGAGATTGTAGATTTTCTGAAAGCAGCTGGAGCAGGAAATTAAATTCTGCCCCTGTTCTTTTCCCTTCAGACACCAAAAAAATGAGCAACAGCTAAAACTGCGGAGAAGTCCTGGGTTCGGTGTTTTCTTTTTTTATTCTCAGTAATGCCACCAGGAACGCTAAAACTCATTCTATGGGCCTTTGAAAGCTTGACAGCTTTTACCAGAAACCGGGCTCATGCTTTGAGGCTTTAGTGATTTCTCTCACCTGAGTCATATCTCGCCCTTTTCCACTTCCATGATCTTTCTGATTCAGCTCATGATCTTATTCTCATGACGTTTAATCACAAATACGTTATATCTTCATGGGTATTTCGACTTAACGTCTGACAGAAGGTTGTTCCTATGAGAAAGACGCGCTATCTGTTCCTGGCGGCTGCGATCCTTGGCTGTGCAACGGCTGCTTACTCCGTAGGGAAAGAAACGAAAGAAACTATAGAAAAAATCTCGACAGATCTGTTTCCTGATCTCAGTGACAGGGTGGTGGACTGCTACTCTGTCGTCACGAATGGAGAGCGAAACGACTTCCGCTGGGAAAAATCACAGGACGAGCATTTGTTTTTCGATGTGTATCTCTCTGAGACCTTCGAAGTCCTTTCCGGAAATAAAGCACCTAAGCTTCGCAAAAAGATCGAAAATCTCAGTAAAATGAAAGGTATTTTGCAAGACGATCTGATTATCATGATTGGCTGTGCTCGCTATATTACGGGGAAATCTTATCGGAATGATTACGATATTAAGGAGACATCTCGTAATAAAGATGACAACGCTTTTACAGCCGCTTTGCAGCTCTTTTCAGGGTTTAAGCCTGAAACCAGAGAGCTTTTATTTGAAGATTTTGACAGCACTTATACGTCATTTACAGTTGCATCAGGCAACAGGGAAGACGAACTTACAGCCCTTAGAAACAGAGAACAGGAATTTGCCCTCCGGATGAGCACAGATCCTGTCCTTTCTGAAAAACTTAGCAGGATGAGTGAATCAGAAATCAGCCAAGGCGGCAAACCTGAGGCTGTCTGGGACTTTGCTCAGGAGATAGCGCGTTCCAGCTACGGATTCTGCAAAGAGTTTCAGCCTCCGTCATTTTTGGGTGGAATTCGGGACTATTTCATGAATGGCTGGAACTCTCTTATAGCTTACAAAAGCTCTTTATAATCGCCACACTCATGTGTCCGGGCTTTGATTTCTTATCTTTTGCCTGAGTACTCAGAAGTCCTTTCCTTCCAGAATGAAATGCTATTCAACTTAACTCAGGAATATTATATTGCTGTCTGTTGCTCTGAAATGGAAATCATCAAGCCAGGATAGGAGCTGATGGCGGGTTTGTTCTTTAAGGAAAGAGATACGGTATGACGGAATCTGTGCAGATGAAGAAGTTCGGGACCTTTTCAGGTGTCTTCTTACCGAGTATTCTGACGATACTTGGTGTTGTCATGTATCTTCGGATGGGCTGGGTTGTTGGCAATGTTGGAATGTTTCAGACCTTTATCATTGTGACGCTGTCTTCTTCCATTACTTTCCTCACCGCTCTTTCCATTTCTTCTACCGCAACCAATATGAAAGTCGGAGCAGGGGGCGCGTACTATATGGTTTCACGCTCTTTTGGTATCGAGTCCGGCTCTGCGGTTGGTCTGCCCCTCTACATGGCTCAGGCCGTCGGAGCGGCCTTCTATATTACGGGATTTTCTGAGTCTGTTCAGGTTTTCCTCCCGTGGCTGCCTCATCAGGTGATTGGTCTTCTTGTTCTGGTGCTTATTTCTGCTCTGGCCTATTATTCAGCGGATTTTGCACTCAGGATACAGCTTCTTATCTTTGTTTTAATCGCGGCCTCTCTTTTCTCTGCTTTTTTGGGAAGCCCGCTGGATCATTTTGATCAGGCGCAGCAGTCAGCCCTTCATGAGGTCTCTTTCTGGTCTGTATTTGCCATCTTTTTTCCAGCAGTGACCGGGATACTCAGTGGGGTTTCGATGTCGGGGGATCTGAAAAATCCGGGGCAGTCGATTCCGCTTGGAACGGTTGCTGCTGTTGTGGTCGGATATCTTGTCTATCTGATGGTTCCCTGGATCATGTGGCATGCGGCTCCGGCAGAAGATCTGGTGAATGATTCGATGATACTCGGGAAAATCTCTGTGTATCGTCCGGCAATTTATGCGGGGATCTGGGGCGCTACATTATCCAGCGCACTCGGTTCTATGCTGGCTGCACCGCGAACACTCAGGGCTCTTGCTACAGACCGGATTGTCCCCTCGCTCTTCGGAAAAACATCTGCAAATAACAGTCCACAGATGGCAACTGTTTTGACATTTTGTATCGCAGCTTTTTGTGTTGTCCTCGGAGATCTGAACCTCATAGCTCCTGTTCTGACGATGTTTTTTCTTGTCACGTATGGAATTTTGAATCTGGTTTCAGGGGTCGAGGGTGTCATCGGTTCTCCGACATGGAGGCCTACATTTAAGATGCACTGGATGCTGTCTTTTGCCGGGGCAGCAGCCTGTCTGGGTGTGATGCTGATGATCAATGCAGGAGCGACTTATATCGCAATGCTGATCTGTTGCGGACTCTACTTCTGGGTGAGACAAAGAGAAATCCGGACACATTTTGCAGATATGCGACCTGGAATGATTCTTTTTCTGGTCCGCAAGGCCCTTTATCAGCTGGAAACATTTGAGCTGAATGAGCGTTCATGGAGGCCTGATATTGCTCTGGTGACAGGACTTCCTCAGAAGAATCCTTCTCTGATTGAGATTGCCGATGCTTTTGCAAAAAAACGGGGATTTACAACACTCGGAGTGTCCTTTGATCAGGACGTAAGATCCTTTGATGATCCTGAAAGAATGCGATCCAGGGAAAAAATGCTGCAAAAATGGGTCGCTGATAAAGGGATTCAGAGTCTGGTTAAAATTGCTGTAGGTTGTGATGAATTCGGTTTTACCGGACAGATGCTTGATTTCTATGGACTGGGGAGCCTTCGCCCGAATATTTATCTTTATGACTGGAATCTGGATAAGAAAATTCTTTCAGCCTGTCTTCGCCTGGTTTATCAGAATAAACGAAACAGCCTTGTTATCCGGAATAATGGAATAAACTCTATACGGGAAATCTCTGATCGTGTTAAAAACCCGAAAATTAATATCTGGTGGGGACAAAGGGAGGAAGTCAGCGGACCTTTTATGCTGACTTTAGCTCACTTACTGAGGGAGAGTGACCAGTGGAAAGACTCCTTTATCACAATTTATACTGTGATTGATAGTGAGTCTGCTCGTGTCCGGGCAGAGCATGCCCTGAACTTTCTGGTCGCAGAGAGTCGTCTGAAACAGGTCACTGCGAATCTTCTGCTGCGGACAGATCAGAGTTTTTTTGATCTTGTGCAGGATCATTCGAAATATGCGGATATCACATTTTTCGGCTTACCATTGCCGGGAGAGGTGGAAGATACGGATGTCCAGGTTCTGGAAGAGCTCTTTGAGAAGACAGCAGGGCTTGGTTTTACCATTTATGCAAGGACAGGTGAGTCGGTAAACCTGAAAAAAGTCTTCACGGATTGATGATAATCTGGCCCTGATCTGAGCTTTCAGACTTTATAGCAGGGGCTATGATCCTGAATGGTCGTTTGGGATGACATGTTTTGAAAAGCAGCGGCATGTGACAGGAAAGGCTCTCTGGAAAGATCTGATATTAAGCGAGACACAGAGAGTCTTACAATTCTTTGTCTGAGGTTCAGGCTTCTTCCGTGTTCAGGACACAAAAAAAGAGGTCTGTGTAACGGAAGAGCGCTATGATTATGGATGGGTTATCCGGGATTAGCGATAGTGAACGGGTTCAGGATGATAGTGAACTGGTTCAGGATGATAGTGAACGGGTTCAGGATGATAGTGAACTGGTTCAGGATGATAGTGAACTGGCTCAGGATGATAGTGAACTGGTTCAGGATAGTAGCGCTTTCTGGTGATACCATCGGCATAATTATCAGGAATAACAAACAGATCGTGGTGGGCTGTGCTGATTTTATCATCGAGAGTTTTCGTCATTTGTTTTTGTTTTTGTTTTTGTTTTTGTTTGTTCACGTAGTACTGATATGCGATAAAACCGAATGTAGCAACTGCAATAAATGCGTAATCTGCGTAATCTGCGTAATCTGACTTCTTCTTCAGATGCTGAGTCTGTGGTTGTACGTTCTTTTTGTTCCCTTCACTTGTTGCATGGAATGTCTTTGCATAGGGTGTCTTGCTATCAGGTTGAATCACATCAACAACTGGAGACCCGATAGGAATGCCTTCTATTATCTCGTCCCTTTGGTATGCATTTGAGAAGCCCTCGGAACTTAATCCTCCCATAGCCAGACTACTACTGAAAATGACAAAAAAAATAGCACATAAAATTCTCATGTTGTGGTCCTTTTTTTGAACAGATAACCTGTCAGCTAATGTTCTGTATTCAGAAGTTTTAAAAATATATCAAAAATCAAGAAAAGTCTCAATAATTAATAAGGGATTGTTCTCAACCTTTGGAATATCCTCTGGAATTTTTCATCCTTATGATGAGAACCCTTCAGTTCCGAAAAAAATGACCGCCGCTCCGTCTTCCCTATATCCTATGTGAAGCCTTATCCTTTGCTGAAACTCAGAGGGTCAGAGCATCTGTGCAATCAGAAATGCCATTTCGAGACTCTGACTATAATTCAGGCGTGGGTCACAGAAACTTTCATAGTTGGTGGAGAGGTCCTGATCTGTGATCCCCTCTGCCCCTCCGGTGCATTCGGTGACATCTTCACCTGTCAGCTCGAAGTGAACAGCCCCCAGATAGCTTCTGAGCTGTTTGTGGATTTCAAAGGTCCTTTTGAGTTCGGCAAGAATCGCGTTGAAATCCCTTGTTTTGATGCCATTTTTGGTTTTTATGATGTTTCCATGCATCGGATCGCAGCTCCAGCAGACCTTTTGTCTGGCAGAGCTGATCTGTTCAATCATTGCAGGTAAAAAATCCTGCACGGCTTCACAGCCAAAGCGGGTGATCAGCATAATCCGACCGGCTTCATTGGAGGGGTTGATGATATGGATGAGCTCTGAAATCTCTTCAGGGCTGGAAGAGGGGCCGACCTTGATGCCGACAGGGTTTTCGATACCCCGGAAGTATTCAGCATGTGCGCCATTCACCTGCCGGGTCCGGTCACCAATCCAGAGCATGTGGGCTCCGTGATTATAGTAGGCGCCGTCCGTATGCAGGCTGGTCATGGCTTCTTCCAGAGCTAAGATCAGACCTTCATGGGAGGTGTAAAAGTCAATTTTCGATGACGAGGCATCCCGGTAGCCGATGCTTTCCACAAAACCGATCGCTTTGTGGATGCTGCTGATTGTGGCCTCATATTGCTCCCGGTGGGGGGCCCGGCTGAGAAAGTTCAGGTTCCAGTGATCAGGATGGTGCAGATCTGCAAATCCACCAGCGGAGAGGGCCCGGATGTAATTCAGTGTCATGGCGGCTATCTGCTGTCCCTGAGCGAGTCTTTCCGGGTCCGGTTTTCTTGCTTCCGCATCCGGCTCGAAGGCATTGATATTATCACCGCGATAGCTGTGGATCTGGCATCCCCTGACTTCTTCTGTCAGATTTGAGCGGGGTTTTCCATACTGACCTGCAATTCTTCCGATTTTTATGATAGGGCGCTTACTGGCATAGCAGAGTATCACAGACATCTGAAGGAGAATTTTCAGTTTTGCTGTGATAGACTCACGATTGCAGTCGGAGAATTTTTCGGCGCAATCACCTCCCTGGAGGATAAAACGCCTGCGCTCCGAGGCCAGCGCTAATTCCCGTCGCAGTTGCTTCACCTCACCTGGGTAGACCAGGGGAGGCCAGCTGCGGATGCGTCTGATGACCTCCTGCACATGTGCAGGATCATCGTAAAGAGGTTGCTGGGCCGCTGTGAAGGCTTTCCAGGAGTCAGGACGCCAGTTTTCGGGGGCTGTTCTCACGGCATTCCTTGCGATATCAGAGTCTTGTGGCCAAGTCAGGTCAGGGGCCGGGCACCAGACCAGAATTTAGTTGTGTTATAACCTGGCCGATGTGGAAAGGCCAGAGGAGCTCTGGATGATCACCGGACAGGAGCTGCTGTGTTTTTACATGTGATCATGAGTCATTTTTGTCTGCTCAATTTTGCTGTTGCGGCAGCCCTGAGCTTTCAGTCGGCACGCTCAGACTCGGTTCTGCGCGGGAGTCTGGCGAAGGTGGCGCAGGTTCTTTTCGTATTGGGAGCCGTATCGGCCTCTGTGGCCTGTGCGAGTTATGCCCTCTTACCGGAGCTGGTCTTTGTGTCGGCGCGGTGGTTGATACTGGTGGCCTTTCTCTCATGGCTTGTGATTATTATCAGATTCTGGCTCAGAATTTCCGGACTTCTGGCCTATGCATCCTTACTCATGGCTGTTTTTGTTTTGTTTCAGTTTCTGAGTTCTGCTCCGGGAGGCGGACTCTACGATGTCGATTCCCCCCAGCTTTATCTGGCCTTTCATATTGCGGGCGCTACGATGGGCCAGTTGCTGGCACTTCTGGCCAGTCTGGTGGCTGTTCTGTACCTATGGCAGCAGCGTCTGCTCAAGAAAAAATTACTTGAGCAGCTGACCTCTCGCATACCCGCACTGGATCTTCTGGAAACGATTCTGATCGCAGTACTCTGGGCCGGTTTTTTCTTTCTGACGGCTGCGTTGATCAGTGGTGCTGTCTATTTTTGCTGGTATTTTGATGGTAGTATGCAGATATATGGGCGTAAAATTACATGGGCGCTCACTGTCTGGTCTTGTTATTTTCTGGCTTTGCTAGCTCGTCATTGGTTTCATGTTCCGTTTAAAAGAATTGCCCAGATCAGCCTGATTGGTTTTTGTCTGCTGCTTATCACATTTTTTGGTTTGTCTTTTTATCAGGGAGGCGGATAAACCTTGATGCTGAAACCGGCATTTTGTTGTTTTGGGGCGAATCACAAGACGGCCTCAGCTGAGTTCAGAGAACTGATGTATCTCGATCCTGAACAGCTGCAATCTGTCATGAAAGCGATTATGCAGCATCATGGCTTTCATGAGCTGGTTGTGTTGTCTACCTGTAACCGTTTTGAAATTTATGCTCTGTCGGAAAATAACAGCCGTCCTCTGGAAGATCTCCTGCTGGTCTGGGCAGATTTTCAGCGTCATGGGGGTCGCCAGCCTCCCTCTGAGCGTCTGATCCGCAAGCACACATTTTTTCTTGAGGGGCAGGCAGCGGTTGAGCATGTACTGGCTGTGGCAGCCAGTCTGGACTCTCTGATTATCGGGGAGACGCAGATTACTGGCCAGTTCAAGAAGGCTTTTTTTCTGGCTGCTGATGCAGGAACTCTGGGGCCCTTTCTTGACAGACTGTGTCAGGACGCCCTTGCTGTGGTCAAGAAGATCAGAAGTAAAACAAAAATCGGCGAAAAAAAAGTATCTATCAGTCATGCCGCGATTGATCTGGCCAGGAAGGTTTTTCTTGACCTCAAAGAGCACACATTTCTGATTATAGGGGCAGGGGAGATGGCAAAAATTGCTGCCAGATACGCCTGTTCTTATCACCCCAGGGATCTTCTGGTTGTGAACCGGACCCGGAGCAGAGCAGAAGCGCTGGTGCAGAGTCTCGGAGCCGGCAGTGCCCATAGCTGGGACAATCTTACAGATTGTCTTCTCCGTTCTGATATTGTTATCAGCTCCACAGGAGCCCGTAATCCTGTGATTTCCCGTCGGATGCTGAAAAAAATTATGAAAGAAAGGAAGGGCCGCTCACTCTTCCTTGTGGATATTGCCATCCCGAGAGATATTGAACCGGGTTGCGGCAGTCTGGATGATGTGTATTTATTCGAAGTTGATGACCTTGAGAAAGTTGTGAAAGGGAATCTGGGAGAGAGGCGCAGGGAAGCTGAGCGTGCACGGGTCTTTGTTCATCAGGGAGCCGCCCTTTATATGCAATGGCTTTCTGCTGCTGCGGTGAAACCTGTGCTGGCTTCGTTCCGGGATTACCTTGAGGATCTTCTGAAGAGAGAGGCAGAGAAAACGCTTGGCCGATCGCTTTTTCATGACCTGTCAGAACAGCAAAGGCAGGCTCTTTTTGGGATGTTGCGATCGGTGGCAGGGAAGATTCTCGGTGATGCGGCGAAGGTTGTAAACAGACCAGGGGAAGAAGCACTCAGAGAGCAGCTGGCTTCGGCTATCAGGCTGATGTTTTCCCGCTCACCTGCCAGGACGAGCGTAGCCAGGCAGAACCTGTCAGATGATAAACATGGTGAGGATGAGGCTTCATGCAACAGTCAGATTATTCGCCTGTAAACCGTCCCCTGCAGATTGCCAGCAGGGGAAGCAGGCTGGCCCTCTGGCAGGCAGAATACGTCCGGACTCTTCTGGAGGAAGCTGGCTATTCTGGCCGGATTGTCGAGGTAAAAACTACGGGAGATCGGGTTCAGAATCGTTTTCTTCATGAGATCGGTGGAAAAGGGGTCTTTATCCGTGAAATTGAAGACATCCTCCTTCGGGGAGAGGCTGATCTTGCTGTGCATAGTCTGAAGGATCTGCCTGTTGAAACTCCGGAGCCTTTTTGTCTGTCAGCCGTCCTGCCGCGACATGCTGCGGGTGATGTGCTGGTTCTGCATCCGGAGCGGAAGGGGATGTTCGGGAAGGGGGCAGAGGTCGGTCCTGAGGATATTCTGAGCCGGAAAGGTATGAAAATTGCGACCGGGAGCCTCAGAAGGGCGTGCCTTTTGAGGGAGGCATCCGATGATGTTGTGGTCTTTCCTTTGCGGGGAAATGTGGATACCAGGATCAGAAAGCTTCGTGAAAGTAGCTGGGATGGGTTGATACTGGCTGCAGCTTCGCTGGAGCGTCTGACAGAACTTGCTGCGGATCTGGATGTCCATCTGCTTCGTCCGGACTGGTTTGTTCCAAGTCCGTCTCAGGGAGCTCTGGTTCTGGAAACAACAAAGAATCATCAACTCCGCGGGTTCTTTGAGTCCCTTTGTTGCGAGAAGACGCATCGGGAGGTGCGTTTTGAACGCCAGCTGCTCAGGATGCTGGGAGGGGACTGTACCATGCCAGTCGGGATACATATGAAAGAGTGTGATGGTGCTGCTGTGGGCGTTTCTGCGGTTGTTCTCAATGGAAAAGGAGAAAGTGCCAGGGCCAGCATCCGGCTTTCGCAGACAGAAAGCGAAGATTCTGCTGCTCTGGGGAGGAGGGTTCTGCGTCTTTTGCGTGAAGATGGTCTGGACTCGGTTTTGGCGGAGAAATCTCCTGTATTTTCTCAGTCTTTTCAGGGCAGAGGGGGACAGGAGTGAAGATGGTCTGGACCCGCTCCGCGGATGACTGGCATCAGGATCAGATCCTTCTGGCAGATTGCAGGGAGCATGTTTTGCGCCTTCCTTGTGTCAAAGTCTGTCCTCTTGCGGAATCGGATGTCAATCGTCAGATTCCGCCCGATTATTATCAGACGGATCAGACGATTCCGATTGTTTCTGTGTTTACAAGTTCTCACGGAGCTGGTTTTTTTCATTCATTAAAGAGAGTGCGGACCATCGTGCAGAACTCTGCCGCCTGTTATGCTGTGGGACCGGCAACCAGCCTCAGGCTGGGGGACTTTCAGGTAGAAGCGAGCGTTCCGGATGGAGTGCAGAAAGCAAAAGACCTTGCTGGCTGGCTGGCTGATCAGTACAGAGGTCAGGATGTGCGGTTTTTTCTTCCGGGGGGAAGGCTCAGGGCTTTTGATCTTGGCGGATCTTTGCGCAGGGCTGGTTTTGATACTCTGGTTGTCAATCTCTATGAAACCCGCAATGGCTGCTGGAGAGAGTCGGGTGGAGACCTGGACGAGGGAGAGCGCAGCCGCTGTCCCGATATTTTCAGGAGTGGGGTCATCTGCTTTGCCAGTCCGTCTGCTGTCCGGGGCTTTGTCCGTTACTGGGATTTTGTGGGCCGTGAACTGCGCAGCTGGCGTGTGGTTGCTATTGGAACTTCGACCGGAGATGTGTGTCAGGAATATTTTTCGGCTGTGACCAGAACCCCTCGGCCATCTATGGAAGACCTTAAAAATACAGCAAAAAAGCTTCTTCAGTTGCCATAAAGAGGGGACGCAGGTATTGTTCGACCTTAGTTTTCCCAGAACCATCTATGGCATTTTCCATATGGATTGGTGATATATTTCTCTGTCTTTTTTCAGACTGACTATAATAATAAGGTTTTTTTCAGATGACCACTGCAATGCAGGAGCAGCTGGAAGGCTCCACGCCTCATATTTTATCTCAGACTCCGGATGCCCTGATCAGACAGATCGGGGAAATGGGGCAGCCGGCATTTCGGGCCAGGCAGCTTGTGGACTGGCTATTCCAGAAAAGGATCAGTGATCCGGATCGGATGAGTAACCTGCCCGCATCTTTCCGGACTCAGCTCAGGGATAGCTTTGACTGGAGCCTGCCCGGGATCGTCAGCCGTCTGGATAGTGAAGATGGTGCAAGCAAGCTATTGCTGCGGGATGCGAAAGGGATGCAGTTTGAGGCTGTCATTCTCAGATATGAAGGGCGGACAAGTCTTTGTGTCTCCAGTCAGGTGGGCTGTAAGCTGGCCTGCCGTTTTTGTCAGACCGGGAAGCTGGGCTTTTTCCGGCATCTGAGAGCGGATGAAATTATAGCTCAGTTTATGCTGGCAAATCAGCTGCTGGAGTCGGAAGAAAGAAGAATCAGCCATGTTGTGTTTATGGGGATGGGGGAGCCTCTGGATAACCCGGATTCTGTTCTGGCTGCCGTCCGGCTTCTGACCTCTCCGGACGCTTTTGGCCTTTCTTACAGAAGGGTGACGGTTTCGACCTCTGGCCTTGTCCCTGGAATCATGAGGCTGGCAGATAAGTCTCTCTGCTCTCTGGCCGTATCTTTGCACGCGGCAAGGGATGAACTGAGGACTGAGCTGATGCCGGTCAACCGTAAATACCCTCTTGCAGAGCTGAAGGAGGCTCTGCTTTTCTGGCAAAAGCAGACAGGACAAAGAATCACCATTGAATATATTCTGATCCGGGACAAAAATGCGACCCGCCGTGAGGCAAAAGAGCTTGTCCGGTTTTTGCATGGGTTGAGAGCAAAGGTAAATCTGATTCCATTTAACCCTCATCCGGGGCTGGAGTATCAACGGCCAGCTCTACGGGAGATTGAAGACTTTCAGTCCTATCTGTCTGCGAGGGGCTACCCGTCGCCGGTGCGCTATAGTAAGGGAATGGAGGTTTCTGCTGCCTGTGGACAGCTGGCTGCTAAACATCAGGAGTCAATCTTCTCTGCTCCATTGAGGCGCAATGTTGTCACAGCTTCTGGTTTGCCCGGGACAAGTTCTCGGTTATCCTGAAAAAAGGTTGACTTAGTCAGAATGGATGGCAGACACTGACAGCTCACTTTTCTGTTATAGAGAAGGGTTTCAGAGGACTAAAGGGCTGTTGATCTCTGTCTTCAGAGGATGAAAAGTGAACCGTGATGAATGGTTCCGGAAGAGATCAAAGATCAGAAACTATCTCTGGTCGTCCAAAAAGGTTAAAATAGTCGGTGGTATACATTAGCTGGGAGCATAAAAGATCATGGTTAAGTCGGAGCTGATCGAAAGAGTGGCAGAGCGGGCCGGGATCACCCTGTTCAAGGCAGAAGAGCTGATAGATGTATTCTTCGGAAGCATTACCAATGCTCTTTGTCAGGGTGGTCGGGTAGAAATCCGGGGGTTTGGTGCCTTTTCTGTAAAGGAATATAAGGCATACACCGGCAGAAACCCAAAGACCGGGGCAGAGGTTATGGTTCCTCCTAAGAGACTTCCTGTCTGGCGTACCGGAACGGAGTTAAGGCAGCGGGTCGATTCAGGTTTCAGTAAAAAAGGCTGATTCTGCTTCGGTTCCGGAATTAAAGAGAGCTCCGGAGCCGGGGGGCAAGGACTGACTTTTCCCTCTTGTGAATGGCTTGTCTGTTTGATTATATCAGGCTGTATAGCCTGATGGCACCTTTTATTGACCTTTTTCTTAAATTGCCGTTTTCTTTTCATTTTGTGCTTCTCTCTCCTTATTGGCTGCAAATCTGACAGTTGTTCAGATTTTGTCAGGCTCTTGTGATGTTTTTTCTGAATAAGCGGATGATAATTCTGTAAAAAAAATGTGAGCGCCGCATGGTCCGGTCCTTGCATACATATAAGCCCAGATGACTCAAGTAAGAGTAAAAAGAGAGCATATACGAAATCTGTCTGAGAAGGGGGCATCATGGACAGGAGTTCATACTTAGCCGGGCTAATGCTTGTATTATCCGTTATCACAGGATTTTTTTCTGTGATTCTGGGAAGTGAGAGGGCACTGGGCAGAACCTTTAGCGTACAGTCCTGTAAAAGTTACAGTTCAGCAGGTGCGGAAAAGAGTTTCTGCCGGCTTCCGCAGTCACTTAAACCAGGTTTACAGGTGAGTGTTTATGATGCCAAAGGTTCTGCCTGGGTAGGGAGTGGTGTTGTGCTCCCTTCTGGCTTGCTGCGGGTCGATGAGGCTTTCCGGCCAGTCAGGACAGGGGACAGGGTTGAGGTCGTTAAGTTGTCTGCATTTAGCGCAGCCAGCCTTGAAAGAGCCTTCTCTGCTTCCGGGGGGGATTGAAGCTCGCTTTTTAGCTGCCGGACTGAAGTTTTGATATTGTGGGGATGATATCGCTTATATCACAGACTTTGTCAGCAGCCCCTAGTGCTATTGCCGCCTTTGGCATGCCGAAGACGACACAGCTTTCTTCGCTTTGGGCAATGGTCAGGGCACCCTTTCTTTTCATTTTAGCCATTCCCTCTGCTCCATCACTACCCATGCCTGTCAGCAGGATACCGACAGCTTTTTTTCCAAGGCAGTCTGCGACTGAGCTGAACAGAACGTCAACGGAAGGACAGAATCCGCCATAAGGTGGATCATGCTTTACTTTTAAAAAAATCTTTCCACTCGTCCCGCAGGTCACATACATTTGCCTTCCCCCGGGGGCTATATAAACGTTGTTAGCTGCCAGGACATCGCCGTCTGTGGCTTCCCGGACGGTAAAAGGGAAGAGGTGATTGAAGCGTTCTGCAAGAACTCTTGAGAATTCTGGCGGGATATGCTGGACAATGACAATGGGGGGAATCTCGCCTGTCAAAGAGCTCAGAAGTTCTTTGAGTGCAGTTGGGCCACCAGTTGATGATCCGATCGCGATGATTTTTTTCAGGTCGATTTTTGTCCGGGATAATTGTGTTGTGTTGTGTTGCTTTTTGCTTCTGCGGTTATGCTGACTTGCAAAGCGTATTTTTTCTTCAAGGAGCCTGGAAAAACTGACCAGGTTTTCTTTCTCAGGTTTCTGAATATAATCGAATGCCCCAAGTTCCAGGGCTTCAAAGACGGCAGAGCCTTCTTCCATCCCAAGTGAACTGACAATAATTGCCGGTATCCATACGGACTGTTTCATCTGGCGTAAAATATCACATCCATTCATGTGGGGCATGTTCATGTCGAGTGTGATGACATCAGGCTTTAATTCCTGAGATATTCTGGAAAAGTCTCTCGGATCAAGCACCTCTCCAACCCATTCGATCCCTGGCATTTCAGGAAGCAGTTTTTTCATAATGAGCTGATTGGTTTTTGAATCATCGACCACGAGGACTCTTATTTTTCTTTCTTGTGTTGTTGTTATGATCTCTTGTTTTTCTTTTATATTTTGTTTTATCTGATTGTTTTCCTGGATAAGAGAATGGGTGCGAAAGATTCGTCCTGAGACATTAAGGTCAAATCGTCTGTTGACGCTCACTCCTGTGGTCTGATCGAAAGACAGAAGCAGTTTTTTACGGAGTTCTTTTTCTTCACGCTCCAGAGCGATATATCTGACGGAGTAGTTTTCAAAAGAATGATTTTTGATCGCTTTTTTTATGTCGTATGAAACAGAAGGGATATCATGCACTCTGAATAAAAGCATTCTTTCTTTATGTTTGCACAGGACAGCAATATAACTGGTGTCCTGATTGATGAAAGATGATGGCTGAGATCCGGATATCAGCTTATACACGTTTGGATTTTTTTTGTGCTCATGTTCGTTTAATGATTTTGTTTTGTTGTCCCTTATTTTATATTTGGAATCCCCGATGGATTCGAGCATATCCGGATATTTAAACAGTGATTCTGAAGAGCCAAGAATAATTATGCCATTTGGATATAGATTTTTCGCCATTTTTGAGATGGCTTCCTGCTGCATGGATTCGGAGAAATAAATCAGTACATTTCTGCAAAATATCAGATCAAACATATCATGCATTGAATCTGAAATCAGATTATGTTTTTTAAAATGACATTTTCTCTTTAGTTTATCTGATATCTTTATATAGCCTTTAGCATTTCCTGTTCCATAGATAATATGATTCTGATGATATTGTCCTGGTATTTTTTCTGCCTGAACGGTACGGTAAACGCCATTTTGAGCGATTTTCAGACTGAGTGTATCGACATCAGATCCCAGTATCCGAAAGGTGAACGTATCATGGTATCTGCGAAGGTGGTAATCCAGAAGCAGAGCGAGAGAATACACTTCGTGCCCAAAGCTACATGCAGAGGACCAGACAGAGAGTTCAGATCGGCCTGATTTCATAATGGCGCGTACCATGTCGTGGATGTTCTGTTCGATGTAGTTGAAATGACTGATATTTCTGAAAAAAGAAGTATGGTGAACAGTCAGGATAGAAATAAGGGATTCTTTTTCCTGTTCCGGATGTTTCAGGAAATATTTTTCATATTCCTGAAAAGAGGGTAGCCCGAGACTTCTGATGTGTTTTTCGATTTTTAATAAAATAATGTTTCGCTGGTCATGATCAAATGTGATGCCAGTCGAACTTGTAAAAATATTTTCAATAAAACTCAGAAATGAATCCTGAGAATATGTCTGATTCATAGCTCTCTTTTAGCTGACTTCTTTGAAACCATCATCGGAAGCACTTGGGATGACAGAGGACTCGCCAATGCCTCCAATTTTGTCCTTCCTGTCCTCTTTGATGGGAACGACCGGATTATAGTCTCTTTGCGGGCTTCTTGCAGAGCGCTTTCGTTCGTTCAGATCTGCTGAATTTGCGATATCTTCTTCCTCTTTTTGTCCGCTTCTCACATCCTTTCTGTCAGATTCACTGCTTTTTCCTAATACAACTTTTCTGAGTTGGTAGACAATGTCAGCAAGATGGTTCGCCTGATCGGCAAGACTCTTCGCATAGCCAGATGTTTTATGAGATATATCAGAATTTGCATGGGTCGACTTGTCCAGCTGATTCATTGCGGTAGAGATATTGGAAACACCCTCAGAGATCTCTCTGGCACCACTGTTGATTTCGCTCATCATGGTTGTGACATTCGAAATATCCGAGACAACATTTGACAGAACTTCCCTGCAACGGTTTGCAATTTCAGTTCCTCTCGATACCTTGGAGGTTCCGACTTCGATAAGTCCTGCGACCTGACTGGATGTGTTTGTTACAATGCTCTCTACTTTTTTGACGCTGTCATTTAACATTTCGCTGATTTCTTTGGCTGCGTTACCACTCATCTGAGCAAGATTACCGACCTCTTCAGCGACGACAGCAAAGCCCTTTCCGTGTTCGCCAGCTCTTGCGGCTTCGACAGAGGCATTAAATGAGAGAAGTTTGGTCTGAAAAACAATGTCGTTGATAACATTTGTTTTTTCTGCAATGCTGTTGATAACTTCAACAATGCTCTGAATTTCTTTATTGCTGTCTGAAACAGCTTGCATGATTTTATCGTTGCTGTCTGAGATATCCGCCATAGACTGTTCCATCTCTGCTACGACCTGTTCACCTTCCTTTGCGATTCTCATAGAGGAGTCTGCTTTTTCTGATGATTTTTCAGAGAATTCTAAACTTTTCTGGCTCATGGCCCTGATCTCATTCAATGTTGAGACCGTTTCCTGAATGGCAGATGCCTGCTCGGTGACTGAAGAGGAAACCACGGCGGACGCGGAGCGGACATTAGAACTACTGGTCAGGGTTTCTGTTGCAGATCGGTCAAGCCCTGAAACTGACCGGACAATGTTTTTTGTCATTGTTGTTGCGAAAATAAATGAAATTAAGGCAATAATGATGATTGCAGCAAGATTAACGATAAGTAAGAGACGTGTCAGATTTGAAACCGGGATCAGGGCTTCTTCTTCTGTCATTTCTGAGATAATAAACCAGTCAACACCTTTGATGTTTAAAGGTCTGTATGCACTCAGAACAGAATTTCCCAGGTAGTTGATGGCTGATGTAAAACCACTTTTACCAGAAATTGCTTTCTGAGCGGATTCGGAATTAACACGTTGCATCAGAGTTGTTGTGCCTTTTGCTTTTATGTAGTTTAATCGTTCTTCGGGGAAAGAATCTTTTTCAATTTTTGAAAAATAATCCTCTTTGTTTTCGATCAGAAGACGGGATGTGCTCCTCATATATTGATCTTTTCCAAGGATATAGGTTTCTCCGGTCTCTCCTCCTCCGACATCTTTCCACTTTTTGTCACTGGTGAGTATAGCATCAAGCTTGGCTACAGGTATCTGGAAAACCAGAGCTCCTATTGTTTTTCCATCTTTAATAATAGGTGCTCCGATAAATCCGGCAGGATCATTGTATGAAGGGTAATAGGTTTCAAGATCCGTGATAAATGAATTATCAGATGTTGCATTTAATGCAGCTTTTGCAATTTCAGCAAATTTTGTATTAGAATAAGGACCATTTTTTAATGAGGTTGCAAAATCAAGTTCTTTAAATACAGTATAGACGATGGTTGCATTTTCAGGTTCGATAAGAAAAACATCATAATATCCAAATTCATAAAGAAAATTAACAAAAGTTGAGTGGTATTCTTTATGAAAGTTGCTCCAGCTGGAACCATCAGGAGAAAACTTAAGTGTATCTTTTGATCCAAGTGGATTTTTATTTTCAGAAATATAGCTATATTGTAGGTAGAGAGAAGGATCTTTTAACTGTGCCAGATTAACAAGACTATCTGTTGAAATTCCGCCGTTTCGGTTCTTAAATTCATTGCCAAATTCGCTCTGATAATATGATGTCAGCGATTGAAGAATATCTTCCCGGCTTGGTTTATTAGATATTTCATCTGGGTATTTATTGAATGCTTCAGAAAAATTTGCCATAGCTTCAACAGTGGTTCTGTTTTTTGCAAGTGTTTTTACCTGACTTCGCATCGTCTGAATGGCATCTTCGAGACTTTTCCCTTTTATTTCAAGGAAAGTCTTTAAGTTGTTTTCTGTTTCTTCTAACAGTGTTGAGGTATTGTTGCTCCATGTGATCCAGCTCGATACCGAAATCGGCAGCAAAGATGTCAGAATGAAGAGCGCAATTAACTTAACTCTTAAACTTAAATTACTGATTTTAAAACTCATCGCAGTCCCATTCCTATATTAAAGTGCTACCAGGAGTAGCGTTAACGATATCGTCCAGATTTAATGATTTCTCAATGTTAAGAATCAGAGTCATCTGTTCTCCATTTCTGAAAACACCATCAATTTTCAGATCTTTTTTTGTATTCTGACTCTGGTTTTTCTGTATTGTTTTTTCAGTTGCTGTGATGACTTTTTTGACTGCATCGACGATGATTCCGATGGTTACGGAGGTGCATTCAACGATGATGACAGCAGTTTCATTTGTTTTTTCTGTATGACCTGATCCCAGTTTGAGCCCGAGGTCTATAATAGGGATGACCTGTCCACGTAAATTCATAATTCCCTGATACCAGGATGGGGCTCCTGGTATCGGTATTGTTTTCGGGACGCCGATCACTTCTCTGATTTCTAGCAGGGGAATTCCAAAAAACTCATCCCTGATCATGAATTCCAGAAAGCGGTCTTCTGACTTTGTGTCTGTTGTTTTTGAAGATTCAATCATATTCAACTCTTTGCTAAACCTTTGACATATTGACTCACATCAAAAAGATCGATGATAAAAGCAGGAAGCCCGTCCCCGAGAATAGCCGTACCAATCAAAGATCGTGTAAATTTAAGTGCTTTTGAAATGGGTTTGACAACAATCTGCTGTTGTTTAAGAATTTCATCCACCAGTACGGCATAGGGTTCAAAACCATGTTTTCTTATAATAACAGCAGTATAAAATTCTTTTGAGGAGGATTTTTCACTCAGAATTTCATGGGCAAATATGACCGGAATATTTTTCCCGCGCAGGTTAAAAATAGTTCCGACACCTGAAGCTTTATCAAGATCTTCAGGAGATATTTTGACGGATTCAAAAACCTGGGACATCGGAAGAATATATCGGTTTGTGTTTACATTGGCAACAACACCATCGATGACAGCCAGAGAGAGAGGCACGGATATTTTAAATGTGCTGCCTTTTCCGGGATGGGTCGCGATATCGATTTCTCCGGAAAGAGACTGGATGTTTGTGAGAACGACATCCATTCCGACCCCCCTGCCTGAGACATCTGTAGCTGTATCTTTGGTCGAAAAACCACCATGGAAGATCAGGTTAAGAATATCATCTTCTCTCAGGTTGTGGTTTTCGGGGATCAGTTTATTTTTGATGGCTTTTTCTTCAATTAACTTTTTATTAAGTCCTGCGCCGTCATCAGAGACTTCAATGATGACATGACCGCCATCGTGATAGCATCTGAGCGTGACATGTCCGATCGGTTCTTTTCCAATTCTGAGGCGTTCTTCTTTTGATTCGAGCCCATGATCAATGGAATTCCGGACCATATGGACTAAAGGATCACTGATTTTTTCAATAATGGTTTTGTCAACTTCAGTCTGTTCTCCTTCGAGCGTTAATTCCACCTCTTTTCCGACAGCTCTGCTGGTATCCCGGCAGACCCTCTGGATTTTTGTAAAAAGCTGACTGATGGGAATCATGCGAAGGCCGAGAGAAAGGTTCTGAATTTCTTTCACCGTTTTATCCATCTGGGGAATGACTTTTGAAAGCAGCTCCTGATTTAATTCTGTTTTTTGCTGATTCAGAACGGTTTGCATGACGACCATTTCACCCACATAATTATTCAGCTGCTCGATCTGATACATTCTGACGCGAATACTCTCATCTTTCGTGAGTTGTTCACGTTCCTGAACAGGGGCGGTGCTTGAGGATGGCTCAGTCATGACGGTCTGTTCTCCGGATAATTTGTTGTCATTATAAATCTCTGTGACAGGTTCTTTTTTCTGTTCTGCAATCTCTGTGACAGATTCTTTCTTCTGTTCTGTAATTTCTGCGACAGGTTCTTTCTTCTGTTCTGTAATTTCTGCGACAGGTTCTTTCTTTTGTTCTGTTTTGTTATCGCTTGGAATATTCGTCTTCATAGAGCTTAATTGTTGCTCTGCTTTGTTATCAAAATATTTCAGATCAAACTGACTATCCGGATTTTGTGAAATTTTTACGATCATTTTTCGAAAAAAATCATTACATTCAAGGATAAAGTCGCATGTTTCTCCTGAAATCTGAAAATTTTCGTTTTTGATCGTGGTTAAAAATGTTTCCAGGATATGGCTTAAGTCTGAGACTTTCGAAAAGCCCACGCCTGCGGAAGATCCTTTTAGATTATGGACCAGACGGAAAAGATTTGCGAAGTTTGATGATATCTCGGACGGATAAATCTTTTTTCTGGACGAATAGCGGTCAATTTCGATGATACATTGCTCGATATCGGCAAGGCTTTGCTCGGCTTCTTCTAAAAAGGTTTGCCTGATGATTTCTTCGTAGCTATCCGCCAATGCCTGATCCTCATGGCTTATGATATTAGCCTGACCTGGCACATTTCGGGGATTTTTCCGAAAATTTGATCCGGATTATGGATTTTATTTGTAATATACTGAATGGAATTGGCTTTTTAATTTGCCTGACTGTGCAGAGGAGATTTGCTTTTATTGTGTATAAGCAAGGTCGACTCTCTCGTGATGGCGGCTAAGCGGAGGGGGGTAACAAGAAACGGACTGTTTTATGATTTTTGGTTTTGCTCACATCCCTTTTCGCCCTTTCATCAGAGCTCTTCTTGTCACTCAACTGTGATGCTGTTGCCTGGATGGCAGGGATGCATGCTTTCCAGGCAGTATCTTTGAATAAAAATGCCATAATCCCCAGCGGGTCATCTATTTCTTGTTCTGTTTCTGGCTTAGGAAGTTTGTCAGACGACGTCCGGATGGTGGGGATGCATGCTTTCCATGCAGTGTCTTTGAATAAAAATGCCATAATCCCCAGTGGATCATCCATTTTCTGTTCTGCTCCGGGAGCCAGACTACTGTAGAAAAAGAGAGGCAAAACCAAGGCTAAACTTTTCATTTCATAACCTTTTTATGAATTCATGGGGATTTGATATGTTCTGAAAAAGTCCGAACTTTAAAAAACTGTTCAGAAAATAAGCGAATTCAATAACAAAAATCTGTAAGACCTGCAAGATTTTCTCTGTGTCCGGCTACGAATTAAGCAGAGTTTTTTATTCATTATATTGTAGATTGTAGACGAAAAAGTGTCATTGGATCTGAATCAGCCAGGACTTATCTTTTTTAGTATCAGAAATAAAGGTGATTTTTGGTCCGAAGTATTCCTTGAATCCCGGAATCCTTAAGGGGCTGAGTCTCTGGCTTGTGAGATGCCAGGATGATCAGAGATATGCTCCGCTGAGCCTGAATGCGGCCCAGAAGGCAGGGTGAGGAAAATATCGACGGACGACAGTCTGTGCTCGGCTCAGAGCCTCCCAGGGAGCTGTTCCTCGTGAGAGTTCTCGGTAAAATCGCTTCATTAGCACAGCTGTTGAAATGTCGTCCAGACGCCATAAAGCTGATAAAAGCATCCTGGCTCCACTGTAATAAAAAGCCCTGGAGAAACTAAGAAAGCCACCTGCTCCCTGTGACTCCTGTTTGCCGGACTCACATGCAGACAGTGTCACCAGATAAGGGTTCAATCCGGAACTGAAAATTTCAGATGGACTGAGTTTTGCTGAAGGATCTGTTTTCCCTGAGAAATATAGTGCATGTTGCCTGCTCTCTGTCCCGGAAAAACGGCCATGCACGGCAAGATGCAGAATATCAGCTCTGTGCCCTTCCCGCAAAAGGATAGATTTCTTTGCCTGTTTTCCATGATAGATTGTGGTGTTTGGAAAGCTTCTGGCGATAGCTTCCACTTCTTTTTGAGCAAAAGAAATCTGAGACAGACCTTCTGTTTCAGGGTTTGCCATGGCAAAAATTTTGGCATTTTGCTTCATGAGTCTCGATGGGGCTGCCTTTTCTTTCAGAAAGTCTTCCAGTAACTCAAGATAAAATAAACCAGCCTGAGAGGATAACCATTCTCCCTGATGAGTCAGGCTGGCAAATGATAACTGCTGTAACGGGCCATGGGGAATCATGCCAATCAGCCGGATTCCGGATAATTCCTTTGTAACAGGAGCGATCAGAATCTCTCCTAACTGACGGCTCAGCTGTCCTGTTGCAGAATAGTTCTCAATAATTTCTTGATAATCAGAGAGCATCTTGTGCAGCTGCTGTCGACTCGTATCGATGCGTCGGAAGGTGATCCCTTCTTTTCTGAGTAGCCAGAGAAAGATCGCATTTTTTGTTATATGATAATTCAGCAGAGCCATGTTGGGAGCCAACGCCTGTCTGACCTGATGGAAATCTGTTTTGCTGACCCGGAAAAGTTTCCAGGCTTGTGGATCACTTTTTCTGAGCTGGGTCATTTTATTGTGAATCATCTTTTTTAAGGACTCAAATGCAGCTTCTGTTTTTTTTCGTTCTGCCCCTTCTGGCTCTTTTCTTTTGCGGATATTCAGAAGCTGAAGGGTTCCAAGATCATTTTTGAGTTCTGAGAATAATACAGAGGATTCTGTCTGTGCGAATCTCTGTTTTCCTGCTCCAAGGCTGTCCGTTAAAAATCGTTTTTTTGACCGCTCGCTGATATCCAGAGCAAGCTCATATTCTTTTTTCTCCACCAGCATGAAGACAAGTTCGTCGTAAACTTCCTGAACTCCTCTTTCGGAGGAAAGTCCTGTAACAGATGATCCGGACTGTAATCCAGGACTCAGGGATTCAATCAATTCAATACTTTTCATAGCCGTATGTACTGCTTTTTCTTTTTCTCCCATATCACGCTCGACCAGAGATCTTGCGGCAAGGGATTTCCACATAAAATCCTCAAGGCCAGCTCCTGTTGCAAGTGTTCCGGCTTTCCGGAAATGCTCAAGAGCTTTGGGATAGAGTTTCTGTTTCCGGTATAAATCCCCAAGACCAAAATGGCAATAAATCAGATTGTAAAGGATTCCCATCTGCTGGCTGATTTCAAGGGATTCTCTGAGGTGATTTTCTGCATTTTTCCTGTAATCAAGAACCAGTTCACTTAGGCCCATATTTCTGAGATCGAAGGCCATATCTTTTCTGATCTTTGCCAGACGATCGATATGAAAGGCCTTTCTGAAATATTCCAGAGATTTTCCGGCATCTCCGCTTTCCCTGAGCCAGAAACCATAGTTGTTAAGAAGAAAGGCTTCTTTTGCGGACATCTTATGCTGTTTTGCCATTTTAAGGGCTTGAGAAAACAAACGGAAGGCTTCTTTAAAATTCTGATTCTTTGCAGCAAGCATTCCCTGCAAATTCATACGATCGATCGTAAAGCCAGATTTCATAAGAATGTCTTTCTGACTTTGCCCGGGAAGAGCTTCGATGAGTCTGTTGACTTCTGTGAGGATTTCCAGAACCTGATTAAGTCGGCCTGCCCGGAAGGCCGCAATTCCCAGCCCCTGTAATATCCGGATACGCAGCTCATGCTGCCCTTCTTCCGGAATTTTTTTCAGGGCTTCTTCAAGAATCGCAAGGGCCCGTGTGGCCTGCCCAAGAGAAATATACGTCGCCGCTTCTTCACTTAATACTGTAATCAGATCCTTTATATTCTGATCTTTTGCGTAAAGATCAGATGCCTGATGAAAATAATCCAGGGCTTTATCAAATTCATTAAGGCGCAGCTGATAGATGCTTCCGGCAGAACGATAGGCCGCAGCGGCTCCTTCTTCTCCTGCGAAGTCTGCGGATTTCAGATAGGCCCGGACAGAGGCAGGATAGTCTCCCGTCCGGTCATAGAGGATGCCCCGGACTCTCCACAGCTCCGTCAGAGCCTCCTGATCATCCTCTTCTGTAAAGATCACCTCAGCTTTCTTTAAAAGCTGAGTGGCATCATCGTGTTCTTCTGCCAGTAACGCAAAGTTTGCAGCGTTCATCACGGTCCTTCCGGGATCAGCTGCATCCGGATCATTTTTGTTCAGACTGATGATCAGAGACTGGACCTGCAATGCTTCCTGGTACCATCCTGCCATGTAGAAATTAATGGCCAGTCTCGAAAGACCTTCCCGGTAGCCGCTTCCTGTCTCTTCTTCTGTTTTTCTGATGTACCAGAGATATCTGAGCCATTGTCTTGCTGCTGCGTTATAGTCTCCGGCTGATGCAGCTTCTTCCGCTTCTTCAAAAGCGATATCAGCGAGTTCTTCCGCATTCTCTGTCTGTTCTTCCCCGGAAGCTAAGGGGGAGAACGGTCCGATCATCCTCACCTTTTGCTGATGCTTTTGAAGGACAGATGCCGGGGAAAGCTTTCCGGCAAGTTCTGTGGGCAATTTCAGATGAGGGACAGGCTGTTTTCTCTCTTTTGTCCAGGGAATCAGAACGCGTGACGCTCCTGCAGCATGGAAGCTGTACCAGAGAGTCTGCCAGTGCTCCGGAAGATCATGGCTCAGGCTTGTGTCATCATCGATTTCTAGCTGGGTGAATATGATCTCCGAAAGTTCGGGCAGCTCCATCTGTCTGATCTGATCCGGATTCAGGCTGGCAGAGGAATAAAGTGTCTGCCTCCAGGAAAGATCCGTTCCGTTCAGCCGTTTCAGCTGTAAGGGCTGTTGAGTCAGGTACCTATGGCTGATATGAGCAAGAAATCCAGGCAGTCTGGCTTCTTCTGATCTCTCAGCGATGAGTAGTCTGGCAGCTGCCATGAAGGAAGCAGATGCTGTGAGAAGCCATGAGGGATCATCACTGACGGTCATCAGGTCCGGCTTTGCCTGATTTTCTGCCCTTGTGGGGAGGGCATCATATGATGGCAGATAGCTGATGCGCAGATCATGAGTGGGACTTTCCAGGGTTTCCCAGGCTAAGTCCCATGCCTCATCTGACGGGATGATATAAAGGCGCTGGATTTCTTTCAGGGGAGCTGCGAGTCTGGAAGAAAGTTGCCGGATGATGACAGAGGCATCTTCTGAGTGAACGACAGCAGAACTATGAATTCCCTCTGCCTTTGTGGAGAGCCATAAAAACTGCCATTGCTTTTGCTTCCGAAAGTAGTGGGCGCTTAGCATCATATCCCCGGGATTCATGATGGAGCGCAGTGCCTCTACGGTTTTTTCTTTTGAGAGGGGGTTCTTCCATTCCTGGGGAGGACCTTTCTGCTGAATCGATGGGAAAATCCGGTTGAAGAGCTCTTTATCTCGCAGGCGCCGGTAGTCAGAAAATGCCTGAAATGCTCTGGAAAAACCGGTGGCCATTTCTGGTGAAACACGGGCCTCGTAGATATCCCGGAGTAGCATCCGGTCTGTGGGCTCTGGCAGGGTCAGTCCTGCCTCTACAAGCGTTTCTGCGTTGCTCCAGGCATCCTCCCAGAGCTGCTCAGCAATGAGGTACTTCAGAATCATAAGAGGGTTTCGTGTGATTCCCTTCCTGAGCTGCCGGGCAGAAGCAGAGGCTTGTTTTCTGTTTCTGGCTGCTGGTGTCGGATCAGAGTTGAGCCAGGATTCTGCCAGAAGAGGAAGTGGCTTTTTACCGGAGCTGGCAGAAACCATCTCAAATGACATAGCCAGAGACTGGCTTCCCTCTCGCCTACTGTCAGGAGATGTTAACAAAACCATTCCATAGAGTGATAAGAGCTCCGGGATATAGTCCGGGATATTCTTGTGTCCATTGGGGAGCTGTGCTGTCCGGGCAGATGGAATATCCTGTGTCGCTTCTTCAGAAAGGCTCCTGATCCATGGGGCACTTTCTTTGCGGAGGCGTTCTTTCAGCAGGGACAGCTCCTTCTGAGGCAGAGCACCAGCCTTCCAGCGTTTCAGCTGGACCCGTGCGAGACTGAAAAGGTTGGCAAGCCAGACGGGTGGTGGGGTTTTGCTGCGATCTTCGTACATGAGTTCAGAAAAATCCGATGCCTCCTGAAAATGTTCTGCTGCTTTCTGGTAATGCCCTGCGTCAAGCTGAAGAAATCCAAGCTGGTTCAGGGCATAGGCGAGTTCCTGTGCGTACCAGGCCTCCTCTTTATCCTCACGTTTGATGCCGTCGTCTCGCAGGAATCGCAGCAGCAAAATCTTCTGCTCCATGCTGCGAATCTGTCCGGAGCGTTGTCTGCTTTTTTTCCAGATGTCGCCCCGGACGCTTTCCAGGACCAGCAGGTGCTGAGTGCGCCAGATGGGGTTTTCTGTCAGTGTTTTAAGGAGTTCTTCTGCTGAGTTCAGCGTATCCAGTGCCTTTTGCCTCTGTTCCATTTTTTGATAGCACTGGCTGAGACTTAAGAGGAGCCGGACCCGATTTTCCCGGATCAGTTCTTCCGGAGGGAGTGTCAGCATGGCTTCATAGAGGTTTGCCGCCTCCTGGATGTAGCCTCCCGAGCGAAGGCTGAGAGCGAGTGAATCCTGGGTTTTTAATAGCTGCTCCTGCTGTCCACTCTGCTGCCAGAGTGCTGTGCTTCTTCTGAAAAAGTTTATGGATAAGTCATTCTCCTCCACCTGCCATGCAGTCCGGCCAGCTCTTTGCCATAACAGAGCCTCGGACGCCGTGCTTTCGGCAGGAACGGATCTGATATTCTGAATTCTCATGACAAAGTAGCGGAGAGCCTGTTGAAACAGGTTTTTCTCATAATAAGCATTGGCAAGGTTCTGACTGATCTGAACCTGTTCCAGACTCCCTTCAGGAGCAAGAGCTGCGGCAGCGAGCCAGGAGTCGATTGCGGATTCGAGCCAGTCGGGATCTTCTTCCCGGAAGGGGTTCAGAACCCGGATATCGAAGTTGAGTTCTGCAAGGGAGCCCAGTTGCAGCTGATTCCATCCGGCTCCCAGAACAGAGGCCATTCCCCCTCGTTCTTCATCCTGCCTGATCCACCAGGCCTTTTGCTGGTATGCCCACCCCAGAGCCTGATGAATGGCCGCAGCCTGATCATCCAGGTCCCGGGCTTGCTCAAAACTCAGGATGCTGTCATCCAGTCGTTGTAGATTTTCTGATGGGCTCAGATGTTCTGACACATCCCAGGAGCTCTTAAGACCTTCAAAATAGAGTCTCTGAGCCGGAGTTGGCTCCGGAGGCAGGCAAAGTGCTGCCAGTCGCTTTTTGTCTGCCTCCGGATCAGCCTCCTGACTCTGTATTCGCAAAAGGCCTTTCACCGCAACATAAGAGCCGGGATCAATCGTGAGGAGAAGCCGAAAATTCTCCAGGGCTGCTTTTTTATCATGTTCCAGGAGGAGCTGATAACCCCTGCGTCCCAGAACATCTCTGAGGAGTTTTCTTCCCTGTTCCCGGTATTCTGGTCCTTTTTCCCGGAGCTGTTGATAGAGGGTTTGCATCACTGCGGAAGCTTCTCTGAGACGCCCGCTATGTTGCAGGATGGACGAGAGCTGAGTCGCTGCCTGTAGCAGAACCTCTGGCGATTCCGGGTACTGCTCAATCATGACCCGATATTCGTTTGCAGCGACAATTTCTTTTCCCTGACTGGCAAAAAGCTCCCCGATCCGCAGATGAGCCATCGCAGGCAAAAGAGGAAGTCCCTTTGCTTGTTCTCTCAAAAGATGCAATGCTGCAATTTTATTCTGTTTGTTTTCCTCTGTTAACTGAACGGCCAGTCTCGCAGCTTTGGTGACAGCATTTTTTTCTCCGGGCAGATTCCGGGTCAGCAGCAGCATGGCAGATATGGCGGATTCTGATCCGCTCAGCTGTGCCAGCAGGCGACCACGCTGGAAGCTTGCTTCTGCCAGGATCTCTGTGTGGCGGGAGCAGTGATCAGAGATGCTTTCAAACAATGCTGCGGCCTCAGAGATTCTGTCATGAGCGGTCAGAATTTTTCCCCTGAGTAGCTGCTGGTAGCAGTGAACCCGATCAGGCTCTGTTTCTGTAATCTGAGGAGTGAATGAGGGAGGCATCTGTGGCAGTTGTCGCCGCCCGTTTTTCAGAGCCACGTTCAGACGTAATTCGAGCATGACAAGATCTGCCAGGCTCTGAAGCCAGGTAAAATCAGGAAAAGCGGCCTGTATTTTTTTTCGTAACCACCCTGCTTCTGCCTCTTTGCCATGATTTGCATAAAACATCAGTTCTGAAAGAGCTGCTTCTCCTGCATCATCATGGCGGCCTTTTATAAAAAAAGCACTGGCGGAGCGACGAAGGTAATATATTTTATCGTCATCATGGCTGAGCAGTGACAGCTTTTCTTTCATCTCTTCCAGGTTGTCCGGTGGGCTGGCCTGACCGTCGGATGGTATGAAGAACAGGTTCATAGCTGATCCTGTCTGCTTTGAAAACCAGACTTTCTGATGACGCACAACGGGTTTCCAGCTGGAAAATTTTGCCGAACTCAGGGGCATCATATGAAAGCTTTCCAGAGGAAGAGATGGATTTTGTCTGTCAGTGCTCATGATCCAGATGGTCGGATGATCGTCTGCATTTAACTGCCCATCCTGGTTGGTATCATCTGCATAGCGTGTGAAAACAATATAGCGGCCATCGTCACTGAAAGCAGGTGAGGCATCCTGTACCAGGCCTCCTTCTGTTAGCTGGGAAATGCGATTTTCCGTAGAATGATAGACTTTCAGAGCTCCGTCAGCAACAAAGATGATTCTCTCTCCGTCCGGGAAGACAGCAGGTTGTACACCCAGGGCCTCGTCCAGAGCCTGGATCTCTCCGGAATCTGTATCTGAAATCATCAGCTGTGGTTTTTTTCCGTTGCGCCCTGCGACAAAGACAAAGCGTTTACCATCAGGAAACCAGGCCGGATCAGAGTCCTCATAACCTTCATGGGGAAAGACCTGGATGTTTTCTTCTGATTTTCGCCCTTTAAGGATGGGCATCAGAACAATGTCCCCTGCAGCATCAAGGCGACGCGAGACAAAAAGAATCTTTTTTCCGTCAGGAGAAATGGCCGGACCTTTATCATCAGAGGCATGCCAGGTCAGAGGCCGGGCGAAGCCGCCAGAGCTGCGTTTGGTCCAGATATCGAGGTTTCCCTGTCGGTCGGAGGTATAAACAATGAAGTCACCTTTTGCAGACAGATCTGCTGAAAAGGTTAAAGCCGTTCCTGCTGTCAGCTGACCTGGTTCTGTAAAAAACACACGCTCTTTTTCTGCGCTTATATTTCCGGACGGGGGCTGTTGTCCTCCGGAAGCGCAGCTGATCAGAAAGAGTATTGGGAGCAGCAAGAATTCACGATTACGGAGCTGCTTTCCGGACCCACTTTTGTGCTTCATTTTGATACCAGACTCCTGCTTTTAAGTGCTTTCTCAGATCCTGTGTCCAGATTTTTCTGCTGCTGTCCACCTGTGCAGCTCCTGTGGCATGTGATGCACTGGTTCCGTTTTCCCAGAGGATTTTACGGTCCCGGTTTTCCTCTGCGACAATGATCTTTGCCAGTTTCTGAAGTGATCCGTCAGAGGGGATGACTCCTGTGATGCTCTGATCCAGGATGACCACGTGTCCGTCATATCTTTCTCCGATGATTTGCTGGTCCCGTAATTCATCCAGATCATCCTGATTGAACGCCCGGTTCTTTTTTGCCTGTTCATAAGGATGGGTGCTCCGGGAGCTGCTTCCTTCGCCTCTGACTGTGGACATCAGAATCAGGTCATGGTCAATCTTCTGCCAGGAACCAAGAACCTGTTCTTCGAGTTCAGTTTTTGCACTTTTAATTTCCGGTATCTTCAGTGCGAGTTTACAGGCAGGAAAGAGAAGGAGCAGGGATAAAAAGATCATTTTTTCCATATCAGATCCTGTGCTGTCTTGAGTGATCAGAGAGTCTTTTTTTGTTCTTCTGCTTCTTTCTTCGATGATTGTTTCATCATATTGTTCAGAATCGTTGCCAGAGAAATATGAGTGATTTTAGGCAGAGGAAATGGAATTCCTGCCATAAGTCTGACGCCGACATCGATATCAGCTTCCCCGTTTTTAATGGGGATCTGGACCAGATCGACTTCGCCAAAACGCAAAGCGCTTCTTACTTTTTCAATGGCAGGATCTTTCTCTTCAGGATCAACGTAAAACAGCATCATTCTCAGCTGTTCTTTACCAATGGATGTAATATTGATTCCTCCTGATATATCCTGCTGCGGAATTCTGTAATTCAGATGGACAGAAGCATCCAGCCATGGGTCGGCACTCAGTAAACCTGAATCTGTCTCCTGCTGTAAGGCAGGGAAACGATCCAGAAGTTTGTGAGTATCCAGATGGCTGAGATGCAGGGTCGATCGCAGGGTATGAGGATGAAGTCCGTCAAATCCGAGTTGTACAGAACCCTGAACCTGACCATCGAGAAACGTCATCATAAACTGATTGAGGGAAATCCAGTTCTGACTGAGTTCAATGTCGAATTCGAGATCCTCGGCCATCAGATTTGCAGCCGCAAGGCGTGCTATACGGACCGATTGTTTTGTAGGATAGAACGGACGGATATGATTGTAATCTGCGAGTGTCATTGCGTTTTTCTTGACATCATGCAGCTTAAGACTGCGATGCTCCCAGGATGACAGAAGCGATTCCAGTTCAGGAACTGAAGAAATCTGAGAGTCATCCCGGTCGTTTTCTTCAGGATTGTCTGCAGGATTCATGTGTTTTTTTTCTGAGGATGACAGCATAGACAGATCAAATGTGCGCTGAAAGGGTATGTTGCCGTTGACATCATGAATGATCATGGGAGGGTTAGAACTCCCTTCCTGATCAGCAGATTTCAGGCTGAAGTGATTAAATTCGAGTTTTCCATCGGTGAGCACGGTCGCCATATGATCGCGGCTGTGGACTCCGAGATTTAGTGAAAATTTTCCGGAGCTTTTGAAAGGCAGGGGAATGTCCTCTGTTCCTGACTGGTCGATAAGGGCATCGATATTCCCTTTGAGTGTTTGTGGCAGGCTGCCTTGCAGGATGGATGAAGAAAAATCAGCTGTCAGATTGCTTTTCAATGTGGCTCCAAAGTCCGGGAGCTGTAACTGTAACTCTCTGAGATTTATCTTTCTGCCATGGTGAACACTCAGAGCTGTTTTCATCCGGAAATCTTTTAAGGGAGCCGGAAATACGGCCCCCGTATCCAGGCTGCCCCAGTAAAGGTCCAGTTCATGCTCTGCCTTCATCGCTGACAGAAGCCATTCCGGGGAAAAATGCTCCGGGAAGGGGGATAGCCGTTCTGATTGCAGGCTCTGATTGATGGCAAAGCGGCTAAGAGAGAAGCTCTGTGCTTCTGTTGTCTCTGTCCCGGCTGTCAGAATCTTCGCAGAATCGATGCGGCAGCTGAATGTACTCTGCTGTTTCCGGAGATCTCCGCTGCTGCTGAGATTCAGTTCCAGGTTCTTCAGGTCGAGTCCTCTGAGCGGATCACGGAATGAAAAATTTCCGATATTCAGCTGCTTGCGAAAGTTTATATGCGCTCCCTGATTCAGTTGCTGCAAACTGAGGAGCCCGAAAGCAGGCAGGGAACCTGTCATTTCAGAATGAAGATTGACATGTCCGGTAAGTACCGCGGGGAGTTTTTCTTCCATCCCTAAGGCTCTGGTGAAGGGGCGGACGATCCGGAGAAGGCTTTCCAGAGAGTCAAGTCTCAGATCACTTTGAACATCAGTTTTCAGGCATTTCTGCTCACATCGTCCGTTGATCCGGATGGACAGCAGCTTTCCTGATCTGACCTGAAGTGAGGCAGAGGCATCTTCCTGCCCGGAACTGATAAAAGCCTGCTGTTCCAGAAAGAATGGGGATCTGAAGCTTTGCTGCCCATTCGTCCAGGCTGTGATGGAAGGTGATCGGATCTGGTTGCGGATGACAGGGAATTCCAGAGATGGCCAGTTCGCCCGGATCAGTGAACGCAGTGACAGATCTGTGACGGAACTTTTCAGAGATAAGCCAGAAAGTTCTGAGGCAGACTCCACGCCTTCCAGGTGAAGGTCCTGATAGATATCAATCTGGCTTCCTGATCCTGTCAGGGCAGGGCTTAGTGAAAGAGCGATCTGTCCATTGACTGGATGCAGACGAAGCCCTTTTGCCGGAATATCTGCGCTGATCTGGTTCAGATATAATCTGGCGTTGATGGCTGGTAGTCCATCGCTGAGCTGGCTACCGGGCTTCTGAAGGCTGGAGAGACTGGCTGGATCGGCGACTCCTTTGATGCTGAGTGACTTCAGTTCGAGGTAACCACTGGCTTTCAGACCCTTGCTGAGTTCGGGCTGTATTTGCTGTATCAGAGGAAGGGCTGTCTCTGTGATGTCTTCCAGAGAAAGAAGGCAGGAACTGTCCAGGTTGATCAGAAAGCGATCTTTAGCTGAAGTGAGTAATGTCACATCCCCTGTCGCAGCAAATTCGGCCAGAGTTCCAGGCAGAGTTCCGATATGAGCTTTCATTTCTTCGATACGTATCTTCCGCAGATCCTCTGTGATGGACAGCGAAATGTTGAGCTGGCTGTCCAGTTCCGGGGGGAGAGCCTGAATTCCGGTCACTTCGTCCAGTTTGTGTCGAAAACTGAGCTGCATGTTCCTGAGATTTTTGAGTTCTAGCCTGATGTCAAGCTCTGATCCGATCATGATTTTCTGATCTGCTGCCTGTCCTGAGGGGCCCTGGGATGCTTCATATGTGACGATGAGTCTTTCTTTTTCTGCGGTTTTTTCCTGGTGAAGATGAAGGATCAGGTCACTTTCTTTGCCCTGGGCTTCAAGCTGAACCTGAGCAGAGAGCCCCCTCAGCTCCGCTTTCCGGGACTGCATGGTTCCTTCCTGAGAAGAGCTTTCGGACCATAAAATGCTCAGATTCTTAATGGCGACCTTGCGGAGAAAAAGCTGAACAGGCAGGCTGAAATTCTCTGATATCAGGGGAAGAAACGTTGATAATGAGCTGCTTTCAGATGGTTTTTCTGCTGCTTTGTCGGGTTCCATCTGCGTCTGTGAGTTCATGTGTTGTAATATTTGGTCAAAGTTCAAGACCCCCTCTTTTTTTTCAAGAGAAAGGACAGGATTAAGCAGGCTGAATTCTGAGATCCCGATTTTTCCTGAAAAAATATCAGCAAGTCTGTAATGAAGGCTCAGCTGATCTGCGGTAAAAATAGCCTGGTCTTTCAGGTTCGTCTCTGGGCTGTCTTTGCTGCCGGGGAGATTGAGTCTGATTTTTGAGACAGATAGCCCGTGATTCAGATTAAAATGAAACTCATCTGCCTGAAATATAAGCCCGCTTTTGTCCAGAATGGTGGATCGGGTCCATTCTCTGACACGATTCCCATCTATAAATATCAGTAAAAAAAGATAAAATAAAACAATCAGACAGAGGCAGCCTGCAAAGCCAAAGAGTGGAATTCGGATCATTAAGCTGTTTTTTCTTCGGTCTTTACTTTTAACAGTGCTTTCTTCCATGTTTTTCTTTGAAAATGCCTTTCTTTATCGTGATGAAAGACCCTTGCTGACTGGTGATGTCCATTATAGCGTGTTGCCGATTCTTTGATTTTGGTTGACCAGGCAGTATGATCCTGGCGACTCAGTCCCTTTTGGGCTATCCGGGCTTACAGAACTGCCTCTGAAAAGTCTTGAGACTTTGGCAGTCAGCAGGGATGATAAGAAGAGCATCCGGAATGACCGATTCAGAGTAGGGAGACATCAGATGATGAAAATATGTCAGAAACTAAAGGACTGGGTAGAGGAGAGCGCAAGGCTGACTAAAGCGGCCTCTGTTCACTGGTGTACGGGGAGTGAGCAGGAGTATCAGGATCTGATCCGGCTGATGCTGGCAGATGGCTCATTGCTGGAGCTGAATCAGACGACGCACCCGGGCTGTTACCTGCACCGCTCAGATCCGAATGATGTTGCCAGAACGGAGCATCTGACTTTCGTTTGTACGGAAAAACAGGAGTCGGCAGGTCCTAACAATAACTGGATGCATCCTTCTGACGGACATCAGAAAGCGGATGCACTGTTTTCCGGCTGTATGCAGGGCCGGACCATGTATGTGGTGCCTTATTGCATGGGGCCTCTGGATTCCCCCTATGCCCGCTGTGGGGTTGAGATTACCGACAGCCCTTATGTCGTGGCGAACATGAAGCTGATGACCCGGATGGGGGATGCGGCTCTTGAGAAAATCACAGAAGATGGTGTTTTTGTGAAAGGGCTGCACTCGACCGGAGATCTGAAAGAAGAGCACCGGCTGATCATGCACTTCCCGGAAGAGCTTATGATTAACAGCATAGGTTCTGGCTATGGTGGGAATGCCCTTCTTGGGAAAAAATGCCATGCTCTGCGGATTGCCAGTTATCAGGGTTTGCAGGAGGGGTGGCTGGCTGAGCATATGCTGATTGTTGGCATTGAAAACCCTGAAGGAGAGGTCCGCTATATTGCTGCTGCTTTTCCCTCCCAGTGTGGAAAAACAAATCTTGCGATGCTGATTCCTCCGGAAAGTCATAAAGGCTGGAAAGTCTGGACTGTTGGCGATGATATTGCATGGCTTCATCCCGGTAAAGATGGTCGTTTATGGGCGATTAACCCTGAAGCAGGGTTTTTTGGTGTTGCTCCGGGAACATCGCGGAAGACCAACCCGAATGCCCTGAATATGCTCAGTCGGGATACGATTTTTACGAATGTCGCTATGACTGCGGATGGACAGCCATGGTGGGAAGGTAAGGATGATGAGGTCCCAGCTGTGGACTGGCAGGGGCGACCTTATACACCAGGTCAGGGACCTGCCGCTCATCCTAATTCCAGATTTACAGTAGCTGCACATCAGTGTCCCTCGTGGAGCCGGGAAATGGAAAATCCGGAAGGAGTCCCCATTTCTGCAATTGTTTTCGGGGGGCGGCGTCCGTCACTGATTCCTCTGGTTTATGAATCAAAAAACTGGGCGCATGGCGTGTTAATGGGAGCTTCTGTTGCATCTGAAACCACAGCAGCGGCGACCGGCAAAGTTGGTATTCTTCGTCATGACCCTATGGCCATGAAACCTTTCTGTGGTTATAACTTTGCCGACTACTGGAGGCACTGGCTGAGCTTTGAAAGTGTCTGCTCTGAGCTTCCCAGGGTCTTTCATGTGAACTGGTTCCGTCAGGGAGCTGATGGACGATATCTGTGGCCTGGTTTTGGTGAAAACCTCAGGGTCCTGAGATGGGTCCTTGATCGGGCAGAAGGTCGGGCCGAAGCCTGTCGATCTGCGATTGGTCTGCTCCCCGCAGAAGGAGCTATTTCGACAGATGGACTTAATATGCGTAAAGAGGATATGCAGGAGCTGTGTGCTATTGATAAGCAGGGCTGGAGGGATGAAATCAGTAAGGTCAGGACCTACCTGGAAACTTTTGGGGTTTCTGTTCCTGATCGTCTCAGAGAAGAGCAGGATCAGATGATTGATGATCTCGGCTAAGATATTCTCTGGTTGTGATGGCTAAGCTTTGATTCTGATATGAAAAAATATTTTTTGTATCAGAATTTTCTTTTGATTTTTTAGTTTTTAAATCTCTGGCCGAAGGATGTCTGTGACGCGGGAATACCTTCAGCGTCTTGTGTTCACTTCAGCCCAGAGTCAGATCATCATGATGTCCGACGAGTTTCACGAGACGAATGTTGATGTTGTTGTGGTCGATGATGACCCTATGATCCGCGCGTTACTTGTCGCGATGTTGTCAGATGTTTATCGTGCCTTTGAGCAGGAGCCTGTTGCCGATACGATCGGGCTTCTTCGTCAGATGAATCCTCCGGTTGTGGTTCTGGATATCAATATGCCAGGGGAAGATGGTATTACTCTTCTGGCTAAGATCAGAGAGAGTCTTCCTCAAACGATTACGATTATGCTGACCCAGTCTGAAGATCGGGCTTCTGCGATTGAATGTTTGCGGCTTGGTGCCTTCGATTATTTGCGGAAACCATGTCAGAAGGATGAGTTGCTGGCAGCTGTTACACGGGCAGTACAGGAGTTTAACCTCAGAGCAGATCTGGAGCATGCTCACAAAATGGCGACTCTGGGAGAACTGTCTGCCGGAATTGTTCATGAAATTGTGAATCCCCTCAGTATCATTCAGACCCGGTCCCGGCATCTGCTTATTCAGCTAAAAAAGGAGGGGATCGAGTCTCCGATGCTCTTCAAAATTACAGAGGTTATCCAGTCTGAGACACAGCGGATGATCAGTATTATTGATGGATTGAGAGGATTTTCCAGACAAAGTGACGGTGACCCTTTCCTTCGGGAGTCGGTAGCAGAGTTGATTGAAAAAACATTGAGTTTTTATGGTGCAAAAATAAAGATTTACGGTATCAGGCTAGTTTCAGATGTCCCGGAGAACCTGAGTTTTGAGTGCCGCGGCTCTCAGATTCAGCAGGTGATTCTCAATCTTCTGAATAATTCCTGTGATGCGATTCGCGATATGAATGAAAAATGGATACGCCTTGAAGGGCGGAAATCAGAGGGCAAAGAAGAAATTGAGTTGACAGTCACAGATAGCGGGGGCGGGATTCCGGAGGAAGTCCGGAAAAAAATTTTTGAACCATTTTTTACGACCAAGAGGGCAGGTGAGGGTACCGGGCTGGGTATGAGTATTATAAAGGGTATTATTGAAGCTCATCAGGGGACGCTGGTAGTTGATGCCAGCAGTCCGAATACGAAGTTTGTGATCAGGCTGCCTATGAAGCAAAGATCACAGAAATCTGCATCAGAAACAGACAGGAAACACCAGGAAATCGCATAATTTTTATCCTGTTTTAAAGAGTGTATGATGACGACTCCATTGAAAATTCTGATTGCAGAAGATGAAGCAAATCTCAGAGATTGCATCGTTTTTGAGCTGGAAAGTGAAGGGGTGCTGACGGTAGAAGCGACCGGAGGCAGAGAGGCTTGTGAGTTATTTAACAGGGAACATCCTGATGTGATTATCTCAGATCTGCATATGCCCGATGGAGATGGCCTTCAGGTGCTCCGACATGTCCGTGAGCAGAGTCCTGCCGTTCCCGTGATTCTTATGACAGGAAATCCGGAGATTTCACTTGCTGAGCTGATGAACTCCGGTATCGATCGGATCTTTGAGAAACCTGTCAGAATTTCTGAGCTGACAGATTATCTGCTGAGAGTTGCAGATCCACAAAAAATATGGACATTATCCGGACCAGCTCTTAAGCCGGAAGCCAGCCTTGATCTGACATTAAGCCATCCTTTGTTTAGTACAGCTAACCCTCACTTTCAGTGGGGGAGGCAGGGCTTTTTTGCGGCAGAACTTTCCGGAATGGATGTAGCTCCATCAGCTATTGTTGATGTCGTTTTACACTGCCCTGGCGATCCTCATGATGGCGCGACGCTGCTGACGGAACTGGTCTGGCTCCGGCAGAATACGGAGTCTTCCGGGGGACAGCAGCTTTTGTCTGGCGGGGGCTTCCGGATTATTAAAGCAGATGCGCAGATCCGGCAGGCTCTGCTGAAATGGCGAGATACGCAGCATCTGAGCTGTGGCATACCCTCCGGGCTTCATTTCTGAAGCGAAATTTCTATAAGGTTGATGGGAAGGAAAAGGCTTATGTCTGCTCAGAGTTTCCCTCTGTGACAGATCTATTTAAAGAGTGCCGGGTTTTTTCTGAAGGCCCGGATGTAGTCTGCTATGGCTTTAATTTCCTCATTCTTTTGTGCTTCCGAAGCCTTGGTGAAATGACTTTTGATCATGCTGGCCATCAGAGTCACTCCCTGGGGGTTTCGTTTAATCTTTTCGTAGACTTTGCTCTCATCAGTGCTCAGATTCTTGCCATCTTTAAGAACAGAATGAACGAAATGTTCGATGTAGCCTGCTTCATCCAGGTTTTCTGAGGCTTTTTCATTGACAGCGGCGGAGAATCCCACCAGCGCTCTGGTATTTGGAAACGTAACTTTATAGTTGCTGTCATGCCAGTTTTTTTCCAGACCATGACAGGTGGGGCAGCCTTTTGTCGCGTACAACTGCCGCCCCTTGTTGGCACTGGCATCCTGTACCGGAACTTCTGCTGTCGCCAGCTCTGCCAGGCTGAGGAGGAGGACGAGGCTGCACAAAGAGTTCAGTCGGGGAAGATACATTTTCTGTTTTTTCTGATCAGACATCTTAAACCTCTTTTATCAGGTTGGTTCATTAGAAATCATGATAAGTATATAGAATATATGAAAGAAAGAATCTCCACCACAGAAGATTTTTTAATCTGCGTCTTAAGGGACTTGTTTTTTTGTTGACGATTGATTTTTTGTAACATATAAATCTCTGCCGCATGTACAGAAAACATCCGTCTGGCCTCAACATAAGGCCAGATGAAATAATGATTCAAAATTAAAAGGATAGATCTTGTCTATGAGAGTGCAATTGGGTTCTTCTTGTTTTTTTACTTTATTTTTCATCAGTTATGTTGTAATCTCCTTGTTTTCAGATCAGACAGTAGCTTTTGGATCGGAGAGGACAGACAGTCCCAGAATTCGGGTTCACGTTAATTGCTCAGGCGGGCTGCATTGTCGTGAACTGAATCCTGATGCGACAGTGCAGGATCTGAGTGATTCTTTGATGGAAGAGCTGCCACGAGTCTGTTCACAGGATCATATAGACTATTACTACTTAGCTAATGATATCGGGGACTTTGATGATCCTGAAATGCCGCTGTCAGAGACGGGTTTTACGCCTTCGGGGGGGAGTCTGAGCGCATCGATGCAACGATGCCCATGTCTGCGATTATCACAGCACCCTGTTCCTTCGGATATCGGGGACTGGATTCGCCGCCTTGATGAAGGTGCAGGAGCTTCTGTTGATGACAATCTGCTGAAAACTCTGGCAGAAGAGCTTGCCCTTTTTTTGATGGAGAAGACGCCAGAGCCATCTTCTTCTGCAAGAAGCAATCTGCATTATTTTATTCGTCGATTAGCACTGTTGCTGACCGTGTTTGAGGAAGATCCGGCAGTAGATCCGCGTGAGCCTCTGTATTCAGACCTGTTTCAGAGCTGTGCGAGAGAGCTTCATGATGGATTTAAATTATCACTGGTTGGCTGTATAAATTGTGAGAGGAATCGTGCTATTCTTTCTGACATATTGCAACAGTATCAGGATTTGTTTCTTCAGGAAATGCAGCGAGATCATTGTTGCGAGATTCCGTTACAGCAACTGGCACCGGGTCTGAATTCTGACAGAGATGATAAGAGTCGGCAGTTGCTTGTTCGTCTCCGAAGCCTTAGTATTTTTCTGAAATTATGTGATATGAATCATTCTGATTTGCTGTCTGAAGTCCTTACAGAAGAAGATGCACGGTCGATTTCATCTGTTCTGTGGTCAGAATATGAAGATTTTTATCATGCGGAGGCGGATGATTCTCCGGATAGTGATCCTATTTTGAGTCATCCTTTCATTCAGTTCTATAAAAAAATGATCCGTCTCTTACGGGGGGATGCGGAAGGCACGGATCAGCAAGACCCGGCTGCTCCGGGAGAGGCTGCGCTGCCCCTGTAACGAAGAAACGATACGGACCACACAACGGACACACACGTAAAAGCAGCAATTCTTCGCCAGTATGCAACCTCCCAAAACTAAAGGAAAAAACAGAGTGGTTCTCCGCATACACATAAAAAAAGCTGTATAAAAGCTGTATATCTGGGGGGATAGCTGACATAAGGCACTGATCCGATCTGAGGTTCAGCTAAGAGTTAATAATAAATATTTATATGGCAAAAAATTCTGCGGAGACAATATTTCAAAACCCTTTGATAGCAAGGGTTTTAGACCCAGCGGGGAATTGCTGACGTAAAAGAAAGTTTATCTTATGAAATCCTCTGTTATCTTTTGTCTTCTTGTTTCGTCATTCACATCTTTACTCTCACGACCTGCATCCGCGGTGGAAATCGACACCACCTCTCCTCAATTATATCTTTATCTCAGATCTGTCGATGCTTTCAATAGCGGGGAATCATCTGATCTTATCGCTTATCAGATTGATGCGGAGCATCGTATCCCGGATCTGATTCGGGGGATTTCGATGGCTCTGAGCATCCCGGTAGAGAGGGTGGCGATTGAGCTTCCGCTGCCACAAGGGCCTGCATGGTTTATGGAAGGGATCTCTCTTGCTGGAAATCCCGAAGACTCTGATCCGGATGCTCTGCTGTCGGAGACCACCCTGTCCGGGGGAGCTATCATTCCGGTCCGTGACCTGGACTTTTTACAGAAAATTCAGCGCCAGCGTCTTGTGGAGGATATTCGAGGGGAGCTGTCAGCCCAAAAGGCAGTCCATGAGATTTCGGGATGGATGAACTCTCTTGTGAATATGCATCAGCAGAGTTCTCCGGATCTGCTTGCGGCTGATATGGACAGGCTCACGGAACTTCTTTGCCGGAAGCTGGCCCCAGCGCCGTGGCAGTCACAGAGGCTGCGTCTGGCTTCTGTTCTTGTCCTCAGTGCGCTATGGGATGCTTTATGTAATGATATTGAGACTAAGGTTTTGAGGGCTTTCTCCTCTGTGAACCTGGCTATGATGGAGCAAGAGTTTCCGCAGCTGCCTCTCTTTGAGAGGGTCACTGAAATTGTGAGAGCTTCTATTGAGAAGAAGATGCGTAGCGAGGGGTTTGAGATGGCTTATGCTGAAGACTACGCCGATCGTCTGCATGTCAACATTTCAGAGAAACTCATCCCTTTTGAGCTTCAGAATTGTTTCAACCAGGCAGAAGTCAGCAGAAGGCTCAGATTAGCCCATCTGATGCTAACACGTCTGCCTGCCAGTTTTCTTCGTCTCTGTGATCAGGATTTTCTGGAAGAACTTAGCAGATATTTCCGTAGAACTCGCTCTATTTGTTATCGAGTTTATGATGAAGATGTTGCGGGTTTGGTTCTTGTTAAGAGAAGGCAAACCTTTGATATTAATGAAGAAACATCCCGGAGTATTCTTCAGGATCTTTCGGTTCGACTGCAGGGACTCCGGGCTGCCATGTCAGCAGATGGGCAGGCCAGTTTGCAGTGGGAAGGCCGATCTTATCAGGAAAGTGCGTTCAGCAGAATCTGGTGTGAGCGTATATTCTCACTTCTGGAAGACTGATCGCAGAGCGTCGCAGAAACCCGGGCTGATTTCTGGAAAACCAGAGTCAGTGTGTCAGCGTAAACGGACCCCAGCGGGGGGTTTCAGCAGAATAGAGGCCTGTGGCCAGGACTCGCTGGCTGCTTCCATCCCGGTTCATGATAAAGAGTTGCGGTGGTCCCTTTCTGGCCCCCGCAGGGGCAATCCGGTTTGAACTGAATATGATCATCTGACCGTTTGGCGACCAGGAGGGATTCTCGTTATCTCCTGCATTCAGGGTGAGCCGTTCCATATTTGTACCATCAGCATTCATCAGGAAGAGGTCGAAGCGCCCAATATCCCGGTCAAAGCCTGCAAACGCCAGCCTTGCGGAGTCGGGTGACCAGGCTGGTGTGGCATTGTACCAGCCTGCATAAGTGAGGCGGGTATCGCCGGTTACTCTGACCTGGCTGCGATCCTGATTCCATTGCAGTGCGGCACGGAAAATATGAGGCTGCCCGTATCTTCCTGAGACAAAAGCCAGCCACCTTCCATCCGGAGAAAAAGCCGGATCAACATCAATGCCATGTCCCTGGAGCAGAGGCCGACGCTGCGGGCTGATAAAGTCTTTCATGTAAATTTCCGTGTTTCCGGCAATGGAGCCTGAAAAAGCGATCAGTTTGCCGTTGTCAGAAAAGACTCCTCCGCTGTTAAGGCCTTGTTCTCCGGAAATTTTCTGCACGCTTCGGTTGCTGAGGTTCATCATATAAAGGTCCGGATTTCCTGATTCATAGGATGTATACAGAATTTTACTGCCATCAGGACTGAAAGAGGGTGACAGATGAATTGCTTTTGCAGAGGTCAGCTGTATCAGGCCCCCTCCGTCGACATCACACATATAAATCTGCTTCATGGAGTGTAAGGTTTTCTTTCCGGTAAAGATGATTTTGCTGTTAAAGATTCCGGGTTTTCCAGTGTAGGCTGTCAGGAGCTGATCGGCATACTGTTTCAGGGCCATATCTGCCTCATCCAGGCTCTTCAGGATGTATGCTTTTCCCAGGAGACGCTGACCAGCAGAAATATCTGCGCTGCGTAGTTCCAGCCTGTATGTTCCCTGTGGCAGTCGGATCAGGCGGCCTATGGTGAGAGATTCAACCCCGATAGCCTGCCATTGTCGCAGGTCTTCTTTCTCAAAGCCTGCAATTTTGTCCGGATCTGCTCTGGTGGTCCTTGTCTCTGTCATTCCCCGGAGTCCGGCTTCCCGGAGTATTCTGAAATAACCTGAAAATTCAAGAAGCTGACTAAGTCTTTTGCTGAGTCGTGCTCCGTGGCCTGTCATGTCCTTCTGGTCCGGGCTGACCGTCATTTCGGGGATCGCGGTGACCAGTTTTCTGAATTTCGGATTGTCGATATTGATGACGATGGGTTGGATGTTTGCAGATGCCTGGCTCATGAGGCAAAGGAGCAGGCTTCCCTGGAACATCTTCAGTAATAGATTGCGTATCATGTCTGCTATTCTCCTTTTTCTTCTTTGTGGGCAGACAGAGTTTCATGACAGGATGGTTACATCCGTCTGCCAAGATGAATCTGAAACGCTTGTCCCCACAGTTCCCGGGGAGGAGAAGGAAACGGACTCATGTCATTGAGGCTTTTTTCAGCAAAACGGTCAAGAGCGACGTTGTTTGATGAATGGATCATCCGGAGGCTTTCAATGGCACCATTTCGGCCAATTTGCAATAATATCACGGTTTGCCCATAGGCCGGATTCTGGTAGATAGCCGGAGGGATGTAGCGGGCGTTGATACTCTGCTGGAGTTCTCTTACGTAGGGATGCTCTGCATTGGCGGAGCTCCGTTCTTTCAGCTCCTGCTTTCGTTTCGATAAAAGTTGGCGGGTTATTTTTGCATCTTTTTTACGCTTTTTTTCTTCTTTCTTTTCCTTATGCTGTTGTCGCCGGAGCTCTTTTTCCAGTCGTTTGAAAATTTCATCTTTATAATACTCTGCCGCTTCCTGGTCCTGAGTGAGGCTCTCAGCTGCTTTTGTCGTTACCATTTTTTTCTGCGTGTCTTCTGAAGCTTGTTTTGCAGTCTCAGAAGGGTCAAAAGCACCTTCTTCAGTGGAGTTTGCAGAATCACGGATCTGTACACGCTTAGGGAGCTGAGGCAGCATTTTCTTTGCCTGCTTTGGGTCCATAGCTTCCGGGATTTCCGGATCTTTCGTATGGTTTAGTATCGGCAGTTCTTCCATCACCAGGCCAGCTTCAATGGCAAATTCGGCTGGAGTCGTGGGTCTGGGGATGGCCCAGTCTGCCGGAGAGATCAGCAGGATAGCAACATGCATCGTGACAGAAAAAAAGAGGAATATTTTCAGCACAAGGGTTTCGGTCTTTTGTGACTCCCTGTGGAACGGATTCGGGCTCAAACCGATATCTCCTGAAATAAGACGTCAGGCCACTGAAGTCTCAGCGGGGGCTGGCAGGTGCTGTTGTCAGCATAGACAGTTTCCGGACTCCTGCGAGTTTAGCGGCAGTCATGGCATCAACGACCCGACCATAGGACACATTTTTATCTGCTCTGATATAAAGCTCTTTTTCGTCCCGAACGGCAAAAACGGCTTCTATTTTAGCCTCCAGATGTTCTGGTTGGATTCTGGTTTTATCTATAAAATAATCCCCTTTTTCATCGATAGAGAGGATGATTTTCTTTTGATCAACCTGCCCGCCTTTTGCCTGACTTCTGGGGAGTTGTACATGAATTCCACTGATGGACAGTGGGGCTGCAACCATAAAGATGATGAGAAGCACCAGCATGATATCTACCAGCGGAATGATGTTGATCTCCGCAAGGTCCTTGTTGTCATCATCTGGTCCGGAGGGACTGATGGAAGCAAACGCCACGTTTAAGGGACTCCTGGTGTGCTGGTATCCCGGACAGGGTCTGTTCTGGCCGGACGATTCTGATTGCTGAACTTATCTGTAAAAAGATATCGCTCGACGATATTCAGAAAATCATGACCAAAACCATCCAGATGGGCCATCATTCCTCTGATCCGGTACGCTGCGATATTGTATCCGACGGCTGCCGGGATGGCCGCAGCCAGACCAAAGGCTGTGGCCACAAGAGCTTCTGAGATTCCGGGAGCAACGGCAGCAAGACTTGAGCTTCCGCTTCGGGCAATACCTTCAAATGCGGTCATAATTCCCCATACGGTTCCGAACAGCCCGATAAAAGGACATGCAGAGGCGCTTATGGCGAGGACGGGAAGGTATCGTTCAAGTTGCTGCTTTTCTGTCTGGCGTGATTTCTGAAGGCTTCTGCTGAGGTTGTCGATTGCAACCCGCATGGCAAGTTCACTGTGTGTCTGATTACCAGATTCCCGCATCTGGCTTCCCCGGACCAGCTCAGCATAGCCGCTTCTGAAGACCTCTCTGACCGGACTATAAGGATAGTCCAGCAGTCGGCTGTTGAGATCATTCAGGGAGCGGCTGTCCCAGAAGCTCTTGATAAAAGCCTCACAATTTTTATGAATACGTTTCAGATAAAGCCATTTGCTCAGAAAGATTGCCCAGGTAAAGACAGACATAGAAGCTAGGATCAGCAAGACGAGTGAGACAACCGGTCCTGCCATCAGCATCCGGTCAATGACAGATGTTGCGGTTGTCAGCTGGAGCTCTGCGACCGCAGGTTGTACAGCAACGTCCGGAATCTGGCTGTTGTCTGCAAGGAGAGGGCTGGCAGCAGCCCCGGCGAACACAGTCAGAACGTGCCAGAGGGACATTCTGGAGTGAGCAATTCTGGTCCTTTGCTTTGGGTTCTTCTGTCTCTTAGCAGGGCAGGAAGATGTCCGTCTGAAATGCATGGGAAGCCTTCTGCTTGACAATGAGTGCATATAAAGATTCAGGGTTTCTGATCCCCTGAACGCTTTGTCTTCGATTTCATGAAAAATGGCAATAGCTGAAACTATTTTACAGCTTCGCCAGAGTCCCGGCAAAATCATCCGCCCTGCGGACCATGTTTTTTCCGCAGGGCTTTCCGGATTTCTATCTTCAGCGTCGTTCCATGAGAGGAATATAAGGAGCTTCAACGGTACCTGTATAAATCTGCCTGGGACGGCCAATCCGCTCATCTCCGCCCAGATGCATCTCTCTCCAGTGGGCAATCCATCCTGGCAGGCGTCCCAGAGAAAACATCACCGTATACATGTTGATGGGGATGTTCAGAACCCGATACAGAACACCCGAATAAAAATCAACATTTGGGTAAAGTTTCCGGTCTGCAAAATAAGGATCTCGCAGGGCTTCTTCTTCCAGACGTCGGGCGATATCCAGGAGTGGATCTGCTTTCTTGAGCTTGCCCAGCAGGGTGTCGCACTGGGCTTTGATGACTTTTGCTCTGGGGTCGAAATTTTTGTAGACCCGGTGCCCAAAACCCATAAGTTTAAAATGACTGTCTTTGTCTTTTGATAAGGCGAGGGCTTTTTGAACATCGCCGCCATTTCTCTGGATTTCTTCGAGCATTTCGACGACGGCCTGATTGGCACCACCATGTTTGGGGCCCCACAGAGCGCAGATACCAGCTGCGATGGAGGCAAAAAGATTCGCATCCGACGAGCCCACCAGACGGACTGTCGATGTGGAACAGTTCTGCTCATGGTCTGCATGCAGAATCAGCAGCATGTTGAGAGCTGCGGCAATATCCGGATCTACTTCATAAGGCTCAGAAGGAACTGCAAACATCATATGCAGAAAATTTTCACAATATCTGAGCGAGTTTCTGGGATAGACAACAGGTTGTCCGATTGATTTCTTGTAAGAGTAGGCTGCAATCGTTCTGAGCTTTGACAGGACCCGGGGAATCAGGTGATCCACCTGCTCAGGGTCTTTCGGATCGAGAGAATCCGGATAATAGGCGGAAAGGGAACAGACCATGGAGGAAAGGATGGCCATCGGATGTGCTGTTGAAGGATAGCCATCATAAAAATGCAGCATGTCTTCATGAATCAAAGAATGATAACGGAGTTTATTGCTGAAGTCAGAGAGCTCGGCTTTGTTGGGCAGGTGTCCATAGATGAGGAGGTAGCTGGTTTCGACAAAAGTTGACTTTTCTGCCAGAATTTCAATAGGGATTCCACGGTAGCGGAGGATTCCCTTTTCCCCGTCGATAAAGGTGATCGCACTTTTGCAGGCTCCGGTATTCCCATAACCTGAGTCTAGGGTGATATAACCACTGTCCTGCCGTAATTTCCGGATATCAAGACCTTCATCTCCAATAGTTCCTGCAACGATAGGTAACGGATACACTTTTGAACCGATTTTTAGCTCTGCTACATCATCGTTAGCCATCTTATCCTGCTCCTGTACTTAATGACGGGACTTATCGTATACTGATTTGCCAGGGAACGCAAACTTCCCCCCAAACGCTTATTTGCCGGGAAGGTTCTGTTTCTTTCAGGCTGTGATTTTCTGTGCTATCTTCCAGCGGCCGGTTTTTCTGCTTTACCTACCTGATCTTGCCAGACGAAAGAGACTGATCATGCGAAAAATCTTTGTTGTGGATGTAATGGCGATGGCTTTCAGGCTTTTTCATGCCTTATCTCCCCGTGGCTTTACCAATCAGGCGGGGTTTCCGACGTCTGCATTGCACGGCTCTGCTATGTTTCTGATGGGTTTGATTGAAAGGGAAAGACCTGATTTACTGATTCTGGCCAGTGATTCAGAGGGGCCGAATTTCCGCCATGAAATTTATCCGGAATATAAGGCAAACCGTGGAGAGATGCCAGAGGCCCTCGCCAGACAGATTCCTGAGCTGTTCCGGATGTTTTCTCTGTGGGGGCTGCCCCTGATTCAGGAAAAGGGGCTGGAAGCAGATGACCTGATTGGCTCTCTGGTCAGCCAGTGGGCCGATGCGGAAACATCCTGTTATATTGTTTCAGGTGACAAAGATTTTATGCAGCTGATCAATGACAGAGTTTTCCTTTATGCGCCTAAAAAAAATCAGAGTATTGAACTGGTTGATACGGAAGGGGTGTTCAGGAAATTTGGCTGCCGTCCGGACCAGGTCCGGGATGTTCTGGCAATCTGGGGCGATTCTTCGGATCATGTCCCTGGCGTCAGAGGTATCGGAGAGAAAGGTGCGACCAGTCTGATCCGGCGCTGGGGAAGTCTGGATGACATTTATCAGAATCTCGATCAGATTGGGAATCCCCGTCAGGCTAAAATGCTAAGAGAGCAGAAGTCCATGGCGTTTTTGTCTCGCCAGCTGGTCACGATCAGGACGGATGTTTCGCTGAATCTGAAGCGGGACGAGATGAGTTTTGATCCGGATCAGGCTCTGGCTCAGGAAGCTCTGCTGGGCTTTTGTGAAGAGATGGGACTCAGGTCGCTGAATGACAGGATCAGAAAAGGCATCCAGGATTTAAAGCAGAGTCAAACAGCTCAGAAGCAGCAGAGACAGAGCAAAGATCCGAAGGACCCGGAGATCTTTGCTGTTGCAGCTGCCAGAGGCTCTTATCAGTTTGTGACCAGACGGGAACAACTGGATGCCGTGTTGGCTGATCTCCATAAGGTCGACTGTTTTGCTTTTGATACCGAAACCAGTGGTCTTGATCTTGTTTCAGACAGGCCGCTGGGAGTCAGCCTTGCCTGGGGGCCTGGGCTGGCCTGCTATATTCCTCTGATTCCTGAGCATCAGAGCCAGATGACTCAGGATGAGATTGTGGCTCTTTTAAAAGCACTTTTTGAAAAGTCTGAGGGGCCAGTTAAAGTCGCTCATAATCTGAAATTTGATCTTCAGATGCTGAAACATTTGGGAATTAACCTATGTCCTCCTTTTGGAGATAGCATGGTTGCGGCTTTTGTCCTGAACCCCTCCCGGGGAAGTTATGGGATAGACGCCCTGAGCCGTGAAGAGCTTGGCATTGAAAAGATCCCGACGTCTGCTCTGATGGGAGCGAAAAAAGATATCAGCATGAGGCAGGCTGATCCGGAGAAACTCGCTATTTATGCGAGTGAGGATGCAGACTGTTGTTTGCAGCTGTATCAGAAGCTTTTCCCACGTTTGTCAGGAGATCTTCTCAGGGTTTATCAGGACATTGATTTGCCTGTCTTGCCCTTGTTAGCCAGAATGGAAGAGGTCGGGATTTCTGTCAACGCCCAGGCTCTGGCGGATCTTTCGGAAACCTTTCTTGGGGATATCCAGTCATTACAGGCTCAGATTTACCGGGAGGCCGGTGAAGAATTCAATGTGAATTCCCCTGCACAGCTCCGCGTGATTCTCTTTGATAAGCTCCGGATTCATGAACAATTAGGGGTGACAAAGATTAAAAAGACGAAGAGTGGTTATTCAACGGATGTTTCAGTCCTGGAATCGATGTCATCACACCCTTTTGTCGCTGCTCTCCTCTCGTATCGGGAAATTTATAAGCTGAAAAATACTTATGTGGATACACTGCCACAACTGATTCATGAAACCACGGGCCGGATTCACAGCAGCTTTCATCCCACCGGAACTGCAACGGGGCGTCTGAGTTCTTCTCGTCCAAATCTACAGAATATTCCTGTCAGAACAGCGCGGGGGCGGGAGGTCCGTTCTGCATTTGTCAGCCGGTCCGGTTCAAAACTTATATCTGCGGATTATTCGCAGATTGAATTACGTATCCTTGCTCATTTATCCGGGGATTCTGGACTCAGGGAGGCTTTTGCTCAGGAGAGGGATATTCATATCAGTACAGCAGCCAGTATGTTCCGGAAGGAGCCCGGAGATGTCAGCTCTACAGACAGATCCCGGGCAAAGGCCATCAATTATGGAATTGCGTATGGGATGGGGCCTCAGCGCCTTGCAAAAACGACAGGCGTCAGCCAGAAAGAAGCCCGGGAGTTTATCGACTGCTACTTTGAAAGCTTTCCCGGTATCCGGAGCTTTATCGATCAGGCGATTGCTTTTGCGACAGAGCATGGATACAGTCAGACGATTTGTGGCAGAAGACGCCCCATTAGTGGCCTGGATGGCAAAGAAGGAGCCATGGCCGCTGTAAGCGCCCGGCATATCGCGGTCAATTCTCCCATTCAGGGTAGTGCTGCGGATCTGATTAAGCTTGCTATGATACGTATCGACCGGATGCTCAGAGAGCGCAGCATGCAGGCCGAGATGCTGTTACAGGTTCATGATGAACTGCTTTTTGAATGTCCGGACGAAGAAGTCGGGGAGCTGTGTGAGCTGGTGCGCCAGGGGATGGAGCAGGCGATGCAACTTTCCGTTCCTCTGAAAGTGGAAGTGGGAGTTGGGAATAACTGGCTGGAGGCTCACTGAGTGATGGGCGATATGACAGGAGAATGTGAGGAGGCGAAGAAAAAGTATGGATGAACATGGCGGGAAGGCCATGAGCCTGCTTGAGCACCTTTCAGAACTACGTCAGTGTCTGATCCGGTCTTTTGCGGCTGTCCTGGTCTGCTTTATTCTGGCAATGATTTTTTCGCGTGAATTGATTGAGTTTCTGAAAGGACCACTGCGATCTGCTCTGCCTGCGGCAGAAGAAGTCCTGCATTTTACCGGGCCTCTGGACGTATTTCTAACCAGTATCCGGGTTAGTCTGCTCAGTGCCGTCATCGTCTCCAGTCCTGTCTGGATCTGGCAGTTCTGGAAGTTTATCGAGCCTGCTCTGTATGAACACGAAAAAAAACTGGTTCTTCCATTTATTTTTGCTTCGACAAGTTTATTTATTTCCGGAATTGCGTTCTGTTTTTGGGTTATCTTCCCCCTTGCTCTTGAATTCCTGATTCAGCTGGGACAGGAGGTCGGGGTTCCTATGATTACCATTACAGACTATGTGTCCATGCTGACACTGATGATTCTGGGCTTTGGTCTGGTCTTCGAAACCCCTGTCATTCTGGTTCTTTTGGCTGTGCTTGATCTGGTTTCGGCGGAAGGTCTGGCAAAATACCGGCGTTATGTGATAGTGGGGACTTTGTTTGTAGGAGCTGTGCTTACACCACCAGATCCGATGTCTCAGATTGGTATGGCTCTGCCCCTTTATGTGATGTATGAGCTTTCCATTCTGGTGATCAGAATGATCCGTAAATCTCCCTCAAAAAAGACGTCTGATGTCTGATAAGCGGATAGCTCCTGGCTGTTTTTTGAGATTTGTGTTCCTTATAACGGGCCTCTTTGTGGGGAACTCAGCCTTAGTTTCAGCGCCTGCCCCTCTGTCTTCTGTCGAAGAAGCCTGGAAGAACACTTTCTGGTCAACAGGGCTGACCGGGGAGAGGTTTACCTTTAAGGCGGGCAATGGCTATGAACTGCTGGGAAACAGTGGCGGCGTGGCCGTGGGCTATGGCTATATCCAGGGACGCTGGTTTCTGTCGGGAGAGGGAGAGATCCTGGTCGGGCCTTTTGATCCCAGTTACAGGAGAATTCTGAATGTGGACTATCAGGGGACGGCTCTTCAGCTCTGGTGGGGCTACAGTGCAGAAGAACTGGATTTACGTCATCCGGATGGAGGTTATGGATTTATTTTTGGTCTGAATTATAAAGACATGGTGGGCCGCTCGGTCGATCGCAGGAAAGATCCGAGAGCTGGCCCATCGACCTGGGCTGAAATGCAGGAGAATTTTAACCATAGTATCAGGACGACCAGTCTGTCGCTGACTCCGGGGATCTTCTTTTGCTGGATGCAGGATCCACGGCCGGACAACCGTAGCAGTCTGATGACCAGGATTGAGGGTTATATTCTGAGTGTGACATATTCGATGCCTCTTTATGCCAGATACATATTCAGATATGACAGCTGGGAGTTTAAAGATCCTCATATGCAGGATGAGGCAATCAGACAAGGGGACGGGTTTCAGGTGCATCCGGATGATATAGAATCTCAGCGCAGAAAAATCAGCGGAACCTTAAAAGGGCATTCGATTATGATTCGCCTGCAGGCGCTGCTGGGAGCATAACATATTATTTTCTTTAAATTTTTTATTTGAGGATATCCATCACAATGATCAGTACTTCCGATCTTTCCTTTGCATGGGGAAGTTCCAGGCTTTTTGAAGATGTCAATATCAGATTCACACCAGGAAACTGCTATGGAGTCATTGGCGCTAACGGAGCTGGGAAATCAACATTCCTTAAGATTCTTGCCGGAGAAATCGAACCGTCCCGTGGGGCAGTGATCCGCAACTCTTCTCAGTCTTTGTCTATGCTTCGCCAGGATCATTTCCGGTTCAATGAAGAAGAAGTTTTGCAGGCGGTGCTGATGGGGCATCAGAAGCTGATTGATGTGATGCATGAGAAGGACGCTCTGTATGCGAAAGCAGATTTTTCTGAAGAGGATGGCGTCCGGGCCGCAGAACTGGAGGCTGATTTTGCCAGTCTTGGGGGCTGGGAGGCGGAGTCTGAAGCTGCGACCTTGCTCGATGGTCTTGGGATTGCCCAGGACCGGATTCGTAAAAAAGTCCGGGAACTCAGGGATTCTGAGAAAGTAAGGGTATTACTCGCTCAGGCACTGTTTGGTAATCCGGATATTTTATTGCTGGACGAACCAACCAACCATCTTGATGCAAAATCCATCATCTGGCTGGAAAATTTTTTGCAGGCGTTTAACAATACGGTGATTGTGATTTCTCATGACCGCCATTTTCTCAATAAAGTCTGTACCCATACAGTTGATATCGATTACAGAAAAGTACAGTTGTATGCAGGTAATTACGACTTCTGGAAAGAATCCAGTACGTTGGCCCGTAATTTGCGGGCTGCTGAGCATAAGCGAAGCGAAGAAAAGGCCAAAGAGCTGGAAACCTTCATCAGGCGCTTTAGCGCAAATGCGGCCAAGTCGAAACAGGCAACGTCCAGAAAGAAACTGCTGGATAAATTATCTCTGGATGATCTTCCGGCATCGGTGCGGAAATATCCTCATGTCGTATTTGAGCAGGAGAGAGAACTGGGTGATCTTCTGCTGGAGGTTGAGGGTCTTTCAAAAACTCTGGATGGAGAAATTTTATTTAGTGATCTGTCTTTCCAGCTGAATAAGAATGACAAAACGATTTTTGTTGGCAGGAATGAGCTGGCAACAACAGCTCTGATGGAAATTCTCAGCGGCCGGATGGCTGCGGATTCCGGAACGTATAAATGGGGTGTCACGACCAGCCGTTCTTATCTTCCTCTCAATTACGAGGACTTTTTTGACGGGCGAAAAGAAAATCTGATCGACTGGCTGCGGGAATTTTCAGAAGATAAGTCAGAGAATTTTATCAGAAGTTTTCTTGGCAGGATGCTCTTTAGTGGAGAGGAAACCCGGAAGTCGGCGGAAGTGCTCTCGGGTGGTGAGAAAGTGCGCTGCATGTTAGCCAGAATGATGCTTCAGCGGGCAAATGTCGTCCTGCTGGATGGCCCGACGAACCATCTGGATCTTGAATCGATTACCTCCCTGAATCAGGCATTGCTTCGTTTTGGAGGAGCTGTGCTTCTTGTCACTCATGATCATGAGTTTGCAGAAACTGTCAGCAACCGGGTGCTTGAAGTTACGGAGCATGGTATCCGGGAGCATCAGGGTCATTATCAGGATTACCTTGATAGTCTGATGAATCCGCTCTGAGTGTTTCCACCCTGTCTGTTATACTAGCCTTTTTAAGGAAGGGGCTGTGAAATGGACGTGATGCCTGTAGAAGCCGCGTTGAAGCGCTTTGTCCGTGATCATGCTGTGGTGGTGACTGCAATGGCAGCTTCGGAGCCTGGCGGTTTTTTTTCCGGAGTGCATCAGGTTCTGCAGGACTGTACAGGGGTTGTGATCTGGTGTGCCAACCCATCCCGTTCATATGAAGTGTTTCATGATCAGAGTCTGGATGGACGGGTTGAGTTGCGTCCGTTATTTCTGACGGCAAGTGTCCGGGATCATCAGTCACAGCCTCATGTCCATTATGTCCCTCAGCACTTATCTCAGTGGGTCCGGAATATTCTGTTTCGTTGTCCGAAGATTGATCTTTTCTGGGGAAGCTGTTCCGTTCCGGATTCCCGGGGTTTTGTCAGTCTGGGCCCGGGTGTCTGTTATGAAGCAGAACTTTTAAGAAAAGCAGAGCATGTGGTTCTGGAGATTAATCCTGCGATTCCTTTTACTCATGGTGCTACAACGGTTCCTCTTCGGATGGTGAGTGCTTTTGTGGAGCGCTCCGGACCCTTACCGGAGAGTCTGTGGAAGCAGCCTGATGAAGAGGATCAGAAAATAGCAGCGTTTGTTGCGGATCTGATTCAGGATGGGTCGACATTGCAGCTGGGGATTGGCTCTATACCTGATGCGTTGACAGATGCTCTGATGAATAAAAAGCATCTGGGTATTCATACAGAGATGATTAATAACTCGATTCAGAAGCTGATTGAAGCGGGTGTGGTCGACGGAAGTCAGAAGACAATCTGGCCAGACAAGGTGGTTGGCTCCTTTGCTTTTGGTACAGCAGAGCTTTATCAGTTTCTGGACCGGAATCCTGTGATTGAGCTTCACCCTGCATCTGTTGTAGTCGATCCATGGAGGATTGGAAGAAATCATCGGATGGTTTCTGTTAATTCGGCGGTTGAGATTGATATGACAGGTCAGGTCTGTTCAGAGTCCATTGGTCATCTGGAACTGTCAGGGATTGGTGGGGCTTTTGACACCCATACCGGAGCTCAGAGGTCTCCTGATGGCCGGGGGATTATCGCTCTGAAGTCGACGACCAGGCAAGGTGTCTCGAAAATCGTCTCTGAGCTACAGCCAGGAGCAAAGGTCAGTATCAGCAGAAATGACCTTGATACTGTTGTGACAGAGTATGGCGTGGCAGAGTTAAAAGGTCGTAGTGTTGCTGCACGGGCTGAGCAGCTGATTGCTGTGGCTCACCCCTCTTTTCGGGATCAGCTGAGGTATTCCGCCAGAAAAAACGGTTATCTGTAGTATAAAGACTCTAAATCTGTCCGGATGGGCCATCCGGGATCATTCTCTGTCTGTGCCTTCTCTGCCTCTGCGCTGTGTTGGCAGAAGAAAAATACTCATTTTTATTTTTCTTAAACAGCTGGTTACATTTTTTTATGTCGGAATACCGAATGTCTCCCGATGACTCTGTCATATCCTCAAGAGGGAAAGAACATAACTTTTTTTATGTGGTGAATGTTAAACATGGGTTTTTTCAGGCCCCGTACGTTACGGGCACTCATTGTTGACGATGAACTAAGCACCCGGCTGATTTTACGGGCGATGCTGAGCCGTATGAAGCTGGAGGTGATCGATGCCAGCAACGGACAGGAAGCATTGCATCTGATTCGTCAGGAGAAGCAAAGAGTTGATCTTGTGATTACAGACATCAATATGCCGGTTATGGATGGTGTCCGCCTGATTTATGAGCTGCGCTCCGGAAAATCAACCTTTGAGGGAAGAATTCTGGCATTGTCGACGGAAGACTCCGGCAGTCCGGCAGCCCGGATGGCCAGAGCAAATGGAGCCGATTACTATCTGACTAAGCCGGTCAGTAAAGCCTCTCTGGAGAGAGAGATTAGCCTCTGTCTTTCATGCTTGTGAGAAAGGGAACAGCTCCCTCTTATTTTTTATGGAGTTGAGGCGGCATGCTGTGAGAACTGGGGGGCGCTGACCAGACTCTTTCACCGCTTTTATAGGTTTCATCGACCTGAATGCTTGCCGGATCATGTGTGAGTGGGTCCTGGCTTACAACGATAAAATCCGCATCAAACCCCGCAGCCAGCGTGCCGATTCTGTTTTCTGCATGCAGCTGCCAGGCTGCATTGCTGGTCATGGCTCTGATGGCTTCAGCGACAGGAATGCGGTGTTCTGCCAGTCCGGGACGCCCGTTAATATCCCGCCGGCCTGCTGCTGTTGCAATCAGCCTGAATGCTCCCGGGGGGGAGGCAGGGCTGTCTGAATGCAGGGAGAAGATGACATTGTGTCTGAGCGCCCAGCCCAGAGGCATAAAATTCCGTCCCCGTTCAGGACCCAGTAGCTCCTCCAGCGCCTCTGCATAATAGTAAATGTGGTCCAGGTAAAAGCTGACAGAAAGTCCAAGTCTGGCAACGTCTCGGAGCTGTTCTTCGCTGATATTTCCGGCATGTTCCAGCCGGTGTCGTCCACCACGTGGGAGTTGGCTGTACCAGCCGAGAATCTGCTCAATGGTTCTGTCTCCGTGTGCATGGACAGCAACCTGATCTCCCTGGCGTACACGTTCTTTCATCAGCTCAAAGTGGGAATGATCCAGCAAAAGAGGGGCCTGCCCGGAACCGATGTCCAGGACCTCAGCGAGTTTGCTCTTCTGATATGGAGCGGACATGGCCATGCTGCCGGCATAGGGGGAGCCGTCTCCATGGAATTTAATGCCAATGCGTCTGAAATAACCTTCTCCTGTATCAGGGCCCGAACTCCAGGAAGAAAGGTCTGTATGAAAATAATAGGCGATGATATTCACCGGCGGTCGTTCAACGGTGGAAAGGCCGAAGCACCGGAATGCATCTGCCATGCGGCCTCGATACTGACTGCTGATTTTAACGGCAGGGATGGAAAACCATGGTCCCAGCATGTCAATAATGCCCAGTGCAGCGATTGTGGTGTATCCTTCGCGAGAGTATTCCCGGTATGCAAGATCAAGCCACTTTAAAATGTTTCTGGCAATTGCAAACGACAGAGGAATATGTCTGGAAACTCTCCTGAGTGCATCCTGTTCGTAGAGTCGTCCTGTCAGCTCACCGGAGGCTGTGTCCCAGTCCATGGAAGAGCCGGAAGCCAGACCCTGCTCTTTCTGTCTGATATCAATATCTGCTTTTTTCATAGCCAGAGAGTTGGCAAAGCCACTGTGCATGGTTTGCGCCAGGACAAAAACAGGATGTTCCGGAAATATCCTGTCAAGAAACGGGCGGTCAAATTTTGGCAGCCCGGGGATTGCTGCCGGATCCCAGCCGCTGATCAGAATCCATTCCCCCGCTTTTGTCTGATCCCGGAGTCCGGACAAAAAAAGGCTGACATCTTCCATACTCCGGAGATGATCGGGTGAAAGCTGGTGAAAGAGACCACTTTTGCTGAAAATAGCATAAGCCAGGGGATGGGTGTGGGATTCGATAAATCCAGGTAAGACATACCTTCCTTTAAGGTCCAGCTCTGTCAGATCCTGCTTCAGTTTTTGCATCTCAGAAAGGGCTTTTGCGACATCCTCCCGTCCTACTGCAAGGACTCTGCCCTCAGAAATCAGCAGCTGTTCTGCTTTAGGAAGCTGCTGAGGCTTTCTGAAATCAGGGTAGATGGTTGCATTTGTCAGCAAAAGAGACTCAGCCTGAGTCTGAGAAGACAGGCAGAGCCAGAGCAGCAGGGCCTGTCTGAACGTATGAAAGGCTTTCTGTCGCATTTCTTTCATCTCCTGTCCTCATATGTTATGCCGCTGTATCAGCTTTGCCAGAGAAACTCTCAGGCGGTTTCCTCTTTGTCAGCAGAGGCAAGCTGATTTTCTCTAGTCATCCAGGCTGAGAATAGCCATAAATGCCTTCTGAGGGATCTCGACATTTCCGACAGACTTCATCCGTTTTTTCCCCTCTTTTTGCTTTTCCAGGAGCTTACGCTTTCTGCTGATATCGCCACCATAACACTTAGCTGTGACATCTTTACGAAGAGCTGAGAGGGTTTCTCTTGCGATAATTTTGCTGCCAATGGCGGCCTGAATGGCAATCTGGAACATATGGCGTGAAAGGGACTCTCTGAGTTTTTTGCACAAAGCCCTTCCGCGGTGGGCAGCATAAGATCTGTGAACAATGCAGGACAGTGCATCAACCGGATGTGCATTGACAAGGATATCCAGCTTGACCAGGTCGCCAGGTTTATATCCTGTCAGCTCATAATCCATGGAAGCATATCCACGAGTCATACTCTTTAGCTTGTCGTGGAAGTCAAAAATCATCTCATTCATGGGAATTTCGTAGGTGATGACGACTTTCTTGTTGCTATAATACTCCAGCCCTTGCTGTACACCTCGCCGTTCCTGCAGGAGTTTCAGGATCGATCCGATATACTCCTCCGGAGTGTGGATTGTCATCCGGACATAGGGTTCCTCGACCCGGTCGATTTTTGTGGGGTCAGGTAGTTTTGCCGGATTCTCCACCAGCAGCATGTCCCCGCTCAGCTGATAAACCCTGTAGACGACAGAAGGTGCGGTAAAAATGAGATCCAGACCATATTCCCGCTCCAGCCTCTCCTGAATGATATCCATATGCAGGAGACCAAGAAAACCAACCCGGAAGCCAAAACCAAGGGCGTTGGAACTTTCTACCTCAATGGCGAGACTGGCGTCGTTGAGCTGGAGTTTTTCAATGGCAGTTTTCAGATTCTGATACTCACTTGAGTCGACAGGGAATATACCGCCGAAGACCATCTGTCTGGCCTGTTCAAAACCAGGCAGAGCATCCGGAGCGGGCTGTTTCTGACTTGTGATGGTATCGCCCACCCGTGTGTCGGCGATTTCTTTGACAGAGCCTGAGACCAGGCCGACGTCCCCGCAGAGGAGTTCTCTGACATCGACGGCTTTGGGTGTTAGTTTACTCAGCTTCAGAACTTCAAAGACTTTCCCGGTGGACATCATGCGGATGGGCTGACGTAGCTCGATCCTGCCGGAGACAATCCGACACAGAGACACGGCACCCAGATATGAATCAAACCAGGAGTCAAAGATCAGAGCTCTCAGAGGCTCATCCCGGCGATCAGCAGGAGGAGGTATCCGTGCGACAATCATTTCAAGCAGCTCGGCTATCCCTTGTCCGCTTTTGGCGCTAACCAGGGCGGCGTCAGTTGCTTCAATAGCCAATTCATCTTCAATCTCTGCAAGAACTCTCTCTGGCTCTGCGCTTGGCAGATCAATTTTATTAACGACCGGGATCAGGGTCAGCTGATTACGCAGGGCCAGATTGACATTGGCAATAGTCTGAGCCTCGACTCCCTGAGCTGCATCGACAATGACCAGGGCACCCTCACAGGCTGCCAGACTTCTGGAAACTTCATAGCTGAAGTCAACATGCCCGGGAGTATCAATCAGGTTCAGCTGGTACTGTTGACCATCTTTTGCCCGATAGCACATAGAAGCGGTCTGAGCTTTGATGGTGATACCTCTTTCCCGCTCGATATCCATGGAGTCCAGGACCTGGGCTTTCATTTCCCGCTGGGTCAGGGCACCTGTCACTTCAATCAGACGGTCTGCCAGTGTGGATTTTCCGTGGTCTATGTGGGCAATAATAGAGAAATTTCTTGTAAATTTTGGATCAGACATAGTCAGGCAACAATCAGATGGGGTTGATGACAGGTACAAATAAACCGATATAACATCTGTATTCTTTTAATTCAGGATGCACTCTGAGGCTACTGATAATGCTGTTTCCGGCCCGTCGGACCCTGAAAAACAGAACCTTTTTTCAACCCCTCTTCTCTGTGGCAGCTCTTCGGCGGTATCTGCTGGGATGGATCTGTCTGTCTGGCTGTACGCACCTGCCGGAAGGTAGCCTCATGGGTGATGAGCCTGCTCCCGTCCGGGAAGTTCTGAGGATCGGCCAGACTGTAGAGTACAGCTTTCCACTTCCTGCCATGACTCCTGTCTGGGTAGACCGCTTACAGGGAAATCGCCGTCTTTCGAGCAGGCTGGCTTTCCGGGCATGGGACATGAATGATGATGGCCGCTTTGATATGCTGGAGGCGATCGACCCCGGGGGGCGAGTTTTATTCAGGGCTTATGATCTGGATTTTGACGGAGAGGTGGATGAAACAGAAGAAATTCCACCTCCTTCGGGTGATGAGACGGTTCCTGTATCCTCCTTACATTGATCTCGCACATTTATTGTCTTTAGCGGACCAGAATCCGGATCATTTTTAGTTTGCCCTGCCGGAGCACAAAAGTCTCTCCGCTGTTACGGCTGATGTTTTCACTGCTGACAGTTTGCCCGTCGATGCGGAGGCCATTTTGTTTCATAATCCTGCGGGCTGCTGACTTTGAATCGCTGAATCCTACGGAAACCAGCAGCTCAGGCAGGTTGATCATGCCGTCTTTTCCGGGGCTTGTCTGAAATTCTGTCAGTTCATCGGGCAGGCTTCGCTTCGAAAAAACGGTTTCGAAATGAGTCCGGGCTGCAGCGGCTGCCTCTGATCCCCAGTAGTGGGATACGATTTCCTGAGCAAGATCTTGTTTGACCTGCATCGGGTGCAGAGTCCCGTCACCGAGTCCCTGCCGGATGGTTGCCAGAGCAGCTGTGTCCTTTCGGCTCAAAAGCTCGAAAAAACGTAGCATATGCTGATCAGACACCGACATCACCTTTCCGAATATGTCGTGAGGCTGATCGTTTAGTCCTATATAATTATTCAGGCTTTTGGACATCTTCTGAACCCCATCCAGCCCTTCCAGTAAAGGGCAAAGGATCAGGCACTGTGGTTCCTGGCCCGACTGTCTTTGCATTTCCCGGCCAACAAGAAGGTTGAATTTCTGATCGGTTCCGCCAAGCTCAATATCAGCTTTCAGAACGACAGAGTCATAGGCCTGCATTACCGGATAAATCAGCTCGTGGAGATGGATCGGAGACTGCTCCTGATAGCGTCTGGCGAAATCTTCTCTGGCAATGATCTGCTGGAGTGTCCGGCTTGCCAGCAGGCGGATCATATCAGCCGGGCTTAACTTGTTCAGCCATTCACTGTTACAGAGAAGCTCTGTTTTTTCCGGATCGAGGATTTTGAAAACCTGCTGCTTATAGGTTTCAGCGTTCTGTCGGACTTCTTCTGCCGATAAATGCGGCCTGGTTTTGCTCTTTCCTGTCGGATCACCAATCATTGCGGTGAAATCACCGATTACAAAGCAGATCCGGTGTCCGAATTCCTGGAGCTGTCTGAGTTTATTCAGAACGACGGCATGGCCCAGATGCAGATCCGGGCAGGAAGGGTCTGCACCCAGTTTGACGGTAAGTGGAACCTGGCTCTCCCAGGATTTTTTTAGTTTTTTCAGCAGTTCTCCCGGAGAGATGATCTCATCTGTACCGGTCTGCAATTCCTTGAGCTGACGTTCAGGCGACAGGGTGATCCTGCTCATGTTATTCTCCTGCTGAGAGACTTCTGGCCAGGCAGAGGGATAACATTCCGGCTCTGGCATATTGGCAGCTAACCATACTCATCTTGCCTGTCAGCTGCAAGAAGGGCTTCCTGATGCAAGGGGGACGCCTCGAGGAAGACTGTAATATTAGTATAATACTCATTGCAATCTTCCGGATGTTTAGCTACAACGTTCGGACAGGCTGGCGGGTGATCGGACGATTGAATATGCTGTTATTATGAACAGATAAAGGGACGATCCTGCAGGATGATGTCGGATCAGACATGAAAAAAGACTGGTCGGCGCGTGAGACCGATCTCATTGACTTCTGTCAGACAGGGCGACAGGGCTTTGGCGAGTGGAAAAGTACACAACCGGATCAATCTGTCAGGGACAGTTCTTGTTCTGCCTCTTCTCTATTTTTATACAAGCTTGTCAGAACCGGAGATTCTTGCCTTTGGTGGTGGAGCTGTCTTTGGGTCCTGTTTTCTTTCTCCCGATCTTGATCTGAAACAGTCCAACAGCCAGAGGGCCTGGGGTGGCTTTCGCTGGCTCTGGTATGGTTATCACCGGATGTTCGCTCACCGGAAACTCTCTCATATGATTGTGCTGGGTACGCTGAGCAGGTTGCTCTGGCTGGGGCTGATGGCTTTTCTGAGCCTTTTTTCGATCAATCTTCTGTACTGGCTCTTTCAGCAACCAGATCTTCGTGGAATTTTGCAGGCCCAGGTTGTGACAGGAGAGCTGATCCGTGAGGGCACTTTCTGGCTGCACTCTAATCAGCCTCTGGCAGCTGGATTTTTCTGTGGCCTGATTTTTTCGGATACTCTCCACCTGATCTCAGATCTGCTCTTTAGTCTGGCGAGAAAATGGAGCCTGATCCGATGACGGATCTTTCCGGATTGAAAAGACCTTTCTTTTGAGTCTTGTTTTCTGCTATTTTTTCTGTGCTTCCTGATTTCTTGCGAGTCATTGCCTGTAAAAAAAACATCAGCTTATCACTCTTCTTAAAGAAGCTTCCTGAGTATTTGAGTGGGAATATTTCCCCTCTTTTCTCTTGATAGGTGGGCAAATGTTCCCATTGTTTTTTTTGTATCTGAACAATAGATATTTCCGATCGATTCTTGGTCGGGGTTATTCAACCAGGTGGCCAATATAATGGAGTTGTAATTATGAAAACGTCAAAGCTACTGAAATCTGTTGCGGCAGCAAATCTGCTTTTAATTGGTACTGCTGGAATATCGAATGCAGAAACTAAAAATGACAGCGAAGAACTAAGCACAGAAGAACTGAGCACAAAGGATTTCAAGGTCGAAACGATCTCTGAAGGTGACACAGATTTTTCACCGGCTCACAATTGTTGTGGATGCGGTGGTGGAACCTGCAACACATCCTGCTAATCACAGATCCTCTACGATCCATCTTGTTTCATTTGGTAGGTCGCCTCTATATGGTGGCCTTTTTTCCAGGTTCTGAATATGTACAAGCTCTCTGATTATATCGTGACGGAATCTATATCCAGTTCATCCCACCCGGATGAACAGCAATTGTTATGCTTTAGTACCCGCTCGGCAACTCTCAAGCTGCTTCCGCAAAAATTATATAATCGACTAAAAACAAGAGATTTTTCTGATATTCCAGATCAGCTAATTAAAAATCTTGTGCAGGATATGATCCTGGTGGATATGGAATGCGATGAACTTAACACGGTCCTTGATGAAAACACCAATCAGGTAAAAGATTCCAGGGTCTTTAAGCTCGTTATTCAACCTACTGCGGCATGTCCGCTTGGCTGCCATTATTGCGGCCAGAATCACAAATCAAAAATGCTTTCACTCGCTGATCAGGATAAAATTACTGACTTTGCACGGAGGCAGATTTCCAGAGCTAAAGGCCAGATCACCGTTCTCAACATAGTCTGGTTCGGTGCGGAACCTCTTTCAGGTATGCCAGCCCTGCAAAAATTGTCTGATCAGCTTCAGAAGTTAGCATTGGAGCTAAATCTCAGGTACAGGTCTGGAATCGTAACGAATGGTCTGTTGTTGAATCCAAAACTTTTTGAAAAGCTGGTCGTTGATCATAAAGTAACCCATTTTGATATCACTCTTGATGGGGACAAAGATGCGCATGATCAAAGGAGACATCTGAAAGATGGAAAACCAAGTTTTGATATCATCTTCAGCAATATAACCAAAATAGCTCAACGAAATGACCTGAATTTTTCGCTCAATATACGCTGTAACACAGATGATCGAAACAGGGACGGTGTTTCCAGACTATTAAAAAAGATGGCTGATCACGGTGTTCATAAAAAGGCAAACTTCTACGTAGCTCCTATCCATTCCTGGGGAAACGATGCTCACGAACTTGCGGCGGATAAAGCAGAATTTGCTGGCTGGGAAATAGACTGGTTTATTGAAATGAGGAAACTCGGATTTCATATAGAACCTCTGCCAAAGAGAAAACCGCAGGTTTGCATGGCCGTTTCTGAAAATGCTTATCTGATTGATCCCTATGGAAGCATCTTCGGCTGCTCTGAGCTAAGCCTGGTCGATACATATAAGGACAGTGAGGGCAATGAAATTCATAAGATAGGTGATGTCAGGTCTGAAAACCTTATGGCAGAAGATAGACGGATTCCTTTCCTGAGCGTTAATCAATCAATAAAGGAAAAACGATTCACCTGTCATGAATGTGTCATGTTGCCTGCTTGCGGGGGACATTGTCCAAAGGAATGGGAAGAAGGAGTTATTCCTTGTCCATCATTCAAATTTAATATGAAAGAAAGAATGCTTTTGTATTACATGATGCAAAGAAAACTCATTTAGATTGCCAGGGAGTGATTTTGAAGCCCTTCACAGCTGTTCAGGAATTGCTTAGCGTTGCTAAAGATATTGAATCGTATCTTCCTGTTGATATATGGGTATCGAAACTAAGTAAACAATTTGACAGCATTGATTTTTCTGATCGTGACTTTCATCTGAAGCAAACGCAGAGAGTCCGGTTCGATCGGATTATCAACAATTTGTCATTGATTTGTTTTTTGACTGGTGATAGCAGCGGCGCCCGGGATATATGCAATTTATCCATTTCTTTTTATAAAAATCTGCATATGTGTTTCCCCTCTGTCTCTGGTCTGATAGATTCTGCTGTACAGCCTTTAATTAATCTTTCCAGATTAAAGAGACTGAACTTAAATGGTCGACATGTTCTTGAAAATATATCCGATTTTGATTGGTTTTTAAGGTCAGATATCAATATTCAGGATGTATCTGTACCGTTTGAAAGTTTAACTCAGGAAACTAAACGGCTTCTGATTACCACGTGTATATATGAACGTGTTAAATATTATCTGAAAAACAATATTTTCGACGATCTGCTTAAAGATAAAAATATTATAAAGTATTACGATAGCTTATTCTTTTTTCAGGAAGCCCATATTTTAGATCTGCTGGCGAGAAAAAACTTTGATGAAGCCGGAGAAATCTGTCTTTCTTGCCTGAAATCTGATAGCAATGAGATCCACAGAGCCATTTTCCGTTTAAGGCTTATTGAGGTTTTAATTGCAGCTGGGGAAAAAGATGTGGCAACGGAGTCTCTGAATGCTTTGACGGATGCCCTGACAGGCAAAGATTTTTGCAATATGTGGCAAACAATTCCTTTGAAAATATATATTTTCAAATACCTTTGGGATCTTGGTTTATTTGAAAAAAGTATTGCTCTGGCTTCAGAAACATATCATGATGCAATCAATATTAATGATGAACTTCGTATGGCAATGTCTCTTTCTTTTCTGACTGAAAAATCAGTGAAAAATAGGGAATGCTATATGGATTCCTTCCGAAGGATATCAGACACTTCTTCATATACACATGTCTGTAAGGTTGCAGGGCAAGACATTGCAGGTAGCTCCTTTAGCAGATTAAAAAATAAAGCAGCTATTTCCGGACTCAGACAAAAAATTCATGCTCTTGTTGCAAAGCATAGCATTCCACAATTAAAAATTGGATCGAAGTCGTGGTCTCAGTGATAACATTACCAAACCGTTCCACCTGCCTTTACCGACCCAATAACGGAATCTATTTCTGGTGCAGTGAAAAAGGGTTGAGGATTCTTAAATCTCCGGAAAACTTAAAAATAATGAATCTTCTTCAGTTTTTTTCTGGCGAAGAATGTAATCTCTCCGGGACAGAAGAATGGATAAAACCATTGACAAAGTGGCTCCTGGATAATGGAATGTTATCTGTTGAGGAAGTAAAGCATGAAGAGAAGCCATTTGAGACGTTCCAATTTTCTACAAATCATAATATGTTTTTGCCTTATCTCATCCTTGTTTCGCGAGAGTTTGGGGAAGATCTAGGTTGGGCAATCCACCACTCTGATATTCCGGCAAATGTCAGGTACATTGATGAATTTTCATCCGAAGAGAGTTCCGCACAGAGAGTCCTTGTCATTTCACAGATGAATGAGCTTTATAAAAACCGAAGTTCATTTTCAAAAATCTCTCATCATGCTGACATCTTTATTTCAGTCGAGTTGTGGCCCAGATTCGTAAACATAATCAGCCTACCGGCACGCCAGGTAAGCAGCCTGCCTCACTATGAATATTGCCTCGCTTTACAAACGGATCAGCCGGATGTAGAGCTCGACTGGAGAAGGGGAAAGGATTCTCTCAGGCTCTGTAGGTTTGTTGATGAAGACTATATAAAAACACTGATTCGATTATTGTCACACTATACAAGTCACTGTGGGCGCTCCCTTTCTTCTGTTTCTATGAAACGATTTCACACGGGCGATCTCAATGAGTCAGAGGTTGTATCTGATGATTTTCGGGCTGCTTGCGACGATGAATATCATGCGTTCCAGAATATTTTTAGCAATACCGATAAAAAAAACAGTACGAATACTCAACGAACTTTGTCAATATTGAATCGTATTTGTGATGACTTATCAAACCCAGCGATTGTTGGTTATCAGCAAATTTTCACAGATTCCAGACTCTCTGTATCAGGACAGCTTCAGTTTGTAAAAAGTAAGTGTGGGTACCCGCTTACTGTTGACCCGGGAAAAAGCATAAGAGGTGTCGAACGGGGTACGTTAGGGGTTGATCAGGATCTGAGTCTGGCAAAGATAAAGGCTATGGGTGAAGCTATCGAAAGATATGCTACGATGCAGAATCAATCCGGAAAAGATCTTTTAGCCAGGCAGTCTGAAATCCCTGAGGACTTGTTACTTCCCCCAGGCTTATTTTGTTTAGGTACGAAGGCGGATACAGCTTCACAGGTAGCTCAGGATTGGGATGATGATCATAAATATTTTCAATGGTTGCCAGCTTATAATCTGCGAACACATGATGTAAAGTTAATCCATTCCGACCTTGTTCATTACCTTCATCAGGATCGTCAGCCTGTCGTGGAAGATTCCAGCAATGGTGCCGCATGTCATACAAATTTCTTTGCTGCAATTATAAATGGTATAGAAGAGCTATTTGAACGTGATGCCATTTTATGTCATTGGTTGCTTAAGATAAAGCCTCCTCAGATCAGGCTGAACGGTCTTTGTGAACAATCCGGATCTGTATTATCAGAGCTTTATAAGATGGGTTATGAAATCAAAGCTCTGGATATTACCCTTGATAGCATTTTTCCGACAGTCTTGCTGCTTGGTATCCGAAAGGAGCTGGCCTTCCCCTACATGGCTATTGCTGCGGGATGTTCTGCTCATCTGAAATCGTCTGTCCAGAGTGCAATTAAAGAGCTGGCGGCTACTTTGATTGCAAGCAATATGTCAGACTATGAATCTTATACATCAAAAAATAAAAAGCTGTTTGGTCATAGAAATAAGTACCTGAATCCTCAGAACAGGCACATCTGGCAATTTCTGGTAAACGGTCCGATGACAGAGTCTGACCTGGAACATAAAAATAATCCGGCATCTGATTATTCTGACAGACTCTCAGATATCATTCGTTATTGCAATAAAAAGGAATTCACTCCTTTGATTGTTAATACAACCCCAGAACAACTGAGTAAATATCCGGTGCATACGATTAAGGCCCTGATCCCGGAGCTTCAACCGTTGTACTTTGGATCAAATATGGCGAGAATGAATCTGAAAAGGTTAAAGCACGTCAGTCATGATAAGTATGGAACGTTTAAAGAAGCCGACATAAACCGGGATCTGCATCCTTTATCCTGAATTATCGGAGCTATGACTTATGTTGCGTATTTTCTTGCTGATGTTTCTTTTGGCAAGCAATGGTTCTTTAGTCTTTGGATCTCTAACATGGGATACGGGAAGCCCGAAATCATTGTTAATGAAAGCAAAGAAAGAGGGCAGGAATATTTTCCTTTATTGGGGAGCTTCATGGTGTTCACCGTGTTTAATTGCAAAAAATCAGATTCATAGTTCAGCTAAAATTATGAAGGAGCTTAATTCATTCCAGCGGGTGCATGTAGATTTTGATTCTGAAGAAGCCAAAGAATGGTCTCATTTATATCCACCAGAAGGATTGCCCACTTTTATCATCATTGGTGCCGATGGGAAGCTCCGGAGTAAAGTTAATGGTATCCTGAACGAAGAATCTTTTGTAAAATTTTTGAAATACTATAAAGAAAACGACAAGCTCTTTGAATCAGATAGTCCGGATTTCAGTCAGATTAAAAATGCTGATGTTTTGAGGGAAGTCCTGGCAAAACGGTGGCCCTATATGGACTCTCCTGGTCCGTTTGCTTCGGCAGATGAGAAAACTGAATTTTACCGTAAATTACGATCTGCTGATTTTAGTTTTGATACAGAAATTTATCTCAGAGACAAAGCGACCATACAATATCTGATTGTAAACAGCAGGATGAATCATACGTTGTCTCCTTCTGAACAGGAAGAACTCATATCATGGTTTAATTCCTTTTTAAATGATTCTTCGAGAGTCAAAGCACAGGTATGGGAGCTGTCTGAGCTCTTTAGTATAATGTTCAACTTAGCAGGGTGGCAGAATCCTCTCCATAGTCCGGTGAGTAAACTAAAATCTTATGCGCTGGATAAAGATTCAGACCTTAGCAATCTGGAACGCCTTCTCTTAATCAAAACTTATGCTGAGCATATTTCCCCAGATACCAGTCGTGTTGAAAATGATCTGCTCAGGTTCCTTCTGACATATGACCCAATATCCTCAGAGCAGGGCGAAATTTTTAATAAAATTCTGACTGAAACGCTGATCGCACTAAAACTAAATATCAGGGCGATAGATTTTGCAGAAAAATCTATAAAATATGGTGGTAATTCGCCAGTTTTTCTGGATTTAAAGGGACAGGCTAACGAAAAATTGGGGAATACAGAACAGGCACTAAGCAATTATATGGATGCGGCCCTATCTGAAAAGCAAAAGGATCTGTTGCTTTTCAGGGGAGCGATAGTCATAGAGAGATTCGCCAGCAACAATATAACACCAGATGACAATAGAGTTGCGTTCATTGTAAAAATGATAAGTCTTCTTTTAAAGGATTCTGCGACGCAAGATCTGGATAAATCTGACAATATTTTTGAGAAAATTTCAAAACTTAAGAATCATAAAGACTGGTTCCGCCAGATATCTTTGTATTCACAACAACGAAAGGATCTGGATTCCGGGATCGCCGATATTATAAAAGACAAATGCTTCACGTACGAACATGAGTACCCCCTTCATGTCTGCCCCACAAAAAGAGCCGGATCAGATTCTCAGGTTCTGATTGAATTTTTGACTGGGGATGGATGGTTTGTTTCTGAATCCATGCCGAATGGAATCAAAGGCATAAATTTTTCATTTCATTATCAGGGCAAAGAGATACCCTTTCGTACCATCGCAAAAACACCTGAAAGCTATAAAGTCTCACATGGCGAAACGCTTCAGGGGTATTCTGGTCATTTTGGATTTCTTCTGGCCCCCATGCTTTCTGATGTGGAGAGTGGAAAAGCTGTCGTACTAACCGTTCAATGGTATGCCTGCAATGAAGGGTGCCGGACTAAAAAAGAACAATTCCATCTGGAGATAGATAAGAGAGAATTCAACAACTCGCTAAAACTTAATGTTATAGGTCCGGACTATAGTGGGATTTTTCCCGATACCAGACCGGTTTTATCTGAAACTTCCGACAGCGCAAGCAAAGATATTGTTGTTTCCAGTCTGTTTTATATGGCGATACTCGCTATTTTAGGGGGATTGTTTCTTAATTGTATGCCATGTGTCTTGCCAGCCTTGTCTCTGAAAGCAGGAAGTCTTATAAAACTCAGGGAGCAATCAGAAAAAACAATTGTCAGAAGATGTTTGAGTTATTCACTCGGAATTGTAGCTTGTTTCAATTTTCTGGCATTGTTATTCTCAGCTTTAAAAATGATTGGAGAAGAAATAGGATGGGGTATGCATTTTCAATCTCCGGTCTTTGTTTACCTCCTTCTTGTCACAGTTTTTTTTCTGGTTTTATCTTACTTTGAACTGTTTTTTATTCCGGTTCACTGGACCAGTCATGTCAATACTGAATCCCGGTTTTACAGGGGGGAATTTTTCAATGGTGTCCTTACAACTGTACTCGCAAGTCCCTGCACCGGTCCGCTTATAGGGACGGTTGTGTCATACTCTATGGCGGGCCAGAATATTACGCGATTTGTTATCTTTAATTCAATTGCTCTCGGACTGGCATCGCCAATATTACTTATAGGTGTTTTCCCAAAAACAGTCAGATTCCTGCCGAATCCCGGTAACTGGATGAACGATCTTAGAATTTTCCTGGCTGTTGCCATGTTGATCACATGTTGCTGGCTTATCTGGATTTGCTTCTCTCTGACGAGTTCTGTAAATGTATTGTTGATACTGATTAGCCTTGTCATTATATTTATTGCTGTTTATACCCGTTCCAAACAGCAGAGTTTTAAGGTATATGCTATATCGGCTACCCTTCTGACCGGACTTTGTGTTTTTCGCTTAGTTGCTAATGATTTATCATCTGATCTGGTGTGGAAAAATTTTGAACCCACACTCCTTTCAAGATTGCAGAATGAAAAAAAAGTTGTTTTTGTATATTTTACTGCTGACTGGTGTCTGACCTGTAAGTGGAACGAACAGCATGTTATTAAATCGGATGACTTTAAAAAAATTGTGGATGAGCATGGTATAGAATTAGTCAAAGGAGATCTTACCACGAAGAATATTGATGCGGATAGTTTCATGAAATTAAATGGTCGTTCAGGCGTTCCGGCATATTTTCTCATTAACCAGAGAGGGGCAGTCGTAAACCTGCCTGAAATGATTTCTGTGGAAGATGTTCGCAAACATCTCTGATGTATGATCAGTTCGGGTGGCCACGAATTGTGGTTGGTATATATATTTTACTGGAGTAAACATGAAGATCCGGGCGAATTTAATGATGCTGATGACAGGTGGTTATTTTCTGAGTACACAGATTGCATGGGGAGCACAGTTTTCAGTTAATGCAGATTGTGCTGATCTCTGTATAAAAATAGCAAAGGGAGTTGTGACATATCGGGTTGAACAGCCAGGAACTATTGCACCAGACATAATTCACAAAGACAATAGTCTTTCTGTCAAACACGGTGACTCACACAATATTCAAAAATGCAGCAGAATTTCCATGACAATACCTAAGGAAGATAGCCTTCTCATAAATCTGGGATCAGGGACAATAAAATTCGAAGAATCTTCAATCGTATCAGATTCTTACGAAATTTCTGCGACTGTCGGAGCTGGTGAGATAAGAAGTAAAGCGCCCTCAATCGAGGCCAGAAAATTCATGATGACAGCTTCTGCTTCAAATGCTGCAGGGAAAGATAAAGGAAAGCTCGACGTTGTGCTCGGTGCTGGAGATATTGAATTCAATTGATGGGGTCTTTAGCTGAGTGCAGAAATTAAGAAAGCTTTTCCCTGAATCCGTTTTTGATCCGCCCCGGTCAGGAGTCGCCTGTTTCAGGTTAAGTATTCAGGGTCAGACGACTCTTATAATCATCAATAAGCTGATTAATTTCACCAATGCTTAAAGAATTGCCGCATGCAAAGAAATTTTCAGCAGGCCTGTCACCCTCTGTCACAGAGGCGCTTCTTAGGATTATCGGGCCTTCAAAACCAAGCTGAATACATGCGGCGGCAAAACCATCCTGAACACAGTCATAGCTACCAGAAAACCTGTCTGTAACAATGGCATCCAGTTTTGGTTTTTCTCTCTGGAAATAGAGTAAAAATTCAGTGCAGTCATCAAAATATATCACTCCATCTGTCCCCTGGAAGTGGTTCCTTTCGTCATCAATGAGTACCATGGTATATTTCGTGGAATCAACTGCTCGGCTATTCATCGATTCACTTATGTCATGACAGGAGGGGAGATGAACAGAAACAAATGTTCGGCCACTCTCTGAATCGATGATGAGCTCTCCTCCATTCTCATGAATAAGTCTTTTGACCGAGCTAAGGCCAAAGCCACTGCCTTCAGCTTTTTCACTTAAACCAAATCTTGGCTCTGTCTTGCCAAATCCCTGACCATTATCTGCTACGGTAAAGACTATTTTCTGCTCTTCAGCATCGCATATCAGCTTAACTTCTGGTTTGTAGTCTGGCGTCATCTTACTTTGCATTGAGAGGCATGCCTGACACGCATTCCGCACTAAATTTATGATGATTCGATGCAAATCAGTCCGGCTGATTATTACCTTACCTGTAAACACGTTATTAACAATATGTACCTTGGGAAACTCCTGCTGAATATCTGCCACAATACTTTCAGTAATCTGTGCAATGGACTCCCCCGTATTATCCTTTGCTTTTCCATTCGTCAGCATTCCTTCAGCGATCATACGGATGCGATTGATTCGCTCAATATTGCTATTTCTCTTGGCAGAAAACTCTGTTTCACATTCAAGGTGCTTAATTTCATGTAAAATATCATGGGCGCAGACAATAACGTTTTTTGCTTTATAAACTTCATTACACTTCTTCAGAATGAGATTAAATGATTTAACTATGCTCAGACACTCATCATCCAGACCTTCCTCTGAAAGAGCTCTGTGAGCAATCCGGTCAATAGATTCATAGTCCATCTTTTCCAGTCTCATACTCAGCTTTGTAAGGTTGCTCCCCAGAAGATATGATGTTCCCAGACAGACAATATAAGCAACTGGTGTGATTGCAAACATGAATGCAAAATCTGTAACACCTGTAAATCTTCCAATATTGAAGCTCGCTGCACCGGTTAAAATAAGAGTAAGAAAGAATATAATAAAATATTTTTCACAGAGGCTTATGTTGATTGATTGATCTTTTTGCATATAATGCGAACCAAATAAATAAATGGTGTATCCAGGAGTGCGATAGAAAATTTTATTGCTATAAAGCCGACTATCATATCCAGAATCATGTCAGTTTCGAAAATTCCATAAAAAGAAATTGTGACAAAAATAATTGTGTCTATAGTTTGTGCTGGAATTGTCGAAAAATTATTCCTCATCCATAACGCCCGACCCTTGGTGGATCGGCGAATCGCATGAAACAGGTGAATATCTAATGTCTGACTGATTACAAAGGCTATTATGGATGCGGCTATAATCCGCGGAGTTTGATTTAGTACATCATTAAATTTTTCACAAGCCACCTGATGATATGGATTGCATGGCCAATGCTGTGAAATACTCTGAGAAATGATGAGCAGTATCAAAGCCAACATTCCGCATCTGGCTGTTTTGAGAGATTGCTCTTTTCCCCATAATTCACTTATAATATCAGTTATAAAAAATGTGCATGATGCAATTATGCTTGCAGAAGGGACCTGATAAGGTCCAAAAGAAACAATTTTATTAGCCAGAAAACCAGCGGCAACCACCAGACAAACATAAGTCGCTGACAGATATTCCAGGCCATGTTTTCTTGCATAGATAGCAGTACAGCTTAAAAAAGAGAGCATAATAAAAATATAGAAATAAACGTTTAAAAGCATGATAGTCAGCTGTCCAGCCAGAGTGTTTAATAAGGCCGACCGAGATTAAACGAGTATTTTCCAGGTGAATAGCTGGTGATCCGGGATTTTCTCAGATCCTTATATTTTTCATCCTGATTGCTTGAACTCGCGTAAGGATAGATACAAATTCCACCCCTCGGAGTAAATTCACCCACAACTTCAATAAATTTTGGTTTAATAAGAGCTTCTATATCATTACAAATGGACTGTACACAATTCTCGTGAAAATCGCCTTTATTTCTGAAACTGAACAAATAAAGCTTTAAAGCCTTTGATTCAACCATCTCTTTATCGGCAATGTAGTTGATAAAGATTCTGGCGAAATCTGGCTGATTAGTAATTGGGCAAAGAGAGGTAAATTCAGTACACACAAAAGTAACCCACTGATCACTTCCGGGATGTCTGTTTGGAAACGCTTCCAGTATGCCGGGACTGTACTCTGTGGGATAGTCTGTGCCCTTACTTCCAAGCAGAGAAAGGTTTTTGTGTTCGTCAGACATTAATCTTGCTCCTTTAGGCTATTGATAAAAGCAATTAATTGCTTTCGTGAAGACGTTCCGAGTCTCCATAAAATAAAAAAGCAAGCAGATAGTTCATTCATCTGATCATCCGGAGTT
>JACKAG010000004.1 GCA_020635195.1 Deltaproteobacteria bacterium | reverse complement strand
ATCAGGATTTGATGTGTGTTTTTGCAATTTAGCGAATGTGCCGCGCCCTCCTAGAACTTCGCGATTCACCAAGGCAATCTATCTTTCAGAGCCAAGCGACAACGAGCTTTTGAAGCTTACAACATCTCAAAATAACATAACATTTCTTCCTAATTGCAGATTTGATCTGATCGACGGTATCTCCATCGGCAAATGGGGCCCTCGCAAAGCTGGCAACGCTGCCATAAAATGGCGTAATCTGATCAGCTTTGATCTCGACTTCAAAGATCTTAGGAAAAATTTCAATCCGTCTCCCGCAAGTGATCAGAAAGAATGGGAAGCAAAAGTAATCCATGCAATACTTGATGGCGCTCAGAAGTATAAAATTCCGCTATGGATTGCCAATTTTTCTGGACATGGATTACATCTTCATTTCAAGCTGTCCAAGCCCATAGACACCAGCAACGCTACATCCTATCAACGCAGCTACCATCTCTGGTGCGACCTTCTCGAAGGCGTGATCGGAAACGATATCAGATTTGATCGTTCCTGTTCAAATGTAGCTCGTTTAATGCGGCTTCCGGGATCTATCAACTGGAAAAATGCTAAAAATCCTATCAAAGGGGCCGTCCTTTTTCACAATCCTCAGGCCGATGCCGCATCTTTTTTCAATTCTGTCTGGGAAATATCCAAAGACAAAGGCAGACAAGCCGTGGACCTCAAAGATATACTAAGTGAATTCGGCTACCAAAAAATGGAATCAATCACTACTGTCGGATCTCAGATTCGATGTTCAAGCCCTTTCGGAAATGATACAACACCAAGCTTCTTTTTTCACCCTATCAGGCAAATCTATTACGATTTTTCTACAGGATACGGAGGCTCCGTTTATCACCTAGTGGCTAAGCTTTCTCACCTAGATCCTGATAAAGACCGCAAAGAAATCAGCTTCAAATTAAGAAAAATCCGAGGGGAACACATAACTCCTCAACAAGAAAAAAAATATAATTTACGACCTGATGGGGTCTGGTTTATCCGCCCAGTTCAAGACGACGAGGAATCCATCTGGATCTGTTCGCCTCTGGAAGTGAAAGCCATGACACGAGCAACAGATGGAGACTCCTGGGGGCGGATTCTAAGATTTTTTGATGATGACCAAAGAGTTAAAACGTGGGCAATGCCTATGGAGCTACTTGCAGGCGACGGATTAGAGTTGAGAAAAGAACTGATGCGCCGTGGGCTGCGAATTTCAACGAATCGCAGCGCTCGTACTCATTTAATGGAATACATCCAAAGCCAGTCCGTTGAAGACCGGATGAACTGCGTCAACCGTATTGGCTGGCATGGCTCTGCTTTCATCTTACCCAATGAGTCTTTCAGCTCTGATCATGAAAAAACTAATCACATCTTCCAGGGAACAGGCGATTTTACAGCAATATCCGTTTCTGGCTCCCTAACAGAATGGCAACAAAATGTCGCAATTCCAGCATCTGATCATTCGCGATTACTTTTTGCTATCTCGGCTGCATTTTGCCCCCCTCTCATCTACCTCAGAAACGAAGAATCCGGAGGCATCCATCTGGTAGGCTCTTCATCCATCGGTAAAACTCTGGCTCTGCGTGTAGCCGGCAGCGTCTGGGGAGGAGGAGGAATATCCGGTTACCTCAGTAAATGGAGGGCAACAGTAAATGGACTCGAAAGCATGGCTGAAAGTCGGTGCGACAGCCTCCTGCTTCTTGATGAACTCTCAGAAATTTCACCGAAGGATGCTGCCCGGGCAACCTATATGCTCGCAAATGGCAGTGGCAAGAAACGGCTTGACCGCAATGGCAGCCCACTACCATCCAGGGAATGGAGGACATTATTCCTGTCATCAGGGGAAATCAGCTTAGCCACCCATATCGATGAAGCCGGAGAAAGCAGTCGTGGCGGACACAGCGTTCGACTGGTGGAAATTGAAGCTGATGCTGGTCACGGACACGGAGTTCTCGATACAGAACCAAAAGATCAGTCATCCCGAAGTTTTGTCGAGCAATTGCGACTTGCTACTGCCAGTAGCTACGGCACTCCCATCCGTACCTTTCTCAGGTATTTGTGCTCCTGTAAGAATATAACTGACATGATCAGTAAATATATCGATCAATTTATGGATGCTATCAGTGCAGATAAACTCCCTCGTCAGGTAGCTCGGACTGCGAATCGATTTGCTTTGATCTTTGCTGCTGGCGCATTAGCCTGTAAGTTCAAAATTCTCCCCTGTGAAATCGATCAGCTTCTCCTTTCTGTCAGACAATGCTTTGACAACTGGGCATCATCTCGTCTGGCCGACCCGGATTTTGAAACGACAAAAATCCTCAGTCAGATTCGTGGATTCCTGCAAGCTAATGGCCAAAGCCAGTTCTTATCTCTTAATCATTCCTCCTTCACACAAAATACAAGTGGCAAACTTGCAGGTTTTAAACAGTGTCTGGAGACAGGAGAGATCGAGTGGTTTGTTCTTAACGAAGTTTTTCGCAAAGAACTTTGCCAAGGTCTTGAAATTCGAAAAGTCTTGTCCACCTTGCGAAACACTGATCATCTTGCTCCATCAAAAGACGGGAAAAGTTCGAAAACCATGAGACTTCCAGGAATCGGCTGCACACGAGTCTATCATTTACGTTCTTCAATACTCGCATGAAAAGTAGCTGCAATTTATATAACCTGAACACCTAAAACAATCGGAAGTGTAACAGAATAAGATTGTTTTTTCAGATATGTACACCTGTTACACCTGTTACACCTGTTACACAACAAATTATAGATAGGAAATAAAAAAAAAATGAGAGTACAGCTTAGAAACAACAAAGACGGATCTCATTATTATTCATTCCTCTATTTTGATACGGATCTTAATAAAATGGTTCGACTTAGCAAAGGCTATATTCGCAAGCGATTTGGAAAAGACATAACCACTGAAGAGGAAGCCAAAATGGCGATCGGGGTTCTCAATGCTGAGTACGAAACCATGCGACAAAAAATCGAGAAACGTGCTCAATGGGAAAATAAGTACTATAATTTTCGTGGAATTGTGGAATCTTACACCAAATATCAAACAAAAAATGCTCCCAATAGTTACAAAAATAACCTTCATTATCTTCGTCACTATGTGTTGCATTACTTCCTTACTATCGCAGATTGTAACAACATTGATTTCTGGCCAAATATCTACGATGAATTTCGTCATTGGCTTGATCATGATGCTATGCTTATCAAGACTCCGGGACGCTCTATTTCTTACGGAGCAAAGAACCATTGTATTAAAGCTTTAAATACATTTATTCGCCATCTCTACAACACAAAGATAGTGCAGCATCTCACTTTATGTCCAAAATTTCCGGCACATTTACTCGGTGAACGGACGGTGGATGATGTAATAACTCCCGACGAAATGGAACAGGTTTATAAGCACCTTAAAAAAAAAGGGCACATACAGGAGGCTGTATTCTACCGTTTTCTCTACTTCACCGGAATGAGATTTAATGAAGGTCTGGGAGTTTCTCTTGGTGATATTTTCCCGGGTCAAGTTCACGAACCAAGCTTTATGGCCTCACTTCTGGATCGTTACAAAATTAAATACAAAGGATACGTAGTTCTCAGCAGCCAACCACACCATCCCACCCGAGGTCTGCGCCTGCCAGATGGGACCATTCCACGCAAGCCGCTAAAAGGACGAAAGAAAATCAGCGAACGCAACTCACGAATCTGTGTTATCCCAGATGAACAGCTATGGTCCGATATCATCAGACTTTACAATGAGCAGGTACGCAGTCATAGGGAGCGTGAGCATGGAGCAGATGCCTCCAACTACCCTATCTTTTACTGTATTGACAAGAGCAGTTCACTGCGGAAACTGAAAAAGACATATGAAGCTCTGGGTCTTCGCTATCGCAGCTGGCATTGTTGTCGCCATAGTTGTGCGACTTATCTGATTGGTCTGGCTCCGGATCGTTTGTTAGTGGGGACATGGCTCGGTCATTCCACCGAATCCGTAATTGATCGTTACCTTCATGCACACCAGGCGCTGATCCGGGGATCGGCCCAACCAAAAGACAGCAAAGGAGAATTTGCAGAGCTCGACAGCGACCCAGACTCCGACTAAAAGTTATGCCTGGAAGGCACCTCTGGGGGCACTTTCTGAGTAAAAAAGCGAGTGGCCCTCATAGCAGCTTCTTTTTTCAGATCTTTGATCCCAGCAGAGTCTCATATTATGGATCAAATCTTTTTTTCAATCACAGGTAAATCTGATCCATAATCAGTTACGGCAACCGCTCATGGCGAAATCTTGACAAGTGCATGATATCCCTACGTATACAGGTGCTTTTTGTAAGATCTGAACCTGATCACTTTTCATGTAAGTCTGTCATGATTAAGCAAAACAGAATATCTTTGATCACATCGAAGTCAAAAGAAAGGATGGGAATTCTCAATGAAATCAAATAAGTACCCAATGTACCAGCTGGCACCTATCAGATTCAAAAAAAATCAATGGATTCAATTGGTTGGATGTAGTGAGACTGGCTCCTCAGGACGGACTCGAACCGCCGACAAGGTGGTTAACAGCCACCTGCTCTACCGACTGAGCTACTGAGGAACACCGTCGGACAAAAGAACAGTAATCTTTTTTTTTCACACAGTCAAGAAGCAGGGAAGAATCAAGGTCTGGCGGTCATTATAAACGTACTCTCAGGAGACGCTGGTGAGCAGGCGACGATTGATTACATTAAGCATGTAGTCAATATCGAAGGGCTTTGTCAGATAATCGTCTGCTCCGACATCAAAACCCTTCTCAACATCAACCTGATCTTTGCGAGCAGAAACCAGAATCAAAGGGACATCTTTCAGGCTATGATGACCTTTTATCAGACGACACAATTCAAAACCATCCACCCACGGCAGGTTCACATCCAATAAAACCATATCCAGACGGGTCGTCTCCAGGACCTTCGAAAGCTCCAGACCATCCTCAGCTAAAAAAACCCGATACCCCTCTGCAACCAGAATCCTCTTCAGCGCGCTGCGCATCACCTCATCATCGTCAACCACAAGAATAACCCTGGTATCAATTGCCGCTTTGAGCTCACGAAAATCAGCCAGACTGACCACTTTTCTGGATGTTATTTTTTTTCTCTTAATCGCCTCAACTTTGCGTCGTATAGACTTATCCGTCATAGCCCGAACAACCTCCTCCAGCCCTCCGGAAATCGGATAGAAAAGCCATGCCCTATGGCATATAACTACCGTAGCGGAAACTTCGAATAGCAATAGAAATAAGTTGCTGAATCTATCGGAACAGAGCAGGAAACCTTAAACAGAACAAAACATCACAGTCATTGCAGAGGTCAGAACCAGACATGCAGAACTCTATCCAGGTTCGATGGCATCATGCTCCTTTTCCATCAGAAATGAAAACTAAGTGGCACACATGGACACGTAACGACCTGAAACAGATCAGCCATGATTTTTCCGGCTCCTGGCAGAAACACCTCCATGCCTGCTTTCAGGTCGTCAGAAGTGCCTTAAACATGTCCCTCCCCCGTTCTGTAGGCTGGACGACATCTCCTGATCTTCCGGCCGAAGCAAGACTATTGATCAGAGATGCCGCCAGAATGTACAAAAGGGGTGTTGCCTTTCACGATCCATGCTCAGAAGAAACAGCAACAGAGACACTATCAGGCCAATATCAGATCCGGCAAACAGAAGAAAACAGCGATGAACTTACAGAAATTCTGACCAGGAAGATGGCTGACAAAGCATATTTTACCCTTGCAGATCAGAATATCCTCCGACACCATGTCAGATTAAACCAGATAACCCACATGCCACTCGAAGCAAAAGAGTCACTAAAAACGCCTGAAACCCTGATCCGGATCGTCGAATGTTGGGATAAATTCCACCAGGATAAAGAGACAGCTCTCATCATCGGAGGTGGCATCATCTCCGATATCGGTGCTTTTGCTGCCAGCATCCTCGGGAAATCTTTTATTCTGGTCCCCAGCACCCTCCTGGCTATGGTCGATGCCTGTATCGGCGGAAAATGCGGGATCAATATTCCTCCTTTTGGCAAAAACCAAGCCGGATACTTCGCCTTCCCAGATGAAGTGCTGCTGGCTCCTTCTCTTCTCCGGACATTGCCTGAAAGAGAATTCCGGTCAGGCTCGGCAGAATGCCTGAAGCATGCCTTTCTGAATCCGGAAGCATCTGACATCACAACCCTGGCCGGAGAACTCCGACAGCTCAATCCGGAAACACTTGCCCACAGGCTGCCAGAACTCATCCGCTTTAAAGCGGATCTTGTTTCCAGGGACCCCCTCGACAGAGGGGAAAGGGCTATTCTGAACTTTGGTCACACCCTCGGACACGCTCTGGAAGCCATATCCCACTCCCGGGTAGAGGACCAGCATAGTATCCGCCATGGTGAGGCCGTCGCTGTTGGCATGCTTTTCGCTCTGATCCTTTCCCGGCAAACTCAACAGCTACCGGATCATTGCTACAACGCATTGATTCAAAATATCTATGAAAGCAGAATCCTGCCACATCCTGAAGAAGTCAAGCAATACCTTGGGATGGCTCCTGACGATCCGCATCTTCCCGATATCGCCTGGTCATATATGATCCATGACAAGAAATCCGACCACAATAAAGAAGATAGCAGTCGCTGGATTCTTTTATCCGGGCCCGGACGCATCGCCAGAGATCAGGATGCATGGACAATCCCTGTCAGTTATCAGGACTTTTTAAAAGCCTGGCAAACATTCATCCACATCTACCTTGAGCTTTTCCTGACTTCTTCTTCCTCCAAAATCTTCTCCTGGAAAACATAAGAACCAGAAAAAATAAAAGAAAAACCCCAAGACAGACGATCAGCCAGACTGGATTCCGCAGCCCCCGCCTGAGCTTCCCCAGCAGCGAAGATCTGCTCTCCAGAAAATCCATCCACTTCTGATTCGCAGACCTGCATTCACCAGAAAGATCTGGCTGTATCCTTCGCATACAACTGATCCTGCTTTTTACGGATCTGCCGTTATTAATCTGGCATTTTTTTGTGATATACCTCAGACAACTGTGATTCAGTCCGGCCTTTCCCAGGAGGGGTTCACCAGAAGTAAAAAGAAGAAAAAAGCTGATATAAAGCAGCAGACGATTCATCCAAAACCACAAAAAATCATCCACAATCAAACGCAACGAGCAGATTATCGGTATTCCCTTCACCGACATAAGTCCATGCTTTGCCTGTTGCATAAAAAAGTTCTGATATGCTATTTTTTCGTCTCAGATCGGCTGAAATCATACTTTCTGCCAGACTTATAAAGAGTAATTTCAGAGCGTCATGAGCTCATAGACATGGAGTTTCTGAAATTTCAACAACACACGATTTATGACAGAGCAATGCTATTATTACACAATATTTTTAATCACATAAGAAAAACCGCCCCCGCCAGCATCCTGCTGTTCATAAGCTCCTGCCTTAGCCATCAGCAGGCGGTCCCCAGTCTGTCTGAAAGCCAGAAAATCGGATTTTGCATCAAAGCTAATCAGATGGCTGATCTCTCTGCTGACAAAAAGCCAGAACATCGGAGTTCCGGAATCAGAATATTTCACATCTTCGCAACCTGGTGCCCCTCCTGCATGGAAGAACTCAGCGAACCCCATACGATCATAAAAAAAATATCCCCGGGAAAAGAACTCTGGCTTGTTTCTGTCGATGCCAAAAAATCCGCGATTCTGGATATGATAAACGATTATCAAAAAACAACTATCCACTTTCTTCACGACCCGGAGGCTTTACTTCTTCATACGGTAGCTAAGAAAAGTATCCCGTTCACTGCCGTCTGTGACCACACAAACAAACTTCTCTCGGTATCAGAACATCTCCCGGATCAGGAGTAAAAACAAAACAGAATATGACTGATCAGAATTAGCGTCATTTTTTTTCCTTCGATAACAGAGATTTCCATTGATCTGAAGACCAGCGAAAGAGACTGGCATTAAAGTAATCATCTTTCCTGCGGGTTGATATAAACAGATGATTCTGGCGATCGATATCAATATCTGAAATGTCCCGGATTCTTTCCGGAAGTCGCATCATGCTATCATATACAATATGATAACAGCTATTATACTTCAGTTTAGCCAGACCATTCTTATCAGAAAGTCCGACAAGCAATTCTCTTTCGGAAGCATTCGCGACAATTCCTGAAAGATTTTCTGAAACAGCCGAAAAACCACTAACAAAACAGCCTCTGTAAACAAAACACTGAGCCGGATCTTCTTTCTGACATTTCAGTAATGTAATGGGAAATTCAGGTATACGGGTCAGGAGAAAATAGAGTTGCCCTGATTCCGCAGATTCCCATGCCAGAGGAACAGGACTGATTCCACTAAAACGACTCCCTCGCTTTAACTGATTAAATCCACGAACAAAGCGCTTTCTGAAACTCTGCACCTCAGACTCCGGGGCTTCTCCCCGCATGTCTGCCGGAGGACGTATTTTGTCATACCAGAGAGTTCTGCGACTCACGAGTATAAAATCTGAAGAGTAGTAATGCATTTCCAGAGTCCGGCTATTCAGCAAAAGAAAACCATCGGAAATTACCTGAATCAGCCAGTCTGATCCCTGTTTTAATCCTGCCAACTCATGTACCTTCGAAAACTCAAATGGATTCTGATCCGAAGCATTCCGGACAAGATTTCTTTCCACAACAAGAGAATTTTGTACAGGAACAAAAAATAATCTGTCTCCGGATAAACTCATGCTGTTCACAGACTCCCGGACTAACATCAGAGAGTCATCTTTACCTGGCAGAGAAAGCCCTGGAACAATTTTTTCCTTGGTATAAGCTGCATCAATAGAAAAAAAATGAAAAAAATATAGAAAAATCATCAGATGAGTCAATATCAAACGCATTTCTTCCCTCTGTAAGCTTATGTACAAAACAAATCAGATGACAAGGTATCTGCTAACATACTAACAGCATGATTCGCAGGCTACGCAGGACCCACATCATGACCATAACAATTAAAGACTATCTTCATGAAGAGGATAAAGAATCCCGCATCATGCTCCTTAAGAGGATGCAGGAATGCGGATCTGGTTTGCCAACAGATCTCTCCGGAGATCTGCTCTGTTTGAATCTCGATCCTGATGAAAAATCAGCGATCCTGAGTTCAGTCTATGACCCTGATCCTCTGATGACAGAAGATTACCTGACTTCTTTTATAGGAGCCCCACAGGATCAGGCTGTTACAGCTCTCAGAAAGTGGGCAGAAAGTACCCAGCACCTTTTGTGGCATCGCTGCCTTTCTCAGCTCAGAGCAACGCATACTCCTCAGAGGGTCCGTTATACCATTCTGGATCTCTGTCCTTTTATGGAAGGAACAGAGCTTTTAGATGTCGTCACAAGAACCGACGCCATTCAGGAGCTGTCACCGGCTTTCCATGGTCTTTTTTTACTACGTAGCATTCAATGGAATCATTTTAGTGAAACAGCCAGACAACTCGCAGAAAAGATTCTGGAAAGCATGAAAGAGCCATCATGGCAAACACATCTTGCACAAATACTAGCAATTTTCTGGTATAAACGTTTTCTTCCAGAGCAGTCTGAACAAAAACTCTTTCCTCCAGACATCTCCGGAAACTGGCGCGACCTGAATCGTGCAGTTCTTTGCTATCAGCAGCCCGTACAGAACATAGCAGCTCATATTCTGAAACTGACAAAATCCGGATCAGAAGAATCATTCTGGGATGAGATCGAAGCCATATGGCCTCCTGTCTTCATCAGACAGCAGCTTTCATCTGAAGTCACTCAGTCGATGATCCGAGCATGTTTTCGTAAGAAACAGCAAAAATCTTGTGCAACACACTCATTATGGCAATACTTTGGCGGAATTATGCCAGAGCAAATCCGAAAAGCTATAGCCACTCTTAACGATCCGAAAGAATTTGCCTTTTCTGTCAACATGCTGAAAGGATTTGGAGGAATATGTCAACATCAGGAAATCCTCAATTCCGCTGAAGCACATCTGAAATCAGCAGAAAACTCTGAAGCTTTTCTGGAAACCCTTCCTCTCCGCTTACAGCTACAACTCATCAGATGTCAGAAAATTAAAGAGACAACAGCACAGCACAATATCATGCAAGTTCTGGAAGAAGAAGAACGCCACAGGCAAACATCATTCTCTCCGGATACAAAATGGACTGATTTCTCAATTTTTTCTTTTAAAAAACAGAAGCAGAATACACAGCGAAGACACTTTTTTGACGTTGCATACCGTGGAAAAAATCCGGATATGTCTCATCCTTTAGAGAATGCCGATCATTTCTGGTCCCTGCTCCTCCGCAACTGGCTGAATCCCGAAATCAATGATCTGAATGATCTTGCCAGAATGGCAAGACAAGAACCCCGTATTTTTCAGTTGAGTTACATCCACACTCTGGGCCGTTTCCATGGTCGTGATGAGGCTGTTCTGAAGCTCCTGGATTACATCAGAAGCTCCCGAACATATGAAGTCAGGGCTGTCATTCATGCTCTTGAAAGTATTGGAAGCACCAGAGCCTGCCATGAGCTGGTCGCAAGTATCACCAGACCAAACATGATAACTTCATTACAAACCGACATCTGTCACCTGCTCAGAACAATGGATCTGTCGTCCTTTCAGTCAGAAATCAGAAGTATTTTTTCTACTATGAACGATAAAAAACCAAAAACTGAGGGAGAACAGGAGGTTTGTGATATCCTTGCATCCCTGATCGACAGCAAACAAACAGAAAGCGTATCAGACATATCGTCTTTTCCTTCTGATGACGATCTGGAGCAGAAAATTCCTGAATTTCGACAATTATCACATGAAGTGCAGCGATCTCTGAGAACAGCACAATTTTTTTCAAGACAGACAAATGAAACTCACAGATCTCAGGCTATCGATCTGAGTCCTGTCATCGATATGCAATATAAAGCTCTGGAACTTATGTTCCGTGAAACATTCGAAGAACTCTGCTCGGAGCTCCTGCGACAAGGGGTACTTCAGAGAAAACTGGATGTGATCGGATACTCTCGTCCTATCCCATCAGCTATGGACCGTTTTGAAAATTATATCAGTTCACTCCCTGTCATCCGTGACATCCCATACTTCAGTAAATTCAAGCTCAGAAAAATGCTGAGAGCAGTCTGTCAGTTTCGCCCAGGACGCCGCTTTACTCTCGATGGTCTTAAGGCTTTTGCCCTTTTTTTTCTATGTTTTGGAAGGAAGACATGTGATTCTGGTCTTGCATCATTACTCCCCCTCAGCTTTCCATCTGACCAGGACCTTTTTGTGTTTTGCAAAGATCTTCATATGTTTCAGGATATCCGCAACCGGGCTGTCCACGAAGGGATTTTTCCAGACATACGCAATGATGCAGAGAAGATCTGGACACAAACATCTTCTGTCATCACAACCGTTCTGAATCTGAAACGTTCTCTTTGATACTCAGAATTACTCGAGTGGAAGATCCGGATTCAGAACCCGGGCCAAAGTTGTTCTGGCAGCAATCTCTGAAGCCTGTTTTTTATCGGCAAAAAATAACTTACGGATAGAAGGAAAGGAGCGGATCATCAGATCTGAGGATTCCAGATTTAGCTCATGAAAATCTGCTGTGGAAAAGAACAAAAGTCCATGCCTTGCTTCGGCAGTCATCAGAATGGCATTGGTTCCCACCTGTTCATAAACAGACGGAACTTTACTCAGCTCTTCAACTCTTGTGACCAGGTTCACATTTTTTCCGACAACTGTATAATCAACACCACTTTCACCGCTAAAACTTCCGACAATGGATTCACCCCGATGAATCGCAAGACCAAAGTGTAAAGGCACGGCTTCCGGTCGTTCACTCAGCCTGTCCGCCTGCCTGACCAGAGAAGCAGACAGAAGCAGAGCCAGATCCGTAGCAGAAACACCCGCTCTCAGACTAAGGTCTTCTCTGATAAAAATAAAAATGCTGTCGCCTAAAAGCTTGACCTGAGCAACTTTCCGTGCTTCCCCAAGAATATTCAGATAATATTCCTGAAGATGGCGAACCACTTCCTCTGCGGAATGTTCCTTATGATGATCCGTAAATCCTCGAATATCAGCCTGAATCATAACAACCATAGCAGGAGAAGGACGCAACTGCTTTTGCAAATATAAAGCAGAGGAAACATCCGGATTGAATCTTTGTATAAGAGCAGGTGGCAAAAAGCGACTCATCATCTCAGTGGAAATTTCACCGGATATTTTTACCATATTACGAATCGTATCAGCAGCCTGTCTCTCAATCCGGGCCCAGCATAAAGCGAGCTCGTCACGGACAGCCATAACGACCCGAGCCACCAGGTCTTCTTCATAAATCGCATAGCTCAGCTGAATATCAAGAATTCCAAGACGAATTTCATGGAGGTTGACAACGATCTTAGCGGCAAGAAGACTATCACCAAGAAATCCTGATTTTTTCGGAGAAATTTTCTTCATTGATGTCATAACAGTCTGAAATAAAACTTTTTTATCGCTAAACTCGCCCATACTTCGATTCAGAATACTTTCCAGATTCTGACCCTGAGCGATGGCGCTCTGAAAAAAATCACGTGCAGACTCCCAGCTACTGGCTGCCTCATAAAGTTTTTCATCGTAACCAATAAAAAAGACCTTACAGATACTAAATTCAGAGGCACAGACACTCTGAGTACTCAGCTTCATATCCTCTATGTCAGAACATAAACTCAGTCGTTCTCTGAGCTTATGGCGGAAAGCAGCCAGGCGTCTGGCCGAATAGTATTTCAGAAAGATAAAAACCAGAATGTAAGCACTAAGAGTGCTCGTAATGGATAAAATCCCCTGCAAAGGAGGCATCAGTGTATTTCGATAAAGCAGATAAAAGACAGCCATACATATCGTCAGTGTCAGAATCATAAGCTGAAAAAGAATCTGCTGCCCCAGAGAAAAAAACAAACTGGAAAAAATTAATATAATAGCAAAAACTAATGGAAAATAAGAAAAAGCTTCATAAGATATAAGAGAATTCCGGAGAATACTGCTGCGGGCTAACAACTCATCGAGAAATCTTGCTTTTGTCTGCAAGGGAAGTGATCCGGAAGATCCGGTCACAGCAGAACTCAGGTCAGTATCCCTGTCCGAGCTCAGAATCAGAACTTTTCCACCAAATTTTTCTCTCAAAGCACTGCGCCGCTGCGCCGGATTTCCCTGCCCATCTCTGAGCAAATCGACCAGCTCAAACGTCCTGATATGACGCAGCTGAAGATACTCTACTTCAGAAACGGATGGACTGCTAAGACAGTGCTGTGTCGCAATCTGCTGGTTGCGTCTCAGGATAAAAGGTTGCTTCCCCCGAGAGGGCCAGCGCACATCATCAGGAAGAATCAGTCCGGACTCACTGGCATAAGCAAAGGTCCAGAGCATCGCAGTAGGTAACAGCCATGAGCCTGAGGATACAGAAGAAAACAGTCTGATACACTCAGGATCCGCTTTTTCTTCTTCTGCTTTCTGAGCAAGGCCCAACACCGGTGCAGCCAGCAAATAGCGGGATGGTTCTGATAGTTGCAGACTCACAAAAGGCATCTGGCTGAGGCGCGGCAGGGAAGGCAGAGCTGAGAGCAGCATTTTTTGTCCGATCTCATCAACCAGTGTTGCTGCAAGTGTACTGCTCCCGTTTGTCTGAAACACAGATGAGCTGATAAATCTTCGGTAGTTACTCAGACTGTCTATCCACAATTTATCCGTCATCTGAAGAGCTTGCAACCTGCGTCGCCACTGCTTTTTTCTGTAAGCAGGGCGCTCTTTTTCTCCATCTGCAATCAAATCACCGAAGCGCAGATCTGACATGATCCAGGGATGAGAGCTTTCTTTCAGAGCACCTAACAATTCTATATAATGACGACGTGGAATCGGATCTCCAAGAATCTCCCGGCTTTTCTGACCAGCAAGGACAATCGCAACTCTTGCAGGAAGTCTGGCTGGATGCTCGCTTCCCGAATGATCTTCTCCTGCTGCATCGGGACGTTGGTTCTTCAGAAAAAAATGATAAAAATGATCATTCAGATCTTCCCAGAAATCTTCCTCTATAACGGGAAAAACTGTCTGAAACAGAGCAGCAGGCAGCGCGATAAGCACGACCATCATCAATCTGAAAAGGATGCCCCCTGAAACAGACACGGCATTCTCACCTATACTGAAAAGACACAATGCAGACTCAGACGAAGGAATATTCGGACAAAAACACCTGAGACTTTAGACAGCTGTGCAAACAGATCCACAAAGCTGATCTCTGTCCAGAGAGCTGCACAAATTCCCGATCCTGCCTGATATTTTTTACTAACAAGATGACATAAAAGACTTATTATGTACGGCGAAGCATTTTTTTTCCCATCACTCCGACAGCTATGCTACTGTAGCTCTGAAGGCAGGAGACCAGTCAGAAAACATCCGGTGACAGCTGGAAGAAGATCCGGATTGATCGCAGGTATGAAGCCTGGTGCGATTCATACCAGAAAGCAGATGCCAGAATATGGCTGGGTCATCCAGTTGCCGGAAAGGGATGCAACGTGCTGATGTTTTCTGGTTCCCGTATTCTGAATAACCGACTCCTGGCAACACTCTTTGGTATTGCCGCAGATCTGAAAAGCCTGGCATCCTTTGCAGGATCTTTCAGGTTCATAGTCCTTCAGCTGATCGGCCTGACAGCCGGACTCCTCTCTGCTTTTGGGGTTGCAAGCTTCCTGCCTATTATCGTCACTTTCCTGCGTGGTGAGACTTATTTTTATGAAAAATACCTTTCCGGATGGCTGCATCCGGACTTTCTTCCCTCTCTGATCCGGAATAATCTGAGCCTGTCTCTTCTGGCCCTATTTGCCCTCGTTTTTCTTCTCAGGGTCGTCTGTTCTCTGATTTATGGGGGAATAGGAAACTACATTGTAGAAAAATATGCGGCTTTTCACCGTACACGCATCATCAGAAACATTGATACCTGTCGCCGTCCTGATCAGGAGCGTTCCACGATTCTCTACCGTATCAATCAGCTTATTCCCTTTACCTCATACAACTGGGCTCTGATTGAAACCTCATTAAAGCTGTATGTTGTACTTGGCTACCTGACGATCGTACTATGGGTTTCCTGGGCGTTGTTTTTTGGCCTTGCAGCCCTTGTTGTTGTCATTCTTCTTGGACTTTTTCCATTCCTGAATGCGGTCCGGAAGGCATCAAGGATCTATTTTTCTTCCATGAATCAGCTCCAGGCGGAAGCTAACTCTTATATCGATGGTCTGGACACAATTTATACCTATTCGAAGCAGAATATATGGCTCGACTCCATCTCAAAATTAAATGATAATTTTGTCCGGGTTGGCGTCAGGTATGGAATCACCCGTCAGGCTGTTTTTGTACTCCCGGAAGTCATTACCGTCATCTTCGTCGTAACCCTTCTTGGTTTTGGCTTCCTTTCACAAAGCGATATCGAAATTTTTATTGCCTATGGACTCCTCAGTGTCAAATTTCTTACGGCTCTTGGAGACTTTAACACACGATTTAATTCGCTTATGGAAGTCAGACAGTCTGCCAGTGACATCAATCTGAAACAGGATATCATGACAGAACACAGACAGCCTGAACAGAAAACAACTGTCAGTGCAGATCCTCAACGAAATATTTGTTTTGAAAATGTCGCAATTGCACATGGACAAAAATCACTCTTATCCGGAGTGAGCTGTACAATCAGACCTGGAGAAGTCGTACAGATCACCGGCGCAAATGGAGCAGGCAAGTCCAGTCTGTTACGCTCCCTGCTTGGTCTGGCAAAAGTGAGCTCTGGCGTCATACGCCTGGGCTCACTTGATATTTCCAGCATATCTAACCTGTCCGATCTTGTCGTCTACCATGCCCAGGACGCCTTTGTGTTCTCCGGAACCATTCGGGACAACATTGTTTTTTACAGGAATATTGACGATCACAAGATCCTGGAAACAGCAAAACGCATCGGTTTTGATATCAAAAACCAGTTTCCGGAAGGACTGGATAGCCGAGTGATGCACGAAGGCAAAAATCTGTCCGGAGGAGAAAGACAGCTCATCTGCTTAACCCGGACACTTGTTTCTGATGTTCCTGTCATTGTCCTGGATGAATTTACCAATCACCTGTCAGGAGAAAAAGTCAATTTTCTTTCTGACTACCTGAAAAACATGAAAGATAAAATCATCATTTTTGTCTCTCATCAGGATGTTTCCATACCCTGCCGGAAAATAGAACTATCCGGAAACTAAGAGGGCAACTATGGGCATTGAAGCCTTCAACCTACCGGTCATTATCAAAGCGAGTCAGCAGGTTAAGCGAAAAGAAAGGCTCCTCTTCTTTGGCTATCCTAATATATTCCTATCTCCCGGAGAATTATCCCGGAATTTTGGAAAAAAAATCCGTAAAAACAAGGATATTTCTGCAAAAAATTTAGGAGAAGCTCTCGGTTATCAGGACATCCTCAGTAATGACTTTGATGATCGTGCAGATTATCAGAAAAATCTTAACGAACCATTGCCAGAAGAATTTACAGAACAGTTTGACCTCGTCATCGATACAGGGGTTTTGTTCTGGTGTTTCTCTCCAGGAGCGGCTTTCCGGAATATGGCTTCATGTTTAAGAACAGGTGGAGCAATTGTTCATATCTGCGCCCTGACAGGGCATATTGGAAGAGGATATTACAATATACATCCTCGTGCTTTTCTTGATTTTTATACCAATAATGGATTCCATCATATAGCAACGTCCGTGACCAGCAAGCGACCTGTCCCATCTGCTTTTAATAAAATACGTGGAGGAACATGGCTGGCAAAACAACTGGGTTTTGGCAACAAGACTTTTTCAGTTCCTGATGCTCAACATGTTTATGCCAGACAAAAAGGCTCTGTATTACAGCTGACTCCTGAATACACAGATCCAGGTCTTTTTCTTTCAGGAACAAGCCTTGGAACTTATGCATTTTTGAGAACACAGATTCAGGATCTGAACTTTCCTGATCCATCATGGGTCTGAACAATCCTGTTATTTTTTGCTATAAGAAAACTTGTCTCATCCTCTTTAATCAAAGCCCACAGGGTTCACAGACATCTTCCTCAAACATAAAACAACTGCACGATAGACCATCCTCGAAAAAGCTGATAGCATCATCCCATTAAAGATTTCATAAAAATTCACAAGAATGATCGGGAGGTTCCAGCCATGCCGACCAGAAATGTCTGTCTGCTAATGCTGATTATGAGCTTAATAAGCCTGAGCTGCCAGCAAAAGCCATCTCCTCTTGCCAGAAAAACCATCTCTCAGATTTTATCGGATACATCTCAGGACAGCTCAGAGAGCTCCGGTGATGAAATGGATGTGGTCATACTCTATCCCGATCAGGAGTCCGCACAGCTGGATGCTGCACTGACAGTTAATGGAGTACAAAGAGAAACTCTCGATCAGGATGGACGCCTGATCCGCTTACGTGGCTCAGCAGCGGCAGTAGGAAATATGCAGCCAGTCCCATCTGCCAGGATTGCCTCTAACAGTACATTTCGCATTCATCCAGGGCCATCCGTAACAGCAGAGCCCGAGCATATCGCAGAAAAAAACAATGAAGCCTCAGAACTTCTGACAGTCAGATCCATCACAGGAGTCAGCAAACTGCAACAAACGTATCCCCATGCTGATGGCCGGGGAAAGCTCGTTGCAGTTTTTGATACCGGCATCGATTTTGGCGTCCCTGGGCTCAGTGAGATTGCAGACGGGAAAAGCAGACTCAAAGGATTTTATGATTTTTCAGGCTTTGGAAAAGTGAAAGTAAAGCCCATTCCCGAAGATCTGGCAGCGATCCCGGGCCTTCCTTCTTTTTCTGATAAAATCCGCCCCATCCGCATCGATGGCTACGGCGTTATCACAGAACAAGATCTTGCCAAAAACTACTACGCGGGAGAAGCAATCGACCTCAATGGAAACGAGCAATCCGATGATCAGTTCTGGTTTATCACAGGCATCAATGCTGACAACGTTCCGGCTGTCTGGATTGATACAGATGGAAACAAGATCATTAACTCAAGAGAGAACCAAGAGCTTACAGACTACAATTCAAGCTACAAATATATCAATATGTCTTTAAGAGGAGCACTATCCGGAACTCACAGCCTTGCTGTCACCATCACAGACCATGAAAATCTTCAGTTTCATGCAGTGCCTCATGGACACGGAACATCCTGCGCTCTCATCATCGGAGGGAATGAATACGGCGACGGAACGCTGATGGGTATGGCACCCGCTGCAAACTTCCTGTCCTATACGCTGGATGCAACCGGTCAGGATGTCTATACCATGGCGGAACTGATCCGGATGTTCATCCATGCCAGAGAACAGGGTGCTGATGCCATCAGTCTGAGCTGGGGATTTTCCACATCTGATCTGAAATCTGCACAGTGGTTTTCGGAATTTCTTGACCGTGAAATTGCTGCAAACGGCATCATCATTGCCATCGCTGCCGGAAATGACGGCCCCGGAATCGCATCGGGAGCCGCTGACGACTACATCCCCCATCATGGTTTTGGAGTCGGAGCTTATCTGTCAAAAGATCAGGCCGTTCACGTTTACGGATGGAACGGAACAACAGACGACAGCATCGTTGACTACTCCAGCTTTGGTCCGACACGTGGAGGACGACTGATACCCGATGTCGTCAGCCCTATCATCTCCATGGTCAGAGGAGAACGAAGTGCTCAGAAAGATCCGTATTATGGATTCAGCGGGACAAGTTCTGCAACACCAGCTCTGACCGGTGCGCTGGTTGCCATGATCTCTGCACTTCCGGAGGGAGAAAAACCGGATACACGCCTCCTGAAAATGGCTGTACAGAACAGTGCAAATCCTGTCCCCTCTGTCATGGCCGTCAGGCAGGGAGCCGGCCTGATTCAGGTCGATCAGGCTTATCCTTTGTACCAGAAACTCATCAGAGAACAAAAAACAGCCAGACAAGATCCGTCCGGAAAAAGCTCATTCATTCCTGGACTGAGGGCTGTCATCACACCATCTGCTGAAACAGCCGGAAGTGAGAGAGAGGGAATTCATCTTTTTGATTTCCCTGACAGTGCTGATGTCCGGATTGTTCTCGACCAGGAGAGCCAGGATCTGATCGACCCCTATGAGTTTTATCAGACTTTAATGGTGGAACATGATGATCACTTCATGGAAACCCCCAGACTCATCAGCCTTCAGGCATCCGGAGCACACTTTCACATACGCTTTCGCCCTGATCTGGCAGAAAAACGAACAGATCTTCTGACAGATGTCATCCGGATTATCCGCCCAGATGACGGAAGCGTTTTACTGAGAATTCCTGTTGTCCTGCAACTTCCTCAGAATAAACAAAAGCCATTACTGGCCAGCCTCTCCCGGACAATGGAGGGTTTTTCTGTCTGGCGGGAAAACATCCGACTGGATGAAGCCTCCCGGATTCAGTTTCAGGGTATGATTGAAGCCCCAGAGGGTTTCCATGGAGCCCGGATCAACTTTGCTGTACGGGCAAAACACGGGCATGTGGTTTTCCAGAAACGCCTTCCTCTCAGCGGCGCTCTGACTCCAGTCCATTTTCACAGCAGACCACTACCCGCAGAAGACTACGAACTACTGATTTCCAGAAATTACGCGAGGCCTGCTATCGTGGCTCCGGTAAAACTAAGCGGGCACTGGAGCCTTCCGTCACTGAAGATCAGATCCGCAGATGTTGATGAAGAGAGCGGGAGGCTGCATCTGGTCGCCGAGAACACAAGGTCTCTGACAGGATCTTACTGGAGGCTGGAGGTCGAAGAAATCCGCGGACAAAGCAGAATGGAACGAAACAATACAGAAGAAAGACCGGGTTACTACGGAGATCTGCAACTTCCCTTTTCCAGCAAGAAAATTAATATAAGTCTCCACCAGAGCCTGACCGATCGTCTGCTCCATCCGATGCTGCATATGTCTCTGGCTATGATCGATCCGGGAGAGCGTGACACCCTCTATCGCGGATGGGTCGACCTCCGGGAGCCTGATAGTCCTCCTGATGAAATCATGCTGAGCAGAGCCCACGATCAGCTGCGCCTGATGGCCTACCCAAATATCGTTCACTGGCAAGAGCATAAAGGACAGACAGTCTTCCTTGACTGGAGCCTTCCGTTGGAAACCCCGTGGGCAATCTCACCATCTGAGTCGGCCCCGGCTCAGATGGACAGCCCGTCTTTAATTTCTCTGAAATTTCAGGATGAACACATCAGATCGGGACAAAAAGCCCGGCTGAGCCTCTATGATGAAGACGGATCTGTTGCCGCCTGGGTTGCCATTCACTACTGAGAGGAGTAGATCAGGCAAGGTATTCCTGATCGGCTCCTCAGAATACACTTATTAAAAGGCGCAGGACCACTTAACCTGGCAGGCAGAAAATCACCTCCGGAATCCGGCAACTCTCCGCCAACATCTATACTTTAATATTAAACGCATACACGAAGCTTTTCTGCGCATAAAAAAAGACCATATATCTGACAAGATGGCTGACATAAGGTTGTTGAACAACGGTTAATTCTCAGCCAACTCTCCTAAGATTTTGATATTCAAAGGCTTTTGAAACCAGGAACTTCAGAAACCAGCAAGGAATCACTACCCAGAACCTATTTCCAATAGTAAAAATACAATCACTTAATATTATTAAATTTTAATTATTGCCTCTTCCAATACTATTGTTTGTTACAATAGTATTGGCATAAAATTGGAGTAACATAGGAGACGAAATTGAATATCACTGCTATAATTCAGGCCTTTGATGATTTCCTGGGGAGGCAGCATCAGGATTTTGAGGGCATCATTGTCGGCGGTGCAGCTCTGAATTTATTATCAATAACATCAAGAGTGACCCGAGACGTGGATGTAATGGTTCCGGATAGCCTTCCTCATCAAATCGCAGAATGCGCCAGGGAGTTTGCCCTACAAAATAATCTGCCAGCAGATTGGTTGAATACTGGTCCTGCTGATATCGTGAGATATCTCCCTAAAAACTGGCAAAAAAGAACCCAAGAGATTTTTAAGGGGAAACATCTACACTTGAAAACTCTTGGTAAAAAAGAACTTCTGATGACTAAATGTTGGGCATACTGTGACAGAGAGCGTGATCTGAATGATATTCTGGCAATGAATCCTGATAAAAAAGACCTGGAAGAAATAACCGAGTGGTTAAAACCTTTAGATGCAAACCCTGACTGGCCCTGTTTTGTTGAGACACTCATGCAGGAAATCATAAATAAACTAATAAACAATCAGAATTAAATGAATGAACACAAATATTAATTTATATCAGAGACTTGCATCTATCGGCATCAATGTGAATTCCGAAAACACATTATATGTTTTTTCGGATATTGAATTAACACTAATTTTAGCGATTAAAAATATTTCAGATGATAAAAGACTCCTTGGGCTCATTCTGTCATGGGTAAAAATCCATGGTGACAAAATAAATATTGAAAGACTCAGTAAAATATCCGGAAATAAAGCTCCACCATGGCTTGGCCTTATTGCATTATTCGGGATATGTTGCAAACAATATCGATGGAAAAAAATAGTCTCAAGGCCAGATACGCTTCTTACAAATGGGAATCCTGACACGAATAAAGCCAGAGCAAAATTAAAAGGTGAAGAAGAGTGGTCGAAGGGATCTGGTTACCTGATTCCAAAAGGATCTGAGTCGATAACTGATAAATATGTTCTGGCACCAGAACAACTGGCAAAGATCAACAAACACTATAAAAATAAGTTGATTTATGGACCTAACTGGAGAGCTGATATTGCAACGGCAATAGAATCTGGCGCAAAAAACCCCTACCAGGTCGCTAAAATATGTCACTGCTCCTATGAACCAGCCCACAGAGTCTACAAGGATTTCATCACTGCCGGGATCATTGCAAAGACAGGATAGCCTTATATAACAGATCTATGAGCCGGATATCTTATAAGGATCAAAGATGCTGAAAACAGCGATACAGGATCATCACAATCAGAATCCGGCTCCCAGCCATTTTCTGACATCAGAAAGACTCATCTGCTTTCTTCTTGCATAATCCTCAAGCTGGTCATCTCCGATCTGTCCGACCCGAAAATAACGACTATCCGGATGAGCAAAATAATAGCCAACAACAGAACTGCCTGGTGTCATCGCATAATTTTCTGTAAGAGAAATTCCCGGGCATTCATCAACAGAAAGAAGAGTCCAGAGTTTATCTTTCTCCGTATGATCCGGACAGGCGGGATAGCCAGGAGCCGGACGGATTCCACGATAAGATTCCTTCAGCAGCTCTTCCGGAGACAGGCTTTCTCCCAATCCGTAGCCCCATAACTCGCGCACCTTTTTATGCATGAATTCTGCCAGAGCCTCTGCCAGGCGATCTCCCACAGCCCGGACGAGAATAGACTGATAATCATCATGACGACGAGCATGCCAGTCCGCCAGTTCCTCAACGTCTCCACCAACACTAACGGCAAAGGCTCCCATATAATCACAATGGGGGTGAGATAAAGGTCTGACAAAATCTGCCAGACAACAGGACGGCTCTCCGTCTTTCTTTATCATCTGCTGCCGCAGAAAACATAGTGTCTCCAGGGAATCTTTACATGCAGAATCCCGGAAGAGTCTGACATCATCCCCATCCGACATCGCAGGCCATATACCGATGGCCGCAGCAGGATGCCAGCGCTGATGAAACATGATGTCTTTTAACATCCTGTTGGCATCATGAAAGAGTTTTCTGGCCTGTTCTCCCCATTTTTCTGAACTCAGAATCCCCGGATAATGCCCTCTCATTTCCCATGTCCAGAAAAAAGGTGACCAGTCAATATAAGGGACCAGGTCAGCCACCGGAATATCCCTGTAATGGCGAACCCCTGTAAAAGAAGGCTGCTCAGGAATATCATCACTTACAGATAAAAATTTCCTGTTCCGGGCTTCCTCAAGCGAAAGAAGCTTTCGTTTGTTGCGATGATTCTGATAACGTTCTCGAAGTTCTTCATGATCCTGTTCTAAAGTCTTAATAAAATCAGGTCTGGACAGAGGATTCATCAGCTGGTTACAGACCCCAACAACGAGAGAAGCATCACTGACATGACAGACGACCTGTTCATACTCTGGTGCGATTTTGACCGCAGTATGGACTTTACTGGTGGTTGCTCCTCCGACCAGTAACGGGACTTTAAAATCCTGTGCCTGCATTTCACGGGCATTTTTGACCATTTCATCCAGCGATGGGGTGATCAGACCACTGAGGCCAATAAAATCTGCCTTTTCTCTTTGTGCTGCGCTCAGAATATCTTCACATCGGACCATAACTCCAAGGTCAACGACTCTGTAATTATTGCAGGACAGCACAACGGACACGATATTTTTACCGATATCATGCACATCACCTTTTACTGTTGCGATCAGAAACACACCTCTGTAATTCTGCTCCTGTTTATTGTCCGCCTTCTTCATAAACGGGGTTAAAAATTCGACTGATTTTTTCATAACCCTTGCGCTTTTGACCACCTGTGGCAGAAACATCTTACCTTCACCAAAGAGATCTCCGACGACCTTCATACCATCCATCAGCGGGCCTTCGATCACCTGTAAAGCCTCTCCTGAACGTCGCAGAGCTTCTTCTGTATCTGCCTCAATAAAACGCGTTTCTCCATAAATCACAGCGTGACTGATCCGGGCACCGACATCCTGTTCTCTCCAGGTCATATCTGGTCCCTGCGATTTCCCGGTAGACGGCAGCAGACTCCTGGCAAATTCGGTCAGCTCCGCTGTCGCATCTTCATGACGATTTAAGAGGACATCCTCTACCCTTTTGAGCAACTCAGGATCAATATTTTCATACACCTCAAGCATTCCTGCATTGACGATCCCCATATCCAGACCAGCATGAATGCTGTGAAATAAAAATGCAGAATGCATCGCTTCACGGACCCGGTTCTGCCCTCTGAAAGAAAAAGAAACATTACTGATCCCTCCGCTCACCCGGGCCAGAGGACAGCTTTTTTTAATGGCACTGATGGCTTCGATAAAATCAAGTGCATAGCGGTCATGCTCGGACATACCCGTCGCAACGGTCAGCACATTCGGATCGAAAATAATATCTTCTGCCGGAAAATCTATACTGCGTAATAACTGATAGGCTCGCTGACAGATCCTTACCTTATCATCCCGGCTGGCTGCCTGTCCTTCTTCATCAAAAGCCATCACAATCGCGGCAGCACCATAGGCTCGGATCATCCTGGCCTTAGCCAGAAACTCAGCTTCTCCTTCCTTCAGACTGATAGAATTGACAACAGACTTCCCCTGGACACACCTGAGCCCTGCCTCAATAACATCCCAGCGGGAACTGTCAATCATGACAGGAACCCGTGCAATATCCGGCTCAGATGCAATAAGATTCAGAAAACGAGTCATGCAGGCAGGCCCGTCTAACATCCCCTCATCAAAGTTAACATCAATAATATTAGCCCCGTTTTCGACCTGCTGTCTGGCAATCGACAGGGCATCATCAAAAAGATCCTGTGTGATGAGTTTGCGGAATTTAGGAGAGCCTGTCACATTCGTCCGCTCGCCAACCAGCAAAAAGGGGGCCCCTTCTTCGGGAAGATTCAGAACCTCAAGACCACTAAGACGCAGCTGATGATCCCTCTTCGCCGGAACTCTTGGACGGCAGTCTGACAGCATACGCACCATGGCCCGGATATGATCCGGAGTGGTTCCACAGCAGCCACCTACCAGATTGAGAAGACCTTCCTGTGCAAAATGCAGCAGATGACCTGCGGTATCCTCCGGGCCCTCATCATAGCCCGATTCTGCAAGCGGATTAGGCAATCCTGCGTTTGGATAGCAGCTCAGAAAACAGTCTGCAACAGCGGACAGCTCACGGACAAATGGCAGCATCTGCTCTGCTCCAAACGCACAGTTCAGTCCGATACTCAAAGGGGCAGCATGCCGGACAGAATTCCAGAAAGCCTCTAAGGTCTGACCAGAAAGTGTCCGTCCGGAACGATCGGTGACGGTTCCGGAAATCATCAAAGGAAGATTGCATTTATGCTGTTCCGAAAAACGATGATGCGCCATCAGACATGCTTTGAGATTAAGGGTATCAAACACTGTTTCGGGGAGAATCAGATCAACGCCACCCTCTGCCAGGGCTTCGATCTGCTCATAGTAATTCTGGTAAAGTTCCTCGTAATCCACAGCACGAAACTCTGGCCGGTTAACGTCCGGCGATATCGAAGCCGTGCGATTAGTCGGTCCGACGGAGCCCGCAATAAAGAACTGCCGCTCAGGATGATGCCGTCTGGCTTTTTCTATTGCCTGTTTTGCCAGCTTTACTGAGGCCAGATTCATCTCACGCACCAGATGCCCTGTCTGATATTCGGCCTGCCCCAGACGGGTGCTGTTGAATGTATTCGTGGAAATAATATCTGATCCGGCTATCAGATATTGATAATGGATATCCATAATAAGGTCGGGAGCTGTCAGAGACAAAAGGTCATTATTTCCCAGAAGGTCTGTCTTATGAACCGCAAAGCGCTTCCCTCTGTAGTCACTTTCGGACAGCTTCTGCTTCTGAATCATTGTGCCCATTGCACCATCAAGGAAGACAATCCTCTGCTTCAGCTCCCGGATCAACGCATCAGAAACCATTTATCACACTCCGTCTCAGACTCTGTTGCTCAGCTGACAAAGCTGCCGGATAATTCCGTGCTCTGCTACACTGTCTTTCTTATTTAAGTCACAGAACTCTGCCTCTTTGAATACCTTAATCATCTGTCTGTTCTGGTGAACTTTCCCCTGATACATAAGGAGGCATGCAGGCATCCGAATCTAAGCCATTCGTTTCCTGGATGCTGCAATTCAAAACAGATCTCACCTTAACATTTTTGCAGCTGAGGTCCATTTTGCTCTGGAGATGATGAGGATTACTTAAATCAGACTAAGATGTGTCTTTACGGCGAGAATCCACGGCAGAGGTCCGGAAAAAACAACCCGGATCACCTCTCAGATATCTTTAAAAGAACAGATTAATTGCGCCGGGAAATATTCTGAGTTTTATACCACTCTCTTTTATTCTCTTCCATCCGGGAGTCTGCTGTTTTCAGAACATCGCTGACACCAATCCCGGGCTCACTGTTCGAAGCATAACCAATGCTCATATTGACCCCGACCTGTACAGGCCGTCCGGCCGAATCCTGAACCTCAATATGTGCAATACTTGTCAATGATTCAATACGACGAAGAACATGGATGATATCTTCCTTCATGCACTTTGGCAGGATAATTACCAGCTCATCACCACCTATCCGGAAACAAAAGTCAGAATACCTACAGGACTGCCTCAGAATATTGCATGCAGCCTGAATATAAGCATCCCCTGCATCATGGCCATAAGTATCATTAATATATTTCAGACGGTTAATATCTGCAAAAATAACAGAAAAATAACCGGATCGCTCAAATCTTTTTTCAACTTCTGCCAGAGTTTCTATGAAGTGCTTTTTATTGAACAGACCTGTGACATCCAGGCGGGAATCTTTTTTGAGCCTTTCATGCTCAACATTGATTTCCTGCTCCATCAGATCAAGAGACAGGCGTGCTTCCACAATGGAATGATTTTTATCCGATAAAAAAGAAAAATTATAAAGCCTCGTCGCCGGATAATCAAGCGTCCCCTCGATCAGCCTGGGACTTAACATGGTCACAACACCAAAATTAGCCTTGATCGCTCCAATCGCTTCTCCGGCAGCTGTATTAATAATTTCCTGAAAGGTTGAGTTGAGAAGTTCTGCCATCTCCGCGCTGTCCGGGGAAAGTCCACTGATTTCAGCAAGAAGAGGAGCCCAGTCACTTTTACAGACACATATAAAAAATTCTCCCGTCACCCCACCAGAAAACGGGACTGTCGCAATTGTGGTATGCTGTGTGCTAAATTTTTCAACTTCATCAAGAAGCGTGTCCCGATTCTGTAAATGCAGATCAACACCGATAATACTTGAAAATGCTTTGGAAATCCCGACACAAAATTCCCGCACCGGGACTGCAATTTCCGGATAAGCTACCTGCGACAAAAGCGTTTTGTCCTTCACAGTGCACCCCTCATGATCTCTTAAGACCATACGCCAGGATTCATCGGCAAAAACAACGACGCCTTTGAGGCTGACAGGAAAAAAGAAAGCCTTAATCTCTGATATTAAAAAATATTTACTGAGATTATCCAGAAAAAGATCCATGACAGGGCTGGCCTTTTCTCAGATGATACGAGAAGATAGCCTCACTGAGGTGACGCAGCACGACTCGTGACAGAAACAGGCACACCCTCCTCAAAAGCAACATCTTTTGAGACGATAGTCATAAAGGAAACCTGATGAATGGGATCACCCTGTGACAAAAAGACCGGATATCATAGGGACACACAGTATGGAAACAACACACCCTGCCACAAACCCGGTTATTGCCGTCATTGACATCGGCACAAACTCCGTACATCTGCTTATTGCCCAGACAGACCAGTACGGACACATGGTCCGCCTGGATTCGGATAAAGAAGTGGTCAGACTCGGAGAAGCTCTTGAAGCTTCGGGAGAGCTAAGCCAGACAGGAATCTCAAAGATCACCGATGTCCTGGCTCGTATGAAAGACATTGCCTCGGCATACCAGCCCATTTACCGGGTCGTAGCCACCCACGCCACCAGAGTTGCAAAAAACTACCAGACCCTGATCCGGCAGGTGTTTCTCCGGACAGGCTTACATATATCCCTGATTGATGGTGATGAAGAAGCACGCCTGGTGTCTCTTGGTATGCAGTGGGGATTCCCTCTACAGGATACAGCCTTTCTGGGCGCTGATATCGGAGGAGGGTCAACAGAGCTGATCGTTTGCAGGAAAGATGAAATTTTCTATGTCACGTCATTTGAGCTGGGAGCTGTTACGCTTAACCGAAAGTTCCTGACGGCCCGTGGTTACCAACCTGACCTCCCCCTGAAAATGAAAGAGGAAATCGATCTGAAGCTAAGCCCTCTGGGAGTAGCAGCCAGAAAACTGCATTTTGAATCTGCTATAATCTGCTCAGGAACGGCAAAAACCCTTGCCATGATGCACGCCTTTGACAGCCGCCGGGGAACCCCTGAAAACCTGAATGGCTACATCATGAACGCTGGCGATATTCACAGATTAACCGAAGAGCTCACCGAAACCCTTGATCCGGAAGCCATCAGAAAACGCTGGGGGATCGATTCAGACAGAGCAGATATCATCCTGGCAGGGGCTCTGATCCTCAGACGTCTGACAAGTGTTCTGGGAGTCTCTCAGTGGACGGTTTCCGCATGGGGACTCAGAGAAGGTCTGGTACATGATACATTAAGCCGGATTCATGCCCTCTCACCTACGGAGTCCCGTAATGTCCGCTGGAATCAGATCCGCCTCCTTGGGCGACAATTCTGTATCGATGAAAGCTATGCAGAACAAATCACAGCGATGGCTCTGAGCCTTTATGACCAGATACACAGCAGAACTCAGCCCGATCGCAGCGATGGCAGAGTTCAGGTTTCGGACCGGAGCATGCTGAAAGCAGCAGCATGGCTCCATGAATGCGGAAAATTTCTTAACTTTTCCCGTTATCACCGCCATTCCTGCTATCTGATTACCAACAGCCGGCTCATGGGCTTTTCAGACCGGGAGCGACGCATGATCGGACTGATTGCCCGCTATCACAGAAAAGGCAAAGCCGGAAAAAAGAGTGAGGACTGTCTGGACCTCTCCCGGGAAGAACGGAATAAAGTCAATTACCTCGCTGCATTTCTCCGGATTGCCGTCGCGGCAAACCGGAGTCGCCAGAAACAAATTATATCCATCCAGATACGTCAGGAAGGGAACTCATTCATTTTTGTGGTACAAGCAGCTGAGCCCGGTGCCGGACATGTCGAGCTGGTAAAACTCGCCAGAGAAAAAACCCTCCTGGAAGAGCAGCTGGGGCACCCCATCCACCTGCAACTGGCCCAGTGAGTTCGACAACATGGCAAAGCCCAGGAAAAAAACAAAGTCAAAATACAGCTTCAGACAGTTTGACTCCGCATGGAACTCTCTGTCAGAGTCATGGAAGCAAAAACCAGAGAAAGCAAAAGGACTGGTCCTTTTCTGGGGAAATGATGATTTCCTTCTCAGCTATGCAAGACGCCGGATCAGAAAGCTGTGGCAGGAGCTCTGGGAAGGACGGAGCCTGTGTTTACTGGAACCAAAAGAACTGGACCAGACCCAGCCTTTGACCCGTTTCTGGCAGGAGCGGGACCTTTTTTCGGATCGTTCCTGCTACCTTCTCCTGCATATGGAGCGAGTCAAAGCTCTGAAAAACTCTCTGAAAATGATCCCTACGTCCGGACATCTGACCAACCTTATGTCCCTATTTTTTAATGGCCAGGAGCCCGGCGCTGATATCATAAAAGAAGCACAGCGTCTTGAAGCCCTGATGATCCCCTGTTTTACACCTTATCCCTCAGAGCTAAGCGGGCTGACCCGACAGCTCGCCATGGACCATGGACTAAAACTTTCCCATGAAAGCCAGCATCTGCTACTGAACAGCATCGGATCGGACCTGTTTCAGCTGGACAATGAAATCCGTAAATTAGCTCCTGTTTTTGCAGATCAGACAGCCCCCCCGTCACCCTCCCAGCTTGCTTCTTTGCTGGGAGTCCTTCGGGAAGAACATGCCTTTGCCCTCAGCCAATACCTGTGCAAAGGAGACAGAGCCAAAGCTCTCAGCCTCATCCTCAGCCTTCTGGACAAAGGAGAAAGCGGAATTGCCATTTTAAGTGTTCTGAGCCGTCACATCCGCGCCGCTCTGGCGATCGCCCTCCCCGGGAACAGCCGTTTTTTTTATGAGTTCAGCAGGCTTCCGGAGCCGGTGCTGAAGGAATATCGCAGCTATCTGCACAGGATTTCTGTCTCACAACTCCTGAGAAAACTACAGGAATGCCAGCTGGCAGACATGCAACTGAAGGGTTTTGAAAAGCTCCCTACAGATCTCATTCTGACTCAGCTGATTTCGGGTCTCTGAATCCCTCCAGAATTTCTTTGCCAAAGAAAAAACGGAAGAGTATCTTTCCTCCCACTTTGGATGTAGATAATCTGTCAGAAAGAGCATGCTATGAAGATACCTGTCTCCAGGAAGCTGTTTTCAGAAGCAAAGAAGCATATTCCCGGTGGAGTGAACTCACCGGTAAGAGCCTTCAGTGCCGTCGGAGGAGAACCTTTTTTCGTTGCTGAAGGGCAGGGTTCTGTCATCCAGGATGTCGATGGCAGGCGCTATATCGATTATGTCGGCAGCTGGGGGACCGCTGTACTGGGACATGCACACCCGGATGTCGTCACCACCATCTGTGAAACTGCCAGTAAAGGCTTCAGCTTTGGGGCGCCGACAGAAGCAGAAACCCGCCTGGCCAGGGTCCTTTGCGATGCAGTTCCGGCCATGGATATGGTTCGGCTGGTTTCCTCTGGCACGGAAGCCTGTATGTCCGCAGTCAGACTGGCCCGTGGCTTCACCGGAAAAAACAAAATCATAAAATTTGAAGGCCACTATCATGGCCATGCTGATATGCTCCTGGTCAGCGCCGGATCTGGCGCCGCAACTTTCGGAAATCCCTCCAGTGCCGGAGTTCCTGAAGAGATTGTTCGTTGCACCATCCCCTTACCTTTCAATGATCTTAAAGCTTTAGAACATATTTTCAGACAGTGCCAGGGAGAGATTGCTGCGGTCATCGCAGAACCTATCGCCGGAAATGCAGGATTCATCCGTCCTGATCCTGGCTTTTTTCAGGAAGTTCGATCCCTCTGCGATAAAGAAGGCGCTCTGATGATCATCGACGAGGTCATGACGGGTTTCCGTATGACCTTCGGAGGAGTGCATCAGCTTATGGATCTGAAACCTGACCTCTGCACATTCGGTAAAATTATCGGAGGAGGACTTCCCCTTGCTGCTTTTGGTGGCAGACGCGAGATTATGGAGCAGCTCTCTCCATCAGGACCCGTATATCAGGCCGGCACCTTATCGGGAAACCCTCTGGCGACAGCCTGCGGACTGAAGACACTCGAAATCATCCAAAAAAACCCTCTTTTCTACAGCCAGCTGGAAGAAAAATCCGCCTGTCTGATGGAAGGCATCCGGAACATAGCCGCATCACATAAAATACCTGTGCAAACAGACTATGCTGGTGGTATGTTTGGAGTATATTTTTCTGAAACTCCGGTTCGTCATTTCCGGGATGCACAGAGCAGCCGGACAGATCTCTATGGCCGTTATTTTAATCTGATGCTCAAAGAGGGGATCTCTCTTGCTCCTTCTGCCTATGAGGCTGGCTTTGTATCGGCAGCCCACAGCCAGAGCGATCTGGACAGCACGCTGGCAGCAGCAGAGCGGTCACTAAAAACCATAGCTGAAGAGGGCTTCCGTTGACATCTGATGTAAGCTTTCCGCTGATCCCGGCAAACCAGTCCCCCCGTCTCAATATCGGATGGATCCGCTACTGGAACCTGCACCCATTTCGCAGAGAACTCCTCAGACTCACCGTCGACGGAGTCACCCTGGAAGAGGGGACTCCAGCTATGGTCAACAGCCGCCTGATCAGTGGCCAGATCAACCTTGCTCCTGCCTCCAGTATTTGTCTGGCCAGCAGCCCGGAGCTTGAAATGGCGCTGCCCATGGGGGTTGTCTCTGACGGACCAGTCATGAGCGTCTATCTCGGCTTTTACCGGGAGCACGAGGAACTCCTTGAAAAACTGATCGAGCGTCGTCAGATGCTAAGAGACATCGCGCAGCATGCCCGGGCCCTGTTCCGGGAAGATGCCCGAAGCATTGCCCGTCACATCACCCAGGAAGCCAAAAAACTCCCCAGACTCCCTCTTTCACTGATTCCCGGTCTCAGAATCACACCGGAGTCTGCCAGCAGCGCTATCCTGGCAAAAATTCTGTATAAGCTCTGGTTTGGTGAACACAATTACCAGCTCATGGTGGAGCGAAATGTCTCTGAAAATGTTTATACCAGAGCACCCGCGGAACTCCTTATCGGCGATCAGGCCCTGTGCCGGAAAACAAAATTCTATAAAATCCTGGACCTTGGAAGCCTCTGGAAGGAAATGACCGGCCTGCCTTTTGTTTATGCTGTCTGGCAAAGCCGTGGAGGTTGTCTGAATGGATGGCGACGAAAAATCCTGAATGTCGGACAGGTCGCTGAAAACAGAATGCAGGTCGAACCTGCGGTTTATATGCCAGAGATCTGCCCGGTCGACGATGCAGGCTGCCGGATTCCTCTGGCAGAATACTGGAAATGCATCTATTACGAAATCGGCCCCAGAGAACTACGGGGCCTTCTTGTTTTTCTCTGTCTGGCCAGAGCTCTGGGACTGGTTCCCGGAGATAAAATCCTTGCGAAGATTGTCCGCTGGCAGGATCTGAGCCTCAGAGATTCTATTCCGCTTCTCTGAAACCGGAAAAAAAGCCTGGCAACGTAGCAGGCTGAAACTTCTGTCAGCGGTAAGTTCTGATGTAATCCTGATGACAAAGATCAATCACCCGAAAGGCCTCATCTCTTCCATAAGTCCCGACGATCTGGCACTTTCCAGGGCCATTTGCATCCGCAGGAATCTCTTTATATGTCGAGAAGTAGTGACGTATCCGGTCAATCACCTTTTCCGGACATTCGGAGATATCCTTCATATGTCCGTAGACAGGATCATCTCTGAGAACCGCAATAATCTTGTCATCGACCTCTCCATGATCAATCATCCGGAAGCCGCCAACAGGGACAGCGTTCAGGATGATATTTCCATGAGTGATGGCTGTTTCTGTCAGAACACAGATATCCACCGGATCACGATCTCCCACAAGGTCGGTCCGTTGCAGGAGCTGCCTGGTATACTCTGCAATCACATCACCACTGAAGGTCTGAGGAAGAAAACCATATAAACATGGCAGCTTATTCGAATACTTCTGAGGGCGATCTAACTTCAGGTATCCGGAATTTTTATCAATTTCATATTTTACCGCATCCGCAGGCACAATTTCGATAAAGGCCTGTACTTCTTCTTCAGAGTCGGTATAAAGGGAAAGTCCATGCCATGGATGGGGTTTAAACAGATTTTTGCCCGAAACGGCACTTTGCGATGCTGTTTTCCGGATAGCTTGCTGAGTCATAGATTCTCCCCGAGCCTGTTTCTTTTTTTCAGGCTATGGTATTCAGATCATTGAGTTTTGTATGATATATCCGGCGTTACGTTCCGGAAAAGGAACGCATTTTATCACAGATCAGACTTATTAGCGAGTCTGAATGCGGCAGGCCCTCAGACCGGACTGTGCAGAAAAGACGTGCAAAAGCGGTTTCTGTATTCGAGTACTTTTTTATAATATTCCGCATCCTCACAGATACTTTTGTCCGGGTTGTCACTGATCTTGGCAACAGGCATCCCGTTACAGTGGGTCATCTTAATGACAATGTTTGCACATCCGGCTGCACGGTCATTTGTCAGAAAAGTACCAATGCCAAATTTAACATCGATTCTCCCCCGGAATCTGTCACTGATCTCTCTGGCCAGCTGAAAATTAAGGCTGTCACTGAAGATCAGGCTTTTCTCCAGAGGGTCAATACCAAGCTTCTGATAGAAGCGGATCATCGCCTCACCAAAACTAAAGGGATCTCCGGAATCATGCCGGACTCCGGAGTAACTGCGCGCCAGATCCGGAGAAAATTCACTCAGAAAACTGCCCAGACCAATCACATCTGTCAGGGCAATCCTCATAGGCGCTTCATATTCTTCCGCCCAGAGTTTCAGGGCAAACTCCTGGCTCCTGACGACAGAGCCCGACAGAACCTGACAGGCCTGGAGGTATTCATGCGCCATCGTGCCAACAGGCGCCAGACCGGACTCCTTTGCCAGTAAAAGGTTGCTGCTTCCGGCAACAGAGCCCGGAAAACGCTCCATAAAGCGAAACAGAACCTCTCGTTGCCAGTGACGTGAAGCCCGCCTTCTTGTCCCGAAGTCCGTAAACGTAAACTTTCCTGCCCCTATGGCCGCAAACTCCGCCATTTTTGTTTCCAGGCGATCTTCCAGTATCCGGAAAATCTCCGGACCCTGACTTTCCAAAAACAGCTCGCTGATCATAGCCAGTAGTGGAATTTCAAATAAAATCGTCTCCGCCCAGAGACCTGCAATCTCCAGCTCCAGCTGTCCATTCCGGAACTGGTAGTGAATCCGAGCAGGCTCCGGGCGAAAGAGCCTGAGCCAGCCAAGAAAATCCTCTCTGAAAAATCCCAGGCTGCGCAGATAATCCAGTTCCGCCTCTGACAGGGAAAGGCCGGAAAGCCCTGCAATTTCCTCTTTCAGGCGCAATTCAATCCCGCTGAAGTCCGTATCATTACTCCGGCAGTAAAAACGATAGCGCACTCTGGTATCCGGAAAACGCCGCCACACCAGCTGTAACATCGAGAATTTGTAGAGATCGGTATCCAGCAAAGACTGAATCAGCATATAACGTTCGTCCTGTTAACTGCGATGAAACAAGGCGATGACATCAGAAACTTGTATAAAAACGAAGAACCGCCAGACTGTCATACAGGCTGCGCTGACCGGACTCATAGCGCCGCCAGAATTCAAATTGTAAAAAGGGAACCGGGTGCAGGTCCAGAAAAAAACTTTTTCTGAAGGCTACCCCGCCATCTCCTGCAAGAGACTCGTAAACAATGCCGGGCATCATACCTCTGATACCACTGAGCGCAAGGGTATATTCGCTGATGACCGAGGAGGGATGCTGGTCCGAAGTCTGGCTCTGAAGCGTCTGACGTTCGGCACTGCTCAGCTGCAACGGCTTCACCAGCCTCCAGTTTCTCTCTGCCATCAGCAGAACCCAGGGAAGTTTTGCCCCTGCCCCGACAGCTTTCATATCCACTTCGTTTTTCCGGGAGCGTGTCCGCCACAGACTTCCGTTCACATGCCATCCGTAGGAAACGCCTCTCATGCCTCCGTGAAAAGAATAACCCTTCTGCCTGTCTTCCGGCTCTGCTGAAGGATCTCCGTTCATAAGAGAATAATGAAGAAACGGGACGGTCGGAGTCCCCCCGACAGCAAGAGCATCTGTCATGGCAAACTGACCCAGGCCGGTTCTTTCCCGTATCCACAGGCTGTGATTGGGCCTGCGTAACCCATAAACCGGAACCCCCCGGAAGGCTCTGACATACATGTTAAGAGGAAGGGCATCCAGCATCAGACTAAACTTCTGGGAAAAGCGGTTCAGCTCCCGGTTATGATAATCAATTTTACGGCTCTCTGGTCTGCCGAGAAATCCAGCCTGCCAGATAAGATGCAGATGTGTCACCAGAGGACGCAGCCTGACAGAAAACTCTGAGTTCATCGGAAAAGAACGACTCTGCCCCTCAGAGCGCCGCCCTATCAGGCGCCCGTCATAATGAAGATCAAATCTCGATTCATCCTTCAGCGGATCCTGAGGCTGAAAAAAGTTCTGCATCGAAAGGCTGTCATATTCGTAATAAGCCCCCCACTGATTTCTGGGGCCTCCACCACTCGGATCAACATGACAGCCCTGACAATCCAGCGTACAGCGCCTTTCCAGAACCGGCCTCTGAGCTCTCCCGGGATTATGGCAGGCGCCGCACTGATCCGACTCCTGCAAAGCCAGCAACGGAGTTGCCTGCACATGTGAGCACAGGCAGAAGAAGCTCATCAGAGCAGGAAGAAAAGACCTGGAAGCGACAGGAAAAATCAAAAGACCTCCTGTATCATTAAAGCTGGCAGCTGGAAAACGGATGGAAAGGCCATTCATGAAACATTATATAGGCAGCCAGGCAGCGACAGAAACATCACGCACAAGCCGAACTTTCCCCCTATGCCTCCGGCCTGTTCTCTGCCTGATTCTCAGCCTTGTCTTTATCAGCGCCTGCGGCTCCCGTGATGAGTCCGGAGAGCGGATCATCCGCGGCCATACAGTCTTTCAGAGAGGAATCGCCCACGGTGTCGGAAGCCAGCGGGCAGAACGATACTGCCAGCTCTGTCATGGGCTCAGGCTGGCAGGAGGAGAACCTTTTACCCCATCCTGTTACCAGTGCCACGGGCAAAAATGGCCCGATCACAGTCCGGACCTCAGCCCGGCCCCCTCAACCCATACGCAACTTTACGGTCAGTGGAAGCATCATCCGGACAGTCAGCAGGCAGAAAGCGTCTGTCAGGAATGCCATGGAAGCCAGCTTCAGGGGGTCGAAAGCACAGGGGCCCCCTCCTGCTATCTTTGTCATGAAAAAGTCTGGCCGGACAGCTGAACTCAGCTGTCTGAAAGAGCACGGAGCTTTTCTGTCAGAAGCGGAACCGCCTCAAACAGATCGGCCACAATACCATAGTCGGCCACCGAAAAGATCGCGGCATCAGGATCTGTATTGATGGCAACAATCACCCGTGAAGTCTTCATCCCGGCAAGATGCTGAATCGCCCCGCTGATACCACAGGCGATATAGAGTCCGGGGTTCACTGTTTTTCCGGTCTGCCCCACCTGCATATCATGGCTGGCATAGCCCGCATCCACCGCAGCCCGGGAAGCGCCAACCGCAGCCTGCAGAACCTCCGCACAGGCATGCAGAACAGCAAAATTCTCAGCATTCCCCATCGCCCGGCCACCGGAAATCACCCGGGTTGCCTCAGCCAGATCGATCTGACCACCACGACCCTGTCTGACTTCTATGGTCTGCAAACGCTCGTCTTTCAGGCCCGACACATCCAGAACTTCCGGAACGGCATCACCAGCTCCTTCCCGCAACGGAAAGACATTTGGCCGCAGGGTTGCCATCTTCAGACCACTGCCCTGATAACGGACCCTGGCCAGGATTTTTCCGGCATACATGGGCTTGACCCCTCCGGAAAAATCCTGATCATCACAGATTGCAGTCAGATCCGTCAGCAGTCCGGCATCCAGACGGGCCGCAAGGCGTGGAAAAAGATCCCGCCCCATAGGAGTCGCCATCCCCAGCAGCACATCAGGCTGAAAGGCGCTGACAGCCCTCTCCATTACCCGGGTATAGCTGAGGCTGTTATAGTGTTCCAGGTCATCATGAGATGCGACATAGACTTTCCCGACCCCTTTGCCTTTCAAGGCGGAAACCAGCGGAGCCACATCACGCCCGATCAGGACGCCAGCCACCTGCCCGGGAGAGTCACCACAAAGGCCCGCAGCTACAGACAGCGCCTCACAGGAGGACGATTTCAGCCGCCCATCTCTCTGCTCAATAAAAACGAGTGCCTTCACCGTGTTCGTCCTTCCTCAGCTTAAAGAATTTTCGCTTCTTCCCGTAACAATCTGACGACCTGATCCACCATGACATCCACGGCTTCATCCCGGAAAATTCTGCCTGCTGGTTTTTCCGGCGGAAGCTCAAACGCTTCTGTGAGCACCCTGATGGAAGACTTCAGAGCCGCAGGATCAAGGCCAAAGTCCGCCGGGTTTTTCTGCTCCAGTGGTTTTTTCCGCGCCTTCATCACTCCCGGAACGGACACATAGCGGGGAGTATTCAGTGCCTTATGCGCTCCGAACACCGCCGGCAAAGTAACCTCACAAAGCTCTGTCCGGCCACCTTCTGTCTCTCTCTCTGCCCGGACCTTCGTCCCGTCCAGTTCCATTTTTGTCACCACATTGACATGTGGCCAGTCGAGAATCTCCGCCGTCATCACGCCCGTGTGCATATTGTCATCATCAATGGCCTGCTTACCGCAGAGAACCAGCTCTGCAGCCTCAGTGCGGATCGCTGCTGCAAGAATTTTAGCCACTGTCAGAGAATCTGCATCTTCAAGACCATCATGGCTGATGAGCAACCCACGATCAGCCCCCATCGCCAGAGCTCTCAGAATTCTCTCCCGTGCATCCGCAGGACCAAAGCTGGCAATCACCACTTCTCCGGCTCCCAGCTGCTCCCTGATCCTGAGAGCTTCTTCAATCGCAAATTCATCATATGGGTTTATGATGAAGCCTGCGGAACCTGTATCTAAAGAACGCCCATCTGCTGTAGGCTTTAATTTTGCCTCAGTCGGTGGGGTTTGTTTCAGAAGAACCATAATCTTCAATGAGATGCTTCCTCCATGCTTGCCTGTCTGTGACGCTGCCTTATCTGCAATCCTTTTGCAGCCAGACATCCACAGGCATCGACACCTGCACCGTCAGCCCGCAACATACTACCTTCTTTAGGATTTTTTCGAAGTCTTGTCAAGCCCTGAGAGTTCCGGAAAGGTGCCATGAGGGCCGACAGGCAGCTTTATAACAGGTGAAGGCACATGATTTCTCTGACTGGAATTTTTTACAGAGGTTAGCACCATTCTCAGAATGGTATCAAAGACCATAATCAAGGGGCGATTTTGTTAAGTCTTTCTATCAAACGACAAACTGCCGGACTTTCCTGGCAAGTCGGACTTTCTGCAAGTTTTAAAGGACCGACTTCCGCCACCATTAATGTGCCTAATACTGCCGCCCCCAGTCCTGCCACACCCATTGCGACAAAACGCTTTGGAAACTTGCTTGGAGATATTTCTGCAGGAATCTTTATGTCATTCAAAGCCCTATTCATGTCATTTGTGATTTCAAGATGTGGTTTTGAATCAAATTTTTTTGAGACCATCTTATTATCATTTTCTTGTACTGTTACAGCCAACGCTAGGTTCTTATTATACAACAAACCACGAATAACTAAGCGAGAATCACCATTCAAAAAAACAAGATTTTTCGGAGATCCGTCTAAAGCGATATCTATACCATATGAATCCTTAAAAAACTTTTTAACATCAGCTTCACCAGCTTCACCCATGTCGTTTTTTAATATAAAAACAACCTGCTTTGTCCTCGACTTCTTATCAATAACCGTTACTTTTTCTATTTTTTTCAAAATGTTATAAAAAGTGCCCCTAAGTTTGACCTTCTTCTCTTCTGCAATTTTTTCTATCTCACCAATTTTCTTATTTACTTCTTCTGATTCCTTTTTATTAGCCTCTATCGCACTCTGAGCTGTTCTATACTGTAGCACGGTCATTCCAGTGCCTGTTGCTCCCATACCTGCTCCAACGACTATAAGCGCAACTCCTGCTCCTTGTTTTGCTGTAATGGAAGATTTTGATTCGTTGTAGGTATCTTCCATACTTTCTGCCACCTGCTCATCTGAAGCAGATTCATAATTCCGGGCAACCTGATCAAGCTTTGTCGTTGTTTCGTTATCAATGCTCTCATTGGCTCTTTCTTCGGAGTAAAGCTGAAAAGCATCTTTTGTTTCACGAGCGAGTTTAAAATAATCTGTATTATCTTCCTGTCTTGTTTCAGAAAGCTCTCGCAACTCTCTCTTACTACCCCCCTGAACACAAGCAGCAGCATAAAGCCCGGCAACTAAAAGAACAGCACCACGATATCTTTTCATAGAAAATCTCCGGAAGGATCAGACAGGCCTGTCCTATGATTAAACTATAGATTTTCGTTATATTGAGCTCAGCAATCACCAAAATCTGGACAAATATTAGCATACACTATGATTTCTTAAGGTAGGCAGTTATGGACCGAACAGCTCTCTAAGAGATGAAACAACAAAATACGAAACATCAGAATCTCTGAGCTCTCACCGGCGCTGCAACTATCGCTGCCGCCCAGATGCTCCCGGAGCTGAAGCTGAGCCAGGACTCTTCCGGAACAATCAGATCCAGAGCCGACCTGCTCCGGCGCTTCGACCGTCTTGAGCGGGACTTGCTGGCCCTTCACCAGTCCCGGTGATCCACTCACCCCCGGCGTTTCTGTGGAGTCCGCCTCCCCGGATCGTAGCAGACAGCAGGCTCCCGGAAAGCCAGACAAGAAATTCCCGCCTGAAACGATAAGCCTTACGCGACTCCTCTGCTAAAATAACAACGCAGATTCATCGCAGCCATCGCCTCCGGAACTTCTGCTAAACAGGGGGGGGGGCAGCAACTTTCCGGAGATCACATATGAAAAGACACATCTTCTGGTCTGGCTTCTTGTTTTGCTTTCTCTGTCTTACGAACTGTGCACAAAACTCAGGCAAAAGAGCTCTGAGAGACGTAACAGACAGCCCTTCTGAAAACAGCGATGCGTACCTGTCTCTGGCAGAAGAGACACAGACTGCGGCAAAAGAGTATCTGCAAAGCAGCGAAGGACATGAAGATAACAACTTCAATCAGTATGTTCTGAATCTGCCCGAAATCCCTAAACACGTGCTGGCAAATTTTTACAGCCGGGAAGAAACCGCGGACCTTTCAAATGAAATCGGAGAATCACAAACAGAGTCTGAAAAAAAAGAAACCACAAAATGAGCCACCACAGCAGGAGGAGGAGCTCTGATCCTGGCCTTTGGCGCTGTTGGTATAAAGGTCATCTGGATGAAATAAACGCAAAAAACCCGGAACCTATGTGACCATAGATGAATAACGCGAATCACTAACGTATTTTTATATGCTTTTATGCGCAATCCAGGCCGACTGCGACAAGAGAAGCAAAAATATGTTGTAGCAACCCTTGTTCAGACCTGGCCTTATTCGCTTCAGAGATCCCCGTTCTTGCCTCCAGCCATCCAAATGCTGTTTCTATAGCCTGACGGGTTCCGGAAATGAGTAAATGCTCTTCAAGATTGAGCGCACCTTTCCCTGGATTTTTATGAGGAAAGACCAATGCTGAGCCTTTACTTTTTATCTCTTTATCTCTTTTTTAAGAGGTTCTGAGATGTAAACCTTATCTCCGTACATTGCTTTAGCATTGATTGTCAGATGTTTTTTTTCAGGAAGTTGATGTCATGATCATTTGCTGGAGTGATGTCGCCTAAGAGCATGCCATAAAGTGCTTTATTACGATCCTCCGTTCACAACTATAGTAATCCAGAAAAGTCAGCTGGCTTACTTCAAGGGTTAGCTAAAGCAGTTCCTCAACTTTTTGGATTATGATGCCCCAAGCCTTATCGAGGGTAGGGGCATTTGCAATTGGCGCTGTGGCCGATGGCCAGCCCCTCCGAATCATCTGGAGATCGATATTCCTCAAAGTAGCCATAAGATCCCGAGGCAAAATCGTCTTTCGGTTAGCAAAAGTCCGCTTTAAACTCTCGGGCAACAAAGCCGGATCCGCCTTGGGCAGAAGCAAAGAAAGATCATATATATCTTTTGACCTGGAATTCCCCGATCCCAAATTGATCACGGCATGGAGCTTTTCTGAAATTATTGTCTCAATGGGGTAGACGCTCCATGAGAGCGGAGTGTGTTCCTGAGAAATACTGGGGGTTTCAACTTTTCTTGCTTCCGGGTGAACAGCATCACCAACCCCGAGATCTACGTGGTACTTCTGGGCTCTCTCATACTTCTTCGGAACCGAAGCCAATACCACCGCGAAATACAAGTTGCAAGCCCGCATAGTCAGTCTGACCAGCAAGCAGCTTTTGCCCATGATACACAAACCATACGCCATCTCCGATATCATCGACAAGCACCGGGACAACAAGCTCTTCAGCCTTCATGATATCAAACCCCTGAACTAAAGCATCCAAATCAACGGTAAACCGATTCGATTGATAGACGAAAAGGCTTACTAACCCTCCCTTGAAGATCAAAAATCGCCCAGTTTTATCGCTTAAAGACAGACGATGCGCCATTCGCTCAAGAACAAAAAGGTTAATAACAAAAGAAATATCTGTATTTCTCTTCATGGCCTCTTTTTTAGACTCTGCATGATGCTTTTTTTGTTCATATCAAAATTGCCTCCCAATATTTGGATATCGATTTCTGATAGCCAAGATCCTTTGCCACCCCTACCATTTGATCCAAGGTCGTCCTACCGTCTGCCACCGCCTCGCGAATTGCCCGGATGCCTGCTTCCGGACCTATTTTTGTGGCAAGGTGTAAAAGCTCGACCAAAGTTCGCTCGAGGCTGGTTACGCGAAAATAACGGTAAGACTTCATATGGAGGCTCAGGTCTGATCTGGATCGAATCAGTCGATAATTGGATCGCCGTGGCGCAAGAATGTTAGGAGGCACCAACATCCACAGCTGTTGAGGGGGACTTTCTACCAATCCCCTGTGCCCGAGAGCGCTGGGTCCGGCAACCGCAGCATCAGGACCAAGTCGCTTACAGGCTACAGCAAAGGACTCAGCAACGGGATCGATAAGAACACTGGGATACTTGTAGACATTTGGAGCGAGCTTTTCCAGTTTTCCGGCTTTTGCCATCCGGTAGATTCTGGAGTGGCTGAAACCTCGGGCTTTAGCTTCAGAAATTGAAAAAATACCTAAATTTTACAACATGTTATCACTCATGTTCATATTGTAACATTATTTAAAAAAAATGTTACAATATGAACGATAAAAATTAGTAACCACTCGTAATTCAATAATTAATCAAGATCTCCAGACATTCTGGAAGGCCAAGGCCGTTCATAACAGCAAGGTATTAAAAGAATATAACAAAGAAATTCAGGGAAACAAGAGAACTGAAAAAAGTTTTATCGCTTAGTCGCGGCTGTGGAAGAGTATAGCCCTTTATTACAATTACCGCATAATAAAATGCTCTCGAAAAATCTCTATGAACGAAGAGACATGGAGAATGGAAGGCGTTATTACTACTCTGAAACTAAATTTGACAATTACCCGACTCAAAAGAACGAAGAATCATACTGCTTCTGGAGGTTGCCGGAGCCAAAAAATACCAAAACAGGATAGCACCGAGATATCAGCATAGCAAAAAAACGCCTTTCTGAATTGGATGAAAAGAATATATCGAATGACGAGGGCCTGAAAATATACCGGAGGGATCAATAATGGATTTTAAATCGCATATTGAAAAAAATTACAGTTCTCATGAGGTCCGGCAAATGAGAGCGGAAGCTCGTTTATTTATTGAAGGACTGCACTCGCTGCAGGATAGTATCCGCAGTGAAGTCCGGAGAATCATGGAAACGGAACAGCTTTCTTTTAGCGACCTCAGCGAGCGCCTTGGTATTACACCAAGAATGGTATCTAAACTGATAAAGGGTGGGTCCGTGAATTTTGATACCATCACAAAATTATCTTTGTTAAATGGGAAAATACCTTTCATCAGCTGGAAGAATGCATCAGGAGAATAAACATAAGAACCATGAAATTCGCAGGGATCACTGCTGTCGCGACTGTCACTACAGCCCAGACACTCCCCAAGGGCCAATGCATGAGCCTGTAAGCTGATGTAATCATAACGGGCAACAACAGCACCACAATCAGTTGAAGGCCATGATTATAGCCTGTTCTGAGTTTTGATGCTCTCGTCCTGTCCACCAGTCCCGTTAAGCCGACTCGCCCCCGGCGTTTCTGCGGAGTCTGCTTCCCTGATCGTAGCAGACAGCAGGCTCCCGGAAAGCCAGACAGCTACAGCAAGGCTGTCAAGAAATTCCCGCCTGAAACGATAAGCCTTACGAGACTCTCTGCTAAAATAACAACGCAGATTCATCGCAGCCATCGCCTCCGGAACTTCTGCTAAATAGGGGGGGCAGCAACTTTCCGGAGTTCACATATGAAAAGACACATCTTCTGGTCTGGCTTCTTGTTTTGCTTTCTCTGTCTTACGAACTGTGCACAAAGCCCGGACAAAAGAGCTCTGAGAGACGTAACAGACAGCCCTTCTGAGAACAGCGATGCGTACCTGTCTCTGGCAGAAGAGACCCAGACTGCGGCAAAAGAGTATCTGCAAAGCAGCGAAGGACAGGAAGACAGCGACTTTAATCGGTATATTAAGAATCTGACCGAAATCCCTAAACGTGTGCTGGCAAGTTTTTACAGCCGGGAAGAGACCCCGGACCTCTCAGATGAAATCAAGGACTCACAAACAGAGTATGAAAAAAAAGAAATCGCAAAATGGGCCACCACAGGAGGAGGAGGAGCTCTGATCCTGGCCTTTGGCGCTGTTGGTATTAAAGGTCATCTGGATGAAATAAAGGCAAAGAAAAAACTCGGAGAATATTTGTCATTAGAGGAGTATTTTGATAATGTAGATTATTACCAAAATACCATTACCAAATCCGTCAGGTTTTTAAATGACGACAATAACATTAAGGACTATAATAGCTTAAAAACCATATTAAGTGCTGAGGAGCTCACGTATTTTGAGAGATGGAAAAAATCACTTGGTATTGATAACAGTACTCCTGTCAGCAAACAATCCATACGAGAAGCATTAGCAAATAGAAAACCAGAAGCGCTCAAGAACTTTCATGAGCTTCAACATCAGACATCTACATTTACTGAAGCTCCATATTATGATTCTGAAACAGAAACATTCGCAAGCCAAGAAAAGCTCATGACTGATGACCAAAAGAGCAAGGAGGAGATTAATGCTTTTCAAAGATGGAAAGAGCGCTTAGGTCTTGGCGATATTGCGCAAATCTCGAAAGAAAATATAAAGAATGCGACAATCAAACAACAACCTGAAAGTGTCACAAAACTATTAGAACTACGTCTACAACAAAAAATGAAGAGAAACCTCATTGATTACATGAATAATAATGAAACCTTCTTCGACAAACACACTAATAAACTTCTTCCGATAGATAAGATAATAGCCGAATTGGAAAAACTAGGGTTAACACAAGAACAGATCTCTGAGATAAAAGAAAAGATGACAAAATATCAGATTCCAGAGGATCTCAAACAAGGAATGTTCTTTAATGATCCGATCACCCAAGAAGCAAGAGCAGAGTACAACCAGAACAGCAAAGGAAGAAACATGAGAATCGTAGGAGTTATCGGAGCTCTCACCGGCGCTGCAGCTATCGTTGCCGCCCAGACGCTCCCGGAGCTGAAGCTGAGCCAGGACTCTTCCGGAACAATCAGATCCAGAGCCGACCTACTCCGGCGCTTTGACCGTCTTGAGCGGGACTTACTGGCCCTTCACCAGTCCCGGTGATCCACTCACCCCCGGCGTTTCCGTTGAGTCCGCTTCCCGGGATCGCAGCGGATAACAGACGGCCCAGAAAGACAGACAGCTACAGCAAGGCTGTCAAGAAGTTACCGCCTGAGACGATAAGCCTTGCTGAATTCTCTGCTAAAATAATAACGCAGATCCATCGCAACCATCGCCTCCGGAACTTCTGCTAAACAGGGGGGGGGCAGCAACTTTCCGGAGCTCACATATGAAAAGATACATCTTCTGGTCTGGCTTCTTGTTTTGCTTTCTCTGTCTTACGAACTGTGCACAAAGCCCGGACAAAAGAGCTCTGAGAGACGTAACAGACAGCCCTTCTGAGAACAGCGATGCGTACCTGTCTCTGGCAGAAGAGACCCAGACTGCGGCAGAAGAGTATCTGCAAAGCAGCGAAGGGCAGGAAGACAACAGCTTCAATCAGTATGTTCTGAATCTGACCGAAATCCCTGAAGCTGAGCTGGCAGAGCGTTACAGTCAGGAAAAAATCCTGGAGCTCTCAGATGAAATCAGGGAATCGCAAACAGAGTCTGAAAAAAAAGAATTCGCCAAAGGGGTCATCACAGGAGCAGGAGGAGCTCTGATCTTCGTCCTTGGCATTGCTGGTATCAAAAGCTATCTGATGGACGATAAACCAGACAAGGGAGGAGCCCCCTTGTCCACCACCTATAACCCTAACTCTTTTAAGCCTTTCGACCCCTCTAGGCCTTTCGACCCCTCTAGGCCTTTCGACCCCTCTAGGCCTTTCGACCCCTTTAGGCCTTTCGACCCCTCTAGGCCTTTCGACCCCTCTAAGCCTTTCGACACCTCTGAGCTTCCTAAGGATTTGAATGCAGCAGACTATAACTCTTCAGCCTATCATGATTTATCCAAAGCCAATCCCTCTCCTACTCAGCATTCACCCTATAACACGGTATCAAATCCAGATACGAATGAGCAAAAGAACAAGAGAAGTAAAATCATGAAAATCGCAGGAGTTGCCGGAGCTATCACTGTTGTCGCTGTTGCCGCTGCTGCCACTGTTGTCATTGCAAACCAGAACAGCCCGGAGCTGAAGCTAAGCCAGGACTCTTCCGGAACAATCAGATCCAGAGCCGATCTGCTCCGTCGCTTCGACCGTCTTGAACGGGACTTGCTGGCCCTCCATCAGTCCCGGTAGACCCACTCAACGCCGCGTTTCCGCGGAGTCCGCCTCCCCGGATCGCAGCGGATAACAGGCGGCCCAGAAAGCTGCTGCCCCCCGTGCCCCGTCTGAAGGGAAACGATCCGGAAACAGTGCATACTCAAGAGCCAGAAGACCCGCAGCCAGATCTGCCGGATCAGCCCCGCCAAAATGAGCGATCCGCACAATCCTGCCCGCCAGCTGTCCCTGACCTCCGGCAAAGACCATTCCGTAGCGTTCCCGAAGCTCTCTGATCAGAGCTTTTCCGTCCGATCCTGGTGGAAAATATGCCGCAGTCAGAGCATCCGACGGAGACTGTTCTGCAAGGAGCTCCAGCCCCATCGCCTTCAGACCAAGCCGGACAGCTACGGCCAGTGTTGCCGCACGCTCCAGCACAGCAGAAAAGCCCTGCTGCTGCCAGGACTCCAGTACAGACTCAAGAGCCAGGATCAGACTGATCGCCGGAGTAAAGGCCGACTGCCCCTCCCGCTGAACCTCCGCCTCCTTCCTGAGATCAAAATAAAATCGGGGGCGGCCCGAAAAACGTCTCCTGGCCCGCTCCGACATCGCCAGAAAACTCAGCCCGGGCGGTATCCCAAGTGCTTTCTGACTACAGGCCACAACGACATCAAGACCCCATTCTTTCAGCCGGATCTCCTCAGCTCCGAAGGAGGAGACCGCATCCACAATCAGCAGGGCTTCCGGAAAGTCCTGGCGCAGCATAGCGGCAATCTCACGGACCGGGAACCTGACGGCTGTGGAGGTTTCCGTACCCTGCAAAAACACCGCCCTGATTCCGGGTGAGGCCTTCATCAGCTGCCGGATCTCCTCTATCTCCGGCCTCTTCCCCCAGGGAGCCGCACAGATAACAGGCTCACAGCCAAAGGCCGAAACCAGTTCCTGCCACCTTTCCCCGAACTTTCCGCAGTTCAGAACCAGAACCCTGTCCCCGGCTTCCGTAAAATTAACGACAGCTGCCTCCATTGCAGCAGTTCCTGAGCCATTCAGAATCAAAGGAGCGTGTTCTGCATCCAGAAATTTCCCAAGTATTTCTGAGCAGTTAATAAAGACTCTGTAAAACTCATCCGTTCTGTGGTAGGGGCTGGTGTGGATTGCTGCAAAGCGGGCCTTCAGAGGAACAGGGGTCGGCCCCGGACAAAAGAGTCTTTTTTCTGTTTCTGGGCGATGAAAGATCATATGCTCTTTCCTGAAAGAATCACTGAATAAGCGGACATACAAAGCAATGACATCTCTGATCATCAGCCTGCTGATGCTGGCAATCGCACCTGCTGTCTACCGGCTCAGCCTTACGTTTCAGAAAACCTGGAAATATGCCAACAGAGTCCTGATTCTGCTGGTGACATCACTTGTTGTCCTGCACCTGCTTCCGGAAAGTATCAGGATTATAGGCATAAAAGCAAGTGTCCTCGCCTTTCTCGGCATGTTCATCCCCAGCAGTCTGGAACGTCTCTGGTCCTCAGAGGCTTCTCTGATTCACCGGCTGACCCTGCTCCTTGCCGTCAGCGGACTTGCAGTCCACGGCATCATGGACGGAACCGCACTTGCCATGGCAGACGGAAGGAGTGAACTCCTGGGCTGGGCTGTCCTGCTGCACCGGCTCCCGGCGGCTATTCTCATCTGGAGCATCTTTGCCCCCTCCGGACATAAAAGACTGGCTGTGCTCATTCTTGTCATTCTCGGCCTGTCCACCATTGTGGGCTATGGGATCGGCCAGTATCTGAGTCATCTGCCCGCCTCCTTTGGCGGAGTGCATTATTTCCAGGCACTGGTGGCCGGATCTCTGCTTCATATCGCCTTTGACCAGCACAAAGACACGCATACTCATCACGATCACAGATAAAAACAAAGCAAAACAATCCGCTGCACAGCTTCTGCGGGCAGGGCCTTGACAGCCTTCCCGGGGACCTTACGTTTTTGTTGTGGGGAGGCAGATCCACCCCTTCACAGAACAAAGATGATAAAAAATAAAATAAAAACGGAGGATTGAAATATGAGACCTTTAAGAGTATACAGCAAAAACCCTTTTTCCCTGGCCGATGACTTCCTCAGCCACGCTGTCCGGCCTTCTGTCACGTTTTCTGCCGCCAGTCAGAATGCACTGACGGATATCTCAGAAAACAACGGCAGCTTCCTGGTTTCTGTCGAAGCTCCGGGCTTTGACAAATCCGAGCTGGATATCCGCTATGATGATGACATACTGACCGTATCCGGCAAACAAAAGAGTCCTGAAGTCGAAAATGACAGGAAGGAAGAACAGACCAGAAGGTATCACCTTCAGGAAAGGACTGCGCGGAATTTCCGTCGTTCTTTCCGGATTCCGGATGTTGAAACAGAAGCCATCGATGCCAGTTTTGACAACGGGATACTGAATATCCTTCTGCCAAAAAGAAAGGAAAGCAAAGCACGGAAAATTAATATCAGTGATGGATCTTTCTCAGGATCTGAAAACTGAAAGGGATCTGTTGTCTTGTTATGGGATATTTTCTGAAGTATCTGATGTTCTTTAATGAAGTTTGGTAGCGGGGGACGGATTCGAACCGCCGATCTTCGGGTTATGAGCCCGACGAGATACCAGACTTCTCCACCCCGCGTCAGTCAGAACCCTTATAAAGGCTGGAGCTTTCCAGGTCAAGGCAAAAGGTCTTCTTCCACAGAAAATTACACGGCGGAGTTCTGACTCTGACAGCAGCGGGGGCAGACTTACACGCTTCTCATCATAAGAATGCTATAGCTATACATGAGACTCGGGGCTTTCTTTGCAGCGGGAAAAGAGACCTCCGGAGCACAGTCTGACGGAGCGATTTATGAGAATTTTAATAGCAGAAGACGACGGCCCTCTGGCAGATTTGCTGATCAGATGCCTGAGAGAAGAGTCTTATGCAGTGGACCATGCCGCAGATGGCCAGGAAGCCGAGTGGATGGCCTTTGAAAACCCCTATGATCTGATCATCCTGGATCTTATGCTTCCGCGTAAAGACGGCATCGCCGTGCTCCGAGATCTGCGGAGCGGAGGGATGACAAGCCCGGTCATGATCCTGACGGCCAGAGATGCCAAAGATGACCTGGTGCAGGGGCTCGACACAGGAGCGGATGACTATCTCACCAAACCCTTCAGCCTTGACGAACTGATGGCCAGAATACGGGCGCTGTTCAGAAGAAAACAGTCCACCTCCCCTGCGCCACTGGAAGCAGGCCCCATTCATATCAACCCGGCCAGAAAAGAAGTCCGGATTGATCACGAACGGCTTGATCTCACAAGCAAAGAATATGCTCTCTTCGAATACTTTGTCCGGAATGCCGGCTCTGTTCTGAGCAGAACAGAGCTCTCAGAACATGTCTGGGATATCAACTTTGAACCCAGTTCAAATGTGGTTGATGTCTATGTAGGTTACCTCAGAAACAAGATCAGCAAAGTCACCGGCGGGCTGCCCCTGATCAGAACGGTTCGCGGACATGGCTACATGCTGGACACAGAACTGCTGCCCCTTATAAAAGAGGGGGCACAGAGTCCCGGGAAAGGACAAACGCCCGATGCTCCCTGAACGGATGCCTGTCCGCTTTCGCCTTTCCTTCACACATGCGATCTGGATGGCCATCATCTATATGGGGATTGGTTACGGCCTTTATAAGGTTGTCGAAAACCATCTGAACGATTCCGTCAATGCCGCCCTGATCTCGTCTGCTCAGTCCATCCGGGATAGCCGCTACTCATGGGAAAATATCAGTTTAAGAGATTTTATGATGGAGCAGTTTTTCCAGGACCCCTTACCCATCAGCCCGTTCGGAGAAAGACAGTTCATCAAACCCTACGCAAGGATCATCAGTATTTCCGGCAAGATTCAGTCTCAGACAGACAATGTCGTCGCCTCCCTGCCGATGACCCTCAGCGCCATCAGAAGAGCTGAGCAGGGGCTGCTGACCCTGGAAACCTTTTCATTCAGCGGGAAAGCCCCCCTGCGTCAGATCACTCTGCCTGTTCTGCACAAGAATCAGTTTACCGGAGATATTGTTCAGGTTGGCGTCTTTCTGAATCATACAACAGACACACTAAGAGGAACCGCTCTGGTCCTCTGGCTGGTTCTCCCGACCACCCTCTTTATCTCGGTTCTGCTCGGTTATATTCTGACAGCCCGGGCCCTCAAACCCGTCCGGGTGATCACAAGAGCTGCCAGTCAGATGGGAATTGATGACCTGAACATCCGGCTTCCGGTTCCTGCGGCAAAAGATGAACTACAGGAACTATCCCGGACCTTCAACCGGCTGCTGGATCACCTGGAAGATGCCGTCCGACGGCTCCGGAGGTTTACCGGAGATGTCTCCCATGAGCTACGAACCCCTCTGACTGTTCTGAGAGGCGAAGCTGAACTGGCGCTGAAGCGGGAAAGGACGCCGGAGGAATACAGAAACTCTCTGCGAACCATTGCCAGAGAGTCCGCCGGGATGAGTACAACCATTGAAAATCTGTTATTGCTGGCCAGAGCAGAAAGCAACTCAGTCGCCATGCGCTGGGAAAGCGTAGACAGCAGGGAATTTATCCGCCAGCTGGCAGAAGATGTGCAGCCTGTTTTTCAGAAACATCAGGTTGCACTGGAAGTCGACAGCGGAAATTCTACCGCCCCCCTCTGCTGTTCACAGGGCTACCTTTCGCTGGCATTAAAAAACATTCTGTTCAATGCAGCAAAACACTCCTTCCCCGGCGGAGTCGTTCTGTTTGGCTTTAATTCAGGCCCGGACTGTCTGAGCTTTGAAGTCACAGACAGAGGTGAAGGGATTCCGGAAGACTGCCTTCCGGATATTTTTGATCCGTTTTACCGTGCAGACACGGCAAGGAACCGGGCTGCCGGAGGTGTCGGTATCGGGCTGTCACTGGCTCAGGCATTGATCCGGCTGCACCGTGGGACGATTTCTGTCCGCTCAAAGCCAGGAAGCGGGAGCACCTTTACCATAAGCATCCCCAACTCAGCACAGACATCAGTGGAGAGCTGACCAGTCTCCTGTGCTGTTCTTTCCACGTCCGGCAATCCAGCTCCGGATCTGGCTCAGACCTCGTTCTTCCCAGTCATCCGCAGAACGCTCCTTCATAAACCAGGCAAACAGAGCATCTGTGATCTCAAGAAAAATATCACAATACTGCAAACGCGCACTGATGATGGCATCCGTCGCAGACTCATCCATCCCTTCCTGCTCGGCAGCACCCGGATGATCGCAGGGCAGACGAAGGCCGGACGGAGAAAGGGTTGTGGATTTCAGAGTGCAGCTATAATCCCCGACAGCAGCAACACGCAGACCCAGGCGGATTTCGCGAACGACCTTCCCATCGCAAAGAGACGCCGCAGCTTCCGGGCTGTGGCTGGGATCTCCCCCTCTCAGAAGGTTTTCATGCCCCCGCAGATCCCAGGACTGGAGCAGAATCCGGTCATCAATCCAGAGATCGACCAGCCAGGTCTGCTCCGACTCAGAAGAACTGATTTCCAGCGCATGCCCCCTGGTTTCTGCAAGCCACCAGAGCCAGGTCAGATACTCACGCCCAAGAAACGATTTCGCCAGTGAAAGGCTTCCAAGCTTTTCACAAAATTTTTTTTGATCAATCACGGATTTTTGCATCTTAGTTTTATTGATCCAAAGACTTAAACAAGCGGATAACCTGTGGATAACCTGTGGATAACCTGTGGATAACCTGTGGATAACCTGTGGATAACCGGTCATCACAGTTCTGTTTCCGGATCTTCATCAGAAGACCTCCCCCGAATGGAGCTCCTATTCTTAACTGAATCAGATCTGCTGTCAATCTTCCGTCAGATTAAAATCATCAGCTGATTCCCCGGAGGGGCTGAAGAGAGTGGATCAGTAGAAAGCTTTCCAGCCATCTTCATTCCGGAAAAGCCGGATACAGCGGATACGGCTGTCATCTGTCAGATAAAATAAATGCCGCCGCCCTGCCGGAATGACAATCAGATCACCTGGACCTGTCCTGATTTTGAAGAAAAAATCTCCGCTCAACGCCTGAACTTCAAACACGCCCTCCCCTTCGACAACAAAGCGTACTTCATCCTCCAGATGATGATGCTCTCTGGCGAAACGCTCGCAAATCCCAGAAAAGTCAGGAGTCTTTGGATCTAAAGACACCAGATCCGCTGTCCTGTATCCCCGGTCTTTCTTTATGGTCTCAAGGTCTGTATGGTATGCGGCCAGAACATCCGCATCTGTGGAACCCTCCGCAAGATGAAGATTCCATGACTCATACAAAATGCCCTCTTCCGCGAGAGTCCGGCTGATGGATTCCGGCTCTGACAGTGTACGTCCTTTAAACTCCAGAAATGCCATATTGTTTTACCTTACAGAGCTGGCCGGAAAGATTCCCCCGGCACTGTACCTGGTTCTGAGACAGCAGAGCTCATTATAGCCTTTTGCCGAAAAACGCGGTCAAAAAACGGCGGGCTTTTCAGCAAAAGGAACATAAAAAATCCACTAAGAAGGATCTTGCAGACCCCCCATGACCTCATATATGATCGATGGATTTTTACTCCTTTGATGCAGGCTCTCCGCCGAGTTTAAGGCATCAGCAGACCAGAAAGACTGATAAAAAATGGCCGCAGAACAAACCTGGGAACTTCTCATTCAGCTGAGAGGGGAAGATAAAGAAGGAACTAAAACAGCCCTCATCAGCTGGCTGCATGCCCATGGCGTGGACAGCTTTGTAGAAGGGGCCGTTGATGATCTGGATATTGATCATGAAGAACCAGATCTTAGCAGGGATTTTTATGGAGAATCAGGAGGAGACAGCTCTCCACTCTCTGTCTACAGCTATGATCAGACATATCTGACAGAAATCATGACACAACTTGAAGCATCCTTCAGAGAAGCCATCGACTGCCAGATTCTGTCCATGGAAACAGCCATGTGGCAGGAAAACTGGAAACAGGGCTTTCGTCCGATCCCGACCCGACGCTTTTATGTCTATCCTCCATGGGAATCACCGGAGGCGGCAGGAGAGCGGATTCCTGTCCTGATCGATCCTGGTATGGCCTTTGGAACCGGGCAACATGCCAGCACCCGCCTCTGTCTGGAAATGATAGAAAATCAGTTTCCGCCTCCGGATCTCCTTCGGCAGGAACACAAGCGTTTTCTGGATGTGGGAGCAGGTTCGGGGATTCTGACCATCGCCGCACTTAAGTCAGGCTTCTTATCTGCGGACGCCTGTGACATTGATCCGAATGCTGTGATTGCCTGTCGTCAGAATGCCGAGGCAAATCACGTCAGCTTCGATATACGTCAGGGATGCCTGAGCACAGAAGCTCCTCCTCAGCCCTACGACTGCGTTGTCGCCAATATTCTTTTTGTGGTCCTTTCCGGGCTCAGCTCCGAGCTGGCCATCCATGTAAAAGAAGGCGGAATTCTGATTTTATCGGGACTCCTCAGCCATCAGAGAGCAGATATGCTGGCTCTGATGGAAGCAGAAAAATTCTCACTGGTGGCAGAAAATACCAGTGACGACTGGCTCTGCCTCTGTCTCAGAAAAAATCCGCTGTAGGAAAAACAGATGAAGCATCTTTACCGTTTTCTGGTGGAAAGAGATCCGGTAGAAGAAGATGGCTGCTGGCGCATTCTCCCGGATGAACGACACCATCTGACACGTGTTCTGCGTATGAAATCTGGCGATGCCGCCGAATATTCGGATGGCAAAGGAACCTGGGGAAGCGGAAGCATCCGGACGGCTGGCCAGAATGAAGCGTGGATCATCGAAAGCAGCAGACATTATGAGCCCCCCCCGACTCAGAAGCTGATTCTCTGTATCGGCGCTCTCAGGCCCGGCTCCATCGATGAACTGATCCCGTCTCTTACAGAACTGGGAGTAGACGAAATCCACGTGTTTTTGTCAGAAGGTACTCCCCGTTTTCGCCTGAATGAAAAAACAGAGCAACGCTGGCAACGGGTGATCGTAAGCTCTGCACGACAATGCCGGAGAGCCTGGCTACCGACCCTCGTCTGCCACGACTCCATCACAGCCCTGCTGAAAGAACTGGATCAGGCTGCAACAGCGGGTATGTACCTGCATCCGGGAAAAGTCCCGGAATATACGGACACAGTCCGCAGCCTGATACAAGACAAGAGACAGAATCTGGCTCTTGTCATTGGCGGAGAAAAAGGCTTCAGCCCTCAGGAACTGCAACAGCTGAGCGCTGGCCCTCTGATCCAGGCAAATATGGGAGATCAGATCCTGCGGGCCTTTACCGCAGCGATTGCAGCAACAGCTATCTTTACCCTGAACCGATAAGATGCTCTCAGCTCCTCTGTTCTGCTTTCCTGGAGCAGGAATCAGAAAAACAGATTATAATTTTCGTCAGCTGTCCTTCAGTCCTGTCTGAAAAGCCAAGAGGAGGGTGATGAAAGTGCTGAAGTCTACACGCCGTGGGGCCATTCTGATCGAGCCTTACAAGCAGCTTCGCTTCGGAATCATGTTTCTGTTCATCAATCTGATTTTTTCATCCCTTCTGCTTGGAGTCTTTCTCTATTTTCTCTGGGATATTTACGAAGCTCTGTCTGTTTACTTCCGTCTGGACGCCAGTCAGACTGTCATCACAATGACAAAACTCATGCAACCAGCAGCTGTCGCCCTCTTGCTGGTGATTTTATTTATCGGAGCCACCCTGGCCATGTCAGCCAGATACACCCATCAGATTTATGGTCCGATGGTTTCGGTGCGAAGATTTCTGGATGAACTGCTGGAAGGCAGGCAGCCTCACCCCATCAGGCTCCGTGCCTCCGACCAGCTTCAGGATCTGGTCATCCGCTTAAATGAGATTCCGGAAAAACTGAAACAGAAAGCTCCTCAGCCTTCTCCTGATCACACAGAGCTCCTCCGGCAACTGGATCAACTCATAGCAGGAGAAGCCGTAGCTCCTCTTGCCCTGAGCAAAGATCACCCCCTTTATGACATAGCCATACGAATCAATCAGCTGGCCAAAAAACTGCCCGGCTGAGATCCGATCTCTCTTTCTCTGACAGAGGTGAACCATGGTTTCCAGTGTTTCGACCCAGGCGAATGTCGTGCGCAAGCACTATGAAAAAGTTCAGAAAAAACTCCCGGAATATCGCGAGAAGCTTGGCCGTTCTCTGACCCTGTCAGAGAAAATTCTCTTCAGCCACCTGGAGGATGACAGTGGCTGCGCAGGCATCGAGCGGGGACGTAGTTTTGTTCTGCTACGCCCTGACCGGGTTGCCATGCAGGATGCCACCGCACAGATGGCCCTTCTTCAGTTTATTCAGTCCGGACGCCACAAGGTTGCCGTCCCCTCCACTGTACACTGCGACCACCTGATTCGTGCTCATAGCGGCTCAGAAGCCGATCTGAATGTTGCAGGTCAGGAAAACGAAGAAGTTTATAATTTTCTCAGGTCTGCATCAGAAAAATACGGTATTGGTTTCTGGGGACCAGGCTCCGGAATCATTCACCAGGTGGTTCTGGAAAACTACGCCTTCCCCGGAGGCCTGATGATCGGCACCGACTCTCACACCCCAAATGCTGGTGGTCTGGGAATGCTGGCCATCGGAGTTGGTGGGGCCGATGCGGTCGATGTTATGGCAGGTCAGCCATGGGAGCTGCTTTATCCGAAAATCATCGCGGTGCATCTCAAAGGCTCCATGAAAGGATGGACCGCACCAAAAGATGTCATCCTTAAAGTTCTTGATATACTCACCGTAAAAGGCGGAACCAACAAAATTGTCGAGTATATCGGAGAAGGTGCGGCAAGCTTCAGCTGCACAGGGAAAGCAACCATTACCAATATGGGTGCTGAGCTGGGAGCCACAACCTCCGTCTTTGCCTGCGACCAGTCCATGACAGAATATCTGCGGGGGACCGGACGAGAAGATCTGGCAGCACTGACAGAAAAGTTCCGGGAATGTCTGGTTCCTGACCCTGAAACCCTTCAGAACCCCGGACGTTTCTATGATGAAGTTCTGGAGATTGACCTCGACCAGCTGGAGCCTTACATTGTTGGCCCTCATTCTCCGGATCTTGCACGACCTGTCTCACAATTTGCCGCAGAGATCACAAAAGAAGCCTACCCGGACCATGTCAGCGCCTGTCTGATCGGAAGCTGCACCAACTCCTCTTATGAAGACATCTATAAGGCAAGCTCTGTCGCAAAAGAGGCGCTGAAGCTCGGCCTGAAGTCGAAAGTCCCTTTCTATATTTCGCCAGGATCTGCTCAGATTTTCGCAACTATCCGCAGAGATGGTCTGCTTGAAACCCTGAAAGAATTCGGGGGAACTGTTCTTGCCAATGCCTGTGGCCCCTGCATTGGACAGTGGAAGCGTGATGATATCAAAGCGGGTGAAAAAAATGCGATCGTAACCTCTTTCAACAGAAACTTCCGCGGGCGCAATGATGCAAACCAGGAAACTCTGGGTTTTATCAGCAGCCCGGAAATGGTTGTCGCATACGCTCTTTCAGGAAAACTGGGCTTCAATCCGGCCACAGATACTGTGACTGCTGCTGACGGACGTCAGGTGCTGCTTTCGGTGCCAAAGGGCCCCAGGCTTCCGGAAAAAGGTTTCTCCGAGGACAGCTCCGGCTACCATCCCCCTTCAGAGCATGGAGAGAGTCTCCAGGTGGTCGTCAATCCATCAAGCAAGCGTCTTCAGCTGCTGGAACCATTTGCCAGATGGGATGGAGAGGATTTTGACAAACATCTGCTGCTTGTCAAAGTGAAAGGCAAGTGTACAACCGACCATATTTCCCCTGCCGGACAATGGCTCCGTTTCAGAGGACACCTGGACCATATCAGCGACAATCTCTTACTGGGTGCCTGTAATGCCTTCAGGGACAAGCCGGGCCATGGCCTCAATCAGCTCAGCGGGAAAGAAGGCAGTCTGTCAGCTGTCGCCAGAGACTATAAGGCAGCAGGCCACCGCTGGATTGTTGTGGGCGATGAAAACTATGGGGAAGGTTCCAGCAGGGAGCATGCTGCCATGAGTCCCCGCTTCCTCAATGCCAGCACCGTACTGGTGAGAAGTTTTGCCCGGATACATGAAACCAATCTCAAAAAACAGGGTATCCTTCCCCTGACTTTTGCAGATCCGCAAGATTACGAAAAGGTCCTGGAAGGCGATAAAATTTCTGTCCTCGGACTGAAACAACTGGCTCCGGGAAAAACTCTGACGGTTATTCTGTATCATCAGGATGGATCTGAAGACAAAATTGAGGTCCGCCATTCCTGCAACAATGAGCAGATTGCCTGGTTCCGGGCCGGATCTTCCCTTAATCTGATGTGACCTTCCCTGACAACGGGTCAGCGAGCGCAGATGATGCTGACCCGCTTGCCAGGTAAACGTGAGAAAGCAACTTTTTCTCAATCCTGATCAATCTGAGAGGCCATTGATATGAACCGTGCTGCGCATCCAGGCTAATGCTTCCAGAATATCCAACCTGCTTTCTTCGTTACCTCCGGCATGAACGGCGTCCAGAACTGAAAATTCAATGTGCCCTTCAATCTCCTTAATCTTTGGAATAAAATCCCGGACACCGATTTTATTGTAAACAATGCCCCATGCGACCACAGCAATGGAAAGACTTCCGGCCACCGCTGCTATAACAGAGCCAGCCAGCGGAATAGTTCCCATAAAGGTACTGGCTGCCCATGCAAGATTAGAAATCGAATTCACAATCCAGAGACGTTTTTCGTCTTCAGATTTGATTTCATTGGCATGTAAAAGCGCGCTGGCCAACAGAGCCCCAAGCAATATGCCCTTCTGTTTAACGGTAAAAGGTTCTTTCTTCAGATTCATAACCCTTGCCGTTTCAAGAACCAGCTGTGTCAGTGCAAGAATAAGGCGGTTCGACTGTTCTTCTGCCCAGTATTCTATATAAATCTGAGCGACATTTTCTGCAGATGACGCAATCTGACGCGAATTGTGAGGAGTGATCTGAGATATGATCTCAACCAGAGCAGAGGCAACAACCTGCACATCCACCACAGAGGCAGCATCACCATTAAGGCCAAACGTAATGCTGTCCGGAGCAATCGTCAGCATCTTAGTAAGAAGCTGCCTCTCATGCTGCATTCCGACCAGAAGGGCAAGAGCAGCCGCAGCATTTGTTTTTTCCCAGGCAGAAAAACGAACACCGAGGTGTTTTTTTCCCGAGCGGATGTGACCTTTCTTGTCATACCATTCTATACGTACAGGAATCCGGCTAAGATGAACCAGAAGCCTTTTCAGTTTACGCTCAGACAGCTGATTCAAAACTTCCGGACTCAGATCTTTTAACTTCACAAGACCACTGCCGGATACAGAGGAACGAAAGCTTGCATGCAACACAGCAGGCAATGAGACATAAGACGGTTTTATGAATATTTTCGCGGGAAAATGGGGATCATGCACTCCTTTCAGGAGCTTTTTTTTTGATCCCGTCTCAGAAGACAACAACCTGTCCTCAATAAGGTCTGATTGCCGTTCAATCCGCTTAAGGATGTCATCCTGCTCACCGGAATCTGCTTCTTCGTTATCCAATATATCCTGGAGCATTTTCAGCTTTTGATCGTAGGGATTTATTGTCTGTGCAGAAACTGAAGCAAACGATAGACAGCCCCAAAGAGACACCCATACGATCGATAAACGGACAGCTAAAGATCTGTAACAAAATCCCAGACAGCCAACAAACAGTGTTCCCAATCGACACCTCTTTGCCATAAATTTTTCAATATCTGCTTAGTATTAAAACACTATTCTGATCTGAAATCCGCAAATTTCTCTGCCTGGAAAAAATCATCTCTGATGATGCTGTCCTTGCTTAAACTGAAGCAAGACCATGCACTCACGGCTCATGAGGACAGATCAGAACACATCTTTTTCAGAGAATACAGAGCGGCGGATGCCATCTGGCGGAGTCTGTGATCAGTTTCAGCTGAGAATACAGCCTAAGATCTCGGATTATAACGAGAGGTCATGTTGCCAAACCACCGTTCCTGAGTCATAAACTTCACGACCAGCCCCAGATAGTAGCTCCCCCGTGTCCATTCAGGATCATCAAAGGTCTTTTCCCAGGTAAAACGAAGCCCCCAGCAACCGGACGGGGATGTATATGAAGAAGAAACCGCGGAGCGCCTCAGCATATCCTGATCTGGCTGAACTCTGACCCCGTAAGACCATCCGATCCCCACATGAGGGATCAGCTCCGTGCCCAGCGAAGCAGATAATGTTTTGATAAGAATACCGTCAATATCACCTTCACGGTTCAGAAATTCGCTTTTTTCAATCTGATATGTCAGGCCAGAACTAAAGCCAAAAAATAAAGGTGGGCTCAGATCAAAAATCAGGTTGGTAAAGTGACCGGAATAAAAATTCCATGTATTTTCTGTTCGCAGTGACCATTTTGACATATTTAAAAGAATTTTGGTCACCAGAGGAGACCAGGGCTCAGGCAGCCGTGAACTCAGAGGCTCAGAGCCTGCTTCCTCTTTAAGTTTGTCCCTTAATTTTTGTTTTTTATAATCGTAGCTGATCTTACTTTCAAGATGCAGAGGAGTCCGCTCATTCTCTTTTGTCAGCTGATAACGATTTGCATACCAGGTCCCGTCCGGGGCGTACATTTCGTAAGACCCGGAAACCGCCTGATCCAGACTAAACCACAGCTCCCTTCTGGCCCGCTCCCGGAGGCTTTCCTCTTCACTCCCGGAAGAAGCAGACTGTAGCTCGGATGGTTTTTCAGCACCTGGAAGCAGTCTCCATATCTCATCAAACGTCTCCCAGTCCTGAGAAGTCGCAAAGATCAGTTCCTGACTCGGCTGAAGATCCCGGTCTGATGGAAAGTATGTCAGACCTTTGCTGTTTCCCGAAGGGACCCACTTCCCATCTTCGAATTTAAGATATTCGCTACTTTCTCCATATTCTCCTCTTCTCCCAACCCAGGGACGGGTAGCCATGGTCATATGCCAGTTCATCGTATGACGCACTTTCCTGCGCTTGCGAATCACCGAATAACTGTCCTTTTGTTCCGGCTCATCCGAACTCAGAAAAGCTGGCAGCGCCCAGACCCCCTCGAGAGGAAGGCTGAAATGAAAACCCGAACGCATCGTTGTCAGAGAGGATGTGCTTTCATAAAGCTCAGGACGTCGCTCTTCAGCAAGCGGATCAAGACGATGCCCTGTCTGGTGAGCTTCCGCAGTTTCAATGCCCCGATATTCAAGGTCTGCAAAATAATCTGCATTAAAAATCTGATCACTGGCCAGAGGTGTTGAAAACCGTCCTGTCACCCTGCGCCAGTTTCCATTCCCGAGACGCTGAAGCAGCATATTTGCCGGTAATGTTTTGCTGAACTTTGCTTCCCTGAACGTCTCAATACGCTTCTGTTCCGCAGCGATCTGAAAATACAAAGGAAGCAGGCTGCTCTCATCCGGAAGCAGAGAGATCATTCTGCTCTGAAGCCGGAAGTTAAAAGGAATCTGATACCCACTGAAGCGTTCAAGAGCCAGATAAGGGTCTGAAAAATCAGAGCCAAGTCCGGCATAAAAATCACTCGCATCCAGATGAATCCGGAAGCGCGCCGGAGCAGAAAGCCTGAGAGGAGCTGATGAACTCAGAGATTCTGCCAAGCCCGGAACCCATAAATCCTGAGAGTAACTATGATCTGATGCAAAAAGACCATGGCTGACCAGCGTCAGGCGGGGAGCAATCACCGTCATCCCCTTCCACTCAAACTGTCCCCGCCAGCTGTTCAAAGGCAGCTTCAGCTGATTACGGATTTCATGCTCACGGCATTTTTCCTGATTGCCCGGCTCCAGACAGTAGCCCAGGCCAGCACTGTGCCACCAGGCAGGGTCAGACAAAGAGATAGGCTCATCCGGCTGACGAGAAGGTCGGCTTCCATTTGCCTGTGCTGCCGCAGCGGCCTCCATCCCGTCCGTATACCGCTTAATCAGGCGCTCCCTGCTCACAGCCTGTTCCAGCCAGAGCTTATCCCGGATGCCCTCCAGACCAAAGGTCCAGCCAGAATATTGTTTATTCTGGACCCGATATTCCAGTCCCAGGCGCACTCCCCTTTTTTCGATCAGATCGGTGACCAGAGTCGCATCCATCTCATCATTAAAGGCAAAGTAAACCGGCTGCGAATACATATTGCCGTTCACACTGCTATGAGAAATTCCGGGGAGCAGAAATCCCGACTGCCGCTTACTTTTGACAGGAATTCTGAGCCAGGGAAGATACAGGACAGGAATCCCTTTGATCTCAAGGACAGGATGCCTGAGATTTGCATAGCCTCCGGCCATCGCTTCGACAAAGCTGGCACGAAATCCCCATGGGGCGCTCTCTCCTTGCTGACACATACAGGGAGTCAGAAATAAATCCCTGGCCTCGAACTGGTCTTCTCCAACCTGACGGATCAGATCACCCTCAAGGGAAAAAAAGCCAACCTGGCCAAAGCTGTTTTGTAAACCCGGAGCCTGAGCCTGACTTTCCAGCCAGGATAGCCTGCGCCGTTCAAGATTTTCTCTGGCTGACACAGCATGACGATTCAGAGCCGGATTCTGGCTGGAAGAAATCTGCTTTTCCTTTTCCAGAAGCAAAATATACTGCGTTGTAATCTCCGCATCCGGAATTTCATGACGGGCAACTGCTGTCCTGTATTGTTCCTGCAACCCGGTTTTTTTTGCTGCAATCAGATCCAGCTGCAATCTTCTGGCCGCCTCATAGCTCAGCTCTTCTTCGCTAAAGCCAAGAAGTGTATCGGCCACAGCAGCAGCAGTTCGTGGATCATTCGTCCGCATCACGGCATCTGTCAGAGTAAACTGATGGCTCAGCAGATCATAAAGCAGGCTGTCACCTGAAAGAACCTGATGATGATTCATCAGGATGACATGGCCATGAGCACTCAGGCGTGAAGATTCCCGGTCCAGCTCAACATGATCGGCCGTCAGCAACGTTCCTGCTGCAATAGCAACCACATGCCCGCTGAAAATCTGATGCTGTCCCTCCCGATCTGAAGCACTATGAGTCGCGTCGATCGAAATCACGGGATACTGAGCGTTCCGGGCCTTGACTGTGTCAAAGGGAAGCAGAAGAAGAAAGAGCATGAGCAGGGCCCAGAGCTTCCTTGCCCACAAGCTCCTCAGTTTCCCGTATGTGACAGGGATACAGCGAAAAATAATGCAACACCTCACCAACAGCGAGAAAGGAGCCACACACTGCCACAGAGAGCGACTCCGGAAGGATGTATTGTCTCGCATATTCCCACGCATCTGAAAACTGATCAAATACCGGAAGCTCTCTGTGTCTGGCCGACAGTTGTTCCGGAAGAAAAGTGCGGCCAGAATTCGCCCTGAATAGCAACAGACGACAGCCCGTTTCCAGAAGAATATCCAGCATTCTGTTGATATCTTTATCTGACAAAAACGAGACGATCATCAAAGTTGCATCGGGACGATTCGCCCCCGCCTGTTCCAGAGAGTGCAAAAACTCCCGGACCGCAGCCGGATTATGAGCCACATCCAGAAACAGGGTCACCGGACAGGGTTCTTCACCCCCCTCCGGTGGAGAACTTAACACTCTGATTCTCTGAAAGCGCCCCCAGAGGGTAGACGGCCAGGGAGCATGAGGAGAGGCAAAATTGTGGATAGCCTGTGATATCAGCCGATCATAGGAAAGCCCGGACCCGGCTGGTGGATGCTGCTCCAGCAGACAGGCAAACATCGCAAAAGACATCCCAAAGTTATGTCTCAGAATTGCCGGAGCTCTCCGGACCCACTCCGGTAAGGGAACAGAAAGAACATTCTCGCTCTCATCTCCGGACTCTCCCGGAAGGCCCCGGTAAAACGCATGCTGATCATCACAGAAAAAAGCAGAAGGGTACTCCAGCAGAGGCGTCTCTGCCGCCTCCCGGATTGCCCTGAGCAGCGGTTCCAGACCCTTCCGGACACTGTCCTTTTCGTTCCAGAAAAGGGGAACCTTCCTGCGGCTGATACCCAGCTTTTCCTGGGCAATCTCACGGTAGGAAGAGCCCAGCCAGGCCTGATGATCCAGATCAACCGAACAGATCCCGGTCAGGACCGGACTGACAATATTGACAGAGTCCAGACGCCCACCCAGCCCCACTTCCATCACAGCTATTTCACAGTCCTGATCCCGGAACAGATCGACTGCTATCAGAGTGCTCAGCTCAAAAAAAGACAGACTCTGATACAAAGCGGGCGGAAGCGCAGAGCGTATCCTTTCAAGGGCTGCTTCAATCATCAGGTCTGTCACAGCCTGATGACTAAGATTGAAACGTTCCCGAAAGTGGCAAAGATGAGGTGAGGAAAAAAGGCCAACCCGATACGTTGCAGACAGAAGCAGATGCCATAACATGCCACTGGTTGAACCTTTTCCGTTAGTCCCGCCAATCAGAACAAACTTCATTCTGAGCTTCTGATAGCCCAGACAGTCCCATGCCTCTGCCATACGCTGAAGACCTGGCTTGATAACAGTCTCTGAGCGTTTATCAAATAACTGCTGCCAGCGTTGCTCACCCGGGGGAGTCCTCAACTGCGGTCTTCCTCCCGGACATGAGATTCCACAGATGGCCAGAGAATACTGAGAATCTGACCAATCGTATCCCGAAGGGTCTTCCGTGGACAGATCATATCGAGCATGCCATGCTCCAGCAAATACTCTGCTGTCTGAAAACCTTCCGGCAGACTTTCACCAATGGTCTGCTGAATCACCCTCGGACCGGCAAAACAGATCAGAGCTCCGGGCTCTGCAATATTCACATCCCCCAACATCGCATAGCTGGCGGCAACCCCTCCGGATGTCGGATTGGTCATCACAGAGATCATGGGAATGCCAGCTGCCTTCATCCGGGACAGGGCTGTGCAGGTCTTTGCCATTTGCATCAGACTCAGAATCCCCTCCTGCATCCTTGCACCACCGGACGAAGAAAAAATAATCGCAGGCTGACGCTGGCTGACCGCCCGGAGAAAGACCCTGGCGATTTTTTCGCCCACAACAGAGCCCATACTCCCACCCATAAATCTGAAGTCATAGACTCCGACCTGGACAGGGTGGCCACACAAGAGCCCCTCTCCACACAAGATGGCATCTCGCATCCCGGTTTTGGCAAACGCCTCCTCCAGGCGCTTGCTGTATGGTTTGCTGTCTTTAAAGTGCAGAGGATCAGAACTCTTCAGATCCGTATCGGCCTCCTGAAAGCTTTCCGCATCAAGAAAATGTCTGATCCTTTCACACGCAGGAACAGGAGTATGATGATTACAGTGCATGCACACATACTGATTTGCAATAAAATCACTTCGATAAAGAATCGTCTGACAAGCTTTGCATTTATACCAAAGCCCATCAGGTGTATCCCTTCTCGCACTTTTCGTTAACGGTGCTTTGTCGATCTTGGACCAGGCCACTACTCAATGCTCCTTCATGAATCCCGGAGGGTATAGGACGATGCCTATGCCCAAGGGCAAATCTTCCCGACAACAGGACACAACCATCTGGATGGCGAACCTGAAGGGGCCCGGAAACGCTAGCAAACCCCGCTGTTTTGGTCAATTGCCGAAAACATGAGGCTTAACGAATAAGGGGTTTTATGGAAAGTTTATTCTTGTTGCCTGACATGCTATGGTTATAATGGGGAAAGGTTTTAATATGTAGTTTCGGGGTCCCTGAGCCAGCAGGCTTCGCAGAGACCTTTTATCTATCAGGAAGGTATGGCTGGAGAAAGCTGCTCCGGACAGGATTGCCGCTCCGGCCTTGCCGATCTTGTGGAACCACTGGTCAGGAATTGTGAGGAAGCGAATGACTTGCAAAAGGTGCCCCCATCACGTTCGTCATGGGAAGGTCGGCAAAGATGGTAAAACAATCGTATTTGCTGATTTATGCGGACTGAAAGTCAAGCAAAAGCAGGACCTTGAACCTCTCCCTAAAAAAGGCCGAGGACGGGGTCGTCCTGCCGCAGAACCCCCACCCAGAAAAAGGCCCACACAAAACGTTGACGAAGCTCCGGACTGCATACACTATCCTTTTTCTTCCCACTTTGATTATTTCCACTGCCAGGTCTATATCGAAACCTTTGAAAGCAAGGGCCTTCGGAACGGAGTCCTGCCGACAAAAGATTTCCAGTACTCTGAGCACATCGCAGGGATCGCTGTGACAGATATGGAGCTTCTTTAGGACTTACGGATCTCTCAGATTCCAAGAATCTCTGAAAGATCCGCAAGGCTCTGCTCCAGCGAAACAGAGGCCGGATGACTCCTGCCGCTCAGGTATGCTGACACCTTCTGTGCTGCATCTACCATATTCTTTTCTCTTTCGGGCAGTTCATGAGAGCCCCACAGTGATATATAGGTTTCCAGATCCCGGGTAAGCTGAAATATTTCTCTTATCTTACACACCAGACGACAGTGCCTCTCGCCAACAATCTCTGGTTTCAATGCTGCGGAGCTGCTCTTAAGAAAATCAATCGCCGGAAACTGCTGCTTTGCTGCCTTATCACGATCGAGAACGATTGCAGTATCCAGAAAAGGGAATGTGGTCACCATCGACTGATCACTTAAATCATCTGCCGGGACATAGACTGCTTCAAGAGTCGTGATATCTCCACGAAAATCAGATTCAATATAACTATGCAGCCGCCCAAGCTCTGAATAGACTGTTGGTTGCATTCCTCCCGGGCCCGGCATCTGGCCAGCAAAACCAAAAATTTCAGCTTCAGCGGCGATATGACGGTAGATGCTGTCCACAGCAAAGATCACATGCTGTCCTTTGTCCCGGAAAGATGCTGCAAGCGTGATGGCGCTCCATAAACTTCTGGCTCTTTTCCCCGGATGATCCCCCATCGTCGATATCAGCATGGAAAAACGATCCCGGGCCTGTGAGCTGAGCTCATGATAAATCTTCAGGGTTTCTGCACTTCTTTCTCCGACACCCGCAAAAACAAGAACCGAATCATGAAGCTGATCCAGCAGATTCGTCATCACAGAAGTCATCAGCAATGTTTTCCCGACACCTGCCCCTCCGACAATCCCCGTTTTCCCTCCTTTAAGACAAGGACACATAATATCAATAGCCATGATTCCGGTCCGGAGTGGCTCATAGCGGAAAGAAAGCTCTGAGAAAGAAGGGGCTCTTTGATAAATGGGGCAGCCTGCTGCTGTTATGGGTCCTTTGCCATCCATGGCATTACCATAAAGATCTGTCATTCTGCCCAGCAATGCATCGCCGACAGCAGCTCTGAGAGAAGAACCCGTACTCTCCAGCACATCTCCTCTTCTCAGACCAGAACTATCTTCAAGAGCCATCGCCGTATAATGGCCTTCTCCAAGAACAGACCTTATCTCAAAATGTACCGGTTCACCGAAAAAGTTTTCCGAAGAAACACAACGCAGCAGCTCTCCTATAGACAAAGAAACTTCAGATCTGATCCCTGTGACAGGTCCTACGATGCTGCATATTTCAATAGCTGCCTTCATTACAGAGCACTTTTATATAAGATATATCTGAAACCAGAGGGCTGCTCTGCCTTTTCAGCTACAGAGCCCCTTCACTTGTGCTTCCTGTTGATCATGTTTCTGACAAATTGGCTATAAAAATTTACAGGAAAAGAGAAGATCAGGACGATTTCTGCTGTGATAGCTGAGAGAAACACGGCCCCCCGGCCCTTTCAGATCAGGACCGGGGAAGAAAAGAGAGAGGCGTCATTATGCGCGAGCCTGACGCCCTCCGGAAGCAGAAGGGGTTTTGATTTTTCCAGTTCTCTGCTGCCAGCCCTGAAGCCAGAGAACAAAGGAAGGAGCGATCAGAATCGAGGTCAGTGTCGCCACGACCACACCAATCGTCATCGACATGGCAAAACTCCAGATCTGGCCAGAAGCAAAAACCAGAATCCCGCCCAGAGAAATGATCGTCGTCAGTGATGTGTTCACTGACCTTGAGAGGGTTTCATTAATTGCCATGTTAATGTTTTCCATCAGTTTTCTGCCCGGGTGGTTGAGCATATTCTCCCGGATACGATCATAAATAACAATCGTATCATTCACAGAATAACCAACAACAGTCAGGAATGCCGCCACTGAAACCAGGTCAAACGAAACCTGAAAAAAGGCATAAAAGCCGAGCATGATGAAAATATCCAGGAACATCTTAACAAAGGCCCCGGGACTAAAGCGCATATCAAAACGAAAGGCAATGTAAATAATCACAGCAAGGATCGCATAGATAATCGATAAAATCCCCTGCAATCTGAGCTCTTTGCCAACCTGAGGACCAACAAATTCGACCTGCTGAATTTCAGGGCTTTTGTCCTTCAGGTCCGTCATCAGACCCTCTTTAAAGGCCAAAAAGACTTCTGATGCGGACGCTTTAACCTGTTCTGCTTCTTCTCTGTTTTCATCATAGCGAATCAGATACTGCCTTTTACCGCCTTCCAGAGCCTGAATCGTCAGACCATCAACATGGGCTTTATCCCCAACATTCTCAATCTCTGAAGCTTCCACATCAGCGCTAAATCTGACAAGGACCTCGGTTCCACCAGAAAAGTCCACACCAAAATTAAGGCCCTTTGTAAAACTTGTGGCAAGAACCACAGCACTCAGCAAAGCAGCAAAGATCGTCACCGGCTTTCCTGCTTTGAGGAAGTTCCAGGATGCAGGACCCAGCTTAAGAGGAGAGCTGTCTGCCCCTAGCCATGTTTTCAGTCTGGAATCCGGAACCCGTGACAGGGCCAGGTCAAAGAGCAGGCGAGAGCAGTAAAGGGATGTGAAAAGGGATACAATCAGACCGATCATCAGAGTCACGGCAAAACCACGAATCGGACCAGAAGAGTTGGTCTCCAGCAACACAGCCGCTGCAATCAGGGTCGTAACGTTGGCATCCACAATCGTCCAGAAAACTTTATCAAAGCCCGAAGAAACCGCCTTGCGGGGATGGCGACCTTCCCTGATTTCCTGACGAATCCGCTCATTGATCAGAACATTGGCATCAACCGCCATACCTAATGTCAGGACAAAACCTGCGATACCCGGTAATGTCAGAGCAAAGCCAAATCCTGCCATCACTGCCAGAAGAAAAAGTCCGTTTAACAGCAGAACAAGGCAGGCAATTCCACCTGGCCGTCGATAATAAAGCACCATAAAAGCAAGGACCAGAAGAAGGCCAACTAAGATTCCCCGGATACCCTGATTAGCCAGTTCCGGCCCCAGAGAGGCTCCGACCTGCCGCTCTTCAAGAACTGTAATCGTCGCCGGGATAGCACCTGACTTCAGAACAAGAGCCAGCTGCTGAGCTTCGTTGACACTTTCATTAAAGCTGCGACCTCCGCCTTTACCAATACTGATCTGGGCGTCGCCCGTTGCAATCTTCTGCTGAATCACCGGAGCAGATTCGACAACATCATCGAGAACAATGGCCAGGCGTTTATTGATATTAGAACCTGTAACCTGTGCAAACTGCCGCCCGCCGGGCCCTGTCAGTTTCAGACTCACAACCGGACTTTTGCCCATCCCATCGGACTGAATCGCCACACGGGCATCCTGGATATCATCACCCGTCAGAAGCACATTTGAAAAAAGGACATAAGAGGTCCATTTGAAACGATTGGCACTTCCATCTCCGATCGCCTCACGGCTGAATAGCAGCTGATGTCCCTCCGGCACAAAATCCTTCAGGAACTGCTCCAGCTGTTCGCGGGACTCCCCGGTAAAGGCCAGCTGAGAGCCGTTGTTTGCAGCGGAAATCCCCTGAGGGAGCTGATCATCACGAATCTTACTGAAAGGTTCAAACTGATCGTCCACAAGCTGAAAGCGTAACTGAGCCGTCCGGCCAAGCAGCTCTTTCGCCTGTTCCGGATCACTGAAGCCCGGAAGCTGAACCTGAATCGACCCATCCGCCCGGCGATTGACCATAGGCTCCGAAACGCCCCAGCGATCAATTCTGTTCCGGATGACATTTTCTGCCTGCTCCAGCGCAGAGCTGGTAATCCGGGTCATTTCTTCTTCTTTATAAACATAACTGAGCTGAAGGCCGTCTCGCCTGACCATCGTCAGGTGAGGATATTCCTTCCTGAACAGACTGCGAATGCGCTCAAGATCGGATTCTTTTTCAGAAACGACCATCAGACGATTCTGGTCCTTTGCCACATAGGCCGAAGAAATCTCGATCCCCTGTTCCCTCGCCGAACGAAGCGCCTCGACACCAACCCGGTTCAGACGATTTTCAATCGCGCTACTGGTCTGAACTCCCAGGGTCAGGTGGCTCCCTCCCTGAATATCAAGCCCGAGCCGGGCATGGCTCTGAGGAAGCCAGGACGGGACAACTTTGCGGAAATGTTCCGGGTCATTACGCAGCTCAGTCGGCTGGGCAAAATAAATCAGGGTAGGGGCAACCCCATAAATAGCCAGCAGCGTCAGGGCAATAATAAAGGTTAATCGCCATCTTACAGGTTTCATCGGACATCAAATCCTTCAGTTAAATCATGATCCATCAGCACCTGATACATGAGTACCAGGACAAGACTTCAGAGAGGTAAGGGAACTCTGATCTGCTCCTCAGAAAAACCGCTCCTGGGAGCGATCATTATTACAGTTTTCTTCTCAGCCGTCAAAATCTAATCCGAGAGCGTTGCTGCTCTCTGCATCCCACAGAAATCCTCGTTCTCCCTCTGTGCGATCCAGATGTGAGCTCCAGAGAAGCTATGAGATCCAGAGAAGCACAAATTACGGTCTGACCTTGCGCTATCCTTGCCCCCTTGCCAGAAGTTCTGCTTATCTTAAAAAAACCGCCAATCAAAGGACTTTTTTGGGGCTTTTGGCGCAAAGGACGACATATGACGATAAACCAGCATGCTTCTGAAGAGCAGGCAGATGATGCCTGGTCCGGCCGCTTGTCGCCAAAATACGAAAATGAAAAAATAAAGCAGGATCGTCAGAAGATAAAAACGCCTGCCTCAGACAGGACTGTCGCATGGCATAACATCGCAGCTCATGAGTATGATCTGATCTATGTTTTTTAATTCATCATTGCTTGCCATCGATATCGGATCTTCTGCAATTAAGGTTGTAGAGATGTCAGGCAAAACAGAAAAAAAATTAATCAACCTTGGAATGGAGCTGATACCAGAAGGTGCCATAGTGAATGGCAGTATTCAGGATGCAGCCATTGTGACGAAATCTCTGAGAAGGCTACTCCGACGCCTGAAAATCAGAGTGTCTGGCAGAAAGACAGCAATATCTCTTGGCGGAAGTTCTGTCATTATCAAAAAAATCAATTACCCCAACAAGGATGAAATCGAACTGGCAGATATGATCGAAGCAGAAGCAGAACAGCATTTTCAGCACGATCTCAACGAGCTTTATTTTACATGGAACCTTCTCGACAGCAGTGAGCATGCAGAGGAGCGATCTGTCATTATGGTTGCTGTCAAAAAAAATCTTCTGGATCAGTATATTTCGGTCATCAAAAATGCCGGACTAAAAATTGCTGTGATAGACTGCGACGTCTTTTCTATTTTTAATATGTTCGAATATAATTTCGGAGCTGTCGATGGTCTGATTGCCATTGCTAATATCGGAGCATCATCAACACAGGTGACGTTAAGCGGAAATGGACAGTACCTCTATACCAGGGATATTTCTATCGGAGGAAACACCTGGTCGAAATCAATCGCATCATCCCTCAATACAACTCTGCACAATGCTGAATCTATGAAAATAGCGGCAGGTGAAGGCGACATCTCTTCCGCAGTCCTTCACCAGGATTCCATGAAGAAAATAACCGATCAACTGGCCAATGAAATCCAGGTGACCATTGATTATTTCTTTCAGAGCAATGATGCTCCGGCAGGACTTTCTAAAGTTCAGGCTGTGTTTCTGACTGGCGGAGGAGCGAGAACACCAGGACTCGATGCAACGATCGCATCCACACTGAATATACCCGTCACCATCGTAAATCCATTCCATAAAGTTAAAATACCTAAAAAACTACCTATGGATCACATCCTGAGCCAAGGCCATATTTATAGTGTTGCTGTCGGTCTGTCTATGCGTTCACAAGACGACTATACGTAACAAGGTATACGTAATAAGGTATAAGAGAATGATTAAGATTAACCTTGCTCCACTTGAAGAACTGGAAAACAAATTATGGTATATCCCTGATCTGTTCATAATTTTAGCAATCAGTCTTAGCAGCTGGTTTGGAGTTCAGTATTATCTTGGTCAGATTAAAGAAGATATTGTAAAAATCACAGAAGAAAGACAGAATTATGAAAAAAGTTATCAGAGGCTAAAACCAGATCTCGAACGATTCAGCCTTCTGAATCGTGAGGTCGATCAGCTAAAAAAGAAGCTTAATTCTCTGAGACAAATTACTGTATCAAAAATTTCCCGATACAGACCCATCATTTTACTTGAGCATCTTCAGAACCTTAAACCGGATGGACTCTGGTTTAATTTTCTTAAAGATGACTCAGATGAGCAGATTATCAGACTCGTCGGAGGTGCTTTTGATAATCTCCTGATTGCTGAATTTATGAGTGCTCTGACGAGAACAAAATTTCTGGAAGTCGATGCCACTGACTTAAGAACACAGGTTTACTTTCCCAGAGTCTATCTGGAGAGGGTTGCGACGACAGGATCAAAATCATCTCAGAAAAAAGGGAATTACTCTGCAGAATCTGCTGCTTTCGCTAAAATCCAGGACCAGCAGATAAGACAAAGTGCAGCAGGATCTTACTGGAAATCACATGAAAAGGATTTTCCGGAAATGGCAAAATTTCCCGGTTTCGAAATGAATATCCGCTACGCAGAAAGATCTGCCAACGATCAGAATCTGGAGCGGTGACACGATATCTGTTTGTGGCATTTTATAAATGATGCCATAAAATGTTTTGCTTTTATCATAGATCAGGACACAAACTATGATCTTTGAGTCAGCGATAGATAACTACAAAGGGCAGGCGATATGGAAACGCATGCTCCTGTTAGTCGTTCTTTCTATAATCCCTTCTGTTATGACTTTTTTTGAAGATGGTCAGTCTCTTCATGAAGAACTAAGTATGGCTAAATCAGCACGGGACAGCTCAGCTGTAAAATTTAAAAATGCAAGAAAACGGAAAACAAACCTCCCGGTTCTCGAAGAACAATTATCTTATACACAGGAACAACTCTTGCTTGCGAGTAAAAAACTCCCTGATGAATTTATTATTGAAAAAGTTCTTCAGAAAGTTTCTGTTATTGCACAAGATCTTGGATTAAAACTACAGGAATTTGACCCGGGACAAGGACAACCCGCCGGAGGTTTATTCAAATACGTTGAAATGCCTATTCATCTCAAACTTCTTGGTACATTTGCTCAGACTGCCACTTTTTTTGATCGGGTCGTCCATCTGGAATTATTATCCCATATTAAAAATATTGAAATGACAGCGACCAGTACAATTGACGAGAGTCTCAGCAAAAAAACATCTGACGTCAAGCTATCTTCTGATACTATGCAGAAAATAGCTCGCGAAAAGTTAAAAATTTCATCTAATGCTGAAATGGTCATTTTCCGTACCATGAATGAAACTGAAGAAAGTGCTCTTACATCGATCATAAAAAATAAAGAATAAAGCCAGCGAAAGAACGATCCTATGATGATACGTATTTCAATCCTTCTGATTTCACAGATATACTTCTGCCATGAAGCTTTCTCAGAAGATCTTACATCAAATAATACATCATCAGAACAGGTGAAAAATAATCGCTTTATCGATAGTGTTCAGGATTTCTGGGAAAGCTATATCGGAGAAGATCAGAAGAAAGCAAAAGAGATCCATTCGGATATCAGTATCGAGCATATACCATCAGATAATAATACTTATAACTATGCATCTTTTGGAAAAGAGAATCCATTTATTCCACCATTACTGTCAGCACACCTGACAAAAACAGAAATTCCTGTTATCAGTATCCTTCAGAAATACCCTGTTGAACATATCAGAGTTGTCGGTATATGGACCCTTGAAGACGGGTCCAGAAAATCTCTCATGATGAGCAGAGAAAACGAAGGGGTCATAACATCCATAGGTGATCCGGTGGGCAACCATGGAGGCAAAGTCATCAGTATCGAAGAAAAAATCGTAAAAGTGAGAGAATTTTCTCTGTCACCGGACGGAACACGTCAGTTTACAGACGTCGATTTATGGCTTGGAGACGAAGAACCCGAATCCCCTGAAAAAATTATCATAGAATCCAGTGAACTTTCCTCAGAAGCAAGAAAAGAAAATTTTAGTTCTGATTTTATGAATTCCAGCAGCAAAGAACAGCACCGTATGATCAATATTATGAATCATGCAAATAATAGTCTTATCATCAATAAGCCTGCCGATCCTGACGGCTCGGGCACAACAAAAATGCCTGGTCAGAATCTTCCTCCTCTCAACCCTGAAGCAGGTGCTATGATAGAGACGCCAGTAAATTAGAAGAAAACACCTTAATCTGATTGTGATGCAGGAATATTTATGAACCATGCACGATACTCTCTGCTATCATGGGGTTTCATCTTCTGTTTTCCTGTCATGATTTCCTGTGTTAGTTCTGGTTCATCACAAAACGAAACGGAAAGTTCTGACCCGGAACTTACAAATCAACAGGAAATATCTGAGAACAATGAATCTTACAATGTTGATGAAGATTCTTTTCTTTCAGAAAATAGTGAAAAATCTACAGATAAGGGATCAGATCAGGTTTATCAAAATGATCCGTTCTCAGAAGAAAACATTAACTTCAATGAAGATACTAATTTTTATAGTGAAAACGACCAAACTCTTCCACCAGATAAAACGAATCATCCGGATCAAGTTCGTGATTATAAGACAAATAAAGAAACTATGGACCACAATCAGCATGAAAACAAAATGGGATTATCTTCAGGAAATCATGAAGAGATTAATCCTGAACAACCTATTTCATCTTCAACATTATCATGGATCGGCTATGATTTTCGACAAAAGGAGAATCAGGTCCGGATTGAAATGATCACAATCGGAGCACCTCTTTTTGACATCCGACAGGAAACAAACAAAGCAGGGCAGCCAGAACTGATCGTTCAGTTTCAGAATACAACACTTCGAAAAAAATTAACAAAGTCAATTAATTCCAGTGAATTTCTGAGCCCTGTCGCCTATATACGAAGCAGATATCTGAAGCCATCAAATAACACTGAGGTCATTCTGACTCTCAGAGATAATGTCCAACCCTCACTCTACTCTGATGACGGAAATATCCTGCTTATCTTTAATATCCCTGAAAAATATCAGGGAAACTTCACACTTTCAGATGAACCTGTCGGCCAGGCCACACTCCTGAGCGATGCAGATATCCTGCCTGTCATTCTTGAAGGTTCTGTCAGACCAGGGTCTTTTAAAAGAAAAAATTCTCAGATATCTCATCAGAATCTAAAAGATGCTGATCATAATCAGCATAATACAGAATCAAAAAATGAAAATTTACAAGCAGATCCAGACACAACACAGGAAAATCGTATTCCGGTATCATCAGATAATCATACAATTGAGAATCCATATGAAAATCCTCTCACACATAATCAGAACAATCATGATAATGACGAGAATAACAACTATGATAATGACGAGAATAACAACTATGATAATGACGAGAATAACAACTATGATAATGACGAAAATGAGAATACAAACGGGGATAACTTCGATAATGACCAGGCATTCATCATAAAAACATATCACTTTTTCAACGTTGCACAGGATGGACCTGATAACAATTTTGACATTCCAGATGACATCTTCCTGAATAATGAAACGTTTTCAAATCAAAACATCAAGACCCCAGAGGAAACATCCAATAACATTAAAGAAAATCCTGCAATCAAACAAAACAATGCAATCAACAACAATCTCAATGAAGCAAAAACAAGCAATAAGCCAACAGAGCCCATGGATTCAGCCGAGCCGAAGAACATCGATTTATCAGGGACTGAAATAGAAGGCTCTGATGAAGCAAGCGCAAAGACATCCTCACAAATGCAGCCCGTCTCCATGGAATTTAAAGGGGCAACACTAAAAGAAGTCATCAGAGCTTTTTCTATCGAAAATAATGTTAATTTTATCTTTCCGGAAGATGTCGGCAACCAGAAAGTCTATCTGAGTTTCAATCATGTTCCATGGGATCAGGCCCTCCAGGCCATCCTGGAAACACACTCCCTTGGAATCAGCAAACTCAATGGCAATGTCATCCGTATCGACAGCCTCAAGACACTGGATCAGGAGAAAAAAGATCTTGAAAAAGTAAGAGAAAGCGCATCCCGCATTATTCCCACAAAAGTTCTGGTCGTCAGGCTTTCCTACGCCAAATCCGAAGATGTTGCAAAAGTCATCAAAACCATGCTGGAAAGCCATTCCCATGATAAGAGAACCAAGGTTGAGGCTGATCCGAGAACGAATTCTGTGATTGTTGAAGCCATCCCTTCGGCCCTTTCCAAAATCAAAGCCCTTGTAACACGCATCGATTTACAGACACCTCAGGTGAAAATCGATACTAAAATAATAGAAGTGCTCAGTAACGATAATCTTGCACTTGGGATCAACTGGGCTACTCCTTTCCGGTCCGACCAGAGCAGAGGTCTTGGCTTTGGAAATCTGGCTTTCCCCAACCAGATTTATTCGGCCTTTAGTATTGACACCGGAATCAACCCGAACTCTCTGGCTAACCGGACCTCTGCCGATCTCCATCTTGGCAGTATTAACAACTTGTTTGAACTCGATATCAGATTGCGTATGGCTGAACAGCAAAATAAAATTAAAAGTCTTCAGAATAATAGCGTCGTTGTCCTGGACAATGAAAAGGCAGAAACCAAAGTTGGCGAGATTGTCTACAACTCCATCCCAATAGGGAATGGAGACAACAGACTTAGCAGTGTCGAATATGCACTTATGCTGAATGTAACACCACATATTACAGCAGATGGTGCCATACAGATGGAGATTGGTATCGAGCACTCCTCCGCAGTCCCAAACCAGACAAAAGAAGTCCCGGATAAAAACATGAGAAAACTGGAAACGAAAATGCTCCGTGAAAATGGTGAAACTGCTGTTATCGGAGGCATTTACCGGACAGAATACACTGAAAGCTACCTGGGAGTGCCCTTTTTATCGAGCATCCCACTTCTGGGTGTCTTGTTTCGTTCTGCCACACATTCAGAATCCAGACGAGAACTGATTGTTCTGGTTACACCCACCGTTATCAATAGCGATAAGTCATTAGCCCAGACAAATGAAGCAACACTACAGACGATGACAGGAGAAAATTTCCAGAATGAGGCAGACACAACAAATCAGAATCCTTTTATTGCTAAAAATATAAATGAATCCGGAAATAATGTTTCCAACAATACAGAGGGAGAGATCCTCAATCAGAACGCCCAGACACAAAATTCCGGACAAAATTCCTCTGAGCTAAACTTATCTGAGGATGATTTTCTCTCAGAAAATGGAGAGGCAGACACAATCGATACATTTGCTGAAAACAACATTCCGGACTCTGAGACGGAGGGAAATCAAAGTCAATACAACGCCCCGTCGAACGCTGAAAACACACAAATAAACACCCAGGAAGATCCTGAGCTGGAAGAATAACACCTGATCCATAGTGGAATCGGGGGAGGTTTTTTATGAGGTATGTCAGAACAGATCATCCATCCCGCCGGATCAGTCCGTTGCTTCTTTTTATAGTCATCCTCCTGCATAGTGGGTGTGGCGCGACTCCGGAAGAAAAAAACGAATGCCGGCTTCAGTGTGACGTGGGAACAACCATCCCGTCAAACGATATGCGGATTCGCCTGCTATCCGGGGACAGTTCCACAGAGAGCAGCTCTGCCCTCGAACTTTCCTGCTTTGATAAGGAAGATAGTAACTATCCGGCTAAAATTCCTGTTAAGTTTGTCATCGAAAAACCAAGAGTCCTCTTACCGGCAGAAAATACGACAGGTGAAAACGGCCCTGTCGGAGGAAGCAAGCCTGATGCCACAGATGCAGCCTCATGGGTTCCTGTCTCAAACATCCCTTTTCAGGTTCTTCTTGAGTCAGGTTATACCAGCGAGTCAAAAAATGCCTCCGCAGGAAATGAGGCTGATCCTTATGGAGCCAGCATCGCAACCACAACTGATTTATGGTGTACAGACACCTGTGGAGTCGGCAGTTTTGAAATTATTCCCTATTGCAGAACAGGCGGAACAAACAGCATGATATATAAAGTCGTTTCAGGATCACTTTCACAGCGTATTCAGCTTAATGTAACCCAACCCTGAGCAAGAGAAGCCACATGGATCTGAAGAAATTTTTTTCTCCGCTCACACATCTGAGCAGACAGGAAAAACAACTCTGCCAGGATTTTGCAAAGCAACCTGAAGTAAGCCGACTTTTATCTGTCTTCCGGATGCTGAAGCAAAAAGATTCCATACAGGAAGCTTTTGTCCTTCTGACATGGGGAGTGAAAAAATACCCCGATTATCTGCCTGCCAGAATCCAGCTTGCGCATATGTTGTATGATAAAGGTCTCATTCAGGATGCATGGACCTGTCTCAGCATGGCCTCTTCTCAGACTTTATCAGAAAATCATATGGGACAAAAATTAAGGCTCCGTCTTGCTGTATTACTGGGAATGGAAAGTCTCGTAAATCAGATCCTGAACAGCATGGAAAACTCGGGTCTCAGAGATGCAGAGACGACCCGTTTAAAGGAAGTTTTACGCTCCGGAGGAATCCGCTCTGCCTGTCAGCTGCTCATAGGGGAGTTTCAGAAAAAGGGGAAAGAACTGTTCCTGCCGGAGTCAGGAACATCACCTGCCGGAGGCCTCCCGGAAAAAATTCTGCACGGAAAGACTCCGGCTTTTCCCTCTGTTCCGGATGTTCCGGAAGCCCTGCTCCAGGACCCTGGCCTGAAAGGCTTTTACGTAGTTCCACTGGCAGAGCTGTTTGCCGTCAGCAGTCAGACAGAGCAGCAGACAACATCAGAGTCCCCCCTCGATTCCCCGACCATTGCGGAAATCTATTTTAACCAGGGACTTTACCAGAAAGCCGGGCAGGTATACCAGAATCTGCTCAGGCTCTCCCCCGGAAATGAGGCATGGAAGCTGCGCCTCAGGGAGATCCGCCAGCAGCTCTACCATGATAAAGCTGCCTTGACAGAGGATACGGCCCTGATCCATAAACAGGAGGTGCTGGGCCACGCACAAAGGCAGGCCCGATTTTATCAGAACATGCTGGAAAAACTACAATAAATCAGAGACAGGAAGCCCCGGATGAGCCCGGATCATGCCAGAATCCTTGTTGCCAATGGCGTCAATCTCGATCTGCTCGGCAGAAGAGAGCCCGACATTTACGGGAAACAAACCCTCGGGGATATCGAAACAGCACTCACTCAGCTGGCTCGCGGCCTGGAAGCGACAGGCTGTTTCCGAAGCTGCCGCCTGAGCTTCTACCAGAGCAATTCTGAGGAACAGTTTCTGCTCAAGCTCTCAGAACCATGGGACGGCATTCTGCTTAACCCCGGAGCATGGACACACACATCTCTGGCTCTGGGAGACCGCATGAAAGCGCTGGGAACCCCTTACATAGAACTACACCTCTCTGCACTTTGCAGAAGAGAAGCCATCCGGCAACGGTCTTATACAGCTGAAGCTGCTCTTGGAGTCATCCAGGGGCTCGGCCCCGACTCGTATACAGCAGGGCTGACAGCCCTTCTGAGCTATCTGAGCCGCTTCTCCAGAGAGCAGGCACATGGCATTGATCAAGGCAAAAAAAAGCAAGAGGCCTCAGAACGGACCTGCCTCTGAAAGATTAAAAATCCGCTTCAGAACTTCCGCACCACCCGTCACTTTCAGACCATACCTGTAGCCATCATCACTTTCCCTGGTTTTCTTCAGGCTCATTCCCCAGACCAGAGTCAGATAAACCACATCCTCGGCCTCCTCCCCTGCATTCTGGCGATCGATATCATCTCCAGGAAGGAGGACATAGTCAAAATCTGGCAGAAGTGGTTCGGATGTCCTGATCCCTATGCCACCGGCTGAATAATCAACCAACCTGAAATCAATATGGTTTCTGCTCTCAGAGCGCAAAATACCAATAAAATCCGGTAAAGATCCTGCTTCAGGTTTATATCTGATATGTTTTCTCAGATCTTTCAGGCTTGGCGCAGCACCCATAAAAACTCCTTCCGGCCTGTCAAATCGATCCGCTAACCCTTCCATCATCGGTCAATCTTAAAAAATCATGAAGACAGATGTCATAGTTCCTGATTCAATAGCTTTTTTCAGACTCCCGGGACAGATCTGCAAAAGGCTTCGCGGGCTGAACTCAACAGAATCATCGAATGAATCTGAAATCATAAACAGACCCTGGCCACATATTTTCTGATCAAAGCCCGGAAGACAGAAGAGATGGAGCAGAAGGCCCTGTCGGGCGCGCTCTCCTGCAGGATAAAGATATCCGGCTTCGGTCACGCACAGAGCAGGAACAGTCCAAAAGACAGAAAAATGATGGAGGTCGCATGTTCCGGAAAATTCTGATCAGTTATATGATGTCATCAATTGTTTCTTTTTCCCTGCTGGCTGAAGAGTTCACCCGGAGCCCGGCAGAAAAAAAGCAGGCTTTCGAAGCGTGGTGTCAGCAGGAAGTCCTTTCCGGGAGTCAGATTGCTCACAACCTCAAAAGAGCCATGCGCAGACTCCAGGTAAACTCCTGCACTGCCCTGAAACACAACATTCAGGCTCACAACGCACTCTGGCTGAACAGCGCTGAACTGACAGATATCCGCTTTCTTCGCTTCTTCCCTCACCTTGAGAGGCTGGATCTGAGTGACAATCATCTGGAAAAGACAGAAACTCTTGAACTCCTTCCGAACCTGACTCACCTGTGGCTGGGAGAAAACCAGATCACAGATATCACAGCCATAGGCAAGCTGAAACACCTGAAATTACTGGTCCTGGAAGATAATCAGATTTATGACGCATCCATACTGAAGCAATGCCGCGAACTTGTCGCAGCAGATCTCAGCCGGAACCATCTGAGATCTGCTGATTTTATTATGACCATGGAAAAACTTCGCTACGTATTCCTGAATCATAATCATCTGACATCAGCAGACAGACTCATCCGTTATAAACTCTCAGACAGCAGTCCAATCAAGATCTCAACTCCCCGGAAAAACGACAAAATTCAGACCTGGCCAGAGAGTGTCGCAGTTCCTGTCGACTGGGATTTACTGATGCTCGAAAGGCTAAACCCAGCAGCGTCATTCCGGATCATAAGCCTTGATGGAAATCCGGTCATCCGGAACAGCTGGGGCTATCAGACGACACAAAGCTGAGTCCGGAAGCTTTCTTCAGAGTCACAATGGAGCAGCTCTTTAGTCTGCTCATATTTCACTTCATGGATACAGTCGCCTGTCATCAGGCACAACGAAAGATTTCTTCATCACGACAGGGGAAAACAATACGAAAGAAAAAAGGCTGAAACCCTTCCGAAGACATGGGGCCATCAAAACCAACCGCGATTTCTCCTCCCTTTTCTTCCAGAAAGGTTTTGACTGCATTCATACCAATCCCCCTTCCTGAAACATCCGTCACACTCTGAGCTGTTGTCAGTTTTCCCGAGAAGATAGTCTGAGCAAGCTCAAGATTCGAAGCACCATCAGAGATCAGATTTTTTTCAAGGGCCTTTTCTCTGATCTTCTTCAGATTCAGACCTCGGCCATCATCAGAAATCATGAACAGCATCCGTCCTGCGTCTTCCATCACTTTAATCTGAATCAGCCCTTGTTCTGGTTTATGTTTTTTCCTGCGATCCTCAGGACTTTCGATACCATGATCAATCGTATTCCGAAAGCAATGATTCAGAACAGCCATCAGAGTCGCTTCCTGACCGGAACTCAGCCGCACGCCCTGACCTATAACCTGAATCTGGGGCGTCGGCTTTCCTAACGATTGTGCAACTGACTTCAGGCCAGAACGAAGGTCTGAGACTATATTGCGAAGGTCAATATAACCGGTATGCTGTAGTGTCATGGAAATTTCAGCAAGAGCCTGGCGCACATTGGCGTCAGAATGTATATCCACATTCTTAACAATATTCAGACATTTTTTGAGAGAATTTTCCATCACATGCCCATCGCTTCTCTTCTCACTCACAACAGTGCTCAATTTAGTCTGATAAATCTCCATATATTTCTCAATACAAGCAGACATTGCTTCATATGACTTCTGAAGTGCTGAAGTACCTCCTTTAATTTTTTGCTGCTTAGTCATCAAATCGATATGATCCTCCAGCTCATGAGCGGCCGCCGACACCATGAGGTATCCGGCAGCACGGGCATTCCCCTTCAGGGTATGTACCAACCGATACAGAGCTTCCATTTGAGTGTCTGTTTTATGCAGTTCTTTCCGGACATCCGCACTCAATGTCATAAGATTATTTGTAAACTTATGATTCTGTTGCGGCTTATTTTGCAGAAGATGACCGATGATTACCAACTCTTCTCTCTGCTTTTGCGCTTCAATTTCAAGATCTCTTAGCTTTGTGACATCCCGGATAATCACCATCATTTTAGTGATATGATCACCCTGATTATCGGCAATAGCCTGCCAGTCAATCTCCAGAATCCTTTTATGACCTGCCACTTTCCTGACAATCTCTCTTGGCAACAGATGCTCATTAATTTCAAAAGACAGAATATGTTCACCGATCATATTACTGACCGCAGCCCTGGTCTGATCAATCTGGTCCCCCGACAGATCAGAGCCCTGGCAAATCAGATCAATCCCATCTTTACCTGCCAGATCATCCTGCTCAAAAATAAGTTTTAGATATTGTGAATATTCTTTATGAATTTTATTATCATCTATGAGAGTAAACACTCCCAGCTGCATATTCTGCAACATGCTTTTAATGTCATTTGTTTTTTCTGATAGCTGCCTGGTACGTTTCTGAATTTTATTCTCCATATTACGGTAAAGATCCTGTAGATTTTCTGCCATCTTATTGATTGAATCACTGAGAAAATCAATTTCATCTGCATACCTGCTACTTCGGTGAGTCAGTGTGAGCTTCTGGTTCTTTTCTTCCTTTGGATTGAATCGGTTGAAAAATGTTGTCATTTTTTTAAGATGGTTGGTTGCAAGCAAATTGATCATCATAATAATAAAAACAGATGCCAGAATTGTCTTCATTGACTGGCTGACAATCAGAAAAACGGCCTTCTGAATAATACGATTATTAATTTCTGTCATGGAAGCATAAACATCCAGCCTGCCAATTGTCTGTTCATCCCCGTCTTCTGTTTGCTTCAGCGGAAAAGACATCATTTTAAATCCGGAATCCGGCTTTTGCCCCTTTGCATAACTTGCTTGTGAGCCATCATTTTCAAAAATCGCCACATACTCGATATCTGATAAATGAGTGATACTCTGTAAGGTAATCCCGATCTGAACCTCATCAACCGTCCAGACACTACGGACAAGAGCACTTAAAAAGCTGGTTTCAATCTGAACAAATTTTTTATCAAGCTGATTCAGCTCTGTTCTGTAATCCGCGTATGCGATCACAATCGTTGTCAGCAAAGTGAAGAACGCACTAATCCCAACCACTGCGGCCAGTATCTTATGGGAGACAGAATGTCTGAGTCTTATATTGAGCATAACGTTCCCCGGATCAAAAGGCAGACACAATATCCGGATCTAAGGTGCAGGCTTTTTTGATCTCACAGACAAAAACTACACCCGAGAAACCAGTCTGCAAAAGTCTCCGGGATATGTCGGATAAATCCTGTCGCAAGCTGAGATCAAAAAATAGATTTTTCACAAAAATCAGAAAAACAATTTAATAACAACGTTTTATTACGAAGAGAAAAACAGAAACTCACACAGAAAAAGGCAGGACAGGCCCCCGCAGGGAAAGCAGAAAAACTCTGGGCAGAATATTCATAGTATCAGGAGATGATACTTATGTTTAGTTTTTATATGCATCAGACCATGATTTTGCTGAAGGTTCTGCCTGATCTTCAGCGCAGCCATACTGTTCGTTTAGCGCATCTGAAAGCTGGTTCAGGTCAGATGCCAGCTCTTCAAAAGCATCGCCCTTACGTAAAATCGTTTTAATCTGAAATTTACCTCTGCTCAGCAACTGAATATGCCGCCTGAAGGCATAAACCGGACCGACCATCTTATGGGTATAAAGGATAGAAATCCCTATATTAATGACGATATAGAAGATAATAGCCAGAATGATCCACCAGGCTGTATTCTGAAGATAGGCAACGAGAACTTCTCTGACTTCTTTCTCAACATCGGTCAGACGGACAATCAGGTCAACGACCTCACCCATCTGAAGGTAAACAATACTCACCAGGACCAGAAGCAGAGCAAGCGCAAGAGCGACCATATAGGCGCCGAGCCTGAGCTGTATATTCGGCATCAGAAGAAAATTATGAAATTTTCTGTTAGATTTTAAAGGCTTCATATCTTCCGGCCTGTCCATGCTTACCCCCCTCAAGGCGCCTGGTCAGCATCTGAGTAACAGAAAACATTCTCAGACAGAACTCTGTCACCCGAGCGTAGAAAAAACAGGAACTTCTGTTCTTTCTATTCTAACATGCTTTTCACAGGCTTCTTCTTGCCACATAAAGCAGCAAAGACAGCCAGAAAGACCCGCCATCCGCTCCGTCCCTGATAGCGAAGAAAAAAACTCAGAAAGAAGGCCAGCAACATAAGCCAGGGAAGGACTCTGAGGCCCTGCTGATAGACGAAGGCTCCATCCGTTCCATAAGAATCAGACAAAGAAGCCACAGTACTGGCCGATGAGATCATCAGACCGATCGCAGGCTGCATAATCAAAGCTGTACTCAGGGTCAGCATATTCGCACAACCCATCGCAGTTCCCTGAAGCCCTGAGGGGGCTTCAGCACTCACCAGAGCAAACGAGAACTGATAAACAGAACAGAACGCCCCAAGAAGAAAAAGAAGGCCATGCAGAAAAAATCCCGGAAGATCCATAGCTCTCAGGACCAGGAACATCAGAACAGCGGTTCCGGCAGCTCCTGCGGTCAGCAGAAGATTGAGATGAATTCTTGAAGACAGCCATCCAACAAGAGGGCTCCCCAGAGCCACACCTGCATAGGTCATGGAAGCCAGAAACGTCGCCTGCACTCCATCCATCTGATAGGCTGCACGGAAGAAAGGAATTGCCCACAAAGCAATAAACACAGAAAGTACAGAGAAAAGCCCGGCTGAAAAAAAACCACCAATCCAGACTTCCCGTATCTTCAGCACAGACCATGCAGGAAGATGACCGGAAGTCCCCGCAGTTTCCGTCGCGTCACAAGATCCTGCTGAACATGAAGAATCCGCTGACTCAGCTAAGGACCTGATAAACACCACAATCGCAAGAAAAAGCCCAAAGGAAATCAGCCCACAGAGCTGAAGACTGAGCTGCCAGCCAAGATAGCGTACCCCAAGCGAAAGGACATTATTTGCAACACTCATCCCCGCCATGAAGACACACTCAGAGAGTGCAATTAACAAAGGCATCTGAGAGGGAGAAAACCAACACTTTATGCCAAAAAGCAGGCCAATAAAACCAGCCGAGCAGCCAAAGCCCATCAGGACTCTTCCTGTAAAGGCGGTCAGAAAGCCAGGGGCCCAGGCCAGCACGAAGCAACCCACCATCATGACCGCCACAGCAGACGCAGCAACTCTGCGAATACCAAAACGATCATACAGCAGGCCAGCCGGAACCTGCATCATCATGTACGAAGCATAAAAACCAGAGGATAAAAGCCCGAGCCCTGCTGCATCCATCTCAAAACTCTGCCTGATCCCTTCTCCCATCACTCCGACAGAACCCTGCAAGAGAAACTGAAAAACACTGAAGAAGCACATAATCCCCAGCCAGAGCCAGCGCTTTCGTGAGACAGACAGAGATTCATGAAAAGATGTTCCGGAAGCCATAGATCGGATCACTCCTCTCCAGCAGATAAAAAGGGATGAAAGGCCGAGCGTGCAAGATCAGGATTCAGAAGATGCCTGATTGCCCCGATTCCGACCTCTTCCAGCAGGGCTGGCCCTTTCTGACAGCGGTAATCGCTGGCATAGTAGACTCGCCGGACAGAGCCCAGATTGATCAACCTTTTTGCGCACATGACACAAGGACTATGGGTAATAAAGACGACTTTTTCCACATGACGAGGACTATCACAGTTGATCACGGCATTTTCTTCTGAATGAAGGCATCCGCACTGTCCCGGAGTTTCTGAATCACAGCCATTCGCTAAACCACTGGCATTGCCGTTATACCCAACCGCAAGGACTTTCCTGTAATCCACGCTGGTAATCACGGTCCCCACCTGCAGGCGTTTGCAGGTCGAGCGGCTTGCCATAATGTGAGCAAGCCCCATATAAATATCTTCAAAGGCCGGTCTCATAAACAGTCAGTTCCTCCCGTCCTGAGCGCACATGTTCCTCTCCATTTTATTTACAGCAAAGCACCCTCAGGCAGTCCAGCCAGGAAAAGGAAGGGTCTTCTTCCGTATCAGGCAGGTCGCAGCGATCGGAGCCGCTTGTCCCATAATTCGCAGAAGTGCCAGAGCAGATAATCCGAAAATAAGGATCAGGATCAGCTGGGTGAGTTCTGAAAGAGCAGGAGCTATAATCAAGAGGAACCGTCTCTGCCGATCCAAAGAAAACGCTGGATGGTACACTCGAATCATCCGCAGACGAGCCAGAACAGCTCTCCCTACAAGCAACAGAATCCGAAACAGCTGGATGAAGCCGCCTCAAAGAGCAGGAGCTGTAGTCAATAGGCACCACCTCCTGAGAAGAAACCCAGAAAAAGCGAGGCTCAGTCAGAAACTGGCTCTCGAGAAATTCCCCATCTTCTGCCGCCTGAATACGTTCAGAGTTCCCGAAAGATAAAAAAAGCATCACCATAAAGAGTGAATGGAATGAAAAACATTTCATAAGTGGCCTGCCCTTCAAAAGTTTCCTGTAAAAAATCGCCCATAAATAAGAGGAAACGCAACATATCACGGGGGACTATCTGATCCAACAGCAAAAAATCTGCAAGAATACTGTCCTTCAGACAGGAGGACTGTTCAGCCTGAAAACTCATCTTTCTGAAGGTTGAAAAATGTCACATAATTCGGCTGCCAGGCCAGAAAGCAGGAACCCACCTCACCATGGCGGTTCTTTGCAAGGATCACTTCCGCCTTCCCTGCCAGCTCTGAGTCCGGATTATAATATTCATCTCTGTAAACAAACATAATCTGATCCGCATCCTGCTCCATAGAGCCAGACTCTCTCAGATCACTGATTTTAGGTTTTTTATCGGGACGGGCATCAGGTCCCCGGTTCAGCTGTGCCAGCGCCACCACAGGGACGGCGAGTTCTTTTGCCAGTGCCTTCAGGCCCATGGAAATTTCACTGATCTCGCGTTCCCGTCCCTGCTTCCGTGCCTGAGGACTCCCGGTCATCAGCTGTAGGTAATCGATAATCACGAGATTCAGACCATGTTCCTTTCGGTATCGACGACAGCGGGATCTCAGATCAAACATCGAAAGGCCTGGCGTGTCATCAATCATCAGACGATTTCCCAGACCGTGAAGGGAGCGGGCAGCATCGAGCAACTTGCCCTGTTCATCCTCAAGAAGATTTCCTTTCCGAAGCTTTACCGAATCAAGACGGCCACGGGCAGAAAGCAGACGCTCCATCAACTGTTCACCTGACATCTCCAGGCTGAAAATTGCCGCATGCACCTTATCCGAGCTGAGAACCCCGTTTACAAGAAAATTAAGAGCCAGGGCGGTTTTTCCCATACCCGGCCTTGCGGCCAGGATAATCAGATCACTCTTCTGCCAACCTCCGGTAAAAGAATCCAGATCTGTAAAACCAGAGGTCAGACCTGTAATATCCCCTTCATGACCCAACCTTTGCTCAATCGTACCGAGGGTCCTTGTCACTGCGACGGGCGCACTGATCAGCCCTTCACTGCGATCCTGTGCATTCGCAATCTCCAGAAATTCTTTTTCCACCTGACCAACAAAATCACTGATCTCCCCATCTGTAGTCATGGCAAGACGCATGGTCTTCTGGCAGGTTTCTATGACTTTCCGGAGATAAAAATTCTTCCGGACAATTTCCGCATAATGTTCAATATTGAGTGTCAGGGGGGCCGATTCCACCAGGGCATTTGCGTAAGCAAAATTATCAAAGCCTCTGCGAATCAGTTTTTCATGAACACTGATCAGATCTGCTGCCTGTCCATGTTCATCCATATCCAGGAGAACCTGATAGATCAGGCGATGCTCATTCAGATAAAAATACTCTGCCTGAAGAGCTGCCATCCCCAGCAGACCAGACAAATTCTCACCCGCAGCTGCCAGGATAGTGCCCAGAACAGCCTTTTCGGCCTCTGCTGAATGAGGAACATGTGTCTTTTCTCTGAACTCAGGCATCCCTGAACTCCAGTCTCCGGCCAGGCAGCGCCTGATCTGCTACCTGCGATCACAATCAGGCGAAAAAACGTCCCTCTGAAACAAGAAAAGCCAGCCTCCGCCTGGAGACCGGCTCAGATCCTCAGAACAACACGCAGGATAGTTTACTGGGAAACGACCCAGAATTTAAGCTGAGCAACCACTTCCGTGTGAAGACGGACATCCGCAGTATACACACCAACCGTCCTGACGGCCTCCGGAATATGAATGTCCTTTTTCGGGATCTGATAACCCTGTTTTTCCAGAAGCTCGGCAAGCTCATGGTTCGTCACAGAGCCAAAAATTCTCTCATCCTCACCAACCTGCTTTGCGACTTCAAGAGAAAGTTTTTCTATTTTTGCAGCAAGCGCTCGTTTTTCAGCGAGGACCTTCTCTTTCTTCGCTTTCAGGACACGTTTATGGTGTTCAAGCTGCTTTGTATTGCTCTCGTTTGCGGGAACTGCAAAGCCCCGCGGTAATAAAAAATTTCGGCCATAGCCGCCTTTGACACTAACGATGGACCCAATGCTACCAAGTGATGGGACATCTTCTGTAAGGATGAGTTTCATCTATGCTTCCCTCTTTCCGATAGATCCTGGCTTCTTAGCGTTTATTGCGGATTTCCTGCTCTTCTCTCTGCCGGGCAGCCTGAGCTTCTGCCTCTGCCTTTGCCAGCTCAGTCTTACGTTGCTCTACGTCCACATCCTCTCCAATCCGGATAGAAAGATAACGCAGGATATTGTCATCAATCCGCATCAGACGCTCGGCCTCTGCCAGTTGCTCCGGCTTCGCCGTCAGATCATAATGCGTATACTGCCCCCGAAAATGCTGTTTCATTGGAAACGCCAGTTTACGGACACCCCATTCATTTTTACGAATGACCTGACCACCTTCCGCACATAAGATGGACTCATACTTGTTATAAAGGTTTTTAGAATCATCCTCGGAAAGCTGCGCATTTGTAATCAGTGTTACTTCGTACTCTCTTAGCAAAATATTCTCCTTCATGGTTTATCAGCTAAAACGCCCCCCGTCTTAGCAAAGGAGCTGAACAGATATCATCCACCAGACTCCACAGCAGCCCTGCTACTATAAAGCGGGAATCACTGAAGCCCGTTTATACTGCCCTGTAAATCTCTCTGAGCCGGAGCAGAGCAGCCTCCAGCATATCCTGCTGTAACACCAGCAATTCTTCATCCCGGAAGGGAGCCAGAACCCACTGGTGAACAGCCGTCTTATCCGCCGCCTCAGGGCGACCCACTCCCAGCTTCAGGCGCTGACTGGGGCCACAACCTGCTTCCTGCAAAAGGCTACGGACACCATTATGGCCTCCATGCCCTCCTCCGGATCGGAGCCGCACTCTGCCAAACTCCAGGTCGATGTCATCATGCAAGACCACGACATCCTCTGGAGCAATCCTGTAATACGTCAGAATGCGGAGGACTGAGCGGCCACTCAGATTCATAAAAGTCAACGGCTTAAGAAAGAGAGTTTCCTGATCAAAAAGACTCCCTTTCGCGATCTCAGCCTCAAACTTTCTGTGTGTACTGAAAGTCACCCCGGCATGATCTGCAATCAGGTCCAGGAGCAGAAAACCAGCGTTATGTCTGGTTGTTTCATACTGAGGACCTGGATTCCCCAGACCAACAAGCAGCTTCACTCGTACATCAGATCCACATGAAAGGCGGTTCTTTTGACCGGATTAATCTGCAGCTCCTGAATTTTGACAACCCTCTCCTGGCCATTGAGGTTCAGGCTAAAGCGTTTGCCTGACTTCCACGCCTTTGAAAGGAGCTTGCCGTCAATTTCAATGAGGGTCGACTTCGACTTCTCAAGGATGTTGCCAGGGATTTTACCCTCTGCACGGAGTCGGCGACAGTGTCCTTTGCCGGCCACAGATCGCAACCTGCCGTCAATTTTTACCAGTTCCTCTGACATCTCTCTTCGTCTCCAGCTTTACACTTATCGTCATCCGGAAGATCAGCCTGCCTGTACAGGCAGCTTAGCCATCCGACTCTGCAGGATCTCCCGGGCTGATCACGGGGTTTTGCTACAGGCCCTTATACTGAACACGGAGTTATAACGGGAAGAAACGAGGCTTGCAAGCCGGAATTACAGGGGCCCCGGCTCCATATCCGATATCCTCAGAGAAACAACGAACTTATCGATGTCTGCTGATGAATTCTCCGGATGGCATCTGCGATCAGACCCGCAATACTCACCTGCACAATTTTCTTACAGGCGAGGGCCTCTTCACTCAGGGGAATAGAATCTGTGACCAGAAGCTCCTCCAGCGGAGCCTCCCTGATCAGGGCCAGAGCCGGACCACTCAGCACCGGGTGCGTGATCGCAGCACGAACGGTTCTGGCACCCTTCTCCAGCAGAGTATGGGTCGCGTTGACCAGAGATCCACCTGTATCCACGATATCATCCACAATCAGGCAGTCTCTGCCGGACACCTCCCCCACAAGATGCCGGACCGCACTCTGGTTAGGCCTGTCCCGCCGCTTGTCGATGATGGCAAGCTCACAGCAAAACTGCTTGGCCAGAGCCCGGGCCCTTTCAACCCCTCCAGCATCCGGAGACACGACGGTCAGCTGCTTCGGATCAATCCGACCATACTCCTGAAAATACTGACAAAAAACTGGCTTTGCAAAAAGATGATCCACCGGAACATTAAAAAAGCCCTGAAGCGCAGAATTATGCAATTCAAGGCTCAGAAGACGGGAGATCCCGGCAGCCTCCATCAGGTTTGCCACCAGTCTTGCTGTGACCGGAGTTCTGGGGGCGCTTTTTTTCTCCTGTCTGGCGTAACCAAAATAAGGGGTTACCAGAGTAATCTGCTTTGCAGAGGCCCGGCGGCAGGCATCGACAAGAACCAGGGCCTCCATAATGTGGTGATTGGCTGGCTCACAGGTTGACTGGATGATAAAAACATCTGCGCCGCGAACACTCTGCTTTAATTCAACCCTGGTTTCTCCATCAGAGAACTGGCCGACAAAAGCATGTCCCGGATCAATATTAAGATAATCACATATTTTTTTGTATAAAGGTGGGTTTGCCTGTCCGCCAAAAAGCAGCATCTCAGAACTCACAGGCGTTATCCTTCCTGTTCATTGAGAAGGGCAGAAGTGGCTGGGGTGGCAGGACTCGAACCTGCGAATGCAAGAATCAAAATCTTGTGTCTTACCACTTGACGACACCCCAGCACTTTATCCGGAACAATCAGATCCGGCAATGAATGAACTATAGCCGCCGCACATTAAAGTCAAGCAGAGAATCATGCTCACCCACTGGCGGGATCTTCTTTATCTTCTTCTGCCACAGCAGAAGACCATTCGACCTGCAACGCATCATTAAGCTCCATCCTCCAGAAACCCTTACAGAGTTCTGGCTGAGTCAGAATCCGCTCTGAGACTTTATCGACGACAAGCTGCTGAAACAGGCGCCGCAGAGCTCTGCCTCCAAAGCTCCCTCCTGCCAGCCCCTTCAGCAGCTCAGACCTGAATCTCTCCCCCAGTTCTAGTCTGAACTGCCGGCTTTTCAGACGTTTATTCAGCTGCTGCAAAAGCTTATTCATCAGATAATCAAAGTGTAATCGACCAAGAGGACGGAACACAATAATTTCATCGATACGCCCGACAAACTCCGGCCTCAGGTACTGTGTGAGCTGCTTCCTTTTTTCTTCTTCTGCCTCCGCATCTTCGGCCGGCAAAGAAAGTTCAAGGGGCAGGTTCGATGTCATAATGACCACAGCATTACGGAAATCAACCAGCCGCCCTCTGGCATCTGTGAGCCTGCCATCATCAAAAAGCTGCAAAAGCACATCCATCATACGGGGATGTGCTTTCTCTATCTCGTCCAGAAGTACAACCGTATAGGGATTTCGCCGGACTGGTTCGGTCAGTTCGCCACCCTCTCCATATCCGACATAGCCAGGAGGAGAGCCCGTCAGACGCGAGACGCTATGCTGCTCCATAAACTCGGACATATCGATCCGCACCATCCTGGTTTCACTGTCAAACAATTCTTCTGCAAGGGCTTTTGCGGCTTCCGTCTTACCGACACCTGTCGGCCCAAGAAAAAGAAAGACGCCCAGAGGACGATCCGGATCATTCACCCCGACACGAGAGCGCATCATAGCCCGGCTGATCACCCCAAGGGCTTCATCCTGCCCAAAGACCCTCTCTCTGAGTCTGTTTTCCATATCCAGCAACGAACGGGACTCATCCTTCAGCAGCTGACTGACAGGGATTCTTGTCCAGGTCGAGATAACCTCTGCAATCTCGGGGCTACCAACCACCTGTCTGAGCCAGGAGTATTCATCACGGAGTCTTACCAGATCCTCCCGGACCCCGGTCAGTTTTGTTTCCAGCCGTGGAATTTCCTCAAAACGAAGCCTGGCAGCAAAGTCAAACTCCCCCTGTGTTCTTGTGCTGTCAAACAGAGCCTGAAGCTCCTGCCGCCGCTTTTCATACTTCCTCAGCCTTTCCAGCTGAGACTGATGGCTGCGCCAGATACCCTCCACCGCTGCATATTCCTGACGGACCTTTGCCAGATCTGCATCCACGCTCCGGAGGGCTTCTCTGGCGGTTTCATCATCACCCATGGCCTTCTTTTCGATTTCATACTGATCAATCTGAGACTTCAGATCATCCATAATGGACGGAACGCTGTCGATCTGAAGCCTCAGACGGCTACAGGATTCATCCAGCAGATCGATCGCCTTATCAGGGAGTCGCCTGGCTGGCAGATAGCGAATACTCAGATCCACCGCACTCACCAGTGCCTCATCATTGATCTGGACCCCATGATGAATTTCATAATGGCTTTTCAGGCCACGCATGATGGAAAGCGCCACCGCCCGCCCGGGTTCTCCCACCATGACTTCCTGAAAACGCCGCACCAGTGCCGGATCTTTTTCGATGTACTGCCGGTACTCATCCAGTGTGGTTGCCCCAAGACAACGCAGCTCTCCCCGGGCGAGTGCCGGCTTCATCAGGTTGGCTGCATCTGCGGAACCTTCCGCGCTACCGGCTCCCACAAGCATGTGGATTTCATCTACAAACAGGATGATATCTCCGCCGCAGGCTCTGACAGCCTTCAGCAGGTTTTTCATCCGTTCCTCGAACTCTCCACGAAATTTCGCTCCGGCAACCAGGGCGCCCAGATCCAGACTCAGCACCCTTTTCCGCTTCATAGGTTCCGGAACCCGGCCTTCTGCAATCCGCAGGGCGACCGACTCTGCCACAGCTGTCTTGCCTACCCCGGGCTCTCCTATGAGAATGGGATTATTTTTCTTCTTCCTCCCGAGGATCTCCAGCACCCGGCGGGTTTCTGCATCACGGCCCAGGACAGGATCAAGCTCTCCCCTCTCTGCCAGCTCTGTCAGATCCTGGGTAAACTGCTTCAGGATCTTTTCCAGTTTCTCAGGGATTTTATAAACAGATCCCTGCTTCTCCTCTTTTTCAGCCTCTCCCTTCGTCTCATTTTTTTCCTGCCGGAGCGGACTCCCCTCCGCTTTGTCCGCAGCAGGCTTTTCCCTGGCTTCTCTTCTGCCGCTCTGCTCTGAAGAAAGCTCTCTGCGCGGCCCTTCCTCAGCCTGAAGAGCTTCCTCATCCCGTGCCATCGTATTCTGAATCAGGGTGGACTGAGCACAGAGAGCCTTCCAGAGGAGCTCCTCTGTGACAAGATCCTCTCCGGCCTCCTCCTCCGCAACATCCAGAGCCCGGTCCAGGCGTACACCAAATTTAATGGAGACATCACCAAACACCTTCCGAACCTGCGCAAGCTGTGACCTGATCTCTGCCTGGAGTCTGGTTTCAACATTCAGAGGGAGACTGAGGCAATCTGCTCTCAGCAGCGCCAGCGCAACATGCTCCACCTCGAGAGACTCGTGTCCAAAACTTTTGGCATACTGCAGCCCCTGATGCAGGGCTTTCTGACATAAAAAACTATACCTTGATACGTCCATTCCGATCTCGCCACTCATATCCCAGGGTTTTGCAGCTCTGTTATCGGGTCAGGACAGAAATGCCATAAAAAAATAAAGGCTAAGCAAATGATATAAAAAAAGACTTATCTTCAAAAGGTAAAGCAAAGAAAGGATCAATGATCCCAGAGAGGGGGCTTATGGCTCAGAGATCCGAAGCAGGCTGCTGCTTAGTCAATTCTGCCTTTGTCAGCCGTATTACGAGGTACTGATGCTCAGAACGCGGGAAGAATTTTCTCCGTAGCGCGATTCCTGCGGCAGCGCCTGCTATTCTTATAGGAAGAACACGATACAGGGAATCATACTTGTCGATATGCGTCGCTGTTGATTGGCCAAAAGTCTTCTTCGTTAAGTCATAGATCTTGCCGTTGCTAACCCAGCCTGTCGCAGCCACAGCAAAGTACAGCACGGCCGAGCCGACGAGAGCAGCGATCGCATCTGATTTTAAGATTGACTGAACCGATGATGCAGGCTTTTCAGTCACAAAAAACACATTCTCCCGGCCATACTGTTCCAGCAGGTTACGAGCCACTGCTTCATTCACTTTATACCCTGATACACGAATCATCAGAAAATTTGTTGTCTCATCAGCCTGATCTAAGTCCATCTTATACATGTCTTTCGGGTTCTCAATTCTGAACTTCGGATAGATTTTAAAATCAACAGGAACTACGCTGTCGGCCAGAGCCGCTTGGGCTGTAAACATTGCAATCATTAACAAAATAAAGTTCTTAAGCATCATATTCTCCTGACAATATAAGAGGTTATGCAAACATGAAATTAAACTCAAGTTAAAATCATTATTGTAGCACAATTTAAAGAAAACAAAAATATTTTATAAAAAATATTGAAATTACAATAGATTATCAGACCAAAGATAGCTTCTCAATCTCAATAAAGTAGGGAAATAGCCCTTTTTAAAAATACATAACCAACTAATTTTATATTGATTTTGCTTTTGGCTCGACTAAATCCACCTAATTGAGGATGCTACATGTATGTACACCTTCAGAAGATTCCTTCTCCCTGACTATATATTCCCTGATCCAGGACTCAGAAGTCAGAGCGAGACAAAAGCACTGTGCTGCGCAGCCCGCCTGAGAATATGAGGCCACTGAGAGGGCTGACTACAGAGCAGCCTGCTCTGTTCATCTTCCTGGAGATGCTCCATAAAGTGCTGCTCTAATTCCTGACAGAGCATATGAGGACTCAGGGCCGGAACATACAGAGACAGGCCTGAGACAAAGTCTTCATGAGATCTCCCCTGACGATATTCCGGCTCCCGGCCAGGATGAGCCAGATAGCGGCCCATCAGCTGAGCCCTGGGCTCCACCAGGACAGAAGCCTGATACAGAAGATAATGGCGGCTCCTGAAAAGCGAGGTCCCTGCAATTTTCTTTCCGCCAATGGCAAGATCGCTGATTCCCCGTTCTTCAATCCCTTCCAACTCCGGCCACCGGCTGAGCAGACACCCAGCCAGAGCCTGATTAATCATACTGAAGTAACGGTCATTCCGGTACGGATGCTCTGTCCACAGTCCGAGGCTCAGGACCACGCAGCCCGGATGCAGCAGGACCGTCCCCCCGCCTCCATAACGTTTCAAAAGCGGAATTCCATCCCGGAGACAGGCCTCCTCCAGGCACTCCTCTTCCACCCGGTTACTGCTCCCCAGCACAACCATCGGATACTCCGGAACCCAGACAGAAAGAGCCCGGTCCTCATGACAGCGCATGAGCATCTCATCATCAATCCACACAACGCATCTCCACGATCAGGCACAGATCACAGCCGCTCAGCTCAGGCGGCACGTTCTGCTTCAGAAACAAAAAAGCGGAATCACAGGACAGAGCTTCAGGGGAAACCAAAGTGTTTCAGAACAAAGCCGGCAATGTTAAACAGAAGCAGCACACCGCTCAGATCCATAATTGTTGAAATAAAAGGGGACGAAACCACAGCCGGGTCCAGCCGAAGGGCCCGGAATAAAAAGGGAAGCATCGATCCTGCGATGACTCCCAGCAGAACGACAATGGTCACAACCGTAGCAATGACCAGAGCTACTTTGATCCCCAGTCCCCAGGACAGAGCCCTTCCCGCACCAATAAACGCAAGGATCAGACCCAGAGTAAGGCCAACCAGCAGCTCTCTGCGTAAGACCTTCCAGACGTCTTTCAGGGAGATCTCACTGATGGCCAGCCCACGAATGATCAGAGAGGCCGTCTGAGTTCCGGAGTTCCCCCCGGCAGAATTAAGTGTCGTCAGAAAAAAAACCAGAAAGCCCCAGCGGGATAAGAGCTCCTCATAGTTCCTGATGGCTTCTCCGGAGATAAAACCGCTGATAAATAAAACCGCCAGCCAGCCCGCCCGCTTTCTGACCATAGTCAGAAATGGTGTCTGAAAATAAGAATCTTCCAGAGCCTGATGACCACCAAATTGCTGTATATCTTCCGTGGCCTCTTCTTCCGCAACATCAAAGACATCATCTGATGTCACAATACCAAGCAGCTTCCTTTCCTGATCCACCACAGGAATGAAGTGTGTATCGTATTTACGGAAAATTTCAACCGCCTCGTTGCCCTCCTGATTTGGCTCCAGAGCAACGTAATTTTTTTTCATCACAGCCCCGACCAGCAGGGTCCTGGGATCACAGACGACCAGAGAAGCAAGACTGACCTCCCCGATCAGCTCTCCGTTCTGTCCCGTCACATAGAGGTAATTCAGATACTCAACCGGCAGGCTGGTGTTCCAGTGAATCTTTTCCAGCGCCTGAGCCACCGTCATATCAGCAGATAGAGCAAGCACTTCAGGCGTCATCAGACGACCGACAGAGTCTTCCGGATAACTGAGTAGCTTTCTGGCAACCCTGCGCTCTTCCGGGTTCAGTTTCAGAAGGATTTTATTCCGCAGTTCATACGACAGCTCTTCCAGCAACCGGGTTCTGGAGTCCGGCTCCATTTCATTAATCAGCGCCTCAACAATCACATCAGGCAGCTCTTCCAGCAGTTCTTCCTGCCTCTCAAAAGGCAGATATGCGAAAAGATCCGCCCTCCTGAGCCGGGGCACAAGACGATATAAAGCAACACAGGAAGTAATCTCAATATCAGAGAAGACATCTGCAATATCGGCTAATTCACTGTCCTTAAGATAGCGGCGCAGGACTCTGAAATCCCGGTAATCCAGAGCCCTCTGGATAACATCCGCCGACAATGGAACTGTAGTTCCTGACATCTTCACCCTCTTTTTACCTGTACTGAAAGGGTACGCTCCGGAGAACAGAGTCTATCCAGCGCGACAAACGGATCAGCCTCTCTGTCCAGCTGCTCCTGAAGCTTTTCAAGAAAGGCTCCAGCGGACAGAAGACCCGCGCAGCGATGAGCCCGGGCAAAACGCTCCGTATCCGGACTATAAAGGGAAGAAGCCAGTACCCTTGCGTTATTCCAGGGCTCCTTTCCGACATAGTCCACCCGCCGAAAGGCCGGACGCATGGATGCTCTGAAGTCACGAAAAATCTTATCCTTCTCCGCAAACAGAGCCGATCGCCCAACAGCTCCGGCTGCTGCCTTCCCATAAAGCCCATTCAGAGCCTTTGTCAGATCACGAAGCCACTGCTGGTAAAGTCTCTGGTCCTCTGCCCTCTCCTCCCGGGCCAGCTGATAAGCCGCCAGCTCTGCTTCTGCCAGACCACTGTCCGCTAAGTACTGCACTGTGATCCATTCTTCAAGATAAGAAGCCAGATTTTCATTAAAGAGAGGATGGCCCTTCAACCAGAAACTACGGTGCACCAGCTCATGGAAGATAACAGAGGCCAGATCCCTGTCATCTCCTTTTAGCATCACGGAAAACACCGGATCATCGATCCAGCCCAGCCCGGAAAACGCTGCGGAATTCACAGCCCAGACATCATAGCCTTCCTCTGCAAGAAGACGCCCTTCGGCATCCCTGTCTGCCTCAGAAAAAAAACCAAGATAAGGCACTGTCCCTACAAACGGAAACCACCAGTTCCTGCTTTCGAGGCGGTCCGGATATGCTGCCGTGATCAGATAACTAACCGCATCTCCCTTCGATTCAACATAATAGCGATAACTTCCCTCTCCGTTCAGCCCCTGAGACTCCGTGGCATAACGGACAAGATCCTGGATCAGACGGAGCTGATGACGGGTCTTTTCAGGAAGGTCCTGATCCTGCAGGAGATATGCGATATGTCTGCGCGAATTGATCAGATGGTTGTAATGCAGCGCCTGACGGCTCAGATAACAGGACGGAAGGCAAAGCACAGAGATCAGAATCACGCAAAAAGGAAAAAACTCAGGGAACCGTTTCCAGAGCCAACGTGCAGGCCATGCCTTCAATGTCACATTGCTGTCTGAAGCGGTAGTCACAGGATTCAGCTCCATTCATGAGCCTGAGTTCTGTCCCCAGGGTTTCTGCCAGAATATACTCCTGAAACGAGTTCGCAGCTTCCTCCAGAATCTGTGGCAGCCATAGTTGCAGCCTGATCCGGTCTGAGACATTCAGCTGACTGTCCTTTCGAAAGTTCTGAATCCGGTTTACCAGCTCCCTGGCATACCCTTCTGCAATCAGCTCCGGAGTCAGCCTTGTATCCAGCAAGACGGTCAGTTCCCGCTCCGTCGCAATCTGACAGCCATCCGGCGCAAGACGATCTACCAGCAGATCATCCGGACTCAACAGAACCCCTGCAAAGCAGACCTCTCCTTTTTCATCCAGCTCCGCCAGAAGATCCGCGACCTGTTCCCGGGATTCGTTCAGAGCGCCAAGAGCCTGACGGAATGCCTGAAGGCCCTTACCCAGGCGCTTACCCAGGTTTTTCAGATTTGCCCTGACACTCAGTCCTACATGCCCTGCTTCATCGGTTGTCAGATCAACCTGCTTGACATTGAGCTCTTCTTTCAGCAACCCAATACCCGCCGCTATACTCTGACACTCCTCATCGCGGCGTGCAATCACCGTCATCGAAGCAAGGGCCTGTCGTGTCCGGATCTTGTACTGCTGCCGCAAAGATCTCCCCAGCAAGGTCACCCGCCGGACCAGCTCTGTCTGTCTTTCCAGCGCTTCATCCCGCAGCTCTTCCCGGGGAAGGGGATAATCACAAAGATGGACAGACTGCGGGACCTCCGGATCTTTATCTGTCAGATTCTTATAAATCCGGTCTGAAATAAAAGGAGCAAAAGGGGCCAGGATTTTTGAAAATTCAAGCAAAACATAGAAAAGACAGGAGCAAGCCTCATGCTGATCCTGACTGATCCCTTCTGCCTCGGTATTTCCCCAGAAACGCCTCCGGTTGAGCCGGATATACCAGTTGGTCAGATCGTCCACAAAGGACACAACCGCAGGCACCACAAGGTACAGCCTGTACTCTTCCATATGCTGATGGACTGTTGCCATCAGAGACTGCAACACAGACACCATCCAGCGATCTGAAGCCTGATGCAGCTTTGGCGGATGTCCTTTCAGAAGCTCCGCTTCAGGGGCCCACTGATCCGCATGGGCATATGTCACCAGAAAGCGGTAGGCGTTCCAGAGAGGAAGAAGAATCGCCCGGGTCACATCCCGGACCCCCTTATCCGCAAACATAAGATTCTCCCCCTTGAGGAGAGGAGAATTCAGCATATAAAGCCGGACACTGTCAGCCCCCCAGGTTTCAATCAGCTCATCCGGAGGAGTGTAATTTTTATGTCGCTTGGACATTTTTTTGCCACGTTCATCCAGAATGGTGCCATTAACCACCACATTCTTAAACGCCGGGGTATCAAAAAGAGCCGTCGACAGAACATTCAGGGTATAAAACCAGCCTCTCGTCTGATCGAGGCCTTCCGCAACAAAGTCCGCCGGAAAAATTCCGTGAAAATTTTCTTTGTTTTTGAAGGGATAATGCTGCTGAGCATAGGGCATTGAGCCAGATTCAAACCAGCAGTCAAAGACCACATCAACCGCCCGCATCGTCCCGGAACAGTGTCCACAGGGAAAGGTCAGATCCTGAATAAAATGTTTATGAATATCAGGGATCTCTTTTCCGGTCTTTTCTTCCAGATCACGGACAGAAGACATCACCTCACGGTGCTCGTCCGGATGCTGATCGCAGAGCCAGACAGGTAATGGTGTCCCCCAGAAGCGGTTGCGGCTGATAGCCCAGTCCCTGGCATTTTTGAGCCAGTTTCCCATCCTGCCATCTCTCAGATGCTCCGGCACCCAGTTGATCTGCTGATTGTTTCGCAGCAATTTGTCGACACATGTTTCGACGGCCACATACCATGAAGGCACGGCCCGGTAAATGAGGTGGGTGTCCGTTCGCTCATCAAAGGGATAACTGTGGACCAGTGTATCCTGCCAGAGCAGCTGCCCCCGTTGTTTCAGATCCCGGCAGATGACTTTGTCCGCATCCTTAAAATAAAGACCTTCATAATCAGGAACTTTTGCAGAAAAACAGCCTGCATCATCGAGAGAATCCGCAATCGCAATGCCATGATCCCGGCAAACCCGGAAGTCATCTTCACCAAAACAGGGAGCAAGATGAACAATGCCGGTACCATTATCTGTCGCAACAAAATCAGCCAGCAGAACCCGGAAGGCCTCAGGCTGGTCGTTGAAATAAGGAAACAAGGGTTCATAGGAAAGTCCGGCCAGAGATTCTGCTGTCACTGAGGAAAGGATGTCCCAGGCCGGTTCATCCGAAGCACCTTTTTTATGTTTTCCCTGCCGGAAGACAAAATCCAGCCTGTCCTGAGCAAGAATCCAGACCTCACCAGAGCTACGATCCCTCACCCGGACATAATGAATGTCTTTTCCGACAGCCAACGCCAGATTCGTGGGCAATGTCCAGGGAGTCGTGGTCCAGGCCAGCAGATATGCCTCATCGTCTTTGAGACGGAATCTGACCACAAGAGAAGGATCCTGAACATCCTTATAATTCTGATTGGCCTCAAAATTTGACACGACAGAGCTGGTTCGTGGAGAGTAAGGAACAACCTTAAAATCTTGGTAAACAAGGTTTTTTCTGTAAAGCTCCGAGAACACCCACCAGACAGATTCCATAAAATCCCGGTCCATGGTTCTGTACTGCTGATCCCAGTCCACCCAACGACCCAGACGGGTAATCGTCTTTCTCCATTCTCCCGTATAATGAAGGACAGACTCCCGACACATTTCATTAAACTGAGGGACCCCAAGACGGAGAATATCCGGTCGCCCTTTCAGGGATTCCCGCTTCTCAATTTCAAATTCCACAGGCAGACCATGACAGTCCCATCCGAAGCGGCGATCCACACGATAGCCCCGCATCACCCAATAACGAGGAACCGTATCCTTGATCGTATTCGCCAGCAGATGACCATAATGGGGCAGACCATTGGCAAATGGAGGACCATCATAGAAAGAAAAAACCTCTGCATCTTTGCGTTGCTCATTCTGGCAGGCAAAGGTCTTATGATTCTGCCACTCTTCCAGGATCTCTTTCTCAAGGGCTGAAAAGCTCAGTTCCCCATCCACGGTCTTCATCAGAAAAATCCTTCTCAATCTTGTTTTTGTCTGTGACAAAAACTCCCTGCCTCAGGAGGAAGTCCCCGCTGGCTGATCCGGGGAAGTCTGCCCAATGATGCTCAGCTCTTAAATGCCTGCAAACATGCCAGCACCCAGAGTGTTTCTCCATCCGACAGACAAATCAAATATTTCTATATAGTTAGATCGCTGCAAGCCTCAACTTATGCCAGTGCCTTCGCGATCAGGACTTTCGCGACTTGCGCTTTTCTGAAGATGCGCTGTCAGAAGCCATAAGGCGCTTAAGATAACCTGAGGAAAGATCACGGGCAAGGCTGGATTCGGAGCTGAGAAGATTCCGGGACATAAGAGGGAGGGAGCAGAATCCTCTCAGATATTTGCCGGTTCTTCCTGCATCGAATCCACAGCAGAAACAGGATTTTTCCTGATAGAAATGATCTCATCTTCCGCACCGTGTGTCATCGTTTTCAGCTTCTTAAGAAAAAGAAGAAGTCCAGCGCCAAAGATCGCGCAAAAAATAAAAATCCCGTTGAAGATCTGGAGCTCTCCGGCCGTTGCTGCCTGCTCTCCGATCAGTCCGGCAATTTTATTCCCAAGCCCCGTTGCTGCAAAAAACAGTCCCATCATAAGAGATGCATAGCGGGCAGGCGCGAGTTTTGTAATAAAAGACAGGGCAACCGGAGATGCGCAGAGCTCACCCAGCGTATGTAAAAAATATGCTCCGACCAGCCAGTGAATGCTTGCCAGACCTGTTTCATTTTGTGAGGCTTCCTGTGATGCCGCACTCATCAAAAGAAAGCCTGCACCCATCACAATCGTTCCGATCGCCATTTTATAAAGAGAAGAGGATTCTTTTCCTTTCTGTCGCCTGCCAGACCACCATGATGCAACCAGTCCTCCGAACAGAAGGATAAACAGTGGGTTCATGGACTGAAAGACACTTGCCGGGATTTCTGTTCCAAAGACCATCCGGTTGACTTTTTCCATCGCATAAAGATTCATCAGGCCGCCTGCCTGTTCAAAGGCGCCAAAAAAGACAATGATGATAAGATAAGAAAGAAGCAAAACCAGTATCCGGTCTTTTTCTACATGATTTAACGGGGAAGAAACTTTCTGAACTGTCGTCGCGGACACAGGATTCCCGACATTTCGCAGATGCTTCTGACCCTTTATATAAACGATCTGTCCCAGCAACATGCCAAAACCTGCCAGAGCAAATCCATAGTGCCAGCCAATCGTTTCTCCGATCCATCCGACAAGAAAGCCTGCAAGCAAAGCTCCCAGGTTGATTCCGATATAAAAAATAGTAAATCCGGAATCCCTCCGATAATCTCCCTCCTGGTAAAGCCCACCCACCATAGTTGAAATGTTAGGCTTCAGACAACCAACACCAAGAACAATAAAAGTCAGACCTGTATAGAAAGCCCAGAGTGCATTAAAGGCCAGAAGCAGATGTCCGGCGCACAGAAGCAGACCTCCCGACAGCACAGCTTTTTTCTGGCCGATATAGCGGTCTGCAAGATAACCACCAGGAATCGAGGCCAGATAAACAGCCATGGTATACCAACCATATAAAGCCAGAGCCTCTGCATGTGTCCATCCAAGACCGGGGTTATGGCCTTTTGTTTCTGAAACCAGATAAAGGACAAGAATTGCCCGCATGCCATAATAACTAAAACGTTCCCACATCTCTGTAAAAAAAAGGGTGACAAGACCTGTCGGATGCCCCCAGATTTCTCCGGAATGATGCTGCATGCTGCCCTCCAGATGATGTTTTCACTTCTGCGACAAAAAATGTTACAATCTCTCTTTTATATAGAGTGATCGATGTGTCATGATTTTTCAATTGAATTTTCCGAAATGTAATATACAAAGCAGGATTAAATTTATTTTAAGGAGCGGATCGCACGAAAGAAAAACATCCATACAGCAATAAGCAGAAAAGGAAGAAAGATCAGAATGGTCAGAAGCATATAAGATGCCTGTGATCTGTAAGCTCCGATTCCACAGCCAGGAGGGAGGCTGTACGCCTCATCATAAGGATATAAGCGGGAAAGAGCTGCCATATCATCCAGATCAAGTGATGTCCTGTTATCCGAACGATAACTCATTACAGCTTCCGGAATCAGGGAATGTCCCAAGCCAAGACAGTGTCCGGTTTCATGTAAAATAACCCTGAGCAGCTGATCCTGATTCAGTCTGTCTGCTGTCAGAATATAGATACGGCAATGTTCCGGAATTCCGTCATCTGTGATCTGATCAAATTCTGCATATCCGGCAGAAAAAGGTGCGTCAATCGTCTGCTGAAAAGACAGTGTAATCTCTGCCAGACCCTGCTCCACCGGAGACAGAATCAGGAGGCTGCCCGGTACATCCGTCCACTGCCCGGCAGCAATGTCGGTCAGAATCTGATAGTAATCCAGATAGTCCGGCTGATCCGTTTTGACTTCGTACGTGATGATATTTTTTTTATCTTCAATGGGCCAACGGATCAGATCATGAGACAGTCCCACCGGAGCCGGATAAGATAAGGCAGAATCCTGGAATATATATAAAAAAGAGAGAAAAATCCATACACCGTTAAAACATTTCAGAATGAATCTGTATTTCAGACAAAGCTTTTCATAGTCTGGATTCATAAAAGATCCCGGATCAGAAGGGAAGGGAGATTCCGATCCAGAATGGATAACTCCAGACGATCGGTTTGAGCTGAGAAAAATAAAGATGTGTTGCCATATCCACACGTAAAAGCCAGAAAAAACGAAAGCTCCAGAGAAATTCAACGACCGGACCTGCTGTTGAAAGCCCCGCCCCAGCCTGAGCCCAGACGCCAATCACACAACTATGTCCACAAATCGGAAATCTTACATCCCATAAAAGGCCAGTCAGGGGATAAGAGCCTGAAGTCAGAAGATGGTTCGAGAATAACGTCCATTCATAAGAATCATCTACGGACCATCTGAGACTATAGGCATCCTGTCCACCAGCATTGGATGTCCATGCTTTATACTGAAGAGAAAGGCTGTTATCTGCGAGACTCTCCACTGTCGCAAAACAGGACAGTCCCAGAAAGACAAGAGAGAGCCATTGACTCTTTTCAAGGCGCAATAAAATCAGACATCCATCCCAATATTAAATGTAAAATAACTAAACGGCCATGCAACAAACACACGAAACTGACGTTCACCATCGATGCTGATACACGTAAAATGAGCAAGGCTTATTCTGAAGAGATCCCAGCCTGTTGATATTTCCAGTCCAAAAGGATAACCCCATAAAAGGTAACGTCTCTCCTGTTCACCAAGACCATCCCTGATATAACCTGAAACACGAGCCCGCCCTCCCCAGGCTGTCAGTCTTGTGTCATCACGCTTCCAGACATCACGACCGATCAGAGCAAACGTCGCACTGTCTTTGTCTTCATAACCCTGCGCACGATATTCCGGTCGGGAAAAATGCCAGAGGCGCAGACGGATCTGACCATCATCAGAGCTTCCCCCTCCCCAGAATCCGGCCATATAATAATAGTACTGACTGTTTGGAAAAATCATGACGCCGCCTGAGCTCCCCCCATCTACAGAAACAGCCCGCAACGGCGAAGCAGTCATCACAAAAAAAAGGATCAGCAAGCGTCTGCACAGCATCATAGAAGAAGATCGCCTGTTTTCATTTTAAACCGAAATCATTTAAAAGATCAGATTTTATCTTTGAGGATAGCACAAAAGCCTGAAGATCAGGAGAGTCTTTCGCTTCGATCACGCAGCAAAAATCGATCAGATTTTTTTCCGGAGCCTTAAAATAAGTTCCTCCGATCTGCTCTCATCGATACGAAAAAAACGTTTTTCTTTTTCATACGATCGCGCATCAAAGCGATGCGGCTCTCCATTAATCCAGTGAGAAAAAATCTGACTCAGAGCAACAATATGGACAAGAGCAGAATTATTAAGATCATCTGAAGAGTCAGTACTATGATGAAACCTGAGAGACTCAAAAACAAAGTCAGGAAAGCCCCAGAAAGCAGCCCCTATTTCACCCAGAGTTCCATGATCATAAAGACCTGCTTTTTTCTCAGCCTCTGACCATGTCGTCTGGGTTTTCGGATCTGCCAAAATCCGGCTCACCTGATCACATTTTTCCGGATAAATAATGGCTGCAATAATCTTACCTATATTACTAAGGCAGCCTGCAAGATAAGCTGAGTCTTTATCGGCAGGGCCATAAAATTCTGTCCAGAGACTCTCTGCAATTGCCGCAACCTGAAAGGAGTGCTCCCAGAAGCCCTCTGATCTGAAAACTTCCGTCTTCAGCTTAAACTCTTTCATACTGGCGACCATCACGAGCTGACTAAGTTCTTTCCGGCCAATAAAAGTGATTGCATGCTCCAGCGAGAGCTTGCCTGCTGAAGAAGTCGGGCTGCCTGACGAATCTCGTACTTTTTTTAACTTTTCAAACATCTTCAGTACTTCAGACGCAATAAACGGATCATTCTTCACAGAGTGGGCAAGATCTGAAATTTCTACCTCTTCATTGCTGAGCAGAGTCTGTAACTCCATTACCGCCGTCGAAATATGGGGGAGCGCCTGCAATTCTGCCATCTGATTAAAGAGAGAGGCCGCTTCGCCGCTCATCTGTGCCCCGGGCGAATACCATGGGAACTTCCCTCGGGGAAGCATCAGAGTCGACCCACAGTCGCAGTTAAACCAGAGATTGCCGGATGCGCAGACTCGCCACTGATGGGTCCCCTTCAGAAAATCATCATCCTTCTGAAAGACCCTCTCACAAGTGCCACATTTTTTTTCATAAGCAGGCATATAAAAAATCCTGATATGTACAATCGTCTGCTTGATCTGACAGCATATGCTCCCTTATCATTTTCAAAGCCGGACATGATAATGTAGGAGCTCTTCCTTTATGGTTCGGATCTTTGACGACAAAGGGTAAATAATGATTCCGAAAACTTCAATAAGACGCCAGATTTTATTCATATTTTTGTCATCTGTCACAGCCGAAGCGACCCCTCCACCAAAAAAAAGCGACCATGAGATTCGTGGGAAACAGTCCCCTCAGATCACAGAGAAAGTTCCTCCTGACAGCACAAGACAGCTCCGGGAACTCCAGAAGCAGCTCAGTTCCTTCGAGCATCTTACGGTAGAATTTCGACAGCTTACCTACAGAAGCTTACGTAAAAAAACCTCTGTCAGTACCGGAGTTGCATATTTCAGTAAACCAGACCTGTTCCGCTGGACCATTCGCTCACCTGAGCAAAGTGAATGGATTTTTGACGGAAAAATCCTCAGCCAGGTCATCCCTGGCAGCCAGGGTAAGCCTGAGATCCTCTCTTATGGCAAAGGGGGCGACAAGGGGAAAGAGCTCCTGCGGATTGTAGACCTTGTGCTCAACTTTGATACTCTGCTTCGGGAGTTCCGGGCAGACACGAAATTTTTCAGCGATCACGCTGAAGTCAGCCTGACACCACTTTCCGCCAGGGACAAACAAAACATGCTCCGCAACCTTCTGATCATCGATCTGAAAAATAATTACGTCCGGGAACTTAAGATGGAATTTAATAATGGAAATCACACAACCCTTCAGTTCACTCACCCCAAAAGGACAGCCATCTCACACAATATCTATCGCCTTCCCGGAAGTCTTTAGATTGCATGCCATTTCACAGTTCAGGACAGCAGAAGGTGCAACACCATGACCCATCCTTCCATAGATCCGGCAGATGAGAGCAACATGCAGCCTGAAAATCTCATTCAGGACTATAAAATCGCCTTTTCCAGCCGACAGGCCAGCCTGATCGGCAGAAAAGAAGTCCTCGGTGGAAAAGCAAAATTTGGCATCTTCGGCGACGGAAAAGAACTGGCTCAGATCGCTATGGCCCGGGCCTTTCGGCGGGGAGACTGGCGATCCGGCTACTACCGGGATCAGACCTTTATGTTCGCTCTCGGTGAATATACATTCCGGCAGTTTTTCGCTCAGCTCTATGCTCATGCAGATATCCGCTTTGATCCAGCTTCAGGCGGACGCCAGATGAACAGTCATTTTGCCAGCAGATTTCTCGATGAGAATGAAAACTGGCTGAATCAGACCAGCCTCTACAACTCATCGGCTGATCTGTCTCCTACCGGCGGGCAAATGGCCAGGCTGCTGGGTCTGGCATACGCATCCAAACTATACAGAGAGAGCCAAGGGCTACAACAGGCCCAGTCCACTCAGTTTTCCCGCAACGGAAACGAAGTTGCCTTCGGTACCATCGGAAATGCCTCCACCAGTGAGGGCGTTTTCTGGGAGTGCCTGAATGCCGCCGGGGTTCTTCAGGTTCCTCTTCTGATTTCGGTCTGGGATGATGACTATGGAATTTCTGTCCCCAGCAAGTATCAGACAACAAAAGAATCGATCTCAGAATTACTCAGCGGCTTCGCCCATAGTCATGAAAAACGTGCCTTTAACCTCTACCAGGTCGAAGGCTATGACTACGAAGGACTGATCCGGACTTACCAGCAAGCTGCCGCAAACTGCCGCAGCTCCCACAGCCCGGCAATGATCCATGTCCGCTATATGACTCAGCCACAGGGACACTCCACCAGTGGTAGTCACGAGCGTTACAAAGACCAGCAGCGGCTCAGACTCGAAGAAGAGCGGGACTGCCTCCTGGCCCTCCGGCGGCTGATTATCCAGCACAATTATCTCAGCGAAGAAGAAACCGAACGTATCGAAGAGGAGCTGATACGGGAGGTCCGAAAGGCCCAGGAACAGGCGTGGGAGGACTTCCAGGCTCCTCTCATCCGGGAAAAGAAGCAGATTCTCCCGCTCCTGAGCACACTTCAGACAGAAATGAACTCAGACATCCTGAATCAGTCTGTCGATGAACTCGAGCGCAGCGACCCTCTCCTAAGGCGTCACCTTCACAGTGCAGTCCGGAAGCTGTGTGCAGAGCCCATGCTTCCGAAAAATACAAGCACTCATAAGATCAGAGAATGGTGCCACCGCTTTGCCTCAGAAAACCGCAGGACATTCAGCGCCGCACTCTACTCTGAAAGCGATAAAAGCCCTCTCAAAGTAGAGGAAGTGGCTCCTACCTACTCTGAACAGGAAGAGTGGATCGACGGACGCCAGGTGATTCAGCGATATTTCGAGAAGAAACTGACATCTGACCAGAGAATCTTCATCCTGGGTGAAGATGTGGGAGTGCTCGGCGGAGTCAATCTGGAATTTGAAGGGCTCCAGGATACGTTTGGCCCTCTCAGAGTCACCGATACCGGAATAAGGGAAGCGACCATCCTCGGTCAGGGCATTGGCGCAGCTATGCGGGGGCTGAAACCCATTGCTGACATTCAATACCTTGACTATCTGATCTACGCCATCCAGGGCCTCAGTGATGACCTGGCCACTCTTCGCTACCGTTCTGCCAATGGTCAGGCCTGTCCCCTGATCGTCCGGACCAAAGGACACAGGCTGGAAGGAATCTGGCACAGCGGCTCCCCTATGGGGATGATCCTGCATGCTCTGCGGGGTGTGCATATCTGCGTACCACGGGATGCCGTTCAGGCAGCAGGTTTTTATCAGACATTGCTCCAGGGTGATGACCCGGGGCTGGTGATCGAAGTCCTGAATGGCTACCGGATCAAAGAACGTTGTCCGGACAACCTGGGTCATTATTCGATCCCTTTGGGAGTCCCGGAAATTCTCAATGAAGGAACCGATCTGACCATCGTCACTTATGGAGCAAATATCAGAATCGCTCAGTCCGTCATCCCTCTCCTGGCCCGTTCAGGTATTTACGCAGAGCTCATCGATGTCAGAACCCTTCTCCCCTTTGATATAAACGGGATAATTTCTGAGTCCCTGAGAAAAACCAATTGCATTCTCTTTATGGATGAAGATGTTCCGGGAGGAGCCTCTGCTTTTATGATGCAGCAGGTCCTGGAAAAACAAAATGCCTACGATTTTCTGGATGCAGCTCCCGCAACCCTGACCGCACAGGAGCATCGGCCCGCCTATGGTTCGGACGGTGATTATTATTCAAAACCCAGTGCCGACGATCTGGTAGAACAGGTGTTTAAAATGATGCATGAACGAAATCCATCAAAATACCCGCTTCTTCCTTTCTGAAAGGAGCTAAAGTAGAATGAGGCGGGAAGATTTCCCTTCACCAATCACTGATAAGGAAGCTCAGGCTATATCCTTCATCAGGATTAAAGAAAGACAAAAAGTCCATCACACGCCTGCACGCTCAATGGTACAGAAGAAGCCAGTAGCCTTATGAGCAGGCTGATAGCAGGAAAGATCATCGTATGACAACAGAAAAAACCAGAGTCCTCCTCTTATTCGGAGGAACATCTGCTGAGCATGAAGTGTCCTGCCGCAGTGCAGCTTTTCTCTTCAGACATATTGATCAGCAACGCTTTGACCTGAGGGCAAGTGCCGTAACCCGAGACGGGCGCTGGCTTCCCCTGAAGACAGAAGAACTCCTGAAAGATCCTCCTGCCAGGCTGTCTGCAGACGAACTTTCGCCTTCTCAGACAGAAACAATCCCTTTGTCGTCAGCCTGTCAGAGTCCGGCAGATTTCATCCGCATCCAGGCGGGCTATCCTGCGGAGCATCAGGGCTGGCATCAGAATCTGGTGGTATTTCCGCTAATTCATGGAAGTGGCGGTGAAGATGGCAGCCTTCAGGGTTTTCTGGATCTCGCAGGCGTGCCCTATGTTGGCTCAGGAACCACAGGCTCGGCTGTGGCAATGGACAAGCATATGGCTAAGGTACTGGTCGCCGCCGAAGGCATCCGGGTCAGCCCCTGGATCTGTCTGAATGATGCAGACTGGCGGAGTTCTTCGGCAACGCTTACAGAAGATGCTGTTCGCCGTTTTGGCTTTCCATTGTTTGTCAAGCCAGCCTGTCTGGGAAGCTCTGTCGGAATCTCAAAAGTTACAAGTCCGGAAGCTCTCCTCAGAGCATGTGAACTGGCCCTGACTTATGATAACAAAATCCTGATAGAGAAAGCGGTCAGCGAGCCAAGAGAGCTGGAATGTGCCATTCTGGGACATGGACGAGCTGACTGCACCGGACCAGCCGAGATCATCCCCACCGGGGATTTCTATACATACGAGGCCAAGTATGTCTCAGCGAATGGAGCTGAGCTCAGGGTAGAAGCGGATATTCCTCCTGAGCTCGCCGGAGAACTACGGACACTTGCCCTGAAAATTTTCCGGGTACTGGACCTTGACGGAATGGCCCGTATTGATTTTCTCTATTCCGGAAAAGAACAGAGCTGTTATTTCAATGAAGCCAACACCATTCCCGGCTTTACAGAGATTTCTCAATATCCCATGCTCTGGAAGCACGCTGGTCTGAGCGAAAAGGAACTGCTCAGCCGCCTCATCGACTCAGCTCTGCAACGACATAAACTAAGGCAGCGTCTCACACGAAATTACAAAGAAGGCAGAACAGCCTGACAATCCATACAGGAGGGATCATGACAGAAGCACAGTGTATCCACGGAAAAAAGGTAGCTTTCTGGGCCCGGATTGCCCTGGTCCTGATGGTCCTGGGTAGCGTCGGAGTGGATCAGGTGACAAAAATTGTCGCTGAACGAGAGCTGATGGTCTGGCAAAACCCCGATAATCTGAAAGACTATCAGGGAAAGCGTTATCCTCTCTGGTCAACCGGGGAACTGACCTCTCCCCTTGACGAAAGCCCCCGATTTTATCTGAGTTTTAACTTCAATTATGTCCGCAATCAGGGAGCCGCATGGGGCTTTCTTTCTGATATGGACGACAGTATCCGGATTCCGTTCTTCTATCTGGTGACCTGTCTGGCCATTCTGATGATTTTTTTCTATCTACGGAATACCCCCTCTCATCACAGGCTGGCCAGGTTTACCCTGACACTGATCCTCTCGGGAGCGGCTGGCAACTTCCTGGACAGGGTGATCCGCGGTTATGTGATCGATTTTCTTGATGTCAGATGGATCATCCCTCTGCCCTTTCCTCTTCGCTTCCGGCTCGATTTTTTCCCCGATTTTCTGGATTTTCTGAACATGAACGTCAACATGAGCGCCTGGCGTTATAACTTCCCGAACTTTAACTGGGCTGACTCCACCATCACAGTTGGCGTTTTTCTCCTTCTGATCGATATGATCATCCTTGAGTCCGCCCGGAAGAAGCAGAGCATAGTCCACAGCAGCGCAACCCCAAAAGCCTGCTGAAAAAAACAAAGGCCGGATCAGGCTGCAATCCTGGCACGGGACGTTTCCGCAGAAATCAGGGATACAATGAGTTCAGATATCGCCGGAACCACAGATGATGATGCCAGCGATAACCCCTGAGCGGAATACGTCTGAGCCGGAGAAGATCGGACTGAGGGCTGTTGAGCCCCTGTTCTGTCGTCAGAGCTGCGAGGAAACCAGCATCTCTGGCAGCCTGAAGGCTTTCCGGCCCATAACTACCATAAGGATATGCCAGTGTAAGGGGCCTTTCACCCAGGATCGATTCAATATCATCGACAGACTGATGAAGGCAGCATTCCTGCTCCTGTAAAGACTTCCTGCCAAGATGGATGTGATCTCTTCCATGACTGCCAATCTCCCAGCCATTTGACCTGAGCAGCTGAACCTGATCCCAGTCCAGCAGATCGGCAGCCAGGCGCTCTCCTGCCTCATTCCAGCTATGCTGTTTTTTGCCAACATCACCTGTTACCAGATAAAGGCTGGCACGAACCCCCTCAGATCTGAGGACGGGAAAGCCCTCCCTGAGATTATCCTCATAACCGTCATCAAAACTCAGAGAAGCCACCTTCTGAAGGCCACAAGTAAGTGCTTCAGCAACCGGCAGGATATGAAAGCCTTGCCGCCTGAGCCAGCGGATCTGCGATCTCAGATGAGCTGCTGTGACAAACATCCCCCGGTAGCGGGCTCCTCTGGCCGGAGGCCCAACCCGATGGTAGTTCAGGATGATCCATGATTCAGGCGGATTGATCAGCCGGTCAGCCTGGTCATGCTCTGAAGAGATGGGCATCTTGTCCCTGCCAGACCCCCCTGGTATCCACCAGTAAGGGAGAATAGTTTCTGATAAGGTCATAATCAAAACGATCATGGTCTGTGATCAGGACCACACAGTCAGAAGATGTCAGTAAGTTCTTATCCAGAGGAGTGGATTCATATCTCACAGCAGAAGGGCCCTCTTTGATCCGGGCAAAAGGAATGTGAGGGTCTGTATAAGACAGAAGGGCTCCGGAATTCAGCAGTTTTTCTGCAACGATCAAAGCGGGAGATTCCCTCAAATCATCAATATTCTTTTTATATGCCAGACCCAAAAGAAGAATCCGGCTTCCTTTGACCGACTTAGACACAGAGTTGAGCGCTTCAACCACCTTATCTGCGACAAAGGCCGGCATCGACTGATTCACCTCACCGGCGAGCTCAATAAAACGAGTGTGAACCCCATATTCCCGGGCCTTCCAGGTCAGATAAAAGGGATCAACCGGGATACAGTGGCCCCCGAGCCCTGGTCCGGGATAGTAGGGAGTAAAACCAAAGGGCTTGGTCGAAGCGGCACGAATCACCTCATGGATATCAATGCCCATCTTATCCGCAACCAGCTTCATCTCATTGACCAGACCAATGTTGACAGAGCGATGAATATTCTCAAGCAGCTTGGTCATTTCTGCGGTCCTCAAAGAGCTGACCGGAACAACCTGATCAACAGCCCCCTGATAGAGAGCAACACCCGCTTCCAGGCAAGCAGGAGTCATCCCTCCGACCACTTTCGGGATGGTTCCCGTGCTGAAATGGTCATTTCCGGGATCTTCTCTTTCCGGAGAGTAGACCAGTGCCAGGTCTGTTCCTGGTTCCAGCCCCCCTTCCGAAACCAGAGGATAAATTTCTTCCTCCGTGGTTCCTGGCCAGGTAGTGCTCTCCAGAGAAATCAGCAGATTTTTGTGGAGATAAGGCTGGAGCTGCCTCATAGCAGCCTGAACCAGACTCAGATCAGGCTCCCGCTGCTTCGTCAGCGGGGTTGGAACACAGATCAGCCAGGCATCACAGTCTGCAGCCCGGGAAAATTCAGATACCGGCTCAAAGCCAGCAGCGAGGGCTGCAGAAATCTGATCACTTCCGATCCGCTCGATATAGCTCTGAGCAGCCTGAAGACGACGGACCTTTTCCGGATCTTTATCAAAGCCAATCACCTTATAGCCAACCTGGGAAAATCGAAGAGATAGCGGCAAACCAACATACCCCAGGCCGATCACCCCTATGACTGCTTCTTTTTTCCTGAATTTTTCAGGTAGTACCGTGCTCAGTGTCATGTCTGAATACCCGTCCCATCATCGAGATCTGTCTATGCAGGAAACCATATGGTTTCCGCTGCGAAATAACAGAGGTGGCTCCCCAGGCTAAGCTCTCAGCTCTGAAGGCTTGCTGTCTCTGCGTCTCTCATCTGCTGCTTCACTGCATATCTTTTACGCTCTTCTGCAAGAAACGCGGACCGTTTCTCCAGATTTTTATGATGACGCAGCAGACCTTTCTGCTGCCGTTCTTTGTGGTGTTGCTGCATGGAATCTCCACAGTGCTGACAGACAACACCAGCAGGAAAAGGCTCTGCATGTCGGTTGGAATCTGTCAGCTCACAGAGGCAAACATAGCAGATTTCTTTTTTTGTCGGCTGAAGATCCGGAGTGATCGCCTTTCTTTTATCAAAGACGACACAGTCGCCTTCCCAGTGTCGATCCCCTGATTCCTGCATAGTTTTCTCGAAATATCTCAGTATCCCACCTTCGAGCTGATACACATGCTGAAAGCCTTCCCGCATCATAACAGCAGTCGCTTTTTCACAGCGCACTCCACCTGTGCAGAAGGTCACCACCACTTTATCTTTTGCATCCTGAAGATGTTCCCGGACCCAATCAGGAAACTGATCAAAGGACTTAATCTTCGGATCAAGGGCGTTTCTGAAGGTCCCCAGGGCCACCTCATAGTCATTGCGGGTGTCGACGATGACCATTTCCCGACCCTGATCCTGCCACTTCTTAAATTCGAGAGGATCAAGATAGTGCCCGGTTTCCTTACGGGGATCAACGTCCTCATCCAGCCTGAGAGTTATGATGTATTTTTTGACTTTTACCAGCATCCGTCGAAAAGATTCTGCCTGGTGGAAGCTCTCTTTGAAATCAAGGTCTTCAAAGCCCTCTTCACTGCGCAGACTCTGCACCAGCTCAGAAATGGCCTCCGCCGAACCTGAGACCATCCCATTGATACCTTCTTTCGCAATCAGAATTGTTCCCTTCGTCCCAAGCTCACGACATCGCGTCCAGAGCCTGGATCGTAGCGCAGCTGGCTCCCTGACAGGAACAAACTTGTAAAAACTGATAACTGTATCCTGGATGATCTTCACCGACGACCGCCTTTCTCTCCCGATTTTCTTTTTTCTGCAAATGAAATACACGACTTCCTGCGGAAGATCCACGGCAGAGCCTCCGAAGAATAAGCCCGGACCGGGATGCGGCTTTATATACCCCGGATCTTCCGCACTGTCCATCAGGAACGCAGAATCCTGAAGCTTTTCGCAAGTTCTTTCAGCTACAGAGGATTACTTTCCGACACAGAAAGTCCGGAAGACTTCCCCCAACACCTCATCCGAACTTGTCTCTCCAATCACAGACCCCAGCTGGCGGGCAAGCTCCCTGAGCTCAAAGGCAAGCATCTCCTCCCAGGCTCCGGAATGACGCCCCTGAACGAAGGATTCCAGATTCTTTATAGCCCCTTCAAGGGCCTGCTTATGACGGGGACTGGTGATAAACGTCTTTTTTTGCTGCAGGGGCGCAATACATGCATCCACCAGATCAGCCAGTTTTTGCCGCAGTTCTTTCAGGCCAGACCCTTCCTGACAGGAAATCTGCATCCATGAATCCTTGTCATAAGATGTCAGCCATCCTGGTGACGGAAGGTCTGCTTTTGTCAGGACCCTCAGAAAGGTCACTTCTGACGATGCTTCTGCCTTTTCCCACGCATCCAGCCACTCAAGATCTGCTGCCGAAGCATCTGCCGGGACCAGAAGCAACACAAGATCCGATGTTTTCGCGATCTCCAGAGAACGGCTGATGCCGATTTTTTCGACAACATCACCACCTTCTCTGATACCTGCCGTATCCACCAGCCGGATCAGTCGTCCCTGAACCAGACAGCTCTCCTCCAGATAGTCTCTGGTCGTCCCGGGCAGCTCTGTCACAATAGCCCGCTCTTCACCCAGCATAGCATTCAGCAGCGTTGACTTACCCGCATTGGGACGCCCCAGCAACGTGACTCTCAAGCCCTGACTGGCCACACGACCACTGTCAAAACTATGCAAAAGCCCCAGCAAAGACTCTCTGACCTTCCCGACTTTCTGGTCCACATGAGCCCACTCCACAGCCGAAGTTTCTTTCTCATCCGGAAAATCAATCCGGGCCTCCAGCCAGGCCATGGACTCCAGAACCATCTGTCTCAGCTCTCCGATTTCCCGCCGCAGCTGACCGTCCGCAAGCTGCCGGGCTGCCAACCATTCCTGATGACTGGAGGCCTCAACCAAAAGCCTGATTCCTTCTGCTTCTGTCAGATCCAGTTTGCCATTAAGATAGGCTCTCCGGGTAAATTCTCCCGGTTCTGCAGCTCTGAAACCACAGCCATACAGGACCTTAAGGGCCTTTGTGACCAGCCAGGGACCTCCATGCAGAAACAGCTCGGCACTCTCCTGACCTGTGTAGGAATGAGGAGCCGCAAACATAACTGCCATCGGCTGATCAATAACTTCCCCTGTCACCGGATCGGACAACTCACAAAGACGCATCCTCCCTGGCATAAAGGGCGACGCTGTTACCGTCCTGAGACAGCGGGACAGTTTTTCCATACAGCCCGTACCGCTCATGCGAAGCACAGCAATCGCCGCTGCATCCCGGCCACTGGACAAAGCCGCAATAGCCTCTTCATCGTGAGGCAACCCCAGATAATTTTCCTGCAACACCGGAAAAAATCCTTAAGACATCATCATCAAATAAAAAACCCACCTTCCATTTTGGCAGGCGGGTTCAGCCAGAGATTCCGTCAAAAACAGCTCAGAAAGATCTGAGAAGTCTGTCCTCCTGAGAAGGAAGGCTCCAAACTCTTTGCTCTGAGCTCTTTAAAGAAAAAGCCCTGCGCCAACAGCCCAGGGCAGACATTCCCGACACTTAATCTTCTTCAGCAGCAAACGTGGACATCTCATCTTTACTGGGAAGAATCATCAGCTTCCGGTTAGGGCCGCTTCCGATCGATTTTGTATAGACCCGGTCATCTCTGTCGAGAGCAACATGGATAACCTTCCTGTCATAAGAGTTACGGTAATTGAGAACAATAGGCCTTTTACTCTCATGAACCTTGTCTGACAAATCCCTCGCCATCGTAATCAGCTCTGCCTCACGGCATCTGCGCACACCATTCATATCCACAAAGATCCGGAACGGAAGTTCCTGATGAAGTCTGGGCTTCTTTCTCAGAATATGCTCAAAAGCTTCTGCAAGTCTGCCGTTTTTACTCAACTGCTGTGCCAGCTCTTCGTCACAGATATTCAGAATCAGACGGCCATCATCAGTTTTTGCTTCGACTTCGACTTCCCGCCCCAGCATTCTATAGCAGACCTCAGCGCAGAACTCTCTGAGCGTCTCCTTCAGCTCAGAGCATTCCTGCTCACTCAGCACAACTTCAGGCGCCAGCTCTCCCCTGTTGTCACGGGATGGCACGCGCCCCCGCGAAGGCTTTTGCCTGCGTAGTGGTTTTCCTGATGTTTTCCAGGCTTCGATCGCAACTTTTTTACCAAAAACTCCCAGAAAACCAGAACTTTGATTGAGAATTTTGTAAGACATTGCGTCCTGTGTCGTCCCCAGCTGTCCCGCAGCTTTCACAAGAGCAAGCTGGAGCGATTTTTCTTCAACTTTAACCGACATGCAGAACTCCTTTGTGTGTCATTCGTGGCAAGGTTATCCATGGTTTAATGCCAGTTTTCTGTTTAGCCACTGCTGCTGACCAATCGACATCAACGTGTTCGCCAGCATATAAAGAACCATCCCCGCTGGTAGTGTCAGCATCATGACGGTAAAAATAAGCGGCAACATCATCATTATACGCTCTTGTGACTTATCCATTCCAGTCGCAGGCATAAGCTTTTGCTGAACAAACATGGTAAGGCCCAGCAATAATGGTGTGATATAATAAGGGTCTTGTGCGGAGAGGTCTGTAATCCAGAGGAAAAAGGGTGCCTGGCGCAGTTCAATGGATGTCGAAAGAACCCGGTAGAAAGCAATAAAAACAGGAATCTGAGGAAGGATAGGCAGACAGCCCTTCATGGGATTCACTTTATGAGAACTCATAAACTGCATCAGTTCCTGCTGCTGCTTGCGGGGATCTTCCTTATAAAGCTCCCTGATCTCATTCATCCTGGGCTGTAGTTTCTTCATCCTGTTCTGAGCAAGAGCGGCCTGCCTGGTCAGAGGATAGAACAGAAGCTTAAGCAGAATCGTCAGAACGATAATAGCCAATCCCCAGTTTCCAAGCCAGGAATGCATGGATTTCAGAGCAATCATCAAAGGTCCTGAGATGGCACTAAAGATACCAAGATCAAGGCTGTCTCTGAGGACAGGATCATAGGCTTCCATCTGCTCGGTTGTTTTCGGTCCAGACCAGCTCCGGAAAGCCATCGTCATCGTATCACCAGCCGCAACAGATCCCTGATAAAGCGACATCCAGTGGCTCAGGCGGCAGGAGACTCCTTTATGAATCTCAGCCCGGCGGACTTTATGAAACACTTTGCGACTTTGCGGGAGGAGAGCCTGGAGAAAATAATGGTGATCAAAACCAATAAAACTGATGTCCTGCATCTGCTGGCCAGAGATCAGGTCTTTTTCATCCGTCTCCTCACAATATTTCTGGGCATCGACCCAATCTGTTTTGCCTGCAATACTGGTCAGAAAGGATGGACGCCCGGTCGGCATTCCGGGCAGGAAGCTGCCGCTTTTCTCAGGAAAAAGGATGGTCCCTGACATCACAACAGATGAATGCAATTCCTGTGGAACAGAAGCCAGATTCTTCCAGCTAACAGAAATATCTGCACCATATCCACTACCCTGAGTCAGCAGATAACTTTGCGTGATCAGCCAGGAGTCTTTCCTGAAGCTAAACGACAGGCGGTCACCATCCCGGTTCCCCTTCAGCAGAGGAGGCAGAACAGGCAGCTCATCACCTGTGGTCCCCAGTATCTTCAGAGGCGCCTTCAGAATCTCCATCTCGCCGGTACCCGCATCATTCTGGTACTGTTTCAGAACGAGAGATTTCACAGCTCCTGTACTCTGATCAAAGCGATAACGGACCTCGTCATTTTCCAGAAGCAGTTCATCCGGGCTCAGAATTTCAGCGTCCTCTGCTGGCACCTGTGCGACAGAAAGTGCTGACGACCCATGCGCCGCTTCCTTTCCCTGTAGCCCCGGAGACGGAACAGAGCTTCCGGCAACTTCAGAAACAGATCTTCTGAAGCGGTCCGGATATTTCTTATTCAGATAATATTCATAAGCAGCATAAAACAAGACACAGACAACAATTGCCAGAAGGCTTTTCCGATCCATATTCAAGGCAAATCCACTCCACCAGGATGAAAAGGGTGACAACAAACGATTCTTTTTACAATCTTAGAGAGAGCCCGGACAAGAGAGTCTTTTCTGAGGCAGGTAGCCGCATATTCAGAACAACAGGGATAAAAACGGCAGGAAGGAGCCAGCAATGGAGATATTCCTCGCTGGTACGCGACAATCAACAACAGAAAAAAGCAGGAAATCATTCGGCTCAAACGACGCTCTTTTTTTTGATAATCCGCCAGGAACACACGTAAAACGCGTCCGGGTCAGTCCGCTTTCCTGGTATCCCCCCGCAAGCGAGGACTCCGCAAGAGACGCTTTCTGCAGGAAAGAAAGGCCAAACGAAGATCCTCTGAGCCTGATTCTCTGCAAATATGTCGCGCGATTACGACCAGATCCAGCGCCATCTCCGGCTGTTCGGCCTGACGAAATGCTTCTCTCAGATGGCGTTTAACCCTGTTTCTGACAACAGCATTTCCAACTTTTCTGGAAACCACCAGACCAAGCCGACTTGCACTCTGCGCAGGAATTGCAAGAACAACCAGCTCCCGACAGACTGCTTTTATCCCGGCATCAAAAACGGAGCGAAATTCCGATTTTTTCAACAGACGATGACTGGAGGGAAAGACACAACCCCCCTTGTCTCCGGCATGTTCCGGAGCAGTCCGAAGCTTACAGGGCTGATCGCTCATTTTTTATAAATAACAGAAGCCAGACGTGCCCGGCCTTTTGCCCGACGGTTTTTCAGAACATTCCGCCCACCAGCTGTCGCCATCCGTTGACGGAAGCCATGAGTCCTTAGTCTCTTGATATTACTTGGTTGAAAGGTTCGTTTCACTGATTTATCCTTTTGTTGTCTCTGAGTGCAGCTTCGGCACTATGGCTGCGAGAACACATCTTTAACGATCAACGCCTACCTGTAACAGGCACGCGTATAAGGTATCGTTCCAATCCCGTAAAGGCATACAGCACTTTCCGGCACAGGTGCAGGAACGTAGCAGATAAGCATGTAAAAGGCAAGACATAAGCACTTCGATCATCCGCCGTTTTTCTGAGGGTCTATCCGGAACAAAAAAAGGAGCGTTTTTAAACTGATGCATAACTGGATTGAAATCGATCAGGATGCCCTGAAAGAAAACTATCGTTACTTTTGTCATCTGCTGGGAGCAGATAAAGTTGTCCCGGTCCTGAAAGCGAACGCCTACGGTCATGGCCTTCGTCAGGTCTACCAGTGTCTGGCAGATGCCGGCCTCAGGGGAATGATCGGAGTCAACGATCTCTCTGAGGCATCAGAGCTCCGGGAACTCGCTTTTGATGGCCCCATCCTGATACTGGGCCCCCTTCTGGAGCATGAACTAAAGAAGGCCGCTGAACTCCAGACAGACCTCACCATCGGATCACCATGGTTGCTGAAAGCATGGATGGACTCATCCCCCCGCTGCCGCGCCTGGCTGAAATTTGATACCGGAATGGGAAGGCTGGGTTTTTCAGCCGATGAAGCCCCCCGCCTCGCCACAGCTCTTGCGCCATATCAGTCCGAACTTGCCGGAATATCCACCCACTTTGCAAATGTTGAGGATGTTTCCGACACCAGCTACCCCCGTAAGCAGCTGGCGAGGCTCGAACAGGCCCGGGAGGTCTTCCGGAAAGCAGGCTACCAGATCCGCTCTCATGCAGCCTCCTCGGCCTCGTCCCTCCTGATGAAAGAAAGCCATCTCGACCTTTGCCGGATTGGCCTTTCTATGTATGGGCTCTGGCCATCTGGTCTGACCAGAATGTCCTGGATTAACCTTCATGGAACAGCTCCTCTCCCTCTCAGACCTGTCCTGAGCTGGCACAGCAGAGTCGTACATGTCAGAACTCTGGCCGCAGGCGATTTTGTCGGCTATGGATGCACCTTCCGCGCACCCTCTGCGATGCAAGCGGCTGTCCTTCCCGTCGGCTACTCTGAAGGCTATGCCCGTAGCGCCGGAGAAGGTCAGGCCTGGGTTCTGATCCGCGGAACACGCTGCCGTATCCTCGGCCGGATCTGTATGAATATGATGATGGTGGATGTCACACACCTGCAGCAGATCTGTCCCGGAGAGCAGGTGACACTGCTGGGAACGAACGGAGCCGAAACCATCAGCGCAGACACCCTTGCCTCCTGGTTTGGCACGATCAATTACGAAGTTGTCTCCCGCATCAACCCTGGAATTCCGCGGCACCTCTCAGCATCCTGCGCAAATCAGAGCTGAAAAAACAGGCAAAGCAGACCAGAAGAGAGAGAGAGCGAATGGCTCCCTCTTCTCACAATACCTTACGTCCCGGAAGATGTTTTATGATCCGGAAACAGAAAATAATCTTCAGGAAGAGTGATCATAAGAGCAAAGTAAACCCGGTGCCTCTCTTGTGCCCCCGTTTGCTCATTCAGGATAAGGTCTGTCAAACAATGATTCTGTTTCAGGATTTCTTTTACCGAATCAAGTCCGACTCCCCTTCCGGAAATATCTGTCACTTCGTTCTTCGTTGATAAACCTGAATGGAATATCTGGGAAGCAATGGTATACGGATCGTTTTCACTCTCTGCAATCCTTCCAGAACGGACAGCTGATTTTTTAAGTTCCGAAAGATCAAGTCCACGTCCATCATCCACAAAGACCATCTGAACACAGTCGCCCTCATGGCTGAATTCGATCGATATCTTTCCACGAGCAGGCTTATTTTTTTGCTGCCTTTCTTCTGCGCTTTCAATTCCGTGATCAAAAGAATTGCGAAAAAGATGAACTAATACATCATGTAAAAAAGATAATCTGTCTTCTTTTAACCTGATATTATGGTCAACAATCTGCACTTCCGGAGTAACTTTTCCAAGAGAAGTGGAGAGTTCATCGAGCCCTTTTATATGCCTCTCAAGAAAATCATGGGCCGATATGGCATTAATTGCATCCAGTTTCAGAGACAGCTGATGAATCAATGTTCGTAGTTCATCTTCCTCGCTGTATGCAACGCTCCTGAAAAAAGTCCTGCAACTATCAATAAATGCAGAGATTCTACCAGAATCAAAACTATGACCATCTGAAGATGAAACTTTATTTACCAAAGACAGCACAACATGAAATTCTTGTTCAATATTATCAAGCGCAGACAGGAGCAGGCCTTCTTCCGCAACAGAAGAAGAGATATCTTCTTCCATTTTATGACACAGATCTGACACAAGAGTCATGCCATACATCCGAGAATTGCCTTTGATCGTATGAATGTTTCTTGCCAGAACATCTCTTTGGGAGAGATATTTCCGGCTATCTTTGATCAGAGAAAACATAGAATCGAGATAACGATGCAAACGATCAGATCTGACTTCAATAATCATATTCATATACTGAATCTCTTTTTCTTTCACAAGAAAAGCTTTCTTCATTTCGTGCATTTCGGTCACATCTCTGAGAACAACAAGAATTTTTGTTATGGCTGTCCCGCTATGATTGCAGACAGGTTCCCAGTCACATTCAATAATTTTTTCACCTGACTTCGCAGAGAAAACAATCTGTCCGGGAAGATGATGTTCATTAAAATCCCATGCTATTTTGTCTGAAGATGATCCAAGGATCACTTCAAGAGCAGCCATAATCTGATTTTTTCTGTCATCACCAATCCTGCATTTTTTCAGAAAGACCTCCCGGATGTTCTTTCCGGAAACATCATCTGTTTCAAGAATTTCAAGAAGGTATTGTGAATATTCGTGATGTATGCTTCCATCTTCAAGCAAGGTAAAAATACCCTGAGGAAGATGATTGAATATCGCTTGAAGGTCATTCGTTTTTTCCATAAGATCTCTGGTTCTTATCCTGACTTTTTCCTCGAGATTTCTTGAGTATTCCTGAATTGTTTTATCGCGGTTAAGGAGTTCAAGACGCATCATCTCTGTCGAACGCCCAAGGATACCAAGTTCGTCTTTCCGGCTTATAAGCTCAGACTCTGCAATAACAGATGTTTCCAGATTAAAATGATCATTTTTTGGATTCAGAAATTCTGATAAGCGGACCAGGACAGCAATCGGCTTAGCCACAAGGCGATTAATAAAAAAGAACATGATCATCCAGAGTGACAGTGTTTTTATCACAGCAATCATGATGATCAGAATGAATTCATCTTTGACTTTATCCAGAACAAAACCTTCTGAGGAATAAAGCCAGAGGTGACCAATCTCTTCACCTTTATTTTCCATATTATATAATGTGAATTTAAAAGGAATAAGCTTTCCATAAGCGACAAGAAGCTTGTCAGATGCAACTTCAAAATCATTCTTTCCGACATAATTTCTTACTATTTTCTGATCATTCTTATCATAATGATTTCCTATTCCACCAAAAAAATCAGCAGATTCATTCGCGGCCATAGCCCCGACAATCACATCCGATGTAACAACTCCTCGCAGAGAATTTTCTAACTGTGATTCATCATAATTCCAGATAGATTCACTAAACGTAAGAGAAAAACTCTTTGCGAATTTTTGTAATTCATGAATCACATTATTTTTTTCATGTTTATAGTTCTCATACATCTGAAATAATGTCAGAACAAATGTAATGATGAAGTATATATAAAAAATACTTCTGATTAATGTAATCGCCAGGCTTTTATTCCTGAAATTTTTCAACGCATTAATTCTCTCTATTCCTGATGAGCGAAATAATCTGCCGTCTATGTATCGGAAGAAGCAAAAAAGGACTTAACCGACAAGAACGAATCATAAGATTCTATTATCCTAGAATTTATTGCACCTCAACCTAAAAAACGTCGTACTGTTGTTTATAAAAAACAAAAACAGTGCAAAAAATCATTATCTCTTCCAGCTCAATCAACAGTATTTCCACAGATCACGTTCATCAAGGTTAAAATCAAACAAAAACAATTATGTGCTATCCTGAAGAACACGTGATATCTGATTCAGATATCACATCAATAAAGCTTATTGATTTCACAAGTCCACCATGGAGATCCCCATATGAAATTTTATCAATATGTCATCTTTCTTCTTTTCTCTATATGTGGATTTCACTTAACAGCAACAGAAAAAAAAACCATCAGGATATGTATCGATGACAATACGTGGTACCCCTTTACATATACAGATTCATCAAAAAAAATTGCACTTGGTTTACATATTGATATCGCAAAAAAAGCATTAGAAGATATTGGCTATTCTGCAACTTTCGAGCCCAGACGATGGGATGCCTGCATCGGCCAGACCGGGGAGGGTAAATATGATGCAATTGTCAGTGCCTCATACAAGCCTGACCGGGCAAAAATTCTCTATTACCCTCCAGATGCTGCAAATCCGGAAAATGGTGTTTCCGATTTTCGTGTCACCCAGGTCGAATACATCTTTATTGTACCCGCGAGCAGTCACTTTACATACACCGGAGACAATACAAAGCTGCCAGAGCATATCCTTATTACGAAGGGATACTCTATCGGAGATGATCTCAAAAAAGAAGGGGTCAAAGGCATTCAGTTCGCCCCAGGAGACCGTTATAACATTAAAAAACTACTCAACATCGCGGTTCATCATCCGGATAGTGTCGCTATGATTTCTCTCCCGGATACCTTTCATTTTTTTCTGAAACAACAGCCAGAGCTCAAAGAAAAATTAAGAGTGGAAACAAAACCTATTAAATCAAAATCATACTTCATGGTCTTTTCTAAAAAATCAGACGTTATAAAAAGTTCTCCTGAAAGAGAAGAAATATGGAAATCACTTAGAAAGACAAGAGAAAATGAATCTTTTATCCATCAGGTTTTAAAAAAGTATTAGGCAGAAAAACTCATGCATAATATTTTTTTCTTATGACATCAGCTCCTGTCAATTCACGAAAAAACGTCATACAGGACAAAACTCTCATTTCTGAATCCAGACAGAGTCTGTGTGATAAAAGCTTTTATTCAAAGAGCTTGACCGACTGCTTCCCCTGCTATAAATTCGTCCCATACCAGCAAGAATGAGGCGATCTGGCCCCATATGTAAGCGGAGGGTGGGTGTTGTGACCTGTGATCCTGTCTTTCATCCCGGACTGGACAAGCTGAATACAGAAAGCCTGACCAGACTTGCTTCGGGCCAACGCATTCAGATCAAAATCAGCGAAGAAATCTGGCAGAGACTGGATCAGTTCCGCTCAATCGTTCTGGAAAAAGCAGAAGGAGAGCTGAGCTGCTACGGTATTAATACAGGATTTGGCTATCTGTCCGATGTCAGGATCGGAAAAGATCAGCTGGATCAGCTACAGCAGAATCTGATCCGCTCACATGCCTGTGGCGTTGGCTCGCCGGTTTCTCCGGATATTGTCAGAGCCATGATCATTCTGAAAATGCACCATTTTGCGATTGGTTACAGCGGCATCAGCAGAGCATGCATGCAGGCTCTGCAATCATGCCTGAGCCATGACCTGCTCCCTGTCATTCCGGACAAAGGCTCTGTTGGCGCTTCCGGAGACCTTGCTCCCTTAGCCCACCTCGCCCTTGGAATGATGGGAGAAGGGGATGTCTTCTTCCGGGGAGAAAGAATCGCAGCGGCTCAGGCCCTCAGAGAGGCCGGCTTAAAACCTTTCTCTCCCGGTATCAAAGAAGGGCTATCCCTGATTAACGGGACTCATTTCATGAGCAGCCTTGCGGCTTTTGCCGTCCAGGAGGCCGATACCCTGCTGCGTTCTGCGGACATCATCGCAGCTCTGAGTGTTGATGCCTTTCGCGGCACTCCGGTCGCTTTCGACACAGAGATTCAGGAGGTCAGGCCCTATCAGGGCCAACGGCTGGTTGCTGCGAACCTGCGCACTTTACTGAGTGGAGCAGATGAGATCCGTGACAGCCACAAAGACTGCGACAAAGTGCAGGACCCTTATAGCTTTCGCTGCATCCCTCAGGTTCACGGAGCCTCACGGGATGCCCTGAGCTGGATTCGCGACCAGACCAACACCGAACTGAACAGCGTAACAGACAACCCTCTGGTCTTTCCTGACAGGACGGTTCGTAGTGGCGGAAATTTTCACGGCCAGCCTCTCGCCCTTGCTATGGATTTTCTCTGCCTGGCAATATCAGAAGCAGGAAGCCTTTCTGAACGCCGGACAGAGAAACTGACCAACCCCGCTCAGAGCGGGCTACCCGCATTTCTCAGCCACAACAGCGGGCTGAACTCGGGATATATGATCCCCCATGTTGTGAGCGCATCACTTGCCTCTGAAAACAAAACCCTCTGCCATCCGGCATCAGCAGACAGCATCCCCACCTCCGCAGACAAGGAGGATCATGTCAGTATGGGCCCCATCGCGGCCAGAAAAGCTATGATGGTCAATCAGAACGTCGCATTCATTCTGGCGATTGAACTTCTGGCAGCCTGCCAGGCCCTTGATCTTCTTTCCCCCCTGAAACCTTCCGCAGCACTCTCCCTTATCTATCATAAGGTCCGGGAGCTTTCTCCCGGAATGGAACAGGACAGAGCACTCTATCAGGACATCGACATCATCAGCAGACTGATCCGGGAAGGGGGACTTATCCACCTCCTCAAAGAGGCCGGACTTTCTCTTCACTAAAACATCCCAGTATTGAAGGTCTTTTTATCAGAAAAGGAAGGTTCCGGATGAAAAGAGCTCAGCGCCCGATTCCCTTCTGTTTTCTCAGGGCCATCCTGCCCACGTTGGCGCTGACTCTGCTTCTCCGCCCTGAGCTGCTTGCAGAGCCTGGCTCAGCCAGACCCGCCTCTCAGAACGGAGCCGAAGTCATCCGGGGCGAGGGCAGTTACATCCTGGAAAAGATCATACGTGTTCATCCTGCCGAAAAAGAGCTTTTATTTTACAGAATTCTGTTTAATAAACAGGATAAGCCCGGAACTAAAACACGCAGCAGTGAATCTTCCGGACTCTGGCTGGAAACAAGAGCGGTGCATCCTGGCCTGAAGGAAGGTTCCTCCTACAGACTTCGTTATTCAGGTCACAGGATACAGCAGAACACCATCAGGATCGGGCAGACCCTGATCTGGCTGACGACCGCCTCCGGCGAAACACAGCCTGTCCGGATGCTGTCATTGCACGCCCGTCAGGCTGATTTCAGCGGAACCCCTCTGCTTCAGTTACACGCGCCTTCCAGCGATTATCTGCTGTTTTAACGCTTCACCAGTCAGGATGTTTATTGTGCAGGATCAGGATTCATTACAGGCGAAAAAAATACTTCGTTTTTCGGACCATCGCTATCTCTTTCATACATGGACAGGGCGTCTGCTTCTCCTTTGTGCCACAATCTGGCTCCTTATGGCCATCACGACACAGTCCTTTCTGAGCCCGACAGAATCTTATATCGAATGGCTCTTCCGTCTTGGAGCGAAAGAACCTGTCGCCATGGCACAGGGTCAATGGTGGCGACTGTTTAACCCTATATTTCTCCATTATAATATCCTGCATCTTTTTCTGAACATGATGGCACTGCGCTTTGTCGGACGTATTGTGGAATATCAGACAGGCTCAGGATGGTTTCTTTTTATTTTCCTGAGCTCCGGGATACAGGGCAATCTCTGGAGCGCCGCCAGCAATACCTCTTTGGGAATGGGAGCCTCCGGAGCCATTTTCGGCCTTGTCGGATTTATGATCATTCCTGAATACCTCTCCGAATGGCAACGCTTCCGGAGTCAGGGGCGCTCTTTTATCAGCGAAAACGGCGAACATGTGATGGATATCACGCCCTCCGGCAGAAAAAAATTCCGCTGGATTCCCGGCCCCTTTGCCTGGATGGGACTGCTGAACATTGCCCTTGCTATCCTGATCAATGTGCTGGTTTCTGTCAGCGATGACGCCTCTTTTGGCATTGATAACGCAGCGCACCTTGGAGGGCTCTGCATGGGACTGAGCCTCGGCCTTGCCTATCTTTTCATTCGCCCCAACGGACTGCTCAGAAAGAAAAAAGCCGCAGGTTTTCTCATCATCGCCCTGAGCTTTGCAGGAGCAGGAGGCATCCTGAGCCTGCTACAACAGAGCGACCGGATCAAAACACTGCTCTTCCGGGATGCTCTCACAGAAAAGCATCCGGCAAATGCCCTGAGAAAGCTTCAGAGAATCCTGCTTCTTGACCCATCTGACGGGATGATCTATGCCCACCAGGGACGGATTCTCCTGGAGATGGGTGAGTGGCAATGGGCTGAAAAACTCATAAGACAAGCCGCCAGGGACCCCAGGACATGGTCCTCTCTGGAAACCCTCCTGGAAGAGCAAAAAACAGAGCCTGATGCAGCAAGATCCGTCCAGATCCTGGAGTTCATCCTTAAGGAAGCCCGTGGATCATCCCTGTAACTTCCTCTCTCCCTGACAGAAAGCTCGTCTGACCGAACTCTTTTCCCTGACAGCAAAGCATGGACGAATGGCTGTATCTGCGCAATAATGCACACTCCGGCAGAAGTCGCCTGGAAACAGAGTCGCCTCTGAACTCAATCAGGATGAAGGCAATGCAGCGTTATTTTTTCAGCCTGTTTTTATTCTTTAGTATTCTTTCCGGCAGCCTGACAGAATCCGCAAGGGCTCAGATATCCACGTCGGACAGAAGATCAGACATACGCGAATACAGGATACAGAAAATATTACTGACTCAGATTGAGTCCGCGATCACTCCCGCGATTCAGAACTACTTACAGGCTGCTTATACTCATGCCACAGAAGCCAATTTTGATGCCGTTCAGATCCGGATCAATACTCCCGGCGGTCTGGTGTCCTCAACGCGGGATATTCTGTCCCTGATAGGCAGCAGTAGCATTCCCACCATCGTCTGGATTGGCCCAGAGGGTGCCTCTGCGACCAGTGCAGGAGCCATTATTGCAGCCGCAGCCCACATCCTGCTGATTGCAGACGGAGGGCATATCGGTGCGGCGACGCCAATTCTTCCGGGAGGAGAAGATATTAAAGAAGGTGATAGCCGCAGCAAAGCCATCAACGATCTGACCGCACTCGTTCAGAGCCTCGCCCAGCTCCGGGGACGAAATACCGATTTGTACAAAAGCATGATCACAGAGGCCTCGTCTTACACAGCACAGGAGGCTGTACAGGAGCATATAGTCGACGGACTCGCGAATTCTCCCAGAGAATTGCTGACAGCCATCCACGGCCGCTCACTGCTCCTGAAAGATGAGCAGGTCCGGATCAGCCTGCCTGATCCACCAGAACTGCACTCTTTTGATATGGACCTTGGACAAAAATTACTGAATATTCTGTCAGATCCCAATCTTGCTTATATCCTTTTTCTCCTGGGCTCTGCTCTGCTCTATCTGGAAATGCAGATGCCGGGCACCTTCCTTTCGGGAGCTTTGGGCGTTCTCTGCCTGACCCTGGCAGGAATCGGCTTTCATGTTCTTCCGGTCAATTTTGGAGCTATGGGCCTCATTATCCTTGCTTTTATCCTCATGATCCTGGAAGTTTTTGTCAGCAGCTTTGGATTGCTGACGATCTCGGCAATTGGCAGTCTGCTCACCGGCTCCCTTTTCCTTTTCCGGACAGATGAAGCCTATATTGAGGTGAGCCGGACTCTGGTGATTGCCGTGGCTTTATCCGTTTCTTTATTTATGGCAGGTCTTGGCCTGTTCTGGCTCCGGGACAGGCGCTCCCGAACATCCCGGGATGATTATTACTCTCTTAAGGGAGCCGAAGGTCACATCATCAAAGTCTTATCCGGAAGTGCCGGAGGATTGTATCACTATCAGATCAGGGTACGTGGGGAAGTCTGGAACGCGTGTTCCGAAAACGAATACCAGTCCGGCGATCTTTGCACGATATCCGGCCAGAAAGAACATGAACTTATGCTGATCATCTGAGAAAGGAAACCCTTTTATGTCTGTTATGTTAGCTGTCGTTCTCTTTATCCTGAGTCTTCTCGTCTTCAGCATTATCAAAATCCTCACGGAATATCAAAGAGGCGTCATCTTCCGCCTTGGCCGTTTTACCAGCGTCCGGGGACCGGGGCTTATCATTCTGATCCCCGGCATTGAACGTATGGAACGGGTCGACCTCCGGACAGTCACGATGGATATTCCGGATCAGGATATTATCTCCAGGGATAACGTCACCCTGAAAGTCAACGGTGTTGTTTATTTCAGAGTGGCAGCCCCCGAGAAGGCTGTCATTGCTGTCGAAGATTACCTTTCCGCAACCGCTCAGATTGCTCAGACCACCCTTCGTTCCGTCATTGGCCAGTTTGAGCTGGATGAAATCCTGTCACAGCGGGAGAGCATCAACAGCAAGCTTCAGGCAATTCTGGATGAACACACCGAACCATGGGGGGTTAAAGTCAGTGCTGTTGAAGTCAAAGCCATTGACCTTCCCATTGAAATGCAACGAGCCATGGCCAAGCAGGCAGAGGCAGAGCGTGACAAGCGGGCCAAGGTTATTTCCGCTCAGGGAGAACTGGATGCCTCTCGCAAACTTGCGGAAGCAGCCTCTGTCCTGGACACTCAGAAGAACGCAATTGTTCTGCGTTATCTGGATACGATGCGGGAGATTTCCAGCGGCGGAGGAAAATCTACCACCTTTTTCCCTCTGCCCATCGATTTTCTCAGCCGCTTTATCCCAAAATCAACGGATTGATTAACAGAGGTCCTCCTGCGCAATCAAGCAGAGAAGCGTTACATCAGACATCCTGCCGGAGATCTTTGCATGTTTCGTCTGTTTCTTATCCTTTGCATGGCAATCATGGCGCAAAAGACTCCTGCCTCTGAGCTGTCTTTCTTTACAGCAGAGCCGGCAGAGGAGGAAAGCATAGCAGATCCCGACGCCTGTTATGGTCCACAGGAGCAGGGCTTCCCGATGACAGAAGCAAGCCTGAGTCTCTGCTGCCAGTTCCGGGCATATCAGCACCTCCCGGAGCCGGTTCTGAGCCCTGAGGCACAAAAGGGCTTTCGGGAAATAAGCCTCCTTCTGGAGCAGCAACTGGCCGGACTTAGCTCCTTCCGGACTGCTCAGGAGGCCGACTCAGAAGAAGAAGAACGGACTCAGGCGGAACTTATCCTGTTTATCATGGCCTGCTTCTGGGAGCGCTTTTATTTCATCCCTTACCATGCCAGCTGTGTCTCCCTTCAGAGCGCAGGAATCCTGCCCGAAGCATATAAGAAACTCTGTCATAATCAGTCCATAGCAGCAATTCTGGAAGGACGCTGCTCTGCAGAGCAGTCTGTTCCTGAGCAGATACGCTGGCAGCTCAATGCGCTGACCCGTCGCTGCAACGGAGTCTTATTTCATGCCATCTCTGAAAAAGAGGATCATCCCTACCACAACCGCTGTTATCAGATGATTCTGCGCTCTGTCCGCAAAAAACTGATCAGCCAGCTGAGAGCAGAGAGAGCAGAGAACGGTCTTAGTTCAGCCCTGAACCTGAAACAGAAGATCCTCTCACCCTTTCGGCCTCAAAGAGAGCAAAGCTCAGGCTTTATAAAAGAGGTCCTCCGGGTCTATAAAATGGCAGAAGAAGAGTTGTTCTCTTCATTTATAAGCAACATAGATGATATCCGCACGCTACTGTCTCAGTTTCTCCGTCAGGACGTGCGCAACATGCACCATTCTATCAAAGAACTACAGGCAGTCTGTTGCAGCTCAGCCGAAACAAAAGCGAAAAAAACAGAGCCACAGACTGAAGGGCAGGATCAGGTTTATTAAAAAATATTTAACGCGAATCGCTAGCCTATTTTTATATGGTTTATGCGCAATTTAGGCCAACTGCAACAAGAGAACCAAAAATATGCCGTAGCAACCCTTGTTCAGATCTGGCCTTATTTGCCTTAGAAATCCCCGTTCTTGCCTCCAGCCATCCAAATGTTGTTTCTATAGCCTGACGGGTTCCGGAAATGAGTGAGCTGAGTAAATGTTGCCCAAGATTGAGCTCACCTTTCCATGGTTTCTTAGGAGGACAGACCAATGCTGATCCTTTTCTTTTTATCTCTTTTTTAAGAGATTCTGAGATATATGCCTTATCTCCGTAAATTGATTTGGCATTGATTGCCAGATGATTTTTTTTCAGAAAGTTGATGTCATGATCATTTGCTGGAGTAATGTCACCTAAGAGCATGTCATAAGGTGCTTTATTACGATCTCCGTTCACAACTAAATGCAGTTTGCATCCGTAGTAATACATGTTTTTACTGGAACAAAAGCCTTTTGCACAAAGGTTTTTAGCGACTTTAGCTCGGGAAGATCTTTTAGCTCCAGCTACGATTATGGGCATAGAATCAATAACCGCGACATCTGTATTTTTCCTGTCTGCTAAAGACAAAACACCAAAAATTAGCTCTAAAATTTCTGTAAGTCGATTTAATCTTTTGTCATATTGCTGATAACATGGCAGATTTGGATACCAATCCTTCAGGTAGGAGGCCGTGAGCCGGTAAGTTGCAGAAAGATCCCGACATCCTGATTTTATCCCCCAAAAGTAAATGGATAAAACTTCAGTATCTGATATTTGATTTGGCCCTGTTCTCTCCAGGCATTCTGGAGCAACAGTTTGCAAGACTTTCTCGATTGTCATATAGTCGCTGATGAGCTGATATTCCCAATCCATGTAATCCTCCTTGTTTTAAGTCACTGGAGTCTACACTGATGGGGGTTGATGCTCATACCCTACAAAAATATGCTGGCGATTCGCGTTAAAAAATATTTAGTAATTTCAAAACATCAGAACAAAAAAATCTGTTTCATGTACAAATTCATGTACAAATCAAAATTTGTCTGCTAAAAGGCGGCAGCAAACATGTTTCATGCTGATTCACTAAATTGTGGTGAATGCTCAGCAAAGCAGCCATCAGGCTTTCACACAGGAACAGAGGTAAAATTTATGAAAGTTTCAGGAATCATCGGACGACTTATCTTAACTGCCAGCTTATTAAGCACTCAACCCTTAGCATTTGCTGCAAAATCAGCAAAAGCAGACGTAACTGAAGAAGTTACCGCAGTTGCCGCAGAAGAAATCCTTCCATCTGCTGAGCAGGATCAGGGCAGCCGTGAAGGCTGGAAAGACTGGGGCCGAAGACAAGTCCGTGAAGTAACCATCAAAAAAGCTGTTGCCGCTGTCGGAGTTGTCCTGGCCGTTGTCGGAGTTTACTACGTCGCCTCCAAAACTGAATTCGGCGCTAATGCAAAGGAGAATGCAAAGGAGAAGGCATCTTCATTATATAACGGGCTATACAGCAAGCTATTCAAGCGCATCAAAGATGCTAAGGAAGATGATGTACCTGCAACTGCATCTTAATCAGCAGCACCTCCTTTAGCTTTTTCTGATCAGAAAAAGCTGCCGCTGGTCCAGTCCAAAAACATAGGATGGCCAGCGGCTTTTTCTGTCCTTATGAAAACTCCTGACATGAAAAAGATCATTATCTTCCTGCATTTTCAGGAGCTTATGGAACATGTCCTCCCGTTTCAGAAAAGGGTTTTTGAGCAGTTCCAGAGCAATCTGGCAGACCCGATATCCGATCAGACTCAGATCTATATGAGCCGCTCTGGCGGGCTCGACAAAATTCTTAGCCCCCCTGATACTGCGGCTTCCTCCTGCCGGAATGTCTCCAGGAAAACGTCAGAACAGAGAAATCTATTTCATGTACAAATCAAAATTTGTCTGCTAAAAGGCGGCAGCAAACATGTTTCATACTGATTCACTACATTGTTGTAAGTGTTCAGCAAAGCAGTCATCAGGCTTTCACACAGGAACAGAGGTAAAATTTATGAAAGTTTCAGGAATCATCGGACGATTTATCTTAACTGCCAGCTTATTAAGCACTCAACCCTTAGCATTTGCTGCAAAATCAGCAAAAGCAGACGTAACTGAAGAAGTTGCCGCAGTTGCCGCAGAAGAAATCCTTCCATCTGCTGAGCAGGATCAGGGCAGCCGTGAAGGCTGGAAAGACTGGGGACGCAGACAAGTCCGTGAAGTAACCATCAAAAAAGCTGTTGTCGCTGTCGGAGTTGTCCTGGCCGTTGTCGGAGTTTACTACGTTGCCTCCAAAACTCAATTCGGCACTAAGGTACAGGACAAGGTCTCTTCATTATATGGCAAGTTCAACCTATTCAAACGCAACAAGGCTGTTACGGGAACCTACGAAAATCCTGAAATAAAAGACCGTCCTGAAGCAGATCCTACAAATCCAGCAGACAATTTACTTGCAAAATAATAAGCAGCGCACCCTTTAGCTTTTTCTGATCAGAAAAAGCTGCCGCTGGTCCAGCCCAAAGACATAGGATGGCCAGCGGCTTTTTCTGTCCTTATGAAAACTCCTGACATGAAAAAGATCATTGTCTTCCTGCATTCTCAGGAGCTTATGGAACATATCCTCCCGTTTCAGAAAAGGGTTTTTGAGCAGTTCCAGAGCAATCTGGCAGGCCCGGTATCCGATCAGACTCAGATCTATATGAGCCGCTCGGGCAGGCTCGACAAAATTCTCAGCCCCCCCTGATGCTGCGGCTTCCTCCTGCCGGAATTTCTCCAGGAGAGGCTGGTATGATCCGACAAAATCAGAAAAAAAAGAGTCTTTCAGAAAAGGGTCCCAGGGCTCAATCAGCTCCCCTGAGCGCCATTCCTGGGTTCCGATCAGAGGAAAGTGCGTCAGCCCGTGATAACGAAAGAGCTTGATAAAGTAACGCACCGACCTGAAGTGATCCGGAAGAAAAACCGCATCCACAAGCGGGTCCGGAGACAGAAGCACCCTCTCATGGTCAAGCTCCTGCCCGACAGCCTCCGCTTTGTGGCGCGCCTGATCCAGCAGACGGCGGTACTCACCAGGGCGCTGGGCGGGCAGCGTTCGGCTAACACTGGCAACAGCCTGATTCATAGACGCAAAATCTCCGGGAAGGTAAGAAAGCGTCTGACTGATCCGGATACCCAGACGCTGACAGGAGCGGATAAAAGCCTTCACCGTCAGCTCTGTGCTGTCTCGCTGAGGGTGGAGCACAGCAATATTCCGGAAGCCCCGCTGATGCGCCACTGCCGCCAGAGCCTCTGTCAGATCTCTGGCTCCAGGATAGAGCTGAAAGACATAAGGATTGTCCGCCAGAAAGCGTTCATGACGATTCATCAGTAAAAGAGGAAGTCGCAGACGCCGGGACCAGAGAGACAGCTGCTCCGCCTCAGATTCCGGCAGACCCCCTGCCAGCAAAGTCACCCCCTCCCTGAATACCAGGTCTGCAAGAGCCTCCATCATGCCCTCTTGCGTCCCCCTCGTATCCCGTATCCGGAGCCGGACAGCGCCAGTATCTCCGGACTCTGCCAGAGCTGTCCGGACTCCTGCAAGAACACTGGCAGAAAAACCGCCGGAGCCCTCCCCGGAAGAGGGCAGCAGCACACCAACGACCTGTGTATTTTTCTCAAGCCAGGAGCTGGCCGTCTTCAGGACATCCGCATGGTCCGCCCCTGAACAGCGGGCCGTTGTCAGCTGTGATACTTTGAGTGCGAGGCTGGCCTCTGCGGAAACTGAAGAACGGAGCCATTTTCTAAGTCTGGCTGGCCAGGGGCCTATCCTCCTGAGTAAAGCCACACACTGACTGACACGGTCCGGATCAGCCTCCTCCTTCCAGCCAATTTCCCCTGGGTTTCCCGGATACATTTCAGAACTGAGATCATCCAGAGAGAGGGGCTCCTCAGCCTCCATTCTGAGCAGAAGGCTCTCCTCCCGGCAACTTTTCATGCTCAGAAGGCATATAAAAAACAGGGCACAACAGAAAGGTCTGGATACTGACATGCGTCTGTCATCCGTCAAAATGGATTTCTGAACGATTCCAGGTTACTCAGGTTTCCCGGAGCATCCTCCCGCTTGTGAGGCTGCGTATGATCAAGAAACCACATCCTCACGCCATGAGGATCAAGCCTTCCACTAAAAGGATTCACCTGCATCGGGCGTATCCCTCCCGGTCTGACAAAAGACCCTGGCTGACGATCCTTATAGATCCCTTCCATCAGCTCCCCCCAGAGAGGCAGGGCGAGCCGGGAGCCATGAAGAGAAGGATGCAGCGGCTGTGGATGGTCTGCTCCAACCCAGACCACGGCAACATAGTCCGCAGAAAATCCGGTAAACCAGTTGTCTTTTGATTCATTCGATGTCCCTGTTTTACCCGCAGCAACAGGAGCAAGATGACTATAAGCCCTGCCTGTCCCACGATATAAAACCTGCTTCATCCCATGCAGCATCAGCCATGCAACTCTGGGGTCCAGGACCTGCCGGGAGCGTTCTGCCAGAGCTTTTCTTTCATAGAGAAGCACTCCATCCCTGTCGGTGACACGGATTACCGCACTCAGATCTGTCAAAGTCCCCTGGGCCGCAAAGACGCCATTCACTCTGGCCAGATCTGTCATGGTCAGCTCTGATGCCCCCAGAAGACTGCCAAACTCTCTGCGAACCGGAGAATGAATCCCCAGATGGCGGGCATGCTCCAGCACAGCATCAAGACCAAGCCGCTGCCCCAGCTCCATCACCGGCGCATTCATAGAGCGGTAAAAAGCACGCATCAGAGTTGTCCTGGTCATATAATCACGGGCAGGAGATCTTGGCCGGTAATTGCCAGGCAGGGTCAGCGGAGACACATAGAAGCTGTCACTCCAGCGCATTCCCCTGAGAAGGGCCAGACTGTACAACACAGGCTTGAAAGCTGATCCGGGCTGCCTCAGAGCCTGGGAGCAACGGTTAAACGACGACTTTGCGTAATCCCTTCCTCCAACCATAGCCACGATATCCCCACTTGCCGGACTGGTCACAAGAATGGCACTTTCCAGCTCAACAGGAGGCTGCCCGGCAGGCTGCCATCGGCGCGTCTTTTCCTCTGCCTGGCGAAGCAGATCGTTTTTATTGTGCAGGACCTCTTCCGCTCTGCTCTGAATCACAGAATCCAGGCTGGTATAAACCCTCAGTCCCCCGCCCCGAACAGACACGTCACCCAGAAGATGAGAGAGCTCCTGAGTGACATAATCAACAAAGTAAGGAGCTTTTTTTCCCCACAAAGATCGATAGGCTGTGATGGGAAGTTTCTGACGGGACCAGTACCTGAAGTCAGCCGGACTGAGATAGCCTCGCTCTCTCATGGCACGAAGCACCTGCTCCTGTCTTCGTTTTGCCCGCCCGGGGAATTTATGAGGGTTATAACGGCCAGGAGACTGAAACAGGCCGGCTATCATTGCAAGTTCATGAGTTTTCAGCTCACTGACAGGACGGGAAAAAAAACGCCTTGCGGCTGCCCCCACTCCATAAGCACCGCCTCCCAGAAAAAGAGCATTGGTATAAATTTCAAGAATCTTTTCTTTGCTGATCAGCTGCTCCAGCCTGAGTGCCAGAACCATTTCACGCAGCTTCCGACTCACCGTTTTTTCCCCGGGCAGAAAAAAGTGCCTCACCAGCTGCTGGGTAATCGTACTTCCTCCCTGCCTGTACTCACGAAAGCCCGAGCTCAACCAGACAAAAAGCGCCCGAAGAATGCCCTCCGGATCGACTCCGGCATGCTCAAAAAAATGCTGGTCTTCTGTCGCAATAATCGCCTGCACCAGAGCCTCTGGCAGCTCCCGGTAGGGAACGAACGTATGATCCCGGTGGTACAGCTCAGCAATTTTTCGCTGCTCCCGGTCAAAGATGAGGCTGTTATCCTCCGGCTTCCAGGCCAGCATAAAGGCAAGACGGCCTGCATCAGGACTCAGCAGGCCCAGCTCAGACAGGTATAAACAGACCAGCCCGGAAAGACTCATCAACAGCAGAGTTAACAGAAGCAGGCCGTTCCGGACAAATAACGAGAAGCTCAGGCGTTCAGGTAACAAGCGCATTCCACGCTGACCCTGTCCCCCTCTTCCACCAACAGTTTTAAATTCAGGCAGGGGCGGAAGTCCCCCTGAATAATTGTGGTCCACGGCTGTCGTCCTCCGGAATGCCTTAAGCGGGCATCGCTACCATTCTAGCAGAGGCCGGATGCAGCACTCAGGGCACAGATGTCCTGGCTGGCAGCTGACAGAGCAGATAACAGGCATCATTGACGGCTACGTTGCATATTCTCTACATATTCTTCAAGAAACTCACGGAAAATCGCCAGTTCCTCTCCGACAAGATGAATCTCTCCCCGCAAGACCTCTGCTGTCATCTGGCGACAATCGACCTCAATCCTGCGTAATACAGAACCCAGATAAGCCGCTCCAAAACTGACCGCTGAGCCACCCATAGCATGGGCCGAAGCCTCTATTGCTGCCATATCACCATTGCTCAGAGCTTCCCTCATCAGCCCCATATGCTGCTGGCTATGCTCATGAAAACGCTGCATCTGAGAGCGGAAAAAACTACAGTCCTCTGACCTGTCCAGGGAAGCAACTTCCCCGATCAATTCAAGATCATAGCGCTCCATAGAACCTTCCTCCAGACATAGAGAGATGAGATCAGCCGATCCGGTTAATTTTAATCATATTCGTGGGCCGCATCGCATTGATCGGAATACCAGCTGTAATGACAATACTGTCCCCTTTTCGCACAATACCAAGATTCTTCAGGAGCTCAGGAAGATCCTGTAAAAGAATATCCGTATCGTAAAAGAGGGGGTTTTTCATACCAAAGACCCCCCAGGAATAACCCAGACGCTGGATCACATCCTCCCGGGGGCTGATGGCAATAATCGGAGTTTTTGGCCTCCAGCTTGAAATCAGCCGGGCAATTGAACCCGTCAGTGTAAGACAGACAATCGCGCGAGCACCCAGAGAGTCTGCCGCTTCACAGGCAGCCCTTGCAATGGCTTTGTGCTCTTCCCACTCTTCCTGGTCGGTCGGCTCCAGACTGGAATAACGCTGAGGTTTTGCATGACTCCAGCTTTCCACCTCACGGATAACCGAGGCCATTTTTTCAACACAGGCAATCGGATACTCTCCCGCCGCAACTTCCGCAGAGAGCATCACACAGTCCGCACCCTCCAGCACAGCATTCGCAACATCTGCCACTTCAGCAAGCGTTGGCCGGGGATTTTTAACCATAGACTCCAGCATCTGCGTGGCAATGACAACGGGTTTGGCATACCTGGCTGCCGCTTCGATGATGCGGCGCTGAAACATCGGAACTCTGTCAACGCCTCCTTCAACCCCCAGATCACCCCGGGCAACCATCAGACCATCGGCCTCCTGGGCAATTGCATCGATTCGTTCCACTGCTGATAATTTTTCAATTTTTGCAATAATCGGAACATCCGACCCCATGGCCTGGATAATTTTCCTGCACCTTTTAATATCCTCTTCTGTCTGAACAAAGGAAAGAGCAACGACATCCACCCGGTGCGTGATTCCGAAAAGCAGATCACGGGTGTCCTTCTCTGTCAAGGCAGGGAGTGACAAGACAGAATCCGGAAAATTAACTCCCTTGCGGTTTTTCAGAACACCACCTTCTGTAACCCGAACCCGAACCCGGCTTCCCTCCACTTCAGTGATTTCGAGCAGCAGAAGGCCATCATCCATCATCACAGACTGACCAACCCGAACATCCCGGACCAGATCCTGATAATCCACAGGGATCTCGTCGGGCTTTTCCTGGATCGTCCCATAGACCAGCGAGTAAGACTCCCCCTGTCGCAGCTCGATCATCCCATCCGACAACAGTCCACAGCGAATTTTTGGCCCCTGGAGATCCTGTAAGATTGTGACATGATTCCCTGTTTCTCTGGAAATCCTCCGGATATTTTTTATATTCTGCAAATGAAAGGCATGATCCCCATGGGAAAAATTCAGACGGGCAATATCAAGACCTTTCATAAACAGTTCCCGAAGCACTGTTTCATCAGAGGATGCTGGCCCGAGAGTTCCGACGATCTTGGTACGCCTGATGTCACCCGCTTCTGTAAAGCAGCGCATACCCTGCACCGGAGGCATGGGATTCAGATCCGAAGGTTGATGGGGCCCGACATGATTGGTCACGGTGCAGTCTCCTCCTCAGCAAAGCTCTGTCCGTCTCATGCTGACTTTTCATTTTTCAGAATCATGGCATCAGACAGAAAAAATTTTAAGGTAAAGTTCTCTGATGACATCAGCTGTGTTTTCATAAATCTTCTGATAAAAAAGGCAATCCACCAGCCGACTCTATCGGGAACTGGATAAGCATTAAAGCCTTTGTAGACCTCCCCCCAGGAAAGCCCCAACGAGGCAATCAGCTGCGGGAGCTGGCTGAAGCCATCTCTTAAAAGAGACTGTAAATGAACACTGACAAAAAAGTATGTTCCCGGCCGGTTTCCGGAAAACTCCAGAGCTGAACGCAAAAACATTTCAATGCCTTCAAGGCTGTACATAGGATCAAGAAAGATCAGATGATAAGGACGGATCAGCTCCTTAAGGGGAGGCTTTCGGATATCATGACGATGCACCTTCAGCGAAAGCCCCTCTGCTTTGCTTCGCTCTTTCAGCTGCTGACAGATATAGTCATCAATCTCAACAGACGTCACATCCGTAAAACCAGCTTTTGCCAGTTCAACCCCGACCATATCATCATCTCCGAGAACCAGAACCGGATCTTCGGGCTTACATAGCCTTCTGGCTTCAAGGACCCGCTTACGGGCTGTCATGAGGGTACAGGGAAGCTGATTGTGCTCCCGGTTCAGGTAAGCGCTAACCGCCTGCTCCTTCGGATCATCCTGCTGCAATAACCTGTTACGGGCAGCCTGATCATGAATCAGATCCACAATGTCTTCCCAGGGGCAACTTGCAAACTTCTGGTACGTATAACCAGAGCCGCTCAGAGACAAAAGCAACCTCGCAATCCGGATCAGGAGGTCAGGTTTTTTCTGACGCAGCTCAATAATTTCTTTCTGCTCCGCCTCAGACAGTATCCTGTCATCAGAAAGGCAGCTGAGTGTTTCCCATATCGGCAGGCCATGCAGCCCTGCTTTTCCATCCATATCATCTCCATCCCTGATGGGCCCCCGATACCATACTCCCTGAAAATCTCACAACTGAAACCTGAACTCACTGGCGCAACCTCTGTCTCACTGTTCAGATATCAGAAATATTCTAACAAAATAATCACAGAGCGGGGATCAGCCCACACACAAAAGCTCCCCTTTCATACTCTGAGAGCAGATAAAAGAAACCACAGACCACACAACGTAAAGCCACAGGCAACCACCAGACGCAGACAAAAAAGGATTTTCTGCCCGGCATAGCCGCTGCCAAAAGAGGCGATCTTCAGAAGAGAGCCAAACCAGAGCAGATCTCCCAAAGCCACCCCTGCCAGAAAAAAAGGTATATCAGAAAAATCCGGAATTCTGCCGAGCCTCTCCGGGATTTCATGAAAAACGGTGATCCAGAACATCAGAAAGCCGGGATTCGCGCCGCAAAAAACAACCCCACTTGCAAAAGCAGAGAGACTGGCATGAACAGAAAACAGCTGAGGCATAAGCCCACGCGCTTTTCCCTGCTCCGGCCTCTGCTGACGCAGAGAGCGAAGCTGAAAAATCCCCAGCAGGATCAGAAACGTTCCACCCACAACAGAGACAGCCAGACTAAACTCAGAAATGAAGGAAAGACTCTGGTGCCCCCAGGCAGCCAGCCCCGCATAGGTGAGATCCGTCAAAATCACACCCGTTAAAAACCAGGCGACCCTGGCTGCCGGGATTTTTTCAAACACCGAGCGAATCAACCAGAGGTTAATCGGCCCCAAAGGGGCTGACGAACCAAAACCACAGACAATCCCTGTCAGAATAAAAGCAAGCACTTCAGTCCACCAAAACCTGGTTTGTTTTTAAGAAGATCCAGCAAGACCTGACAAATTTTGCCGCAGATGGATTTCTTGTCAAGTCAGCAGTGCATATCTGACAAGGAAGTACCCGGAATTAAAACAAGAAGGCTATATATCTTATTGATTTAAAAAAAAATCGAATCATCGTAGGCTATAACCAGGAATATTGACTTCGATCTCTTCAGGACAATCGTCAAAATAGCCTGTGCTTTCAGGATTGAGGTTTCTGATATCTTTCCACAGATTCAAGCCCATCTCTCTCTTTCCCGATCACAGAGAAGATTCCATCACAAAAAAACCAGGAGGAAGAAGCCTGGATTCCCTGATTGGTCAGATCATTGACGGACAATACCTCTTAACTCACCTGATCGGACAGGGCGGGATGGGGGCTGTCTACCGGGCACTACATGTCTACTCCCCGGACAAGCCCGTGGTACTCAAAATGATCCGCCAGCAATACCACAGGCCGTCGGTTCATGATCAGCAAAGGTTCAGCAGAGAAGCTGCCGTGCTCAGTAAATTATTCCATACTCATATCGTCGGATTTCATGGCTTTGGCATATTACCATCTCAGCATGGTATTCATGGCTATTACTTCATTATGGAACACATCAACGGAGTCAGTCTCAGGGATTCCCTGCGGGATCAGCGCCCGGATCTGAGTTTCTTTTTTCAGGTCAGCATGCAGATCTGCATGGCCCTTGATTACACACATGCAAAAAACATTGTCCACCGTGACCTTAAGCCCTCTAATATTCTGATCTGCGAAGCCAGACGCGAAATTCGTGGTATCCGGGCCGTCATCCTCGATTTTGGCATTTCAAAACTCAATGACCTCATGCTCTGGTCTGGTCACAGCCCTGAACAGAGATCAAAATCACGGGATGAACTGATCGGAACCCCTCTCTACATGGCCCCGGAGCAGACACGCTTTGCCCAGGGAGAGACAGACCACCGCAGTGACCTCTATGCTCTGGGTTGCTTACTTTATGAAATGCTTGCAGGCCGTCCTCCATTCTTCCGGGGAAGCAAAATACAGATTCAGAAGCAGCAGGCTCGTTCAGCCCCTCCTCCTCTCAGACTGATCTGTCCCGAACTACCGGAAACCTTATGCCAGATCATCGGGAGGCTTCTGGAAAAAGATCCAGAAAATCGCTATCAGTCTGCCTTCAGCCTCTACTCTGATCTGCAACAAATTTATGTACTTCTTTCGCGTGACCACTCTGCCAGCCAGACTCTGACAGAGCCTGGAACAGCGGATCATATCCGGACCATCTCCGGAGATCTTCCTTACCGCGGCCATCAAAGAGAGCTTGATCAGGCCCGGGATGTCCTCAGGCACATAAGAAACTCTGGCAGAGGGCGTATTATCGGGATTACAGGAAGCTCTGGTAGCGGCAAAACGAAATTCCTTAGTGAACTTCAGAAAGTCCTGGTTTCTGAAAAGCTGCGTTTTGTCAGCAGTGAATTCCTGACTCATTCATCCAGCCTTCCCTTTCACGCCATCTCCGCTGCATTATATCAATATTTATCATTAATTGAGGAAGATCCCTCCCAGCTGGAACGGGTTCTTGAGCAAAGCAGAAAAACTCTTGGTCCTGAACTAAAAAGACTTAGTCCTGTGATCTCTGGCCTGCACCATTTCTTTCCTGAGCTTTCTTTGCAAGACATCCGGAGCTCAGAGCTCTCCGGCGATATACCCTTAATCGTAAAAGCATTTTCTGACTTTCTGAAGACTTTATCCGGAGATCAGAAAGAACCACTGGTCTTTTTCTTTGACAATATTGACAAGGCAGATCCTCTCAGCCTGCAATTACTGGATGTCTTTGTCAGTCACAGCAACAGCTTTCCTTTTGTCCTCATTTTTACATGGGACCCCTGGCAATATCAGAATCAAACACGTCTTGTTACATTCCTCAAAAAGCTTGACCAGCTGAAACGTCGTTATCTGCAACTGTCATTATCACAACTGAGCCAGCCAGAAAGCACAGCACTGATTCAGGATATTTTTGGTCCGCAAGCGAAGATCGATTCTGCTGTCATCCATGAACTGGAAAGGCGCAGCGGTGGCAACCCTGCCTGCCTCATTGCTCTGGTCAGGCGCGCCCTTTTACTGGATCTGTTCACCACAGCAGGAAAAGGAAGCTCGTCAGACATCAGTTTCCGGAGCGGGACTGAACACCCCGGCATGGCACAGAGCCCTGAGCTCGCTATGAAATCCGTAGAGTTATGGAAGAACGATCGCATGGACGTTTTGCAGCTATGCAGCCTGATGGGGCAGGAGCTGCTGATTCAGCCAGGAATTTTCAGACCATGGTTCCGTCATGACATAGCGATGGATACCCTGAGAGAAGCGGAAAAAGACGGAATCCTGACCAGAGAAGAATTCCGTGTCTCAGGAATGATCCGCAGCCGTTATCGCTTCAGCTATGAACACATCCGGGAGAAAATCCGCAACTCATTATCCCCGGAAAAAAAAGCTGAGTTTCACAGAAACCTGTTTGACTTTTGTCGTAACAGAAACTCTGGTGAGGAACTTAGTCATCCACTGATTCTGAAAGGCTGTGCCCATGCAATCTGGCTGGCTGAGCACAGAGATCTGCCAGGAGCACCCAGCGAAACAGATATTCTGTCATTTTTACAAAAAGCTGCCGGATACCTGTTCGGGACAGAACGATACTATGAAGCCATTCTGATTGCCTGGAAAACACTGGACCTTACGAAGCAGACAAGTTCCTCAGAAGAATCAAAAGATAAAATAAAATCAGAGAGCTATATTATGATAAGCTCCTGCTATATGGCTCTTGAACATTGGGCTCAGGCCAGAGACTATGGTGTAAAGTCTCTGCTCTATGACATATATGAGGAAACACAACATACGCTTCATAATCAACTGATCCGCCTATGCATGATCGAAGACGATCAGAAAACCATTCTGTCTTTAGCAGATGGATTTCTGCAAACATACAGAAAAAAAAGAAGGCAGAGCCTTATCTGCTCCATCATCATGCAGCCCCTCCGATCTCTCCGGAAGCAGAGAGCAGAGCATCCTGAAATAAAAGATATCCTGAGAAAATTATCAGAACTAAAGCCTGAAACAAAAAAAGAATCCGGAAACGAGACGATGGCGACGGAGTTCCGGACCCACATCGCGGAAGCATTATTTCACTTCAGGCTGAAAGACTGGCTCAGCTTTGCCCATGACACAAAGGGGATATTCTCAGAAGCAGAATACAAAAGCCTCAGCCTGCTGGTCCGGCGTTTCTGCTGCACAGCACTATACCGGAGTATGCTTGGTCAGTACAGGCATGCTGCCCGGATACTGGATCTGCTGCTGGATGAAGCAGAGCAGAGCGGGGAAGCCTCTTTGTCTGCAGTGATCAGTCTGACCAGGGCGGCTGGCCCCTGCTACGAGCAAAATCAATCTGGTCATCTTAGTCAACATCTGAACTTCTCTCTGGGCAGAATTCGTCTCCAGGACAGTCCCGTTCTTTATCCGCATGCAATTGCTTTGCAGGCTTTTTTGCTGATCCAGCAGGGAAAACCCGGAGAGGCCAACTCCATCCTGAATCTGGCTCTGGCAAATCCCGGTACCAGCAGCGCTGCCCTGATCCGCTGGGGGAGCCTTTCCCTTCTCATCTGTTTTCTTTCAGGGAAACGGGATCAGATGCTACGTCAGGGCGAAAACCTGATCCGGCAGAGTACAGCCTCTTCCGGGAAATCAGGAATCTGCTTTCCTCTGCTCTTCATGTTTGTCGCGTATGCTAAAGGGGATGTTCATCAGACCAGGATAGCCTTTGCAGGTCTTGCCTTTCAGCTACGCGAGACACTGAAGCAGCGTTTTATATTTGCTTACGAAGTGGACATGATTGCTCTGGTGATCTGCTGTTTTCCGATGATCTTCGAGCAGGAAAATCATCGGCAGCTGATGCGGCGCTCAGAAATGCAGCAACTTCTGAAAGACCTCAGAAGGGACATCTTTCGCCGGAAAGGCCAGGCGAGGAGCAACCTTCTGATGATGATGGGGCGTATACTCGAAGCAACAAATAAACGAAGGGCCCGAAAATACTATAAAAAAGCAATAGAACTTTCTGTAAAGATGAACCACACGCTACCCCGTTGCCTGAGCAAGCTCCGCCTGGCTCTGCTCCTTAAAGAAAAAGATCCGGCAAAAATGGCACATCTCAGACAGGCCTGGGACATCAGCTCCCGACAGCAGCTGACATTGCTTCAGAAATTTGCAGAAAACATCATACAGCCACTGAGTCCGTCTGACCTGCCACGAAGATCACCTGACTCTTCCGCAAAAGGCTTTCTCTTTGATCATTATCCGACACAACTGGCTTACCAGCACCTGCTCCATATCAGCAGATCAGCCGTAATCAGAAAGCAGCACCCTGCGTGGAAAGAAAGCCTGGAAAAGCTCATGAGCTCTTATCAGGCCTGCTGTATCCGGGGAATCATTCTGCAACCTGTTGCTAAAGAGGAACTGATCCTTAATCCGGATGATGGACCAGACGCGGAAGAGGTCCGGCAGCACCTCCGGAACTTCCTGAATCTGAATGAGGCCATATTTCTTCCCTCATCTGTATGCCCCTGGAATGAAAATATAAAAGGGATAGAACCCGAGCTGCCTTATGAGGCGGAAGAGAGGGATGACAGCAAAACTCTGAAACTAAGTCAGGATGAGCCTGATCCGCAGGAGGACAGAGGAGCTCTGCACAGCAGCCATCATCAGATGAATGCCTACATTCCTGTCAGTTCATCATCCGGACACAGCGGGGTCATTCTGCTGGAACAGCCTGCTCCTCGTTTTCGCGGCGCCCGGATGCTGGACAGCCTCCGGGAACTGAACATGTTCGGAGCCCAGCTCGGGCTGATGATGGAACATACATTTTTCACAAAAGATGCCCGCCATTTTTCTGACCGCTGGGAACTGAACTACTTTGAAACCGTATCCTGGCTGAAGGTCTTTTCTTCTGCTCAGGAGACAACAGCAGATATAAGCCGCTGGAGTCTGGGACTCTCCCTCCCTGGCAATCAATACCTCCTGGTTTTCTGCCAGCTGGATGCAGAACAAAAGGAAGCCCGTCAGCGGCTCAGCTCAATGATCTGGCATCATTTTTTTGTTTTGCAAATCCTGGCAAAAAATCAACATCGCCGGCTAAAGCCGGAATTCCTGCAGGAACATATCATCAGCCTGTTACGGGCAGAACATTCCGCGAAACTCTTTCGTGAGATCTCCCTGTCTTTTTCACTGTTGATAAAAGGTGGAAGTTCTGTAGAGAGCGGCCACACAGGATCAGCCCGTCCGCTTGTTCCGGGAGGCACAAATCTCGTTAGTCCCTGCAATGATCCTGTGCTAAACTTCAGCGATGGCAGAGATTTGCGCTACTGGAACATTCATGCAACCTGGGATGAAAGAAGCCTGCTCTTTGTCTGTGCTAACAGCCATGGCTTTGATATAAAGCTGAGTGTACAGGATTCCATATCTTTCCATGGATGTCATTCGGAAGAGTGGATACAGAAATTACTGATCCCGGCATTTCCGGAGGAGGATCGGCCACAGCATTATGTGGCGGCGATTCCGCAACAGAGCCTGTATGGCCGTCTTTCTCCTGCGAGTGATCATTCCGGACAAGAAAGCCGGGCAGAGCAAAGCCGGAACAGACAGCGATGACGATCATCATTTATAGATCATGAGGTATCACCATGGGACTCCCCGGACCAACTGAACTACTGCTGATTTTTGGTGTGCTGGTTCTGATGTTTGGTGCAACAAAACTGCCTAAGCTCGGGGGAGCTGTAGGCGAAAGTATCCGCAACTTCCGCAAAGGTATCCGGGGAGAAGAGGAGTCCACAGAAACTCCTCAGGAGAAACTCACAGACTCATCTGAGCAGAACAGAAATCAGAATAAAGACTCGTGAATACCTTTTCTGACACAGCAATATCCCGGACAAAGCTCTGGTCTCACCGCCTGATTATGGTCAGTGGTAAGGGAGGCACAGGCAAGAGTCTGGTCGCAGCCAGCCTGGCATGCCTGGCTGCAAAATCCGGTCTGCGGGTTCTTCTTGTCGGATCAAGCAGCTCGGAGCAACTCGCCCCACTCTTGCCCATACAGAGCACAAAAAGTTCACAGGCCTCTTCTGCCCGGCAATCGCTGACACTGGTCAATCTGAGCCCCGAAGATTGTATGCGAGGCTTCATCGAAGACCATCTGAAGATGAAACAGCTATACCAGAAGATTTTCCGCCACAGAGTGATGCGTAGTTTTACAGAAGCGATTCCGGGCCTTGATGAAATCATGCTACTAGGCTGGCTCCACAATAAATGCAAGCCACCATCTTCAGATCCCCGGGAGTTCGACCTGGTCATTTTCGATGCTCCGGCGTCCGGACATTTCTTCGGCCTCATCGGAACGCCCTCTGCTGTGCTGAGCTCCGGACTCACAGGGCCCATGATAGGAGAGATCCGGAATATTCAGAGCTTTCTGCAAGACCCACAGCAAAGCTGCTGCCTGCTTGTCTCCTTACCGGAATCTCTGGTTAGCAGCGAAACACTCGATTTTGCAAAAAAAATAACTGAGTCTGGTCACATTTCTCTGAAGGGCATCCTGCTGAACCGCTGCCTGCTCTCTGAGACGCTGTCTGCCCAGCTCAGACAACTCAAAGAAGAGCCCACTGTGATCCGCTATCTGGAAAGGCGCTATCAGCAGTCCATAAAAGAGCAGAAGCACCTGCAATCCGAACTCGAAATGTCAGCTCTACCGGCTGGTTTACTGACACTACCAGAATCTGGTCAGATTCCTGAACCCCTGACGCCAGAATTTTTAGATGTTTTTTGGGAGTCTCTCGCACCTTGACATTACATAGCATCAGACATCTTCTGAACAAGAAAGTCCTGATCCTGCTGGGAGCAGGGGGAGTCGGAAAGACAAGCTGTTCACTGGGACTTGCCCTGAGTATCGCACAGACAGGGGCCCGTGTTGGCCTTATTTCCATCGATCCGGCCAAAAGGCTGGCGGCAGCCATCGGCCTCCGCTCAGGAGAGGGATTAAAAGAAATCTTACGGCCAGAAGGCTCCCAGGGCCGGGGCAAAGTGTTTGCCACAATGCTCGAACCTCAGGAGGTCTTTGATGAAATGGTCCGGCGACACGCAAAGTCAGAAAAGGCCGCTGAGCGCATCCTGTGCCACCCGCTCTATGAAGCTGCCAGTCGCCGTCTGGCTGGCCCGGCTGAATATATGGCTCTGGCCAGACTCAGGGATATGATCAACAACCCTGAACTGGATATGGTGATTGTCGACACCCCTCCTGATCAGCAGGCTCTGGACTTTCTGAGCAAACCTGACATCCTTGCCAGTTTCCGGGAAAACAAAGTCATGCACTGGCTGGTCCTTCCCATCCATATGGCTGGAAAATTCGGCGCAAGCCGGCTCTTCTCTGTCAGCGAAAAGCTGATGGGAGGCCTGGCCCGGATTACCGGGATAGAAGCTCTGAAAAAGATGGCTGAATTTCTGATGCTCCTGGAGCAGGTGATCGACGGTTTCCACAAAGCGAGTGAAGGAATCCTCGAAACCCTGAGAAGCCAGAAAACCGCATTTCTTCTGGTTTCCGCCTGTCACAGCACATCACTACGTACAGCCAGACATCTGGCAACACAACTGCATCGTCAGAAATATCCGCTGGCAGGTATTTTCTTCAATCGCTGCCTTCCGGATGATATACGTGCTTCCCTGAAACGGACAGAAAAGCAAGCCAACCCACATCCATGGCTGAAATCTTTACAGCAGAGACGTAAGATGGAAGATGAGGGGATTGAGAGTTTTCTCAGCTGGTCTTCCGGGTCCATGCGACCGGGCTTGCTGCTCCGGATTCCGGAACAACAGGACTGTATTCATAGCAGAGAGGCTCTTTGTGCTTTTTCTGCCGCCTTTAACCTGGATGTCCAGAACTGACATTCAGATGTCAGAATTTTGATATTGTGTCAGAAAACAGGCACTGTCTTCAGGGCCAGATTTAGCCCGAAAGGAAAGGCAGATCTCTTTGAGTTCCGGAATCCCCCAGAGGAGCCAGCCAATGGTACGATTACCATGGTTAGCCAGAACAGCATTCAACAAAATCCGAACACAGGCGGAACAGGTTGGAGCCTTCCTGCTGTTTCTTGCTGAAATTGCCCAGCAGGCTCTTCGCCTGCCCTTCCGCAGACATGAAATCTTCCGACAGATTGAGTTTGTTGGCAATCAGTCGCTGATGATTATTCTCCTGACAGGCTTTGCAACCGGAGCCGTTTTCGGACTTCAGATCGGGGGAATTTTTACCATCTTCCGCGCTGAAGGGATTATCGGAGGGGCCACCGGAATCGCTCTGTCAACAGAGCTGGCACCTCTGGTCACCGGCTTTTTACTAGCGGGCAGGGCTGGCTCTGCTATGACCGCAGAAATATCCACCATGGTCGTCAACGAGCAGGTCGATGCTCTTGAGGCCATGGGCATCAGCCCGATCCACTATCTGGTCGTTCCGCGAGTCTTAGCCTCCATGTTCATTATGCCCTTCCTCTGCGGCCTCTTTATGTTTGCCGGAATTGCAGGAGTCTGGATGATTGGCCGCCTGCTCTTCAATGTCGATGAAGGGATTTTTATGGACAAGCTGATCTCGATGGTCCAGAGCACGGACATCATCAAAGGGCTGAGAAAAATGTTCTTTTTTTCCTTCATAATCTCAGCCACCTCATGCCGTTATGGCCTTAATGCCAGCAAAGGAGCCAAAGGTGTTGGCCTGGCAACCACCAACGCGGTCGTACACACTTTACTCCTTATTCTTGTGATGGATTTTATGATCACATGGATGGAAGTCCGGTGGCTGTCATGATTTACTTTCAGGGAGTCTCCAAAAGTTTTGGTCGTCACAGAGTCCTGGATGAGCTGGACCTCCATATTGAACGCGGGAAAATCACTTTTATTATCGGTAAATCAGGAGAGGGAAAATCTGTCACGATCAAGCACATCATGGGCCTTCTGAAGCCAGATAAAGGTCGAATTATTGTTGATGGTTCTGATATCGCTGAATTTTCCAGAGATGAGGCCAGATCCTATCGCCGCCACTTCGGCATGCTTTTTCAGCATGCTGCACTCTTTGACAGCATGACAGTCCTTGATAATATTTTATTTCCTCTTCGGGAACATACAATGATGTCCACAAAGGATATGCTTGTCAGGGCGGATGAAGTCATGGAACAAACAGGGGTCCGGCAACTACGAGGTCAGTTTCCCGGAGAGCTCTCTACAGGTGAAAAGAAAAGAGTAGGTCTTGCAAGAGCCCTGGTTGCGAAGCCCTCCGTGCTCCTCTATGATGAGCCCACGACCGGAATGGATCCTCTGATTTCTGAAATGATTGACCAGCTTATTGTCGAGGTCAGCCAGAAGGAAACCGGCATCACATCCATCGTCATCTCTCATGACTTAAAAGCAGCAATGGCAACATCTGATCAGATTGTATTTTTATATAAAGGAAAGGCGGCACTATCAGGCCCACCCGATGATTTTCGGCAATCTCAAGATCCTGTTATACGACAGTTTTTTGCCGGAAAAGTGGAAGGGCCCATGGAGTTTCTCTGACGAAAGAACAAAAGCCCGGACATGGAGATCCCGGAAAAAAAAGCAGGGTTTATGAAACGGCCTGTGGCAGGATTATTGCAGACAGAATAGCACAGAAGGTTTTGAGTGAAAGCTTCTGTCAAGAAGAGCTCCACCTGAACCGATGAAGGGGAACCTCTCAGTGGAAACCAGACAGATTGGCACAGCCTGATGAATTCTTTCGGAACTGAAATAAAAGTCGGACTGTTTACTCTGATTGCAGCCGGGGTTATCGGCTATATGTTTTTCGTTCTGAGTCCTGACTCTTTTTCCAGTAGCGGGACCCGCCACTACTATACAGAAGTTCGTGATGCCTCGGGAATTGTCAACAAAACCCACGTCAAGACCAATGGGGTTATCGTGGGTCGTGTCAGTAAGATCAGCCTACAGGTCAATACAACCAGAATTGAATTTGAAGTTGATGAGAATGTTAAAATCCCAGGGACATCCGTCGTTGCCATCCGGGAGAAAGGCCTTCTCGGAGATGTTTTTATGGAAATTATACGCGGAGAGGATACAGGCGTTTACGCCGAAGATGGCAGTCTGATAGCCGCAGCAGATGACCAGGTGAATATTTCTGCACTGATCTCTGTGGCAGGAGCCATCGGTAAGGACGTCCGTGAAATTACCCGTGTCCTGTCAAAAGTCCTCGGGGGTGAAGAGGGCGAGCGTAATGTCACCTCAATCGTCTCAGACATCCGAGTGCTGACCTCAGAAACACGGCAGCTGGTTGAAGAGAACCGGACTCATGTCAGAAACCTGATTGCGAACCTGGAAAAAACTTCTCTGACTCTGAAGCAGGTCATTGGTGATAAAGAAGAAGATCTCAGTAAGATTGTTTATAATATCAGAAAAACAACCGACGACCTTCGGGATTTCAGCGCTTCTGTCAAAGGCCTCGTCGGCGGAGAAAATGGTGAAAAAATAGAAAAAATCATTGCCTCTTTTGACCATACCATGCAGGACATTGAAGTGACCGCCAAAAATGTCCGGCTGGTTGCAGATAAGATCGAACGTGGCGAAGGAACCCTTGGCAAGCTTGTCAATGAAGATAAAACCCTGACAGAGCTGGAAATGGCCATTCAGGATGTCCGGGAAGTCCTTGCACCAGCAACCAAGCTACAGCTGACCGTCGACTATCATGGAGAATACCGGAGAGATCATTCAACCCAGCATTACTTCAACGCCTGGATGCGAACCCGCCCGGATAAGTTCTTTTTGCTGGGCTTTACAGACCTCACAGAATCCGTAACCGAGACACAGACGGAAAGCCTCGAAGCGCAGGAAGCCAGCCCTGATGCGACAAGCCCTCCGGTCCGGACCAGAGAACGGGTAATCGCGAAAAAAGCCCTCCGCTTTAACTTTCAGTTTGGAAAACGATGGAACGATACCCAGCTAAGATTTGGTTTGTTTGAGTCAACAGGCGGTCTGGCTGCTGATTACTATCTCTTTGACGACTCAGTCAGGCTCAGCTTTGAAGCGTTCGACTGGAACAATAAGAGCCCCGTCCGTAAGACGGCTCACCTGAAAGCATATCTGAGCATCCTTTTCTTTGGTCATGTATATGCCCTCATAGGTCTGGACGATCCGACCCTCTACGAAGAGGGAACGACAACAAGGGCTCGCCAGCTCAGATATTTTGCCGGTGCCGGACTCAATTTTAACGATCAGGACCTGAAAGCGATATTCGGAACAGCAGCCCTGGCATTATAGCCATACAAAAAGCAGGCAGAGATGATGGTTTTTTCAGTATTCTCTTTTATGATAAGAAGAGGCATAGTCATGGAGCCCAGGCAGAGCAGACAAGTCAGCCCGGATTTCACCCCGGCCCTACAGAAAACAACTCATGGACTTACAAGCTGGAAGCCCTTTGATGTTACAGATTTCTTCTGCTGTTCCTGGGAAAAGTACCAGACAAGTGACCCTTCAGAAAAACTCTGATCAGAACGATAAACCATGCCAGAAGCACCCATAAAGCCAAAGCAAGCTGCGCGTAGGGGAGGACATATGACGCTGATAAGGACCAGGCTGATCTCAACTTTTTGCTTCTCCCTATCTTTGCTGCTGCTTTCTTCTCCTTTGATCGCACTTGAGTGTAAAAATATCAGGCAGATGACAGACTATTATCTGCGGATGCATTTTTCTGTTCATGACTTCTCTGAAGAAATCAGCAGCAGAACTTTTGACAACTTTATCCGATACTGGGACCCTGGAAAAGTCTACTTTCTGGATGAAGATATCAGTTATTTCAGAAAAAAGTTTGCCAAAAAGTTCCCCATTATGATCAGAAAGGACAACTGCTCTGCTATTGATGCCATTTTCAATCGCTACTCTGTCAGATTTGATGAGCGCCAGCCCATCATCACAGAACTCATTGATACAAAACATAATTTCGCCCTAAACGAATTTCTTACAATTGACAGAAAAACTCTGCCTTATGCAAAAGATGCGACAGAGATCCGAGAAAGATGGCGGAAAAGAATCAAATTTCAGCATCTGAACCTTATGAGCACCATCAGCAACCCAAAGACCCTCAGAGAAAAATTAAAAAAACGCTACAGTCTTGCCATGAAACGCCAGAAAGATCTGACAACAGAGGATGTATATGGTGCGTTTATGGATGCGTTTTCCACAGCCCTAGACCCCCATACCGACTATTTTTCACCGGCACAGCTGGAAGAATTTCGTATCAGCACCCGACTTTCTCTTGAAGGAATCGGAGCCCTCCTCAGAAGCGATGATGGGGTAGTGACCATCGAAAATCTGGTCCCGGGAGGAGCAGCCCAGAAGGGAGGTCTGCTGAAAGTTGGTGATAAAGTCGTCGCTGTGTCACGAGGAGGGAACAGCAGCCCCGTTGATGTCATCGATATGGCACTAAAAGACGTGGTCCAGCTCATCAGAGGCCCGGGAGGAACAGAAGTCCGCCTGACCGTCCGCAGAGATTCCAGAGAGCAGGTCATCCCGATCATCCGGGAAAAAATCCAGCTGAAAGATCGGGCGGCAAAATCAAAAATTTATCCTGTTGATGTCAGCCATTCAAAAGACCCCGGAACCTACAAAATAGGAGTCATTGACCTTCCTTCTTTCTATATGGACTTCGAAGGACGTCAGACAAACAAAAGAAACTTCCGTAGTTCTTCAAAGGATATGGCGGAGGAAATTAATAAGCTGAAGAAAAGCAACATCGACTGCATCATCGTTGATCTGCGATCCAACGGAGGGGGCAGTCTGGATGAAGCCATCAACGTAGCAGGTATTTTCAGCGGCAGCGCTCCCGTTGTTCAGATCAAGGGGAATGCCACCCCTCCTTATGTCAGTCGCTTTGACGGAAAATCCATCTACGACGGACTACTGGTACTGCTGATCGATCGTCAGTCTGCAAGTGCCAGTGAGATTCTGGCAGGTGCGATCCAGGACTATGGCCGTGGTATCCTGGTGGGAGACAGTCATACATTCGGAAAAGGAACCGTTCAGAACCTGAATGATCTGGACCCAAAACTTGGCGCCATCAAAATCACCATCAGTAAGTTTTACCGTCCATCAGGAGCCAGTACCCAGCTCCGCGGAGTGGATGCCGATATTATTCTTCCTTCTTTATTTGACCATTACGAGATCGGCGAAAAACATTATGATTTTGCCCTTCCATGGGAAAAAGTAGATGCTGTCCAGTCTCCTCAGTTTAATCTTGTCAAACCGTACCTGAGCGAGCTGAAACTGGCCAGCATGTCAAGAATCAAACATGATAAAAAATTTATCGAAGTTCATGAGGCTATTGACAAATTTGTCAGCGAAAAAGAAGAGCGGATGAGAGTCAGCCTGAAAGAACCAGGAAAAGAGGAAAAAGAAAAAGAGGAAAAAGAAAAAAAGGAACTGGAAGAAAAGAAAAAGAAACTCGAAAAAGACAATTATGGCAACTACATTCCCAGCCTTGAAGACGACATCTACTTACAGGAAGCAATCAGAATTGCAACGGACTACGTCAGATTACACAAAAAATTACCCATAGGTCCTCATAAAATCAAAGCTCTGAAAGTCAGCCAGGCTTCTTCAGAAGCGGCTCCGGCAAAGAATATGAAGACGACAGCTCCTGCAAAGAAAAAATGACCACCACATCACGACAATTCAGATGAAGGATCATTGCGCCGCGCGCCCCCTCCCTGCCGGATCAGCATGGCGCAGCAATCATCCCCAAGGGCCTGCCCCTCTTGATGATCTTCCCACAGCCTGCTAAGCATCATCAGAGAGCGCTCCGTACTTGTTTCCTGGCAGATCTGTCGCAGACAGCGAAGTAAAGAACGGCCAAACTGATGTCCGTCAGGAGATCGCGCCTCTGTCAGACCATCTGTATACAAGAAAAGAGAAGAGCCCTCAGGAATCTTCTGACAGAAAACCGGAGGCAGATGATCTGAGTCTCCCAGAGTTCCCTGTGAAGACTGTGCAAGAAGAGGAAGAATTTCACACGAAGCTCCGGAGCCCACCTTTCCCTCCGGAGTCAGGATAAGCGGAAAGGGATGCCCTGCATTACTGTACTCAATCTGATGGTTTCGGTAGTCCCATCTGAGAACGACACAGCTCATCTGTAGTGGACTTTCTGCGTGCAGATTCCGGAGTAGTCCGTCAATCGTCTGCATCAGAAGGGAGACTCTCATCCTCCCGTCTGTGGAAGAAGCCCGACAGGCCGCAATCGCCCCCCTCAGCCCACTAAGCACCGCGGTGGCGAGCAAAGCAGAACTGAAACCATGCCCCGTCACATCGCCCATCATCAGATACAGAGCCTGCTCCTGCTTGTCCTCATGAAAGAAAAACCAGTCCCCCCCAATATGCAGAGCTGGACGATAAAACCAGTGAATTTCTGCCATCTCCGGCAGAGATCTGCGCCCCGGGAGGACAGATTTCTGAATCAGAGCAGCCAGACTCATTTCTGCATCATGACGCCCCTGATCCTGAAGCAGAAAGATTCGTTCCAGAGCTTCAAGAAAGAGCTGCTCCAGTGCCCGACACATCATTCTCTGATCATCATGGACAGCTTCCATAAAGATCAGAGTAAAAGAACCTGCATCCTGGTTCCGGACGCGCAAGTTCAGACAGAGGATCTCCGCAGCCTCCTCCTCCAGAGCGTCTCCATAAGAATAAGCCTGCTGACCAGAAAAAAGCTCACACGAGCCAGGCGAATATCGCGCAGAAGCCGCAGCAGCTGCTTTGCAAAACCACAGACAACTTTGCCGGATCAGCTCTGATGGCGCAGACAGCCGGACCAGCTCCAGGATGGCCTGATTAAGACGTTCCAGAAAACGATTCTGCTGAAGCAGGCGCTCTTCTCTCTCCCGGATCATGTCACCCAGCCGGTTCGCATCGGCTGCTATCCTGGCGAGCTCTCTCTGAGGAACCAGAGGAAGCTTCCTGCTGTAATGCCCGGCTCCGATCTCTGCAAGACCGCGTGATAATGCAGCCAGAGGACGGCCGAGCTGTCGCTTCAGTAAAAGACTGGTCACCAGCACCAGACACAATAAGAGCAGAGCAAGAGTCAGGGCTGACATGTAAAAGCTCATGAACAGCCTGTCACGGATCAGTTTTCCGGTAAACACAATCCTGAGGCTTCCTGCTCTCTTTCCTTCATACTGAATCAGCTCTTCTCTTTCTTCTCCCCCGGACAGTCCCTCTTGCTCTGGCTTCAGCGACTGCGCCAGTAATCCTCCTGCTGCATCATAGACCCGAATACTGCGGACAATATAAAAATCATCATACTGGTCAATAATCCTGGCGACCTGCCCCTGATCCATTTGCCATACATGGGGACTGAGAAGGCCACTCATATTTTTCAGAATGACTCTGATGTCCTGTTCCAGATAAACTTTTTCTGTCCGGGTGACATAGCTGTATTCCCAGAGCGCTCCACAACTAAAAGACACAAAAAGCGTCAGAACCAGGGACAGACTAAGATCCGTAGCCAGAGTCCGCCTTCCCCGGAATCGTTTCTGAGCTGTCTTTTCCCCCTGCTCCATAAAAAGGGCCGCCTACCCGGTTCAATCCGGGATTTTTTTCACTTCCTGCTGTTCTTTATTGTACGGTTTCCGGGAGGCGGAGCCCATGGGGCGTTTTTTCAGGGACGACTATGACTTTCTGCCAGGAAAGAGTGATCAGACTGAAATGCTTCCTCGATCAGACAAACCCGATCTGCCTCTTTCATGTCTGCCCACCCTCCTGGATGGGACAAACAGCCAGATCTGATGATTCTGATATCCGAACAGAGAGACGCAACATACGGGGCAATATGGGTACTGAGAATCGTGGCCAGACCCGCCTTCTGACGTTGCAGAATTTTATGTTTAAGAGAGGCCATATGACAGAGATCCAGACCGGAAAATGGCTCATCGAGAATCAGCAGATCCGGTGTATGTATGCAGCTCAACGCCAGCGCAATACGTTTCTGCATTCCGTGAGAGCAGGTTTCCAGCGGCTTATCCCGATAACTGTAACAGTCCCAGTATTCCATCAGGAGCTGTAGCTCTCTGAGAGGGTCTTCCAGCTGGTAAAGGCTGACTGCATAAGTCAGCAACTCCTGGCCTGTTGCCCATCTGGGCAACAGCATATTCTGGGGCAGGTATCCAATCTTACGTTTCAGCTGAAACGCCTCCGGATGTAACCTGCTCCCATTCAGAAGAAGCTCACCAGAGTCTGCATCAAGATTCCCGCTCAGCATCTGAAAGAGAGTTGACTTACCTGCCCCATTCAGACCAAGAATACCAAGGGTTTCCCCGGCACGGAGGACAAGATCTGACGGTCCTGAAGCAAAACCGCTCGACCAGGACTTCGTCAATCCCCTGGCTTCCAATACAATATTCTCACCCATAGCTGCCTTCAGTGTCAGGGCCTGTCAGGCCCGGTAAAAGCGCCCCTTCTGGCTATCAAGACCATAGTAAGCAATCAGAGGCAACAGCAAAAGACTGAACAGACTTGCATAAACCGCAGTCGCAACAAATAAAGAACACAAACTAACACTCAAGAGCTGAGCCAAGACCCGCCGACCATCAATCTGCAGACACAGAAAAGGCACCATAAAAGGTGGAACCAAAGTCACCGCTGCAAGCTTCAGCACATGCACCGACATCAGTATTCCGCCACTTAAAAGAGTGGACACAAGCATCATACAGAGGATCAGTAAAGAGTGCAGCCCTGCCACAGTCAGGGCAAGCACAAGAACAGACAAGAGCCACTGATCGTGAGATACTCCGAGATTTTTTTCAAACCAGGATGACTCCAGATCTGCTGCAATCTGGATGATCAGAGCAGCAGCTACACACAAGCCACTCATAAGAACAAGAAGAAAAAGAAGCGGATGCTCCGGATTCTGAAGAAAAAATCCTGGACAGGGCAACAACACAGCAGGCAGCAGACAGAGTCTTGCATAAGGGTTCCTCAGTAGCAGATTCCGGAAACGCCAGATCAACATCCCCCTCAAAGGAGAGCTCGCTGGGGCAGGCTCTCCATAGACTTCTGATCTGTGTTTCTTTTCTCTCTTTTTCAGATGAATCCGGTAAAAGAAAGCCAGGGCAGAGGAGATCAGCAGGCAAGAGAACAGATGGATCAGTTCCGTACTCAGGCTCCAGCGCACCAGAATAGCCCGGCGACTGAAAATAAGAGGTAGCCAGAGAAAGCCGATCAGAACAGGGAAGCTCAGCCAGCGATAACTGCGCAAAACCTGCGGATCTTCCCCTAAAAAACGGACCAGATCACCGACATTTCCCGGAGCAGACAGTTCCTGCCGGATCATTCTGGCAGTCAGCAGTATCCCGATAAAACTGAGTAAAAGCCCGGCCCCCTGTCCGAAAGCCCTCTGCATTCCGGGAGAAATTTTCCGGATTTCCTCATTGATAAAATCATCAAAAATATAGGCAAATAAAGCCAGAAGAACCAGGGCACAAAAGGCCACGACAGATTCTTTTGCCAGATCATAACGAAGACGGCGCAGCCTGCTCATCAGGCTCATTCTGAATAAAATCAAAGATCTTTTATGCATCCGCCATCCTCTCCGGACAAAACCAGGCAAAGATTTCCACAGCGCTCTCCCGCAAGGCTATCCCCGCAGGATGTTCAGAATGTACTATTATATAAACAGTAATCTGACAAGTTTGCACCACCGCTTCTGAGGTCATCTACCATGCGTCATCTCTGCGTCAGTTCCATATCTCTTACTATGCTCTTTTTTCTGATAGCAGAGGCGCCTCTGTACGGTATATGGCAGGGTCTGAGTGTCCATGGAAAGGCGAAGTACAGGCAGGGCTTTGATCATCTGGATTATGCCGATCCTTCCGCAGCCCAGGGGGGGGAGCTGAATCTCGGATGGACAGGAAGCTTTGATACTCTGAATCCTTTCTCTGCAAAAGGCATTTCCCCGCTCCTGCTCAGTCAGCTGGTCTTTCAGAAACTGGGACAGTCCACCTTAGATGAGCCTTTCAGTGTCTATCCGGAACTGGCAGAACGTTTTGACATCGCCGCGGATCAGTTATCTATGACCATCCACCTGAATCCTGATGCACGATTTTCTGATGGAAAACCCGTCACGTCTGAGGATGTTCTCTTCAGCTTCAGGCTGTTCCGATCTGATTCTGTGAGCGCCTTATACAAATCTTACTGGTCTGATATCCGCGACATGAAGATCATAGATCGGCACAGCTTTCAGTTTATTTTCACAGAAAAAAACACAGAGCTCCCGGCAATTGCCTTACAGATGACGGTGCTCCCCAGACATATTTATCAGTCAGGGGACTTCGGTAAAGATTTTTCCGGACTTGCCATCGGATCAGGGCCTTACATCGTTGATCAGTCTGAACATGGATCGTTCATCAGCTTCCGAAAAAATCCTGACTTCTGGGGAAAGAAAATCCCTTTTTATAAGGGGCGATTCAATTTTGGATCTGTAAATATAAGATACTATCGGGATCATACAGCTATGGTGGAAGCTTTCAGGAAAGGTGATTTTGACCTTTACGTCTGCTATAGCTCCAGCATATGGGCAACCCGGCTCGTCGGGAAGCGTTTTGATCCTAAGCGATGGATACTCCGGGAAAACTGGCCACACAAAAATAACGAAGGTTCTCAGGGTTTCTTTTTCAACCTGAAAAACAAGATATTTCAGAAAGCTGAAGTTCGCCAGGCAATTTCTCTGGCTCTCGACTTTGACTGGATCAACAAAACGCTTTTTTATAGTCAGTATATTAAAAATACCAGTTTTTTTGAAAATTCAGACTTTAAAGCCTCCGGTCTTCCCTCCGGAGAAGAAAAGAAAATCCTGAAAGAACTGCGTGAGCGTTTCCCTGCGGATGTTCCTGAAAGCGTGCTGACAGAAAGCGCTGAAGGTCGTTTCAGTCACCTGCCTTTTAAGAAGCGTCTCCGGGAAGCAAGAAAGATCCTTAAAAAGGAAGGTTTCATCTTAAAAGATGGTGTCCTGACCTCAGAGAAAGATCAGCTGACCCTGAGCTTTCGCTTTCTTCTGAGAGATCAGGCCATGGCCAGGGCTGTTGAGCCCTTTCTGGCAAACCTGAAAAAAATTGGAATTCAGGTCAGCATAGACATGGAAGAAGCCTCTGTTTATCAGAGAAAACTACAAAAACGTGAGTTTGATATGGCGGTCCTTCGCATTCCACAATCTCAGTCTCCCGGCAACGAACAAATCGATTTCTGGCACTCTTCCCAGGCAGATGAAAAATACTCACGCAATTATTATGGACTCAAAAACAGCGCAGTAGACGAGATGATTGAGCGCATAATCCATTCAGAAACGCGGGAAGATCTGATCCTGAACACCCGTGTGCTGGACAGGATCTTATCACAGCTCCATATTGCTGTGCATAACTGGCATAACACCAGTCACCGAATCGCTATGTGGAATCGTTTTAGTAAACCGGAGCATTTTCCAGATTACTATGACCCTTTCAGCTACCTGGAATTTCTCTGGTTTGATCAAAAAAAAGCAGACTCTCTTCAGAAGGCTATGCAAAACAATACAGTCATCAACTTATAGAAGATCATCGGAAGGTCTGATGTTTCAATACTGCCTGAAACGAATTCTTCTCTTTTTTCCAACTCTGTTTGGCATCATTTTCATTACATTCATGATCATTCAGATCGTTCCGGGAGGACCGGTTGAGCAGATGATTATGGCCCGGATCGGAGGGTCCGAAGGAGAAGTCAGCCAGCAAAGTGGGTCAGATGCCGGACATAAGCTCTTCCGCAGAGGTATGGATGAAGAACAGATTTTACAGATAAAAAAACTCTATGGCTTTGATAAACCAGTCCATCAACGACTGCTGGACTGGTACTATCGATTGTTTACCTTCCAGTTTGGAGAATCTTATTTTCATCATCGTAACGTAACAGAGCTCCTCGCAGAAAAATTACCGGTTTCAGCATCACTTGGTATCATTTCATTTTTACTGACCTATCTGATCTGTATTCCTCTGGGTATCGCCAGAGCAGTCCGCTCCGGATCTTCCTTTGATATGATTTCGGGCGCCATTGTTCTCATCGGATATTCCATCCCGGGCTTTGTTCTTGGTGTCTTTCTGATCATCCTGTTCGCAGGAGGAAGTTTCTGGGATATTTTTCCACTCCGGGGACTTGTCTCTGATCATTTCAGTGAACTTTCTACAATCGGTAAAATCAAAGACTATCTTCATCATCTCTTACTGCCCATCATCTGCACGACTATTGGTAGTTTTGCTGTCATGACGAATCTGACAAGAAATAGTGTCCTGGAGCAAATCAGTCAACAATATGCCATGACTGCAAAAAGTAAGGGACTCACCGAAAGTCAGGTCATCTGGAAGCACGTTTTGAGAAATGCCATGATTCCTCTGGTGACAGGATTTGCGGGAGGATTCCTCACTATGTTCTTTGGATCATCTTTGCTTATCGAAACACTCTTTTCTCTCGATGGGCTTGGACTTCTTTCTTACGAAGCTGTAATCAGAAGAGATTACCCTGTGGTCATGGCAAATTTATTTTTCTTTTCTCTGCTTTTTATTACCGGGAATTTATTAAGTGACATTCTTTATGTCCTGATTGATCCGCGGATCAGCTTTGATAAGCAAGCCGGAAACTAAATACAATGGATCTGATATTATGGTCTTCTTCAGCAGATTAGCCCGAAAACGAGTTCTTTTATTTCGCCGCAATCGACAAGCTTTCTATAGTTTTATATTTCTCAGCCTGTTGGCGGGAATCTCACTCTGTGCTGATCTGATTTGTAACAGCCGACCTCTTTTGATCCGCTTCAACGGACATTACTATCTTCCATTTCTTCAGGTCATCCCGGAAAATCTTCTGGGAGGAGAGTTTCAGACAGAGGCTGATTATAAAAATGAAGAACTCATAGAGCGT
>JACKAG010000030.1 GCA_020635195.1 Deltaproteobacteria bacterium | reverse complement strand
CCAAGAAAGCTCCAGGAAATCAAAGAACTGACCCAGGCAATGAAGCTCTCTTTTATGCTTTTATGCTGCTTTTCTCCTTCCTGAAGAGGCATCTTCGAATCTTTTTTCTCATGTTTTTCCTGAGAAAAATCCTCCGGCTGCCGGGAAAGTTCCGGAGCATCTGCCGGAGGCGGGGCGCTCTCAGGCACAAGAGGCAACGTTTTCTTGTTCTCTTTTCTGGAATCAGCCAGAGGCTCTGCCATATTATTTCTGTCATGCATAGGGCCCAAAAACCTCTCAGGAGCCGAAGGAGGTTCCGGAGGCAGGACCGTGATCTCTTCCGGAGGGGCTGTATAAAGAGAATGTAAAAAATCAGTGCCAGCATCCCGGAGCATCACTCCGGCATCCCGGAGCATCACTCCGGCATCATGAGATAATCTGCTGACAGCTGCGATCAGAATCGCCTCGGTAATATCTTCGCGCGTGATTTTTTCGTTATTGATCAGCTTGTCAACCGCTGCACAGCTGGTATCTGCAAGGACCTTCAGGGCTGCATATCTGCTGCTATTATCTGCATTTCCGGCAATGGCATAACCCAAAGCTCCGGACAGGGTTCCGGAGGCCACATCCCGGAGATCAAAGCGGCTGATGTCAAAGTCTTTCCCGTCATAACAGTTCCCAAGGGCGGACAGAGATGATGCTGTAAAACCCTGAATTCCGGCATCAATTCCGCTGTTGAGGATGGGCATGCTGGTCAGGCCTCCGACAGAAGGAATCACCCGACCGACATTAAAGCTCAGCTGACTGATAATGCCGTTTTTCAGAGAGGACTTATGATCAAACTTTCCTCCCAGCATATGAGAAAGGAGATAGTCAGACAGCACGGAAGACATCAGCTGACCACCAGGCAGGGAGGACATCGCTGCTGACAGCAGTACTTTTGTGGCAATAACCACCAGCTTCGGATCTTTTTTCAGCTCGTCCTGAAGCCTTATTTCCAGAGGCCGGTCGTGTCTGATGTCATCGAGAAAATCATCCAGCTGACGAATGACGTACTCTCTGTGATCAGGGAAGGAGGAGATGATCGCATCATAGAGCTGATTTTTCAGCTCCTCTCTCTTGTCTCCCTTCATCCCCATAAGACCTTTAAAGGTCTCTTTCTGCTTGCGGCAGAAGTCATAGACTGAGGAGCGGACAAAGTACATCGGAACGATGTCTGTTTCAGAAGAAAAAAGATACGTATCAGCAGAGATCATCATCGGGGTGAATTTTGAGTAGAAGTCTTCTTCGTGTTTTTTTCTGTCAAATGAGGACTCACCGAGGGGAACATTTCTGATATTGTCTTCGAAGAGATCACCGGCTATCCGGTGCATGGGAGTATGGTCGATAAAACCATAGCCTTTAGGCTCCAGAACGAGAGGTCGATCCGGATTGATTTTCTCAAGGGCGCCGTTCTCATTGTATCTGAAATTCGGCTCAGGAATACGGCTCAGAGAATAATAGAGCTTTCCTGACTGAGTCGTCATGATGACTTCTTCATATCTGTGCTCGTAGCCATTCACAGAAATACCGGAAAGTGGTGGGTCAAAGGATTTTTTATCAGAGCTGTAAAGTGTCTGCCACGGGCCCCAGCTGTCACGCTCCACATCATAATTGCGGTAGCTCAGATGAGTCTGATCGCCCTCATCTTTTGTCGCGAAAAGTCTCTGCACGCCATAAACATCCCCGCTCATATGCATGAGAGCATAGGGCCCTTCATGATCGATTCTCTGCCAGCTGATGGCAGAGTCCCCGTAAGAGGGTATCCGGGCAGACCAGAGCTTTCCCGAGCTGGTCTGAACAAGAAACTTCTCATGTCCGAAGCCATGAGGTCCGGAGATGATTTCATATCCGTCCTCTGCTTCCGGGCCATAGCCCAGATCCACAACATCGTCCGGATGCTCCCTGAAAGGGACTGACATCATTCTGAATCTGTTATGGTGATCGAACACAAGAACCGGCCAGCCTTCACGGAAACCGGAATTCGCAGAAGGATCAGAGCCCAGAGTTCTCTTCTGCAAAAAGCGGAAGCTCTGAACATTGTCTGATACGATTCCTGCGTCTTCCCATGTTTTATCATCGCGTCTGAAATGATAGAGGGACAGTTTTTTCTGACTGAGATGGAGAGCGTAGTCCTCTTTATCACTGTTCAGATAACAGGGTGGATTATTCCAGATACCAATGTGTCTGAGCCTTTTATCACGGCCTTCTTTGACCATGGAAAAATAGGCCGCAATCTGCAAGGGGTCCATATGCCCGGAGGCGCTTGCTTCGCTGTTTTTTTGCTCCGACCTGCTGTCGATAAAGGACTTAAGAGATGGATTATCTCCTTCCGGAGTAAAGGCCGGAGCAAAAATATCCGCTCCGGAAGAGATCATCTGAACAAACTGTTCCATGTTTTCTGTCTTATGGAACAACGGAACCAGACGCCCGCCTTCATTCACCATATGATTCGGATCAAGACCCTGTTTCAGGCTTTCCCGCCCAGGCTTCAGCTTCTGCGCCTCTGCGAAGGGGCCGTATTGCATATGACGAAGAAAGTCGGCCATTTTATTCAGAAGCAGCCGTCTGGCCCGTGCATGAACATGGATCTGGCCCGGATCTTTATTGACAGGAAGGAACTTAAAATAACGGAAGGCTGCTTCTTCTTCTGTTTTTGTGATGACCGGAAAAGAACAGTCTACCACATACCATTTATGATCTTTTTCCGAGAGAACGATATTATCAAAGTGAAGATCGCCCAGATAAACTCTCGAAAAAATTAGTCCGAAATAAAGGTTGTTGGCAGAGGTGATTTTCTGATTGTTTTCCTCATAATTGCCTTCAGAAGCCAGAATCTGGCCGAGAGTCTGGCCCGGAACAAATTCGCTGATCAGACCATTCTGACCGCCTCCGGACAGAAGCTGCCTTTCCGGATAACGGACCACGACAGGCACATTAAAGTGCTCCGGGCGATCCAGCGGATTCTGATCCGGACAGAGAGTCAGATTCAGAAGCCTGATGTGATAGTCGGTGAGATACTCATTCACAAATGAACGGATCTTTCCTGCAACCGGATTTTCCGGATTTCCCCGGTTGGGAATTTTCAAAGCGAAGTCTTTTGAATCGGACATCCTCCTGACCCGGAAAACAATACCATTTGCCCCATGGCCAAGAGGCACATCGCTCAGCAGCTGAAAATCTGATCCATCAAGGATCTTTTTTGCCCTTTCAACAGATGAGCGGCCTTTGTTTTCATGAAATGGATACTGCTCACGGACCGCTTTTTTATGGCAGTCCAGCAGTTTTCGCAGTTCCACAAGGGCCAGACGGTAATGAAAACGGCCCTCCTGGCTCAGATCTTTGGCAAGAACATCTCTGACATACTGAAAGGCTGCATCAGGAGGAAGAGACGGGTCGGGATATAAGTTCTGTAATGTTTTTTTCAGCTCTGAGACAGCCTCTGTGTCCGGATGTTTTGGAGAAAATGCCGGGACAGATTCGGCTTTCAGGCCCGAAGAGAGGAAAAAGGTAAAGACAAGAAAGAAGGAGATTTGACGAAAAAAACACCGCTTCACGTGAAAGCCTCTGTATAAAAAAATGATGATTACGGAGCAGAGATCTTTTGTCAGCTTCCGCATGAGATCGCATGTCCTGAAACAAGAACAGATTCCTTAAAGGAAAGGCTGGTTATGTCAGGATTTGAGAAAAAAGCAATCAGAATGTACGTCCGGAAGCATTTATATGCTGCTTCTGATGGATGGCGGGAGATTCTGCCAAAATTCTGACAGACAACAGAGAGAGGGATTCATCCTCATTCAGAACGTGGATATATCAGAAGACACATCCTGAAAGAGCAGAATATCAATACATAGAATCACAAAAAAAATGTATCTTTAGACTCTTAATCACTATGGAGTACTACCAGCCCGGACTAAAGCCAGCTCCTGGCCAGAGTATGTTAAAATAAAGAAGATGCGCAAAAGCATCCTGCTGGTCAATCGATCATATCTGTTGTCTGCTTCCGGGAGCCACACGTGACGGGATTCATGATCCTGCCTCTACAGCATGTCTTTCGACTTCTGACCTTATTAAGCTGTCAGTTGCTCCCCCTTCTGTTAGCCGGAACTGTACTGCCTCAACATGTGGAAGCCAAGCAGTTCACCAAAGCAACCGAAGATGAAGACGAAGTCGTCAAAAATAAGCTCTTTCCAAAACGGAAAAAAATCGAACTCAACGGCCCGGATATCGGTATTATTCTCAATCAATCCTACGTTGCCAGTTATGTCTTCCATGCAGGCATTATTTACTACCAGAGTGAAAAATGGGGATT
>JACKAG010000003.1 GCA_020635195.1 Deltaproteobacteria bacterium | reverse complement strand
TACCCCGTATGGATGTTGCAGAGGTGATCGATCTTAAATCATTTAAAGAATCAAAAATTAATGGAAAAGAGAGAGTGGTTCAGTACAGAGACAGTATTATTCCTGTCCTGAATCTTGGCAGTTATATGTCTTCCGGAGGAGCCGGTCACAAAGAGGGAAAGCAGGCATTTCTGATCTATGAAGGAGGCAGAGCGATTGCCGTAGAGATTGATCAGATTGCCTGGCAACAGGAGGTGTCTCACGGCAGATTAAAGGTTCTCTTTCGGAGATGAAAGCAGTGTCTGGTTTTACCATTTTATCTGACGGAGAGCCTGGTTTGATTTTATCTCTTAAAGAGATTGCGAAAGAATATTTCAGCAATCTGGCTGCTTAGTTAATGAGGACATATCATGAGTGGTTTACATTTATTTGAAGATGAAGACAAAAAAGATCAGAGTATCGAAGTACCATCTTCAGTTCCTGAAGAGACAGAAGAGAATGTGGAAGAGCTGTCGGAGTTTCTGACTTTCAGAATATCAGATGACTTATTTGCCGTTCCCCTGCTTTCTGTTCGGGAGGTTATAGAAAAACCAAAGTTAAAAATGATTCCGAAGTGCGAGCCTTATTTTAAAGGTTTGTTCAATCTGAGAGGAGAAATTGCAGGTATTATTGATCTGGGAGAAAAATTTGGTATCAAAGGCAGATCCTCTGAAAAAAACTATGATCCGGTCGTCCTTTTTGATACAGAAAATGGGCCTCTTGGGATTGTTGTAGATGAAATGTATCAGGTCTTTCAGTGTAACCCTGATGATATCAGTGATAAAGCTTCTGTTAAATCAAAAGTGCCTCAAAAATACCTGAAAGGATTTATCAGAAAAGACGATGAAATTGCAATTATTATTGATCTTCAGCTGATCCTTGATGAAGATGAAATTACCCATTTCAGAAAAGCAAGAGATATTGCATGAACCGGGATTTTACGAAAGCCGAAACAGAAAAGATCTTTTCTCTTGTCTCTTCTCTTGTCGGGACAAAACGACTTGCAAAACAGCAATCTCGCCTCATTCTGAGTAATATAAAAAAGAGAATACGGATCGTAAAGAGTCAGTCTCTGGAAGAATATCTTCAGTATACAAAACAAAACAGTGAAGAAAACAGATTTCTGATTTCAAATCTCACCGTTCATACGACATACTGGTTTCGTGAAAAAGTCAATCTTGATCTGTTCGGTTCATGGCTTGATAATGTTGCCCGGAATAAAAAAGTATTGCGAGGAATTTCTGTCGGTTGTTCGACGGGGCAGGAAGTATTTTCGGCTGCTCTTATGATGGAGAAAAGAAATATCGATTATACGATCCTGGGCATTGACATTGATCCGATTTCAGTTGATACAGGACAGCGTGGAATTTACCCTGAAAGTGAATTAAGCTCGATCCCTCATGAATATATAAAATATATTCTGATCGGAAGTGGTCGTACACAGGGCCTGTTTACTCTGTCTAAAGAAATCCGGGATCGATGTACTTTTGAAGTTAAAAATGCTGAAAAAATGAACTATGAAAAAGACAAGTATGATTTTATTTTATGCAGGAATATGTTGATTTACTTTGAAGAAGATCAGGTAAATGAAATTATCCAAAAACTTTCTTTTTCTTTGGCCACTGATGGTATGCTTATTCTTGGGATTTCTGAGTCACTCACAAAATCTTTTCATGGAATAGAACAGTTGAAACCAGCAGTTTTCCGTAAAAATGAGGGTCAGAAAATTTTATCCAAATCATCGGATGTTTTTGAAAAAAGAATTCTGGTTATCGAAGATTCAAAAACAATTCAGAGCCATATTGCTGCACTTCTCGGGTCTGAAGATCATAAGTATACGATCGTTGATACTCTTAAAAAAGCAGATGATCAACTTGATCAGCAATCCTTTTCTGTGATTTCTCTTGATGTGAATCTTCCGGATGGAAATGGTTTAACCTGGCTTTCTGAGAAACGAAAACATGGCCTCAGATTACCAGTCGCCGTTTTGTCGAGTATAAGCGAGGAAGAAAGGAGCCTGTTTCTGGATCTTTTCCGATCCGGAGTGACGGAATTTTTTCCAAAAGATATTCTGGGCAGTGACAGTTCGCAGTATCAGCTTTTTGTCAGGACTTTTCTTGGAAAAAGTAATCTTAGACAAAATAGTTCTGTAAAAAAACAGAGCATCGTGATTGTTGACGATGATGATGATCTGGTTAGTTTGTTCAAAAATATTCTGAATAGTCAAAATTATGAGGTGCATTCTTTTTCTGATTCGTTAAAGGCTCTTGCATATCTGAAAGAACATCAGGTGGATGGGCTTCTTACAGATTACCGGATGCCTGATATGGACGGCCTGGAGTTGATCCGGAAAGCCAGACTTCTGGACCCGGCTGTTCCTGTTATGATTCTTTCTGGTCTGATTAAAAACAGAAAGGACATCAGAAGCAGAACTGATATTAAAGTTCTGGATAAACCCGTGGATGAAGTCACATTTCTCAATGCGATTGCAGATCTTCTGAAATCAAAGCCTGAAAGAATCAGTCCGCGTTCATTTCAGAAAACAGATTTTCCATGCATTGTTATAGGAGCAAGCACAGGTGGACCACAAACACTCAAGCGTATTCTTGAAAAAGTTCCGGCCAATGTTCCTCCTCTTGTGATTGTTCAGCATATTCCTGAGAAGTTTCAGGAGAAGTTTTTTGTCAGCCTTGCGGCAGATATAGGGCTGCGATACAGGATCGTGGACCGGGAGATGAAACTGGAAAATGAATGCCTCTATGTATCAGATCCGGGAAAGCATGTCTGTATCAGACAAAGGGGGCCTGAAATCATTGCATTTCCTGTATCGGAGCCGGATGGTAGCGGTCACTGCCCTTCTGTCAATCAGCTTTTCAGGTCAGCGGCTCAGTTAAGCGATAAGTGTCTGGCAATTTTACTGACCGGAATGGGCTCTGATGGGGCTTCTGCCATGAAGGAAATGAGAAACAAAGGTCATATTACGGTGGCTCAGGATGAGAGCTCCATTGTGTACGGGATGCCAAGAGCTGCGGTAGAGTCGGGAGGCGCCTGCTTTACAGGATCAGACTGGGATATTCAGACTCTCATCTCAGGTATCAGTGCTCAGTACCATAAAAAACCAGCATGAAATAGCGTCAGCTCGGGGCAGATATCACGGCCAGCGCATCTAAATCATAAATTGAAACTTGACTTAACCGCGGTCTTTGGCCGGGGGTATTGTAGCTTTGCGTAGAGGCCACTCAGATGTAACTCACTGGTGAGTTGTTCCCGCAATTCACGAGGAGCTACAAATGAGCAGGTTTCAGAAGCTAGGAGGGCGCGGCGCATTCGCTAAATTGTAAAAACACACATTAAATCCTGATGAAATATTCACGCAAAGAGAGATTCGTTCACCTGAGTATCCAATGATGCTATCAAACAGATTTTGCGATCGATGCGCAATATAACGCATTGATAATGCAATAATTATGTTCCGACCGCTACCCCGAGGTCACCGTTGTGGCTAAGGAAGAAGACGCACTCATCCTGGGATCAATCTTAAGATGTTTGATCATTTTTTCGATATTGTGCGATGTCGCTGCCAGCTTCCACCATAGAGATACTTTTTGTTTTCCTTTGACAAGAATCTTCATCCCTTTGTTTTTGATATTACCAAAAACAGGCTCAACTATGGCTTTTCGGCGTTTATACACCTCTATGATTTCTGTCGTTCTCATTTTTTGACGGTGGGTTCTTATCTTCTCATGTTTTTCTTTATTATGTATTTTCAGGGGATTTTTTATCCCGGATTTTGCTCTGCTGTTCACCTTGCAGCTGGATAAAAAGGGACAGTGGTCACAAAATCCATCCGGAAGATGAAAGCTGATCATCCCGTCTTTATGCATTGTTTTAATGGGAAGAACTTTGCCTGCCGGACAATGAAATTCATTCTCTTCGTTACCAGCCTTTATCTCATCTGCATACGTTTCTTTTCCGGAGTGTTCGCCTTTTGCCAGAGCTATAACGGGGTCAACAGATCTGGATTCTACTGCTCTGATATCCTCATAGGAGCCGTATCCTGAGTCTGCAAGAGCCTGTTCCGGATTTTTTCCACAGGTCTCTTTTGTGGCATCCAGCATCTTTCCGATCGCAGCTGCATCATTCTGGCTGTCATGGATTTCTGCCGCTACGATAATCTGATGTTTTTCATCAACAGCAGCCTGGCAGTTATATACGTAGCCAAATTCCTTGTTTTTTCCACCCATAGGAAGAGCTTCATGATCATTGAAAGATTTCTGATCCTTATCCCGGATAGCTTCCCCTTTTTCAGCCTCCAGAGCAGCTTTTGCAGCTTTAATTTTTTCAAGACGCCGTTCCCGCCTCTGAATTTCCTCAGGCAATGTAGCGGAAAATTCATTTGCCTGTTTTCTGTTTTCCTCTGCCAGGGACTTTTTCAGTTTTTCCAGTTCAGACTGAATCTGTTCTACGGCTTTCTTCATATGACCATAGGACATGGCTTTATGTTTTGAGGTCGGGGCCCTGAACTTGCTGCCATCTATGGCAATTTTCCCAAGACTCACCAGTCCCATACTTTGGGCAAGTCGTACGACATTCGCAAACAAATCTTTCAACTGTGAGTCGTGCCGGACCAGAAATCGTTGAAATGTACGAGGATCTGGCCTTCTGGCTCCTGATAAAAGGATAAATCGATTATCATAACGGCAGAAATCTGACAGTTTCCTGCCAGATACAGCTCCATGAGTCAGCCCATAAAATATTGTCCTTAGCATCAGCTCAGGGTCTTTGGCTTCCTGTCCTTGTTTTGAATAGAGATCTGAAAACTCACTCAGGTCTATCTGAGAAAAGAGATCTATGTACAACCAGACATCTGAGTCCTGGGGGACGAGTTCTGCATAAGAAAAGGAAAATAACTGAGGCTGAGATGCAATGTCTTCCTGAAACAACGTCTAAATCCTTTGCGAATCATGTAATTTCTTCATTTTACATGTTTCGGACAGCTAAGCCAGGCCTTAGATGCACTGGGCGTGGGGCAGACATCAGGGGGCTTGGTCCATATCATGTTGTGCGTCCTGCCTGATTTTGTAGACCGGGTAAGGAATCCGGATTCCATGCTGCCTGAAAGCAGTCAGGATTCCCATCAGTATTTCGCTCTGGACACCTCCCATACCACTTGCCGGATCGCTGATCCAGATCCGGAGTTCAAGCTCGATGGCATATTCACCAAGATTTCTGACCAGGCATCTGGCTTCCGGATGTTTCAGAACCCGGGGGGTGTCTTTGGCGACGTTGACAATGAGCTCAATGGCTCTGTGGATATCTGTCTGATAGTCTATCCGCACGGGGATACGAACACGGACATTTGAGTCAGAAAATGACCAGTTTTCCACTTTACTGGTAATGAGGGATTCATTCGGGATCAGGTGCTCTTTTCCGTCTCTGGTAATAATGGAAACGTAACGGGCTCCGAGGGCGTTGACCCAGCCGTAGGTGTTATCAATCCCGATGACATCACCAGGTTTGATCGAACGGTCTGAAAGTAAGATAATTCCACTGATAAAATTTGAAAAGATTTTCTGAAGTCCAAAGCCTATACCGATACCAACAGCGCCGCTGAAAACAGTCAGTGCTGTCAGATCAATCCCGATAACATCGAGGCTGATAAAAAAAGCCAGAGTATAAATGGCAACTTTTGAAAGCTTTCCAAGAATGACTTTGACGGATGGGTTTATTTTTCTGGTTCTGTTCAGGCTGTGTTCAACAAAGCGGCATCCCATGGGGATGAGCGAAAATAAAAAGGTCAGAAGACAGATCACCTTAAAAAGAAAGAAAAGAGAAATTTTTCTCCCTCTCCATTGAAACCCTATATTATCAACGACCAGAATGAGATCATCCAGAATTCCCGAGATATGTAAAACAGCCGCTACGATTAAAAGAGTTCTCAGGATTCTGTAAAGGATGTCCTGATCAAGGAAGGCTTTCAGGGCTCTGAGAGTCAGGATAAGAGCTGCCGCGATGGAACAGACTTTCAGATAAAAAAACTGTAGGTTCATTTTCTGAAATAACAGGGCCATAAAGAGGGCTCCTGTCATAGTGAAGAAGGGCAGAAATATCTTCCGAATCAGGTCAGGGTGTTTAAGATTGCGGGCGCATCTTTGAGTGATGAATCGTGTCAGTTGTTGGCCATGGATACTTCGTTTGCTCAGGAACATAGCCACCAGAAGGATCATAAGCACAGACAGAAACTGTGGAAATATATCTTCCGGGATCAGCAGATGCTGGACAGATTTGTATAAAAGCTCCTGGAGGGCGGTCAGATTGGGTAATAAAAGAGTATTCATCTGTGTATATCACTCATGGTCGAAATATCATCAGCCTGACATATTCTGTGCTGACGAGAAAGATTGTACGAAATGTCATCTGATTGCTAATCTGTGAGGCTCTGATATGTCAGAGCATGCCTCTTTATTTACACGACAAGACAGCGAACATGATATCGTTGTGAAGGTCAAGTTAAAAGCTGGATGCAGTCAGTTTTTGAAATCTTACGTTGGGCCGGATATGCTGTGGAAAGCTGGTGATGGAAAGAGTTCTGAATTCTTCCCGGAAATTCTGACTCATTAGGATGAGTTCCTTATCGGGGAGTACTCTGACTGATCTTTTCTCCCAGTTGTCTGGCAAAGCTTTTATTGAAGCTTTCAGACGGATGAAAACAATCCCGGCTGACTTCTGAGGCATTAAAACTGAACCCACCGAAAATATCATCGGGAAAGATCAGTTTAACTCCCGGATGGGAAGCTGATGTTTCCTGGATCGCCTCACTCATGCTGAGGTTCATCTGTTTCCACCTTTTCCAGTTTTTCTCTCTGGTCTGCTGAGTCAGAGGGGGACAGAGGATTTTGTGAAGATCATGACAGCGGAGCTCTTTGTGCTCGCCGCCGTAAGCCACTTCGACGATATACTGGCCCAGAGGAGTCAGTTTCTCAGGATTCAGGATTTTTCTGTCAGATAAGTTTGCCAGTCTGAAAATCGGAGGCAAAGGCAGAAGGATCAGCTGCTGAAGTTTAGTCACCTTGCCCTGAATATCTTCCAGCAAGCTTTTAAGATTTTGTCTGAAGAGAGCATTGTTATCTGTTCCGGAGCAGTAATCATGGATACCGGCTTGAACGACCACCAGCTTATGCTGGCTGTTTAGCTTGTTGATTAAAGGTTTCAGGCTAGTCTGATAGCGTTGCAGAGAGGCACCTTTAACACTCAGGTTCTGACTCTTTTCCCTGCTCATATTTAAAAGAGTCGACAAAGATGGAAAAGATGAAGCGGTATAGCTGTTCCAGGCAGATGGGGGGATGATAACATCTTGCATGTCATCACCCTGAGGAATTAATGGGTTTTTTGTGAGGGACAGATCTTTAAAATAAGAACTAATGGAAAAATAATCGTCAAAGACGGCCCTGTCTTGTCCGTCAAGTGACGTGGACGACAAAAATCCGGCTGAAAATTCATCTCCTATGACGGCAAAGCTGTCTTCCGGAGGCTGCTCTTTTAGCTGTGTTTGCAGGAGTATCTTGTTGATATTGTCTTCTGAGCTTAGATTTTCTACCAGTGGATCTTTGGGATCGCTTCTTCTGAGCATACAAGCGGCAGACAGCAACAGTGCTAAAAGCCAGATACACAGGGCTTTGCTACGTCTGATGATGCTGGTCGTGTGCATAAACACTCTCCCATCTCTCCTGTCAGGTCTTTTATGGAAGATCCTGTATGATGTGAGCGGCTGCGTCTTTTCTGAGTCGCTCAGAAACAGCGAAGTATCCCGTTGATTTTTACAACGCGCGATCCACCTGTCTTATGGCAGCGGATCAGTGCCTGTTTATATTCAATTTCTTCTTTGGGATTGACAGGGGCTGAGCTTTCCCCCATTAGCCTGATACTTCCGCTGTCGGTACAGCCTGCCAGTGGCAGGAGTGCCAGCAGGCAGCTTGCAAGCATCCGTTTCATTGCCATAAGCCCTCCCGCATATTCCAGAGTTCCATACAGGACTCGTCAGAAGGAGCGGAAGAATCAAGTAGATGACTCTGGGTAGTTTATGCCTGTCTGGATGCGGCGGGAGAGGACCGCGCCAAGAAGGACAATAACCCAGCATAGATAGAGCCATGATAAAAACAGAGGGAGGGCGGCAAGAGCGCCGTAAATCATCTGATAATCTGCAAGATGAAGGCCATACCAGAAGAATAACCGACGTGCTCCATAGAATGTCAGTAGTGAAAAGGCAGCCCCTCCTGCTGCGGATCTCCATGCAACCCGGCAGTTGGGGATGATACGGTACATGAAGATCAGAAAGAGAAATCCCAGGGGGAGGCCGCCAAAGCCTGTCCATAATGTAAGGTCCTGGCTTGTCGGATCGAGAAAATGCAGACCAAGATCTCTTAGTAAACGGGAGCCTACAGAGATGAGAAAGACTCCCATGCCCAGAAAGAGACAGAAATAGAGAAATCTGAGAATGATATTTCTGTGGCGGCGGATTCTCCATATCTGATTGAAGGATATTTCAATCTGACGCAATAAGAGAACCAGAGTCAGAGTCAGGCCGGCAAAACCGGTCATGCCCATGGCTCCGGGGTCCAGTCCATTCACCATCTGTTCGAGTCTGGTGTAGACGTCTTCTCCGACACCATCCGTCAAACGACTGAACAGAAGAGCGCGCATCCTGCTGATGATTTCTTCTGTCTGTGCTTCCGGCAAAAGCCGGCTCAGAAGACTGAAGGAAACGGCAATGGATGGCACCAGAGACAGCAGTGTGACGTAGGCCATAGCACTTGCCTGCCTGAAAATATCTGTCTGGGTGATGTCAGAATGTAGCAGACGGCAGAAGGTGAGGATGGTGGAACATATCTTTTTACGTTGAGACGGTTCTGTCACGACGATTCTCCTGCCGTTGTCGGCGGAGTTCCTGCCGTCGTCGGCGGAGCTCCTGTCTGGTCAGACGCAATTCCCGGCTGGCCTGACCACGGACGGACGAGTTTTCTTCAGCCCGTCGCATCAGATACGGTAGCGACTCTGTGAGTGGGCCGTAAGGCACATATTTGGCAACAGGAAACCCTGCTCTGGCCAGATTGAACGTGAGGTGATCTCCCATTCCCATAAGCTGAGAAAAGATGACCTGTCTGTCATCTGCAGGGATCTTCTGATGGATCATCATCTGACATAGTTTCAGACATGATGCTTCATTGTGGGTCCCTGCGAAGAGTGCCATCTGATTTCTGTGATTCAGACAATGTTCCAGAGCCTGATCATACGCGTGGTCGGTTGATGCTTTGTCCGGGTAAAGAGGAGATGGATAACCCAGCCTGACAGCACGTAATCTTTCTTTTTCCAGATAAGCTCCCCGGACCAGTTTTATGCCGGGCTTCCAGCCTTCTTCTTCCGATTGGCGGATGAGTCGCTCAAGGTAGTGAAGGCGATCGTGGCGGTACATCTGGATGGTGTGGTAGATGACTGTTTTTTTCTGATTAAAATTCCGCATGCTCTTTTCAGCCAGACTGTCAATTGCTGGCTGAATCCAGGATTCTTCTGCGTCAATCAGTAAAGAAGATCCGCATTGCGAAGTCTCGTGGCAGAGCCTTTCGATTCGGGCCTCTATCCTGCGCCACTCAGTCTGCTCCTCTGTGCTCAGAGCCTGTCCGGCGGATTGTTTTTCCAGCAGGGCAGAGGGAGCGATGCCACTGACTTTAAAGACGGCAAATCGCCCGCTTTCTGATGAAGCAAAGCGAATTGCAGCAAGAGTCTCCTGGACTGTATGTTCAAGAGCAGCGTCAGATTGCCCTCCTTCAATTGCATAATCCAGCACAGAGCCAACCTGATAAGATGCTAATTTTTTACAGACCTGTTCTGCTTCTTCAAGGCTTTCTCCTCCAAAGAAATGAGCGAAGAACATATCTTTAATCAGAGTCCTGAGAACCCCGGGAGCTTTGATGGCAAGCGTCATCCATGGAGCACCCATCCGGATCAGAAAAGGATATTGCATGCTCCGAAACAAAAATAAGGAACGCTGTAAATCATGGGAGCTTTGAAAGGCAAATGCAGTCGCAAGGTCCTGAAAATCAGGTAATTCATGAAGGATGTCAGCCATGCCACTCTCCATTGAGAGAAGAAGACAGTCAACGCATTCTTGGGTTCCATGGTCTGTATAGCTGATGATCCAGGTTCAGAATTTCCAGAATCCGCCCCACCATAAAATCAACCAGGTCGGAGATGCCGGAGGGCTTCTGATAGAATGCTGGCATCGCAGGGACAATATGAACACCCATTTCTGATAATGAAGTCATATTGCGCAGATGTATAGTATTAAGTGGGGTTTCTCTTGGGCAGACGATTAAAGGACGTTTTTGCTTGAGCATGACATCTGCGGCCCGCTCCAGCAAACCTGAAGAAATCCCACAGCTGATTCTTGCCAGACAGCCCATTGAACAGGGAAGGACGACCATATGGGTTGGGACTGAGGAACCACTGGCGACTGGGGCAAAGAGATCCTCATCAGAAAAGACTCTGATGACGTGATCCGGGTTCTGCTCTTGCTTTAGCAGTCTGAGAAGCGAGAATCGCTCATCTGATATCGTCAGTTCATGTCGGCAAACCTGTTGGCCTGTCTTTGTAAAGATGACATAGACTCTGGGGATGCGGGAGGCCAGTTCCGCAATCAGTCGTTCTGCATAAATGGAGCCTGAAGCTCCGCTGATTCCTACCAGTACCCGCATATTGTTGATCACAGTTAATATCCGTCGTGAGCTGAGTCAGAAGTCTTCAGGTGTACCCTGCTGACAGAGTAGAAGCTGATATCCGTATCATTGCGTGCTTTGTCATGGCAAGGGCTTGTTGTTCCGGGGGGCTGGCGAAAGCTTGCATTCAGATGGAGAGATCACAGAGGACAGTACTATGATCGAGGCGGCTTTTTTCAGAGTATGAATCAAACTGAAACCCTTCATCAAGTCCGACCAAGGCTCCTCCTCCCATCACATCGCACTTACCCGTCGCGAAGTCAGATAAGACGTGATCAAACGTAAGGAGTCCCGCAATGGTGGTCTGTAGTTTTCCTTCCGGAGTTTTCGCGCTATGTATTGAGAAGCGTCTGGGTCCTTCGCCTGTTTCTTCTTTCATCCCTGCGACAAAGCTGTCCCATTGCCTGTGTTCAGAAAACATGGGGTCGAGGGTTGAAAATCTGATGGACGGGTCATAGTTGAAATCACCAATCACCAGGTTCCGCATTTCTGCTTTCATCAGTGGCGCGCTGTCAGCTGATCCGATAAAAATCTGACCAACCTGCTCTCTTCTGCACAGGCTGCCAACATAAAATTCCTGAAAATCACCAGCGTTTGGATGTGCGTGGATCAGGCGTAATGGAACTTCCTGCTCGTCGTTTTCGATGTATAAAGTGACCGCGGAAACGGAGCTGTCTTCATCGCATAGGGTTTCATCACAGTTCACGCCATATGTGCAGGGTTTTTCAGGAAGACCTGGGGTTTCTGCCCCACGAATATTAATACCTCCTTTTTTGACCCCATCAATTCTGGCAAAGTCAACATGGACAGCAAGGCATTCCCACTGAGTCCTGTTGTCACAGATGATGCTGTAATCCTGACCGACCAGACGGCGGACTGCATGTGAATTTTTATTGTAAAAGCAGGTATGCCTGGCATCTGCATTGGTGATTCCGTCGCAGGCATTTTGACTCAGAACTTCCTGAAAGCCGATAACATCAGGTCTGATGGACTGAATTCGTCTGGCCAGATACTGCTCATAAGAGGCGGACTCCATGCGCCATGCGACATAGGTCGCGTCTTCCTCTCCTGTATTGTTTCCGATGTTTGCAGACATCACCCGGATCTGCAAACCAAGCGGTTCAAAGTAAGCCTGAGACGCTGCCGGGGTAAGAAAGTCCTGTTTTGAGTGAGCAACAGGAACCATATCTCCAACATAAAACAGAATAAAAGCAGCCAGAACACTCTGTCTTTTCATTCGATCCTCTAAGGTCCAGAGTATAAAAATATGAATGTGCTTTATCGATTGTACAGTAGGTGCTCAGAAAGGGCTGAGACAGGAGCCGCAACAGAAAATCCTTAATTACTCTATCGGAAAATCTGGAAGGAACTTGATAAAATTTTTATTATTTTTTAATCGATTAAAATATTTGACAAAAAAAACTGCCTGGCTTGCAATCAGCCTGACTATGTTTATATTGTAAACAAGGTAGGGTAGCTGTCTGAAAAAACAGAATGGTTTTGCCGGATCTGGGGAGACATATGTGGATGCTCTTGTTGTAAAAGAACTGCGGAAGGTCTATGGAAACAGGCTGACTGCCCTGGATGGTATCAGCTTTACGATTCAGGAAGGCGATTTCTTTGCCTTACTTGGCCCGAACGGAGCTGGGAAGTCAACAGCGATTGGTATTATATCGAGCCTGGTCAATAAAAGCTCGGGCCATGTCCGTGTCTTCGGAGCGGATCTCGACGAAGATCCGGGGCAGGTAAAAAAATCAATCGGCCTGGTCCCGCAGGAATTCAATTTTAGCATTTTCGAAAAAGTTTATGATATTGTCATTCAGCAGGCTGGATATTATGGGATTAGTCCATCGAAAGCTAGCAGCAATGCCCGGGAATTGCTTGTGGCACTGGGTTTGTGGAATAAGAAAGATGAAATAGCCCGCAACCTGTCTGGTGGAATGAAGCGCAGGTTGATGATTGCGAGAGCTATGGTTCACAGACCACGTTTGCTGATTCTGGATGAGCCGACCGCTGGAGTGGATGTGGAAATACGCCATTCTATGTGGGGTTTTATCCGGGAGATTAACCGCCAGGGAACGACGATTATTCTGACCACCCATTATCTGGAGGAGGTCGAGGAACTTTGCCGTAATGTTGCAATTATTGATAAAGGGAAGATCCTGACCAACACAAGCCTGAAGGAGCTTTTGAGTACGCTGGACAGGCAGTGCTTTGTCCTTGACCTGAAGCAGCCTCCGCCTCCACTTCCGGAGGATTCTATGATCCGTTTTCATCAGGCGGATTCTCTGACTCTGGAGGCAGAGTTGCCAAAAGATATGACGATTAATATGTTGTTTGAACGACTGAATCAGCTGGGGATTCAGGTATGTAGTATGCGCAGTAAGTCGAATCGCATTGAGTCGCTTTTTCTGAGCCTGATACAGGAGAAACAGGATGAATCTAGCTGAGCAGATGACGGCATTACAGACTATTCTTTTTAAAGAGTTTCGCCGGTTCCTGCGTATCTGGGTTCAGACGATCGTTCCCCCTGTGATTACCATGAGTCTTTATTTTGTCATTTTTGGCAATCTGATCGGGAGTCAGATCGGCGATATTCATGGGTTTCGCTATATTCAGTTTATCGTTCCTGGCCTGATTATGATGTCTGTGATTACAAATTCTTATATCAATGTCTGTTCTTCTTTTTTCAGTACAAAATTTCAGAAAAGTGTTGAAGAACTTCTGGTATCTCCGACTCCGGATTATATGATTGTTCTGGGCTATTCGCTTGGGGGAGTCGGGCGCGGTATTATTGTGGGAGCTGTTGTTTTTGGCGTCGCTTTATTTTTTACGGAACTGAGTGTTTATCACTTCGGATATCTTCTGGTTTTTTCTTTTCTGACATCCTCTCTTTTTTCTCTGACAGGTCTGATCAATGGAATCTGTGCCAAAAAATTTGATGATATCAGTATTATTCCGACGTTTGTGCTCACACCTTTAACTTATCTTGGTGGTGTTTTTTATTCGACTGATCAGCTGTCTCCTTTCTGGCAGGGTTTGTCCAGGCTCAACCCAATTCTCTATATGGTGAACGGCTTCCGCTATGGCTTTCTTGGCGTGAGTGATGTTGATCCATTGCTTTCCGCTGTAGTTCTGGCCGTGTTCATCCTGCTTTTCTTTCTGATCAGTCTCAGATTGCTGCAAAAAGGGATCGGCTTACGGTCCTGACAATCCGTATCACAGGATGTTCTTATAAGCGGGGCTGTGAGTCTGCTCCTGCCCTGACAGATTTCGGCTGAGGATGCTGACTTTATATGGATGTTCATCGCCGACTTCTGCGTTGTCAGGATCTTCCAGCTCATGAGCCTCGGCCAGTCTGACTTCTTTTGTCAGAGGGTCCTGTATCCGTGCGTATTTAAGATGATCTTCACCGTTGCGTTGAGCCCAGTACAGGTTGGTTATCATATCAGCTCCCTCTCTCCTGAGTCCTTTGGCAGGAAAAGATCGACTTTTGGTTTTTCGTGTGATTTTCAGAAAAATTGAATTTTTATAAAAAATTCTATAAAAGTTTAATTTTCCCGAGATGTTAAATAATCACCAGCCCTCTGGTTTTAAAAAAGAGCTGTTTTTCTCTTTTGATCCCAAAAGATCTGGTGCTGAAGTGGCTGGATTGATGGGGTTGTGGAGTAATCATGTAGACAAAATCCGTATGATATGGTCTTTTGACGTTCCGGAAGACTCCGGAAACGGGAATCCGGGAGCATCGTTAGATCATAGTTAAATCGCAAATCAGGATGATTCAGATGGTGGACCACTCGTCTTTGCAGAAGTCACGTATCTGGCCAATCCGGCCCGATGAGATGAAACTTTTCTGGCTGATGTCAGCGTTTCTGATGTGCCTGTCTCTTAATTATGTCATCATACATGATATCAAAGATACACTTGTCGTCGGGCACGTAGGCCCGTCTTTTGTGGCATTTCTGAAGTTCTGGGTGACCATTCCCGGAGCTATTTTGTTTTTTCTGACCTACGCAAAACTTTCAGCGCATCTGCCACAAAAATTTTTATTATACGGCATCCTTCTTCTGTATGCTTTGTATTTCTTTGTTTTTGCGTTTTATATGTATCCTGATGTGGGTCTGAGCTGTGAGAAGAGCTCTGTGCCTGATGTCAGGTCCTCTCTGGATGATCTTTTCATACACTGGAGAATTGTTATTTTTTATCTGGCTGGAGAGCTCTGGGGGAATGTCGTCCTTGGTTTGTTGTTCTGGGGTTTTGCAAACCGGCTCATCCGGCTTTCGGTCGCAAAACGTTTTTATGTTCCGCTGAATTTATCTACTGCTATTGCGACCATTGCCGGAGGTCTTCTGAATTCTTTTATATCCTCCGGCCTGCGCAGTCATTCACTCGATTATATGGTGACGATTAAAATACTGTCTGTCATCCTTATTTTTAGTATTATTCTTGGTATTTTCTTTTATCAGAGGATCATTTCTTCTTCTGATCAGTTCAGTCAGATGACACAGAAGCATACGGAAAAAATGGATGAAAGTCAGAAAACTTCCTTTCTGATGAGTATCCGAACTATCTTTGCTTCTCCTTATTTATTCCGGATTGCCGTCATGGTGATGTGCTTTGGCTTTGTTTATAACTTTGTCGAAATTATCTGGAAGTATGAACTTCGTCAGGTTTTTTCAAAAATGAATGAATACAGCTCATTTCTTGGCCTGATTACAGTCCTTCAGAGTATCGTATCTTTTCTGGTGATTATAATGGGCTCAGGCTTTACTGTAAAATTCGGATGGCGAAAAGCAGCTCTTGTTACGCCAGCTGCACTGATGATCACGGCAGTTCTTTTTTTCTCATGTGTCCTGATAAAAAGAGAGAGCACTCTTTTAACTGGGTTTCACTGGATCAGTATGATGCCTGTTTATCTTGGTGCGCTGCATTTTATCACAGCAAGAACCTGCCGGCTGGCTTTTTTTGAACCAGGCAAGGATATGCTGTTTATCCCTCTTTCCGGTTCTCTCAGGACTCAGGGAAAATCAGCCGTGGATGTTGTCGGTGATCGCCTTGGAAAAGGTGGGGGCTCGCTGATACAGCATAGTATGATTGCTGCGATAGGGAGCATTGCCGGCTTTGTTCCGTATGCGTTTGCTCTGTCCTTATGTTTTCTCGGGATCTGGTTTTACAGTACGATCAGTATTTCATCTTTATTTCTGAAGCAGAGCGCAACGCAGGATAAAGAATGACTGTGTGATCGGAAGATTGCAGCTGTCGTGGGCCTCCTGATCTTATGGAGCGCAGTGTCTGTGGCTATTGGTAAAACGATATGTTAATGTGGCCGAGTGTCATGTCATGCAGATATAACAGGAGTTGACTATGATGATCCGGAATCAGATGCTTTTATGTTTCTGCTCTGCCGCTTTGCTGACTTCTGCAGAGCTTTTTGCAGAAAGTCCTCTTTTGTCCGGGCAGAACGCAGGACAGTCCACTGGACAGAAAGCAGAAAAAAAAGAGGGTAAATCTGAGAAGATGTCTCTGAACATACCTAATCCGGCCTCTCGCTTATGTTCTGATCTCGGAGGGAAAACAGAAGAGTACAAGAACGATTCCGGTTCCATAGCACTGTGCCACTTTTCTGATGAGACTCCAGGTGAGGAGGAGCAGCCGGAGCGGGCCGGGGGAAGGATCAGCGAATGGACTTTGTTTCATCATCATAATCGCTGGCACTTTCCGAAAGATGATCCAGGATCTGAGGTTCCCCTTGCCGTGCAGAAGTTCTGGGGGCGGGACGGGAAAGATGATGAGGAATATGACGGACATGGCCATCCGGCTCTTCGTCTCTGCCAGTCTCTGGGAGGACAGAGAGAGATCATCCGGGATGAGCGGGGCGACTCAGGTCTTTGTGTTTTTTCTGATAAGTCCTCTATCGATGAATGGACGCTGTTTCGGGGACCCGGACATCATCCTGGTTTAAACCGGGCTTTGTGTCTGAAGGGTGGATGAAGCAGGAGCTGCTGCTTTCGTCTTCTGTCCTCTGTGCCGCTCTTGTTCTTAAATCTTCTGTCCTGTTTTTTCTGTATATCAGCGGCCTTTCTTTGATTTAAAGCATGATTTCGCATATAAAATTATGGTCGTAGCATGCTTTTAAGGCAGCGTACTTCCACTGTTATTTCCGATCGAGGAAGCGTTATTACTGAGAAATTCTTTTAGTTTTTCCGTGTCATCCGCTCCTGCCTGGCTCTCAATACTGCTGCGGATGGATGCGATCTGTTCTGTTGCTTGTGCCAGGTTTCCCTCCTGGTCTGTCGAGACAATGGCACCAATTGCTGTTTCAAGCAGGGTCAGAAGCTCGTCTGTTGTTGTGGCATCGAGGCTGCCAAGTTCGTTGAGGGTGATCTCACCATCTGCCGGATCGGTATCAAAGGTTTTGGTGATCAGAGACATGTTTGCGGTCAGAAAGAGGGATTGCTTAAAAAAATCTGCTTTTGTCAGCTCTTCCTGTGGGATGGCGTTCAGAATTGCAATGGCCTGGCTCAGGCCAGCTTTATTCTCTGATGTTGCATCCGGGAGCACAGGATAAAGCAGGGTGATTGTATTGCTACTACCGGAGGATGATTCGTCGTTACCCGATGTGATCAGGGACAGAGCAATATCGAGAGGATCAATGCCGAAGCTCTGAGCATGGGCGCTGGCCAGAATGGAAAGGCTGCTACTGGATTCTGTTTTTTTTGTGCCGCTTAGCTTCAGAATCTCGCTTTGCAGGGCTGAGGAAATCTCGCTGGATGTCATGGCAGACATTCCGTTATAGATGTGCTCAACAGAAGAACCAAGATCCTCCAGGAGAATGCGAATGGCCTTTTCGGGATTTCCTTCTTCGAGCGCTTTGCTGGCTTCTTCAGTGGGCGGAGCTGCTTCGGCATCGCGGAAGCTGTTTTTTCCGCAGGACAGGATGACGGAGCATAGCAGACTGCTCAGGAATATCCGGATATACAGAGTTCTGTGTGTTTTCATCTAAATCCCTGCCGCGATTCTGAGGAAAAATCTGGTGTCTGGCCTGCTTCCTGCATATTTGCCAACTTCTTCGCCATAGACTCCGACATCGACTCTTAAGACTCTTATATCTACATATGCACCGAAAGAGGGATAGCCCTGATTGAGGCCGGTAGTGAAACCGACGACATCTCTGAGAGTCAGCTCAGCTCCAAGGTGGAGGCGCTTATAGGGGCTTATGTCATAAGCGTTGCTCAGATCTCTGAAGTCAGCAAGCAGTTTGAATTTGCTGTATTTCGTTCCAGGCTCTATCGAAACCCCGGCGCTTATCGTCTGTGGAATGTTTTTTAGCGGCCTCTCTTCTTTGCTCAGGCTGGTTTCTTTATCAGGAATGAATCGGGTGTCTCCAAGATCATGGACGACCAGACCGAAAGACAGATTGATTTTTCCCTGCATATTAAACATAAAGCCCAGATCCGCACCGGCTCCTGTTCCGGTCATGGATATCTGATCCGCAGAATTCAGAGCTTGTAATTCGCTGCCTTCTGTTGCATTTGCACGAAAATAAGCACGATTGCGTTTCAGAATTTTGCTGGTCAGGCCTGCTGAAAAATATTTCCCAAAATCCTGGGCCAGTGAAAAGGTCATTCCGGCGTCGAGCAGAGATTCGGTATAGAGTGTTTCAAGAGCTCCGTTTTCGTGATCCCGGAACAGGAGGGCAGTGTTCGATGTGTGGGCAAAGGCTCCGATTGCAGCCCTGCGCAGAATAATCCCCGTAAATGTATTGGCCCCGACATGCTGGGCTTTACCTTCATGCTGTCGCAGGGTTTCCGTCGGATCTTCTGCCTGAATCTGGACCTTGCGGATCACATCGCGGGTGTCCTGGGAAATTTCCAGCATGGGTGAGGCCAGAACGATTTTTTTGTAGATTCCTTTACCGGATGCCAGGCCCGCAGGATTATAAAAAATGGCATCTTCATTATCTGCTGTTGCGATGCCGGTGTCGCCTCTGCCTAAAAAGTAAGCGCTGCGGTAGAGGTATGGATACTCATCTGCGAGAGCTTCCAGGGAAAAGAAGAATCCTGACAGGAATGTAGCGAGGCGGAAGATGCGCCTTACTGCGCTTCCATCATGCAGATCAGATCTTTGTCTGATGCAAGGTTCCAGAACGGCCCTCCCTGATACGTCTGTTTTTTATCATCAGAGCTATCGGGATTCTGCGCCTGAAATTGACCGGAGTTGTGTTGTGGAAGTTCTTTTTTCCAAATAATGGCCCCCCGGAGGGGACTTCAAGCTCCTGCCGCCTAAGGTGATTTGTCTGAATGTGGTGATCTTAAGGAAAAGTCAGTACTTGCAGTTTACAGACACGGGAAGGTAAATACGTAAAATGCAGCGGCTGAGCTTAAAGCTGATAAATCATGGATGCAATACCGGACCATTTCTGTTCATATCCATATGGATACATCCGGACACACACCCGCAAAATGAGCGAGGTTTGAAACTCACCTGACCCGTTGCCCGGGTCTCGTCTGCGATGGTGCGAACTTGCTTCCGTGATTCTATGTACTTTAAGTATTGTTCTTTGTCAATTCACAATAGGGGGTTTCTTTCATGAAAAACATATGGAGATCTGAAGATAAATTTAACAGAAGTGTCAATTTTTTTATCAGATCTGTAAAACAATTAAAAATCATATGGATATATATGTATCCTGGTGAAGACTTTCATAGGGATACCTGCAAAGGCTCTCGTAGAAGAATTTCTCTCATTTCCCGCGCTGCCCGGGAGAGATCTCCGCATGGAGCCTGAATAATGGACTGAAGCCATGATGCCGTGCGGTAAATCAGCCCGGTGACATCTCCTGCCCCAAACTGCTCAGTACAGACCATTCTGGTCAGCTTTTGCCAGCTACAGCCGGGGTCAGACCACAGAAGGATGATATAGCCACCCATTGGATTAAATTCCCGAAATCCCAGCGCCCGGCGCCGATTTCCTCTGCCAGGTTGTTCATAGAGGTCCGGGAAGAGCTCTGGCGGATAAAAAACCCGGAGCTCTTTTTCGATCAGTGCAGGAGAAAAGGGCAGGCGATAATCCGGCCTTCGGGAGCAGGGGTACTTATAGCAGGCCAGAGATAGAGCCGCCATAAGCTGGCATGATGCAAGAAGATTCTGACTGTTAATCTCTTCGTGATCAATCATACTGGAAAGCAGCAGACCGCCCGCCTGGGGGAAAAACCTGGCCAGCTCACCATAAGGGGTCAGAGCTTCTTCTGAGTTAAGAGCCCTGATCTGATGCAGGTGCAGATGAAGTCGCGCCAGAGGGTTTCTGCTCTGGCGCTGAAGCAGTTGGTGACAACCTGTTCTGAAGTCGCAATCATAGCATTCTGTATTTTCAAGGTTTTTATGGCCAATATAAGCTTTGGCAGGAGACTCGCAAGGAAGGCTCTGGGCTCCAAGCTTGCGAAGGATGCGGGATTTTCTGATCAGCTGCATGGGTGCCGATCCGGAATGGAAGTATCGAAAACTCTTATGATAAAATTGTTCGACCCGCCCTGGACTAAAGCCGCGACTGATCAGCCCCAAAAATGTGGTCGGGTCATTTTTCAGACGTGAGACTCCGGGCTCTCTTGCTGTATGACTGAATCTTGCCATATATTCGCTGTTCAGCCAGCAGCTGAAACCAACAGGGTCACGCCCTCTTCTTCCTGCCCGTCCTGTCATCTGGAGGACTTCTGAGGGCGAGTAAGCGGTAAAACCGTGGCTCCCTGGCCGTACAGCATCCATGATGACGGTGGAACGGACAGAAAAATTGATCCCCAGGCTGAGCCCCATGGTGGCGACACAGAAGCGGATCAGGCCATCTTTGACCAGGGTTTCAATGGCGACCCGGACCTGAGGAGTCAGTCCGGAATGATGATAGGTAATGCCATAGCTTTGAATCATCCGCCTCAGATGAGGGCTCATAAAAGACAGGACTTTATTTTCTTTATGAGCCTGGTTGAGCCGCTCTCCTATCTGGAAGGATTGCTCAGGGTCCAGAGGCTGTAACCTTCGGGTGAGAGCCTGTGCTGTGACCTCACAGCTGAGTCTTTTTCCAGCGTAGATGATACAGGGTGTTAAGCCGATATCGGACAGAGCCATAAGGCGGGGGATCAGATTTTGCGGCTGAACAGGCTCGGGATATTCCGGAGTTTTTTCCGGAAAAGCAGCAGTGGGCAGGCTTTCTCCCAGATACCACTGATCCTGATACCAGACCATATTGGCCAGTGGCACGGGGCGCTTTTCTACCTGAATCAGGACTGTGGCTCGCCTGGATAAACGTTCCAGCCAGTCTGCAAATTCTCCTGCATTTGACAAAGAAGCCGAGAGCAGGAGCATCTGACAGTTTGCCGGAGTCAGGATCAGAGCTTCTTCCCAGGCGCTTCCCCGATCATCGTCATGGATAAAGTGGTACTCATCATAAATGACCAGGTTTCTACCCAGATCCGGTTCTGCTCCCAACAGGGAATTGCGGTAGGATTCGAGAGTTGCAATGACCAGGGGAGCATCAAGATTTTCCCTGATATCTCCCGTTGCGATACCAACGGCATCCCGGCCATATTTTTCACGGAACTCTCTTAGTTTATCATTTGAAAGGCTTTTGACCGGACATGTATAGCAGGCACGGAAACCCACTTTGAAAATTTCGCTGGAGATAAACGAATCGACGACCTGCGTTTTTCCTGCTGTGGTCGGGGCATCGACAACCACATTGGCCCCTCCCAGAAGGGCCTGGACGGCCTCAGCCTGCCAGTCATCCAGTACGATTTGTGTGGAATCTCTGTGCTTTTGCATATCTCGCATCTGCCTGGCTTCTTTAAACCAGCTTTCCAGTTTTTCTCTGGTCTGTTTTGCCGCTCCCTTTAATTCAATTTTTTTTGCGTGATGAGGGCTGCTTTCTCTGACGGGCCGGAATGTCTCTTTGATCAAACGGCTAAGACTCTTACGATGGGAGCGGTGATCTGAGTCTGAGTCTGAGTTTTGTCTGTGCTCTTTTTTCTTGCTGTGAGCAGAATCGTCATTCCTGTGTTCATCACGACGGTTTTTCGTAGGATTGAAGCGCTTACGCCTTCCTTTATGTTTCACCGCATATTCCTTACTGAAAAAGTGGCCGGATCAGTTTGCATCATGTAAACAACAGAACGCTATGTCTGTGCGCGGATGTTTGTAACCCGTGGGCCTTTTCTTTAACCTGTAGGAGGAAGACAAAGCAAGCCTTAAGCTGTCCGGAGCCTGACAGGCAGGCTTTTGACAGATCGATTTGTTGCTTTTGCCGGAATGAGTTATGCTCTGTCCGATCTGCTGCATGGGCTGTTGCAATAGGCTCCGGAGCTGATGAACCTGATTCAGAACTTTAGTTCCAGACGGAGAGTGAACGCAAGCCCGGGGAGCAAGGGACTGTTCTTTACATGATGAGGAAGAGGAAAAGGGTGCAGCGAGAATTTGTATGATTTTGGAATCTTTTGTGTTTCGGAGCTGCTGATTACTGTGCTGTATCTGTCTGGTGTGAGCTCTGTTGTGGCGATGTCGGATGAAAATTCTGAGAAAATGAAGGCGTCAAGGCTACTACCAGCCCAGCTGATACCGAAAACGGAAAAACTGATCAGCTGCTGAACATACAGGGTATCCAGTTTATTTTGTTGATCTTGTTGATAAATCTGAGTTTTCTGGCGGTGAGCATCCCACTCGTCGAGGTCCTGGATCAGGGAACGCTCCTGATCCAGTCGTTTAATTTCATCGTTAGTTTCTGTCAGTAGCGCTTCTGAAGCAAGATATTGAGAGATCCCGTAAATCAGTGATCCTGCCTGAATCAGAGAAAAAAAAGCGCCTTTCATATTTTCTCCGTTCAGGTATTGTCCTGCTCCGAAGGGAAGTAAATACATCAGTGGATCAGGCTTATCCGGAGTATCATAGGCAGGATTCTTTTTTCTTGTCTGCTTTCTTTGTTCTTTACGATCTGTTTTTTTGGGAGATGCGGATGCAATCTGCTCTTTTTTGAGATGGTCTTTGCTTTTTTTGGTGAGGTCGTCAGAACCTTTTTCTTGTTTCTCGACCTGATTATCTACGGATTTCAGCGTCTTGTCTTCTGATTTTATTATGTTTTTTTTCAGATGAACAGAAAGGTTATTGGCAACGTTTTCTCTGATATTTATAGTCTGAACGACGCTCTCATATCCTCGGGCAGATACCATGACTTTATGGATTCCCGGGTTGACGCTAAGAGGTCGTCCGGGAGAGCCAAGCCGAACGCCGTCAACTGAAACACTTGCTCCGGCTATATTTGCGTATATGCTAAGGGTCGTCTCCTCATTTGTGGACTTACTGGTTTTTTGTGTGACATCGATATCTCCTTGTGGCAGAGGGGCTTTGATCCGGTTAAAAAAGCTTATGACACTCTGGTCCGGAACTTCTGAGCTACTGATCGTGACATAGGGGTTCAGCTGTTTTGCCTGTTGGAAGCTGGCTTCTGCTGCGGCTCTTTTACCCTGCATATATTGTGAAATACCGAGCATTTTGTAGATTCTTGATTTTTCTGCCTGAGAGACACTTTTATTCAGAGCTAACTGGAAGGCATTCTCTGCTTTCTCAAAATTTCCAAGGCTGTATTCTTTATAGCCGACAGAGTAATTTTGGGCCGTGATTGTCTGAAAATGAAGGCATGATATGAACAGCATCATCCTGAAAAAAATCGTTTTTTTATGATGCCTGTATCCCACTAAATATGGCTCCATGATGCTGTCTGGCGCATCTGTTGTCAGCGAAATCTGTGTGACAGACAAAGATGTCTGGAAAAACTATCGGAAAATTCTGGTGTTTTTTGAAGATATGATCACATGTATTTTTTTGTTTATATTTATAATTAATATTGAAAATAATATTTTTTTCTTATTTACCATGCATTTCGTGAGGAAGTTTTTCCAGGAGGGAGGTGAATTTTTTATAAGGGCTATAATATCTTAAATTCGAAACACCTGAGCTGTAAAGGCATGCATAGTTGCAGACCTGGTGGGCAAAGCGGCTTCGCTCAAGTCCAACTTTCATCAGCTCTCCCCAGATTGGATGGAACATTTTTTCCCGCTCTTCAATCAGATCTTTGATCCTTGTTTCCATTGTTTTTAATAATTTTTTGTTGTTATTCAGACGCTCCTCAAGGCGATTATCGGAAGTTTCCAGGTTATGAATTTTTTTCTCATCTCCTGTCTGATAGGCTCGCTGTAACTGTCTTCGTGTTGCAGCTTTTAGAGATCGGATTTTCTGAAGCTCTTCATCCAGAGCTTCTTTATCTTCAAGGATTTCATCCATGGACTGGAGATAGGAAAGGGAATTTTCAATTTTCGGTATTTCTTCTTCAAGCTCTTTGATGATCAGCATAGTTCTCCAGTTGAGAACTCCTTTAGATCGGATAATATCTCCGTAAATATGATCTCCCACATAGAGAATCTCATCACCACTGAATCCGGTTAATGATTCAAAAAGACGCGCATTTCCGCCAAAAAATGCAGCATTCGTCAGGGAACCTGAATGGACTTTTAATAAGCCACTGTGTTCCTGGACCTCAAAAAAAGGCTGTGTTCCTGTGAAAAAACCTGGTTTACTTGCTCCAACAATGATGTAATCCCAGTAATCCTGCCATGAGTCAAAATCCTCATGAGCCTGATGGAGCACGTAACTCATGATGGACTGTGTATAGGCGTACTGAGAATTTGTTAGTAAAAACAATCTTTTTCCTGAATCTATCAGGCGGACCAGAGTTCTGGCAAGGTGCTTGTCTTTCATCAGATATTTTTCCGGAAAACGCAGAACTTCATTTTTTATACTGCCATCCGCGTGGCTTGCATCGATAAATTTTCTGAGATCTTTGTATATTTCAGAGAACGATTTACTGATTCTTCCGGGGTTATCGCTGTTGTACTGAACCAGATCAACAAATAACTGCACTTCACTGAGAGCAAAAAAAGTATCGACTGTTATAAAGTTCTGTGAATTAAATCCAGGCTGATTATAGAGTGTCTGTCTCTCTTCTTTTGTCAGTCTCTTGTACCCATGATAAGCATCTTTTACATATTTATGACTATCAACTTTGAGGACATTTCCTCTTTCTTTGTCGACCATAAGACCGCGAATTAAAAAATTATGTTTGTATGTGAATGTTGAAAGCTCCTGTGGGTAACCAGCCTCAATGAATTTTTCGAGTGTTTTCTGGAATGACAGGGATTCAAATGATTCTTTGTTGTATGGCGCAAGTGTATGATCCATATCAAAGCCAACAAGCTTGATATTTCCAAAATTCAAAGATCTGTTGACGAAAATTCGGTTTTGTTTGGGGATGCCTGTTTTGGGCTTTGAAGAAATCAAAGATTTACTCCTGTTCATCCTGAGTGATCATCATTTAAGATCTGATGCTGGCTATATAAATTTTAGTCCAACCTGAACAGATGCATATCCTTTTATATTGATGAGTTTTCTCTGATATACGACTTTCCCGCTAAAAGTGTCATTTTTTTTATTTTTAACATAAATATCAATTTTCTGGAAGATGATTCCGGGAGTAAATAAAAGAGTTTCTTTGTCATTTCTGATAGAGACTCCTGATCGGGAAAGGTCGAGAATGGGTTTTCTGAGAATGGTTTGCTGGTCGACGGGATTAAGAATTTCGCAGTAACATGTGTCCGGATCAGAAAAAAGAACCCTTTCTTCTGTTCTCAGATTTTTTCCCGGGGATGCTTCCGGAACTGGAAACATGATGTATTTTCCATCTGTCAGGATTTGATCGGTCAGAATTTTCTGATTTCCTATCTGGATAGAAAAGGAAGATGATTTGCTGACTTGTCTGATGAAATCAGGAGTTACTGTGTTCAGCAGGCTGATTGTTTTTCCATCCATCCGGACGACTCTTGACTCGAAGGTGACCGGGACTTCTGTACAGGACAGGAATACAGAGAATTTTTCTGTGATTGCCTGCTGAATCAGGCTTTGTAGCTGTTTATCTGAGGCCATACTGAACTGCTCTTTTTTTTCGGGGGTTGAGGTCTGTGCCGGATCTTCCTGGATAAAGGCCCTTTGCCTTCCTCCTGTATCGGGCACCATGTCAGCATAACGCCAGCAGACTGGATGACATAGCTCTTTCCTGGCAGTTGTTTCTGGATATTTCTGTTGTCATTCAAGAAAAATGTAAGTTTCTGATCATGGGACAGAGTGTAGCTGCCCCGGATCTCTGCCAGGAAACCCATATCTTTGCGCTGAACTTCAGAGGGAGGATATCCGCTCATGTATATTTCCCGGTAATGATCCTGATAGTATGCTGTCCTTAATGATACTGTAACTCCGGATAAGGGGGCCAGTTCTATGTCTGCTGTTGTGGCCAGACGATCATAGCCATCCCATGGGTTAAGATAGTGATGGCTTGCTTTTTCCATTCTGATCTTCACTTTGCTCTCATGCGGAAGTGTAAGCTCCATCAGTATACCAGGACTCTGGTAGCGGAGTTTTGTGCCTTGCTTCCATGACTGCATAGACAGCTTCTGATCATCAGGATACCATTGCTGAAAAAAATCACAGAACAGAGCGAAAAACAGCACTGGATGGCTCTGATATCCTGCCCAGATTCTCAGAAGAGAAACCTGCATCCAACGCTCTCCGGCAACAGGCGAAGTTTCCTGTTTTGTCCGGTAGTCCTCTGTCAGAGCATAAAATCCTGTTTCTGTGTACCTTCCGCCCTGAATGCATCCGCTGAGGGAGAATCCGCTGTTTGCTTCCGGGACTGCGTCTGATGCAGAAGGATCAGGGATTCTACGCAGCTGAGACCAGGCTGATATATCAAAGGATAATATGGAAGATCGCAGGATTTCTTTGTTCATAAGGATCTCTGTTTCCGGGTAGGCCAGACGGCTGTGAAGGGTTGTTTTCGCTTTACCGGTCGCGGGGAGTTCAGACTGCTGTTCTGTATAATGCAGCCCAGCTGAAAGGTGAAGGTCTGCAGAAACATCTGTAAGGGCATAAGATCTGTTGCTTAGTATCCAGAGACATAAAGTTAGTAGCCTGTAAAAATGTATAGCTTTGCACCATGCGTATGGGAAAGTGCCGGGGAGAAGGAACGTTGTGAGTTTCATTGGTCTATGCTGTTCCTGGAGCCGTTTTTTTGCGCAGGCGTTCACCTGCGGCATGCAGGGTATTTTCACTTTTGCAGAAAGCAAAGCGAAGCAGCCTTTGTTGTCTGGCTTTTTCAGGATTCAGGCTGAAAGGAGACAGAGGAATGCAGGCGACTCCGGCCTCTCTGCTTAAGTACAGGGCAAACTCATCGTCATTCAGATCACTGATGGCAGAGTAGTCTGCAACAATAAAATAGGTTCCGGAGGGTGCTGTTGCCTTAAAATGGCAGTCTTGCAGAATCCCGAGGAGCAGGTCCCTTCGTCTGCAATAATCTGCCTTCAGCTGTGCATAGTAAGGAGATTCCGGCGGAGGGCTGGCCAGAAACGCTTTCTGAAGCGGAGTGGCCGAACAGAAGACTGTATTCTGATGGATGTTCCGTATTGCCCGACTGACCTGTGGTCTGGCAAAAAGATAACCTACTTTCCATCCTGTAAAACTGTATGTTTTTGACGTGGAAGAAATTGTGATGGTTCGTTCCTGCATATCCGGCAGAGTCGCGGGGGAATGATGCTGGCAGTTGTCGTAGATCAGATTTTCATAGACTTCATCTGTGATCAGCCAGATCTGATGTTTCCGGATGAGTTCTGCCAGAATTTCCAGCTCCTGCCTGCTGAAGACCTTGCCTGTGGGATTATGGGGCGTATTGAGAATGATAGCCCTGGTGGATGGGGATATCATACGGTCCAGGTCTTCGGGCTCCCAGCTCCAGTCCGGAGCTCTGAGAGGGAGAGTCCTGAGGGTGGCTCCTGCGGCCAGTGCTGAGGGAAGGTAAGAATCATAGAATGGTTCAAAACTGATGATTTCATCTCTTGGGTTGCAGAGAGCCTGAATCGTGCAGAAGATGGCTTCAGTGGCACCGCTCAGGATGGTGACCTCGCTCTCAGGATTCCAGCTGATGTCGTAGCGGATACGCTGTTGTTCTGCCAGCATGTGGCGAAGCTCAGGCAGTCCTGGGGAGGGCGCGTACTGGTTGTGCCCCGAGAGGATGGCGGAGCAGGCAGCTTCTTTGATTTCCGGGGGACCGTCAAAGTCAGGGAAGCCCTGGGCAAGGTTGATTGCCTGATGGCGGAGCGCTTCCCGGCTCATGATGGAGAAAATGGACTCGTTTTGCTTCGTCCAGATCCCGGATAGTGAGAGCATCAGGAAGCCTTTCTGTCCGATCCGTCGCGAGCGCGGACATCATGATGGCATTGTGTGACATCAGAATGGCGATCCATCCTGTTATGATGATTCAGGATATAGGAAATAAGCCTGATTGGATAGAGCCTGCAAAGAGGTCTGTGGCTTTGACAATGATATTTTGAAGTCCAGTCAATCTGGACCTTATCATCAGGACAAAGTAAGTCACATCAGAAACTCTTTCGTCTGACCATCTGGTGTTTTCAGGGATTAAAAACTCTCCAGAGGAGTGTCAGACAGAGTGTTATAAAGACCGGAATTTTCACAGAACGAAAGCCTGAAAAACGATGCAGCAGATTGAGTCCCGTCAGCACCATCAGGGCTGGGAGTGTTAGTTTCAGGATAGGGGCCAGAATTCCCTGGATACCTGCAAACTCAAGTGTGGACATACAAAAAGAAATGACCAGAGTTCCGATAAGAGCATGAGGGTAGCTGACCTTTTCTTTCAGAACGTCCCTGCTGACAAACTCGGTAAAGACCTGAGCGAGGGAAATTGCTGTTGTCAGGCAGGCCAGAGAGACGGCTAAGCAGACAACGATACCAGCATAAGGGCCAAGGATTTTCATGGTTAAATGGCTCAGAAGCTGATCGGCAGAGACTCCCTGGAGTCCGTTGCTGTGGCGACCAGCAACATAACACATCCCGGTATATATGGCAGCCAGAAGGCCCATGCCAGTAAAGCTGGCCTTCAGATAAACTTTTGACAATTCGGCTGGTTTTGAGGTGATCGAGGGGGAGCTTTTGCGGATACCCGAGAGGACCACGCTGGAAAACATAAAAGAAGCAAATAAGTCCATTGTGTTATAGCCCTCGCTCAGGCCAAAGAGGAGCGCTTCCCAGGATGTGTAGTCCGAGCTACTGCTATCAGCCGGGACCAGCAGCCCCTGCCAGATGATAGTAGCCAGTGATAAGAGAAGGATCGGGGTCAGAGCCAGACCCAGGATGTCGAGAATGCGCTGCTGCCTGAAGGTACACAGAAAGATAAGCAGGCAGCTGGCGGCGCTGAATACGGTCAGGTTCAGATCCTGACTTAAGGTTTTCAGACTGCCGTAAGAGAGGATAATACAACGTGGAATAACGGCAAATGGGCCGATCAGACCCATAATCATCAGAACAATCAGCCAGCCGGGTGCTCGTCCCAGGCGACTGAAAAAGCGCAGGTAATCGCCGTCAAAGAGAGATAAGGCCAGTAATCCCAGAAAGGGGACCAGGACTGCTGTGAGCAAAAGGCCTGTGATTGCCGGAGCGAACTGGTCCGGAGTCATCTGTCCTGTAAGAACCGGGAAGATGATGTTTCCTGAACCAAAAAACATGGAGAACATGGCCATGCCAATCGCTGCTGGCCGGATCTTGTGATGTCTGGAATTCTGATGCACCCTGATACGTTCCTGTCTGTCTGATATAAAAAGGTATGATAGGACAGTCTGGCCATGGATAACAGGCCAGGAGTATAAAAACAACAGGAAATCAGCAGAGCGGCCTTCAGAGAGGGGGGTGTCAGTTTGTGGAAGCTTATGCTCAGATGGATTCCTGATCAGGGGGAATTCTCTCAAATGTCATCAGAATTTTGTTTTTTCTGGCACACTCCGCCGGGATGATATTGCTGTGAAATGAAATGTAAACTCCTGGCCCAAGAAGCTGGCAGGCGATCAGGGCTTCCGTTACGTTTTGCAGAGCATCGCTGTCGCGGAAGCCAAAGGGCTTCATGGCACCGGTCAGAATAATCGGGACCTTAAGGTCTGTGATTTTTTTCTGGCAGTATCTGGCTGTCAGGTCCATCGTATCCGTACCGTGGAGGACGATCATAGGAAACCCTGATGTTGCATGGCTTTTGAGAGCTTCAGCAATCGTATCCCGGTCATCGTCTGTCATGTAAAGAGAGTCTTTACTCATGACCGGAACCAGGTGCAGGGATGTGTGAGGCAGGCGGAGAAGATTATGCAGGTGATTTTCTATCATCGGGCCCTGATTTTCGAGTTCTCCTGTTGCTTCATTATAAATTTTATCAATGGTCCCACCGGTAGAGAAGATCAGAATCTCTTTTTTTTTAGCCGGGTATGTCTTATCCGACCCTCCCGGGAGGGAGCTGTGTGTAGCTTGCTGTGCTTTCATGAGAAAATCTCCGGCTAAACAGATAAGCGCCAGACCTGGAGTTTTTACGGGGACTGGCGGAAAAAATAAGACGATAAAATATGTTTTTTTTTTGCAGGATCAAAGCGTTGATTTGTTTCATAGCCATATGCTGTTTATTTTTTATCATCCGGGGGATGTTTGATCTCTCTTGCAGGAGCTCGATGGGTGGAGAAATGGGGGTTTTAGATTATGATCTACTTAAAATAAAAAGAAAGATTGAGCTTCTTAACCCACCTGAATTTGTATGAAAAATTATAAAATTCACGAAAAATATTTTTTTGATAGCCCTTCTTATATTTTTATAGTATCAGGGGGGTGAGTGTACAGTGATTCAGTTTCTTGTATGAAGATTTTTGTGTCTTCACCTTTAGTCTTTGTTTCCTGAGGTCTTTCATTATCATGATCAGGAATGATCTTTCATCGCTCTTTAATTTCTTCAGGGGTCCTTTGCTGGGAAACTGTGTCAGGTCGTGAGCACACCTTACTGTACTTAATTGTTATTATTGTTATGTTATTGTGATCAGATATTGGGAAAGAATGAATTATGAGCGAATATCAGTCGGGGAGAATTCTGGATTCCATCCGGACTGCCTACCTACAGCAGTTCGGAAAAAATCTGGATAAACGTCTTTTAAGGTTTGTTGTTGATAAGGAAATCCGGAAAAAACGCGAAGATTTTGTCCAGATGCAGATTGCCATGGCAGGGGTGGATCTGAAGGGACTGGAGGAGTTGCAACAATACTTGCAGGAGCAGGGTATTGATGCGCTGGGCGATATAGTTGATCCGGCAGAAGCTTGTGCTGACGCTTCGAACCGTAAGCGTCCGTCGATGGATGTGTTGCAGGATTCCATCCGAAAGAGGGCACGCCAGGCTCTGGCGATGAGTCTGGAAAAAGCTGATCCTGATGAATATGCAAATCTTTCTGAAGAAGAACGACAGAAAGAAAGGCAACGAGCTTATGCCAGAGCATATTATCATCGGAAAAAACAAGCTCAGGCAGAGGGAAAATCTCACCGTTCCAGGTCGTTTAAAACGACACCAGAGCAGAGAGCCTATCAGAGAGCCTACTATCGACGGAAAAAGCAGGAAAAATTTCATGAGCATCTGTCTGATTCGGACAATTCCGGAATGAATGCTGTCGACCATGATCATAAGGAGCATCTGCCGCCATATCAGAAGCCTTCGGCTGAAGCTCAGAATACAAATTTTCTTACCAGAGAGCAGAAGCCTGCGTCAGAAGTGCAGAAACCTTCTTTTGATTATGCAACAATGATGTCAGACCGTCTGGCTGTGGAGGATGCATTTCGTGCTGATTCCAGGCTGAATATGGAAGATGCTTCAGACTCAGTCCTTGCCGATGCTGCCTTCATCAACAAAGGGGCCTTCCCTAAAACCAAGCTTCGCAAAGGTCGAGCCGACCTCAGCCCCTGATACTTTTAATTGTGTTATTCCGGCATTTCTGACATGAGATCAGGTGCCGGATCTTTTTTTCAGCGATCGATTTTCAGAGGATCAGAACATTATGACCCTTTTGTCTCGCTTTCGGGCGGTCCGGAATCTGAATTCAGGGCAGATCTTTGTCCTGCTTGATGACAGTCCGGATCAAAAAATTACCGTGATTAATCCAAAGGGAAACACTCTGACGGTTCCAGCCGGATTATTTGAAGAATCTTTTTCTGTCGGGATGGATCGTTGCGCGGAATATCTGACCGATTTGCAGGTTCAGGCTTTGCAAAAAACGTCGTCGATGGGGCGCCGGAGGGCTCAGTCTTCTGCTACAGGAACAAGCCGGACACGATTGACGAAAAGCCGGTCAAAAGTAAAAACGACTCCAAAACATGGAATCGGTGCTGAGTGGAGTTGTGACAAACTTACTTTTTATAAGCACAAAATAGAACCTTTATCCGAAACAGAATCTTTTAAAATTCATCTTGATCGTACAGGCGTTTTTCAGATTAGTAAGGCTGTGTTTCAGCGCCTCTTTAATGATGTGGTGATGTCAACAGACTACTGGAAAGAAGGGGCATTCTCTTACCAGGAACTTCCGGAAAAAGCCAGGTCATTTATCAGTCCTGTCTGACAGGTCCCCACAGATATCTCAGGGGGAATTTTATTTGCTGCATCCGGAGGTATGATGGAGAGCCGAGTTCAGGGAATCGGACAGCATCCGGAACTGCTGGATGCTGTCTGTCTTCATCTGCAAAAGGAGCTCGATTCCGAGTATAGTGTCGGGATATCCCGGCGTGGGAAAAAAGTTTCTGCTGAGGCTGTCCAGTCTGCTGTCTGGGATGCGGATGAAATCAAAGTCTGTCTTATGGAAAAGCAGCGTTCTTATCAGGTGAGACTGGTTCTCCCTCTTTTTGAAGAGAATGCTTATGCTCTGACTGTCTGTAGCTGCATGGAAGATCGCTATCTTGATGATCAGCGATGCCATCATATGTGGTTTGCGCAGCACTATCTTCTCAGCGAAATGAAACGATGCCGGAAGCCAGAGGAACAAAAACCTCTCTGGCTGAGACTTCGTGAGCTGTATATCTCCTATCAGTCCTGTGGAGGAGGGGATACCGCTCTCAGTCTGGCTGAAAAGGAATCACAGGAGACGCTCTGCTGGCTGCTTCAGGATGATTTCTCTCTCGTTCCGGCGCTCCGGCGCCCCTCTGCGGCGATTCAGGCAATCAGCTGGAAACGTTTTTTACAGAACAGCTCCCTTTGGTGGTGCGATCAGGCCGCGATGAGAATCGCTGTGACTCAGTTACAAAGCAGGCAGGAGGAAGCGGGAGCTTCTTCTGACTACCTGATGATACTCTGTGAGGCTGGTATCCCTGTGACGTTCTCAGGTGATCTTCATGTTTACCAGCTACAAAAAGATAGTCTCAGGCTTGCCATTGAACCCGAAGGCGAAGGCCTTCGGGTTCATCCGCGTGCCCTACATGCTCCCGCAGATCATTTTATTTCGCCTGGTGCTCCGACATTTTCGGGTCTTTTGTCTGTAGATTCTGTCCGCAAGGTCTTTTATCTGGTGGATGTAGCAGATCCGCTAGCCCCTCTTCTGACAGCAGCTTCGGCAAATGAAGGAAGTGCAGCTGGGGAATGGCTTCCGGCAGCAATGAGGCGCGAATATTGCGGAACTCTGACGGACTGGGATTATGCCGGACTCACCATCCATGAGGGGCAGAGCTCAGCTCTTCACCAGAAGAAACCCTTAGCTCCGGGTGATGGAGAGGGGGGGCGTGATTTTTATTTTCGTCTGACCCCTCTGGAACCGGAAGGGGTTTATATTGAGTTTCTGATCAGGCCTTTGAACAGTGCTTCCTATCAGCGTTTTTATGTTCGCCCGGGATCTGGACATGCCTCACTTTATGATTATTCCGAATTTCCTCCGCTCCTTTGTTTGAGAAATCTTAGAGAGGAAGTGGAGCAGTCACGGCAGATTCTTCAGTCGCTCTCTGACGGTGAGGAGCTGATCCGCTCCGCTTATGAACTCAGGCTGATGTCAGATTACGAGGCATTGTCCCTGCTGGATGAGCTGGAAGCACATCCGGAGCGAAAGAGGATCTATCTGGAGTGGCCGGAGGCCTGTGCTATGCCTGATCGTTTCCGGCTGAAGGCGGCGGAAGATGAAGAAGGGCCGCTTCAGGTGAATGTCAGAAAGTCAGCGGACTGGTTTGATATGGGCGGAGGTTTGTGGGTTGCAGGCCAGTATGTGGATCTGAAAACTCTGATTATCGCTTTCCGGAATGAACAGCGTTTTATCAAACTATCCCATGATCGCTGGTTTCGTGTGAGTGACAGTCTCAGGCAGCGTCTGCACTGGTTATCAGGGCAGGTCTGTGATGCGGACCTGATCGAGGGTGAGCGTGCTGGCTATCGCCCGGACTGGTCAGAGTTAACAGGAGAAGCCATCGCAGGGCTTGAGTTTTCCGGAGATTCTGCCTTTCAGCAGCTGAGAGCAAAGCTTTTGGCTGCTGAAAGCTTTGAGCCAGCGATTCCTGAATCTTTCAGAGCAGAGTTTCGACCATATCAGAGGGAGGGGTTTCGCTGGTTGTCCCGCCTGAGTCGCTGGGCCTCCGGAGCGATTTTAGCGGATGATATGGGCCTCGGAAAGACGGTTCAGACGATCTGCCTTTTGTGTGAAAGGGTCACACAAGGCCCCTCTCTTATTCTCTGCCCATCTTCTTTGTGTGATAACTGGCGGGATGAAATTCTGAAGTTTTCGGATCAGCTTCAACCTCGTCTTTTGAGAGACGGATATGGCCTGAGCCTGCCCGAAGAAGGGCCTCTGCCTGCTGAAACGGTGCTCATTGCCAGTTATGGATTGCTGCGTCATCACCGTGGATCTTTACCGGAGTCCTGTCGCTGGGGGACGCTCGTCCTGGATGAAGCTCAGGCGCTCAAAAATCATAAAAGTAAAACATTTATGGCAGTTCGTCGTCTGGATGTCGACTTTTGTCTGGCTTTGTCCGGAACCCCTGTAGAAAATCGCCTGTCAGACTTGTGGAGTCTTTTTCAGCTGGTTTCGCCCGGGCTTCTGGGCCGTTATGACAGCTTCTGCCGCCAATGGGGGGGAGATGGGAAGCGAGAGGAAACGGGCCAGAGCTCTCTGGATGCCCTGAAAGCCCTGATCCGGCCTTTTGTCCTGCGGCGTACCAAGCAGGAATGTCTCAGAGATTTACCTCCGAAGTCTGTTCGCACGTTGAGTGTTTATCTGAGTCCGGAGGAACGTCAGTTTTACGATGTGATCCGGATGCGGGCAATTGCTGAGTTAAAGAGTGCGGGAGAAGAAGAGGAGAGCGGGGCGAAGCGTAAAATCCGCGCTCTGGCTTGGCTGACAAAACTCCGGCAGCTGGTTTCCCATCCGCGCCTACTGGAACCAGACTGGAGCGGTCCGGCGTCAAAGGAAAAAGAATTTTTCCGTATGGCAGAACTTCTGGGACAATCTGACAAAAAAACTCTGGTATTCAGTCAGTTCCCGTCATTTCTGGAGTTGTTAAAACAGGGGCTGACTGCCCGGGGATATTCGGTTTTGTTGCTCAGGGGGTCGACTCCTGTTGGAGAACGAAAGGTGCTGGCCGATGCATTTCAGTCAGGTGAGGCAGATTTTTTTCTGATTTCTCTGAAGGCAGGAGGGACCGGTCTGAATCTCACCAGAGCAGAAGTCGTGATGATTCTGGACCCATGGTGGAATCCTGCTGCGGAGGCACAGGCGATGGACAGAGCATACCGGATCGGTCAGAAAAATCCCGTAACTGTTTTCAGAATGATCGCAGGAAAAACCATTGAAGATAAGATTTCAGATTTGCAGGAAGGCAAAAAAGAACTTGCTGATCGTATTCTGGAAGGCAGTGAACATCCGGAAGATATCAGTTTACCTATGCTGGAATCTTTATTTTCTGACAGCTCTTCAGTCTCTTCATCATAATCTTTCTGTAGCCTCTTTTTTCCATTCAGGGTATTACTTTTAATCAGAAGACTATTTCGAATATAAGCGGATGCCTGACTGGTAGCTTTGAGTAACCGGATGGCTGCATGAATCTGAAGAAGCTTTATATTTATTCTGTTCTGTGGCTTTTCTGCCTGGCCCTGTTTTCAGAATTATCTGCTGATATTCTCGGAAGCTTTGATGACGTACGAAATCTTCCCGGCTATCTGAGTCCTGTGAAAGAGGGTCGCAGCTACAGAGAGTTTTTTGCAGAAAGTGTGATGCAGGCTGGTCGTGATGGAATCGAAAGGCGTTCTCCTTCCGGGATTCTGTCCTCCTACTTTTCGGAAAGCGGATTTTTTGATGATGAGCTTGCAGAGCAGTTCATCAGAGATGTGGAAGCGATACAGCAAGAGGCTTTCCTGGCATATTGCAGTAGCAAACTTCCGGAGAAGCTGAAGCAGGATCACCGCTTTTGCCGTGATATTGACTGGCATCACAAGGCAGAGGACGATTCTCTTAAGAAACTATTTAAAAAATGGAAGGCTCAGGAATCTTATCTGGTAAGCCATCTTGCGGTGTCTTCTATGAAGAAAGCCAAAGTTCTGGCGAAACAGGTCCGTTTAGATCAGATCAATCGTGCTGAGGCGCAGGGTTTTGTCGGACAATTTTTTACGGCCTATGAAGCTCGGGAAGCACTGCGGGCAGAAGATCCTGTCTGGGGCCGGGCAACATCCAGGACAAGATATCTGGCCCTGATCGGACGCTCTTTTGTGAAGCATCATGAGATCCGATCAGGCAGAACAGAAGCTGCGAATATTCCGGTCCCTGAGGGGATGCGGTCCTCTTATCCTGATCAGTACTGGTTTTCACCAGAGCAGCTGGACGGGCTGGAGAAGGGTGGTGTGGACACCTCTGTTTTTGATCCCCCGGACTCCGGTTTCTGGCGCAGACCTCACTGGAATCTGGCAGAATGGAAACCTGAAAGCTACCATGATCTTGGCCGCCGTTCTCTGGAACAGCGGCATACGGAAGAGCAGATTCAGGCTCTTTACAATCCTGATACCGAAATATCGGTTGTCCTTTCTCCTTCATCATCCTCACGTGGAACGACGCCGAAAATTAATGTGATTTATGGTGATAACCAAAAGTGGAAGATGAAATTTCTGACCGATAAAATCGGGTCTCCGACACCTTTGAGTCCCGCTTCTGCTATTGAACGTGTGATTATTTCAAGTGAGGTCAATATAGAGCCAGCTGTGAATAATCTTGCGGCTATGCTCGGATTTACGATTGATCCGACTTATTACAAAAAGGTAGTGAGACTTTATCTCCCGGAAGAGGCTTACGAGTCTTATGATTCGTTTGATGTCTACCTTAATCAAAAGGTGATTGGAGAGCTGAACGAAAGATTCCGAGGTCAGGATGTCTGGAATATCCGTTCTGCATTTGAAAAGATCAGAGAAGATGAAGAGGGTAAGAAATATATAGAAATGCGAGGGGTTTCTCTTGAAAAAAAATCTGATCTGAAAACAGACAGGAACGTTAGTTTGTTCATCAGGACAGGGCTGGGAAAAAATCTGAAGAGAGAATTCCGCGCATTTGCACTCTTCCTTGCTCTGATTCAGGATCCGGATGTTAAAGATGATAATACAAAGGTTAAAATGATCCCTGTGTCAGACTCTTCAGAACAGGAGAACTTTAAGTTTGCCTATTCCAATTCAGATATGGGGATTGCTCTCGGATTTGGATTTCCAAACAATTTTGAAAAAGATCTGGTGAAAAAGGTCCGCCACCATCGGAATGGAAGGCTGAAATCACTTAAGCTGAATTATTACACTTTATTTCCGTTTCCTGCACTTAAGACGGTGAGTTTTAGTGATGCCCGTTGGTTAATGAGGATGGTTTCGCAGATTCCGGCAAATAAAATCAGGTCCATTTTTATGTATGCTGGCTATCCGGATCTTGTTGCTGAGTATTATACAGATATTTTTCTTCGTCGGCGAGATCAGTTGTGTCGGGCTCTTGGAATGACAGGCAAGAGATTCAGAGGATTTGACGGAAAATGGTTTCAGATCCGGGATGAGAGCCGGATTCATGATCCGAAACACTATGCAGTTCCGGGTTATGATGCGATGTTCAAAAAAGGCTATCTGAATGATCCGGATCAGACGCTTTTTTCTCAGGACAGAGAGTTCTGGCCACGAGACTGGGGTTCTGTGATCGGGACAGCTACAGAAGGGCGTCATAAAAATGAAATTTATAAAGCTCTGACAACAGGTCTTGTCCTTCAGGCCGGTCATCTGGTTCAGAAAAATCTTCTGGAAAGTTTTCAGTTTAGCAATGTCATGATCAAAGATAATAACGGAAATCCTTTCTGTAAAAATCAGTGTTTTTATAGTGGGATTAAGTTCGGTCTTGACTGGTTTATTCCGATGCGTTTTGTCATTGAAAATCCGACATCGGAATCACATGAATATCCCTATTGGGTTGTGGATATTTTCAGGCTTGCGGTGACTCTTGGGGCTGGGTCGGATATTGCTTTATGGGGCCTTGGTATTCCGCTTGATCAGAATATTGCCGGAATGGGCGGAGAGTTTGTTTTTGGTTCCGATATGATCAAAATACGTCCCGTAAGAGACTATGCTCAGGCGACGAAGCTTCTCCAGAATGAAGGAGCAAGTCGTCAGTATCTGTTCAGAAATCTGAATCAGCAGATTATTGATGGTATGGAAGTCGGCGATATCCTGGTAGGATCTTCTTATATTGGAAATGGTGCGTTTGTACTGGCTCAGGGAAAGGCAAATTTTTTTGCAAGTATCGGAGCAGAAACTGGTTTTGAAGCATATCTGACAAACCGGATTCATCTGATGAAAGGAAAAGATGATCAGCTTCTTGCCTCCTGGGGAGATCTGAAACGGATCAATGTTTTTGCAGATGCTTTTATGAGGGCTGTTTTTATAAGGTATCCCCTCCTGAAAGCTGAATATAAATCCAGTACCTCCCGTCAGAAGGTTTTCAGATTTGACCTCAAAAATAAAGAGGACCGGTCATTTTTAATGGAGAACATCAATCATAAGCATCCGGAAGTTCCATATCATTCTAGTCTGACGCATTCGAAGTATGTACGTCAGAGAAATCATAGATTTTCTGCGGCTATTCCCTGGATCAGAAAGGCTATCTGGGAGAGAGGGCGGACAGAAGTCAGGGGAAAGAATTTTCTTAGCGGTGAGCTTGTTCATGAACTGGGCTATGAAAGGGAGCATGAAGTCAGACAACTAAGACACTTTGAATACAAACAAAAATCATGGTCAGAAGTCCGGGCGCAGCTGGATGAAGGGGGAGGGCTTTTTGCAAGAATAAAAACAAAATATTTTTTAAATCAGGCATATCGTCATAATTTTCTAAAGCTTGTTCGACAAAATCGTGCATTTTTCCCGGAAGATTTTATTGTCTTTAATCCGGTCTTTTCAAAATATTATATGGGCGAGGTCGAATTTAACTCTGTTCTGCTCTTAGGAGCCGGAGCTTTTGACGATTTGTTTGGAGATAATGGGCCTGACTCAGACAGAATCTGTCAGGAATATGCCAGGATTCATGCATCGCATCAGGAACCATCTTTGTGGTGTGAAGAGATGAAATATCAGAATCTTCTGTTGATGAAACCTCGACAACTTTATATTCGTCAGTTTTTATCACGCTTTATGAAGACCAGACAATTATACCGGAATCTCAAGCCAGAACTAAAAAAAGAAGCTTTTGATAACAGTCGTATCCTTGAAAATGAACATTTTAAGCATGCTGCATGGTCTGTTCTGAAAAGCATTGTCCGGCTTCTCTGTAAAAACAGGAAAGAGTACAGGATGGCTTCTGTTTTACTGAGCTTTGTTCAGCCGGAACATTTTTATCGTCATGTCACACTTGATTCCAGTATGGATGGCTTTCCTGGTCTGATTCAGACTCTGAATAACAGCAGAAGATCTTCCGGAAAACTGGAACTGGTCAGACGCTATCTTCTGACAGAAGTGGATGATGCTTTTATTATTTTTAGTGATGCGATAGACGATGCGTTATCTGGTCAGCGACTTCTGAATCGCCGATCCTTTGTCCGATGATTTTTCGGGAGCAGTTATGAATAATGATTTTATTGAGCATATAAAACAAGAGACTTTATCTTTAAAGCATGATGGTTTGTATAAGTCTGAGCGAATCATTACGAGTCCACAGCAGTCGATACTGTCTTGCGAAGGTCGACAACTGATTAATCTTTGCTCCAATAACTATCTTGGACTGGCAAATCATCCTGCTCTGAAAGAAGCCGCCAGAGCAGCGCTGGATCAGTTTGGATTTGGAATGTCTTCGGTTCGTTTTATCTGTGGTACGCAGACAGTCCATAAAGAGCTGGAAGCAAAGATCAGCGATTTTCTTAAAACAGAAGATACGATTCTTTATGGTTCCTGCTTTGATGCAAATGGTGGTCTGTTTGAAACTCTGCTGGGTCCGGAAGATGCTGTGATCAGCGACTCTCTCAATCATGCAAGCATTATTGATGGTGTGCGCCTGTGCCGGGCGAAGCGCCTGCGATACCAGAATGGTAGTCTTGAAGAACTTGAATCCAGGCTCAGAGAAGCAAAAGACTGTCGTTTTAAGATGATTTGTACAGATGGTGTGTTTTCGATGGATGGCATCATTGCAGATCTCAGAGCTATTGCAGATCTGGCAGATCGCTATCAGGCTCTCCTGATGGTGGATGACTCTCATTCTGTTGGTTTTATCGGAGAACAGGGGCGTGGAACGCATGAGTATTGTGGGGTGATGGACCGGGTTGACTTGTTGACCGGAACCCTGGGGAAGGCTCTGGGGGGAGCTTCGGGTGGTTATACTTCCGGTAAAAAAGAAATCATCAGCTATCTTCGCCAGAGATCGAGACCATATCTTTTTTCAAATACACTGGCTCCTGTGATTGCTGCGGCTTCTCTCAAAGCATTAGAGATTGCAGAAAACGGGGCAGAGATCCGGGCAAAGCTGAAAGCCAACAGTCAGTATTTCAGAGCAGGGATGAGTGCTGCCGGATTTAAGCTGGTTCCGGGAGAGCATCCGATTATTCCTGTTATGCTGGGAGATGCTGCCCTGGCGAAGAATTTTGCTGACGAACTGCTTGCAGAAGGTGTCTATGTCATTGGTTTTTCATATCCGGTTGTTCCACGGGGGGAGGCGAGAATACGAACGCAGATGTCCGCAGCGCATAGTAAAGAGGATCTGGAGCGATCGATTGACGCATTTATCAAAGTCGGAAAGCGACTGGAGGTTCTCCCCCGATGAAATCAAAAATGAAATCCCTTGTTAAAAGCCAGGAGAAGCCAGGGCTTTGGATGGAAGAATCTTTGCGTCCGGTCCCTGGCCCTGGAGAAGTTCTGATTCGTGTCCGGAAAACAGCGATTTGTGGCACAGATCTTCATATTTATAACTGGGATGCCTGGGCCAGAAAGACCATTCCGGTTCCGCTGATTATCGGTCATGAATTTTCTGGTGAAGTTGCAGATCTGGGGCCGGGGGTGACAGGTATAGAGCCTGGGGATAGAGTTTCTGCTGAAGGGCATATCACCTGCTCTGTCTGTCATAACTGTCGTTCGTCCATGAGACACCTGTGTCGTAATACTCTTGGTATCGGAATTCACCGACATGGTGCTTTTGCGGAATATATGACGGTACCTGTTGCGAATATCTTCCGGATTCCGGATGATATTTCGGATGATATTGCAGCTATTTTTGATCCTTTTGGTAATGCTGTCCATACGGCGCTTTCTTTTTCACTGGTGGGTGAGGATGTCCTGATTACTGGTGCTGGCCCTGTGGGCCTGATGGCTGCTACTGTGGCCAGACGCGCTGGGGCTCGCCATATCGTGGTGACAGATCCGAATCCTGTCCGTCTCGAACTTGCCAGAAAGATGGGGGCAACGCTTGCTGCTAATCCTGCACAACAGAGCCTGACTCAGCTTATGAATACACTGAAGATGGAAGAGGGTTTTGGTGTTGGTCTGGAGATGTCCGGGCATCCTGTCGCTTTTCGGCAGATGATTTCGGCCATGAATCATGGTGGGAAAATTGCTGTCCTGGGTATTTTTCCAGAAGAGGTGACGATGGACTGGAGTGAGCCGGTTTTTAAGGGGCTGCATATGAAAGGGATTTATGGCCGGGAAATCTTTGGGACCTGGTACAAGATGAGTGCGCTTTTACAAAGTGGCCTTGATATCAGCTCCGTTATTACGCATCGCTTTCCAGTTTCAGAGTTTGAGAGAGGCTTTGAACTGTTAAGGGAAGGGCAGGCGTCAAAGGTGATTCTGGACTGGTCAGATGGGTAAATCCCGTAGGGAAAGGTATATCTGAGAGCTTCCTGTCGCGGTGGTCTGGCCTTATTGTTTGTAATATAAGCATTTTTTTTGTCTTTTTGGCCTCCCTTTAGTTTGAGGCTGTGCTGTTCGATTATGGGCATACGTTTGTTCCGGGACTTGCAGGCTCAGGAGTGGCATATGACAAGAACATCAGAACATGTGTATGAACATATTTCATGTAAAGACTTTCTTAACAGTCTTTACATGAGCAGAAGGGAGAAAAACCCTGCTTATAGTATGAGGAAATTTTGCCGGGACCTTGGTTTTTCATCTCCTTCCCATCTTACGGATATCATCAGAGGCAGAAAGAACCTGGGCCCGAAAGGTGCAGGAAAGATTATGGATCAGCTCAGGATGGGAGAGCAGGAACGAGAGTATTTTTGCTTTATCAATGAGCTGGATCAGTTCAGTTCTGAAGGGAAAGGCAAACAGGCCGCGGATTTTTCTGGTGCTGCACGTTTTTATCAGATACAGCCGTGTCTGGAGGACTTATCAGCAGCAGAATGGAGGACCTGTACGATTATTATGGCTCTCGCTGTGCATTATGGTGTTGATTTTGTCGCAGAGCCTTTGTGGATCAGCCGGAGATCGAGGATCAGACTGGACGAGTCTCTTATTTTAAGCTGTCTTGCCATTCTGCAAGGCAGGGCTCTTCTGGGAGCTTCTCCGGCAGATTTTCTGTTTTGTCTGCCTGAAAGTCATGGCAAACAACAGAAGGTGCAGCAAAATTATGATTTCAGAAGGCAACTGCTCTCGGAGGGGATGGAGCTTGCGGCCGCATCTTCAGAGCAGGATCTTTTCAGTCATGAAACTTTTTTACTGTCGGAATCTGATGTTAAGGTATTGCAGCAACAGATAGAGGTCTTTCGTAGCAGGTTGCGATCCTGGGCCCGGTTCCGCTCCCGAAAGTCTGTCGGAAGCCTGGGTGTTGCCGTCAGTTTTCAGGTTTGTCCTCTGACTTCCGGATGTAAAAAGGAAGAGCGGCGAAAATCGATGATGCGCCGCTCAGTGCTCTCTGTTCCGGATTCGTCTGAGCGAAATCTGGAGAGAGTAAAAAGGTGATCTGTTCTGAGACGAGTTAAGTTAGTGTACTTTTTTTTGGGTTGCAGCTTCTTTAAGAGCGCTGCCTGCTCGGAAAACAGGAACCCATTTAGCCGGAACCTGGATTTCAGCTCCTGTCTGTGGGTTGCGTGCAACCCGTGCATTTCTTTTCTGAGCAGCAAAGGTGCCAAGTCCTGAGATCTTCACGCCTCCGTGCAAATTTTCCTGAATTGTGGAGATAAAAGTGTCCAGAAATTCACCGGCGTCAGCTTTGCTTATGTCAAGTTTGTTGGCAATGCACTCAGTCAGTTCAGTCTTGTTCACGGTATACGCTCCCTCTGTTTTGGCAACTTGGTTGATAATGAATCATGACCAGTCTATGACCCCCCTATTCTAATGGGAAGTCCTTCCAAATGAAAAGTCCTGAGTGAGGTTTCATTCGGCGAATTTCGTTCTTTAGATGATTCTGATCAGGAAGGGATGAGTGGAGATGATTCGGAAGAATAAGAAAGAGTCTGTAGGCGCTGTTGTTTCTGGTCGACAATGGCTGTGACACAGGAATCTGACCAGACGTTAATTGCGGTTTCCAGCATATCCAGCAAGGCGTAGAAGGGCAGAATTGCACCCATAATAGTCAGAGGAGTCCCCTGAGCTGCGAGGAGAGAGGTCGCCAGAAAATAGCAGCCCATGGGAACCGCTGCATTACCAGCCGCTGCAATCGATCCGACGATCAGCCAGCTTATATAGTCAGCGCTTGTCAGAGTTGCTCCGTGAACTTCTGAAACAAAGAGAACTGAGATAATAATAAAAGCTGCACAGGCATTCATATTGATGGTTGCGCAGATCGGAAAACTGAAGCTGGCTGTGAAACGGCTGATATTCGCACGCAGCTCGGCACACTGTATCACGGTAGGAAGCGCAGCTGAGGATGACTTTCCAAAAAAAGCGATGGTAAGAGCTGGCCACATCGCTTTGACCAGGCGGATGGGGTTGATCTTATGCCAGAGCAGGATAGAGGGTAAGACAAGGCATGCCTGGATCAGGTTGGCGGAGACAATACAGAGCAGATATGTGATGAGCCCACGGATATCCAGATCCTGATCATGGTCCAGTTCTCTGACAAATAAAAAAGTAAAGGCAGCGATGGCAATTGGAACCAATGTCATCACGATCGTAGCCAATCTTAAGAACAGAGCAAAGAGGGAGCTGAACAGATGGTTGAGGGTATTTTTTTGCTTTTCAGGGAGACCAAGGGTTGCGGCACTGATCATAAGAGCCAGAAAAAGAACGCCCAGGACATCGTGACGGATAAAAGGGTCCAAAAGATTTGCCGGGATATGGCGGATCAGGAGTTTCCAGTAGCTTTCACGGGGGAGCCCTTGTGGAGCTTGTAGGGAGCCTGTTTCTGTCAGACCAGCCAGGCTGGCTTTTCCTGCCGGATCAAGAAACAGGTAGCAGGCAATGGCAACCGCCGCGGCAAGGAGTGTCGTTAGTGCGGTATAACTGAAAATCTGCCCTCCCAGTGAACGGGCCTGCTTCATATCTTTCATGCCTCCCAGCGTTGACACGATAGACAGAAAAATCATCGGAAGGCTGAGGAGTTTCAGAAGGTTGACAAATAAATCTGAGATCACAGTCGCAGCATCATGGGCAATCGGCAGGTTATAATATCCCAGCAACAGACCAAGAATTGCGAAGGCAAGGATGGTTCCGGGGGCTTTCCAGATCTGGTAGAATGAACGGGCAGTTATCATAAATGGGGGGGCTCCCTGCTCTTGGCTTCTGATCTTGCCTGGCTTTAATTTTCTGAGCGTTTGTGGATGTGTTCTGGTTATGTTGACCCATCCCGGTAAGAGATGGGGGCTAAGCCAAAAGCACAAGGGAATAACATTTAATGAGATCCTCTGACAATGTCAAGCTATGTCAGCATAACTGTTTGATATAAAAAAATATGGATTTTCTTTTATTGTGACAGAGGGAAGAGAGCAGGAATTTCTTTGCATGCTGCGTGCGCTGTCAGGACACAGTACAATAGACAAAACAAGACAGAGTATAGAGCAGGGTGGTTCATGAAGGAAATTGCCGGAAAGATTGCAAAAACGACGCATAGCACATTTAAGGGCGTTGTCATGAATCATCATTTTGTGATTCTTGCGATTATCGGAAATTTTGTCGTAGCATTATTTGCATGGCTGTTCTGGCAGGCTGAGTTCGGGGTTAATCCGGCAGTGGATGAGCCTATGGATGCGATCTGGTGGGCTTTTACCACCGTGACAACAGTTGGTTTTGGTGACATTGTTCCTGTCACATTCTGGGGTAGAATCACTGGCATTACTCTGATGGTTGTCGGGACAGTGCTGTTTGCAACTTATATTGCTCTGGTTGCGAATACCTTTATCAGTACCAAAAAACTCCATCAGCACCAGAAAGAATAAATAATAAAAGAAGGACGCAGCCTGTGAGCTGGCTTTTCTGATCAGAAAGGCTGGCGTGGATGCAGGTCTGCCAGTGACTGGTCAAAAATGAGCTCGGCTTTCTGTCCTGCTTTTGTCAGGAGGCTGACAAAAATCACCGAAAGTGCGGAGATTGCAGTTCCAGGAATGATTTCATAGAGCCCGAAGACTCCCCCCTCCATATAGTGCCAGACAACAACTGTGATGCTCCCACTCAGGATGCCTGCCAGAGCTCCGGCAGCACTCATTTTGCGCCAGTAAAGAGAGATAAGTAGCGGAGGTCCAAAGGCTGCTCCAAATCCTGCCCAGGCGAAGGCGGTGACATCCAGAACTGCACGTTCCGGGCCGAGAGCAAGCAGGGTTGATATCATGGAAATGAGTATGACAGAGATTCGTCCAAGATGAACAAGTGTTTTTGCCTTCAGTTTTTTATGGATAAATATGCCGCAAAAATCTTCTGTCAGAGCAGACGAGGCGACCAGGAGCTGAGAGTCTGCTGTGCTCATGATGGCAGCCAGGATAGCTGCCAGCAGGATGCCAGCTGGAATCGGGTGAAAGATCGAGTTGACCAATAATATAAAGACTCTTTCAGGATCATCCGGGGTGGCGGATAATGTGACAAGTCCGGAAAGACCGACAGCGATGGCTCCGAGCAGGCAGCATGTCGTCCATATGATGGCCAGCCTGCGTGCGGCAGGGATTTCGTCAGGATTCCGTATGGCCTTAAAGCGTGCCAGGATATGGGGTTGACCCATATAGCCCAGGCCCCAGCCAAGAAAAGAGAGAATAGCGATCCAGCTGTAATGGGCGCCGCTTTTATCTGAAAAAATATTCAGAAAGGTTCCGTTTCCTGCTGATCTGATGATTTCAAAGCTATGAGACAGTCCGCCGTTATCATGAAAGAAAAGACTGTAGATGGGGACCAAAAGCAGTGCCAGAGACATCAGAAGGCCCTGAATCACATCTGTCAGGGAGACAGCCAGAAATCCTCCAAAAAGTGTATAAACGACAACGGAAAGCATGCCGATCAGCACAGCGGTTTCGTAAGGAAGTCCGAAGACTTCCTCAAAGAGCTTTCCTCCGGCGATTAGTCCCGATGCTGTATAAATCGTAAAAAAGACCAGAATGACCAGAGCTGAAAGCACGCGTAAGAGGTGGGATCGGTCGTCAAAACGGTTTTCAAGATAGACAGGTAGAGTCAGGGCATCACCTGCACGGAGACTGAAGGTCCTCAGTCGTCGGGCCATCAGCCGCCAGTTTCCCCATGTTCCGGCAAGAAGGCCGCATGCAATCCAGATGGAACCCAGTCCGGAAGTATAGGAGAGCCCCGGGAGGCCCAGCATCAGCCATCCGCTCATATCAGAAGCGCCGGCGCTCAGAGCGGTCACGACAGGCCCCAGCTTTCTGCCTCCAAGGATATAATCGGCCAGGTTTCTGGTCCGAAGCCAGGCATAGACTCCGATACCCATCATGGACAGCAGGTAAATGGCGAAGGCAGAGATAATAGCTGTGTTTTGTTGCATCAAAGATCCCTGTGTTAATAGGTAAGATCCAGGCATTTCATGTGCTTAGATGGTTTTTCCTCTCTTAAGGGCGTTCCTCTGTTGATCCGCTTCCTGCAGTGAGGCTTAAGCAAGAATGCCTGCGATTAGTTACAGTGTTTGAGCTTCTGAATCCAGCGTTTGGTCTTAAGATACTGAAAATCAATGATTTTGTTTTGTGTCCCTGTCTTGCTTCTTTCTATTTATCCCAGTTAATATTCTGTAATAAAAAAGAAAAACAACACTCGTTTGACAAATGTCCGAAACTTTCATATTCTTTTGAGATGTACCTGATCAGAAAGGGTACTCATGTCGGGCTCCTGCTGTATTGCCTGGCCGATTGCTGGAACCGGAAAGACGGGAAATCAGCATTCATTCACCTGCCCGAACCTGATCCGGGTTGGTGATGAAGAGTAAAACCTTTTCAGACAGGTTTACTCTGGCGGTGCTTAGTGAATCAGGCCTATCAGCCTGATGACTCTGACACGGCACCCACCCAGACTTCTGGAATAAGCAGATGAGGGTGGTTTAAAGCAGTTTATTTGAAAAACATGAGAAGAGTGTGAATACTTCACAAATTCCGGATGTGAAGTGGCGTTTTTTTGCTTTTTCTCTGGAAAATTTCTCTGAAGAGGAGGTTTTATCGCTGATCAGGATTCAGAGAAGGCATCATCAGGTGAGCTGATACCAGGAGGGGTGTCAGGAAGATTCAGACTGACGAAAGGTCAGGTCAGGGCCGGAACAGGATAATTTAAGCGGATAATATGAAAAGAGGAAAGCCCATGAAATATGTTAAAGCTCCTTTTATTTACTGGATGAACTTACAGCCGTGGCTGAAAATCATCATTGGCATGATCCTGGGTGTAGTGGTGGGCTTTGCCTTGGGACCAAATGCTGCTGTGCTTAAACCTTTCGGGACTGCGTTTATCAACGCCATTATGATGATGGTGGCGCCGGTTGTTTTCGTCTCTCTGGTCTGTGGGGTTCTCGCTATGCGTGATCCTGCCAGAATGGGACGAGTCGCACTGAAAACCTTTATAGTTTACTGTTCGACCATGGCCTCCGGCACAGCAATTGCTCTTTTTCTGTCGACTGTTGTGTTCAACCCTGGAAAAGGAGTCTTTCCGGCATCGCTGAAATCACAAATGACAGAGGTCAGAACTGCTGGTGAATTTAATCTGGTCGATACGCTGCTTGGTATGGTCCCTTCCAACATTACAGCTTCCTTTTATGAGGGAAATATCCTTCAGATTATTGTATTTGCTATCCTTTTCGGTGTTTCGATCAATCTTGCAGGACATGCCGCGCGACCTGTCGAGGATTTTTTTCATTCATTATCAGCTGTCATTTTTAAGCTGGTCAATATTGTTATGGGTTTTGCTCCATACGGGATCTTTGCTCTGATGGCTTCTGTTGCAGGAACACAAGGGCTGGATATTCTCCGGGCGCTGATGGAGATGGTAGGCGTGATTTACGTGAGCTGTCTGACCGTTGCTATCCTGATCTACGGCAGTGGTCTGAGTTTGATGCGTCTGAATCCATTCCATTTTTTCCGGAAAATGATTGAGACGCAGGTGGTCGCTTTTAGTACGACCAGCAGCGCAGCGACCCTTCCTGTCAATCTGAAGGTTGCAGAGCATAAGCTGGGTGTCAGCAAGAGCATTGCAGGCTTTGTTCTGCCTCTTGGGGCCACGGTCAATATGGATGGTCTTTCCACTTACATGGGTGTGATCGCGGTCTTTACGGCAAATCTGTACGGCATTGAACTGTCGATTGCGGATATGCTGACCATTGTGGTCACCTGTACGATTGCTGCCGTTGGCTGTGCCGGAGTTCCTGCTGCGGGTTTGGTTGTTCTTCCGATGATTCTCAGCTCAGTCGGTTTACCTCTTGAGGTTGTGGGCCTTGTCGCAGCGGTTAACCGTATTATCGATATGATCAGTACGACTATGAATGTGACCGGAGATGCCTTTGCTGCGGTTGTTGTCGCTAAAAGTGAAGGTGAACTTGATCTGCACAGGTACAGTGATGGTGCTGTTTTGTCGGACTCTTCTGATGCTGCCAGAATGCTCAGACAGGGCATCAGGGTGCCTGAGAGGGCGACAGATCTGACAGGGTGATCTGTCCGAATACATTTCTCCCCTTACAGACACCGCAGGTAAACAGAGTCTCTGATGCTGGCAGATAGTCCCATGAATCTGTGCAGGGGCTCAGAATTCTTTTTATGATCCCTTTTTCCGGCTGAATGAGAAGCATCATGCTTTCTCCTTTCTCTTTTCTTTCCGGGTTGTAATCTTCAGCAATAATCTGTCTCGTCTGATGGAAAAATCGGCTGTTGACAGGAATAACCTGGGGAGGAAGGACAAATTGATTGTGTTGCATGTATTCTCCGTCTGTCTGGCTATGGCGGATAAAGAGGTCGGGCTTGCCTGGCAGATTTGCGCGATACCAGGAATCAATACTTTCTGTCCTTTTGCTCAGATAGACCTGATCAGGACCCTGAAAGATAAGAGAGTGAAAGATGGCAGGTAGTGGCTGTTGGCTTAGATTGCTGACGGTTCTTGCGATGACTTTGTAAAAAGCTGGTTGAAGACTTTCCGGCCAGGTTGCTTTCCAGATGACATGGCCACTGCTTAATTCTATAGCCTTCAGAGTTCCGTCCGTGGAACGACAGAATCCCTGCTGCATATCTTCGCTAAAGCCATAGCAGATATGTTCCTGCACTGATGGATGAAGGGGGCGGACAGCTCCTGAACGGAGATCCCAGATCAGGCTACCCGGGACTTTTCCGGAGCTCAGGCCAATGCTTTTTCTGTCAGGAGAAAGCTGAGCATGGAGGCTGCAATCCCGGAAGTTGCTGCGTGTGTAGCTGATGAGGCTCTGATGCTCCTGATTCCAGAGTTCGATCTCTGGTGATTTTTGTGGATCTCTCTGTTTGCAGATCAGAATTTTTTGCTTGTCATGGCTGAATGTAAAAAAAACAGGGTGTAGAGGCTCTGACTGTTTTATCGGGAAAAGCTCAGAAACAGTTTCTTCCATATTTAGTTCTGCTGTTTGTCTGATCAGTTTTTTCCGGGTCCCTTTTTGGCGAAAGGTCCGGTAGTGATAGCGAAGCTTATTTCCTGAAAATTCTGTTGCTACGTCAGAAACGGTCTGAAGAGTAAAGGATGATGCGTCATCGCTGAAGTGGCAGCGGAGGACCTTTTCTTTGTCCGGAATATTTCTGAGTCTGAGCTTTAACTTTTCTGGTGATATCTGTATGTATTTTTGTATTTTCTCAGGTTGTGTCCTGTTTTTTGCTAATGATTCCTGAGCTGCGCTGCTGATGAGAATTCCAAGGAAAAAACAGAAGCTTTGTCTCCTGTGATATCTATGGACAGATTTCTGTCGTGGATCACTCTGGACTTTGCATCCAGTTTTTACAGGTTTTTGAAACATTTTGCACTCTGTTTTCTGGCTGTCTGTTGTCATCTGATGCAGCCTGAAATAAGCTGGAATCATGAACTCTTCGGAGCTGTCTTGTGGTTGTATAAGTTTGTCGTCTACAACAGGCTGAATTTTAATATGAAATCTGTCAGGCTGTCGGATATTCTTCTTTTTTTGCTTTATCTTGTGGGGAGACCCGTTTGTGGCTGAACTGATGCATGCTTATCTGATGTCGATGCCAACTCTGCCCCTGTTTGTGATCTTGTTTATTTCTGTTGCTGTGCTTGCCAGAGCTGCTGATATCATGGTGGAGCAGGCTATGGTTATGGCTGCCTTGTGGCATTTGCCACCGGTGATAGTCGGGGCGACGATTGTCAGCTTTGGAACCACCCTCCCGGAGGTTGTGGTTTCTGTTCTTGCGGCTCTTCGGGGTTCTCCTGGTATTGCTCTGGGTAATGCCGCAGGCTCTGTGATTTGTGATACGGGTCTGATTCTGGGTCTGGCAGCCAGCCTTGCTCCCCTTCCTCTGGATCGCTCTGTTGTGAACCGGCAGGGATGGATTCAGGTTTTTGCGGTACTTTTTCTTGTCGTGCTTTCTGTTCCATTTGCAGATCCTTTGCGGGTTTTTACAGAAGGGGGGCATCTTCCTGCATATGGAGGATATTTGCTCCTCTTTTGCCTGCTGTGCTGGCTGTGCTTACAGATCCGCTGGGGCATGATGCAGAAAGCTGTAGCGCCCGCAGCTCACACATTGCCCAGACATGGTGGCCTTTCGCTTTCTGTGTTTCTTCTGCTGCTGTCTTTTGCATTTCTGGCGTTCTCTTCTGATATTCTGATCAGTACAGCGTCAGAGCTTGCGAAGCGCTTCAGTATTTCTGAGAGTGTGGTTGCTGTAACGCTTGTTGCCTTCGGAACCTCTCTTCCTGAGCTGGTGACGGCGATTGCTGCTGTAAGAAAGGGGCATGGTGGTATTGCTCTGGGAAATATTATCGGGGCTGACATTCTGAATATTTTCCTGGTCGCAGGTGCGTCTGTTGCGGTGAACCCGGAGGGAATGACTGTTGGTCCTGAATTTTTTGTCCGATCTTTTCCTTTTATGCTGGCTGTGATCGGAATCTTCCGGGTGGGAATTTCCCTTTCGGGAAAACATCTGAAGCGGCAGACAGGGTTGATCTTACTGGGGACTTATCTGCTGCTTATGTTTCTGAATGTTATGGATGCCATTCGTGGAGCGATCTGAAATTTCGGGAGAGTCATGAACTAATGGGCTCATTTAAGATGAGCGCTTTATAAATGACATGCGATAATCTTTTTGTGTCGTGGATGCAGATATTGTGTTTAGTTATAGGTTGTCATCATTATCATTGATCTTTTTAAAATCATGGGATCGCATTCAGAAGTTCTGCCTTTTTGTCTTCTGGTATTTTAAGCCCTTTTGGCATGTTACCTGACTGAATTCGCCGGATGATATCGTCTCTGGATTTTTTCCACCAGGACTCTTTGCGACCATCCTGATGACAGTTCAGGCAGTAGCTTTCTGCAAGAGGTCGCAGACTGTCAGAAATATCTTTATCTGTTGTTTGTGCTTCTGAGCTGATCTTTACTTCTGTAGATTCCTGCTCAGATAGCCAGGTGATGATATCTTGTCTGTTGTTATCTGAAAAATTACGGCCATAAACGCTATCCCAGGTCGGCATGGCAAAGACTTCTTCTTTGTTTGACGGATCAATTCTGTTCAGGATCGTGCTTTTCAGACCTGTCCATGTCCCGGGGCGGTCAAATCCATCTGAGCTATGGCAGGGTATACAGGATTCACGGGCAATAGCCAGAACATGGTCCCATGTAATTTCTTTTTGTGTGACAGCTTCTTCGTATTCTTCTGTCTTTAGCTCCCATAGTTGCCTCTTCTTATCCAGGGCGTAAATCAGGCTGCTATCCATCTGGCCGGTTTCTTTCATGGAAACGGCTCCGGCCATGCTCTGAAGCGAAAAATCCTCCGGAAGTACCACTGCGATATCAAATGCTTTCCATCGTGCATTCTCAGCTGTACTGTAGAAGAATTGTTTTCCATCAAAAGCCCAGTAAGCACAACCACTCTCACAGGGTGCAAGATGCAAAAGACTCTGCTCTGCCGGCAACATTGCTAAGATTTCAGGCTCATTTTTTCCATAGGACAGGCTGTATGGCTCCTGCTTTTCAGAGCTTTTCAGAAACACAAATCCCGGAGATGGACTGATAATCTCTGCATTAACGAGTGATTCGGGTAAACGATAACGGGAAAGGGCTGATGTTTTCGGATTCATAAAGGAAAAATCGGGCCCCTGAAATGCGATCCATCCGTCTGTCGAAAAATTGTAAAAACGATCATATTCTGATCCTTCCGGATGTGTATAAAGGCTACCGAAATGACCGTCGTCTTTGCGGAATGTAAAGATATGCCCCAGATGATCTGTCAGATTCAGATCTCTGTTGCTATTTAGAAAAATGCGAGAGCCTTCATTTGGTTCCAACCGATCCCATTCGCCTGCCTCCAGAGAGATCGCACTAAATATCAATGATCTTCGAATGATGACAGAATGAGGAAGAATCTTTTTTATTGTCGCACTCTCAGGATTCAGAGCTGTTTTTTGTTCGTTTACTTCAGAAATATTTGAGCTTTCATATATAACAGCAGAGCGATCTTCCGATTTCTGTATTTGTACCTCATCATGTTCTTTTGTTTCTGATGTATCTTCTGTTTGTATCTGCTGTGTTTTCTCCTGAATTTTTTTGATTTTTTTCTGTTGTTCTTCAGGGTTTCGACATCCTGCGAGTGAAAGCAACAGATAAAATAAAATCAGTATGGAGTATGCAGGCTTTTTCATTAGTTGCCTCGGATCAGTTGAGTGAGTGGCGCAAAAGTAGGCCAGTGTTTGCGGACATCTCGTTCTGTCGGGAATAGTTCGGGATAAATGCGCATCAGCATGGAGCCTATCAGCTGTGATGATGTAAAAGCTTGTGCTGAAGGATTATATCCGGCAAGGAAATCAGTTCCGGGAACCGGAGTCAGATTTTCTGCAACGGCTCCGAAGCGGGCTCCGGAGGGAACATTTTTGTTGATAAATAAGATCCCCATTCCCAGGCCATGATCTCTTCCGTGGACGGTCATTTCTTTTGTCTGCCCATTCTGATCTGTAATACTTTTTTCAACGGAACGAAGATTATAAGCTCCTCTTCCAAATTCGTGAGAGACAATGATCAACATGTCCTGATCCATGCCCTGTTTTTTTATCCATTTCCAGAAAAGATTGATCAGAGCCCACCTTGAAGCAGCAAACCTGGCTGTGTCGACATCTCCTCCGCCATTATGCAGATCCTGTGAACCGTCAGGAATGGTCATTCCGGATGCAAGCCCTGTTTTTGCAAGAGATCCGGCAAGAATCAGATAATTTTTAAACCTGTCATCCATTTGAATGTTGGTGTGATCCGGATTCTGGGTAATGATGTCCGCATAATTTGTATCAGAAAGAGCTTCCTTTAATGAGTTAATGGATTCTTTATGACTGTCAAACTCGGGAAATCCTTCGTTGAGAATTTTCATAAGATTTTGAATTTTTTGTCTTTCAGAGTCTATAATTTTGGTAGATCCGATGGCCTGAATCTGATGTTCCCGAAGCATCGCTTCCCAGGTACTTTCAAAACCTTTCGGGACAACTTTTGGATCAGAGGTGATGGTCATAAACTGGGAAAGACTTGTAGCATTGATCATATTAAGATCAGGCACAGATGGTGATTTTATACCAGATGAGATAAGAATGGGATTTTTATGTTCTTCATTTTTACAGTTTTGGGCAACTCCGGCAGCCCACTGAGGGGTCAGACCCGAAAGAGTAGAGCCAGTCATCTGTAACTGAGCAGCCGTCACGTGGGCAAGGCTGACAGCCGTCCCGTTTGTCAGAAAACAGTCCTGAACTATTTCTGCAAGAGGCTGGCTGTATGGATGCAGAATAAACTGTTCTGCTTTGATGTGATGATTTAAAAGAGGGTTTACGGATTCTCCCTCTTTGCCTGCATCGAAAAAACCTATGGGCCACTCTCCGGCTTTAAGTGGTTGAATCAGTCCTGATGCGATACCACAGGAAGATCCCATATGAATGTAGAGAACAAAAGGCTTACGTCCATTAAGTCGGTATAACTGTTCTTCAGCAAATAATAATTTGGCATTCATTGGATTAAGCAGGATACCGCCGCTTAACTGTGCAATGCGAGAAATGAGCTGTCTTCGGTTCCAGGGTTTCATCTGTCTTTACCTTTATTATCAATACATGATGATATACGGGTGTGATCCAAGAGCAATGCATGTCGCGGTATAAGCATTAATGTAATTTAATTTTTTATTTTCAGAATCTTTATTCGATTCGATGTATTCGATAAATGCTTTGTGATAATAACTTGCATCAAAATTAAAAGACACATCACTTCCATAAATTCCAAGAAGCCTCTTCATGAAATTTACAAAATCGTCCGGCTCTGGCTGATTGACTCTCTGAATATAGAGATAATCTTTGTCTTCTCCGGCCAGCTGGGCATTGTACTCTATTGTGCTCAGGCGGCGACACTGTCTTCCAAGTGCAGATCTTAGTGCGTAAAGATAATCAAGATTGATCGTCGTATTTTCCCGGAACGATGCAATGTTTGTATTCAGATCTGTTGTGTTCATGGCACTGGCTTCATCAAGAGTAAATATCTGACTTTGACAATATGTTGGTGTTTTTGCTTGTGCGCATCCCGGAAGCCATGTCCGGAATATTACCGTTCCATCGGAAGTCTCAATTGCTTTTTCTTCCGGATAAAAAACACGGCTATAAATATGATTGAGAGATTTACTGTCAAGATATCTCGTTTGTGATGCTTCTCTTGGCAGTTGGGTCAGTTCAAGACTTTGACTGTATTCTATCGGGTTGTCCGGATGATCGGTTGCTATCTGTGGGGCCTTTCCATCTTCAGGCATCGGTCCGGGATCGGGGATGGTCATGAAGACAATTGCTGTCGGATGACTTCGTGGACCAGCAGAAAAAACGGGTTCTTCTACCGGGATTTCAGGACCCTTTTGATCGTCTACATAGTCCATGTCAGGACTCTCATCCGGGCGTAGCTGACCTTCGCTTTTCAGGCTTTTGTTTTCTTCTGGCTGAAGAGGTTTGCAGGAGCTTACGATTAAAAAAAAGGAAATGTAAAATGACATCCGTATCCTTAACATATTACAGATCTCCTGCATTGTCTGTCTGCGTCGTGTTTTTTGCTTCCTGTGATTCTGTAAATAGCTTGTCAAGAAGCATTGATCGGATCACCTCATCCAGTCGTGAATGTGTGCTTTCGTAGATTTCCCGGTATTTTGGGAGATAAACGTCAGCTTCACTTTTTCCCATACCTCTTCCGTAAACAAAGTTAAAGGCATGCTGGATGGAGCAGTTCTTAAAATCCTCTGTTTTTGACAAAATTTCTGCAAATGCACGGACACCCTTTCCTCTTTGTCCCCTGAATTCTCCCGTGTCGTTGATGTCCTGGTCACGATAGAATTCGTGATTGACCCGGCCTGTTGCTGGCCATCGGTTGAAAAATGCAGCCATAGGTTCAAGAGTACGGTGACAGTAAGAGCAGTATTGTCGTTCCCGTAAATCCGGATTTGCATCGGATGGGTCCGGAACAGCGCCTTCAGGGACGGTAAAGCTACGGCAGGCGAATGTTTCATATGCTTTGTTGGCTTTTGCCCTGCGTCCGTTGGTCAGGAAAGACCAGGCCATGGTTGTTAGTACACCTGCTTCCTGCGGTCCGCGTTCTACCCAGAAAAGAGAGGAATCTTCCCAAGATGGATGAATCCATCTTGCTTCCGTATTTTCCTGGTATTTACCGTCGGGATAATTGTCCCAGAAAGGCTGCCAGTGTTGCAGGTAGTAGGCATACCGTCCGGTTAAGATCGTTTTAGTGGTGGTTAGAATGTCTTCAAAAGGGGACTGATCTGCGATGGTTTTGGCTATAATATAACCTGGCTCCATGGTGCTGTCTTCCATGAGATCAGATGCCTGCAATGTAGGAAACACAGCTCGTTTTGACCAGCATTTATCACCGTTTTTACCACATATTGTATCTTTGGCAAGAAAGGTTGCGATGCGAATTTCGTTTGGGATTTCTTTGGCATAGTAAGGAGAAGCTTTGCTTGTGAGTTCAATCTGATCACAGGAGGGGTCTATTTTCATAAGCAGATCTTTGAGTTCTTTGTAAAGTCCGGGATCTATCTTGCTTGGGGTTCCTTTGCGATACTCTCCTGTTTTTATAATCCGGTCCAGATCCTCTTTGTCTGTGACAAAGTCTGGGCTGGTTAGCCAGATCATCTGGCTTGTTTTCTGATTACCGTCCTGATCTTTGATACTGACATTACATGTTTTCTGATCAACAGAGAGATAGCCCTGATAGTTTTTCATAGCTTCGATACTGTTTCTGATGAATGCAGCAGTAGGCTCTGTCTTTCTGTGGAGATTGATATTGGGTATGCCTGATTTTGACTCAGACAGATAATAGAAAGCAGTTTGTGTGGCACCTTTTTTCATCATAGTCCATGGGCGAACCGCGGCGGACATCCCCATCCTGGAAGACCAGAACAAAGCCATTTTTTTGATGAATGGATCGGATTTCAATAGCTGACGGATCAGCTGATCTTTGTTCATTTTTCCGGCAATAATTTGATTTTTCAGGGGGGCAGACAGAGGAGAGCCTGTCATCACCAGAGATGTTTTCTCGTACTCCCGTAGTTCCGCATAATCCATTGAGCTCAGGGGGTGGGCTTTGCAAAATAAAGCAGTAAAAATCATGAGTTCTTTTAGAAGTTTCATCGTCTGAATTTCCCTGAAAAAGCCTGGGCAATGATCATCGGAAGCCTCAAGCTTTTCGGATCAATTTATAGGATTCTTAATTTTCTTGAGTATAACCATGATTGTTGCTACAATTACAAATATTTAGGTATATATTTTGCTTTTTTGATGAAATGATAGCGGGAGCTCTGGAATGCAGCCGCAGAGTTTGTCAGAGACGTCTGGCTTTGCAGTCTTTGTGAGGAGGATCTTCTGTAATTGCCAAAGTCGTTACTCTGTTTAATAATCTTTGAGTCGCAAAGAAGCAGGATCACTTAGGTGGAAGAAAATGAAAAGACAAAAGAACATCAGAAAGAAAGCCATTCCGCTTTGGTGGGTGGTCTGTATGAGTCTGTTTAGTGCTGGAATCGTTTCCTGCGTCAGTACAGATCCCTCAGTAAATTATGGCATTCGTCGTGGTTTTGAAGCCTATATTCCTGCACGGATTGCTGTTTTGAGTTGCCGGGTTATGCCTCCTGGATTACGCTATTCAGGACAGTTCCCTTTTAATGTTGCAGATGAAGACCTGAAGGGCTTATGTCATGATCTTGATCGGCGGGTGATTGAAGGCTTCAGCAATCAGCCCTATATGAAAGGATTTACTCCCGCCCTAGTGGCGGCTTTCCTGAGTAAAGCTGGTGCAGAAGATATGACAGAAGAGATTTCTGCGTTATGGCAGTCCGGAGTCGAGCGCTGCCATAGCTGCGAGAATGGACCTCAGGCTTATCAGGTGGTTCTCGAAAACTCTGTGGGCTGGCATGACTGGCTTAATCGCTTTAGTCGGCATACGGATTATGCAGATGCAATTCTGATGCCTATGATCAGCGAAGCTGTCGAAAGAGTAAGCGATGACCGGGGGGCCTGGATAGCAGAACGCTATGCCAGGATAGAGCTGTTTTTGATCGACACAAATAATGGAAAACTCTTGTGGGCAGGTGGACGCTCTGCTTCGATCAGCAGCCAGAGCCTTCGTAAAACATCACAAACTCCCCCTCCACCTTATCCCCATTGGGACAGACTGAAGGAAAGATTGTTTACAGAGACGATCTGGCAGGGTTTCCCTGGAAGACAGCTGAAGTGACTTTTGCCTGAAGCTCAAGGAAAGGATCGGTGCGTGCAACAATCAGCAGCAGATAAACTCACTGAACTACGGAAAAGAGCTCTCTTAGGTGGTGGGGAGGATAAAATATCCCGCCAACACCAGAAGGGTAAGCTAACAGCAAGAGAGCGTCTGAATCTTCTCCTTGATGAGGGGACCTTCTTTGAGACAGATGCTTTTGTCACCCATGACTGCACAGATTTCGGTATGGAAAAACATAAAATACCAGGTGATGGCGTGATCACCGGATGGGGATATATTGAAGGGCGTCTGGTCTATGTGTTCTCCCAGGATTTTACGGTGTTCGGAGGAAGTCTTTCGGCAGCCTTTGCTCGCAAAGTGTGTAAGATCATGGAGATGGCGGTTAAAAATGGAGCTCCCCTGATTGGTCTGAATGATTCTGGGGGGGCAAGGATTCACGAAGGTGTGGCGAGTCTTGGCGGTTATGCGGATATTTTTTACCGGAACGTCCAGGCTAGTGGGGTGATTCCACAGTTATCGCTTGTGATGGGTCCCTGTGCCGGAGGCGCTGTTTATTCACCGGCAATCACCGATTTTATCCTGATGGTGGATGACAGCAGTCATATGTTTATCACAGGGCCGGATGTGATCCGGGAAGTGACAGGAGAGGATGTCAGTTTTGACGAGCTCGGTGGCGCCAGAACTCATGAACAGATCAGCGGGGTCTGTGATCTGCGTTGTCCTGATGAAAGTGGGGCGCTGTGGGACCTTCGAAAACTGCTGTCTTATCTTCCTTCTAATAATCTCGAACGTGCACCAGAAATCGTAAGCCCTGAACAGTCCGGAAATCCGGAAACCCTGCGGATACTGCGGGAACAGGCTGATCGCATGTCAACTCTGGTCCCGGATAATCCAAACCTTCCTTACGATGTCCGGACTGTCGTAGAAAACCTGGTTGACCCCGGAAGTTTTTTTGAGTTGAAGGCAGGATATGCTCCTAATCTGCTGACTGGTTTTGCCCGTTTTGGTGGCCAAAGTGTCGGGATTGTTGCGAATAATCCGCAGCATATGGCGGGCGTGCTGGATATGAACGCTTCTGTAAAAGGTGCACGCTTTGTCCGTTTTTGTGATGCATTCAATATTCCTCTGATCACACTTGTGGATGTCCCCGGTTTTCTACCCGGGACAGATCAGGAACGAGGCGGGATTATCCGCCATGGAGCTAAGCTGCTCTATAGTTTTTGTGAGGCTACGGTGCCGAAGCTGACTGTGATTCTCCGTAAGGCCTATGGTGGGGCCTATGATGTGATGAGTTCAGGGCATATCGGAGGAGATCTGAATCTGGCCTGGCCAGGAGCAGAAATCGCTGTTATGGGAGCTGCAGGAGCCTGCAAGATTATTTTCCGCAAGGAAATCAACGAGGCCACAGATCCGGATGCGGAGCGTCTGCGTCAGACAGAGCGTTATGCCGAAATGTTTGCGAATCCCTATCAGGCAGCTTCAAAGGGATTTATTGACGGGGTGATCTTTCCCGGAGAAACACGTCGTGCTTTGTTGCAGGGGTTGAAGGCCTGTCAGAGTAAGCGGGTGGCAGTTCCGAAACGGAAACATGGCAACATCCCACTGTAAAAAGCTCCGCTACAGAACAAGGATGCGGCATGATGAGAAAAGACAGCTCTGGTCATAAATCTTTCAGAAGAGTGCTGATTCCCAACCGGGGAGAAATCGCTCTGCGTATCATCAGAACATTACGGGAGCTGGAGCTGGAGAGTGTTCTTCTTTATGCTCCGGATGATCGTTTTGGTCTGGCTCTCAGGTATGCCGACTATGCGTGGCCTTTGAAGGGACAGACGGTTGCAGAGACGTATCTGAACATTCCTGCAATTTGTGAGGCAATCGTTGCTTCCGGGGCAGATGCCGTTCATCCTGGCTATGGCTTTTTATCCGAAAGCCCTGAGTTCTGTCAGGCAGTTACAGAGTGTGGAGCGGTTTTTATTGGTCCGTCTGCAGAGTCTATGACTCTGATGGGTAACAAGATTGAGGCCAGAAGGCTGATGCAGGCGCAGGGTATACCGGTTGTTCCCGGAAGTCCAGGGCCAGTGGAGAGTGTGGCAGAGCTCCGTCAGCTGGCGAAAGACTGTGCTTATCCTCTGATTCTGAAAGCAGCAGCTGGTGGTGGTGGCCGGGGGATGCGTATTGTCCGTAGCGATGCGGAGCTGGAACCAGCGCTGCGAGCATGTCGTCATGAAGCCCTCTCGTGGTTTGGTAATGATGCGGTGTTCTGTGAGCGATATATTGAAAATCCACGTCATATTGAAGTGCAGATTCTCAGAGATCATGAGGGGCATGGGGTTCATTTATTTGAACGGGACTGTAGCATTCAGCGTCGGCATCAGAAGCTTTTCGAAGAGGCCCCTTCAGCTTACCTCAACGAGGCTCAGCGTGAGTCTATGGGAGCGATTGCCCTGAAAGCTGCCGCGGCATCTGCTTACACAGGTGCAGGCACTGTAGAATTCATCTGTGCTGCTCCGGATCAGGCATGGTTTATGGAGATGAATGCCAGAATTCAGGTGGAACATACAGTTACGGAGCAGATTACGGGCAAGGACCTGATTCGTGAGCAGATCCTGATTGCACAGGGGCATCCTCTGGCATTTTCTCAGGCAGATCTCAGTATCCGCGGCTGGAGTATGGAAGCACGAATTAACTGTGAAGATCCTTTTGCCGGTTTTATGCCTGTTCCGGGGAGGGCCGAAGAGGTTACTTTAGCCGAGGGGCCGGGGATCAGGACAGATACAGCTGTTTATCCTGGCTATGAAATTCCAGCAGGCTATGACTCTATGATCGCCAAGCTGATTGTTTCCGCAGAAAGCAGAAATGAAGCAATCAGGCGGATGAAGAGGGCTCTTGCGGAATGCCATTTCGGAAGTCTGACAACCACCATCCCTTTTCACAGTGCCCTGCTTTGTCATGAACGCTTTATTTCAGGACATTTTGATACTCATTTTTGTCAGAATGAGGAATCTTCTCTGAAAAATAGCCTGTCAGATATCGGACACTTTCCGGATTCTGATGCTATGGCTATTGCTGCTCTGGCTGTCATGGCCGACCATTCAGGAGAGGCTTTGCTGACACGGCCAGACGCCAGGATCGGGGGAGAGCGGGAAGCATGGAAGGATGCAGCTCTGAGGGAACAAACTCATCAGAGCTATTGATTAATATGGCTCCGGAAATAACTGAGGTGTATTGTGACAGGACCCTGGCTTCTCAGAACTGAACATCGGGAATTCCGTCTCTCTTTCCGGCAGGCGCTGGTGAGTGGTGTCGAAACAGAAGTTGTTCTTGACGGACAGAATTATCTGATCAGATGGGAACCTGCACTGAAATCTGTTTTTCTCCGGAAAAAAGATCAGGTTCATGAAAAGGTTGTAGCGATTCACAGCTTCCGGCCTGATGATTTTGGCCGGATACATGGCGCAGAACATACTTTTCGGATGGAACTGGTGGCTTGTCCTCCTCCATGTTTCAGATTTATGCTTTCTCTGGCAGGGCCAGATAAGGGTTTCAGGAGAAAGTCTTCCGGATCTCAGGGGCAGACGATACGTTCCCCTATGACAGGCCGGATTATCAGGGTCTGCGCGAGTCAGGGAGATGAACTCAGGGCAGGTCAGGTCCTGATGGTGATTGAGGCAATGAAGATGGAGAATAATATATGTGCTCCCGATGCCGGAGTGCTTCGGCAGCTGATGGTAGATGCCGGGCAAAGTGTTCAGACAGGAGCTGATCTGGCTTTGATTGTTTCAGGGCACTATAGCTCTGGGTAACAATTTTTCAGCAATTGTCCGCCAAAATTACCCAGAGCCATACATCGAGTGTGCATAGGCAATAAGGATATGAGTTCGCTTGTCACCCTATTGAGAGCTTGCTCAACAAGCGTTGCCATGGCGGAGTGCGTGCCGATCGCCATTAACCTCATTTTTGACCGAAATTAGGTTGGCGACATCATTCTTTCCCCTCATAGTTTCCGGGAATTGCTTAGCATAAGCAGAGCTGGCTTACCACTGCTACTTTGGAATTAGAGTCTGGGTTTCACCGTATCCAGGGCTCCCGTGAGATCCCTCGGCTGTCAGAGGGATTATCAAAACGCCTTAAGATTGAGCTCTCTTCATCCGAGTGATGTAGAGAAGGCTTACCGATCGCAAGTTTAACTGACTTTGCTCAGTATTTCTTCAATACTCTCTCTTCGTTTTGAAAAAGGTAAAAAGGATGAAATATGCTATAAGAATTATTGGCATCTGTCTTCTCTTATCTTTTATATCGGGCTGTCTCAGGCGGGGGCATCATGCGGATCAATCTGCCCCTTCCATGACAGAGACTTTATCAGAGTCTGCAATTAGTGATAGAAAGCAGACAGAAATACCTCCTTCCGTCGGGAGAGCATTTTTCTTAAATAATGATGATCAGATGCGTCCTTTAAATATTAAGTTATTGGGCATCGTAGTTGATCCTGGATCAGATATCGCCCAGAAGAAATTAGTCACTTCCACAATCGGGAACTATTCTGAGCAAGTTCTTATATTAGTTGATCTTTCCGGGAAAGCTGACGGATTAAACCTTAGTGCTAAAGGTCGACTCATGGTCGAACCAGATCCGGCTTGGTCACCAACTAAAAGGGGCAGATTTATTGAAAAAGTAAATAAGATTAATGAATCAGGCTTTGTCCCTGATGAGGCCCTTAAACTCGACGAGTTTCTTTATATTAGTAAAAAAACACCAAATTTTCCAAAAGATATGCTATCGTACAAAGGTAAAAGTGTCTCTGTTTTGTCCGCTAAAGTTGATCACCATACAATTGTATTCAGAGGCATGAAAATAAATAAAGATGCACTGGATCAGGTCTTTGAAAATGGTCTGGATTCACCTGCAATATTCAGAGCTAAAACAACAGATCCTCAGATAATTATCGATGAGTTTCTCATTACCGATTTGTCTCGTCATTCTGCGCAGGGTTCGCAAACTTCTGCTGCCATATCCACCTCACTAGATCAGAATGTTGCTATCAGTTTTGCCGGAACTAGTGGATTTCTTCTGAAAATAAGAGCTAATTCTGAGAATGCCGTCGATCTTAATAAGCTGATAGGAGATCACGGATACAAACATGAAAAAGAAATTAGTATAGGATTTTTTTTGGAAAAAACAGATATTATAGGAGCTTATCCAGTAAGTAATGGTAAGATTCAAGGTGGATTTATTGAGAATCCGAATTTTTCTCAGTGATTTCCCGCCAACTAATTTTTAACCTAATGACAATCAGCATTTATGGTGCCATATCGACTCATCATGGTTTGCAAGACTTTCTCGATTGCCATATAGTTACAGCCGTCGCTGACTGACGAATTGATATTTCTAATCCATGTAATGATCCTTAATTTCAAGTTACATGGAGCCTACACTGACGAGGATGGATACTCATACCATGCAAAATTACGCTATAAATCCTTTTTAAGGATGCTGATCAGTCGCTTTGTTAAACAAGAGTCTTTCATAAGAACTGACTATTAAGAGTCCTCCCTGTTAAGGAGAATATGCCGCATCCTCCTGATCACGGCATCCTCCTGAGCACGATAAAGTAAGGATATGAACACTTATGCCTGAACGCTCAACAACCCGGATGGTGGATAAAATTTCTGTTATGTTCGGACTGGGGTTGCTCAAACCTGCGCCGGGCACGTGGGGATCTTTGCCTGGTATTCCTCTGTCATGGGGACTTTATTACATCAGCAGCGCGATTATGGGGAGAAAAGAGGAAGTTTTATCCGGGGCTGCGGCTTTGTTGTGTGCTGTGATTCTTGTTGTTTTATCCTTTGCGGCGACTTTATGTATCCGGGCTACGGAGAAAAGATGGAACTGTCATGATGACAAAAGCATTGTCATCGACGAGGTGCTTGGCCAGATGGTTGCGTTGTCCTGGTTTCCTCCATCAGCTGGCATCAGCGTGGCTGCTTTTGCGCTCTTCCGCTTTTTTGACATTGTCAAACCAGGTCCCATCGGATGGGTCGATAAAAAGGTCCATTCGGCATTCGGAACCCTTCTGGATGACTTGCTGGCAGGTCTTTTTGCGGCTTTGAGCCTTGTGTTTATCCGGAACCTGTTGTCATAACAGCATAAAAGCTGGCTTGCCAATTCTCAGAAAAACGGTAGTATGCGGTTTTCGGGGACGTCCTGTGCATGTCTCCTATGGTCCCTGTGCAGGAAAAAAAACAGAGCTAAGAAAACTATAACAGACAGCAGGAGGGTACTGCATTGACAGAGACAACACTTTCTATCATTAAGCCGGATGCAACCAAAAGAAATCTTACGGGAAGGATCATTGCGCATTTTGAGGAGCATGGACTTCAGGTTGCTGCGATGAAAATGACACAACTGTCCCGACGTGAAGCAGAAGGCTTTTATGCAGAACATAAAGCACGGCCATTTTTTGGTGAACTGGTAGACTTTATGTGCTCAGGTCCTGTTGTTCTGATGGCGCTCAAAGGAGAGGGTGCGGTCATGAAAAACCGGGAGCTTATGGGTGCTACAAATCCTGCTGAGGCTGCTGAAGGGACCATCCGTAAGCTTTATGCCCGCAGCATTGGAGAGAACAGTGTGCATGGATCAGACTCTGCCGAGTCAGCCAGGCGAGAACTGAGTTATTTCTTTCCAGCTACGGATCTTTACTGAATCTTTATGGGAACTCCTGATTTTCCTACTCTCTGACAGGCGGATGCAATCTTATGAGGGAATTGGTCAATAAAATCGCAGCGGAATTGTCGCTCAATGCTATCAACGTGGAGCATGCGGTCACTCTGTTATTTGATGAGGAATGCAGCATTCCATTTGTGGCCCGCTACCGGAAAGAAATGACCGGCTCGATGGATGAGCTTCAGCTGAGAGCGGTCCGGGATCGCTATGAGTACTTTACAGAGCTGAATGCCAGCCGGAGTCGGTATCTGAAGGTTGTTGAGCTGCATTGCATGACAAAACCAGAACTAAAAGGCCGGTTCCCTGAAATCCGGGAACAGTTCAACAAATGTCAGAGCAAGCAGGAGCTGGAAGATCTGTATCTGCCTTATAAACCCAGGAGGCGGACAAGGGCACAGATTGCCAGAGAAAAAGGTCTGGAGGCGTTACTTGATGCGATACTTGCCAGACGGGCTGAGCTGATGAACCTTCAGGAGCTGGCAGGGAACTATCTTCGTACAGAGTCGTCATCAGAAGAAGATGGAGGAGAAGAGAAAGACCTTCTCGTCAAAACGCCTGAAGAAGCTCTTCAGGGAGCTGCGGATATTTTTGCCGAGCGCATCAGTGAAGATGTTGCTTTTAAGGGGATAGCCAGAGATCTTAGTTATGAAACAGGTTATCTCTGCTCTCAGAAATGGGAAGCGTCCCCTCTTTTCTCTGAGGACAGCGCAAAAGGACCGAAGAAAAAAGCCTCAAAAGTCAACCCTGCAAAATATACCAGTTATTTTGACTATCGTGAGCCAGTAAAGACGGCTGCATCTCACCGGATTATGGCGGTTCGTCGGGGAGAGGCTGAAAAGGTTCTCAAGATTGGTATCGAGGTGGATAAAGATAAGATTCTGGAACGCCTTGGTCAGGCGGTGCTTGGACAGGAAGCAACGACTGATGTGGTGCGGGACTGGATGCAGAGCTGTTGCCAGCATGCTTACAGAAGGCTTCTGGGGCCTGCTATAGAAACGGAAATCCGTCTCTTTCTGAAGAACAGGGCAGAAGACGACGCTATCAAGGTGTTTTCGAATAATCTTGAAAAACTGCTTCTGTTGCCTCCTTTGCCAGGTAAAACTGTCATGGGAATTGATCCTGGTATCAGGACTGGCTCAAAGCTTGCGGTCGTTTCAGAAACCGGCAAGCTTCTCGCGCATAAAGTGATTTCTCCTGACCTGCATAATCCGGATTCTGCCCGTTCAGCAGAGGCCCGGCAGGAGCTTGCGACAATGATCAGGGATCACAAGGTGGACCTGATTGCAGTGGGGAACGGTACAGGCAGTAAAGAGGTTAATGACCTTGTCGTCCGGGCAGTGAAAGAGAACAAACTGGATGTTCGCCGTGTGACGGTAAATGAAGCCGGTGCCAGCGTCTACTCCACAGATGACATTGCGATTGAGGAGTTTCCGGACCTTGACCCTACGATCAGAAGCACGATCAGTATTGCCCGGCGTCTCCAGGACCCGCTGGCAGAGTTGGTGAAGGTTGATCCTCGTTCAATTGGTGTTGGCCAGTATCAGCATGACTGTAATGTGTCAAGGCTCAGTGGCTCTCTCAGAGAAACGGTTGAAAGTTGCGTGAACCGCGTGGGCGTCAATGTGAATACAGCCTCCCATACGCTTCTTGCTTATGTTTCCGGAATTGGGCCGGCTGTTGCCAAGAATATCGTTCATTACAGGGATGAAATGGGTAAGTTCAGTTCGAGAGGAGAGCTGAGAAAAGTCAGTGGCTTTGGTCCGAAGGCGTTTGAACAGGCGGCTGGCTTTCTGCGCATTCCAGGTGGAGAAAATCCTCTGGATAATTCTGCGGTGCATCCGGAGCGCTATGAGATTGTCGGAAGGATTGCACAGGATCAGAAGATGGGCATCCATGAGCTTCTTGGTAAGAAGGAGCTGGTCAATTCCCTGCCTCTTGATCGTTATGTCAGTGAGGAAGTGGGGATGCCGACCTTGCTGGATATTGCCCAGGAGTTGCTGAGGCCGGGACGCGATCCCCGGGAAGATGGATCGCGGCTTACATTTTCCGATCATGTTTCCAGTATCAAAGATCTGAAGAACGGGATGAAACTTAAAGGGACAGTTTCGAACGTAACGAACTTTGGTGCTTTTGTTGATATTGGTGTTCATCAGGATGGTCTGATCCATGTGAGTGAGCTGTCTGAGAATTTTGTCCGGGATCCGGCCACAGTTGTTTCCGTGGGTGATGTTCTGGATGTCTGGGTGCTGGATGTTGACAGAGAGCGAAGCCGGATCAGTCTGAGCTGTCGGCAGCCTCAGACGACGAGTCAGCAAAGGCCAGAGAGGGGAAGGAGCAGTTCTCCCCAGCCAGAACGCAGGGCAGCCGCAGCCTCTCAGCCTGGCCGTTTTCAGGGTGGCGGGCGTCAGAACCAGCAGAAGCGTCCAGAGTCTGCGGGTTCTCGTTCCGGTAGACAGAGGCCTGTACCACCATCTGCTCGTGACAAGCATTACTCGATGGATGATCTGCTGAAGAAATTCGGTTCTCGTTCATAAAATCAGAGCAGAAAGACGGTAGAAACTAAAAAGGTGCCATGAGCAGGGAGCATAAATTTTGGGAGAGCATTCCGTGGACAAGCCATCTGTGTTGGGTGTTATTGGCGGATCTGGCCTCTATAGCATGAGTGGCCTTAAGGTTATCGCAGAGCACCCGCTGGAAACAGTATGGGGAAAGCCATCAGACGTTATTGTCGAAGGGCAGATCGGGGCACGGACAGTTTTTTTTCTTCCGAGACATGGCAGAGGGCATCACCTTGTTCCCTCTGAAGTTCCATATCGTGCGAATATAGCGGCTCTGAAATCTCTCGGAGCGACCCATATTCTGGCGGTTTCTGCTGTGGGGATCATGCGGGAAGATATTCGTCCAGGAGATCTGGTCATTCCGGATCAGTTGATTGATATGACGAAGGGAATCCGGGCTCATACGTTTTATGGCCGCGGGGCCGCGGGGCATTCTCTTTTTGCTGACCCGTTTTGCTCTGTCTTCAGAGATATGCTGCTTTCTGCTGTGAGAGAACAGCCTGTCACGGCCCATGATGGCGGGACGTACATCTGCATTGAAGGCCCTCGTTTTAGCAGCAGAGCTGAGTCCCGCTATTTTCGGGCAGCGATGAATCCATCTGTGATCGGTATGACGGCAATGCCGGAGGCTTCTCTGGCGCGGGAGGCTGGGCTGTCTTATGCTCTGCTCGGTCTGGCGACAGACTATGATTGCTGGCATGAAACGGAAGAGGATGTTTCGGTTGATGCTGTTCTGGAGGTTCTGAAGAGTAATTCAGTGTGTGCGCAGGCGATGGTCCGGGCTGTCAGTGCTCTCCTTGCTCCGGATTCCCCCCGGCCTTTCGATGATGCTCATGTTCAGGCGACCATCACTCCGGAAGAGTCTATGTTGCCAGAGGCCAGACAGATGCTTGCTGAGCTGTTCAGTCACACATATTCTGCTGACAGTGTATGATAAAAACAGTATCCAGTAACCGTGATATCATGTTCACCCGAAGTGACAGAGGGGAGTTGTTCTTGAAGACATCCACCGGATCTGTGCGTCGTCATATTCGGGTCAGAAGGTGTGGCCAGGAGCCTCCTTCTATATCCCGTCAGTACCGGATCAGAGCTTTCTGGGGACTTCGTGCATCTGCTAAGTCAGGTCAGCTGGTTGCTGCCTTTTGTGCACATAAGCAGGTCTGGCCATGGAGATCTTATCCCTGGAGCCATAAGAGGAGGCTCACTCAGAGCCTCTGTTCCGATAACAGTGTTTGATCAGATATAGAGAGGCTTTTTGGACTTACGTTGAGTTCTCCTGTCTCATCTGTTTTCCCGGATCGGAGGATTGAGACGAGAAGAAGTCTCCATTTGTTGCATCAGGCGCCCGAAGAGGAGTTCTTGTCGTGACAGGACTTCTTCACTGGCACGGTCAAATTCGATTACAGCTGTAAGCAGACGCTCTGTTGCGGACTGAGATGTCGTGAGTTTGAGATTACGAGGATCATTTCCGGGCTTTAGCATTAAGGTGATGGTTCCGGCAAGGACTGCAAGAGCTCCTACAGCCAGCCCGATATGGGCCCCTCTACGCAGAGGTTTCGAGATATTATTGTCTTTGGTCGCTGATTTTGAGTAACCTGTATCTATGCTAGCCATCGTAAAAGCAGAGTTTATCACATCACCTCCGACCCAGGCTCTGATGAACTCTCCTGAGAGAGAACCCTTACTTTCACTTTCGCCGAGTATCGCAAGAGCTGAAACAAGGAATGCTGGTGCTAAGAGCCACTTTCCGAATGTGAGAGCGGAAGCCAGAGCAACTTGTCCACGGCGTCCGGATGGTGCTTTAAACACGAGTACGCTTCCTGAAAGAATACCAAGCCCAACGCCTCCTGCAAGGACAGCAAGGCCAGCATCATGCATCTTCTTTTTTGCATTCAGGTACTTTTCTATCTCCTCCCTGTACTGTTTTTCCGCTTCCTCAGGACTCATCTGCTGTGCTTTTGTCTCGGATGTCTGTGGAGCTTCTGTTGTAGATTCTGTAAGTTCGAGAGATCTGTTTTCCTCTTCAATTGTAATCTGGCTCTGGAATATCCCGAGGCAATAGGCTTCCCCACGCCTGTGAATATTTTCGATGATCTGATGAAATTCAGCTGAGACACTCTGGCTTGCAGATGGGATCGCGGTTCTGTATTTATCGATCGCATCGAATAAGTTGTGGCACATCAGGCCCACATCATCGACAGCCTGTGAGAGTTCGATGTATGTTTTTGCCAGCTGTGAAGGTTCATTTTTCGGCATGGTTGCAGGAATTTCTGTCCACTCAGAGCATGTCGCAAAAGCCAGTCTGGGGCCATGGCAGGCCCGTAGAAAGACAGAAACGTCGCCTTCAGGAACAAGAGGATAACTGTCAATTTTATGCAGAGCGGATACTTTCATTGGGTTTGCAGGGGCTGGGTTACAGTTTTCCGGTGCGTTACGCTGACAGATATAGTATTCCCAATGATGGGCATTTTCCAGATCTACAACAAGATTCATACTTGCAAGTCCAAAACCGGATGATCCACCGACTGCACGTGCCATAATGCGTGGCTCAGGAAGCTCCTCTGAATCCGGGGGAGTGTTGCTTTTGGTTTTCTGATCCGGGGGGATGTTTTGTAATGGAGCCTCTCTTCTGGTGAATGCTTTGCAGCTTATCTGAGGTAGTAAGAGGATCGCACTTATGATGAAGCATAGCGTTGAGGGCATAAGTATCCTTTCCGGTATAGTCTTATGAAGACGATTGTTCAGAGTCTTTGACCTGATAAATAGTTTAGCAAAATTGCAGAGGATCAGATCTTTGTTGACAGATCAGAGCCCGGAATCTTCCCGGGCTCTGATCTGTCTCCTGCTCTGCGGATAAAGATTGAAAAATCCCGGCTCTTGTATAGACTAACTCTCTATATGCCATCGTTTTTGTTTATGTAGCTGCCTGTGGATCTGATGTAAGAAGGGGGCCGCATTGATAACCGTCAGATTGCCAGAATTGTTCCGGAAGCGGAATCCTCTCCGGGCCTCTGGAGAGCTGACAAGCTCCTTTGCTTATTATGAATATAAATATCTCGTTCCACATGGACATCTGAGTCGGGTCCGGGATCTTCTGGAAGAATTTCTGGGAGAGTCCGATCCGTATCCTTCCGGAATTGTTGATTCTGTTTATTATGACAGCTGTGATGAGTCCTGTCTGTCTCAGTGTGAGAATGGAGATGCGGAAAAGGCTAAGTTTCGTATAAGGGGTTATGGAGATGGCTACTATCGCCAGATTCATCAGAAAATGAAGCATCTTTCTGCTGTCGATAAATATAAACAGAGTATTTTTCCGGTGCAGGCTCTGGCTGATCATGCACCAGCATGGGACAGTCTGGAAGCTCAGGCAGAGTCGGATGCTTTTGACAGAATTATATGCAACTCGAGACAACTGGGGTTTCTCATCCCCTCCATTCGGGTTTGTTACGAGCGCTTTCGTTATCGCTCTTATGATGAACGGATCACTCTGGATACGAATATAGAAGTCTTTGCTTTGATCAATGGCCTGCCCAGAGCTCTCTCATGGGCGTGCTTTCCTTACCATGTCCTGGAGTTAAAAACGAGAAAGGAAAGACCTGTGTTGCCTTTTGTTGGCTTACTTAAGTTACAGCAGGTATCATTTTCTAAATTTATGATTGGCATCAGATTACTAAGTCAGACATAAGATATCGTCAGCTGATCAAAAGGAGGAAGTCATGGAATCTCTTTTACAGCATTTAAGCAATCAGGATTTTGATCCTGCCTCGCCGCAGTCATGGGCTTATGTGATCATGTTGCTGATTTCTCTTTTGTATGGGATTATGCTCAATCTTCTGTATAGCCTGTACTTCAGGGATAATGAGCCGCGTGATGCCAGCCTGGCACGGAGTCTTGTTCTTCTGACTCCGACTCTGATGACAATATTCTGGGTTGTCCAGTTTAGCCTGCCTCTTTCGGTGGGATTGCTTGGAACGCTTTCTTTTGTCAGATTTCGTTCTCCTGTCAAGCGCGCCGAAGATATTTCCTTTATTGTGATTGCTCTGGCATGTTCTATCTCCTGTGCGATTTCAAAGCCTTTGATAGGAGGAGGCTTGATCCTGTTGTTTATTGTGTATTCTTTTTTCCGGAATTATATGATTCCTGCTGCTCTTAATGGTAAAAATTTTGCGGTTCTGACCTACAATACAAAGTTATCGACAAAGATCGGGGATATTGAGGAAATTCTGACGTCTGCCCGATGCTCTGATTATGAATTTGTCAGTTCCAGGAGTTATGACGGAATTACATCTTTTGTGTTTAATGTAGGGAATCTTCGTAAAAATAGTCTTGCTATGATTACAGAAAAACTGAGGCATACAGATGCAGAGTCGAAGCTCAGCGTCTTTTATCCGAATGGCAGGCTTGGAGTATAAGGGGTATCAGTTGTGAAATCCTCTGCCTTACTGGAAACGCGTCGTGTCAGAATACTTCTGATGCTTCTTCTTTCCGGAGCCATTCTCCTTTTGTCTTTTCTGACAGAAAAAAGTATCCATGATGTGAAGGAAAGCGGAGGCAGTCCGATCCGTATTATTGGAAAACAAAATTTTCCACTTCGGGAAATTTCCGGCATGTATATGTTCCCGGAATCTACGGGAAAGGTGCGGCAGGTTTATCTGATCGGAGATGCTCACGGAATTCTGGGGATTGCGAACTGGGATGGACAGTCTTTAACGGATTATCGTCTGATTGATTTTTCACAATCGATGACAGAAGCATGGGGATTATGTTCAGGAACTCAGGTGACGGGCTGTCAGGAACACCTGAGATTTATAACGAGTCAATGGGAGGCTGTGACATCAGATGCCAGCCGTAAAGCATTTCTTTTGCATGAACAGTTGGGCACGATATTTGTTATAGATCCTGAATCTCAGGAAATATCATCTCTGATCAGCCTGGAGTCGTTTTCCATTGGTCAGGACAAAAAAACTCGTTTAAGTCAACATCATCAGAAAAAACTAAAAAATGCAATGGGAGAAGGCCTGTTACTGCTGAAGAACGGGCATATTTTGGTTGCTAAAGAGCGTGGTGATCCTGCACTGATCGAATTCGGTCCAGAAGGTTCTGATTCTGTGGGATATCATAAAGAGCTTTGGGTTGCTGATACAGCCGTCTTTCCGATTCCGGAAAGAAAAAACAGATTATTCCCTCTGAAGATCTGGAGGCTACCAGAGAGATTAAAATCTTGCGATATGAGTGAACTTGGAGTGGATAAAGAGGGATCTCTTTTGGTTCTCAGTCAAAGCTGTGGCTGGATCAGCAGATTAAATAGCCTGCTTCCTGAAGATTCTTTTCTTTCTTTTAAAGAGATGTGGTCACTGCCTGGAGAACTCAGGAAGGCGGAAGCTTTTGTTATTCCAGAAGCTGGCATGTTTTTAGTCGCTGAAGATCAGGAATCATCATCCGTGATGAATGTTTTTGTCCTTTCTTCCGGAATGGAAGCAACTATGCCTGTTGCGACAGCTTTACATAAGCAGGGGCTTCTTTCAGAAAACTGAACAGGGTATATTCTGCCGACACCAGAGATCTTATGTATGGGCTTTCTCATTTTCATGATTTTGTCTGATAATAATAGATATTATTATGTTTTTTATTTTTTTGTGACAGAAGAAGTGATGATGAAGCACCAGGCATGCCCTGATAAGCTCAGGATATTGCCTTATGTTATCTTCTGATAAGGTTATATTTTTTATAGTTTTTAGTTGTAGATTGATCTTTTTATCTTATACAGTGACTTTCTGGGGACAAAGACTCGTATCAGAAAATCAGTTAAAATCAGCTCAGGTTCACAGGCGATAAAACAATGAAGGCAACTGGAGCATAAGTTATGAAGGTGAAGTATCTTTTATACGTTTTATGTTCATTTTTTATTAATTCTGTTGTCCTGGCTAAAATTCCGAAAGGTACAACGATCAGAATTTGTGGTGATGGAGCGGAATGGCCTCCTTATCATTTTTTTAAGAGGTCTGGTGATAAGGTGACTAAAAATGTGATTGGATATTCTATTGATGTGATTGATACAATTTTAAAGCATGAAGGGTTGAAAACGGATTATTCGCTTCCGCCATGGGCTCGCTGTTTAAAAGATACAAAGGCCGGATCTTATCAGATTGCTCTGGATTCTTCCTTTAATGCAGAGCGGGACAAAATTTATCTTTATACAGACTCTCATTATATTATTCATCCGGCACTTTTTTATGATACCAATACTTTTCCTAAAGGAGTGAATCCACAAAACTCATTAGCTGATGTCCTTAAAATCGGAAATGTCTGTGGTCTTCATGGGTATAACTATGAAGGCATGTCAGATGAGATTAAGAATGAAATGATCAATCAGGAAGCAAAAACATATGGATCTCTCGTTAAAATGGTGAAAAGCAGTCGATGTAAATTTATGATTGCAAGAAAAGAAGCTTTTCGTGGTTTTCGTGAGATCGGACAGGATTTCTTTAAAGATAATCGTCTGAGAGAAACGCCCCTTCCTAATGGGGCAGAAGATCCTTTTCATCTTTTGATTTCAAAGAAGTATCCTCATGCTGATGCCTTACGAACCATGATTAATCAGGGGCTCAAGCGCATCAGGAAAACAGGAGAAATCAAAAAGATTCATAAAAAATGGCTTCCGGATGCATAAAATTACGAGTGGGTTTTTTGATACCCCTCTCGTGAGTAATCGATGGGCCTGATAAATCCTGTGCTTATACTCCCACTCAGGGCATTATCCCATGCTTCTTTATAAAAGCTATGACAAGTTTTTTTCAGGTCCTTTCTCGTCTCATCTGATTTTATCCGGAAGAGCATCTCAATAGACTGATTCAGAATTTTATAAAAGATATCATAGCAGATTTCATGTCTGTGCATGGACATTTTACTGAATTCATAACATAATCAGAAAAGATCTTAGAATCTGGAAGCCGCAGTAAAAAAGGGGTTTACATATGATATATCATCCATCCTGGAAGAGTCTGGCTCTGATCGTCTGCTTTGGTGCGATGATCATAAGTCTGGAAAGAGTGCCTTCAGGGTTCTGTCTGGCGAATTCCGGACAGACAACATCCGGGAATGAGTTGCGTCCTTTGATGAACAAGATGTTTTCCAGTCTTCAGAAAATTTATATTTATCTGATGCAGGATAAAGGATCAGAGAATAAAGCGACGGATGTACAAAAAGAACGTAACGAAATTCTGAATTCATTTCAGCAGGCAGTCGCTACGGCATCAGGAATTGAACACCATGGCCGTGGAGATGTTGCCTTCCAGCTTTCCGGGACCTCCCTGAAAAAAGATCTTAGTCAGGCAGAGACTTTTTTCCGGAAAAACGAATTTGATGCATCCGGATTTATTGTCAGACATCTTGTCGCGAACTGCTTTTCCTGTCATACCCGATATGGAACAAAGCATTCTTTTCCTACACCTTTGATTCCGGAAAATCTGGAAAAATCTTTACGACTTTATGAACTGGCGAGACTGAAGGCAGCAACCCGGCAGTTTGATCAGGCGGTGCGTTTGTTTGATCAGATACTCTCTGATCCTGAGTATTCTTATGATGAACTGGTCAGCGAAGGTGTGATTACAGACTATTTTCGGATTATGATCCGGGTAAATCATGATTTTACAAAAGCTATGGAAGTCTGCGACACACTTCTGAAAAAAGAACTTGATAAAAGCTCTGTTGAAATTATCCGGAACTGGAGAAAAGATCTGAACATCCTGAAAGATTCGGGTTATTTTTCAGCGCCCTCCTCTCTTTTGAAAGCGAAAGAGCTGCTTGGAAAAGTCAGAAATGTTGAATCTGAAGATGTCTTTCCAATGCAATCGCTTGTTCTGTTGATGACCGCTTCTGCAAGTCTGCATACTCTCGCAATCGATGATAGTTTGCAGCCTCAGTTCAGAGCAGAAGCTTACTACCTGCTGGGGACAGCAGAACACCTGATGGGAAGCTCTTTCTGGCTCAGCGAATCTCAGTACTTTTGGGAAGCCTCGATCAGGACTCTGCCTCACTCAGAGCTGGCAAGAAAGTCGTTTGAAGCCATAGAGGAGAATGTAAAACTGGGATACACAGGGTCAGGAGGGACCAGAATACCTGAAGAAGTTGATCAGTGGCTGAACACCCTTGAAAGGATGGCTGCGCCTGCTAAGAATACGGTGAGTTCTCCACCAGTAGCTCCTGTAAAAAGCTGAGCCAGTAAGAGCTTATCAGATGGGGTGCTCTATAGAGCAACTCAGGCATATTGCTATCAGGGTTGATACGGTCTGTTTCCGGTTGGTTGGCGAAGCATATGGAGGATCTCTTGTCTGAATTTTCGCACAGCTATATCGATCGGGCTTTTGTTCTGATGATCTTTCTGTGTCGGGTCGGCTCCCCTTTCTAGAAGGTATTGCACGAGATCTCTCTTGCCATCTTCTACAGACCAATGCAGAAGCGTCTTCCCCTTACTGTCTTGTTCATTGATATCATAATTTCTTTCAATAAGAACTTCTATAACTTCATTATGGCTATTTTTTACTGCATATTCGAGAAAATCAGGATGAACTTCTGCATAATGCTCCAGAAGAAATCGAACCGCAGATGCACGCCCTTTCCATATAGACCAGTCCATTGCAGTCCAACCGATATTGTTCTGAGCATTAATGTCGGCATTGCTGGATTGAAGGAGCTGTTCTGCCTCTTCATATTTTTCTTTCTGGATTGCCTCCATGAAATCTTTTTGCCAATTTTGCTGATGATTATTTCCTGTTATCTGGATGATTGTATCATTTCCTTCTTCCCTGATTATTACAGGAGAAGAAGCTTCATATGGTGTGACTTTTGCATAAAGTGACATTTCAGGCTTTAAAAACATGGTCAGTTGACAAAGTAAAAAGAGTCGTGTTTTCATTTTTTTTCCTTTCATAAGCTGTTGCCGGATAAGTCTTGTATGCAGAATGTGAGACAGATTCAATCTGTTTTTTGCTGCTCTCTGGTAAGATCTTTATCTCCGATAGCTTCGGAATCTTCCGGGGAGGATCCATGGCTGTTTGAAGGAAGTTTCAGGCTTTCGTCTATCTGGCTGTGTGTGTAGGAGGCAAAGTCTGTGTTGGCTATGCTTTTTCCTTGAGATATTTGTGTATTTCGGAGAATATATGCAGCTTTCCCTGAGGTGCTGATACTGTCAGGTACTCATCTGTTGATGCGAGGGGTTGATGTCTGTGTATAATCATGATAGCGACTATGTGGTGACGAGTGGCCGGGGGCATTTAGATATTGATGCTTTAGCTTGTGGCTTTGGTATGGTGGATTATCTTCAGCAGCAGGGATATCATGCGGCTTTTGTAAGTTCCTCGCCGTTAAATGCAACAGTTCCTGATTCGCTCAGATCTTCCGGTCTTTCATGGAAGAAGACTCAGCCCATTCATGACAGAAGTAAATTTATTGTATGTGATGTGTCTGATCCGGATTTTTTTGATCCGCTTGTTAATCAGAAACAGATTCTGGAAGTGATTGATCATCACTTTGGCTTTACGGAGTTCTGGCAGCAGAGGGCAGGTGTTTTTTCTGATATCCGGCCTGTTGCTGCCTGTGCAAGTCTGGTGACCAGACGATTTATGGATCATAAGATCGAACCGGACCTTATGACAGCCAGACTGCTGGGAACAGCTATCTTATCGAACAGTCTAGGCCTTAAACTGCGGCTGACACAGACTCTGGATCATGAGTCTTTTATGTTTCTGAATGAGTATTATCCTTTCAAAGCTGATGCTTGTGAAGGATTTTTCAGAGAGTGCCAGGAAGATTTTCAGATGTCTCCTTTGGAAAATCTTTTTCTTGATACAAAATTGACCCGTATTTCCGGGATGCTGTGTGCGATCGGACAGATCGAAGCATGGGATCGTTATGGCTTTTCAATGAAGCTGCTTTTTGAAGAATTTAAACGCAAATTCAGAGATCATGTGGCTGTGATCAATATGGCTTGTGTCGGAGAATCTCGTAATCTGATTTTTACAGATGACCATCGCGTGTTGGATATGATGGAAAAATTATATCCCGGACAGAGGCATCGTGATTATTACGAAACCGAAAATCTTTTGCTTCTGAGAAAAGAGCTATGCCAGGACATGGAAGTGTTCATGGAAGATCGGATATAACATCTTCCGAATCCTTGTTATAACATGGCCGGATTTTTTGATTGTCTTATGAAATGGAGTTCTATATGAAAATTTATCTGAATGTAGTCGCAGTGCTTATTTATTTCTGGCAATCTTCTCTTTTTGCCTCAGAGCCTTCTTCTAAGGTCGCCTGTGTTTATACGGGATCATTTGATCCGCTTCACAAGGGACATTTTTCTGTCATGGAAATTGCGCATGAGAGAAAATGTCAGGAGGTCTATGTTGTCGCCAAAAGAGGTTTTTTTTCGGAAAAGCCGGATCGCCGGCCATGGGAGATCCGCTATCAGATGCTTCAGATTGCTTTGAAGGATAAGGGTTTTATAAGATTGCCGAAAGAAGATTATCCGGATCTTGTCTGTCAGCTCAGGTCTTCTGGTCACAGAATTATAGGCATCGTTGGTAGTGACCGTGCTGCAAAGCCATCCGAGGATCATAGAAAACTGGATGTGGATGAGTGGTTTGTGGTGACCAGAACAGAACATGAAAATGATGAACCTTTAATCCGGAAGAACACACTGATGGGAAAGCCTATGGAAGTTTTTGTTGTCCATGGCAATGGTGACAGTTCGACTCAGGTCAGACATGGGATTTCTTCTGGTCAGGATATCGCATCTACTGCGATTATGCCGGAAATTATTTCGTTTGTAAAAGAGCATAAACTTTATCAGGCATCTGAAGCAGAATAAAAACAGAACAGAAGACAGAGTGACGCAGGGATGAGGATTTTTCTGATTTTTCTGTGTCAAGATAAAAATACGGTGACAAAGGAACTGCCTTGTTTTCATTTCTGAAAAAAAGACGCAGGGAGAGGCTGAAAACTACACCGACTCCTTCATTCTGGCGGGATCTGCTTCAGGATGAAGTTCCGTATTTTAATAAGCTATTGCCTGAAGATCAGGAAGAACTGATCAATCACATGAAAGTTTTTCTGGCAGAGAAAGAGTTTAGCGGAGCTCTTGGCTTTGTTGTTACGGATCATGTGAAACTCATCATTGCCGCCTATGCCTGTATTCTGCTTTTGCATCGGAAAACAGATTACTATCCATTACTGGATCTTATTGTGATTTATCCGGAAGCTTATATTGCTACTGTTAAGAGAGATCATAATGGTGTGTGTGTCGTCACCCGGGAAGCGCGACTTGGAGAATCATGGCCATGGGGCACGTTGGTTTTGTCCTGGAGTGCTATCAGGGCGGATATTTGCCATACAGGATCATCACGTAATCTTATTTTTCATGAATTCGCGCATCAGCTGGATCAGGAAAGTGGTCAATCAGATGGTGCTCCTGTTCTTGATAAGAGTTCGCAATATCAGGGCTGGGCGAATATTCTGAGTTTTGAATATAAAAAACTGATTTACGATATTGAAAGAGATCATAAACATTTTTTTGATGATTATGCAGCGACAAGTCCGGCCGAGTTTTTTGCTGTCATCACAGAGTATTTTTTTGACCGTCCGTTAAAGTTCAAGAAAAAACATCCGCAGCTCTATCAGCAGCTGACCACTTTTTATCAGCAGGACCCTGCCAGGAGATATGATCAAATTTAGTGGATGAAGAGAATTAAGTGGCATATCATCAAGTGCTTTTTAGAATTTAAAGAATACGCTATGAGAGAAACTATAGTAATCCAAAAAAGTAATTTGGATTCCGTAGCCGTTTAGTACTTAAATTAAGTATTAAGGAGCGTCATGTTCAGAATATTTATCCGGAAGATGTTTCTTCAGAATTGTGGGCAAGGAGTTTTGATGATGCTCGTCCATGTCTGCTTGAGACAGGGCCTCTGGTACTTCTGTAATCTAAATCCCATCAGGGCAGGGTTTTAGATGATATAGAAAAAGGAAATAAGTAAAGATTACACTCTGGCCCTGATCTGGCGTGAGTTGGGCTGTGGCTGGGTGTGTGTCATCTTAAACGGTCGTTTTAGATTACACTTTATGGAAAGATCCTGGAAATGTCTGATATTAAGCCAGACACATGGAATCTTGCTGCTCTCTCCCCCTGAGTCTCATGATGCGACAGAATCTTTCTAAATTTTTTTCATTTAGTGTAATCGACTGAAATAATATATTAAATATTAATTGGTAGATTTTAAGTGAATCTTTACTTACAATCTTACTTGAAATGGTAAGTATATTTTCCGATCAGGAGAAAAGGTGTGTCAGCCTGTTTTGAAATGAACACTTCCAGCGGAGAAAAGAACAAGAGGATTTAATATGAGTACCTTAAGTAATTCTACTGAGTTACCATTCCTGAGCCGGAAGACCCGTACGATTAATTCTAAGCAGTTACAGGGGCTTTCAGGGAGTAAACTTGCGGATCTTGTTAATGGCCCACAGGTCATTGAGATAAATGGCATCAAAAAAGCTGTGCTTGTTGACTATGATCAATTTGAAAATATGGAAAAAAGATTTCACCAGGTAGTGAATAAGCTGGGTATGTTTTCAAGAGTATTTCCATTGCTTAAAGTCCCTGATGACCATGAGCTTCTTCAGCTAAGAGTCGAAATAGAAGCCACTCTTAGAAAAGTTGTGAATGAAATACCAGACTCATCGCCTTTTGCTGAATATATGGATTCCATCATGGCTTTATCTACAGCACTATCAGATTCGCTGATACATGCACCAAAAGAGTTAAAAGAGGCAATCCGGGATAGAAACACTGAAGATGTCACAACGGAGGAAGTAAGTGAACGGCCTGCTAGAAATTTTGTTAAGTAAAAAAGTTTCTATTCCAGATAAATATGACCAGTATAAAGAAATATTCAGACATTTTCGAGGAAAAGAAATTTCGTTAGAAAACCTTAAAATTAAGGACAAAAGTCAGGATAACATTTTTAATGATCCTGAAAAGTTCTATTTAGAAAGTCCCACAGAAGGCTTTCTGATGGGAGATATTCTCAAAGATATTTCTCCTATATGGATAGGCAGCAATTCAGACAAAACAGGATCTGTGATAAGAAAATCTGGGGATTCCAGGTTTATGATTTTATCGACTGAATGTGACTGTGAACTTAGAGAAAATGGAAGCCATCTATCTTATATCAGAGTGTGTCCGGTGTATGATGAGGAAGAAATAGTATCTCTGATGAAAGGAGATACAAAAGAATTCAGAGGTTATCTGCAAGCTAATTCGGTGATTGAATACTTCTGGATGCCCAGAACAACAAAAAAGGGGAATGGATTAGTTGCAGATTTATCCCATATATTTTCAGTAGAAACTGAAAGCCTGCATGAATTCGTATCACGATCAAAAATAAATAGAGTTTGTTCTCTGAGTCAAACAGCTTTCTTTACGCTTCAGATTAAACTGGCCTGGTTTTTTTCCAGACCAGAGCCTGAAGATACCCAGAGATCTAATTTAAATGTGTTTCAGCTTCTCTAATTTTCTTTTTTCGTTTTTGTAGTTTGACTTCCAACGTAATGAAAATGTATATTATACATTTTTCACCTCAGATATAAGTCACGCCGACGCTCATAGCCTCCACATAGTCCGATCTGATGCCTTTTTCCTCCAGCCTGATGCAGATCCCGTGAATTCCAAGGCTTTGCTGAGGAATGATGAACTCCACCGTCCTGGAGACAAAAACAGGATCTTCCGGACGCTCAGGGTTGCGGAAACAGCTGAATTTCTTCTGACCTGCAAGACAGTCTTCTTCTTTTTTCTCCTTACCTTTATCGAGGAAAAGACTGTAAATCTGGGTCACGGGAGAGTCTGTGAACATGACACAGTGTTGCACAGAAAGGGTGATGCGGATGGGACACTGCTCCTGAACCATGAAGTTATATTCATAGAGCACATGGCCATTTCCATCGACGTTAATGCGTCCCGTCAGCTCATGAAAATGCAGATAGCCGGTGGTGGATTCTTCCCGGAAACGCAGCTCTTTTTTATCCGCGGTCAGCCTTTTTCCGTTCTCTCCATCTTTCCCGCTCAGATGCAGATTGGCAGGCAGGATAAGTCCTGTCGAACGGATCTGCTCAAAAATCCTGTCCGGAACTTCAGAAAGTCCCTTTTTCAACTGATCAAGAGAGCTTTCCGCCCTGTCCAGTCTGCTTAATATGCCGCCTTGTCCCATGTCTGTCACCTCCAGAGTTCTTCCAGGATTTTGTCTATTCTTTCTCTCTCGGGGCCTAATGCCGCCTCTATTGCTGTAGCTATAGCCTTTTGCAGACCACTGTTGTTGTCTTTTGCAAGAGGGATGTCCTGCGATTCGATAAAGCCACAGATCTCCTCTTGCACGGAATTGAGCCAGTCCGCACTGAGCCAGGTGGCTTCATCCGCCTCCGGTTTGTGGGGATTTCCCTCGGTAAAAAGCTGTCTTCCTCTCTCATCTGTGATGGCGTTTTTTCCATCAATCCTGTGCATAAACGGTCCTTTTTGCATCAAAATAACGGGACTCAAGATGTGCGTGTTTTATCCTCTCCAGAGCCCGGATTACGTGTTCCTCACGCTCAAATTTTCTGATGGGTCTTCCGGCAGAAGAGCGGCAGGTCACGGGAAAAACTGTAAGATTCAGGCCGGTCACTTCGATTTCCATAGATCTGTGAGAATTCTGTACCCGGATATCCCGCCTTCCGCTCACCTTCTGAAGCATATGGCTCAGATGTTTCAGGGAATGATCGCCGCTTTCTGAAAGCCTTGTGGTCAGCGCAGAATTCGCCTCATCCGGGGAAAGATTCTGCTGCGACAGTCCGCAGAACTCCATCCAGTCCCTGAGATACCCCCGCAGGCTTTCCCCTCCCGTCAGCTGTATCTCTCCTGAGAGTTTTCCAGGGATTTCTGAGCAGATCTTTTCTGCAAAATCAGCCACAGCAGACAGTTCCCGGGAGATCCTCCGGCAGAGTTCCCGGATGCCCTTGTCTTCCCAGATAAAGCCCTGTGGCAGCAGTTTTTCCAGAGCCTCGCGGATCATGACAGCCCTCCGAAAGTGAAAAGCTTTCCTGTGCTGACGGTGAGATCTCTGTCGGGAGAGATGAGTCTGTAGCTCTTTTTCGGTACCAGAGCCAGCGCCTCATGGATATGGGAGAGCCTTAAAACACCGCTGGTTTTCTCTCCTCTGGCGTTGAGAAAATAACGATCTCCGTCCGGTCCCGGCTCCGACAGTTCCCTGAGCATGGCTTTCAGTTCTTCAGCCATCTGATCTCTGGCGGAGGCTGGTTCTGCGCTGATACGGAAGTGAACCGGCTCAGCTTCCAGAAGGACAGGAACGAATTCCGCCCCGGCTGGTCCGCATTCCTCCAGTTTTGCCATCAGAAGCTCTGTGCTGCTGCGTCCGGAACTTCCCTCGTTTCCGTCACCTGTAAAGGCGATGCCGACCGTACCCTTTCCGTGGATTTTCGGAGCCACCCAGGCCCTGGATATTCCGGGGACAGACTGCGCCCAGACAATGTAGTCCTGAGCATTCCCGCCACCGGGAGGATTGCGCAGCCGGTCCATCATGCGGGAGCGCAGCGACGGATCGCTTTCCCTGTCTGTTCCGCCGCTGATGTCCTGAATCACACGGGCCTCTGTGACAATATCCGGGATAATGCGCGCCGTTCTCAGGATCTCCCCTTTGCGGATAACCGGGATGCCTCCGGCTTTTACGGCTTTGACCCGGATCTCTGCACTCTCTGAGATGACACAATCCTCCATGCTGACAAACTCCCTGTCCTTATGGAGGAAGACGGTTCCGGCTCTCAGCTCACAGGGCCGTCCTGCCTTCACCAGAATCACTCCTCTGGCAGGGCTGGCTGATTTTCTGCCACCTTCAAGCCAGATTCCGGCCCATCCGGACAGGGCATCCCCTTCGGCTCTCAGAGGGTGCAGGTTGTCTGCGAGATTTCTTATGTATCCGTAGAGCAGATGGGTGCAGCCTGCGAGGGCTCTGGCTATGCCTTTTCCCGATGAGGAGGCAAGAAAGCGGCCCATGTCATTGTCCACCCTGCGGATGATGTCCCTTAATGCCGGTCTTTCTGTCATGGAACTTTCATCCTCATGCTGCTGCTGTCCAGGCTGATATCAAGGATCAGCTGAGATTCCTCAGTGAAGACACGAACGGAAAGATCCCGGACAATTCCATCCCGTTTCAGCCATTCCAGAGCGCTCAGAGCCTCCTGTCTGATGCGGAACAGGCTTTCCTCGCCTGGCACTTCCCTGCTGAAAAGCCAGAGGCAGGAACCCATGCTGTTTCCGTCTGTCAGATCGGCCCAGTAGCCCCCCTGTTCATCCTGTGTGGATTCCGGAGGAGCCTGTTTCATACTGAAAAGGCTGACTATCACGGCATCAGTGAGGGTATCCGTGGCTTCCGGATCAAAGATGATTTCCTGGTTTTTAACGCTGAACATCTCACCCTCCGAAGCTTTTCAGTCTGGAAAGAATCTTCGAAGACTGTGCGGAAAAGGGCTGAAGGCTGTGCCCGTCTGCGCTGCTCTGGGCTATGCTGCGGATGGCATCTGACAGGACAGAGATCAGATCCTCTCCTGTGGACGACTGAATGCTGAGACTGCCACATTGTATGATGAGTTTTTCAGCCTTTACTGTGACCGTTCCGTCATTTTTCAGACTGATTTTTGCAGAGATGCCGTCAGAGCCTTTTGAGTAGAGAACCGTGTCACCCTCTTTAAGGTCTGTGATCTCCTGACTGCCTGCTGCGATCACCACAAGGCTGTCATGACTGCCGCAGCTGATGCCGGTGCAGGGGCTGCCTGCCGGAGCCTTCGAGGCAAGGCCGAAGTGAGAAAGGATTCTGCTTCTGTCTTTCAGCACATCTCCCCAGACCGTGCGGGCAAGGGAGGGATTATCTTCCTGATAGTGTGAGATTCTTCCAAAGCTCAGAATACGGCTCAGCTTCTGCCTGATGCTGTGATCCTTCATAAACCCCTCTTTCATCAGGCTGATTTTATGCGCGGGGGGAGAGGGAAACCAGTAAAAAAGGCTGTTTTTGTGCGTTTGCTGATATTCTTTGCGGCTCAGGGCTTTTAAGGTGGCAGCGGGAAATCCCGGAGGAGATTCGGGAGCTTAGTGGAGAGTTTTTAGAGATTATTGCAGGATTTTTAGTCTTTTGCTATGTTGCGACTGCTTCCATATGCAGGGATTAAAAAAAACTGAGACTCCTTCAGGAAGCAGTAATCTGAAATCATTTAAGAAAAAGGATCACAACATGAGAATTTTATCTGCAATTCTTCTTGTAATCTTCGGAAGTAATCTGGCTATGGGGCTGGAGATTTCGGACTGCGAGAGGGAGATACGCCTCTCATCACTGCGGCAAAGAATGGTCATCTGGAGGCTGTGAGATTGCTTCTTGAGCAGGGTGCGTATGTAGATCAGGCTGACAATGATGGCGAGACCCCCCTCCATATGGCAGCGTACAATGGGCACAAAAATGTTGCAGAGCTTCTCATTCAGGCTGGAGCGGAGGTGAATCAGGCTGACAATGATGGCGAGACCCCCCTCCATATGGCAGCGTACAATGGGCACAAAAATGTTGCAGAGCTTCTCATCGCAGCAGGGGCTGATGTGGATAAGGCTGACAATAAGGGCAGGACCCCTCTCCATAGGGCAGCAGAGAATGGACGCAGAGCTGTTGTAGCGCTTCTCATCCAGCATGGGGTGGAGGTGAATCAGGCTGACAATAAGGGCAGGACCCCCCTCTATTGGACAGAGCACTATAGGCTCACAGAAATCGAACAACTTCTCATCGCTGCCGGAGCAAAAGAATAATACCAGTTCCTATTCCCACCAGATGTCTTCCTGCTTTTCCGGAAAAAACGGCTTAGCCTGAAGGCTTTCGGCAGGACGCAGCTCAAGACTTGCCGTATGCCCTTCCTTCTCTGAATACTCAAAACTGACTTCCGTAATCAAAAGGCTTTCATCTGTCCGGATGCGTTCACAGTCCAGCCTGACAAACGTCCCGCATTCCAGCAGCCTGCCACCCTCTGTACACCAGCCCGGAACCCGGACAGAGTACTGAAAGGCTTCGGCCTGCCTGCTGCTTCTCTCCCAGGCTGCCATGGCCTCACAGTCCTCCTTTGTTGCCACTCCGTCATGAAAGAGCCTCAGACTGCGGCCCTTTCTGGGATGCTCTGCCCGGACTTCTCCACGGACAGGAGTCAGACCATCCTCTGTCTCCTGATGGGCACGGACAGAATAAACGGCAAACAGCCCGCTGTAGTCGATGCTCTTTGTGGCTGAGATCAGATTTTTCCCCTGAACAAGGCTGCCGCATGGCTTTTGTGTTTCCGGAGCCTTTCCGGCAAAGAGATGCCCGTCAGGACAGCCCCTGAGCAGCAGACCACCTATGGCAGCCGCCTTTCTCAGACTTTCCTCTGCCGTGGCTCCTTCCTCACTTTTCCACTGCTTCAGCTTCAGTCTGTCGGCATGGGAGTCGGTCCGAAGAAGGATGGAAAAGGGTGAAAGCAGGGCCTCTGCGATGCGGCGAAAGGACTGCTCTTCCGGAAATTCCAGAGGCTCCGGCATCGAATCCGAAAGGTCCGCAGCCTGTGAGCGGCCATAGATCTCAAGCGTGGTCCCCTCGCCTCCCAGACTCTGGCTGAGATAGTCGGCAAAACCACAGGCCAGCAGCTGATCTCCGGCTTTCAGCTGACAGAATTCCCCCATTTTCAGCGGCAGCTCCTGTCCTGGCTTTCGTCTGTCCGGAAGGCAGAGACTGAAGTCATGAAAGATTTCAGCAAGGGAGTGACGGACAACGACACGGCTGAAACCACGGAAGATCCTGGAATCTGTATAAAGGCTCAGCTCAGGCGGACGGAACATAAAAACGTCCTTTCAGACGGAAGGGGCTTCTGAGCCGGTTTCTCCTGAGAAATGCCTCTTCATCCCTGTCACTGAGCCCTGCCCGGTGCAGAAGGACCAGAGAGGGCAGCTCCTGAGAAAATTCCGGAATCGCCAGAGCTTCCCGTTCTTCCAGCTGCCTTCTGAGCTCTGAGACTGCGGAAAAACTCCTGTCGTCTGCCGGATGTTCCGGAATCTCCCCGCAGAGCCTTAAGGCCTGAGCCCTTTCCTCTTCCGTCAGGCTCTGCTCTGCTGCGGCCATCAGGGCAGACAGTCCCGTAAGGATGACAAAGGCCCGTTGGTTTGCTGCCACGGCCCGTTCTGCCCGGCTTCGGCTGTGCAGCTCAGAGGCACCCGGCTGTTTCATGCGGGAAAAGATCGCAAAAGATGAGCTCACAGAGGCCAGTCCTGTCACAGCACGGATCATACTTTTTGCCAGCTCAGCAGGAGTGGACAAAAGCGTAAACGCCTCTTCTCTGAGCCGCTGAACCTGTTTCAGTCCTTCTGTGGCTTCGGAGGCAAAGACACCGGCTCCGTTTTCTGAGCGCAGAAAGTCATGCAGGTTTGTGACGGTCTGCACGGCAGAAGCCAGCACAAAAGAAGGCATCCTGATCAGTTCCAGACTGTCGGTGAAAGGACGGATCACAGAAGACTCGATCCAGTCCTGTCCTTTTCTGAGGCTTTCTGTCGCCTTTATAAGAAGACTCTCAGCCTCTGCCGGAATTTCGGTAAACTCCAGCTTCAGGCTGATCCGCCCTGCTGCCGTAAAATCCTCACCGGTGGAATACGCCCGGCAGAGCACATGACGCAGACCCAGCAGCGGATGCACCAGGGTTCCGGACCTGTCTTCCCTGAGTTTTTTCCGCAGAAGATCCGCAGAAAACGAGGCGTCCGGGCCGCAGAGAAAGCCCTGAATCACAAAGCCGTCTTCTTCGGTGCCGTTATTCTCATAAAGGGCCTCAGAGGAATGGGGCAGGGCATGACGGATGATCTTTCGTCTGAATTCGTCCTCATGACGCATCAGCTCAAAGCGTATGCCTTTAAAGGTCGCATAACTGAAGGCTCTAGCCATAAAGACCCTTAAAACTTCTGCGGACTTCCTTATGGATTCTCAGCTCATGCGGGGCTGTAATCTCCGGGGACTTCATAAAATCCGGCATCTCATCAAAGCGGAAGAGCAGGCTGATTTCCTTTTTTTCCTCTTTTTTTGCTGTATCCGGAGCGAAGAGCTGAAGTTTCTTCGGCTGATACTCCAGCTGAAAATATCTGCGGTCTCTTATGGGATTCCAGATAAAGCCCTGCTGCTCCTTCATGGGAGAAACATAGTCCGGGCTGACTCCGGGATCTTTCATCGGCAGATTCAGATGAAAGGACGGATCAGGACGGTAGGAAACGTCCTCTTTTATCAGCCCGGACAGGACAGAAAGACCGGAGCTTTCGGCCAGCTCTGCTGCGTAATCTCTGACATCACGGAAGGAGGGAAACCTGAATTCCCACAGGCTGACGAGGCCTTCCCAGAGGGCCTGCTCCATGCCCTGCTCTTCTGCGACTTTCTTCTTCAGCCAGGCTCCAAACTCATCCGAGAGCTCTTCGATTTCCTTACGGTTCTGGTCGTACCACCAGGAGGCATAGGAGGCGATGCCCAGACCTGCCGCGACAAAAGCTCCGCCACCGGCCAGCATGGTGAAGACCGTGCCTGCCGTAAGCCCTGTGGCAATTCCGCTCAGGGCAGTGGTCACCAGCTGACTGACTCCCCCGAGTACCACAGCCCCTGTTGCCGCAGCAGTGACAGCCCCGATGCCCAGGGTGGTATAACGCATTGCAGCAGGGCTGCTGTCCGACAGGGAGCGGATCAGATCCGAAAGCATGTTCGTCGCACGGGTAAAGCCGGAGAGCAGGCCGGAGTCTGCCACCGAGATCACAAGGTCCTCTGTGGCTGCCTTAAAGGAATTGATGGCTCCTTTCGCCCCGTCCATATAGACCGAAGCGATGCGGTTTGCGCTTCCCTTCCAGGCTCCGTGGGGATTTCTCAGGATCTCTGTGTTCTTTCTCAGCTCATCGCTTACTTTTCTTAAGCTGACAAGGTATTTGGAATAGTCTTCCCCGAAGAGGATTTTAAAATCCTCATTGCTGACCTTTTTGCGTTCCAGCTCCTCTAAAAGCTCAGGCAGGCGGACATGGTCCTCCTTGTCCAGATAGACGGTATATCGTCAAAACTCTACGTATTGATAGAAATATCCCCTTCATTTATCTTTGATTTAAATAAAAATCATTGCTATGAGGTGTGATATGGAATTGGAAATCTTAAAGAAAAAACTCAGCTCATACAAGGGTGAAGGTGGCAGAGTCACTAAAGTTAACGACGATCTTTTGTTGGAGATTCTTTCTGCCTGGGAGCATTGGACTGGATCTGCTAAAGATTTTTATCGGGGCATCGGTAGTAACCATAAAAAAATGGCGCGTATGATCGGTAAAGCTAAACAGTTGAGACGTGAAGGTGCCGACAAATCTTTTCAGGAAATTTCAATAGAAGGAGTTACAGATACAGCTCTACCGAATCCATTATCTTGCGATATAGAAGTGCAGGACAGGGGGAGAGTTATTAGATTCGGCAAAGTGGATCTTTTGGTTGATTTTCTGAAAAAGGCATCTTAAATGCTTCCCAGCAGAAGAATGAGGGTTTTTGCATGTAAAAAACCGACTGACATGCGGGCCTCATTCGACTCATTATACAAGCAAACAAAAGAGTATATAGGACAGGACCCGAAGTCAGGACATATGTTTCTTTTTATTAATAAAAACAGGACCCGAGTTAAAGTCCTGTACTATGATGGTACTGGTTTTGTCATTATAGCAAAGAGGCTGGATAAAGGTCGGTTTTCCAAACTCAATCCATATTACAGACGAGATATAATTCTCACCCAAGCAGAATTTTCACTTTTCTTTGAAGGCGCAACTGTTAATAAACGCTTTATAGAGTCACCCTGAATCGATATATTGCCCATATTCGTATGGAGTTAAAATTTGTTCTTTTTTGTGGATACGATCGACAACCCATGGGATATAATTTCTTGGATTTATATCGTTTATTTTGCAGGAAGCAACAATACTAAAAAGGATTGAATTTGTTTTCGCGCCTCTTTTGCTATGCGTGCCATACCAGGTTTTTCTACCAACAACCGGACTCCGCAAGATCCTTTCACTGAAATTATTATCCAATGGGATATCTGGATTGTTTAGGCACTGTGTCAGACCTTCATAATGATTAAGGAAGTAATTTACAGCTTTTTCAAAGCTGCTATGTGGCATTGGTTTTGCGCGTTCTGCTTCATTTTTAATCTCTTCGAAAATCGGGACCATACTTTGTCTGGCAAGCTTCTTTGCTTCTTCCTCTTTTTTTTCTTTTGCCTGCCGCTCTATCTCATAGATTTTGCCGTATAATTCCCTGAATATTTCAGTCTCGCTACTCCACGTCGTGGAAGCATCTTTAAAGTACCTATAGGCATGAGCATTACAGAATGCTTCAATTATTTTCTTACCTTTTTTGCGTAATTCTTCGGCAGCTCGTCCGTAGCCCTTATACGCATCAGTCAACATATAAAGCATCATAGATTCTGACAAAAAAGAGAGTGGCACATCCCCACTTCTTGTCCCATGAGCTTCAAAATAGCATGCTTTTAGCGAAAAGAATCCCCAGAGATACCAGTTCATGGTATCGTCGCCTTCGAGCATTTTGTGTGGAGTTTCATCCATGAGAATGAGTTTTGAAGAAGAAACCTCTTTTTTGATTTTGAGATATACCAGCATCAGAAACTGAGCCAGAATATGTGTTAATCCTATCATGCTGTTGGCTGGTAACCCTTCTAAACCTTGCCTAGCAGCAATGTTACAGTAGCGATCAATCGGGATGAGATCACAGTATTTTGATAGACTGACATCGATAATGAGGCTGTCGCCATAGTTTGACATCTTAGAAAGAGAAGGCAGAGATGGAGCATTTTGCATGGAACCATTGCACGATCTGCAATTATAAACAACTCTCTTATTTCTGGATATAAAGTATCGTTTAGGAATAACCTCAAGCTTTTCAGAAGTTTTATAAAGTCCAGATTCATGCATTTGTGAATTACAGCATGGGCACTGAGGAGCCTCAGATGCACGAACTATCTTTTCTTCTACCTCTAAATCGGGATATTTTTCTGATGGTAGCTTGGAGAAATCCTCACGGACTCTTTCTTTTTTTTTCTTTTTAACTTTCTTTGGGGGCTTCCTTGGCTTTGGACTCAACCGCTCCATCAGGACATTAATCACCGTTTTCATGTTATCAATTGAAGAGTCAAGCGTAGAAATATCTTCTCTGCGGCAGCTTTGGAGTGATAAATCCGCTAAAACTTGTTTGGCTGAGCTGTATTCCCTTTCGGGATCAATTTTCACAACAGTCTTCATTCGGGGATCACATCATTTTTTCTGCTCTAAGTCAAAGGTCAATATATAGGTAAGGGTTGGCTTTGGATTCGATCGATATTACTGAGCTGGGGTAGCTTTTTTTCGAGACAGATACTGTACCAATTTCTGACTTCAAAGATGAAGATCGTACGGTTTTTGGATGATTAGTGCCGTAATGGAAGGCTTGCCTATACTCAGCCACCTAAGAAATGAAATACGCAGAGTTTTGACGATGTACCACAAAGCAGGCCGCAATCTTCTGCCGCACCAGCTGGGCATCCTCGTATTCATCGAGGTCCCGAAGGCGGATGATGACAGGAGAGAGGCGGCTGATGCCCCGTATCTGTCCCGGTCTTTCCGGGTCCATAACGTGGATGATCTCTTTTGCGGGTCGGGCTTCGGATGTCATCGCCTTCAGGCTGCGGCTTTCTCCGGGATGTTCTCCGTACATATGATAGAAAAGCGGGCTGCCGTAGCGGTCAAATTCAATGCCCATAAAGACAGGATTGCCCCGCTCTGAGACGGAGATCTTTGTTTTATCCAGGTAGTCACATTCCAGCACCCGGGTCTGGAGCGGCAGAGGCAGGCCTTTTTCCCGGTAATCCGGGCGTATCACCTTCTCCACCAGCACCTCTCCGTCACGGACCATGCTGCGGACGATCAGGGCCTGCTGGGCACAGAGATTCTGTTTTCCTGCCGGATCACAGGCGGTGCTGTCGGCAAATTCCCTCAGTTTTGCCTCATGGGGCTCTGACTGCCGTCCTCCGGCAAAGACCGCATGGGGCGTGATGCCTGCGGTGTATTTGGTGATGATGTCGATGGCCCGTCTTGCCGTCGCATTGTTGTCGTGCAGGTAACGGGCTGACGAAAGCAGGCGCTCATGGGCATGGATCAGGTTGCTGTTTGCCGAGGCTGAGCTGATGCGGGCGTCTTTATGACGTTTGAAAGACGCTCCCTCATAGTGCTGCCGGGCACTTCGTTTTTTCCGGGAAAAGAGTGAAAAAAGCCTCATAGCCCCTTCCCGAATGTGGGGGAAAGGGCTTCTGGGACTTTCCTGTCCGAAAGTCCCAGGCTTCTTTCGATGATGCGGATGGTCTCCAGCATCTCCTGCGCCGAGCGGTAGACAGTCTTCTCATTGCCGAAACGGAATTCCAGAACCCCGGATGCATAGGCATCACGGAGCCTGGTCAGCTGTTCCTATGTGTAGTCCTGCTTTTCTGCCATGCCGCTCTCCGCCTTTGTCAGACAGGGTTAATGTACGGAAGATGGTCTGTAATATCAAGAAAAAACAGATGTTTTTGTGCGTTTGGTCCTGTTTTTTGCATTTGGAGGAAGAACAGAGGGAGATATTTGAGAATTTAGAGGGGGGTTTCTCGTGGTTTACAAGGAAAACCTTGCCAGAATAGGGCCATGCTGCTATTTCTTACGGGTTTTCGTATACAGAATTTAAAAAGAAGGACCGCAGAAATGAGAATCTTATTATCCGTTTTGTTTATGATTTTGGGAAGCAATCTGGCTATGGGGCTGGATGACTTGGATAAAGGTTCCACTCCCCTCAGTATTGCAGCAAGATATGGTCAGCATAATGCTGTGGAGGCGCTTCTTGAGGCTGGGGCGGATGTGGATAAGGCTGACAAGTATGGCTGGACTCCCCTCTCTTTGGCAGCGACTTGTGGGCACAAAGAGGTTGCAGAGCTTCTTATCGCAGCTGGAGCGGATGTGAATAAGGGTAAACAGTGGGGCAGTGCCCAGGGCTGTACCCCCCTCTATTGGGCAGCAAGGGATGGGCACAAAGAGGTTGCAGAGCTTCTTATCGCAGCTGGGGCGGATGTGAATAAGGCTGACAACTGGAACAAAACTCCCCTCTATGTGGCAGAGTTCTGGGGGCGCAAAGAAGTCATTGATCTTCTCATCGCTGCCGGAGCAACAAAATAAGCTCCTCCCCTTCAGATCATTGATCCTGCGGATGTTCTCCTCTTCCCCTCTCTTTCTCTCTTCTCTTCCCGTACTTCCGGAGCCTGAAATTTCGCAGCTTCCTGCTGCCAGTGTTCCTCTGACCAGCGGTTATAGCCTTCGATTTCAAAAGCTGCGAGATTTCCCACAGCACAGTCCAGAGCCTCATTGGCAAAGTATTTGTCCTTTATCCACCTGTATTTCGGTCTGCCGAACTGTCCTGAATCCACATAACAGGTCTCTGCGGTGAGCTGACGGAAGTATTCTTCCGGGAGTTTTTTGTGGAAGTGGATACGAAGGCCGTTGTCTTTTTCGCCCTCTGTCAGAAGGTTCAGCCTGGCATAGAGGTCGATTTTGATCTGGGAGACTCCGAGATTCCAGCGTTTCACTCCGTGTTTCAGCCAGCGCCCCCGGCTGCTGATACTGGTGTTTTTCGGAGCCGAAAAAGTGGATTCCAGCCTGTCCTCTCCTCTGGTGGGGATCAGACGGTTTCGGTGTTTCTGGCAGAATTTCAGGATTCTGCTGGTGAAAAAACCGGAGTCGATAAAAACACGCCGGGGCTTCAGCCGATAACCGCTTTCATGGGGCCAGGATGCCTCAAGAATCGTCTTTTCGTAAAGATCATACATTTCATCATCCAGATCCCAGACAGAGCAGCCCGCTGTGATGATGTGATCGATGACCCAGGCCTGATTCCGGTTCCATGCCATGATGGTGGTTTCAAAACGGTCTTCCTGCACATCCGTAAAAGCCGTCAGAACAGAGGCCGCTGCCGGAACAAGACCCGGAGGAAAATCCTCTTTCAGGGCGTGAAGTCTGGCCCATTCGGGAACCCGGACAGAGGCCAGCTCATAGGTCAGCCCCCAGACCGTATTCTGGATAACTTTCTCCTTTGACGGAACTCCCTTTGCCTCGTCTATCTCCCGGACAATTTCCGTCCAGGACCTCCATGGGGAATAGAACTGATTCAGGTGAAATCCTGCAAGTTCTGCGTCTTTTTCCCCTGTTTCCACCCATTCTGAGCTGCCCTCAAAGTAAGATTTCTGCATGACGGAGCGGGTGAGCTTTCCCGAGCAGGACGGCTTTATGCAGCTGAAATGGATGTCCGAGAGGTCTTTTTCTTCATATTTCAGCCGTGACTTGTCCAGAAACTGGAGATCCTTACAGACAGGACAGGGAATCATATAGAGCATTTTGGTGCTGCGGTTCCAGAGATCCTCTGTCGGACTGGCTCCCCTGATGGTGGGGGTTCCGCTCACATAGACAAAGGCTGAGGGATCGTTTGCCAGACGCTTCCACAGAAGCATCAGGGGATCTCCTTCCTTCTCACCTGCGGAGTTGACGGCCTCCCGGGCGCAGCGGTCAAATTCATCGACAAAAGCTGCATTTCCGCTTACTGCTGCAAGATCAGAAGCAACATTGGAGCCGACCAGAAGGAGATTTCCGCCGGGGAAGTGCTTTTCCGTCAGGGTATTTCCGTCTGCTGACGAGCTTCCGATAAGAGAGGACATCAGGGGATTATCACGGATAAAGGGCCTGATTCTGAGCCTGGAAAACTTCTTAGCATCCTTGATCGAGGGCACCATGAAAAGAATCGTGCAGGGTCTGACCGCTATCAGATACATCAGGATATTCATCTGGGTCAGGGTTTTTCCCATCTGACTGGACAGCATGGCAACAAAGCGTCGTCTGCCCTTTCTGTTGATGATGTCCATCATCTCTTTCTGATAGGGGGCACGTTTCCAGCTGTAGTTGCCGTGTTCTCTTGTGTCATCACGGGAAAGCTTCCGGTGTTTTGTCACAAACTCACTGACTGATGGCCGGGCTGTCGGCTTCACCAGACAGACGACTCTCTCCGGAATCAGTTTCCCGGCACTGGCGTATGGCATCCTGATTGATCTCCAGAAGTGCATCATCCACGATTTTTTCCGCCTGTTCCATCCTCAGAAAATAATCGCCGCTGTCGATGGCAGCAAGACGTGAGGGAAGCGATTCCAGGCGGTTTTTAAAGGCCATCAGCATTCTGTCCAGAACCCGGTGGACATCTTCCACCTGATAGAGCTTTCCGGCTTCCTGCTCTCTTTTGATCTCGCTGCGATCCGCTGTGACATGCCAGTTTCTCGTGCGGGCTCTGATTTCCTCGATGGTGACCTGTTCTTTTTCACTTTTATCAGAGCGGTAGAGTGCCGGGAGGGCATCGGTGAGCCGATAGAAATCGCTTTTTCCACTGGAGCTGGCAGGCGTCACCTGCTTCAGGCGCTCTCTTATGGTACGGAAGGTCATGCCGCTGATCCGTTCGAGATCTGCGAAGGTGACCATGAGTTCCGTGACATCCCTCATCCCGGACGACCAGAGCAGGAATTCCGCCGTGTTTCTTCTTTATTTACAGGAGGCTGGCGATTATTGTTGCTGCTCATAGGGGGTCCGAAGGTGCGTGTTTTCGGGAGGTTTACTGGCGGAAATTTCCAACACCGGTAAGGACCCGGAAACATTAAGTTATTCAGCTTTTGATCCCTCTCTCAAGACAGCTCAAAGGGCCTGTTTTTTTATTGCTGTCACTTTTTTAAAAAAGCAGTAATCCACAAAAACCCTTGTTTTATAGTGTTTTCATGACATTTTATCGCTGTACCTCTTTAACGATTTTTCGTATTCACGTCCGAATGTCTCGATAAAGCTTTTAAACAAGCTATATTCTGCTTTTTCCATCATGTCACTTTGATATTCTTCTTTTATCAGTGTTTTATGAACACCGGGAGCAGCTTGTTTTACCATGATATTTTTACCGTCTTTGTTATCCAGTCTTCTGAAAACCAGATAACTTTTCTCTCCGCTTTTTGCGTTCGCTTTTGCAATGAAAGACTTCTGATCCGTCAGCGTTCTTCCCTGCCTGATGCTGATCCGGAGCCTTCGTCTGTCTCTGAGAGCTTTGCCCTTCTGCTTTTCCGGACGCCTGCGTCCTTCTGTCAGATGAATCAGGGACACGGATTTCTCCGATCCCAGAATACTGGCAAAGCCCGTTCTCAGATTGTAATGTTTCTTTTTGCTGAGTTTCTTGTAGGATCTGCCCTTGTTTCCCTTAAGTTTCATGTGGCGTTCCCGCTCCATGATCCTCGCACCTTCTCTGTGGGCAGCAGAGATTGCCTCATTCATCGACGTTCTGGTGGCTTTTCTGATGTCTTTTTCAGTCTCTTTCAGAAACTGTCTGACATCTTCAAACGAAAAGCTGACTCGGATCATCCTCTGTCCTGTGAGTGTGTGGGCCACCCGATTTACGGTACATGCTCATGATAAGCAGAAAGGCTGCGAAAGCAAAGCTTTTTCCGCATTTTTATTGCGTTTGGTCATGTTTTTTGCATTAGGAGGGTAAAGAACAGAGAGCAGGATTTATTCTTGTGCTCCGTGTTGTTTCAGAAGCTCGATGACTTCTTTGCGCCCCTCCTCCGTTGCCACATGGAGGGGGGTCTTGCCTTTATTGTTAGCCTTATTCACATCAGCACCAGCAGCGATGAGAAGCTCTGCAACCTCTTTGTGCCCATTCCTCGCTGCCCAATGGAGGGGGGGCCTGCCACCATTATCAGCCTTATTCACATCAGCACCAGCAGCGATGAGAAGCTCTGCAACAGCTGTCTTCCCCCAGTACGCTGCCAAAGAGAGGGGGGTCCAGCCATACTTGTCAGCCTTATTCACATCAGCCCCAGCTACGATGAGACGCTCTGCAATACCTGTGTACCCTCTCCTGGCTGCATCATAGAGGGGGGGCCTGCCATACTTGTCAGCCTGATTCACATCCGCCCCATTCCTGATGAGAAGCTCTACGACATCTCTGTGCCCCCAGCACGCTGCCAAAGAGAGGGGGGTCCTGCCATACTTGTCAGCCTGATTCACATCCGCCCCAGCTGCGAGGAGAATCGCTACAACATCTCTGTGCCCATTGTCTGCTGCCAAATGGAGGGGGGTAATGCCCTCATAGTCTACTTGGTTCACGTTCGCCCCAGCAGCGATGAGAAGCGCTGCAACACCTGTATGCCCTTTCTCTGCTGCCCAATAGAGGGGGGTGTAGCCAGCCTTGTCAGCCTTATTCACATCCGCTCCAGCCTCAAGAAGCAAGCCCACAGCCTCCGGATGATCATTCTTTGCAGCAATGACGAGAGGTGTATCTCCCTCATGCCAGGGACTTTCAGTCATTTCCTGTTCTTATTCATGAAATCATATCCTGGAGCTGATAATTCACGCAGAACTCTCTGTTGTGATCCTCCCTGACCTGTCAGATGCCCTATGTGCAGGCTCAGGAAGATATCAAAAAGCAGGAAAAATCTCAACGACTCCTGAAAGCTCGCTCTCAACACCCGAACATTCTCCATGACTTTTCAGCGTCTGGAGAGAGAAAGACAGGCTATCGTAGGAGTATGCCCCGGCTTGCGTACATGACGGAACATTTGCATCCAGATTTATCTTTTTTCACATCCGCTCCAGCTGCGATGAGAAGTTCTACGATATCTTTCTTACCCTGCCACGCTGCCCAATAGAGGGGGCTCCTGCCATCATTGTCAGCCTGATTCACATCCGCCCCAGCCTGAATGAGAAGCTCTGCAACAGCTCTGTGCCCATTCCTCGCTGCCCAAAAGAGGGGAGCCCATCCATTCATTGTCAGCCTTATTCACCTCTGCCCCAGCTGAAAGGAGAAGCTCCACAATCTCTTTGTGCCCTTTCACCGCTGCCTTATAGAGAGGGGTCGCGCCATCATTGTCAGCCTTATTCACATCTGCCCCAGCTGAAAGGAGAAGCTCCACAATCTCTTTGTGCCCTTTCACCGCTGCCTCAGGGAGGGGGGTATAGCCCCAATCGGTAGCCTTATTCACATCCGCACCATACTGAATGAGAAGCTCTGCAACAGCTTTGTGCCCATACCTCGCTGCCATATGGAGGGGGGTCCAGCCATACTTGTTAGCCTCATCCACCTTTACTCCATACTGGATGAGAAGCTTTACAACAGCGCTGTGCCCTTTCTCTGCTGCCCAATAAAGGGGGGTATTGCCATTATTGTCAGCCTTATCGATATCCGCTCCACTCTCAAGGAGCAACTCCACAGCTTCAGGATGACCATTCCTTGCAGCAGCGATAAGAGGCGTATCACTTGGGTAGAGCCACATTCCCACAGCCATATTGCTGCCTAAAAGCATAAAAAAAACTGATAATAAGACTCTCATTTCTGTAGTCCTTCCCCTGATCGGATGACCTGTTGTCTAAAATCTTGTTCGCACCAGGTCCGGAAATGTATCAAAAAGCAGGAAAAGTCTCAACGACTCCTGAAATCTTGCTCTCACGCAGCTCCACGGACGTGGACATCCAGATTCATACCACATCTGCGGAGATCATCACGGATACGCAGATCCAGAAGTGACGCCACCGGGCAGTCCAGAACTTCGGCAAGTTCCGCAAGAATCCGGAAATCAGGGGGTGCCTTGCCCCTCTTAATCTTCTGCAGCTGATAAACGGACAGACCAAGACGCTGAGATAATTTCGACTCATTCATCTTCCGAAGTCTGCTCAGGGCAAGGATCGTTCCGCCTAATGTGGCACCATAGTCTTTGAGATTCTTAAGGCAGATATCAGCGCCCTTGTCTTTCTGAGATTTCAGAAGGATGATGGCCTTATGAACCGCTCTGACATGCCTCTTCCTTGGGTTTATGGTGTTTCCGGACTTCCCGCGGCTGATATTGCAGGGATGAAGCCCCGCCAGAATAAAGGCATCCGACAGCCGGACTCTTGCCACATATGCACGAAGCCGGAGATTTTCCAGATATTCAGGGCCTGTCATTTCTGTCCTCCATCCGGTAAAGGATCGTTCTTATTAGTTCCTCTGTCCGCCTCTGAGCTTCCGCAATCTGCTGGATTTCATGATAGAGAATGAAGATCACAGCAGAGATCAGGGTGCCGATCAGCTTGTTATCCAGATCTTCAATCTTCATCTGCCTATCCGCCAAGGAGCCAGAGAAAGGAATCCAGTTCCATGCAGACATGAAAGGGAGCCCGGTTACGTCTGAAGACAGCCACAGCTCTGTAGCCGCTTTTTTCCGAGTGGCGTCTGGCCTGTTCCATGGTTTCCCAGATATTCAGCCTCTCTCTGTTTTTCATCTCGAAGGAAAAGGGCAACACTTCCCTTGCCCGTGGACTTAACTGAAGATCCTCACCCTGCACACCTGAAGGTGTCACGCGGACATCATCTCCTGATAGTTACGGAAAGGTTTGCAGGATGATTTCCCTGATTTCTGCGGCAGCTCTTCTGCCCTTTGCTTTTGCACTGGAGCTTTTCACGTTCTTTCCTCCCCATCAGAAAGGCAGATCATCGACAGGCGGAGCCGGAGCATTCCGGCGAGCTGCCTGCGTCTGCGTGTTCTGCGGGTAACGATGAGAGGACTGAGGCTGCTGCGGGCGCTGCTCCTGCATCTGTCCGCAGAGATCCAGGTCTCTGACCATGACCTTCAGCTGACAACGGGCCTTACCGTGCTGATCTGTATACAGCTCTTTTTTCAGAACTCCGCTGACCATGACTCGGCTTCCCTTGCTGAGGTACGGAGCCACTTTGTAGGCTCTTTCCCCGAAAAAACAGCAGTCCAAGCTACTCCGGCTCATCTTTTCTCTGTCCGGATATCGCCACAGAAAAGACTGCATAAGCAACCCTTTCTGACTGTTTCACCTCAGAATCACGCCCGAGACAGCCCAAAAAATATGTATTGATTCCCATAGATCACTTCCCGAAAATTCGTTTATTCAGTGCCTCGATTCCGCTGCCTGTGTCGTTTCTTCTGTCCATGCTGCCGGAATCATCCACCCGGGGCAGAAGCAGAATATCCCGCAGCCAGTAGGCCAGAGCTGTGGTCAGGGAGGCGGCAACGGCCTTATCTTTCGGAGTCTGCTTCCTCACCAGGGCCGGAAACTCCGTCTGCTGCTCCAGACTTTCTACTGATTCTGCATGGTACAGAAAGAAGTGTAGGTAATCGCCCCATTCCGGCACTAATCAGCCATTCCAGAGCGCTCAGAGCCTCCTGTCTGATGCGGAACATGGTTTCATCGCCTGGCACTTCCCTGCTGAAAAGCCAGAGGTAGGAGCCCATGCTTTTTCTGTCTGTCAGATCTGCCCAGTAGCCCCCCTGTTCGTCCTGTGTGGATTCCGGAGGAGCCTGTTTCATGCTAAAAAGGTTGTTTTTGTTCGTTTAGTGATATTCTTTGCGGCTCAGGGCTTTTAAGGTTGTGGCGGGAAATCCCGGAGAAAGTTCGCGAGCTTAGTGGAGATCTTTTTGGCAATTGTTGCAGGATTTTTAGTCTTTTGCTATGTTGCGACTGCTTTCTTACGCAGGGATTAAAAGAAACTGAGACTCCTTCAGGAAGCATCAGCCTGAATAATTAAAGGAAAAGGCTCACAGCATGAGAATCTTATTATCAGTTTTGTTTATGCTTTCAGGCAGCAGTCTGACTATGGGGGCAGGAACTATCAGACCGGGAGAGACGCCTCTCGTCATTGCTGCAAAGAAGGGTCGTCTGGAAGCTGTGGGCTTGCTTATTGATCTTGGCGCAGATGTGAATAAGGCTAACAATTATGATAGTACTCCCCTCTTTTGGGCAGCGGAGAATGGGCACAAAGATGTTGCAGAGCTTCTCATCGATGCTGGAGCTGATGTGAATAAGGCTAACAAAGAGAGCAGAACCCCGTTCCATAGTGCAGCGTCGAATGGGGACATAAAAACGGTGCGAGCTCTCATCGATGCTGGGGCTGATGTGAACAAGGTTGATGGCTTTAGCTATACCCCACTCTTTTGTGCAACGGAGAATGGGCACAAAGATGTTACAGAGCTTCTCATCCAGCAGGGGGTGGATGTGAATAAGGCTGACATTAATGGCAGGACCCCCCTCTGGTGTGCATCGATAAATGGTCGCACAGAGATCGTGCAGGCTCTCATCGATGCTGGGGCTGATGTAAATCAGCCTGAAAATCAGGGCCAGAGCCCCATCTCTTTGGCATCGATAAATGGTCGCACAGAGATCGTGCAGGCTCTCATCGATGCTGGGGCTGATGTAAATCAGGCTGACTATGATGGAACAACCCCCCTATCTTGGGCAGCGATGCGTGGGCATAAAGATGTTGTGAGGCTTTTCATCGCAGCTGGGGCGGATGTGAATAAGGCTAACAATGCTGGCAGAACCCCCATCAATCAGGCAAAGAAGGAGGGACACATAGAGATTGTAAAACTTCTCACTGCTGCCGGAGCAACAGAATAATACGAGATCCTATTCCCACCAGACTCCCTGATGCTGATCCGGAGCCTTCGTCTGTCTCTGAGAGCTTTGCCCTTCTGCTTTTCCGGACGCCTGCGTCCTTCTGTCAGATAAATCAGGGACACGGATTTCTCTGATCCCAGATACTGGCAAGGCCCGTTCTCAGATTGTAATGTTTCTTTTTGCTTTGTTTCTTGTAGGATCTGCCCTTGTTTCCCTTAAGTTTCATGTGGCGTTCCCGCTCCATGATCCTCGCACCTTCTCTGTGGGCAACAGAGATCGCCTCATTCATCGACGTTCTGGTGGCTTTTCTGATGTCTTTTTCAGTCTCTTTCAGGAACTGTCTGGCATATTCAAACGAAAAGCTGACTCGTATCAGCCTCTGTCCTGTGAGTGTGTGGGCCACCCGATTTACGGTACATGCTCATGATAAGAAGAAAGGCTACGAAAGCAAAGATGTTTCCGCAGTTTTATTGCGTTTAGTCATGTTTTTTGCGTTAAGAGGGTAAAGAACAAAGAGCAGGAGCTTATTTTGTTGCTCCGGCTGCTTTCAAAAGCTCTGCAAAATCTTTGTGCCTATGCCGCGCTGCCCAATAAATGGGAGTCCAGCCCCACTTGTCAGCCTTATTCACATCCGCTCCAGCTGTGATGAGAAGCTCTGCAACAGCTGTGCGCCAACACCACACTGCCTTAGAGAGGGGGGTCATGCCATCATTGTCAGCCTTATTCACATCAGCCCCAGCAGCGATGAGAAACTCTGCAACCTCTTTGTTCCCATTCTTCGCTGTATTAGAGAGGGGGGTCTCGCCATACTTGTCAGCCTTATTCACATCAGCCCCAGCAGCGATGAGAAGTTCTGCAACCTCTTTGTGCCAATACCACGTTGCCTGAGAGAGAGGGGTCCGGCCATCATTGTCAGCCTTATTCACATACGCCCCAGACTGGAGGAGAAGCGATGTAAGATCTTTGTTCCTATTCCTTGCTGCCAACCAGAGGGGGGTCTCGCCATACTTGTCAGCCTTATTCACATCTGCACCAAGATCAATAAGCAAGCCCACAGCCTCCTGATGACCATATCTTGCTGCAATGACGAGAGGCGCCTCTCCCTTATATGGCGGGAAATTTCCTGCCCCCACAGCCAGATTGCTTCCCAAAATCATAAACAAAGCTGATAATAAGACTCTCACGTTCTGATCCTTCTCCTGATCCGATGACCTGTCAGATGAAATCCTGTGTGTACAAGACTCAGAAAGGTATCAAAAAGCAGGAAAAGTCTCAACGACTCCAGAAAGCTCGCTCTCACGCAGCTCCACGGACGCGGACATCCAGATTCATGCCACATCTGCGCAAATCATCACGGATACGCAGCTCCAGAAGGGATGTCACCGGGCAGTCAAGAACTTCGGCAAGTTCCGCAAGAATCAGGAAATCTGGAGGTGCCTTGCCCCTCTTAATCTTCTGCAACTGATAAACGGACAGACCAAGACGCTGAGATAATTTCGACTCATTCATCTTCCGAAGTCTGCTCAGGGCAAGGATCGTTCCGCCTAATGTGGCACCATAGTCTTTGAGATTCTTAAGGCAGATATCAGCGCCCTTGTCTTTCTGAGATTTCAAGAGCTGGAACACGATATTTCCGTCAGCCTCCTGCCTCACAGCGATGATTGACCGTCTGACACATCATGCTGAAGTTTTAAAGATTGAGGGAGATTTCTTTCGACTCAAAGAATCCATGGGAAATTAATCATCTCATCATAAGCTGGGGATGTAGGACAAATGCCATCCGTCTGGCTTTGGGCTGATTAGCGCCGGAATGGAGTGATTACCTACAAGGATGGATAACCGGCACAAGATCAGTGCCTACCGGAACAAGACCGGGTTCCGGGAGGAGCGAAGGATCTGCGCCATTAAGAACAGAGTCAATGCCGCTATCCATAGCCCCGATGATGCCATCCTCAGGAGTTTCAGTTTCTTCTGCTGACTTACTTGCGAAATACTTATATCCAGCAATAGCGACAAATGATAAACCACCCATTATGACAACTTGCCCGGGAGTTATCTGATACGAAGCCCCACGACGCGACCTCCTCTGAACACAGTGCAATAGAAGGTTCAATGAAATCAATAGAAGGGTTGAATCTTACTTGTTTTTTCCCCTGTCTTTGACCCTGAGAATTATCAAGCTTGCCATAGCCGCTCTCCACCCCAAGAGCCAGACTGCCACTGAAAATGATAGCAAATAAACCTGGCAATAAAAGTCTCATGTTGTGATCCTTTTCCCGATCAGATTCCTGTATAGACAAGAGTTGAAAAAATATCAAAAATCAAAAAAAGTTTCAGTAATTATTAAAGTCTCACTCTCAACCACGAGAAAATCCTACAGGATTTTTCAGAGTTCCCTTCCTTTTTCAGAGCATCCTTGTAAAACTGATTGGTTTTCCGGACCGTTACGACGTTAGGCCACCTTACCCTCTCTCAGCTAGCTCCTGAAGCTCCTTTCTGAGATGCTGGCCATAATGCAGACCTCATCAAAACTGACTCCAGCCTGTCTGCATGCATCCTCACAGCTCCCGAGAAAACCACTGTATATCTCAGCTCTTTATGATTATTCAGGGCCATCACTTCTGTCCTCCAGCCTGTAAAGAGCTGTCCTGAGAAGTTCCGAGTTTTTTTTGCTCAACTTATCCTGAGAAGATGTCGATAAGATAGCAACGTGACTTTAAGAAACGAATTTCCGGAACGATTTTCATTATGATAAAAAAACTCTCCCTTATCTTTTGTCTCTTAATCTTAGTCATTTCCTGCCACGGTGAAGGCAACACGGCTCCGGAGGATAAGCCTCAAGAGCCCGGAAACCAGGAAATGCCTGTCACAACAACAGTGGCACCGGAAAACAACAGCAGATTAGCCAGCCCCCTGCCTCCGAAAGCCTTATTGCTGGCGCCCTCTCCTGTGACACTATGGGAAGATCAGGCCGGAGAACAGGAAGGAGGAACTGCGCTCTGCCAGATCCCTGCCGATTCCAGAATGGTCATCGTCTCTCAGGAAGCGGAATGGTATCAGGTGAGGATTGACCGCACGTTCGACCATGGATCTTCCGGCTGTCCGGCAGAAGTGAGCCATGCCTGGGTCCGGCAGCAGGATGCTGGCAAGCCAGAAGTGGACGACGCTCTCCTCCCTCGCAGGCTGGCAATGGATCTGAAAGTTTTCAGCTCAGAAGAGATCTCCGATGCTACATATGTTTGTACCCTGGCAAAGGGTTTGCTCCTGCTCCTGACCAAAGAAACGCCTCAGAAAATACAGATACCTAAAAGCCCCTACTGCGATCCGGAACATCCTTTCGTCTCGTTTAAACACCGGCCCGGACTCTGGAGCAATCCGTAAACAAACATGACATGTTTTTCATCTGTCCCCTATGGCTTTGATATTCTTTAAAAAGCCCGGGCAGACTTCGCAAAACCTGAAGAAATACGGTATGTTCTTCGATCAGACACCTTTCTTTCTGGGGTGCCAGATGAATTTATGAAGCTGAAGATTAAGCTTTGCCTGAACTCCGGATTCAAGCATCCAGCGAACCAGGTCCTCCGGGCTCACCAGACCCCAGGCCGGAGACATAAGGACTTTACACAGAGAAGAGAGTTTATATTCTCTGACCTTATCAAAAGCCCATAAGAAGTCCTGTTCGGAGGCAATGACAAATTTCACCTCATCTGTCTTTTTCAGATAGCGGATATTATCATAGCAGTTATGCTCACTCATGCCGCTATCAGGACACTTAAGGTCCATCACGACGTTCACAAAATCAGGAACCTGCTTCAGAGACAGGGACCCTCCCGTTTCCATCAAAAGCTCATAACCATCACTGGCAAGAGCATGCATCAGAGGAAGAACCCCCTCCTGTGCCAATGGCTCGCCCCCTGTCAGTTCCACAAGCCGTGGACTGAGTGCCCGGACTCTGTCCAGAATCTCAGAAACAGACAGAGTCTCCCCACCCTTAAAAGCATGTGCCGTATCACACCAGCGACATCTGAGAGGACAGCCTGTCAGCCTGATAAAAGTGCAGGGCCATCCTGCCCAGGAAGACTCCCCCTGAATACTGTCATAAATCTCGGAAATCTGTAACTGCTCATGATTCATCAGAACGTGACTCTCTGCATGCAGAATAAGAACATCCTCCATACACCTGAATACGAAGGGGGAACTTTATTATCATGAAAGAAGCTGGAGAGAAAGCGACAGCAGGCTCTGTCTTTATGATGAATGACATAGAACTCCACAAGCACAGGAGAAAAGAAGGAGCACTCTTGCACTATTGATCCCCTCAGAAAGTTCCGGCAGAATGCCCGGGCCCCGTCCTCCGGCTCCGGGAGCCGTGAGCATTCCAGCAACCACATGAAGCAAAGAGATCCTGCATGGAACAGATTTGTCTTATTTACAGCACCTTCCCTGACAGAAAACAGGCTGAGGATATCGCCAAAGAGCTGGTCAGACAGCGACTGATTGCCTGTGCCAATATCATGGGACAAGCAACCTCTGTCTATGAATGGAATCAAACGCTTTGTACAGAAGAGGAAGTCCCTGTCATCTTCAAAACAAGGCAAAGTATGGTTTCAGCAATTCAGGATGTCCTAAGCGAGCTGCACCCCTACAGTGTTCCCTGCATCCTGGAGTTCCACGCGGACAGCGCCAACGAGGCCTTTCACAGCTGGATCTTTCAGCAAACCGGTCCCTGAACGCTCACAGGACTCAATCCGCTTACATATTATGCAGTTCACTGCATATCCAGGGAAATCCCCGCAGAGCTTCTTTTCAGCCAGACTCTGAGAATATGTGTTGCCGCTGGGGTGATGCCACTGATTCTGGAAGCCTGCCCAAGATTTCCAGGACGAAAAGTTTCCAGTTTCTGGATGACTTCATGGCTCAGACCGGGAATCTCTCTGAAGCAGAGAGATTCCGGAAGTCTGATCTTATCAAGCGAGTGCATGTCTCTGGCTATTTTCTGTTCCCTGCTAATATAGCCTTCATACTTTAATTCGATCGCAATACGCCGGATCACATCATCAGGATAGCGCTGATTCAGCAGACCGCTGTCCAGAAGATCATAATTCTGTCGCCTGATCAGAACTGCGAGTTTTGTTCCACGGTTATCGCGCCCTTCATAGCAGGATTCCGGAACCTCCGCCTCTCCGAAGCTGACATCCTGACACCAGCGAAGGCCCTCCTCCAGAAGGGTTCTTTTTTCCGTAAAACGTTGATACTGTTCTTCTGAAATCAGACCTGTCTCCCAGGCAATCTCAGACAATCGGCTATCTGTATTATCCTCTCTCAGACTCAGGCGATGTTCCGCCCGTGACGTAAACATCCGGTAAGGTTCTCTGGTTCCTCTTGTAATCAGGTCATCAATCAGAACCCCTGTATAAGCCTGTGAGCGGGATAAGACCAGAGGCTCCCTGCCAAGAACTTTCAGAGCAGCATTTGCACCGGCTAGCAGCCCCTGAGCCGCGGCTTCCTCATATCCTGTCGTTCCGTTGATCTGCCCTGCAAGATACAGGTTTTCAATCTGCTTGGTTTCGAGAGTCTCTCTGAGCTCTGTCGGATCGACAAAATCATATTCAATCGCATAGCCTGGACGAATAATCTCAGCCTGTTCCAGGCCACGGATGGTCCGGATAAACTTTTTCTGCACCGCCAAAGGTAGTGATGTGGAAATCCCGTTCGGATAAATCTCACAGGTATCATACCCCTGAGGTTCAAGAAAAATCTGGTGAGATAAGCGGTCAGGAAAGCGGACGACTTTATCCTCAACAGAAGGACAGTAACGGGGACCTGTTCCGGTAATCACACCGCTATAAAGAGGCGAATCTCCCATATGATCACGTATGATACGGTGAGTTTCTTCGTTAGTCTGTGTGATGTAGCAGGGAAGAAGAGACTGAGTGATCTTATCTGTTCTGCTGCTGAACGGTATAATGTCCGCATCTGAGTGCTGCTCTTCCAGCTCACGGAAGTCAATCGTTCTCGCATCAAGGCGGGGCGTAGTTCCGGTCTTGAGGCGACCGATACGCAAACCCGCTTCTCTGATAAAATTTGCCAGAGTAAGAGAGGGTTCGTCTCCGGCACGGCCAGCTCCCATTCGCAGCTGCCCGATATGAATCAGACCATTCAGAAAAGTGCCCGTTGTCAGAATGACGGTGTCAGCCCACAGATCTCCAAAGGCTTTTCCTCGCACCCCACTGACAGCCTGCCTGCCATCCCCCGTATTCCGCAGCAAAAAAGCTTCCACAGAATCCTGACGGATCGAAAGGCCTGGCATTTGCTCCAGAGCATGCTTCATGTGTCTGCTATAAAGGCCCATATCCACCTGGGCCCGTGAGGACCAGATCGCCGGGCCTTTCTTCCGGTTCAGAACCCGAAACTGAATTCCGGTCCTGTCCGCAGCGCGCCCCATCTCTCCACCAAGGGCATCAATCTCCCGGACCAGATGCCCCTTGGCCGTTCCTCCAATCGCCGGGTTGCAGCTCATAGCTGCAATTTTCTCTACAGAATGGGTAATCAGCAGGGTTTTTGCCCCGACCCGGGCAGCAGCAAGCGCAGCCTCACAGCCAGCGTGCCCCCCTCCGACAACAATCACATGAAATGTTTCCGATGACATAGATAAAAATCCAGAGCTTACGGCGACCTTATAACAGGAATGGCCAGAATGTACCTGTTTCTAAACCAGGTGCAGCCTGTATTGCAAGCCCCGAATCAGATACTACCGGAGAGTCCTGGTGCAGACACAGATTTCTGCCGGGGATCTGCTTCACCCTCCTGCTCTGCTAATGGCCATGAGAGCATCAGGAAACAGCCTCCGTCTGCCTCCGGAACAGACTTACACTCAAACCCCCATGGTCGCAAAATCTGGCAGGCAAGGGCAAAATCTCCCGGATGATTGCGAGGATCGGACAAGCCTGCTCCCGGATTCCGGATTGGATGCAACATAGCAAACTGCCTTTCTCTGATCCTGCGACAGCTCATCCGAAACAGAATAGGCTCATCCTCTTTCCCTTCAGTAAAAGTCAGAATGAGTATCTGTAATGAGGCAATAAAAACATGGCGGGGAACATCCGGTAACTCTGTCTGCCTGGCTTCAGGCAGACAGACCAGGCGAACGTCTGCTCCGATCCTCCGTGCTTTCAGCAAAGCGGCGACCTCCGTACAGGCATCCCCGACACGAAAGCCCCCACCTTTACCATAATCATCTGAGCCATGTAATTCGTTAAGAGCCAGAAAATTCCAGTGGCTCAGCAAACGAAGGGTCTGAATCATAACACGTGAGGCACTCTGCATAGCAGGACGAGCGGAAAGCAGTCTCTCCTGCAACGCCTTCCCTGTCTGAATCAAATAGCTTAGCTGTTCATCCAGCTGATGCTGGTAACCCTGATGTCCCGGAGTCTCACAGAGTGATCGCAAAAACTTCCGGGAGCCTTTTTCCTGAAAACCTCGCTGCCACTCCATTACAATCTTTATAAATTCAGCCAGTTCATGACGTCCTCCCTGACGAAGAGAAGCCCTCAACTGCCTGAGCTCCCCCCATCCTTCTCTGAGCATCGCATCTGCAAAAGAGGCGGACTTCAGGATCTGGTGCCGCAATGCGACCCCTTCACAGACATAGCCCAGCTGCCTGACCAGAAACTGATTTTCCTGGCGAAGCTGCTCTTCTGTCTTCCGGACAAGATCCGACCCTCTGATAGCAGCAGCCAGATCTGACTGTTGCTGATCCAGCCTGTGCAATAATCGTTCACAATGCTCTCTGAGTTGTGGGTCCAGCTCCAGTAAGGCAGGAAGCGATCGTTGACCGGGAAGAGATGAAAGATGTCGACTCAGATGCTCAGACCAGTCACACAGCTCTGATTTCATCTGATTCTGCCGATCTGCCCTTTTTCTCTCCCGGATCAAGCCAAGCAGCTGAAAAGCCACCGCGACGAAAAAAAAGCAGAAGGCCATCACGGGGACAAAGTTGACAAAAGAGCGCCCTGTCATTCCAGCAAGGACGCTCCCGGGACCTGTTCTGTACAGGGGAAAATCCATGCCACTCAAAGACAGTCTGTCAGCAGAAACAAAACTCTCGTGAAGAGGGCGAAACATACGAAGACCGGCGATATTTCCGGCAGCAGATAGTTGCGAGTATGTCCTTAGCCAATCCTGGTCCAGAATGGTGAAGGCTGCCAGCTTTAATGCTTCGGAAGAGTCTGACAGCATCAGAGGTGTTACAAAAGCCAGAACCGTCCGGTCTGTTTCCGGGATCTCAAAGATATGGAGCTGATCTGAATGTTCAGGTAGCAGCCCTTCGCATGGAACCAGTGGCTTGTGCTCAGAGCGAACCCGGACCAGGCTTCGGCAGGATTGATCGAAAAGACCGATCTGATCGATATAGCCAGGGCTATGACTCAGTTCCAGCATAGACTGTAGAACCTTAGCATCCCACCCGGAGGGCGAAATGCTCATCGTTCCGATCCTCTCCTGAGCTTCACGAACACCCTCCACCAGACGAACTTTTGTATCTGCAAGGGCTCCGGAAAATTCACGGGAGAAGACATCTTCACGGACGAACTGATGCTCCATCCACACCCAGAAGGCTCCACAGATCAGGGCAGATATATAGGCGCACAGACTCATCATTCCAAACGAGACCGGCTCTTTTTTCATATCCCGCTCCTGATCGTAAGACGGGTCCGGACTTAGCTGAGCTCAGTCCACAGCTGAAAATACGACGGTTTCATGCCCGGAAACGGTCCAGGACTTATACAGACGAACAAGAGCGCTCGTGAGCCAGTTCAACCAACTCGACCAGGATACCCCCCGTCGACTCCGGATGGATAAACACAACCCGGCTACCTTCAATTCCGTCCGAAATACCATGCCCAACGACTCTGATCTTCTTTCTCTGCAATTGTCTGAGAGCCTCTGAAATATTCCGAACCCGAAAAGCCAGATGATGGATTCCCCCACCCTTTTTCTCCAGGTAACGTGCAATCGGACCTTCTGACGATGTGCTCACCAGCACTTCCAGCTTCGATTTTTCAGAAGAGTTGGCTTCATGAGACTGATTCCCTGAGCGGAAGACCCGGGTTTCAACCATCTGTTCTGTAACGGTTTCCCGATGTATCTCATCCAGCCCGAGAATTTCACGAAAGAACCAGCCGCTTTTTTCAGGGTCTCCTGATGCCAGTCCCAGATGCTCAATACCCAGGATCTCGATCTTGCCTGAAAGATTTTCTGTTGTTCTGCTTTCCATGAACCTGTCTCTCTTACTTAATCCAGTGCAAAACCCATCGCCTCAAGAGCCTTCTTCAGAGACTGTTTCTGAGTCTGACGCAGAATGCTACGATGATTACAAAGCTCCTTTAATGCAAATCTGGCATTACGGGTCACATGGTCATATTCTTCCGGAGCAAGTTCAGAGAGTTTCTGAAGCATCCTGTTGAACACTTCATCCTTATCAATGGGGGCTCCGGTCGACCACCTGCCTTTTTTCAGAGCATGAGCGGACAACGCAACAAAACGACTCATCCGAACTCCTTCTGATCCTGACGCTGTAACCTTCCCCGCTGCTCCCTTTGCTCTTAGTTTCTGAAGTAGCTCTTCATAGGTAAACGAAAACATGGTTTCGATTTCAGTGCTACCCAGCGGAGTTTCCTGAACACCGGACCAGATAATATTGAGTGTGTCGCCAGGCCTGAGCTCGACTGCTGCCATTGCACATCTCCCTGTAGATCTGACCGACAGATATAAGCCAGCATCATGGATAGTTAAAGTCATTATAGCCGATTGATAAGCGTTTGTTAAAATAACAGACTGACATGAGCAGAATATCCTTCTAGTCCCCAATGGTGGTTGTCATTGTTTCATTCAATCAGAAAACGCATTCATATTTCATGCATCCTGATCATTCTCTTTATGATTATGAGCCGACTGGTCTGGATGCAACTACGCAGCTATGATCTGATTCCGGATACGAAAACTCTCGATGCATTTCTGAGCCTGAGTACAGAAGAACAGCAAAGATGCGGCGGAGTCGATTTGTTCCAGAAGCTCGCTCTGCCTTATCACATCACGGAACCCAACTCTCAAACGCCAGAGTCCGGACTGACACCCCTCAGATTATATCGCCACGGTCTTCGTTTTCTCTGCGACTCATCATCACCCTATCAACAGTTTATCAACTGGCAGTGGCTGATGATTATCGCGACCATTCTGGCTTCTGTCTTTACAAGCCGGATTCTGAGTGGTTCCTGGCTCTTGCCTGCTCTGATTGCAGCAACACTTTTGAGTCGTGGAACATTTCTGGCTCAGATTGGCTCCGTCTCCTTTGAGCTAACACTGACATGTCTTTTCAATGTGCTGCTCTGCTGTCTCATTCATTTTCTCCGGACAGGATCTCACTTCAGCGTAATCATCGGCAGCATGATTCTCATCACGGCATCCGGCCTTTCCGAAATATTTCTGATCTTATCCTTTACTCTTCCTGTTGCTCTGCCATTTTTTCCAAAGATTTTGCAGACAGATCATAAAGAAACGCCCACTCCTGTTCAGAGAAAAAGCATACTGCTTCCAGTAAATCGCCCGGCCAGAAACTGGATTCCGGACCATTACAACCGATCTTCCTTTCTGAACTGGTGGCTACTCACCTGTGTCTTTTCATCTTTATTCTGGATGCTCTGTCAGATATCGACTCATCCGGCCTTTCCACTGGGAGCGAGCTCTGCCCCAGATGAATCGCCCCTCCTCAGCTCTGTCGCCCTTTTGTCGCAGCAGGACAGTTTTATGCCTTTGGATATCCATTATGGACTTAGTCTTTTCTGTATTCTATTGTTCAGGCTCAGAGCTTCACGCAAAAATCAGTGGGCGCTGCACGAAGCGGTGCAGACATTTCTGATTTTGACCGCACAAATGATCCTGCTCTCACTCTTTTCTGACCTCTCATTTGTGAACAGCCCTTATACTCAGACAGCTATCCAGGAATCGTTCTCCATTCAGCACATCTTTCCTGCCGCTGTCCGTTTTGCAAATTGGCTGGAGCCCGTTATATTGAGCCTTGGCATTGTCTGCTTCTTTCATATACTGAAAGAAGGTCCGAAAGACCTGATCATATTAAAGAAGCCTGAAACAACCGATCAGTCCCGAACCGGAGAAAGCTGTGAAACGATCCCGTAACCTTTCGGAGTGCATACCGTCCATAGCATGGACCTTGCAGACCCTATCCATCCTTATGATCTCGGGCTGCATCCATTCATCTGTCCCAAAAAAGCCTCTCCCCCTGAGAAGACAAATAAGCGTCGCAAAACCAAAAACAAGAAATATTCGCCCCAATCCACCAAAACCCATCATCCGGACATCTTGTAAAAGCTATCATGAATTTAGCCAGGGATTCCCGGCCTGGGTCCCGGAAAAAGGCTTTGCTATTACCAGAATGTTACAGGAATGCAAAGAACCCGGGGGACAGCAGGGCTACGAAACAGACAGCCCCTGGGTTGCCATGGGGATTCCCTGCAGCGGAGGTGATGGCACAACAATTATTGGCGGAGCATACTGGCTGCCAAAAATTGTCAGCTTTCCGATAACAACGGACTGTCCTATGCAGCCACAGTTACGGGAGCAGGTGAGCGAGGACGGTAAGCAGATTGCAGGCATTTCTGCCAAAAGCGAAGCCGCAGCGCTAAACCCCTTCTCCCTCCAGTACTGGGAGATCCCTTCTGTGCAGGAAGCTGATGTCAGCGCCAGTATCGAGCTCAGATCCTCAGAATCCAAAGCATTATGGCGCCCCTTTCTGGAAGGAACCCCTATCCCGGTTGATCTCTATGGGAGGGAAAACGCATGGGGGAATATGCGACATTTCTTCCATATCAGTGGGGAAATATATCATACAGGAGTCAGACGCTTCCGTTTTAAACCACTGCATTTCAGAACTCTCAGCCCGGCAGATATTCAGCTGGTAAAAGAGCGCTGTGAAGCTCTACAGCCAGCAAGAAACTGCCAGCAAATCTTTCCCTGAAAGACCCATTGCTCTCTCAGCTTAGTACAAGCTAGTACAAGCTTAGTACAATGGTATAACTTACTCCTGATCCGAAGCAGAAGAAGGCGATGCCTCTATCCTGGAATCTTCAGACAGAGGAAAATCAAATGTTGTCTTACTACCAATGACATCCCGGATTTTCCACAGACCTCTCTCCCTGATCACAGCCACCGTGTTTTCTGTGACCACAGAGGCTGATCCGGAGGATGAACGACCATCCGTCAGTAAGTCCCGATAATCCAGCTGAAAGGTGATTTCCGTTTCCCGAGGGGTTCTGTCCCGCCTCTCCACGAGAGAAAACCGATTTAATTGATACTTTCGTTCGATATAAGCCTGACGAAAAATATCGTCACTGGTTTCTGCCAGAGCGGCTTCAAGATTCCCTGTTGTCCATTCCATCAGATCAGCCTTCTGGCTCATATCCGAAATATTAAAAGCCAGATCAAGGTAAGATTGCACCACTTCCTCTGCTGTCATGTCTTCATGACTCTTCTGACACATACCAACACAGGCTGAAACGAAAAAACTCACCCCCAATAACGTGATAATAGCCGGACACTTCATCTCTCTCCCTTTCCGGACTGACCCCATCGGGTGGCCTTCGGTAAACGGCCCGGCAGATCTTTTGGTTTTTCCGTCCGCTCGCGACCATATGTATATGCCTTATAACCATGCCATCTTCTGCTTTCACCGGAGGGTATTGTTTCCTCCCGGCGAAGCCTACCCTCATGCAAAGATCTTGCAGAAGCAACAGCGCCCCCTCCCCCCCCGAACAGTGCCGGACCAAAGAGGACTCTGAAAGGCTTCCAGCTCTCTGAAGAAACAGCCCTGAGTTTATAAGAGCGGGCTCGGAAGATCCTGCTGAATGGCGCTTCTGTAGCCCGCACTTCATCGTCTGTCAGCAAAACAGAAGTCCACTTCCCAAAGAAGTGGTCATTTACCAGACGAACCGTCAGCTGTTCTGATCTGAGCAAAGAAACAAGGCTCAGGGGATGCTCTGCCAGCTGCTTGCCCAGCACAACGAGGACCTTCAATCCACGATAGTGAGCAAGACGCAAAGACACTCCAAGAGCCCTGTCCGTCAGGAGTCTGCTGGCTAAAAAGATCCGTTTTCTGGAAGATGCAATCAGATTCTGACTCTGATAACTCAGATCATAGTAGGCTGAAGGGGAGCTCTTAGCGTGATCTGCTGCCAGAATCTGGCCAGGAAGAGAGTAGAAAAGGCAACTCAGGAATAACAGAAGAAAAAGGCTGCCAGGGCCAGATACACAAAACCAGCCCGGACATATCCCGGAACAATTAGCGCTTACGGAGGATAAACGCCCCAAAGCCATCCATGAAATCCTTGTTTCCCGAATAAATCAACAGGAGTTGCTGCCGGACGACAAAGCGCCCATAATATTCAGGAATCCTTTTACTCAGATTCAACACCTCTATTGTATCCCCGTATGTCTGCTGAAGCCAGGCCAGATGGTCTGTGGTTTCTTCTTCTTCAAAGGAACAGACTGAAAAAATCAGCTCTCCGCCTTTTTCGAGAAGACTCAGACCATGGGTAATAAGTTCCCTCTGAGTCACAGCCATCGCAGCCGGCAGGGATGGGGACTTATGCCATTTTCCCTCAGGATGACGCCTGAGAACCCCAAGACCGGAACAGGGAGCATCAATCAGAATTTTATCTGCTTTCTTTTCAGGACGGTATTCAAGAAAATCTTGTTCTACAAGTCTAATCCCTTCGTGTCCCAGGCGCTTCAGATTTTCCACAACGCGACTCATTTGTCGGCTATCTTTCTCAATCCCTGTAAGCTCTGCTTTTCCCTGAGCAAGCTCAAAAAGATGGCTAAGTTTCCCGCCAGGACCACAACAGGCATCAAGAATCAGCTCTCCAGGCTCCGGAGCAACCAGATTTGCAATCAGCTGCGACGATTCGTCCTGGATCGTATAATACCCCTGAGAAAATAACGATCCTGCTGAAAAATCCGGAGCGCTCTTCAGATAAAGGCAAGAGCGCAGAGGCCCTCTGTCGGAATGCACCTTCTCCTCCCTCAGGAGGCGGGCACGGAAGTCCTGCACATGATCCGAAGGAACCTTCATCTGATTGATCCGGATTGACCATGGGGGAGTTCTGTTGTTGGCAGCCAGAAGCTCTCTGACACGGTCAAAACGAAAACGCCGATACCATCTGCGAACAATCCACTCAGGATGAGCAAACTGCAATGATAAATACTCGATCGGCTTCGTCTCTTTATCCGGCTTGGCAAAATATTCTGCTCTTCTCGCAATCGAACGCAGAATACCATTTACAAAACGGACCGCATGCGCCTGACCCTTTTTTCTGACATATTCAACGCTTTCATTCACAGTTGCTCTGTCAGGTATCCGGTCCATATAAAAGATCTGATAGGTTCCCAAAATCAGAGCAGCCCGGACCTCCGGAGAGGCCTGCTTTAGCTCCCGACTGGCTGAATTCTGTACAATCCAGTATATTTTTGAATACCAGCGCAGACTCCCCATAACGATTTCCCGGATCATGCTCCGGTCACTACGCTTCAGGGACTGGCCAGATCGCCGTATAAGTCTGTCAATGACTTCCTGAGGGGACTTTTTCTGCTCCATAACCTCTGTAAACGAGTCATACGCAATTTCCCTGGCAGTCGTCAGTTTCGATAGCAAAGCATTTCCCTTTGTGAAGCGAATCGGAAAAATGATGAGCCCCCGCCTATCCCGGAAGATCGACAGGGGCCTCTTATTGCGAACCTGACTTCCCCCTTCAGAGGCAGGACGCAAAAACTCAGCAGAAAGGTAAAAATTTACAGCTTATCACTTCTTATCAGAGGCTGCTGCTTCCTGAGCCAGGTTGAAAGCATCCGCAAAAGCAGTCTGAGGTTCCTGCACACTGCTTAGATATTCTTTCAGCTGATCTCCCTCAAGTCCCTGTATATGAGCCTTACGGGACAGAGAAAATCTGCGGTCCTCAGAATCACTGGAAAGAACGACAAACTCGACTTCATCGCCCTCTTTCACAACATGACCCGGCTTGTCGACCGTCTGAGCGTCGAGTTCACTCACATGGATCATTCCCTCAACACCTTCAACCAGCTGAACAAAAGCGCCAAAGTCTGTCAACTTTGTCACGACCCCTCTGGCACGAGTTCCTGGTGTAAAGTCACGCGCCGCAGCAACCCATGGATCTTCACTCAGCTGTTTGATACCAAGAGAGAATTTTTCACCTTCTGTATTGATCTGTAGAATCTTCGCTTCAACCTCATCTCCTTTTTTATAGAGATCTCCGGGATGCTTGATCCTTTCTGTCCAGCTGATATCAGAAATATGAATCAGACCATCAATACCTTCTTCGATCCCAACGAAGATACCAAAATCTGTGATATTTCTGATTTTTCCACGGATGATATCACCGACCTGATACTTCTCACCAACAAGATCCCAGGGATTTGGCTCCATCTGCTTCATGCCAAGACTGATTCTGCGGTTTTCCAGATCAATCGCCAGCACAACAATATCCACTTCATCCCCAATCGATACGACCTTAGATGGATGGCGGATACGCTTTGACCATGACATTTCACTGATATGAATCAGTCCCTCGATACCATCTGCAAGCTCAACAAATGCACCATAATCTGTCAGGCTGACCACAGTTCCTCTGGTCTTAACACCTTCGACATAAGTCTTGGATGCTTTTTCCCATGGATCTTCCTGTAGCTGTTTGTATCCAAGAGAGACTCTCTGCCGCCCTTCATCGTAATTCAGAACCTTAACTTCAAGCTCCTGACCGACTTCAAACAGCTGACTTGGATGATTGATACGGCCCCATGACATATCAGTAATATGCAGAAGTCCATCAATTCCACCAAGATCCACAAATGCGCCGTAATCTGTAATATTCTTAACGATACCCTTAAGAATTGCGCCTTCACGCAGATTCTGCAGAGTCTCTGTGCGCATTTTTTCTCTGTCCTGCTCCAGCAGAACACGCCGGCTAAGCACAATATTGCCACGCTTTTTGTTAAACTTGATAATTTTAAAGCTAAACTTGCTGTTAATCAGCTTATCGAGATTGCGGACAGGGCGCAGATCCACCTGAGATCCAGGAAGGAATGCTTTAACGCCAATATCAACGGAGAGACCTCCCTTGACCCTGGCCATGATGATACCCTCAACAATTTCATCATTTTCATAGGCGTCTGAGATCCGGTCCCAGGCTCTGAGCATTTCAGCACGCTCACGACTGAGAACCATTTCACCATCATTATCCTCGAAACAATCGAGATAAACTTCGACCTCATCACCGACAGTCGCACTAACCTCACCGTCAAGGCCTCGAAATTCCTGGATCGGAACTTCACCATCAGCCTTGTGGCCTATATCAATATGCACGACATCATCAGTAATCCTGATAATACTGCCCCGGACAATAGTCCCCTCACGGATTGCGGAGCCACCAGGATTTTCTTCAAGCATTTCACTAAATTCACTGGATACAAGGTCTTCATGATCGAATACGGCGTCAGCATCATCTTCCCACTTAACGACACCGATTCCGACCAGCTTTGATTCTGAAAGGTTCATAGATTGAAGTTACTCCTGCGCGCCCCCCAATGGGCAAAAATAAGGCTAAAAGGTTAGCAAAATACGGCTGACGGTTCCCATTATCACATCAACATGGAAAAAGCAATGTGTTGATCCTCTTTTATGTGATAAAAAAAGGGGATAGCCCATGGAAGAAAAGACCGGACAATGTCCGCCAGCGGAGCCGGGAGAAGCTGACCATGAAGTCGTTGCCTCAGTTTGTTCTTACTGTATCACTGTCACAAGTGCTATGCATCAGCAGCCCTTCTTTCTCCAGTCCCGAGTCAGTTGCGTCGATTCCTTGTCCGCTAACAGCAATATCCACCCAGGCACAAAGCCTCAGTAAGGAACAGACTTACCAGAACGTCCCCTTTAACCAGGGTGAGCTAGCCAGCTACCGGGTCTATTATATGGGGATCATGGTTGGTTACGGACACCTTCAGGTCATGCCCCCTATCCTTTACAAGAAAGAATGGCTCTGGCATTTCAGCGCTCACGCCAGCACAGGAGACTGGTACCGTGCTATCTTTGCAGCCAAAGACCAGGCTGTCGCCTATGCCAGACCTGGCAGCTTTGCCGTCAGGAAATTCTACCTAAAACAGGATGAGGGTAAGCTCTTCGGCAAAAGACTGATTCAGGAAAAATGGTTGAATTTTCATGAAAATATATGCACCGTCGAAGAAATCATCCGAAAAGACCAGGAAAACAGCCCCCGTAAAGAGCAGTCTGAGCTCGCACACAATGCAACAGATGTTCTCAGCGCTGTATATCGACTACGCTCTGTCAGTTATTCAGACACATCTCCCCGCAAATTCCTCGTTTACTCTTCCCGGAAAAACTGGTGGCTGGAAGCCGCCCCCATGAAACATGAAAGCATCACAGTTCCCGCCGGAACCTTCAGTGCTGTCCGTCTGCGCCTACAGACCTTCCTGGGTCAGGATCTTCAGCAAAAAGGAGATGTGCATATATGGATCGCTGATCAGCATCCCTCACACCCGTTATTAAAAGTTGAGGGGGAAATTAAAATCGGCAGTGTCGTCATGGAGCTGAACGAATTTGTTCCCGGCGGAAGCAATAGCGAAACCGGAATTAAAGGCCCGACTCCGCAAGAGACCTTACCAACGACTCCTGTTCCCCGGTAAGTTTCCCTGGAATTTCGACAGAAACAACCGCATAAAAGTCCCCCCTCTGACCAGGGTGTCGAGGATCGGAAAAACCAAGGCCCTTTAAACGAACCTTAGTGCCCTCCCGGACTCCAGCCGGAATCCTGACTTTTCTTGTACCCTCGGGAGTCTCCACATTTGTGGAAGTTCCCAGAATTGCTTCTGTCAATTTTAACTTCAGATCTGCCTCAATGTTCATACCCTGGCGACGAAACCACGGATGCTCTGCGACATGCACTACAACAAAGAGATCTCCTGCAAGCCCCTGAGGAACAGGAGAAGGAGCCCCTTTCCCTTTGATACGCAAGCGTGCCCCATCCCGGGCTCCCGCTGGAATCTTAACAGACAGATCTCTTTCTGTTCCATTTTCCAGCCTGAAACGGATCTGCTTTCCACAGCCCCGATAAGCCTCATCAAAGCTGACCGTCAGGGAATATTCAACATCCTGGCCTTTTACAGACTGTCCGAAGCCGGCAGCACCACCTCCAAACATCCGACTGAAAATCTGGTCAAAGCCTCCACCAGAAAAATTCATATCACCAAAGACAGAGCTGAAATCCGCTCCCCGAAAGATATCATCCGCACTATAGCGCTGGTGGAATCCGGATGAACCAAACGTATCATACTGTTTTCGCTTTTCCGGATCTGAAAGAACCGCATAAGCTTCACTGATCTCTTTAAATTTTTCTTCACTTTCCTTATTGCCCGGGTTGCGGTCCGGATGATACTTCATCGCCAGTTTATGATAGGCTTTTTTAATGTCCCGCTCGCTGGCACTCTTATCTACACCCAATAACTGGTAATATTCAGACACCTGATTTTCTTCCTTATATCAAGATCATTCCATCCTCTGCCAGACCGCCGATGGTCCGTTTCCACCAACATCCCTGCCATACAGAAATTTAAATTCTGCCGGGCTCCTGTCAAGACCGGTCGCCAGAAGCAGCTCCGAAGCAAAAAGCAAGATCAGGCACAAAGCAGCAGCTGAAATAGCTGAAAAAGAGATGAAAAAACTAAAAAAAGACCTCTTTCCTTATGAAGAAAGGCTCTCTGGCCGATACAAGCGCATGGGTCGGTACACAATTCTCAGGAGGGGAGTCAGGATGGCAAACGGAAGTTCGGAAGGCTCTGGCAGACGATATGGCCTCTGTCCCAGCTTAGCGACGATCCTTGCAGCCATAACCCTCATGAATGCATGTATGAAAATCAGCCGGCAACACACTTCCTCCACAAGCAAAGGGCCAAGACAAGGAGCTGAGCTTTTTGCGTTTAATGACGCATCATGTCAGGCTATTGGCCTGACTCAGTCCGAAGCTTTTCTTACCGACAACGGAGCTGAAGAGCAGGCTGAACAGTTCCGTCAGGATGTCGTCGGGATGCTGGAGACGCAGCTGTCAGGTCTGGAAATCAAAACCCTTGGTTTTGAACGACTCAGTCAGCAACAGTCAGGAACTGCTCTGACAGAGTCCCCCGTCACAGAACTCTCAAAATTCACATACCAGATTGACGGAATCCCTCTCTGCCAGAAAGAAATGATTGTTATCCGTAATAACAAAGAATTCCGGGCTCTTGAAAAACTGCCAGAATTTACAGAAGATGAGATCAGAAGCGCCAGACAACAGATCGGCTCCATGGAGTGGCCCAATCTTAACGACAATATCCTGGAACATCTCTGCCAGGGCCTGAAAAGACATCATTCGTTCAACAGCTGTCCGGAACGGATTGATATCATAGAAGAAAGCGGTTCAGACAGATGCATGATCCTGCACAAGACTGATCCGAAGTTAGCAGATCCGGACTCTCCACCTGTTCAGCTGATCCCATACCTCCGCCTCCACTTTAATGCAGACAAGCAGCCTTACTTCGCCATCGTCAATCATCAGGGACTGCTCTCAGATCGTCATGGTGAGGTCATCGAAAAACGTTTTTTTTCGGCAACAGGAAGCGCCCATATTTTTTCACCGACCCAGTCCAATCGTGAGAATTTTCAGACCAGAGAAGTCCGTTTCGAAAACCTTGCCGATTCAGGATACCTTTGCAACAAACAGCTTCTGACAGACTCCTCTTTTTCATCTTCCTTTAACTTCGTCTTCGGCCCTGAACTGTATCCCGGAGCAGCATATCCGATTACAGATTTCAGAAAATACGAGGCAACAGTCTTTTACAATGCATCACAGCATATTGAGTGGGTCCGGAGCCTGACGCTGAGTAAGAGCTGGAATGGAGAATATCGCGGCTGGCCCGGACCTCAAATCCGTATTTATATAGATGCCAGTGATCAGGGACTAAATAACACAGCGGTTTACCATCCGACAGGCGAAGGCAAAAAACCAACGATCAGTCTGGGCAACGGAGATAATATTCAGCTACGAAATTTACTCCTTGATCCGGAAGTGGTTTCACACGAACTCGGACACCATCTGGCATACCGCTACCTGACATCCACCAGAGGAGAATCACTGGACCTGCATGAAGGGATGGCAGATGCTCTGGTCTACTACAGAACCAACAATGCATGCCTTGCTGAAAGTATCTGCCCTTCAGATAAAGTATGTATTTCGAAAAAGTGCCTGCGCTCTGGAGAGAATAACTATACATATCAGTCTGTTTCAGGAATGCGAAGTGGTCACAATAAATCACAGCTGATTTCCGGACTTCTGTGGGACATAGCAAAACGCATGGGAAGACAAAATGCTGCAATGCTGCTGATCCGGGCCTTTTCTTTTCTCCAGTCCGCCGGAGGTTACAGCAGCCTGCTTTCTGCTCTTTATCTGGCGGACCAGTCTTTATTTCGTAGCAAGTATTATTGTACAGTCGTCAGGCCCAGTGCACAAAACCGGGGATTCAGCAGCCTGCTGCCAGAAGATTCCTGCTCATCCTCTCTCTCATCTCCTGCTTCTTCATCGGATTCGAACAAATAATCAGCACGCAATACGTCTAAGTATCAAAGACAATAAAGGGCTCAGATCTTCCCAGAGCCCGGACAGTCCGTCCACCCAGCCAGGCATGACAAAAACCAGCAGAAGCAAGATCCCGGATCAACTGTTTTCCACTTCCGGCAGGAACTGCCAGAACCATCGCCCCCGCTGTCTGAGGATCAAAAAAAGCTTCCGCAACACGCCGGTCATGGTTTGTCAATTTGTGTAATGTACGGGTAAACTTCATTCTGTTATGGCTATGAAGTCCTGAGCGAATTCCGAATTTCAGAGCTCTGAAAACCCCGGGAAACAAAGAAGCGCCGCTGAGACTCAGCCTGACCTGGACCCCGGACGACGCAGGCTTCCTCTGCAATAGCGCCGTACAAAGTCCCTGCCCACCGACAGGAATGACAAGCTGTGGAAGCTGATTCCGGAAAACATCCAGAAGTTTGATATCCGACTGCTTCATGATCTTAAGGGCCGAAAAATAACTGCCTGTATCAACATAACGGTTAAGAAATCCTGCCAGAATAATTCCGGTACCCAAAGGCTTAGTCAGAACCAGATCAAGATCAGCAGAAAGATGCCCCATATGCCATAGCTGTGAATGTAAGCCTTTCGGACTGAAACCGGAGAGTGTCATTCCCAAGCCTGTCTGTAAACTGGCATGAGCATGAGTCCCCATAACACGAGCTCCGGCTTCATCAAGTCCATCGAGAAGACCATTATTCAGATCATGAAAGTCTCTCTTCATCGTCTCAGATGGGCCATATTCGACCGAAATGATAAGCTGCGCAGACTCAGGAGCAACTCCGGCAGCAACAAGCCTGCCGACACAGTGGGAAGCAAAAACACTTGCAAAGGTATAAAGATCACGGGTAAAGCTCCGCTGATAAGAAGCCGTTGACACCAGACTCAGTTCCCCATGATCCAGCTTCTGTACAGAAAGATCATCAGACTCAGCGAGACTGCCCGGAAGCAGGGAGCGGTTCTCAGAAGAATCAGAAGATTCATCCAGCAGCGAGACTGGCAGCTCATCTCCTGATCCAAAAGATGGCCTGACGAGCCGATTGCCAGACTCCAGATAAGTCGGAGGATGAAAGTCACATGGTAACGCACGACAATGCCGGTACCAGTAATCATCAATAACGGACTTTCTTCGGAAGACCCATCTTCCAATCAGAAATTTCTTTCCCAGAAGCAAAGCTGCCTGTTGCTGACCACAATAAACAGACTGCATCATCCATGCCGGAGAATGATACTGGACCTGATGAAGCCCGCGGAAACGGCTGATCAGATTCGCAAACAAAAGACTCCCCATTCTGACATCATGACAAAAACGAGGATCTCTCCCGGATAAGAATGCTTGTGAAACAGAGTGCCCGGCAGCATAGATTCCTGGGTGGGAACAGCTTTCAAGGTTTGAATTCACCCGAATCAAACCCTCTTGATCCAGAGCAAGACCACTTTCCTGTAAAAGAGAATGTGCAGGATTCTGGCAGGCATTCACCAGCAGATCAGCCCTGAGCCTTTTCCCTCCCGTCAGAAGCAATTCACCCGAAGCATGATTCCAGCCCTCAATTTCGACATCTTTATAATAGCCGACACCAGACTGGCGCATCCTTTCTTCTATTCGTTTCCATAAAGCAGCCCATGGATCATGCTGACAGGCGTCATAACGAAGAAAGGTAAATTTCACAGAAGAAAAAGCATCCGACTCCCTGAAACGTTCCACCAGAGAAAACAGAATTTCAGCAGAATATAAATCTCTGCCTGTCACAACAACATCAAAGGGGAGCTGTGCCGTCTGTCGCAGGCGAATCTCAAGGTCCTGTAACTTCTGTATCATTTCCAGCGGCCTGAAAGGACTCAGACAAAACGGAGTCTCTGATGCTTCAGAAAGAATAGCAGACATTTCAAGATCAAGATCAAATGATACGACATCAAAATGGACCGGCTGCCCCGTGTTTCTTGTGTAAACTTCTTTATCACAGACATCGACACTCAGAATCTGATCACATAAAAAACGAACCCCATTTTTCTGACACAAATGCCCAAGGTCAAGTAATGTCCGTTTTCTACTCAATTCCCGACGCAAGAGGCGACCGAACAGCCCCCTGTAAGTTCCCAGATAAGAACCGCTGATCAGAGTCATCCGGAAGGGTTTTTGTTTCAGCTGCCCAAATTTCCGGATCACTTCGATATGATCATATCCGGCTCCCAGCAGCAACACTTCGGAGGAAGGCGTCATTCTCTGGGGGCTGATCACCATAAGCAGTTCCCGGATAATGAGGAAGACTTTCAACACTCTGGAGGAGATGAGATCAGTATATCAAAAAATCCCGGAGGAAAAAGCAGAGGCCGGATCAGCTACCAGATTTTTCTGCTGCAGCCTTCCCCTTTGTCGCGTTAACGGCAGAAGACGTCGCTTCTGAAGAACCTCCATTAGCAGCTCCGGAAGCGCCCGCGTCCGGAGCTGACGATGCCCCGGACTCTCCTTCGGAGGCATGATTACTTTTGCCTTGAGTCGCATCAGTCTTTTGAGCTTTCCCTTTAGCAGAGTCCTGGCTCTTTTTATTCTTGAAATCTGTCTCATACCACCCCTGACCCTTCAGAACAAAATGAGTACGGCTCATAACTTTCGTCAAAGGTCCTTTCTTGCAGCTCTGGCAGCTTTCCGGGGCAGGATCTGAAATTTTCATCAGAAATTCTTCTGTTTCACCACAGTTCTGGCACTGAAATTCATAAAGAGGCATACGAATCACCTGATTTTAATATGATAATAAATTCTGACAGTTCTGAAAGGCCGCAGCTCATACCTGTCCGCTCATGGCTGGCTTCAGCATAAGATCATCCTGGAAAAAATCAAGTGCCCTTATGACAAGCTCAAAAGCTGAAAACATGCCGTCAATACCAGAAAGAGTTCCGTACATTTAAACTTGCCAGAACCTTCTCTGAAATCATAAAATGCCGCGGCTACTGGCCAGACATCCCTGGCTCACCATCTCCTCAAAGCACAGGATTACGTTAAAATGAAGCTGACTTTTTTAAAAAAGACATCGATCTCTCTGCTCGCTTTATTCTGTTTTTTTGCAGCCATGAATCACACAATATTCGCCTGCCAGGATGATGGAGAAGCAATCGGGACCATCAGAATCCTGCCAAAAGAACCGTTTCAAGAATGGAGCTGTAATCCTTATCCTGTCAATAAAAAACAATTTATTAGCCTCGAATCCAGATTGTTACAATGCAGTGGTTATATCGTGACAGAGACAGGCAAGACGACTATGCTAGACATCCGTTTTAATGTCTCACATCAGTGTCTTATGCAAGAAATTGCTTCCATGTGGCACTTTGCTCATCAAAATGAGTGTCTGCTCATAATTTTCCAGAACCATAACAGCAAAAACAGGATAGAAACAGGAGAAGCCATTATTAATAAAAATCAACAGCACTGTATTCCTTTCCATGGATATGCAATTCAGAACATCAAACTGGACATCCCTTCAGTCAGAGACAAAAAAGAAGAAATATCAAACAGTATGAGAAAAGAAGAACCGAAGGATGATGCTCTGCAGGAAAGTCAGGATATTCTGAATTTTCCGGACGGCTTACAGCCTTCTGAAGATGAATCACTATCTGAATACTCTTACGAACAATGAGGGTATTCTCATAATGACTGATGCTAATGAGATCAGATGATCTGAACAGATTTTTGTTTTGATTTAATTGATATTCATTTTTACCATACTCACATCCTCACCCACCTGAGGACCAGCCTTGTGAAGGAATTCATCAACTTATGTCATGCAAAAAAAGATTGCGTGTCAGGCAATCGATCCCATAATACAATTGAAAGATTATGGAGAAAAACAAAGCGGGAAGACATTTATCTGAATTACTTTCCGACCTTCAAATCACGTATCCAAACAGTTAAGGACCCATAAAAAAAATTACGGATAATCAAGAAATTTTCAGGAAATGCTGATTGGTCCATTTTCACACCGCCGGTTTAAAACTATCATCGTCTCCATCGATATCTTTGTTTAAATTACCACTTTCTGATGAAATATTGCCTTCGTTAAAATCGTTTCGATTCTTTTTAGAGTTTTCTTTAAATTTATTGAAGTCAAAGATCCGAGCAACCGTTGATATCAGACCAGCTTCGTCAGTACCTGATATCTTTTTTCCTACAACAATGTCATTGAGGTCCTTTGTTGCTTCCTGAAGATTTCGAGAATTATCCTGAAGTGTTCCTGATATTTGTAGCAGTTCTTCAGCATTATCCGAATTTTCCTGTGTGACAGAATCCATCTGGTCCATAGCTGCATTAGTTTGTTGGACACCATTTTCTTGTTCATGAGAAGCTTGGGTGATCGACTCTGTTGCAATGCTTACCTGATTGAGCGCTGACTCAAATCTTTCAATTCTCTCTGAAGTTTGTGCTACCGTATCTCTTATTTGAGAGTCAGAATTTGCTAAAAGGCTATTTATTTCTTCAGCAGCGGACCCCGAAAGGTCTGCTAGTTTACCAACTTCTTGGGCAACCACGGCAAATCCCTTGCCATGGGCTCCAGCCCGCGCCGCTTCAATTGATGCGTTAAAGGAAAGCAATTGAGTCTTAAAGACGATATCATTGATAATCTGGGTTTTTGTTTCAATTGCTTTGAATGTGGATTCAAGTTGTTTCAGATTTCTATTTGTTTCTTTAAGATCCGCCATAGAGACAACTAATCGTTGAGTTTCATCGTTTGCTGTTTTTGATTGCTCCGTTGTCTTGGATATCATAGAAGAGATCTCTTGCATAGAAGAAACTGTTTCTTGAATCGCTGATCCTTGCCTGGATACACTTGATGAAAGTATACTTGCTGATGATTTTACTTTTGCAGCTATGTTTGCAGCTGAACCTGAGTCATTAGTTACCCGTCTAATTATTTTTCTTAAAGATTCAACGATTCGATTAGCCGTAAAAAAGCTTACTAAGCCTACTGCAAATAGCAGAGCCAGCACAATGTAGAAAAAATTTTTATATTTTTGTTGTAACTGCGGCGCGAGCTTGAAAAGCTCAAATGATAGCTTTACTGGTTTCTCGTTTAGCTTATTGAGAGTTTTAAGAAGAGATGAGACCTTTGCCTCGAATGAAACCAATTCGGAGAACAAATCTTCTGTTTGAATTTCTTCCGAATCTTCTGAGATTCTATCAAACCATGATTGCAAATTTGCACTTAGATTTTTCCAATCACTGTCTATTTTCTTTGTACTTTCTTTCAGCTCATCTAGTGAAAGTCCTTCGCCAACAAACCCAAGCACCGCATCATCAAGTGCAGTCAGTTCAATTTCTAAATCTTCCAGGGCCTCTAAATCCTTATGTGACGCGGCTTGATACAAAGCTTTGTTCGCCTGTTTAAAAAAAGCATTTGCAGTAATTGAAACTTCACTAGAATATGTCGTAATTTTAGAGTATTTAAAAGATTCTGTCGTCTTTTTTGCAAGTTCTGAAAATAACGACTCGCCAACAACAGCAACAACAATGGAAAAGAGGATTGGTGTAAGAGAAAGAACCAAAATGCGTTTTTTTAAGCTAAATGAGCCAAAAAAATTTTTTTTAAAATGTTTCACTTTGCTCTCTCTTTCCGGCAACCTTTATTGCACGTTGCATTTATTGAAGTCAGGACGATCAGCGGCACAAAAGTTTTCTTTCCCGTCTTCGGTTTTAACGACTGCTCCATCAAACTTAGCAGTAATTACCTTAGATTCAGTAATATCTAACCTAGAGTTCCCACATGATTTCAGTGCATTTTTTCTGCATTCATCAATAGATTCAGCTCGTTTTTTCTTGGTACATTCCTTTTTTCCCTTACACTTCTTGTAACTAATCTCTTCCTTTCCAGGGCAGGCAGTCCTTAAATAATGAATTTCACATGTTCCTGCAAATGTAGCACTCGACACAGAAAAAAAGAGAGTTGTGATGAAAATAGCTTTTAATTTCATTTCAAATCCTCCAAAGTTTCAGTTGAAAATTTTGACCAAATGTATACGCAAGATCAATAACCACCGCTGTACATCCTATCGATAAAATGACCTTATATAGTCTCCAAAAAAGTTAATTTGGATGTCTATAGCTTTCGTACTTTTTAGGGAATCTTTGAGTCCCTAATGTTTAATTTATTTCAACGCCTTGAAATAAATATATTTTTTAACATCAGCCTCTATAATCATGGCCAATCTTGGTTCTGAGTCATCTCCGCCTGAATGGCGCGGTTAGATTAAGTTATAATCTAACCGCGCCATTTAGAATCTGACGAAAAATCATCAGGAATGATAACTGATCGCTATTTTCTCTCAGAAAGAAAGAGACGCAATCTTGATATGACTCTCTATAGGATAATCAGGGCTGAGATAACGGAGTGACTGAAATGAATCACGACACTCAACGACTTTCCTGACCTGAGCGAGCGTATGATCCATCCTGAAAAAAGGGATTTCCAGTTCGAGATAATCCTGACTTCTCCGCAGCAAACGGATCTCAGGCAGCAAGGACCTGGAACGTTCCATAGTTTGCAGGACATCGTCAGCAGAGTGGCCTGGCTTCAGGATGATTCCCAGCACTCCATTCAGAACACCCTTGTAGGATGGAAATTGTGCCGGACTGCCCTGCGGAATCTGACTGAGCTGTCCTCTCCGGATACTGCCGTATTCAGGAAACAGTGGTAAGCGAAAAATCAGCTGACCAAGAACCGCGACAAGATGAAGATTTCCAGGATGCAAAAATGGTGAACTCAGCCACAGATCAATCGAACTGTCCTTATATTTTTGCAGATCTTCACCTTCAGACTTCAGAAAATCATGAATCAGTGTACGAATGTATCTGTGGTAGGTATCTTTAGTTATTTCTGTCCACGGTTCATGCTCACGGAAAAGATAATAGGTTTCCGAAGACTCGCAAAACAAGACCGGCATCAGCAAAGTATAGCCGGGTTGAAGTTCTGTACAATGTTTCTTTCCTGTCTCATCATCCTGCCGTGTTTGTTGCATTTCAGAAGAAAGCGGTCCATAGACAGGAAGATGGCAGTTCATCAGAAATAAAAAGAGCAGAAACAAAGGCATCATCGGATGTATCAACTTGTTCAGAAACACAGGATGCCTCCATGATTTTCCACACCTTATCCATGTACGGATCTTACAAGCCGCAGGCAAAGGCCCGCGACCTCTGCTCCCTGTTCTTGCTGAGGTCCGGGCAGAAAAAGTCATAGACCATCAAATCTTGAATGAATCATCAAAGCTTCCTTTAATTGATGTATATATTGAGAATCGCTGATCTCGACTGCACCAAGGGACTTCAGATGCTCCGTCAGAAACTGACACTCAAGCAATGTGTAGCCACCTTCTTTCAGACGCTCCACCAGATAATACAAAGCAACCTTGGATGCATCTGTCATTCTGTGGAATTTTGATTCTGCAAAAAAAGCTCCACCAAGGCTGACTCCATATGTCCCCCCTACAAGGATGTCACGGTGCCAGATCTCAACAGAGTGCGCGAGACCAACAGCAAACATCTGACCATACACATCCACAAATTCCTGACTGATCCAGGTTTCAGGGTGCGAGGCACAACCGAGCATCACATCCTGAAACGATTGATCAAAAGTCACCTGAAACAGCTGCTTTCTCAGAGTCTTTCTCAGAGAACGGGAAACATGAAATCCATCCAGCGGGATAATAGCCCGGGGATCAGGACGAAACCAGAGAATGTCCTCCCCCTCCTGATCTGGCATGGGAAAGTAGCCCTGACTATAGGCTGCATAAAGTAACTCCGGATTAAGAGTATATGGTTTCATAACATATGATTCCTGCTCCTCAGAAAAGGACACAGAATGACAGGAAGAAAGAGGAGAAGCAAAAGAATTCCACGTGATTCTTTTCCACTCCACTGTCTGCCAAGAGTTGCACAGGCTAACAACTCTTTCCGGTCCACATCGTAAGCGGGATCAGGGTAGAGGTAGATCAGGCCAGCCATGTCATCAAGACCCAATGTCAGGCTGTTCCCCTGATTCCTGGCATAACCCATAATGGCTCCGTAATTTGTATGAGCATGCCCAAGTCCAAGACAGTGACCGACCTCATGGATCATCGTATAGGCCAGCGCATGCGCTGTCGTACGACGGTCTGCTATAGAAATATCACAATCGAGAATAACTCCGTCTTCTATCATAGGTTTTGCATATGCCGCTGTTGTCAGGCTGGAACCCTTTTTCACCACAATCGAATATTTCTGATCATCCGGATTAAGCGTGACCGTCTGATCAGTCTGAAGCTCCAGACGAATCCATGAACCGGGAACACTTTCAGGGCTCCATGCCTGAAAAGCCATCCGGATAATCTCTTCCATGGCAGACTGCTCATCCAGCCCAACAAGCCTTCCTTCATCAAAGTCTTCGACATCCTTCAGCGACGGAAAAGAGCCATCCCAGAAAAAAGTCACGACTGGCAGCTCAGGTGTTGCGGGCAGCCGCGCTTCTTCCGGGCCTGAAAGAAGAACAAAGCCAGAAACAGGAGATGAAAACCCGAAAGAGACAAAGAGAAGGCTCCGCAGGAGCCCCGGAAAAGTATATCGACCTTGCACAGACAGCTCCTCTTACCCTGAGGGAGGGAAACAGACTTAGCTAATTCCGGAAAAGAACAACACCCATCCGGATTGCATAAGGCTGAATCAACATGCCAGGAAGCACTCCCAGCGCTTTTTTATATTCAATATTGAAGCAGAACCAGGAACAGCCCGTATAACCGAAAGCAGCATAGACGCCCGGACCAACCCCATGAAAACTCACCGCAAGCCCAGCACCCATAGAAACATAGCCACCCTGTTTCATCACATAACGATGTCCGTAAAAAAGACCCGGCACCAACGATACACTCCATTCTCTGTGCTGATCCGTAAGCCAGACCAGTTCATATTCCTGAAGGTTAATCGGGGGCAGAGATATCGGATTCGATCCCCCTCCACCAGGGGATACGGGTCCGACATGAACCGTCAGTTCAGCCCGGACTGTTTCTGTCATAATAAGAAAAGAGAAAAGCAGAGCGCACACGAATCGAAAACAGACAGATTGTCGTCCGAAGCCTATGATCACTACCACCGGATGCCACTCCCCAGATAGATCACTTCTTTACGACCTGTCGCGAGAAACAAACCACCACTGAGCCCGGCAGGAAAAAGATAAGAATCCCACCCCCCCTCAACATAAACATCACCGCTGATGATGAAAGAAGCTCTGAGTCCCAACGCAACCCCAAGGTTATAGCGACTCTCTGCCCGGCTTTTCCCCTGGTCCATCGTATTGCTATAGTGAATGGATGTATGCTCTTCCAGCAATCCCAGACCATAGCGAGCAGACAGCCAGGAGACAGAAGGAAGAGAAAAACTCCCCGTCAGCGCAAGAAGCGTCAGCTGTTCAAGAACCGGACCATAAGAACGGGCACAATAATACACGCGCCCATCCCATGTTCCGTGACTGATACTGGCCAGGACTCCCGGACGAAGGCGGTTGTCTCCTTCTTCCATGGAAATCAGCCCAGCTCCTGTTTCGAGGCCGGAAACAGGGCCTGAAAACAGAAAAAAAAGAAAAGAAAGGCAGCACCATCTGGCTGACTTTAAGTTCAGCACCAATGCCCCCCTTATACACGTTCCTGCAATTCTGAAAGAAGACAGGATCAGAACCTGAAATTTTGTCTGCTGTTTTATTTTATCCTATGCGATAAGATTTCCGGAATATATAGGATGGCAAACAAAAGCTCCCTGCTGTATGACGTTAAAAGCTGGCCTGCTTGAAACACTCTGCCAGAGGATTATCCTGAAGAAAAAATAATGAGGGGCACCGCTTATGACAGTTGATGATAAAAAAATTATTTATTCTATGGTAAGGGTTGGCAAAGTCCACGGAACAAAGCAGGTCTTAAGAGACATCTCTCTTTCCTACTTTTATGGTGCTAAAATCGGCGTATTAGGTCTGAACGGATCCGGTAAGAGTACACTGCTAAAAATCATGGCCGGTGTTGATCGTGACTTCCGGGGAGAGGCACATCTTTCTGAAGGATACTCTGTTGGCTATCTGGAGCAGGAGCCTTCTCTCACTTGTGGGAAAACCGTCCGGGAGGTCGTTCAGGAAGGAGTCCAGGAAACCGTTGACCTGCTCAGACGCTTTGACGCCATCAACGCGAGATTTGCCGATGATCTCAGCGCTGAAGAAATGGATCAGGTCCTTACAGAACAGGCCAAAGTTCAGGACAGGCTGGATGCATGCCGGGCCTGGGAGCTGGATGACAGACTGAATTTTGCGATGGAGGCTCTTCGCTGCCCGCCTGCCGACGCTCTGGTCGATCATCTTTCCGGAGGAGAAAAGCGCAGGGTTACCCTCTGTCGCCTGCTGATCCAGGAACCTGATATTCTGCTCCTGGACGAACCGACCAACCATCTGGATGCAGCCTCCGTCGTCTGGCTGGAAAAGCACCTTCAGGCCTACCCAGGAACGGTTATCGCGGTCACCCATGACAGGTATTTTCTGGATAATGTTGCAGGCTGGATCCTGGAGCTCGATCGCGGTCATGGCATTCCTTTCAAAGGTAACTACTCTTCCTGGCTCGAACAAAAACAAAAAAGGATGACTCAGGAAGCAAGATCAGACGAAAGGAGATCAGCTCAGCTGGCCAGAGAGCTGGAGTGGATCAATATGAGTCCACGAGCGCGGCAGGCAAAAAACAAAGCAAGAATCTCGGCCTACGAAGCACTTCTGAACCAGGAGCAGGAACAGGTCGCAAAAGATCTGAATCTCTACATCCCTCCGGGACCACGACTCGGTAATCAGGTGATTGAAGCCGTAAATATCAGCAAATCCTTTGGTGATAAACAACTCTATGAAGGCCTTAGTTTTTCTCTTCCACCGGGAGGGATCGTCGGGATCATTGGCCCAAACGGCGTCGGAAAAACCACCCTGTTTCGTATGATCACCGGCCAGGAGACGCCAGACTCGGGAAGCTTCACAATAGGGAGCACTGTCAGACTCGGCTATATGGAGCAATCGCGGGATAGTCTTGATCCCGAAAAAACCATTTTTGATGTTATTTCAGGAGGGCGGGATACCGTCACCATCGGTAAAAGGGATGTCAATGCCAGGGCCTATGTCGCCCAGTTTAATTTCAGCGGTCAGGACCAGCAGAAGAAAATCTCCAGCCTCTCAGGAGGAGAGAGAAACAGGGTTCAGATGGCCCTCTTACTCAAAGAAGAGGCCAATGTTATTCTGCTGGATGAGCCTTCCAACGATCTGGACATCAACACCTTAAGATCGCTGGAAGAAGCTCTGCTCAACTTTGCCGGCTGTGCTGTTCTGATCAGCCATGATCGCTGGTTCCTTGACCGGGTTGCCACACACATTCTTGCCTTCGAGAGTCCGGGGCATGTGGTCTGGTTTGAGGGGAACTATTCAGAATACGAGCAGGACCGGATACGGCGCTCCGGAAACCAGACTCCGCTGCCCGAGCGGGTCCACTACCGGGGGATCGCCAGAGCCTGATGCAGGCTCCGGGGCCACAGAAAAAAAACACCCTCCGGAAGGAGACAAAGCATGACACACAGGCACCGTTATTATTCGCGGAACTTCTGGCAGGCATGCAGGCCGGGAGCAACATCTGAAGCATGGTCAGGCTGGATAAATCCTCTGTCCTCTGCCAGCGAGTTAAGCACAGCAGCTCAGGGTCTGCTGTCGCCACCTGCTCTGATCGGTTTTGCCTGTGATGCCGGGGTGGTCCGGAATTACGGTATAGCCGGTGCAGCAGAAGGTCCGGCCGCCATCCGCAGAGCCATGCTCAGACTGGCACTACACCGGTTTCCGCAGGCCCCTGTCCCTGATCTTGGTGATGTTCTCTGCCTGAATCCGGAACCTGAAGAAGCCCAGAGAAACCTGGGAGCCCTGGTTGCAGAATGCCGCAGCCGTGGTTACCAACCTCTCGTTTTCGGTGGTGGTCATGAAACGGCATGGGGACATTTTCAGGGGCTGATCCCCGAAATAAGCAGAAAATCACGGCTGGCGATCATCAACTTTGACGCCCATTTTGACCTCCGTCCTTCCGAACATGAGAAGAAGGAAAGCAGCTCAGGGACGCCATTCCGTCAGATTCTCGAGCATTGCAGAAAGGCGGGCATCAAAGCAGATTATTTCTGTTTTGGCATTCAGGAGTCCGCAAATGCAGCCTCTTTATTCCGCTACTTTTCAGAACATGGAAAGCTCATGATCACAGCAGCTCAGATTCATGAAGGCGGTAGCCAGCTCCTGAGCACAGCCATAAGCAAGATCATAAAATCTTACGACTGTATCTATCTCAGTATCTGTCTGGATGTTTTTTCTTCCGGCTGCGCTCCCGGAGTCAGCGCAGTCCAGCCGGAAGGAATTTTTCCCCACCATATCAGGCCAGCAGTGGAAGCCCTTCTTCAAAGCGGCCGGGTTCTGTCCTCTGATATTGTCGAGCTGAATCCAGCAAAAGACTCTCATCAGATGACGGCCCGTCTTGCAGCCTCACTGGCCCACCTTATTCTTCTGAACAGTCATCAACGCAGAGACGGAAAGGTGTCACCAGAAAAGGCACGATGATTACTGGATAAGACATGGAGCACAGCCAGTCTGCTTTTCGCTTTTCAACGCGTTCTTAATTAATTCAACAGTCTCTTCGATCCTGGCCTGTCTTGCTAAAATTCGTGCCGTTACACTTGAATTCTGTTTTGCCAGCTCCTTTGTGACTGAAGCTAACTCCTGTTTCGCTATAAAAAGCGGTGTCCTGCAATACCAATCGCTTTTATCGACATACTCCTCAGGAGGCAATTCAGCCTCCTTTGCCTTTTTGAGGAGACATTCGACTGTACCAGGATTCCCCGACATGGCAGCATTATGGAGGGTGGTCATGCCATAACTGTTTATCAGACGAAAGTCCAGGCCCTGATCAATAAGGAATTCTACAACCTCTAAATCGCCCTGACGCGCGGCCTTATGGAGAAGGCTCTGATTATATTGATCAGTCTGACGAATATCAGCCCGCCGATCGCAAATGAAGTATCTTACAACGCTTAAATGTCCTCCGCAAACAGCCCATTCCAGAGAGTTCCTGCCTATGCTATCAACCTCATCAATATCTGCTCCCTCTTCTATAAGGCGCTGAACCTCTTCCAGATTACCCTGACTTGCAGCCTTGATGAGGGGTGAATCGCCCGTATACTTAAGCCTTTCCCCAAAAACCAAACTGCTATTAAAGAAAGTAAGCAAAATGAAACATATGATTCTCATGCTGTAGTCCTTTTTTAATGACATCTTCTGTCGTTTACCAAAAAAATCTGTGTATCAGAAAAAACGGAATTCCTTAAGATTACTGCACAAGACAGCAGTCGTCCTGCTTATCAGCTCTCAGGTATCTCTCAATTAATCGAACAGTTTTCGCGGCCCTGATCCTTCGCGAAAGAGTTGCACCTGCAACACTCAGATCCTGCCTTGCCAGCGACTCCTCTGCAGAAGAAAACTCCTCCTTTGCTAAAGAAAGAGGCGTTTTCTTTTGCATATCTTCCTTATTGATATAGACCTCAGGGCTCAGAGCATGATCCACTGCCTTCTGAAGGAGACATTCAACAACCTCATAGCTCCCCGACATCGCAGCATCATGGAGGGGGGTCCGGCCAAAAAAGTCGGCCTGACGAAAGTTCAGACCACAACCGATGAAAAAATTCACAAGCGGTAAGTGTCCATGACGGGCGGCATAATGGAGAAGAGTCTTCCCGTGTTCATCAAGCTCATGAATATCCTCTCCCCCTTCTTTCAACCATTTTGCCTCTTCCGCATTACCCTGACTTGCAGCCCTGATCAGAGCTGAAGGGGTCCTGTCATCAAGCCCATCTCCCAGAAGCAGGCTGCTGTTGACAAACATAAATAAAATCACACATATGATTCTCATTCCGTGGTCCTTTATTTCAATGAGATCTTCTTCTGTAGTTTTCTGAAAAAATCCGGTAAGAGCTGATAACAGAAAAAACATAATCCGGCAAGAATAAATATAAGAATATCCTGGAAAGACTGCGGATTTTTCCAGGATTCAAAGCTGATACGACAGCGGAGGTTTCACCCTTTCAGCGAGGAGGAAGCGGATGTTCTCTGAGATAGTCCCTGAGCCCTTTTCCAAGACTGGTCAGATTTGGCTGTAGCATTTTCTCAATAACTTTTTCGATCACAGGATTTACCTTCTTCATCAGAAAGACCGGAACCCCTGGAATCTTTTCAGGAATAATTTCAACCGAGCAACAAAGAGATAACCTAGTGCCCTCATCTCCACAGTCCTCAAAAACATTCTTTCCTTCTGCCCGAAATAAATCATTTACGACAAAAGATTCCAGCTGGTAGGAAACCGTCAGATCTTTTTCATTCCAGACCGCCGTATCCTTCCAGGACAGGAGAGATTTGCTGAGAAAGGCACGGATCAGCGAAGGAAGCTCCACATCTGCAAACCAGTGGTTCACAATTTTCTGCATACCGTCTGGCTGTTCCTCCCGGGAAATCTGCTTAACCTCTGAAATATTAGGCAGAAACCGTGAAAGCTCCGGCAACTTATCCCGGACGATCAGAAACACATCCATAGCCGAAGCCTGAATCATATCAATATGTTCGACTTTCATCTGGCAGACTCCTATCGCGATAAGAAGAAGGGATCACTCAATCAGCCTGCTGCTTTCTGATCTGTTTTACACAGAAGCAGCAGACAGACCCGCAGGCCTCCGTTCAGAAAAGAAAGCCGCTGAAGCAGCTGATATTCAAAAGGAACTCTGAAGCTCCGCTTCAGCTGACTGGATGGGACAATCATGGCAATCAGTTCCGGATTCCAGCGCTCCAGGATTTTTTTCAAAACCCTTTTGTAGTAATAAGGAAAAATCTCACCCGTCTCCAACCTGACACCGTAGGGCGGATTGACAAAGACCCAGTCACAGTGATCCTCTTTATCACAGGAAGTCTCTTTTTCATCACAAAACAAATCCTGCTGAAGAATCCGGATATTCTGAGCGGCCCTCTGAAAATTTTCAACGGATCTTTGGACACTATCATGACTCTGATCAAAGCCCTTCAGATCAAGCTCCGGCTGCGGAAGGAGCTGCTGACCTCGTTTATCCGAGAAATACTGAAGATTAGCAGCCTGAGAAGGAAATTTCAGAAAATCATAATCCCTCCGTCCACTGACCCGCCAGAATGTTGCAGCCTCCAGAAGGAAGGTTCCACTCCCGGCCATAGGATCAATGACAGAAAGAGCTCCGGAAGGCCGCCCCGAAACCTGCTGCATTTTCCAGAACATCGCTGCCGCCAGAGTTTCCCTGATGGGTGCCTCCCCTGTTTTTTTTCCCGGCCATCTTCTGTAAAGAGCCTCCCCTGTCGTGTCCAGACTGATCGTACACATATCGTGATGAAAGCGAACAAAGAGCTGAAAACTGTCTTTCTCACTTTCATCAGGGGAAAGCTGGTGAACAGAACTCAGGGCTGACGATGAACTCTGAAGAGCTTCTGAAACTGTTTTTCCGATTCTTTTATGATGCATCAGCCGCGAAGCATGTGCTGAAACGCGAATCTGAACCCCTGCCCCATCCGGGAAATATGGTTTCCAGTCAATCTTTTTTACTCTGTTATAAAGTTTTGGAAAATCGCGACAGCGGAAAGCCTTCAGCCTGAGAAGAACTCTGGTTGGAATCTTCAGACACTGGTTCAGAAGATAGCCCAGCTCTTCAGAAAGACCTCTCAGAGTAATCCCTGCCGCTTCAGGGTAAATCTCAGGCTCCGGACGGAACCCATCTGAAGCAAATCCCGCCAGATCCAGAATTGCCTGCCACTTATAACGGAACTCCTCCTCCGCAAGCTGCACCAGGCCCGGAGCAATGACAAGAAAAATATCCCCCAGAACCGCATCCGGAATATCCTGGTCCATTTCAGCAATATCATCATTGTGACGCACGTATTGTTTCCACTCCATCAGATAAACGATTCCGCAGATCCGAAGCATGCTCTCCGTCAGTCACCTGCGTTTCCTGCACCTGTAAGACAAGAGAGTCTGCCTGATAAATACGGAGCCCGTCACACCAGAGACTTCCGTAAGCAGAAAGAACTGTACTGTCAGCTCCTTCTCTGACAGAGGCAATTCCCAGCACATACAAAATCTTTTTATGATTCGGACGAACCTGCCCCCGGTATTTCCATAGCACATCCTCCGTGCTGCATGCCGCTGACCAGAGTGCTTTGCGAAACGGACGCCCCGGCTTTCTGAAGAGATAATACCAGCGAAGCAGCTGAAGCAGCCCTTCCAGGCCAAGAGATCCAGGCTGAACAGGGTCCTGAAAAAAGTGCGCTCTGAAATACCAGTCGTCAGGACTGATCTCTTTCTCTCCCCGGATTACGCCAAGACCAGCCCGTCCCCCTTCAGGCCAGAAGCCTGTAATACGATCCACCATAAGCAAGTCTCCGTAGGGAAAACACGGAGAAAAGCCACGCAGTTCAGTCTGCATATTCGCAGGTTTCGCAGCGAAAAGATCGGCCTCCTCATCCGCTAAAAGTCCCGCCTGATCCGCAAATGCCTGTTCAGGAAACAGGCCAAAATCAGAACAGAACTCCGCAATAAGCTGCTCTCCCATAAAACAGGCAATCTCAAAAGCCATAATCACAGTCGCACCCATCTGAGATACCCGGAGCAGGCGAATCTGCGAACGGACCGGATGTTGTCCGACATCCGTCACAGGAACATGGACCCGTCCCCGGCCTCCGAGGTTACGAAAGAACAGTTCTGTCGGAGTCCGAAGGGTTGCTCCTGTCAGGGAAGCAAGAATACCACAGCCCTGCAAAGCAACTTCAAGCAGGACAACAAAGGGCAGAGCCCCCTGAGGGTTTTCTTTTATATACCAGCTCTCTTCAGACAGAGAACACAAAACATCCAGCTCAGAACCAGCGCCACAGGCAAACGCCTCTCCTTTAAAGCGCAGGATCTTATCCACAAAGCGAAATGGGGGGGCAGGCAACCTCGGAATTCTGAGACCAGAATCAAATTTCCGGTACATGTCACCAAAAGCATCTGACGGACGCCCCAGAGAACTGGCACAGATTCCGGGGGAGAAATTCAGCCCCTCCGGAACAGAAACTTTCTCAACTAAAGATGAGAGTTCTTCTTCGACGGGCCAGTCGGGGACCATCACAAGGCCAATATTCCGGGCAAGAAAAGCACGAAGGCCATCCACGGTACAAAGGATATCTGCTCTGATGCAGACCTCCGGACCATCGCAGATTTCCCGGACATGCAGTTCATAACTCAGCAGCCGGTTTCCGGGACTGACCTGGCCACGGCAAATAAGAGGTGAGGACTGCTCCGCTAAGGGCCTGAAACGCCATCCGTCTCTCTGAAGACTCAGCCCCTGCCAGACCATACGAAAAGCCATCACCTGAAAGCAGCCTTCCAGCATAAGAGTCCCTGGCATACAGGGATCATTTTTAAAATGACCAGCAAAGAACCACAGATCCGGAGACAGGGTCAGCTCAGCCCGTAGGTATCCACGGCCAAAGTGCCCCCCATGTTTATGACATTCCGTAACCCTGTGAAACAAAGCCCGCTTTCCCGAAGGAATCCCAGGTGATCTGCGATGAGCAGCAGCAAACTCATAACCCGAACCAAAACAATGCCAGATTCGGCCCTCTGAAAAGGCCAGAATCTGCTCATCCGAAAATGAAAGACGACAGTCAGGAGGAGGCTCTCTGAGCCCAGAAGCCTCCTCCTGATCTCTGACAGAATTCTGCTCAGGTTTCCAGAGAATGCCTCTGGACTTCGCAAGCTCCGCCTCACTGAAAAAACCTGCCTGCCCGTTTCTGACCGACAGGACCTTCCTTCCACTGCCCGTTTCATAGCAATCAGAGCGAAAACAGAACAGGCGGCTTTCCCCGTGCAGAATATGGCGTTCCAGATGAATATCAAAGCGAAGGGTCTGTCCGGCAGCGGGCAGATCACCATGATAGGTCAGTTCACAGCCCAGCAGGCGATAAACTTTTTCTCCCCGGTTGAAGAAATCAGCCCCCAACCATGAAATGAGCAACAGATCCGCCTGCCCGGCTTCAACCAGGAGACCAGGAAGCATATAACCATGAAAGCAGCGAAAGCCATCATCCGTGATATCCGTTTCTGTACGGATCATCCCCTGACCCATCGAGCCCGGAACCCCTTCCATCTTCAGCACACGATCTGCCAGCAATAAGGGAGGCTGTGGCATTCTCACCAGCCTTTTGTAATGATCCAGATCTCTGAACTGAGATCCGAAAAGCTCTGATATGCTGCCTCTGCTGTGCTGGATCAGATCTTCCCTTGTCAGGCAAGGTTCTGTTTTATCCGCGACAGCAGGCAACGGCGGTAATACAGCCGGCCACCTGGGCGGAATCCGGAGCTGCCAGGATGATGGGGCCGTTTCTTTCTTATAATCAACGGGCTGGCGCTCTGCACGATAGACACAGGACCAGACTCTCTGATCGTCGCTGTGCCCTTCTGTCAGACAGATCTGCCTGACAGAACCCACGGCTGTCCTCAGAATCTGCTTCACCAGTTCATAAAGACCTGCCACAGCCCATGCTCCACCTGAAAACTCTGAGGGCTGCACCGGACCAGCCGCCTCGTCTGTCAGCATAAAGCGCCCCAGCACCTCACAGCCCTCACGCTCTGCCGCCTGTTCCGATCTGAGCAGCAGCATCACCGCACCATCTGCACAGGATGACTGCTCCTTTCCTTCAGCAGAGAGAGCCGCCTGATGGATGGGGTGACATGAAAAATCCACCGCGGCAGCAAAAGCAGTTTCCAGTTTCCCGGATCGGATCATATCGATGGCACAGTTCAGAGCATCCAGACCAGAATAAGCATCGGAGCTAAATGTCAGTGCCGGCCCCCGCAAATCCCCGGCCCGACTGACCCGGTTTGCAACAATATTAGGCAGAGTCCCCAGCACCCCTTCCGGAGTCAGAGCCAGCTGAAGGCCCTTTTGTCCTGAACGCCAGAGATAGCCCCACCTTGCCACATCAGGGTCTGTTTCCATCCCCGCAAAAAATCCTGTTTTTTCATGAGAAAGAGAACCAGCATGGCGCTCCAGAGTCTGAAACAGCTCAAGCAGCAAAAGCTGCTGAGGGTGAGCTTGTCTGAGAGCCGAAGGAGGAGATGCAATCCCGGGAAGATCCAGAACAAGATCCCCCACAAGAGGCCCCATATCCATATGCTTGTCTGGACTTTCCTGTCGCAGCAGCTGCCCGAGCTGAGCAATCCCCGTCACAGCTCCCATACGCAGGGCAATCCCCGTCAGAACCACCGATCTCGCTCCAGGAGCCTGAAATGATGCCGCTCTTACATCAGGAAAGCGTTTCGGACTCCTCCTGACAGAGAGCTGGCCAGGACTCTCTAAGATCAGATGAGCATTGTTTCCACCAAATCCAAACGCTGAAATTGCGGCGAGTCCATCACCCTCTGCCCATGGCTTTGGCTCTCTGTTCAGGCAGAGTCCTGCCTGAACAATACCTGCCAGTGGCCTGTCTCCGTGCAAAAAAGAAGGAGGTATTCTGCCATGCTGAAAAATTTCCAGAACTTTAAGGACAGAGGCCATACCAGACACCGTGAGCAGATGACCAAAATGCCCCTTCAGAGAGCCCGCAGGACAGGAAAGGCCTCCCCCGAAAACATGCTCCAGAGCCTGCAACTCTGCAAGATCACCTGCCCTGGTCCCGGTTGCATGCAGCTCAAGATACGAGATCTGCTCCGGACGGACAGCTGACATGCGATAGGCTTCCTCCATCGCTGCAATCTGCCCCTCCGGAGAGGGCTGCAAAAATCCCCGACTCCGGCCATCATTACTGAGTCCGACAGCGCGGATATATCCACGGATCTGCAAGCCATGATACAGGGCGTCCTTTTCCCGCATCAGCGCAACACAGGCGGCTCCCTCTGAAGGAATCAAACCATCTGCGTCTTCCTGAAAAGGCAGGCTTCTTCCACTGAGGCTCAGAGCCCCAAGTTGCTGAAAGCCCATATGAAGAAACAGCTGATCTGCACGATTCACCGCTCCGGCCAGAACAATATCTGCCTCGCCACTGCTGAGCATAGAACATGCTGAATGAATGCCATACAACGAGCTGGCACATGCCGCATCAAGACTAAAAGCCCTTCCATTGACAGACAGAGCCTGAGCCACCAGACGAGCGGGTCTGCCAGACATAAACCGTCCTGAAGCGATGTTTTTCCCTCTGCCACCCTCACAAAAAGAACTGAACTCCGGTGTAGGCAAAGAAAGATTCGCCAGCACCAGTGCACTTTTCATCCGGCTGAACACAGAGCTTCCGAAAAGAGAAGCATCCTTCAGACAGTCCCGGACTGTATGAAGGCCCCACTGACAGACAGAATCCATCTCTCTGACTACAGAAGATGGAAGAGAAAAACCTTCCGGATCAAAGAAGCTTTCAAATCCTGAAATATAACCACCAAGCAGATGCGGAATCCCGTTGCCGATTTCTGCTGCCGTATCAAAGCAGGCACGACTCATCCGCCACTCTTCCGGACGGGCCTGCCTGAGAACCGTATCCTTACCATTCAGCACATCCCAGAACTGCTCCGGATTCACAGCTCCTGGCAAAAGACAGCTCCTGCCCACAATCACCAGCGGTGACATGATCTCCTCCCACTGTCAGAATTTAAATGCCGCAATCTGCTGCATGTGCCCGATCCTCTGCGGATGGCACAAGCGTTTTCTTCATGTCAGGCCTGAGATGCGTCTCAACTCCTTCCATCACAAAAAGAAGATGGTCATCCTGATCAAGAAAATACATATCTGATACGGCACATTGTCCCCGCAGATCCCGGCCCCGCAAAACACAGCGCACAGATTCATCTCCCGGAGAGCTGGACAGATTCCGGAATCTGGAAATCCCGGTCGGCAAAGAGGCACCCCCAAGGACTTTTTCTGACCACAGAACGGCCAGCTGCAAACCACCATCGCAGACTGCCGGGTCCGTCTCCCAGTCTTCATCCTGCCACAACATCCCCCTGACCCCTTTTATCATCGCGACCGCACCTGCACGATCCAGTGCAGACAAAGACTCAATCACCTGAAAATCCGGCCCATGGAAGAGAGCTCCACCATATTCCGGAGCCGGTCCGTCCGGAACAACAGACAGCTGGGGGATCTGCCAGCGAAGCTCTTCTGGCAGCTGCTTCGCCGTCTTCCGGATCAGAGCCCTGGCACTGTAAAAGACAAGTCCGGCTTCATTACACACAGTACAAAGCAGCTCTGCTCCATCCCGATCTGCTTTCTGGCAGACAGCTTCCAGCCGAAAGCAGTTTCCACGGCCGGTAAAACCATCCGCAACAAGGCCCCTGAATACTTTCAGATCCAGAAACTCTCTGGCAGGAAAATCAGGAAAATACTGATGACAAAGGCGACTCAACCACTCACAGACCATCACCACAGGAATCGTCACCCTCCCCTGGATCACATGGCTACTAAGATAAGGGTGGCTGGACTGATCCACATAAATCTCTGCCCAGACCTTTTTTCCACTAAAAAGTGCCGCTGCATCAACATGTTCCCCCGAAAAAGCCTGGGGATGCTTCCCCAGTAACGGGCACATTTCCCGGCGATCGCCCGAGCTCAGTTCCTCAAGAAAGAGCCGGCAGCCTTCATCCTCTTCCAGCAGGCTGACCCCCCTGCTCCGGAAATGCTCCGCAAGAGCAGAACTCACCATCCCCCCGTTCCACGGTCCCCACAGCAGTGACAGAACCCGGCAGGAGGCCCCCCTTGTTACAGATTCTGCAACAGCCAGATGATTCAGCATTTCGTTTGCCATGGCATAATCGCTCTGACCTCTGTTACCATATTCTGCAACGACCGAAGAGAACAGACAGATCAGACTGAGAGGCTCATCCTGTAAAAGATCGAGCAGGTTTTGCAGACCGGTGACTTTTGTCTGAAACACTTCTTCAAACTGTTCATCAGTCTTATCCACGATGAGCTTATCCCGGATAAGCCCTGCTCCATGGATCAGCCCCCGGATCGGCCCCCACTCTTTACCAGTGGATTGAAGCGCCTTCCCGAGTGCAGCTTTATCCCGTATATCCACATCCAGATAACAGACCTGTGAACCCATCTCTCTGAGACATGATGTCTGCTGCCGGATTTCTCTGGCAGCCAGAACCTGTCGGACCATGCGACTGGCTTCCACAGGACTCAGCTTTCTGCCATCTTTTTCTGTATCCGTCAGAAGGGCTTGTCTGAGAGAGGCTTCATCCTCCACTCCATGAAAGCAGTCCGCTTCTTCTTCCAGAGCCGTCCGCCCCAGTAAAATAAATTTCAAAGGCCTGACACGGGCAAGCTCCCGGCAGGCTGCTGCCGTCACTCCACGGCCACCTCCTGAAACCAGAACAACACTATGTTCTTCCGGAAGATCCGGAGCAATCCGTGATTCTGACAGCGGAGCCGGAAGAATTTCCGGAATCAGTCTCTCTCCCGAGTGACACAGGCCGACCTCCGGATCTTTGCCGCCCTGAAGAATTTCCGAAAAGACCTTCTCTGCCTGCCTGAGCGGACTCAGCATCTGACGATCCAGATCAATCAGCCTGATCAATCCTTCTGCTTTTTCAATCCTGAGAGTTTTCAGTAATGCCCGGAGCCCGGTTTTCAAGTCTGCTCCCTGATGGTCAGACAGCAGGGAACCAAAGCGCCCCCCCATATCCTGAACTGCAATAAAGAAGCTATTTTCACTACCGGGATTTTTGGCAAACTCCCGGATATTCCGGAAGCATGCCAGATTCCGCTCCAGAAGCCCCCCGCCTTCCCGCAGAGAAGATGCATCGATGACTCGTAAAGCCCCTTCCGGTACAGAAACAGATAATACGGCCGGAATACCCCTATGAGTCATAAGCTCTGCAAGAGCAGACGCAAAGCCTGTACCACAGTCAAGAATCACAACAGGAGAGGCACTCTGGGCCAACCACAAGCGGGCCGCCAGCAATCCGGGAGCCGGTCGTTCTCTCAGACAGAGCAGATAGCGCTCCGGATCAGACGTTTCATCATGATTTACAAGGCAGGATGCTTCATAAATGTCATCTCCCTTCCCTGAAGGGAGATGAACTCTTTTTTTTTTGCATCTTCAGAAGATGAGGGAGCCCCTGTCAGAAGAGATTCAGGTGAGGCTGTGACAGTAACACCTCCTGCCCTGCTTGCACTGTCCCCGCCAGGAGCAACATTCGCAGGATGTTCTTCTGAAGGACAAACATCTTCCTGCCACCATTCCATAACATCCTGCAGAGTTTCCATCTGACCAAGATTTTCCGGCTGCCGTCCATCAGCGCCTTCATCCAGACCACTCAGAGCAGAAAAAATCTCAACCTGTTTGATGGAGTCAATGCCGAGATCTCCTTCCATACTCATGGAAAGATTCAGCATCTCGACCGGATAACCTGTTTTGTCTGCAATGATCTGTAAAAAATCATGTTCTGAACGCTTTACTGCACGTTTTGCTGGGAGAGGCTCATGCTGTGCCGCAGACTTATCTGAAGCAACTGCCTTGTGGACAGCATCCGACACAGAGCGCGCCTCCTGAGACGATAAAAGAAAAGAACTGTCAGAGAGTTCCGATGTCATCCCGGAAATCTGGTTTCTTCCAGAAAAGTTGATCCCGGAAGATGATGGCGAAGCAACAGACTCAGCGCCCTGTCTCAGACCGGAGAAGCTCACAAAGTCTCCTCTGTCAGGAGCAGAAGGCTGATGGCTGCTTTCTCTTACATCCATCGGAGCTTCTGTCATCAGGCTCTGCCCTGGTGATTCAACTTCTGAAGGAAGGTGATCAGACAGAATCTGGGCGATCTGTTTCAACCCTTCTCCGGAGCTCCTGAGATAGAGCTGATGCGATTCAGACATGCTTTTTTGATACGCTTCATGCGCCTGAGCAATCTGCTTCTGAGATTCACTCAGGACCCGGAACATCTGCTCCAGAGAAGCTGCTGTAGAACTTTCATTTCGGCTGATCTGTGCTTTTTTATCCATCGTAACACAAGGCTCCTTCTGAGAAGATTCTGTCCTGACCTCTGTAACGTCCCCACTTTTTTGCTGTGGGAGTTCTGTTTTCTGTGCTCTGATATGCTGATTGCTGCCATTAATCATCATGACAGCATGATCTGGCTTCCTGACAGCTGCTAACGATTCGTAGCCCTCCCACAATGCATCAAAACAGAGAGAGTGACCCTGCCCTGCCAGAAACGCGAGCAGATTCAGAAGCTCCCCAATTTCCTGAGCAGCTCCACATCCCACTGCAAATGTCTGATGAGGCATCCCCTTTAAAATACGCTGAGTCAGATCCCGGAGAGCATGTCCGGGTCCCATTTCCACAAATGTCCGACACCCCTTTTGCCAGGCAACATGCAACTGACTGGCAAAACGGGCAGCTCCTCCTGGCAAAGCGGAAAGAAACTCTGATATATCAGAAGATTTTTCCGGATAGGGTGCCGCAAAATGAGCCGAAATCACATCTCCACGTGGCGCCGAAAAAGAAATATCCCTGATAGCATGACAGAACGCTGCCATGTGCTCTTCATCGCTGAATCCGGAGACATGAGCACCATTCTCCGGGAAGGCGCGCCCCCATGCCAGGGCCAGCTCTAAACTATCACCGGCAGAAAGAGCCCCAGCCCCATGCAGGGCAGCCAGCTCCCCGGCCGCATGTCCGATAAAGCAGTTACCACGAAGCCCCATTTTGGCCAGAGTCTCATTGATCACAAGGTTGAGTAACGTCACCGAAGGCTGGGCCCAGCAGCTTTTACGGAACTCTTCCTGCCTTGTTTGTTCGTAACCTGAATAAACAGAAGGGGGCATCATCAACCCGGCAAGCGTCCTTCCTGTATCGCCTGCCTGATTCAGAATGGATTGCCATGTTTCCAGAAAGCCAGGCAGACACCCTGCAAAAGCAGAACCTGCATAAAATGTTGCACTTTCCTGCCCTGGATAGAGAAAACAAAGAAGCCCAGGTGAACTCCCCTCACCCAGATGGAGGCCCCATTCTGCCAATGATGCCAGCCTTCCCTGACTTCGGGACTCTCGTTCTTTCAGACGAGTGAGTTTTTGCTTCAGGTCTGCAAAATCTTCCGCAACAACAGCCAGGCGGACAGCATTCCCGGAATAAAACGCCTGCTGGGATTCCCGGGCCCACCAGGCAAAAGACTCATCCCGATATTCTGAGAGAGCATCTATGGTATGTCTGATTTCATCGAAAAGTTCTTCTTTTGTCTCTGCTGACCAGACAAACAACTCACATGGCCATGCGCGCTTGCGGGGTGCGAGCTTTCCGGACTTCCCGCGGTATTCTTCCAGAACCACATGAAAGTCAGAACCACCAAAGCCAAAGGAGCTGACAGCAGAGCGTCTGGGAGGATCACCAGCAAGACGAAGCCATGGTCTGGCAATATGGTTCAGATAAAAAGGAGTCCCTGCTTCGGCCAGTTGCGACGCAGGGTGATCGACATGGAGGGTCGGAGGAAGGACCTGATGATGCAAAGCCATTACTGCACGAAACAGACCTGCGGCTCCTGCTGCCGCCTTTGTATGCCCAATCTGGGATTTGACAGATCCAAGAGCACAATAGGGCTGCCCGTCTTCAGAAGAGGGAAAAACCTGATGGAGGCTCTCCAGCTCCGCAGCATCACCCGCCCTGGTTCCGGTCCCATGAGCCTCGATCATACCGACGGTTTCTGCCCCAAAACCTGCCTGCTCATAAGCGCGCCGCAGTGCTGTACTTTGCCCCTCAGCCCAGGGAGCATAAATACTACGGACTCTGCCATCGGAAGCCTGACCAATCCCACGGATCAGGGCATAAATATGATCCGACTGCGCCTCAGCATCTTCCAGGCGCCGTAACGCCAGCATACCGATTCCTTCGCCGAGGACGGTCCCATCGGCATCCCGGTCAAACGGCCGGCAACAACCGCTCCTGGATAGTGCTGGTGTTTTGGTAAAACACATATACATCATGATATCGTTCATCGTATCAGCCCCACCGGTCAGGACCAGATCCGAATGTCCGGAACGAAGTTCTGCAACAGCCATACTGAGGGCTGCAAGTGCAGAGGCGCAGGCAGCATCCGTCACAAAGTTAGCACCGCCAAGATTAAGCCGGTTCGCAATACGGCCTGCCACCACGTTTCCCAGCAGACCAGGAAAAGTATTTTCCTGCCACGCGGGGAACTCAGCAGCGATCCGGTCACAGGCAAGCTGCAGCTGCTCCTCAGGCAGACCAAACGACCTCAGAGCCTTCTCCCAGACAGGCCTTTGCATTCTGGCAGCCATGGTCGAAAAAAGCTGTTGCGCCGCTGTAACCCCTAAAATAACAGATGTTTTTCTGCGATCAAACGTTTGTTTCCTGACAGCAGAAAAGTCATCAATCAGCTTGCCTGCAACAATTAAGGCCAACAACTGAGACGAGTCTGTCGCTTCCAGACTATGGGGGGGGATACCCCACTCGAGAGGATCAAAAGGGATATCCGAAAGAAAGCCACCAACCTTGCCCCATGTTTTATCCAGAGAGTTCAGCCCGGACTCATCATAATAGTCTGCAAGATTCCAGTGACTTTCCGGAACCTCAGTCACAAGGTTTTTCCCCAAAAGGATATCTCGCCAGAACCCTGCACTATGATCTGAGCCAGGAAAAAGAGCGCTGACACCAACAACAGCAATGTCCTGTTCTGGCTGTGCCACCATGATATTACACTCCTCAGCTTCGAAATCAGATTAAGTCAGAGGTCTTGGTCTGAAAGAAAAATCACTTCCACATACCGGAACCCCGAAACTCCGGAACTGAGCCATCCTGGTCAGTACAGCAGCTCCTTCCATCAGATTTTTTGCGACCTGTACCACAGTTCTTTGTTCCGGATCTTCCAGAAAACTACCCTTAATCCAGTCATTAAAGGCAGCCTGAGCCGGACCACACCAGATCTGATAATCACCCTGCCGTGTCCTGTCTCCGGAAAGAGCCCAGCGCCCGGCAAGGCCAAGATAACTTCTGAAAAGTAACGCCATCTGATGATGAGAATCCTCTTCCGCCCGCCTGAGCTCGTTCCGGTCCCGTAGCTCCCAGAAACATCTGGTGGCCTCCCAGGCTTCATCAAGAGGCTGCCTGAAAAAATCACGTTCGAGTTCTGTACGCACAGAAGAAGGCAGCTCACTTAAAGCGGCATACTGCCGATACCAGCGATATAATTTCCTGGCCCTGACGGGAAATAAAGTACCTTTTGCAAGAACCTGAACCTGAACACCCATCCCGAACATATCTGCAGCAGGCGCCATCTGCATATCTTTTAACTCTGCCGACATCAGCATACTCTTGGCAAGGTCGCTGATACCTGCTTCTGCACAGGATTGATTCACAGATCCGGTCAGCACATAAGAAGCACCCATTCCGAAAGCAGCAGCGAGACTGGCAGGCGTTCCCAGACCTCCTGCCGCACCAACACGGAGTGGAACAGAGTAGCCATACTGTCGTGACATCTCTGCTGCCATCCTGCTCAGCACGGGCACCAGACTAGCCATAGACTGGTTATCTGTATGGCCACCAGAATCAGCCTCTGCCGTAATATCCTGTGCAAGAGGAATGCTCCTGGCCAGTTGTGCTTCATCTGGAGTGAGTTTTTTCTGCTGGACCAGAAAATCAAGCAGCGCCTGAGGGGCAGGTTTCATAAATGCTGTCGCCACTTCTGTCCGGGACACTTTTGCAAAAAGAGCATTAGGTCTGAAAATACGGCCATCTTCTCTCCGCGTCAGGCCCTTGCAAGCATAGCGGACAAGTGCAGGAGTCAGGCGCATATAAGCAGAGGCGGACACTTTCCGGACACCATAACGCAGATAACATTCGACAACGGCATCTTCCCAGCCAGGCTGCTGAGGACTGTAAATCAGATTCATGCCCCAGCCTGTATACCCTGAAAGACTCTGACTCAGCTCCCTGGCGCTGTGCTCGACCTCTGCCAGATCCAGACCGGCAGCTCCGAAAAACGCCATAAAACCACTCTGTGTAAGAGCTCTGACCAGAGAAATACTCGCAATGCCATGTGCCATGGCTCCGGCAATATAAGGAAAGCGAACCCCATGATCCCGGCTAAAGCTTCTGTCTCCTAACCATTCGGGATAAAGGGGAGGTAAAAGCCCAAGCAGGCGGACAGAATGCGGGAGCAAAGGAAGACGGCCTGAATGTGTATTCAGCTGCTCTGTCAGTCCGATCCGGGATGTCCTGAGGTCCTGCACCAGGGCAACATGGCGACGACAATTTTCCAGCAGCCTCTGAAAGCCTTCCCCTCCCCAGTGAATCGGAGAAGCTACAGATTTTTCAGGATCAGCCGGACATCGGAGATCTGTCATAGAAAGCTCCACAAGATCTGAAAAATAACAGCAGGAGCTTAACAGAAGCCCTGATAATCCTCCAGACCGAAAACTCAGAGATCTTTCTTTATGAAACAAGGGCCGGAGCGATCAGAGTTTTTCATCAGAAATATAAGACAGGGCAATCATCTGCTTCATAAGTGAGGGAATAAATGTCCGGCTGTATCTTTCTTCATAGAAAGCTGCCACAATATCTGTCTGATACTGATTTCCGAAGATCACCATGTATTTGACATAATTCATACCGACAAATCGCTGAAGACACTTCCACCATATTCCCTTATTTTTTGTTGCAAAACTTCCTTTTTCAAGAATTTCATGGCCAGGAAAAGAGCTTTTCTGATCCAGATGATGACGATCCTTTTCGGTAAAGGGCTGAGCCAGAGTCATATGAACAACAAAAACGCCAAGATAATGGGATGACACAAAACGATCATCCTGAACAAGCTGATCAAGATTCAGAAATTCTTTTGCAGCATGCTCATTAGCAGACCGATCGACCCTTCTTTGTTCAAAACCCAGGATATTTTTATATTTACCAAGATTTATATGTACTTTTTTCAGATTTTTTCTTCCATTAAAAACCTTTTTTGCGCCATTTTCTCCGAAAAGAATATCCATCTGAAGAAAAGTAAAACACAGTGACATGGCAGAACACAGCAGAAGAAACCTTACGTTCATCCGCAACTCCTGTTTCTGACTTTTCCACCATATCGGCAGCTCCCATAAAGTCTGCAACAGAAGAGGCTCTCATGTCAGAAGATCACAGAATAATCACAGATTTCAGAGCCCTGGACCCACGACAAGAGGCCATAGAGTGTAAGCGATCATATATCTTATCAAAAATATCAGGACATATCTGATTGTCGGAAAGATCCAGACATTGGATCACAGCATTATCTTTGAGATGTTCACGAAAAGTTCTGAGTCCTTTCTGACCGATTCTGTTCCCGGAAAGATCAAGATGGGTCAGCAATTTATTTTTCTCAAGTGCTTTGGCCAGTTTCTCTGCCCCTCCTGCATCAATATTATTCCCGGAAAGATCAAGATGGGTCAGCGATTCATTTTCTTCCATAGCGCCAAGCAACTCATCAAGATCACTCGCTGTAAGCTCACTTTTACTCAGACAAAGCCACCTGACGTTCGGACCCAGCACATCTTTGAAGGAAAGATTGTGCGGCCTGTGCATACAAAGAATCACACACCTAAGATGATTCTGATGTTTTTTAAATTCCGCATTAAAAACTCTGTCACAATAAGAATATAACCTCTTTTTCAGCACCTGATCTTGCTGGTTTGCTTTCCTTTTTATCTGAAGCAAAAGAGGCTTCATAATAGCAGAAGGGAGCTGGCTCCAGACCGTCATAGGAAGAATGTTTCCGGAGTCTGAACAGATAAATCGGCTGTCAGGACGGCGACGACAAACAGGGCCCCGACAACAGGGGCAGGCAAAGATTCTTATCTCTTCGCTCATACGGACCTGGGACTCGTAAAGAGTCAGGCAAATCCGGTGAAATCTATGCTGACAGATAAGTGTGATCACTTCACAGTCCGGATGCACAAGCCCCTGCCTTACCCATTCCGGCAGGCTTCTGTTGCAGGATTCACATGCCACCCCATCCAGCGGAGATCTCTCAAGCACCGAAGTCAGGCAGATTGAACACAGGCTGTCGTTATCGGACGAGCTGTTGATGCCATCCTCACAGGAAGAACTGCTTGTGACAGCTCTGTTGCCATCATCTGTTTCCTCTTCCGGGGTCGGCAATGTTTTTACAGTGCATATGTCGTCCCCCTCCGGAAATTCCGCGGCAAAACTCTGAAATGAAATAAAGAAAAAAGCAATCATCGAAACAGGCCACAGACAGAATCCAGCCATCAATCAGCCTCCCCTTCTGAAAATTCTGAAAAAAAAGATGCGCTCAGACAAAAGTCATTGGAACCGTCTCTAAAACCCCATGGCTGTATAAAATAGCAGATGCAGCATTCGGTCAGTATGTTAAAGTCAGTTTCCTGAAAAAAGATTCCCGGGACTTTTCTGTAACACAAGGTAACACTCGGGAGAAAAAAACAAGAGACAAAAACCATTCTGGTTCCCTTATAACCAGATATACCCTTGATATCACATAATGAAGAGAGTCATTTGTGGACTATATCCCCTTTGAAAAGCCCATTGCAGAACTGGAAATTCAGATAGAAGAGCTTCGTCGCATGGCCAGGACTCAGGCGATCAATCTGGACAAAGAAGTACAGGAGCTGGAAAGCAAGGCTCTGAAGCTCAGACGACAGATGTTTGCATCCCTGAAACCCTATGAAGCCACTCAGATTTCCCGCCATCCCCGCAGACCTAATGTCATGGAACTGATACAAAAAATCTGCCATGAGTTCCTGGAGCTTCACGGGGACCGGAACTTTTATGATGACCCAGCAATTGTCTGTGGCCTTGGAAAGATTGCACAAAAGCCGCTTGTCATCATGGGCCACCAGAAGGGCAGAGGAACCAAAGAAAACATCCTCAGAAACTTCGGAATGCCCAAACCTGAAGGATACAGGAAAGCCCTGAGGCTCATGTCCATGGCTGAGAGGTTTTCACTGCCTGTCGTCACGCTGATTGACACCCCGGGAGCTTATCCCGGGGTCGGGGCCGAAGAACGTGGACAATCTGAGGCTATTGGTAAAAATATTATGGTGATGTCCAGACTAAAAATTCCGATTATCTGCATCGTCACTGGCGAAGGCGGTAGCGGCGGAGCTCTCGCTCTGGGGGTCGGCAACCGGGTTCACATGCTCCAGTATTCCACATATTCTGTCATATCCCCGGAAGGCTGTGCGTCAATTCTGATGAAAGATGCTTCCCGGGCCCCGGAGGCGGCAAATGCCCTGAAGCTCACTGCCGATGCAGCTCTTTCATATGGCATCATTGATTCCATCATTGGCGAACCTCTTGGCGGAGCTCATCGGGGCCCCGATGTCACAGCAGAAGCGATCAGAAGTACCATTCTTCAGGATCTGAAAAGCATGGAGGGAATGAGTGGAGAAGCGCTGCGACAAGCAAGAATGGAAAAGTATCTCCGGATGGGCCAGATGACACAATAAGACCAGGCAAGACAAAAGCTAAAATCCGCGAGCAAAGCGGACAGATCTTATACGATAACGATACGATATAAAAACGCCTCCAGGACTCCACCTTCATGGGAGTCTGTCTGGCAGGTTTTGAGAAACATAAGCACAACAGAAAGGACTGCTTCTCATGGATCAGATGCAGGAACCTCTTATCATTACCGTTGATGGTCCTGCTGGTTCAGGCAAGTCAAGTATCTGTCAGAGGGTGGCAGAACGCATCGGTTTTACCTATGTAAATACCGGAGCCCTGTACCGCAGTATTGCCTACCTGGCCAGTATGGAACACATTCCCCTGGAGGATGAGAGAGGCTTGTGTAAGCTTGCAGAGTCTTTCCATCAGTACGGACAGCATGACCCGGACAGTGGAAACATTCACTATCAGGGAACTCTGTTAAACCCTTATCTTTATACAGAAGATCTGAGCTGGAAGGCCAGCAAAATCGCGACCAGTGCCCCCCTGCGCGAAGCTCTCCTGCCTGTTCAGAGAGAATGGGCCCTGAAATGCCGGCATGGTGCCCTGCTTGATGGCAGAGATACCGGGACCGTCGTCTTTCCGGGAGCCCAGCTCAAAATTTTCCTGACGGCCAGTCCGGAACAGCGGGCCTACAGACGAAAAATACAATTACAGACAAACCAGCCTTCAGCTCCGGAACCAGACCTCAGTAGCCTGACAGAAGACCTGAAAAGACGGGACCAGCAGGATTCTCAGAGAGAAACAGCCCCCCTGCGCCAGGCAAAAGACGCAATTGTCCTGGATTCAAGTGATCTGACAATTGAGCAGACCATCGAAAAAATGGCCGGTATTATCCGGGATCAGCTTGGTATTCCGGTCTGACTCCCGCAGTCTGGATTTCACGGCTAATCAGAAAGAATCTGTCTTATCTTTGCTGAAACTTCCAGAACATCAAAAGGCTTTTCAAAGGCATAATCTGCTTTGAACAGCTTCATTCTCCGGATATCTTCCTGATAGCCTGAGACAATGACAATCTTTAATCGTGGCTGAAGATGCCGGGCTTCGAGAATTGTGTCCATTCCATCCTGCACCGGCATCTTCAGATCCGAAATCATCAGATCAACATTTCGCCCATTCAGCATATTAACTGCTTCATGACCATCGGAAGCTTCCAGAATATCAAAATCAGGAACCAAAACTTCTTTCAGTAACGCCCGGCACTCATGGTCATCGTCTGCGATCAGTATTTTCTTCTTTTTCACTTCTGTCCTTTGCCATCACGATGAAATGTCCGTTCATGTTCTGATAGCTTAACATGATCCCCGCTCAATTTCACTCCGGCTATCCACATAAACAGGAATTCTCCCCGGGACTTTCAGAAAAACCCTTTCAGGATAAGCCTGTCATATCCTGGCCAGTAAAATAAGATGTGTTTTTTTTAAGCTGATGTTATGAATAGAAAAACAGTGCCTCAAAGGCGCTGTGACGGGAGAAGGATACAAAAAAGAATGAAGATTCATTATCTTTTTTTTTCTTTACGAAAATACTTTATCATGAGCACAGTTGCCTTTTCTTTCGCCTTACACTCTCCCGAAACCCATGCATTTATCGAACATTTTTCCTGCCGTGAGTATTACCATCACAATAACAAGATCATCACCCGCCAGTCACAACTGCTCAGAAGAGATCTTCTTTTTGCTGCTTCCGGAATGGTCGGAGCCGCCTGCTCTGTTGCTGCGACAACACTGTCTGATTTGAACTATATCACCACACCACTGTGCACTGCTGCCATCCTGATTGAGGGCAGCCACTGTATCCACGGCCTCAAAACAGTCAGGGACTCTGCATGTACATCTCTGGAGGATCGTCGTATGTTACAGTTACTAAATCAGGCTGAAAATGTTCTGAAAGGGTCCGGAAATCATCAGAAGCTCCATTTGTTCTGGAAAGAGTTCTCCTGTAACACAGAGCCCGCTTGTGAAACTCCATTCATAAGCCTGGAACAGCTGGCTTCGGAACTGCTGCTCCTCGACCAGCAACAAAAGCTCTGTGAGCTTTACCCACAACCTGACGGCAGCATTTTATTCCTTTTCCATTCACGCAGCACAATCCACAAAACGATCACAGATAAAATACAGCAGAGTGCCGCAGCACTTCCGCTGAATCAGCCATGCTCATCCTGAGAAGAGGCTCAAACATTCTTCTTGTTTGCACGCATAAGATGGTGTGTTATTTCATGGCGATCCGCCCGCTTACGAAAAAAATACCTGAGCGTAAAATTCAGAATAAAAGCCAGCGCAAGGCCAATCCAGGTCAGACGGCTGATCATAAAAGCCAGAAGAAAAGAAGCGAGTGCAGATAACACAGCTCCCATCAACCAGCTTACGACAACCCAAAGCGCGCGCCCCAGCTTAAGATCAGAGCGTCCTCTGGAAAAAATTCTGTCACCCCAGCCCGTTGCAATCACAGCTGCAAAACTGACATAAGTTGTCGAAACTGGCAGACCAAGGCCAGAGGCAAAAGCAATGACACAGGCACTAACCGCCAGAATAACGGAGGCTCGCAGAGGATCGTAATGAAACTTTTTACCTTCCTCATTCCGTGTAGGCTCCGGAGCAACATCGCTGACTTCAGAGGTGGACCGGGGGGCTCCGGAAACAGCCGGATGCTGCGCTCTGAGAAGAAGCCCCGCCAGACGGACACACCAGACAGGAGCATACAGCCTGACTTTTGACTGTTGAGAAGCCGTATTAATCTCCGCCCGGGTGACCCGCTGAGCCCGTTGCGTTCTCATTCCCAGAAACATCAGGAATCCACAGCCAAAGAGTGTCCACAGAGGGATCGATATTCTGCCTGCATCACCGACACCCTCACGCCAGATCAGCCAGACTGCGAGACCAGGTGAGGCACAGTTGGCCAGATCATTCTGTCCAAAGGCAACAGCCATACAAATCATCCCAAGAACTGAGGTCCCATGAAACAGATAAAGCGTCCCTCTTCTGCCTGCCAGAACCAGAAACAGATGGGTCAGCAGAGTAAAGAATCCCCACAAACTCAGAAGAAGACCTCCCGCACCCAGCTCTCCCATCCTTTCCAGACCCAGCTCCTGAATCATAGGAAATCCTGACATTCCCTTGACAATCATAAACCAGCCCAATGATGCCAGGATCATACCGGTCATCCATGGACCATGCAAAAGAACCAGCTCATGGTTCTGTGCATCTTTGCGGATAGCCCCCCGGAACATCCTCTGAACCAGAAAAGCAGACATCCCACTCAGAAAAATAGAAACAAAAATTGCACTCACAACCCTGCCCATCATGGGCCAGGCAACCACAGCGGGATTCCCGGACACCCCAATTGCCCCCCCGGCCAGAGAAAAAACCAGAGTGGCTGTCGTACTGATGGGTAACCCATAAGCTGAATAAGCGTAGAGCAGAACTGTATTCACCAGGTAAGATGTGATAAAAACAGAAGCAACTCCTGCGGCATCAAACATGGAAGCATTGAAAATGCCTTTACGCACCGTGTCCATAACAGGGCTTGCAAAAGTTGCCCCCAGCACAACAAAGACTCCGGCAATCAGGACTGCAGTTTTTCGCTTCAGAACTCTGGCTCCAAAGACTGCATTGACCAGATTTGTGGCATCATTGCTTCCGACTTCAATGCAGGCCCACACCATCATGGCAAGAGAAGCCAGCATCACAACAGAAATAAAGTCGAATGTAAAATCCAATTCTGTCCCTCCATGGTACGACAGGGCCTGCCGCCAACCCATCTCAGTTACCAGATATGACAGCCTATGACAATGCGACAATCAGCAGGATATCTCCCGGTATTTTAACTGAGACGCTTTATCCTGATACTCTTGATTTTTTTGCCACATCAACAAAAATCCGCGAGCGCAGCCCAGGCGAGCAAAAATGCAAGAGAGCCCAGCCCCTTTAGAATCAGAGATCAGCCTGTATGCTATAATGATAGTCATCAAATACCTGAAATTCACAAGAAGGATCGCCTGTTACCTGTTAAGAGTTCTCTGAACGACAGAACAAAAAAGTTTCTCAAAGGTTTTTATGGCAAAATATAAAAAACACCTCATCATTCTGGCCCTACTACTAACTACACCTGTATCCGGGCAGTCAGCTGGAGACGAGCTGAATTATTTTACTGAAGAATTCAAGCCATATAACTTCCGAAAAGGGGAGAATGAGCTGACAGGCTTTTCCGTAGATCTCTTAAAACTCATGCTCAAGGAAGCAGGTTTTACACAAAAAAAAATCATCCTGGTCCCCTGGGCAAGGGGTTATGATTACCTGGAAAAGAGAAAGAATACCGTTCTTTTTACTACAGCCAGAACCAACGCTCGCCGCTCTCTGTTTAAATGGGCCTGTCCGATTTCCAGGGGTTCAAAACTGGCGATCTTCACAAGCAGAGAAGATATCCCCAAAGATGGGATTGAGAGCATGAAGAGTACTCTGAGACTCGCCGCGATCAGGGAAGATGCTGCATGGCAACTGGCCAGGGCACAGGGATTTACACAGATCCAGACCGTCAATGATCCCAGACAACTGGTGAAACTCATGAACAAAGGACAAGTAGACGGCGTTGCCTATCAGAACCAGAGTTTTGCTCAGATCCTTAAGGATATGAACATCCCGGATGGAACCTATCGTATGATTCACACCCTCGAAGATATTGATTTCTGTTATGCTTTCAACATCCAGACCCCGGACCATCTTGTCAGCCCCCTGGATCAGGCGCTAAAAAAAATCGTTGGCGGAAAAGATTATGAGACTCTCCGTCAGAAATACAGCATCACCGAAGATACAAAAACCTTTCGTTAAACAATAGCCATACAGAAGTATAAGAATCGGTAAAGAGCAGAGAAGCGGGCTGAAGAGCGGGCTGATCAGACCCGGAAGCAGCAGATAATCTCCCGGAAATCATAAAAAACCTTACAGCAGATGCCTGATTTTGTTATCTCATGCAGAGAACAGAATAGAACGAAAGGTCTTTGCTATGCAGAAAAAAGCGCTGGTCCTGCTGAATCTTGGAACACCCGATTCTACTCAGATCAGGGATGTCAGAAAGTATCTGAAAGAATTTCTCTCCGATCCTCGTGTAATAGACAGCCATCCTCTCATCCGCTGGATGATCCTCCATCTCTTTATACTTCCCTTCAGACCTGCAAAGTCTGCAAAAGCATATCGAGCGATCTGGAGTGCTCAGGGTTCCCCTCTCCTTATCCACACCAAAAATCTTGCCACAAACATTCAGAAGATCACCGGCCCCAACGTCTATGTCACTTACATGATGCGTTATCAAAACCCTTCCATCAAAACCGTCATGACAACTCTTCAGGAAAAAGGCTTTGATAAAATCACAGTCGTACCTCTGTTTCCTCAGTATTCATCCGCAGCATCAGGGTCTGCCACAGAAGCGATTTTTCGTCATATCAGTCACAGATGGAATGTCCCTGAAATCGAGGTGCTCAGCGAATTCTACCGGGAGCCAGAATTTATCCAGTCCAGCTGTCAGATTGGCATACAGTCTATGAGAGAAGAAAAATTTGATAAGATCCTCTTCAGCTTTCATGGACTTCCGGAAAGGCACTGCCGAAAAAGCGATGAATCATCCGGACATCAGTACTGCCTTCAGCGAGATGATTGCTGCGCTTCCATCAATGACTCTAACCGTCGTTGTTACCGCGCACAGTGCTTTGCAACAGCACAAGCTATGGCTTCGGAGCTCAGACTCAGTCAGAAGCAGTGGGAAGTCGCCTTTCAGTCAAGACTTGGCAGAACCCCATGGATCACTCCATATACTGATGAAAGGATCACAGCCCTGCCTTCTGAAGGGGTAAAAAACCTTGGAATTTTTGTCCCCTCTTTTGTTGCGGACTGTCTTGAAACCCTCGAAGAAATAGGGATCAGAGCCAGAGAAGATTTCATCCGCTCAGGAGGACATAAACTCACACTGATCCCAGCACTTAATGCATCTGAGATCTGGGCCAGAGGGCTTTGCGATATCATCCGCAGACGTTCTTCGATTTTATCCTGAAACGTATCATCAGAGCTTTTCTGTGATGAACACCTCCGGATTATTTTTTCTACAGAAAAACACTTGGATTTTTTAATCCATGCGATATGATAGACACATTATATCCTGAAAAACAATTGCACGAGGATACTCTTATGAGAATCAGAGTGTATTTTTCAGAAAAACGTCTTCTCATCGCTCTTTATTTTTTTTGTACGAATCTTCATATCCTCTTTTTCAGGCCACCGATTTCTTTTGCAGAAGAATATGAACATAATTTTATTTCAGAAAAGAGAGAGCAAACTGAAACAGAATCCGAATCTGATCAGGATGACGACTATATTCCATACGATATTATTCAGACCGGTCATTATGTAATCAGAAATGGGCACATGTTTTTTCCTGTATCAGGTGACAGAATAGAAAGCCCAGAGACAGAAGGCTATGATGAAAATAAAGAAGTTGTAAAAGAGATCGGAACCTCACTGCTTCCTCCGGCAATTCGAACGATATCATCCATGACCGCTGAAAAAATTGTTTCCTCAACAGATACCAACAGAGGCATCAACTATGCGACACAAAGACTCACAGAGCTCATGCCCAACATAATTAAACAGTCTCAGAAAATAGCAGAAAAAAACGGAGGAAAACCAGGACATCTTCTGATCAGTGAAGCAATATTAAGCACCATTTTTAATCGCATCGCAGGGAAGGTCCTGCCAGACAGTGATATTATGCCTGACGATCGATACTACACAATCTACCGGGGGCAGTACTATCGTGTATTCCTGATACCACCTGGAAACTCTGGCCAGATCCTGGAAAGCCTTCTGGAGCATTATACGATTTACAAAGGTCTGCATGAACTCCCACAAGATGAGGATTATGTGACAGGAGAACCTATCTGCCTTCAGGGATCAGCTTTCTGGAAGACATTCTTTTACACAGGAAAATTTCTGATATCGCTTGTCGCAGACTGTATTTTTGCCAGCCTGAAACTTTTGTACCTGAATCCACACCCCACGGAACAGAGCTCCGGAATCGCCAGCCTTAGCTGGAGTCCTACAGAGCTCCTTTTGAACAGCATCTGGGAGAGGTTTAAAGCAACAACGGATGCATCTCTGTACAAAGCATTAAATCCTTATCTTAAACTAAAACCAACACTCAATCCTCCGGAAAGGGAGCCGGCAGGTATCGTCAATATTCATGGAGTATTCCGATGGGTTTATCGGAAGTAAAGATAACTTCCTTTATCTCTTATACATTATAATGCTTTACAAAATTTACAATAGATCATTTCGATATTTTTGCTTTACGAATTTTTCTTTAGTGAATCGTTCAGAGGAAAGGACTCATTTCTTTCTATAGGGCTTCTTTCTTTAAAGACAGGAAGATTTTCTGTCAGTTTCAGAGCATCATCGTAATTTCCTTCGATTGCATAAAAAATCATATAACAACCTATATCTCCTCTTTTCGCATCTATTTTAGATAAAACTTCTTTAAGTGCGTTTTCGTCCTCCGTCACATGATCTGCTGGCAGCCTGACAGGCCATGGTATCATAGATGCATAATATTCTTCATCCCTGAGGTCAAGCTTAACACCATGATCAATACAATTCTGAATCCTTTTCATCAACGACAAAGATTTTTTCGTCGTATCAATACTTGCTGCATCATCAATTTTTTTCAGGGATTTAATTGCGGAATCAAGTTCTCCATATCTGGCATAAGCAAGCCCAAGATTATAGTAGACTGATGATTTCATCAATTTCCATCTGTCCGGAATAGATTCAATCGTTTTTTTATACAAATCAATTCCATCTTCAAAACGACCATTCCTGGATAAAGAAATCGCACGGTTATTCATATATGAAATCACATTTTTCCATGATTCAAGATCTCCGTTCATAGAGCTTGCAGACTTTACATCTCCAGACTCAATATTCATTTTACATTCCATCTCTGTCATATCTGAATTATGTGGATCTATATTTTTAACCTGAGATATCGCATCTTTTGATTTTTCTATATCTTCAAGATAAAGTGATGATTCTGCAATATTGAGTAGCCTCTCTATATTTAGAGACGAAATATTATTCGCTTTATCAAAAGCCTTAAGAGCTCCGTCAAACTGCTTCAGTTTCAGCATACATTTACCAACTAAATTCAGCATCAGAAGTGAATCACCACTGTGATTGATTGCTTCAATTCCTTTATTGCGTGACTGGATATAGTCCTCTTTAGCGAAGAAATATTCCGCTTCGATCTCAAGCTTTGCTGCCTTTGTACTTCTTTCATCCGAAAACAAATGACTCATCAATCTTTCTGCTTCACTGATTTTTCCGGCCCCCAGAAGCCTTCTGATTTTCAGCTGTAATGATTTTTGCTCCGTAGGGCATCGATTTTGCTGAACAGCCCAGATCAGAACAGAATAAAACCCCCTGGGATCAAAAGGTTTATCAAGACAGGCATCCACTCCCATTTCCCTGAGAAGATGAATATCTTCCGGCTTTAATAAAGAACTGATGACAATGACAGGAACCTGCAAAAATCCGTGCTGACGTATTTTCTGCACCAGGACAGGTCCACTAACAGCTGGAATCCGCCACTCCATAATAATCAGGTCTGGTTCCTTTGTGGTAGACATCCACTGGAAGGCTTCTTCACCATTTTCGAAAAACTCGATGTCTTCAATCCATATCGCGTTCAGTAATTCTTTCCCGTGATAGTGAATATCTGTATCCGGATCGATAATCACAACATTTTTAACACCAAGGATACTGTTTTTATTTAAATTTTCAGGATCGACCGCATTATTCTCGGCCTCATATTTTTGCCTGAGACGTTTGCAATGAGGACCCATTCTCTCATTCAATAACAGCACCTGGCCCAGAGTTGCAACGGCCTGATCTTTCTGATCATTAAGAAATTCCGCTTCAGCCAAATGATATAAAACCTTATCCGAGCCAGGATAGAGAGACAGAAGATTTTCTTCAAGAGCAAGCATTGACTTATAATAATGTTTTTCAGACAAGATCGTCCGAAGATACTCCGCAGCACATAACGTCGCATCCCACTGATACATATTCATAAGAGAGCAAAGTCGATCAAAATCTTCTTTAAGCACCTCCTTGACATAAGACTTTTTATGAAATGAGATCAGACCATTTTCGAATGCAAAAGGAAGGTACTGTGATTCGGTCTTCATATCTACAAGCAGACTGACACATGTATGACGTAAACGTGAAACTTTTGTTATAAGTTTTAAAATCTGAAGGGCATTACAATCAGAATCGATCAGCAATGGGGTAATCAGCCATCCAACCTGTTCAATCTCCATATAATGCAATACATCCCTGAGAGACGCCATACTTTCGACACGAGCGTAGCCAAGGTCTTTAATCATATCAACAAGCATCTGACGAATTGAGGAGGAAGGATCAACAACAATAGTCAGACATCTATCTTTTTGTTTAAGACCACAGTGTTTCATATCTGTTCCGAACTATAATGCAGCGTCATGTGACTTTTATGCTTTTTCTCCCTTCGGGATCGTCTCTACTGCATCATGCTTTTCTATATATGAAACAATCTTTTGAAGGCACTCATCATTTAAATATTCAAACTGAAGACCTATCCCAGGCTCTAAACCTTCATAATCTCCCGGACGAACCCACAAAACTCTTCCGACTCCAGATATTTTATTAATATCATCCAGAGCACATACGATCTGAAGATTGATAAGAGATCCTATTTTAAAATCAAGTATTTTTTCATCAACAGAAGAAGGGACAAAAAGCCCGAGACGTCCGATCTGAACGGAAGAAGATTTCTTTACATCCAGATCAATTTCACCGCTTGATTCTTCCTCAGGCTTATGGTTCCATCTGCTCCCCAATGGGGAAGATAAGGTTTCCACAACCTTAACAAGAATATCAGGATTAATTGGTTTTCCAAGAAAAGCATCCGCACCTTCATGAAATGCCTCATAATACTTCAGATCTGCAAATCCTGTCATAAAAACAAAAGGAGGAGATGTCTTTGATATTTTTCTGATCTCATTCAGTAAGCGTCTGCCATCCCACCCTGGCATACGAATATCTGAAATCACAATATCCACTTTATTTTGCTTGTATTTTTCAAGACCGTCTTCACCATTTTCAGCTACAATTGGACTGAAACCAAGCATTTCAAATTCAAAAGCAACGGCCTCTCTGAATGACTTCTGATCATCAATAACCAACACGGTCTTATTCGTACTCACGTAATCATCCCCCTCTTCATCCCTTATCACGATCAGCCACCAACCTTCTGACTGGCATTTCGATCATAAACATGGTATGTTCTGATTCTGAATTTATCATGATAGATCCACCATGATCTTGTATAATTCCAGATGAAATACTCAAACCAAGACCGGTCCCTTCACCAATATCTTTTGTCGTAAAAAAGGGCTGCATAATTTTATCACGGATATGAGGTGCAATACCTTTTCCACTGTCCGTCACGCTAAGCTGCATCATATCACCTGATTTTTTATATGTGATAGTAATCCATTTATCTTCAAGATTTTCAATCGCATGCTGTGCATTACTGATCATATTTAAAAGTACCTGAGAAATCTGAACAGGTCTGCATTCAATGTCAAAATCATCCTGCAGCGGACAGTTCAGAAGAACCCCGTTATTTTCGAGTCGGGTTGTGCACAAAGACAGCGTATCACCCACAATCTCTGATATATTTTTAATCACAAAAGGATCATTTTCACCAACCCTGGCAAAAGATCTTAATCCCGTTACAATAGAGGATATTCGGTTGCATATGTCTACGATCATATCAGAAAATTCAATGACCTTAGCAGTATTTGTCTGGTCTTTCTCAAGAATCCTTTTAATCTGACTTGCTCGCAGCAAAATACTACCTAATGGGGTATTGATTTCATGAGCAATTCCACCAGCCATCTCACCAAGAGCAGCTAATTTTGATGTTTCAACAAGAGCCGCCTGCGTACTTTTTAATTTTTTATTTTGTTCAACGGCATATTGCTCCTTTGCAAGAAGCGAACTACTGTCATATATTTCCATCGAACAGTGAAATGATCCCTGAAAAGGGATAGGAGTCATGACAATTCTGGAGTTTATGATTTTCCCTGTATCCGATTTTAAAGGCAAAGGGCTTATACAATACCTTTCTGATATCAAGGAATATTTGCCTGATTCCAGACACCATTTAAGTCCCATGTTCAGGCGGATATTTGATGTTATTTCAGGAAAGACCGAAAGAATTGATTGGCCCAGAACTTCGCCCTCAGAAAGATGAGAATGGGTTTCCATCCATCGATTCCAGAGACAAATTTTCTTGTCCTGATCCAGGATGACAATACCATGGCTGGATTCCATCAAAATTTTTTTTACAATCACTTCATTCATGCCATCAGCCTCTCCAGATAAGCGTCCATTTTAGATGCCATATCTGCAATATCATCAGGATCCAGCAATAAAGTAATATGTCCTGTTGAGGCCGATCCTGAGACTGAAAATTCCATGGTCAAAGTCATCAGATGATTTCCATGTTCCTTTGATATAAAGCAATCCGGAAAATCACCATGGACAATTGCTGGAGCAAGGGTCGGAAGATGACAGCCAAGAGCCTCCTCAAACTCAAAAAGACATGAAGACAAAATAATATTTCCAAATTCACTCAGTGTTTCGCGTTCTAAATCACCAAAATCATCGGGGGTCTCTTCATATCCTAACAGGGCCGAAATAACTTCAAGGCAGGAAGTACGTCCATAAAGGACCATTGCATCTCCCCTATATTTTCCATCAAATATCTGTCTGATTCCTATGACATCTTCTGAAGAAAAACTCTCACCGAGCTCATGAATACTCTGCAAGCGCAACGTGGGAACAGACAAGCTAAGAGGAGCATCCAGCATAGCAGAAATTATTTCTGCAGATTTACCAATACCACGATTAAATAATTCTTTTAACACATCCATCTGATCTTCAGTAAGCAGCATTTTTATTCCACCTTCAGCAATCCACTTAAAATGTCTTTTAATCCATCTTTCAGGCTCTCCTTACTCAGAAAGTGAACCCCTCTTTTCATCGCTTCATCCTTTGTTGAATTCTGAGTATTCGCAGTCAGAAGAGCGATTCTCTCCGGGCTGATTTCAGGAATAATTTTATCGATAACATCCAGACCAGAAAGCTTGTCCATATTAAGATCGACCAGAATAAAGGACAGGTCATCCTTGTTTTCAAGAGCAAGTCTGACCCCTTCTTCCGGATCCTGAGTTTTAATTACAATTGTATCCTGAGATGAAGCTTCCCTGACGATTTTTTCAATCTGTATCAGCGCAATCCGGCTGTCATCTATTGTCAGTACCTTCATAGCTTCCCTCATTCCTTTTACGGACGACCACATTATGTTTCATATAAAATTCATAACAGGATGATGCACATCTGACCTTTGTAAAAGAAAACTCACAAGCTGAGTATCGACACAAGCCGTTAAGACCTGAATGGCCCATTGAAATATATAAAGACCAAGTGACTCAATCATCAGAAAAACCTGATTTTTTTATAAAAAATTTCAAGATCATTACAGGATGTTTATAAATAAACCAAGATAGCAGAGCTCAATTTAAAATCATTTATTTTCTTACTTTAAGAATATAGTAAGTATAAGATCCTCCTGTATTCTTAAAAGCAAGTAAGTAGTTCATATGTTTATTAAGTTCTTGCAGCTGGAATTCATGTCTTAAACTAAAGCCATTCCCTGACAAAACACTATAATCCTTTACAGACTTTTGAGCAGAGGCAAAGAGAGTATTAAGAAATTCAAGAGTGATATCAACGGATTCGTCCCACTCACTCACAACATACGTAAGTTCGGAATATGCCTGATCATAACAGAAAAAATCAGATCCCTCTGTATAACCCTGATCAAGACACTCCATATAGAACGTTGCTGGCACAATGCTCCTGGTTGCCTTAACCATCTGCACCGCAGAAAGCTTATATGGTGGCGCAAAATCTCCTTCCAGAGTAACCGCATTTCGATTTTTGAGGTCTTCCGTACTAATCTCAGTAGAGCCATCAGAGCGGACTTCCCAAAATGTATACCGGACAACATCATCTGCAACGATTGGATTCGACAGTTGTGACGAGACTTCTGTTCGCATCTCAACCTCATCATCATCTCCATAAACACATGTCCGCAGATCACCCACCTGAAAATCAGTAAATCCAGACACCTCCCGGCAACGGGCGCCTCCGATTTCTACATCAAGCAATTCCAGAACACAGCCCTCGTCCCCATGATAAACAGAAACAGAAGAAGTATTCAGAGCAATCGGATCAGCAGTGTAGCCTGATTTACAACCCACAAGTCGCATACGATAATCAAGACTAAGAGAAGACAGATTTAATTCAATATTCTTATTTACAAACTGTACAGGGATCTCAACCATGGAACTGGAAGGTTCATCTCCTGTAGCCTTGGTCTTTTTAAAGAATCCACAGTGCTGGAGCACAGGGACTATCGATATCAACAACAGAGTCATCGCAACAACAGGAAATTTATTAATTTTCAACATCAATATCACGTCCTCCCTACAGAGAAGTATATCGTCTGACAGGAGATTTCTTTAAATCATATAAACTAAAACACAGAAAATACTATTTAAATAAAGGATGTTGATTGATCTACGCTCTATCAAATCAGCCACATTTGTAATGTTCGAAATCTCTGCTTACAGCAGGAATCAGAAAATAGAATATCCGGTCGGTCATTAAAGCAATCGGTAAGAGAAATTATGCAAATTTATAGCTCTATCAAATATATTTTGATGAATTTTATACGAAATATTATGATATCAATGAAACACTGATAATTATGTTGAATTTACTAAATCACAGATCTTATCAATTTTCCAAGATGCTACTTTTCTGAACGACTATCTGATTTGATTACATCACCTTGAAAGTTCGTATCCAGAAGTAACTTCTGCAGCCCAGTCATCTTTTGACTTTCACTTAATTTAAAAAGAAAAGGTCCTGCTACAAAGAAAGCCAAACCAACCATAGCCCCAAAAGAAGCCTTCTGAAATCCGGAAAAGTAATCTCGCGCCCGGTCTGGCACAGTATAATTAGGCTGGGTAAATTCAGTTGGATAAATTTGTTTGTGAATATTTTGTGCAGCTTGCTTTAACTCGTCCGATCCATCTGATAAATCTTTCAGTTTAAGAAGATCCTGATAACGACTTTCCCATTCATAAGGAAGACCTCTTTGATAGATTTTACCAGAACGTATCTGATTCACAGCCTCGATTACCTCATTTACCTTCTTCAGTCTGATGTTTTCATCAACCTGATTGAACTGATTATAGATCTTTCTCAAATCATCCTCAAACTCACCCTCTATGAAGGCTTTTTGTGCAAAATATACCGTTCCTGTTGCTGACACTAACAATGCAGCTCCCGTTATGACAACCCCTGCAACCCTGAATTCATTACTGGTAAAGGTTTTTAAAATTTCTGCTTCAGATTTAAATGAAACTTTATCCTCTTCTTGTTTCTCTTGTTTCTCTTGTTTCTCTTGTTTCTCTTCTGTTAATCTAAGTGAACTTTCGAAATGAGGTACGCATTTGTTCATATTATTGCTAATTTTGTCATGCAATGCAGCATCCCAGAATCGAGCTGATTCAGATGTAAGTAAGAGAGGTGCTAAAGCATTTTGAGGAACAGCACTCCATAATTCTATTTTTCCTTCCAGTTTCTGGCGATTTTGCTGCTCGTCTGATGCTGAGACAGAAGAGACCTCAAATGATACATGATTTTTTTTACACTGGTACCTGACATTGCATAGTTCGATTTCTGCCCGATAGGCCCCATTTTTCGGAGCTATGATCGTAAGATACCTATTTTGAGAGTCCTGAGTATTATATTCTAAATAATTAAGACAGTACCCTCCACTCTTCTGGGTACATAAATGGACTCTGGCATATAAAAAATCCTGGCTGGTTTCATAGGTAACAGCTCCTCCTGATCGCCTTTTCTCCAGGAGCTCTATATCCAGATTTTTCTTCGAGCCTTCTTCCAAATCTACAAGCTTAGCCTCAAGTTCATGTAGCACAACCTCACAATTATTTGAGAGATTTTCTGAAAAATTCACACTGTGCTGACTTTCTGCTTCTTTTTGAACATCCTGATAGTTAAAGTTAACGATCTCAGATTTATCACCTCCTGAAGAAATCGCATTTTTTAATTCACCAGATTGCCCTGAGTCTTTGGACTCTACGGAAGATGTAATTGTCTTACAAGAAAAAAGCATTAATATGAGACATATGAGATACCGCATAAACCACATTACAGACAGAAGGTTTTCAGAAATTCGTTTATATACGGAAGAGCTTTACATTACTTTCTTGTGTTATTGTAACACATCTGTTGTGTGCGGCGCTATCAGTATCACATCATTTGCATTCCAGGGACCCACATCCAGGTTTTTCAGAAATGACCTCTGAGGAGATAGATTTCAGAGATCAGCATCTCCAAAATCTATCTCCTCATCGTCAATCAGATCCGGTTTATCCCGGGGCTTTTCTCCATCCTGTTGCTGTGCTTCATAGCGTTCCCCAATCTGGCTAGCTTTTGAAATCATCCGAAACTTACTTTGCTCACCGGAAAGGCCGGTTTCATCATCCTGTTCTACAGCATCTTTCAGATTTGGTTCTGAAAAAGGCCCGAATAAGCGGGAGATCTTCCAGGAGTTCCCATCATTCTGCCCTGGTAACATCACAACAGACTTTACGCTCGTACCGGGAGCAAAAAGATTTTGCCAGGTTTCTCCGGTTGTCTCAATATCCGTTGTATTCCAGACTTCCACATCCTGCTGACGGCTGGTTCGCAAAATCAAGCCGCGTGGTAAGTCAACCAGCCAGGGAGCGATATGACCGTCAACAGCAGGTCTGAGCGGCCACTCTTTATTTGCAAGAACATTCAGATCAAGAGGATCCATCATATCAACATACGACTGGCTTTCCAGAATCTGTCGGCCAAAATCTGCCCACATTGGCAAAGCACCAAGACCACCATAAATACGCTGCCTGCCTCTTCTCATGACCCGGTTAAAGTCATAACCTACATAAGATGAAATAATATAGCTATTCTCAGGATCAAGAGGCTTCCCCCAGCTCACAGGATAAGGAATAAACCCGGCAAAGTAACTCGTGAGATAATCATTCGTAGTCCCTGTCTTCCCAAAACAGGGAATACGAACCCGAAGGGGCTGATCATCCTTCTGTTGCGTTTCTTCCTCCATCTGGGCGGAAGGAGGCAACGTCACATAAAGCTCTCCCCTTGCCCAGCGCCCTGTCCCATGAGTAATCACCTTCCGCAGAATTTCACGCATTTGTATTGCAAACACAGGATCTACCAGCTGGTGCTCCATCGCCTTAGGTTCAAACAAAACCTTTCCATTCCGGTCTTCAATCCTGCGAATAAAATTAATCTGATTATCAGGCCCTTCCCTGTAGAACCTGTATGTTTTTCCGGAAATAAACGTCTGATAAAGCTTCGCCACCTCACTGGCAGTCACATCATTTGATCCCAGAGGAAACGAAAGAACCGGCTCAAGCTTACTGTAGACTCCGGCAGCCCGACTCAACTCCACCAGATAATGCAAACCAAGCCCAATACGGAAATCAAAATGCTCGTAATATCGGTTCAGCTGATAAGAATCCTGCACAAGCAGGACCTGATCCATCTGCTGCTGCACAAGATTACGCAACGATTCGAAAGTCTCTGCACTCAGGTATCCTGCCAGCTTAACCTGCTCCACAGAGAGCACTCCACCACCCACACCGTGCTCTTCATAAGAATGTCCCCAGATAGCCTGAATATCAAGAAGATTCAGAGGGCGCCCTTCCTGCTCCAGTAAAGAAATTCCGTTGATATCCGCAAATTCTGCTTCATCCGGAAGAAGCGGAAGATAACCCAGTTCAGGCATAACCCCACCACTGGACAGAACCCGAAATCGACTCAGAATTGCCGACAGACGTTCATGACTAAAAAGACGGTTCCAGCCGATCGTATGCACACTTTCCTCAACAATCTCCCAATCTTTCTTCAGTTCTTCATAGAGTTTCCCCATACGTTCATAATTGTTTAAAAGAAGCTTAAGTCTGATTTTCGTCTCAGATTCAGGAACTTCTGAGGGATCAACCTGACGCAATTCTCTGGATTCTGCCAGATAGCCCCGACCCAACCACATCCGACGAAGCTGACTGAGAGCTGTCTGGTTTCCGGAAAAAATCAAATCCGGAGCCAGTGCTTCTGTCGCATTGACCAGCTGCCTGGCCTTCATACCATCATGATCAAGCGAAACACCAATTTTTCTGGCAATCCGATAATGGTAATCTCGTGGATTTTCTCCAGTCTGCGGCATCAGACCAAGGGTACCCATCAATTTTTTAAACTGCTCAAAACTGAGCTTATCCAAAAGACGTGCTCCCAGAGCAACAGAAGCAATATTTTCAGACATAATCCCCGACCACAACATCGAAACATTCTCATAAGGACTCATATGATCAGGGCGGGGATAATAAAATTTACCCTGGTACGGAAAAAGCTGACGGACATTTTCAACGCGGTCCAGCACAGTCCAGCCCATCTGCAAAGCAGCAAAGTAAACCAGGGCTTTAAACAAAGAACCTGCCTGACGTTTAGCATGCATGGCCCGGTTAAAACCATGTGGATCAAAACCGGAAACAACAGCCCGAACTTCTCCCTTATCAAGAGCGATCATTCCTCCGCTGATGACAGGCCTTTTCTGAAGCTCAAGAATCGCCTCATTTTTTTTATGGTCATATTCTTTCACCTGTACAAAAAGAATGTCTCCTGGTCTGATCTGATGAATGATCTCTTTCATATAATATTCATAACCCTTAGCAACAGCCAGATCAAGCAGACGAGCATAACGAGCCAGAGATGCATTCGAAATGACTCCGACCGGCAAACCAAAAGAGACGTGAATCTGGTAATCTTTTATACTATTTCCTTCTATTTTCTCTACCTTCCCATAGAGAAACGCATCTTTTTTCAGCTCCCTGCGGAGCCTGAATTTATCGGGAGATTCTGGGCGAAAGCCTGATAAAATTGTTTCCAGGCGAGACAGATTTTTACGCATGGCAAACTGTGCAGACTTTTGCATCGAAGCATCAATCGTCGTATAAACCCTGAAGCCTGACACATTCAGATCTTCCGGGTCTTTCAGGCCCAGCGCATCAAGAACTTCAGGTTTTTCCAGCTGATCACGGACCAGTTCCACCAGAGCGACCTCAGCAGTCCGGAATTCTCCGCGATTAAAAGGGATCTTTGATTCGATGGCCTCTCTATATTCCTGCTCCGGAATCCACCCCTGTTCATACATCCGATCCAGCACATAATTTTTCCTCTCATGTGCATAAATTTTTGCCTGATCCCTGGCCTGCCTGCTAAATTTGATGAACGGATTATATTTGCCCGGCCCTTTTACAGACCCCGCAATGAAAGCCGCCTCCACAAGACTCAGATCTGAAACCTCTTTATTAAAGTAGTAACGGGCGGCAATCCCGATCCCGTTACCATTGCCCGCTACATGAAACTGATTCAGATAAAACTCCAGAATCTGCCGCTTGCTATACATCCGCTCAATCTGAAGAGCTTTAATCATCTCTCTGAACTTACGGGCAAAAGATGCCTCCCAGTCATTGATGATATTCTTCACGGTCTGCTGGGTCAGAGTCGACCCCCCCCGGGCAAAGCGACCTCCTCTCAGGAGCCCTTCCGCAGCGGCTTTGGCAATCGCAAAAGGATCGACCCCAACGTGCTGATAGAAATTTTTATCTTCCGCAGCTACAATCGCATTAATCATATGAGCCGGAATCTCGTCGACCGGAATATAACGACGATGACGGGATTCAAAAATACTCCCAATCGGTGTCTCTTCATCAAGATAATAGAGTGTGGTTTCTTCCTGAATCCTGCTCAAAATCGTGCTTTTCTGCAACTCTGTATTGTCTCCATAGAAGACATGCCAGGCAACAACTCCCAGCATCCCAAACCCTGCAAAGAGCAGAACAGAACCCATAAAAATCAGACTGATTTGAGAGAATCTTAGAATTTTCAGAATACGAGACATGAAGCCGGAGCCTCCTTAATCTTCTGGTTTAAAATGATCCCTATTGCACATATTTAAATCTGTTAAAAATTCAGGCTGGATTTTCCTGTTTAAAGAACCCACCCCGACATCTGCTCCGTCACATAATCCGGCCTGACCCTGTATCAGGGTCATCACCCGAACTGATAGGCAGTGATGACCCCTAAGATGATCCGGAGCAGGGGTATACCATTATAGGCAAGAGTATAATATCTGTTCAGACAACTCCAGAGGCTCCGGGATTTGTGTTTTGCTTCAATAAGATAAAAGAAAATAACGGAACAAAAAAACCTGCCCCTCACTGGTATTCCATAGGGACAGTTTTTTACCGATATATCCGGAGTCTTAGCTTCCTTTGTCTTTTCTGCCTTATCTTCTCTTCAGAGAGCCGCGGAAAAATATTTACATCGTTTGCACATATTGCCAAACAGGCCATACCCGGAGTTGTCAATATCCGGACAAAGGTCTATGTAAGAAAAGATCCTGCCCTTGATCTTTATGAATTTTTTCTGGACGGAAGGATTCCCCAGGGAAGCAGCACCACTTCCCTTGGCTCCGGAGTTATCATCAGTCAGGATGGCTATATCGTAACAAATTATCATGTTATTAAAGATGCCAGTAAAATTGAAGTGCTCTTCGCTCATAACAAAAAAATCACAGAAGCAAAAGTGATCGGCATCGATCGAAAAACAGACCTGTCACTTCTGAAAGTCAGCCTGAAAACGAAACTGACCCCGCTGACGCTTGGCGACAGCAACCGACTGGAAATCGGAGATATTGTCCTCGCAATCGGAAACCCCTTCGGCTACTCCCATACGGTGACAAGCGGGATTATCTCTGCAAAAGGCAGAGTCATCGGAACCGGACCTTACGATAACTTTCTTCAGACGGATGCAACCATTCATCCCGGCAACTCTGGCGGCCCGTTGCTGGATCTCCGCGGGCGCGTCATTGCCATTAACACTGCGGTCAGCTCACAGGGAAGCGGGATTGGATTTGCCATTCCGTCAAATATGGTCAGCTCAGTGATTCAGGATCTGAAACAATTCGGGAAAGTGCGGCGTCCATGGTTGGGCATTGTCGGCAAAAATATCCTGTCTGAACAAGATATTGAGCATAAAGTCGACAGCGGAGGTGTTTACGGAGTCATTATTTCAAACCTCATTATAGACAGTCCAGCCCATAAAGCACAGCTTCGTATCGGTGATCTTATCATGTCACTGAATGGCAAAAAAATATTTGATCTTAATGAATTACAGAGATATCTTGTCGCTCTCCGTCCCGGCCAGACCGCCATGTTACGGCTCTACAGACGTGGAAAAGGTTTTATGCAAACCTCCATGCAGCTGGAAGAGACTCCCCGCAGCCAGGACCTTCCGCAGGATGTCGATTTATTCTGAGACAAAATACAAGTAAGACCATCCACCCTGACTTAACGACGGCTTTATGGAGCAGCAAAATTAACAGGAGGCAGCCCGGAAATTTCGCCAACAGCTTTTCCGATAGAGCTGGTATGCCCCTGTCCTAATGTACCATACTGATTTTTCCCCCAGCATTTCAGCTCTCCGTTTGTAAAAACCGCACAGCTTTGGTAGAGCCCCAGACCGATATCGTGAAGCTCCAGAGCCCCCCCAAAGTAAAGGGCAGGCAGATTGGTGCCCATCTGACCCGTAGTCGCACCCAACATGCTATCTGATATTTCCAGACCCAGTTCACCAGCAGAATTTGCGCCCCAGCATTTCATACTCTGGTCAGAGAGCAGAACACAGTTATGATAATTAGCCGAAAGCAGCCGGACAATACTGACATTTGCAGGCAGACCGGGATCAGTCACCATAAGATTATCACCCATAGATCCCACTGTGTCCCCGACATTCAGATTATCTTCGTGCCCAAGCTGCCCTGAATCATTCTTTCCCCAGCACTTAACCGTTCCATCATCCAGTAATGCACAACTATGATAAAAGCCAGCACTCACAGAAAGGGCTGTTCTGCCACTTCCAAGATTGACATATGCCAGATTATCACCCATCTGGGCGGGGGCTGTTCCCTGATTTTGTGTGTCTTCACGCCCCAGCTGCCCATAAGCATTCTGTCCCCAACATTTCACCCTGTGATCATCAAGAAGCGCACAAGTATGATAGCCCCCCACGGCAACCTGAAGGACATAACGGCCTGTCCCAAGCTGAACAGAAGGCAGGGTATCCCCCATTTCCCCCGGCTGATCGCCAATATTAGAAATATTTCCCTGACCTAACTGACCTGAATTGTTACTTCCCCAGCATTTAAGAGAATCATCATCAAGAATTGCACAACTGTGGTGCCCACCAGCAGCGATACGCCTGGCTTTCACACCAGTCCCAAGATCAACAGCCACCAGAGCATCTCCCATATCACCAGGAGATAAACCAATGTTCCCCGTAGAGCCACTCCCGGTCTGTCCGGAGATACCCTCTCCCCAGCATTTGACACTGCCATCATCCAGAAGAGCGCAGGTATGGTATCCACCTGCGTCAACTTCAAAAACTTTACGTCCGGCTCCCATATCAACAGGTGGCAGACCCATCAGCTCTCCCGGCTGATCACCCAGGTCATAGCTATAACCCCCGGTCTGCCCATAAGCTCCACTTCCCCAGCACCTCAGATCATCATTCGGATCAATCATACACAGATGATCGAAACCCCCGGCAATTCGCGTATAGTCTTCCGGAGCGACATAATTAATAGAATTTTGTGTACAGTAGCTTTCATTTCCTGCTGCATCACGGAATTTAGCAAAGACCGAAGCGATTCCATCAACAATATTGAGATTCCAGTCCTTCTGAGCACTGACAACTTCCCATCCACCACCAGTCAGGCAACTGCTGTCATTTGTCACATACATTTCAACCGCATCATCAAAATAGAATCCAAGCTGCTCTGTCTGTGATGACGTTACACTATTCCCGGATGTAAAAAAGACAGAGACACCGCTCGGCGCTATATCATCATGCATGATGGATTGACTTATGCAGCCTGAAACCTCACCAGACGTATAGCGGTAGCGTATATAGACTGTTGCCAGACTATTGATCTGTCCAAGCATCCAGTTGGGTCTGACCGTACTGAAAGGCTCCCAGCTACCCCCGGTATCACAAGCAGCATCATTGGTAATGTACATTTCTGACGCACTGGCTGATGTCGGATACAAAGTCACATAATACAAGGTCGTATAAACACCCGAACCAATCGATAACCCCTCTCCAGAATTCGACTGTGTCGAATCATCATGCAGGATGGTAGCGCTCATACAAGTCGATTCATTCAAAGCGCTGTCACGAAATTTCGCATATATATAATTGTAGCTATTGGCATACCATAGAGTCCATGCTTTCGTCGCCGGAACAGATTCCCATACACCTCCATTCTGACAAGAAGGATCGTCTGTAACATATACTTCTGTATCAGATGGAGCCCCAAAATATAAAGAGACTGACAGAGAATTTGTCACGGATTCTCCGTTATTGATCGAGAAAAACAAACTGTCGCTGGCAGGGGCACTGGAATCAACGACAAGACTTGTTCCGGAATTTTCTGCATAAAAAATCTTCTGAAAAGAGTTTTCAGATTTTCCGCAAAGATAATATATCCCGTCAGTCAACCCTGTAACCGAGAATCCATAAGCAGTTCCGGAATAAGATTTCACAGGCTGAGTGCAGGCGGCATCACTGGCTACAATGACATGATAAAGAACTGCACCTGCTGAAGGGGTCCATGAGACATCAAAGGTGCCACTTGTCACAACAGGAGACTTAAGCTCCAGCCAGAAAGATCCCGGCAAAATCTCTTCGTCCATCGTCCGCAGCATTTCACACAGCTTCAGATCATTCGTCTCAGTCGCCGCTAACGGGATTGTGCTATGAATCCAGCTAACCGTGTACTGATCTGCACCCCTTGGAAGAGGGCAGGGATCAGCCAGACGCGCCCGACACAAAACAGGGTCAGGCAGATATCTGGCTTTGTCATAAAAAATTTCATTTGTATCAGAATCTGGCCAGGCAGACAGGCACTCCGGATAAGAAGCAGCACCCAGCTCAACCGCGTCTGCAATGGCAACCGCCGAACTGACCACTCCTGAAATTTGCGAATTCAGCAACGTCAGCTCACTCTCACCAAGCCCCTGAAGAGCCAGATCCTTTGAAATCTGAGATGAAATATCATCCTGAAAACTGACAATGGTGGCCGATTCCACCCCGCTCAATGCCAGACCCCCTGTTGCTCCGGAAGCAATCCGCACCGACATCGTGGCCAGATCATTCAGTCCAAGATTACTTTCCAGGGACGCATCTTTGCTGATATCCGTAATCGCTTCCATAGCCTTGCCAATCACAAGACTCAGACCACTCTGTATCCCTCCTGTCAAAGCACCTTTCTGATTAAAAGCACCGATCCCTTCCATCACACCCTTTGTCACCTCTCCGACAAGACTCTGCAAAGAGTCACTGCCCTGTGTGACCTTGTTTCTGACAAGAAGACCGATGCTTTCTTTTGCAATATTTGCGGAATAATCATTGATCTGATCTGCTGCAACTCCTGCTGCACTCAGTCCGTTAGTTGCCCCCTTCGTCATATTCTTAACCGCAACAGCCACCGCAGATCCGGAGCTCAGCCCTGCTTTTGCAAAACTCTTAACCGTACCAGAAAGCACATGACTCACGGCTTCACTTTTAAGGCTCTGATCGGAGATCCCCGCATCATCAATACTGGCAATCGCTTCTTCCACCACCAGAGTCATCGCTCCGGCCCGATCCAGTTCAGACAAACTGAGAAGCCCCATGCTGGAGAGACTCCCCTCCATAACCTGACCTATAGCGCCAGAACTCTGAATATCCTGCTCACTCAGACCTGTAGCAGACAGCCCGCTGATGGAACCGGAGCAGACAGAAGCAATCCCTTTTGAGAGATCTTCTTTCGCCATACCACTCTTTTCCAGAGAGCCCACCATAGAGCTGGTGATATGGCTCATGGCACTTCCGAGCCCAGAGCCTGTCAGTTCTGCATCCTTCAGACGCCCCACCACTCCCCGCGAAACAGAGGAGATCGCATCCTGAAGATCCAGCTGAATCTCTGGCCGGGCAGATTTCATGGAGCCAATTCCTTCCATTGCTGATCCGACAATTGAGCTAAGTGCTTCCAGACTTTTTTCATCGCTGCTTGTCGCTTTTCTCAGAGAGGAGACCGCACCTTCAGATATTTTTGCAATGACACCAGAAAGAAGCTTTGCATGCTGCGCTGCGGCAGCAGCATCAGATGGACTCCCCCAGTCGAGAGTCGAAAGTTTGCTGACAGCTCCTGAAACAATCGAACCGGCAATATCCGCTGTCATTTCATCTGCAATCCCTGCTTTCCGGAGAGCTGCAATGGCCCCGGAAGTTACCGCAAAACCGGCATCCGCCGCTGCGCTCTGATCAAAACCAGCTCCCCCCAGACTTTCAACAGCCTGCCCTGCCATACTTTTACTCAGTGCTTTCAGAGCACTGCTGTCAAAATGAGAGACGTTTCCATTCAGAGAACTGAAAGAACTTTCCAGAATGACAGCTGCAACACCAGATTTCGCACTGGCATCTGAAACACCAGCCTGACTCAGGCTGAGGGCCTTCATAGAGCCGGATATCACAAAAGGCATGGCAATGGAGACCGGATCAAAACTCTGATCTTCCGTATCACCTGTCAGAGCAAAACTACTGTCCGGCAAAGCCAGATTCCCGACCTGTGCCTTCAGATCCACCCGGGCGCTTTCTGTTACCACATCAATCTGATCCTGCCTCATTCCGGCAAGACTCAGATCAACAGCCAGCTTCGAAATGGCCTCGTTACCAATTGCCAGAGCCTGTACTTTCACAACAGCGCTCAGATTTTTATCGGAAACAGATGTTCCCAGCTTGCTGGCAAAATATGGGTTTGCTCCATGACTGCTGACAGAAGACCCTGGTTCAAACAGCTGTATCCCACAGGCATTGAAAAAGACCATGGCTATGGAAGCCAGATATATCCTCAGTCGCAAACGACCCATGTCATTTTCAGAATCCATGCAACAGAAAAGATCCCGGCCTGAATAGCGGCCATGCTTTCCCGAAACTTCTGTATTTGATTTCAATGACATACTCCCGCCCGACATAAAAACAGGACCAGCGCACGACCAGACAGACCGCGGCCGAGACAATAGTCACATGATTCAAAAGCGATATTCAGATCGCTGTCACAACGTATAAGATCCTCCCAAAGCTCAGAATCCAGGATCGGCAAAATGTTAATTTTGTTTAAAATTCGATATAAATTCTTTTATTTCAAAAAATTAAAGACAAAAACGACTCCGGAGATCCCGGGGCTGATAGCAACTTGCCATGACAGCTTGCAGAGAGGCATCGGGCTGCCTCTCCTGCCAAAGCTGACAGATCATCGACAGCTCCTTTATGATCATAGTCATAGCTCGTGCCTTTCGCACACGACCCCCGCAGCTTCCATAAGCGGCTGAGGTCTGTACTCTAACTGATGAGACGAACAGGAGGCTCCCTTGGTGGTGAAACATCTTTTTACACAATTTTTCGGACAATACCGGACTCTGTCTGTCCTGCTGACAGTCATCATCTCTGCCTGTGAGAAGCCTGCCCTTGAAGAATTCAGTGATACTGGCGAGTGTCGCCTTGCCTTTCACTTTTATCAGAAGGATTCATTTCAGGAATATCCCAAAAGAGTCGCGATGTTCTGGCCTCCTCATACAACGACCGAACTCGACATCCGCTGTCAGAGCAGCCAGGGCTATAGTGAAACCTTCGCCCAGAATAATCATGGAACCGGCCCTGATAAGATTGTGAAAGGAATACAGGTGCTACAGAAAATCAAAACCCTCTCATTTTCGGCAGATGAAAGTTCTGCCCGCAAACTAATGGACGCCTACCGCTCCTGTCAGTGCCCAGGAAGTTATTTCTCAATGGAGCTGTTAAGTAATGAGTCGAAAGAAATTTTCAGCGCTCTGGGAGAAAAGACGAAGGAACAAATCTCCTGTACAGAAAAGGCTGACATAGCAGGACAGATCAGATCCGGAAAATTTGATCCTGATTTGCTAAGCAGGTGCAGCTTTGATAAAGAACAAAGCTGGAAACAGGCATTTGGGGAAGCTCTGCATCATGTGTCTTTCCCACTTGATTCTTATCATGTCTGCAATAATGATGCGAAACTCCAGGAAAAACTTATCCGGGAGTTTATCGCCAGCGGCGATATCAGAGGCTGCGCAGAAAAAGATCCTGTATGTGCAGGACCTCTCCTGTATTATCAGCCATAACACCATCCGGGAGCCTTGCTATGGAGATGATAGAAGAGCAGATTTTTACTCCGCTCAGGAATAAAGTCACGCAGGGAAGACGGATCAGCCTCCAGGAGGCAGAGCTTCTTTATCAGCGGGCGAGTGATGAACAGCTTCAGGAGCTCGCCCTTATCGTCCGGTCCCGCTTCCATCCGGAAAAAGAGGCATCCTGGACCAGGATGTGCATCATCAACTTCACCAACATCTGCATTGCAAAATGTGATTTTTGTGCGTTTTATCGCCTCCCTCACCAGGAAGGGACCTACACACTGACAGCAGAAGAGCTGGTCCGGAGTGTTGAAATCTTCCATCAGGGAGGTGATGGTTATATCGGATTCAACGGAGGGTTTAATCCAAAACTATCTCTGGCGACATACCGGGAAGTCTTCGGAGAAGTGCGTCGGCGCTTTCCTGATATGGTGTTATATGAAATGACCATTCCGGAGTTTATGTTTTACTGCAAGCTCAGCAAAGTTCCTTATGAAGAAGGAGCCGCCTACCTGAAAGCTTCAGGGACAGCCTGGATACCAGGAGGAGGGGCAGAGGTTCTGAGTCCCTCATTCCGCCTAAGACACAGCCCGGGCAAATACACCGTGGATGATTACTTTCAGGCACAGGCCGCGGTGATCCGCCAGGGAATTGGTTCAACCGCAACCATGATGATTGGCATGGACGAAAGTCCTCGCGAGCGTTTTGAGCACCTTGAACGCCTGCGCCATTTTCAGGATCTGTGGAAGAAGATGCCAAGCTTCCTCTGCTGGACCTACAAACCATGGAATACCAGCTTTGGCGGCCAGGAAATTTCTGATCAGGACTACCTCAGATGGCTTGCAATCTGCCGGATTTTTCTGGATAATTTCAAGCATATCAGGACTTCTGTCCTGACAAGGCATGAAGTCGCTCTGCACGGGTTACGCTATGGAGCGGATGATCTGGACCTGCCCACCAGCGATGAAGTGATCAGTAAGGCCGGCGGGGAGATTCCCACGGATCATAAAAAAATTCTTGATCATGGCAGAAAACTTGGCTACAGCCTGAAAAGGCGGGCTGCTTCTCTGGCTCAGCCTTCATAAGAGGTGGGTGATCGACCTCCTCACATACCACTACCCATTAAGGTCATCATATGGTGCGACAGACAACAGCCCTCCCGACAATAGGATGGCGGGAATGGGTTTCTCTGCCCAGATTAGGCGTTGAACAAATCAAGGTTAAAGTCGACACAGGAGCCCGGACATCCTCTCTTCATGCCTTTAATCTCGAATATTATCGGCGATCAGGACAGATCTATGTACACTTCGCGATCCATCCATTCCAGAGAGATGACTCCGAAATTATAGAGACCAGTGCCAGGCTGCTGGAAAAGCGAAGAGTCCGGGATTCCGGCGGCAAAACAACACTACGACCTGTCATCTGCACACCACTGCGCATCGGCTCTCTGACCTGGGAGATCGAACTGACTCTGATCAATCGCAGTGAGATGGGCTTCCGGATGTTACTGGGGCGTCAGGCAGTCCGCAACCAACTCCTGATCAACCCTGGAAAATCTTATCTGCTTGGTAAAAAAGGTGTCAGAAAATGAATCCTATGAACATAGTCGTCCTGTCCCGCGGGCAAAAACTCTACTCGACGAAAAGATTGTGTGAGGCTGCTCAGGCCAGAGGCCACAACGTCCGTGTTGTTGATTACCTTCGTTGTTATATTAACATCACATCAGAAAAGCCCACAATCGTCTTTGGCGGACAAGAGCTGACAGATGTCGATGCAATCATTCCCAGAATCGGGGCGTCTAACACATTTTACGGAAATGCCATCATCCGTCAGTTTGAAATGATGGGAACCTATACATTAAACCGCTCCCAGGCCATCTCCCGATCACGCGACAAGCTCCGCTGCCTCCAGCTGTTGGCCCGCAAAGGGCTGGGATTACCCGTAACAGGCTGCGCTCACTCAACCAAAGATATCAGCGGACTGATCAATATTGCCGGGGGAGCCCCTTTAGTGATTAAACTGCTGGAAGGCACTCAGGGAATTGGTGTCGTTCTGGCTGAAACCAGAAAAGCGGCAGAATCTGTTATCGAGGCCTTTCGTGGACTGGATGCCAACATTCTGGTTCAGGAATTCGTAAAAGAAGCTAAAGGCGCTGACATCCGCTGTCTTGTTGTCGGAGATCGTGTCGTGGCCAGCATGATGCGCCAGGGAGCTGAAGGAGAGTTCCGATCCAACCTTCACAGGGGCGGAAGCGGACATAAAGTTAAAATCACACCAGAAGAAAGAGCGGCTGCCGTTAAAGCAGTGGGAGCTCTCGGTCTTGGAGTTGCAGGTGTCGACCTTCTTCGCTCAAACCGGGGCCCGGTGATTATGGAGGTCAACTCCTCTCCCGGCTTAGAAGGAATTGAGAAAACAAGCGGGATAGATGTCGCAACGCATATTATCAGACATATTGAGAAGCATGCGAAGAAAGGCAACAAACGCGACCTGATCGAAAAATAGAAAGCTGCGTATGCATGAACAGTATAATGATCCGGAGATCTTTGAAATCGGCGATCAGAAGATTCGCCGGGGAAGAACACATTACTTTGAGCTGACCATCGGGCGTCTTTACGATTATACGGCCCTCTCCCTGCCCGTCTGTGTGATCCGGGGAAAAAAGCCAGGGCCGGTTTTTTTTCTGAGCGGGGCGATTCACGGAGACGAAGTCATCGGAGTTGAAATCATCCGGCGCCTTCTTCACAGTAAAAACCTGAGAATTGCCAGAGGCACTCTGATCTGCATTCCGATTGTGAATGTGTTTGGCTTCAACAATAAATCAAGATACCTTCCGGACCGCCGCGACCTGAACCGTTCTTTTCCCGGAAGCGACAAGGGCTCTCTTTCTGCACGTCTGGCCCATTTATTTCTCAATCAGGTTATTCTGCGCTCCCACTTCGGGATTGATCTTCATTCTGCCGCAGTCCACCGCTCCAATCTTCCTCAGATCAGGGCTTGTCTGGATCATAAGGCGACAGAAGATCTTGCAACAGCATTCGGAGCCCCGGTGATTATCAACTCAAAAGCACGGGATGGATCGGTCCGGGATAGCGCAGAAGCCCATGGTATTTCTGTTCTTGTTTTTGAAGGAGGAGAAGCACTACGACATGATGAAAATGTCATCCGCTTTGCACAAAAAGGCATTCTTCGCTGTCTGAGACATGCAGGCATGCTTCCTATGGCCCGAGAAGTCCGGACACCAAAACCTGCGTTTATTGCACAGTCAAGTTACTGGATCCGCGCAGATCAGAGTGGTTCCATCCGAAGCAGAAAATCTCTTGGTGATTTTGTTCCTCAGGACGGAAAGCTCGGACTGATTTCAGATGTTTTCGGAGAAAACACCTCTGCAATCAAAGCAAAAAAGGAGGGTGTAATCATCGGTGAAAACCGTCTCCCCCTGGTCAATCAGGGGGATGCGCTCTTTCATATCGCAACGTTTGATGACAATGATATCGAACAAATGCCAGATAATTTACCTGACTATGTTGACTAACATAAGGGTTATGATCTGATGAAAATGATGGTTGCATTCCTCTTTTCATGTGTTTTCATACAAAAAATCTCTGCCAGCAATCTGCTATCGACAGAAGAAAGAAAACTTTTCTCCGAAATTCCCCAGGACAACTGTGACCTGATCTTTGCGTATATATCACCGGAAGATCATGAAACCATGTGGGATATTCTGATTTCTAATACTGAAATCTATCAGAAGGCCTTTGAGCAGACCATCTCCCCGCAGTGGCAAAATACAAGCTACCATTATTTCCACAAACAACGCGATCTATTTCCACAAACAACGCGATCTCATCTGTCATGCAGCCCAGGACATCCTCGAAGGAAAGGGTGACGAGCGTCTCCGAAGAGTAAGCCGCCCATGGTATATGGCCATGATCCTCCGGAGCAAAGATAGTTTCGAAAAGACCCTGAGCAATTACCTGGCCATCTGCGCCTGTCAGAAGCAGACCCAGAAAGAAGTAAAACGCTTTCTCTCAGGAAAAGCAAAAAAAGAACGGCACCGTGAAGCCTCCATCCGACTCAGAACGATTCCTCACTTACTTCCCCTCTCCCGAAAGGAAGCAGAGACCGGAGCAATAAAGATCAGACTTCCTGTCAGTAAAAAAGTTCGTCAGAAAATCAGAGAGCAGATCCTATCCGAACTCAGTCAGACCGGTTCTGATCGGCAAGCTCCTGAAAGTTATATTTATGCTGTTTTTCAATCGTATCATCTGATCTGTATCAACCATCCCGCCTTTCAGAAAAACATATCCGAAAAAATATCATGCCACTACAACACAAACCAGCAGGACAAAAATATAGAAATCTTCCAGAACATCCTTCATATGCTTCAGGAGACCAGTGCATCCGAAAGCTTCCTGGAAGAACAGAATCCTCAGCTTCTCCCTGGACAGACATTCTGTCAGAACTCCTGGAAGCAATTCTGACAAAAGCTCCGGAAGATGACAGCCTGGAACAGCCCTCCTCCGACAGTTCCGTAGCTGAAGAGCTGCTGGATGTCAGTACGAAGACTCTTCCGTTTTTACAGGAAAAATCAGAGGACCTGGCCATCCTAGAGCATAGGGGCCGATAAAAAAACCAATAATTTCAGACGATTATCTCAGAAGTTTATCACAGCAGCCCGGCTGGTTTTGGTCTGCATACAGATCTGCTGCTTTTTCTGAAAATTTTAATCTTATTGTTTCAGGCAATTATTGAAAATAAAAAAAGACATCTGGATTTTTATGTATTTTCTGATAAAAGGATTTTCTGTTTTTCGGGGGCAGAAAGATTTCCTGTTTATCCGACCAGACTGATCGTTCGTTATCACAGAAGCAGCGGAAGTCCTCATCTGCCAGAAAATCTGAAAAACACATGGACACCATCATTTTCATTAAAAAAAGGACCCGACATGCGATTATTACCTGTTTTGTTTTCGATCGGTAGTACACTTTTCGGCTGTAGCGTGCTCTTCGGAAGTCAGGAGACTCAACCACCCATTGCGCCTGGAAAAATCCCCCTGGAACTTACGTTAGAGGAGAACCATATAGAGGCTGCTAAGTTCCTTCTGAAAAATGGCGCAATTCCCACCGATGTGATGGCAAGAATGTACAGTCACAGTGATGCCGAGCTGACACGCGGCAACGATGCCGAGCTGACACGCGGCAACGATACCGAGCTGACACGCGGCAACGATACCGAGCTGACACGCGCCCGCGCTCTCGCCAATAAAAAAAGAAAAGAAATCATTCAGCTACTTCTTCAATACCAGGCAGATCCTAATGTCTATATAGAAGAAATCAGCTCACAAAACACAAACAAAATAAAAATCCCTATTCTCTATGCAGCTGCCTCCAGACCCGATGAGACAGCCATTGTAGAGATGTTACTCAAGGCGGGCGCTTATCCTGACCAGATCGAGACTATACATCAAAGAACGCCCCTCTATGCAGCGGCAGTAAATGGCCATATAGAAGCCGCAAAGCTTCTGCTCGCGGCCAAGGCTGATCCGAATCATAAGATAAAAAACAACAAAACTCCCCTCCATGCAGCCATCAAACATGGGCGTCATGACATTGCGGAACTTCTTATCGAAGAAGGTGCAGATCCTGAGAGTACAGACAGGAATGGTAGTGCCCCTTCCGACATAGCACCAAGTCACGCTGACACTGAGCCCAGTCCTGGTGACATAGTGCTCAGTCCTGGTGACATAGTACTCAGTCCCGATGGCGCAGTACTCAGTCCCGATGGCGCAGTACTCAATCCCGATGGCACAGCAACTACCGATGATCTGGTCCCTTATACGCTAGATATATCTAAAGGGATGCAGAATCTTCTGAAAAAACGTAGAGCCCAAAAAGCTCAAAGCTCACAAGATCAGAGTTCCTGAATCCGCTTTCATGAGACAGTCAGATGTCTCATGAAAGAGAGCGAATCCTGCAAGTCTCGAAAAAAACTCACGCAGACACAGGGTACAATTCGGAAGACAAAAGTACCCGCTGATCAGAAAGATGCTGACAGGAGATCTTCCCCCGGTAAATCTCAAGAGCCTGCTTCAGAAATCTGGAGGAGATATCCTCCAGCAGGCCAGAGTCCGGATTCATCTGCAATAAGTCCCCATCCTGCACTGAACTCAGAAAAGCAAGAATATGAGGATCAACCCACTGGCCCTCACAGGAAATCCACAGAGCCATCCGGCTCCTGCCATTTTCAGAAAAAGCAGGAACCTGATCTTTGATCTCAAAACTCAGTTCGACCTCTGCGGACTGAGTCCTTTCAGACTTAACAGAGAACAGCACCATTGAACCAATCACCGCCATCAGAACCCGCCGGTCAAAATGCAAAGGGATCAGTTCATCCATAGAGTCAGATCGGAGCTCCTTCATGCGAACATGAATACCAAATTTTCTTAAAGGAGGATTCATATAAGATTGAAATTCTTTCCGGATTCCCATAATACTCATCGGCTCATGATTCATCCTCCGGTCTTCAATTGCTGTCATCACCAGCACATGTCTGATACAAAGCTGAATCCCTGCAACAAGAGATCCGGCTCTCTGAATATCCGCACTCAGCTCTGGTAACAGCGGCAGCTGTCCCAGAATATCAAGCATCCCCTGCATTTTGGCCACCGGCGTATTCAGATTATGACTGACCAGAGAGATAAAATTACTCTTGATATCTGCAATTTCCTCGTCTTCCTGTGACTGACAGTCCAGACGCCACTGCCGGAATGATTCAACAGAAAGCCTGAAAAAGGTCACCAGAATAAATGTCGATAAACCAGCATAAATGGTGTCAAAAACAGGGATATACAGGTAAAAAAAATGAATCAACAGAGCATTCACCAGGGGAGCAAGAACAGCTATGCTCAGATAGACTCCAAGAGCAACCGGAACCCCGGAGCAGGCCAGACAGAGTGTGATGATAATCGCAAAGATCAGTGCCAGAGAAAACGACAGCCATTCCGGAACCACCGTCACCAGTGCATCATCGATAAAAAGCTGAGCGATCTGTGCCCAGAACTGATGAAACGGTGTCCCCGCAACTCTGGGATCGCTATCCCTTTCCGTCATAGATGTACCAACCCGTCCAAGCTGGACATAATCACCAAGGCGATCCTGAATCAGGCTGTTTCCGATAAAAATCATCTTATGCCGGAACGTTTTATCAGAAATATTTTCCGCAGCGAGTATCTCTGAATAAGAATAATCTTTAAAATCAGATTCTTTATTCAGATAAAGAATATATCCGGAAAAGATCCTCGGCAGATTTTTTGAAATAACCTGCCTTTCTCTCATAACTGTCCTGCTCTGCCAGCTGTCCCGCACAATCTCCTGAATCACCCAGCCTTCCCAGTGGCTCTGATAGACACACATCACCTGGACATCCATAGCACATGGATCGGATTCAAGAATCACAGAGTATCTGAACAGATCTTCCGGAACAAAATCCTGAAGTTTCGGAGGAACTGCAAAAATAATTTTGCTGCCTTCAGGGGCATTTTTTAAGACATGAACCAAAGGCTGATAGTCAGGAATACGTTTCTGACTATGCATCCAGTTCACCACAATATAACGGCCACCAGAGTCGAGTATTTTCTGTATCAGACGTGCATATTCTGGCATCGTGACATCACGAAAGCCATGATATTCATAAGAATCAACAGATCTGAGATCCGATTCCTGCAGTGAAACCGTAAGCACCCGATCGGGAACTCTGACTATCCGTGGACTTGCTGCCCTGACACTAAAGTATAAAAGCTGAGATTCTGCCTTGCCTGAGATACTTCGATGTTTTTCACCATGATAGATAAAGTATGTCAGGCCGGAAAACAAGACCCCTGACAGGACCAGTGGATATAAAACATCCAGCCACCATATATTCAGATACCAGCGGGAGCGGATACCATAGCGCCTCTTATTCATGTAATGCTTCCAGCGATAAAATAAACTCTGAGCCAGATCCGGGAGAAGAGATCAGATCAATCTCAGCAGAAATTTTATCCGCGAAGTAACGACACAGATACAGACCAAGACCTGTTCCCTTCACCTTGTAAACGTTATCATTTTTTACTCTGTAAAATTTTTCAAAGATTTTCGAATGAAACTCTTCCGGAATCCCAGGGCCTTCGTCTTTCACCCGGATACGAATCCGATCTTTCCCTGACTGTTCAGGAAAAATAGAGACAAGACCCCCTTCCGGAGAATAGCGGATTGCATTGGATATAAGATTAAACAAGACGGGTTCAAGAATCAGCTCATCCGTCCACACAGTCAGACCTTCATAGCCTTCGAGAAGCACACGAATCCCTGCCGCCTCCGTCTGACTTTCAAACTGAAGTAAAATCCTGCGGATCAAAGGAAAAATTTTAACAGATGATTTTCTGACTTTCCTGACCTCTCCACTGGTCAGCGATGAATACTGCCGGATTCCGGACAGATAGTCTCTGAGCTCTTCATGGCTGGAGCATGCTTTTTGCCAGATATGCCTTGCTGTGCCTGAAAGGTTTCCAGAAAACTTCCCACAGTTCAGAATCTGTCCGATTTTTTTGTTATATTCAAACAGCTCAGTTGCAAAACGATTCAGAAAACGGCTCTGCATCATTGCAAGTTTTTTTCTTGAGCGGGCTCTGTATTCTGTTTTCATCAGGATCTGACTACTCTGATGAGCTCTGATAAAAGCACCGATAATTGTACTCAGAACAGAAAAAAGGACCGTATCCGCAAGAGGAATATGATAACTGAACAAAGCAAAGATAAAACCATGCACCCACAACATCATCAGCTGAAGAAGACAAAAAAGACAAACAGCGAAAAATGGAGGTAAGTGCCATAACAAAAAACTGATCAGACTCATGGCAACCGTCTGAAAAATATTAACCCAGAAAGGTGCAGGTTTCAGCCATGATGACTCGAGAAAATTCTGGATCTGATTTGCCAGAACACAGATCAGTGGTGCCCCGAAAGACTCAGAATGACCATCCCACTCCCATGGAGTATTCACATAAGTGCCATCACGATATTCATAGGTACGTTTACGATAGGCCGTATAGCCGATCAGAACGATCCGCCCTCTAAGATCAGGCTCAACCGTACCCTGTATCAGATCGGCCGCACTGATAAAGAAGTACTGTTCCGGAGCAATATAATTAAGACTCACCTGAGGAATCGGAGAGACTTCCCAACCTCCGTCATTCTTCCGTTCTTTCTGATGAATCTCTAACTGAGTTTTATTCAGTTCAATCAGAGCGCGTTTTTTCTCTCCCGACAGAACATCCAGAGCCATCTGATTTGTCAGATGTAACACCAGTTTTTCATCACGATAGCTCATCAAAGGAAGGGAACGGACTACTTCCCGCCTGTATTGCCGCAGTGTTCCGGCACCAAATTCCTGCCCCTGCCATTTCAGAAGAGAATCCGGCATCATACTATCGGAAGGCTGATTAAAATTCAGATCAAAACTACCAAAATAAAGACCAGGATAGAGGCCAAGAATCCCGATAAAGTCACTGAATGAGTCCGACTCATAATCCAGATCATGGTGAGGGATGACCAGAGCAACAACAAGAGGAGAGGACTTCATCACAGCAGAAATCAGTTTTTCCAGACCTTTATAACCCGGAACCTGAACATTCTCACCCTCCAGCAGGGCTATATCTTTCTGACTGATCGTAACAATAGCAACTCCGGATGTATCTGCTGTCTGCGGTTTAATCCGGGTCCGGATATCGAAGAGGTCATTTTCCAGGCGGGAACGAACTTCTTCACCATAAAAAATATATAAGACTGTAGCAATCGGCAAAGCGCAAAACAGGAGAAAAAGAGTCCCCGTTAGCTTTACAGGACCTGAGTCAGGATCTGACCTGTTATTCAAGAAGTTCTGGTGCATGCACTGTCATTTCCAGATAAACTCTTAATGCCTGCCTCATCTCAGTGTCCTGAATCTGGCAAAAGAAAGGATCGATCGTCATGATATGACCTGTTCCCATCTTATGCTCATGAAAGCATCCTCCAGCACAGATCTCCCTCATCCAGCACGACTGACATGGCTCATCTTCCATCATCCGATGTCTGCTAATGGCTTTAATTTTTTTCATATCAAATCCATCTTCAAGACTCCCCAGAGACTCTTCCTCATCTTCCGTAAAGCGATGACAAAGATAAAAACGCCCTCGCGTCGAAACAGACAGGTATTCGAGACCTGCTCCGCAAAAGTTACGATGGTAGCTTCCCGAATGAAAAACCCGCACATAAGTCTGAAGACTCCGTATCCTTAAAAGAGAAGGATAATCTTTTTCTTTTAGTAAAGCAGAAACAACACCCTCAAATACATGACAGTATTGCTCTATATCCTCTCCGGAAAAACGAAGTTGAGAGTCTGATGAAGAAACCCGACTCCATGCCACTCTGAAATCAGTACTACAAATCATATTCAGTATATTTTCTATCGCAAGTGACAAAGAGTTGTGATCCAGTGTTGCACGCAGACAAAAACTTCTGAGCTCTGACAGGCCTTTTGATAAACGACGGATCTTTGATCCGATCACATCGGATGCTGCAGAGCTTTGTTTCTTCGTTCCATGCAACTGCCTTTGTCGGCCCTGCAATAAAGGACCATCCCAGGACCATCTGAGACTAAAGCGATGCTGGACAAAAAAATCCAGCTTTTCCTGGTCCATCAACAGACCGTTCGTTGTCAGAGCAAAAGTAAAGCGTTTGTCTGATTTTTCTCTGATACACCAATGCACCAGATCATAAATCAATCTGAATCGCAGCAGAGGTTCTCCACCAAAAAAAACAATATGCAGATCATCCTGGTCTTGCGTAAAAAAATCGACCGCACGGATCGCAGTTTCCATAGACATACTGCTGTCAAAACCATAATCACCTTTCCCGGCGAAACAATAATGACAGCGCATATTACAGCGTTCTATGATGTTTAATGCAATCGATCTGATCTTAAGATCAGGACGCTGCTTTGGCTGCCATTGCAGCTCCTCTTTCACCTTACAAAACATACAGTCCGAACCACGACAGGCAAAACCGGAATCAGTATTCACCTCATCAGGAACATCAGATTGATAAAGACTACTGCTAGGGATATGAAAGAGCACGGTTTCAGAAGCAAACTGAAAAAATTTCCAGTTTTTTTTTTATGTCTCTGGGAAAGCCCCTCGATCTTTCCACAATCGCTCACAGTCTGACATAATGTAATCTCTGGATTCTTCATGAATGATAACCCCTCGTTCAGAGAGAATTCCCCTCTTTCTTCCCGGCAGGCTAGCATGCCAGATCAAAAATTCCTACCCCATTCATTCCTTTTAAATCAGCTTATTATGAGATGCTTTCATAAAAGAAGGGAACACTTATGATATGATTCAGGGCAGGAGAGTCAGGAGGCTTCATACCAGAAAGCATGGGTGTCTCTCTGACGGGAAACAATAAAGGACGCTCACAACAATGGGATGACAGAATGACTCGAGTGCCCAGCCATTGCCTGTATGTTCTGGCTATGACAGGGCTGATTCTGACACAGCCGTCTCCCGCAGCAGACAAAACCACTCCGAAGCTACCGGCAGCAAAGCTCACATCACAAGCAACAAAAGACATAAGAAACATATCAGATTTTCTGCTTTCAGACTGTCAGACAGACTGGGCTGCTCCTTCAGGAGGCCCGGGATATTTCGATCCGGACAGTCGCTATTATTATCATCTCGGCAACACAGGATTGACTCAGAAAGATCAGAAGAACAGAAACCCTATCTATCGTCATCTGCTCTTCCGCGTCGACCTCAATAATGCCCAATCTTCTGCGATTATGAGCATAACCCTCCCCTCTGTAAGAGCCATCATTCCTTTCGCTAAGGATCGGCTATCTGCTGTCATTGCATTTATTTTTGATCAACCGGACTCTGGCTGTACCAGTGGATGGTCTCGTTATGTCGGATTCCCCATCAGCAGTGTTTCAGGACAAAAAAAAACACAAAAGAAACTCTCTGTCATTCAGGGGAAAGGAAATATCCGGCTGACAGAGACTCCGGGATTTCCGGTCGTATGGGATCAACAGAAACATGCTTTCCTGGAGTTCGATTTCAACACCATCCAGAGCCGTTTATTATCTGTTCGTCTCAGCGAGACAGAAATTCCCGTCTACTATGATCCAGGAAAACGGCATTACTATGCCTGGCACTTCAAAGACCAGCAGCAGCAGCGTGGTCTGGTGGCTTATGACGGAAGCGGTAAGATTGCAGGACGACTACAGTTTCACAACGAAGATAAACTCCTGCAACATAAAAATCTCTTTGGGGCTGTCCGCATCCAGCAGGATAAAAACAGCCTTCTGATCATAGAACCTGAACGCTGGAGTGGTTCATCTACGGAAAAGAGCTATCCCGTACATGTCCCGCAAGAACACCCTGTCGCAACTGCCGCTGTCAGGCCTGATTTCAGGTCAAAGCTGGTGCTTGTTTCGGGTTTTCACAAGAACCAACGCCAGCAGTGGCGCAAGCTCTATATTTTTGACTATCAGAAAAGCTGGCTCCTGAGTACTTTCACCCCTCCTGCGGGGCAGTACATTGCTTATGAACAGATCTCTGATAACGGGCAATGGGTCATCGCCGAATTACGAAGCACAGAGCAAGAAACAAGCACAGCGCTCGCCCTTTTTTCGGTTCAGAGCAGAACATGGACAAATATTCCACTTCCTCCCCAGAGCTGATCACGAACTCCCAGGGTCGTCAGGATAAAGCGGTTCCGGTGAGGTTCACAGAAGTCAGACCTGGCGCTTCATAGCCCTCTCCATAGCCCTGTTAGCCTCTCTCTCCTGGGTCGTAGACCGTTTATCATGGAGCTTTTTCCCCTTTCCCAGTCCCAGCTCGACTTTAACCAGACGTCCTTTCAGATACATCCTGAGAGGGACCAGAGTCAGCCCTTTCGCATGAAGGCTGTTTTTCAGGCGGATCAGCTCTCTTTTTTTCAGCAGAAGCTGCCGGACACGCATCTCATCATGATTGTAGATGTTTCCATATTCCCAGGGAGCAATATGCACCTGCTTAAGCAGCGCCTGTCCCTCATCATTAATCTCGACCCAGCCATCGAGCAAACTGACCTTACCAGCCCGCACAGACTTAACCTCTGTGCCAGATAAAGCCAGGCCTGCCTCCAGCTTTTCAAGAATTTCATACTCAAAAAATGCTCGTTTGTTTTTGGCGATCACCCTGATCTGAAAACGATTTTCTGGCATAATCCGCCCTATTCAGCCATCCACGCATCTAAGCGCCCGTCCTTATGGGCGGCAACCAGCTCTGTATAACCACCCACAAATCTCTCGCCAATAAAAATCATCGGCACAGTCCGCCATCCTCCATTTTCTGCGGACAATTTCATCCGCAGTTCATGATCGCCATCAAGGCTCTGTTCCTGATAAGGAATCCCTTTTGACTGGAGAAATTTCACAGCGGACACGCAGTATGGGCACAGGCTCGTTTTATAAATCATGACTTCTTTCACAAGCGCCTCCCTTTTCTTGCTGGCAAAAAACATCCCGACAGCACGCAGCTCTCTGCTTTTGTCCCGTGACAGTCCCTTATCCGGATAGTATAAGGAGGAACCTTGTCAGAGCAGCTATCGCGATCGGCAGAAGGGTTCTACTCTATGACGACAAAAGAAGAAAGCAAAGAAAAGGATATGAAAGCCAGTGTGACTGCCAGTCTGCTGTCCCTCAGCCAGCAGTCCGGCAGTGGCCTTGAAGAAGAAGATCACTCCGACCTGACAGAACGTCTCCTTGGCATCCACAGAAGCGGCAACAACTGGCAGATACAGGTGGGTTCCGATGGGCTCAATCTGAATCATAAGATCTTTATTGAACAGTACATTCTGAGCAGGCTGGGAGAAAACTATCCGGAAGACTCTGTGCTGGTCTATTTCAAAAAACTCAGACCAGAACCCACGCCCTCCGGAAACACAGGCCCGACACCTGTACCCACAAGAGAACAGGCATTTGGCATTAATGTCCGCAGAAAACACATCCCCGGGGTCCGGCAGATCATAGCTGTGGCCTCAGGCAAAGGAGGGGTGGGCAAGTCGACAGTCAGCACAAACCTGGCCGTCGCCCTCGCAAACCAGGGTAAAAAAGTCGGCCTTCTGGATGCTGACATTTATGGACCATCAGGCCCCATGATGCTGGGAGCCAGAGGTCCGGCTTCCGTAGACGAAAATGGCAAACTGATTCCCCTGGAACAATTTGGGGTTCGGCTCATGTCCTTCGGATTCCTCAGCGACGCTATGAATCCGGTCCTGTGGAGAGGCCCTCTGGCCGGAAAAGCAATCGAGCAACTGTGCTACGATGTCGCGTGGGGCGAACTGGATCTGCTCGTCCTCGATTTGCCACCAGGAACCGGCGATATCCAGCTTTCTCTGATCGAGAGCCTACCCCTTCATGGGGCTCTTGTCATCAGCACTCCTCAGGATGTTGCTCTGATCGACGCCCATAAGGCTCTGACTATGTTTGAAACACTCGGAGTTCCTGTGATCGGCCTTGTCGAAAACATGTCGGTCTACCACTGCCCCAGCTGTGGCCATGAAAGTTATATTTTTGGCGAAGGTGGTGGCGCAGAGTTCTCTGAAGAGCGCAGGATACGCAAGCTCACATCCATTCCCCTGGACCCTTCCATCCGAATGGCCTGTGACATTGGTCAACCCATCAGCCTGCAAAAGAGCCGTCCACAAGCCAGAATCTTTGGAGAGCTGGCCCGGGAAGTGATCCGGGAAACCGGCCTCAATACTGAACCAAACTGAAAATACAGATTTACGGAGGCACAGCCACCATGCAGGAATTGTTTGTTGCGATCCGTTCATCTGCAACAAGCGCCATCTGGTCCGGAGCGGTCCGCATCACCAGAACGGGAAAATTGCAGCAGGAAAGCAGCTCAGCAGAAGGTGAACTAAAAATCTCTGTCACACCTTCCGGACAGTCGATCACATTGCAGGTTCGGCTGTGGCCAGACGAAGAAGACTGGAACTGCGACTGCGGCTCTACAGACGACCCCTGCGAGCACGTTGCCGCAGCGATCATTGCCCTGAAAGCCGCAACAGATAAGGGGGAACAGCTGCCTTCAGCTGAGGACAGTTCCGATCAGGGTGAAATCCGTTATTGTTTTCATCGTAAAAATCAGTCCCTGTCTTTTTCCCGGATCTTCTTTCAGAGTGGAGAAGGCCAGCTGCTACAGCTTAGCCTGGCTTCCCTGAGCAGTGGCAGAGTCCAGGGGCCAAAAGTCCGTCCGACCCGTGAAGATATGACGGTGGACCATCTTATCGACAATCACCGCCATGGCGGGGTGCTGCCCACTGAACTGATGCAAACACTCATCGCGAGCCTGGCAGAATGTCCCAGAGTCTGGCTGGACGATGAACCCATTCATTGTTCCGCGAAACGCAGCGGCCCGATGATCCTTGTGGAAGACCGTGGACTTGGAAAAGTTCTCGTACGCAGTCAGGCGGCTCCGGGCATCACCGAAGTTTTTATAAACGGAGCTGCATTAGCTGGTAAAACACTGCATCCTTTCATTCATCCAGGATCGTTACAGAATCAGCTACAGCTATTGTCAGAGGGCCGGATCTTCCGCCCTAATGAACTTGCGGAGCTTAGCTCTCATATTATTCCGGAGTTAAGAAAACAGCTGCCTGTCGAGATTCGCAGCCGACAATTACCGGACTCCTGCACGATCATCCCTCACCTGATCTGGGATAGTCAGAAACAGGGAGAAGAGCTCCGGATGAGGCCTATGATTGTTTATGGATCTCCACCTCTTGCCCATATCGAAGACGACAAACTCATACCACGCGCCGGATCTAAGCAGATTCCGGTTCGCCTGATTGCTGAGGAAACTCGTCTTCAGCAAAAAATATCCCGGGAATGGTCCTTGCAGGCAGGAGACTCCCTTCACTTCAGAGGAGCTGAAGCCGTTGATTTTCTCAGACGACTGGAGGAAAAGGGAGAAGAAATCTCCGGAGCAGGACAGCGCGCATTCAGACTTAGGCCAGCACTCCTCCCAAAGATCCGGGGCACACTGAGCGCTGACGAAGCCTTTTCCCTTCAGTTCAGCTCTGCAGGCCAGAGCAAAATATCAGCCGATCCCGCTGTGGTTTTTCAGGCCTGGGAGAGGGGTGAAAGTATGGTTCCCCTCTTCGGACAGGAAGGCTGGGCCGAAATCCCTCGCGACTGGCTAAACCGCTATGGAGACAGAATCCGGGACCTTCTGGTTGCCCGTCAGGAAAATGAGACGCTGCCTCCCTGTCAGAAACCTGCATTGGCAAGCCTTTATCAGGACCTGGACCTTCCGCTGCCTATGGATCTTACTCTGTGGAAAAACATGGCGGATGATTTTACACAGATACCAGAGGCCATCCTCCCTGCTGGCTTCAGGGCCAGATTGCGAAGTTATCAGAAGCACGGCATCAGCTGGTTGCAATTTCTCCGGGAACAGAAAATGGGAGCCCTGCTGGCCGATGATATGGGCCTTGGGAAAACACTCCAGGCCATCAGTATTATGCAAAGCCCGACATTGGTCGTCTGCCCCACAAGCGTTTTATACAACTGGCAAAGCGAACTGGAACGCTTTTATCCCGGGCTTTCGGTAAGCATTTATCATGGAGCCGAGCGCTCTTTGAATAAGCCTTTTGATGTCATTCTGACAAGCTATGCCCTTCTGAGGTCAGACCTTGCAGAGCTTCGCAGGAAACACTGGAAAGTCGTAATTCTGGATGAAGCTCAGACAATCAAAAACCCCGAAAGTCAATCGGCCCAGGCCGCATATGCCCTTGATGCCGATTTTCGGCTGGCTCTTAGCGGTACCCCTGTTGAAAACAAGCCCGAAGATCTCTGGAGTCTTTTTCACTTCATCAACCGTGGTCTGCTCGGCTCTCTGAGCCAGTTCCGGAAACGCTACACAGCACAGCTCAGTCAGGAAGAGAAGCCTGATCAGAATGAGCTCCGGAAAAAAATCCGGCCATTTGTCCTCCGTCGTCTGAAATCTGAAGTGGCCAGAGAGCTTCCCCCAAAAACAGAGCGCAATCTTTATTGTGAACTAAATGAGGCCGAATGGTCCTGTTATCACAGCCTGCTTCTTGCAGGCAGGCAGGAAATTGCCGGACGTCTGGCTGATAATGGAAGTATGATTCCTGCTCTCGAGCTCCTGCTCAGATTAAGGCAGGCTGCCTGTCATACAGGATTATTACCAGGTCATCATGGAGAAGCTTCATCATCCAAGCTCAGGCTGATCATCAGAAACCTTCAGGATAGTGTAGAAAACAACCATAAAACATTGCTTTTTTCTCAGTGGACGACTTTTCTGGACCTGATCGCAGCAGCTCTCAGACAAGCGGGTCTTAGCTTTCTGAGGATTGACGGAAAAACGCAGTCCCGATCTGATATTGTCAGAAAATTTCAGGAAAGCCAGGAACCCCTGGTGCTGCTGCTTTCTCTCAAAGCAGCCGGTACAGGTCTCAATCTTACTGCAGCAGAACATGTCATGATTGCTGACCCCTGGTGGAATCCTGCTGTAGAAGAACAGGCCACGGACCGTGCCCACAGAATCGGACAGGAGCATCCTGTACTCATCAGCCGTCTGATTGCAAAAAACACAGTCGAGGAAAAAATTCAGCTCCTCAAAGAGCGTAAGAGAAAACTGGCTGACTCTGTTGTGACAGAACAAAATGACGGATCTGCTTTGAGCCGGACGGATTTGCTGGCATTACTGGATGATTAAAATCGTTCCGCGAATCTTTTCCCCGGGACAAGCGTCTCCCTCTATGATGGAGTCGATCATACATCTTATATTTAACTCTCTTTTTTTTAATTCAGTTTACGATATAAAAATGATACTATTCTGTTCCGTACCTGATGGCGGTGTTTCAACGTAGCCAGATTGGTTAGAATATAAGAACGGAGACATATTTATGAAAGCATTAAGCAAAGCAATCATTGCAGCAGGCCTTATCGGAGCAAGCAGTGCACAAGCCTATACCATCAGTGCTGACGCAACTGTCGGACGTAGTTTCCTGGATCTCAAAGGAAGAGAAGCTGGCGCTGAGTCAAAGGCTATGAAATCTATGGAGTACACTGTCGCTGGCCATGTTCAGCCGATGGAAGAACTACCCTTTTCTGTTGGTCTGCGTGCAGGCTTCACTATGCAGGACAAAAATGACCTTAAGGTTTTACCAGAAGACAAAGTAGAATCTGCAGCAGGATGGGCTATCAGTCCTGAAGCCATCGCATGGGTTCCTGCCGAGCTTCTTGGAACCGTTGGCGAATATGCAACTCCCTATGCCAGAGCTGGCTTTCAGCTTGAGGCACTAGGTGCCAGAAACTACAAAATCAACGGAACACAACGAAGTGCAAAAACACAAGGCTTCAACATCGGTATGGGCCTTAACGTAAAAGCAACAGAAAACGTCAGTGCAATCCTGGACTACAGCTACACTCAGCTAAGCTATCAGGAAAAAACTGAAGGCCAGAAACTGGATAAATCTGACCTGAGTTCACATACTATTCTTGTCGGAGCAAAATTCAGCGTCTGAGACGAGTCTTCATGCTGACCGTCTGAAAAACCTGTCAGCCAGATTTGCAGCAAGTGACCGGATGCCGTCATGTCCGGATGCTGCTACATCCCATGCGGCAACGGTCAGACCCAACTCTCCGGATCGGCCAGAACTCCAGTGAGTCATCAGTTCCAGTCCCTCTGCTGAAACCTGTTTCAGAGAGGCCGGAGCGTCCCGAAATAGCTCCCAGGAATCTTCTGAAGAGCTCCGGACCGGAAGCTCCGCAACAGCGGGGGGAGAGTCTTCCAGAACAGAAAAAACCTCTCCCTGACTATGCCACTGGCTGACATAGATCACAGAATCACCATCAATTCTATACACAACACCATGGCAGATACCCGCCTGTATCATTCCCTGCCCCAGCGCTTCAGATGCCCTGACAGAGTCCAGTGCCAGACTTACACAGGCCAGAGCATGATTGAGATAGCTCACCGCAAGCTCACAGCTCTCTCCTCTGCGCTCATGTTCATGCGACGAAAGGGGAGATTCATCCTGAAGCTCCGCAATATCCTTCAACTCCCGCGAAGACGGCGAGACAAGAGGGTCATCGATCAGCAGACCCGATTCATCAGAAGAAGACATCTCTGCAAAAAGATCTTCTGAAAGGTCCTTGTCAGACTCACAGAACTCAGCAACAGAAGTACCCTGATCCTCTTCCGAAACATCACATGTCTCAGAGCCTCCCTCTAAAGAAAGATCATCCTCAGGCTCTGCAAGGGCAACAGCTGATGCATGGGGAGCTTCATCCTGAACCGCTGCCATAAGATCTTCGGACCACTGATCCGGAAGATCTCCCTGAGACTCTTCCGCCACATCTTCCGGGATGACCGTTCCGGAAGACGTCTCACCCGAAACCTCTTCCACAAGCAGATCAAAGTCATCCGAGGAGTCATCAAAAACGCGTTCAGAATCATCCACGGTATCAGAAGCGCCGGCATCTGCCCCGGAAAAAACAGACTCCTCCGATACATCACTGTACTCATCAGAATCAGACAAAAACCCGTCATCTTCGGACTCTGTTTCTGCCTCTGCACGGATTCCGGCTTCATCCGTGCTTTCCGCAAGAAGACTCTGCTCCCCTCCCATGTCAGCATCTGGGGAGAACTCATCCTGATCTTCTGAGAGAAAAGCATCATCCTCTGTGACTTTGTCATTACTTTCTGCAGGAGGCAGATCCAGTCCTTCATCTGATTCGTCCCAAAGGTCATCATCCTCCTCATCATAAGATGATGGCTCCTGATCCTGCTGGCCTGATTCACCCTCACCTTCTGCAGCGACAGCAGGGTGCTCGATCATCCCATGAGCTGAAGATCCATAGATGGTCAGAAGCTTTTGCAAAGAACTTTGCCCCGGGGAAAAATCAGAGATCAGACGGTTAAGACCTTTGTAAAGAGAAGAAAACGTCGCGATCACAGGCCTGATCCGGTAAGGACTGAAAAATCTAAGCTGCTGAAGAGTGTCCTGATCAAGAGGATCAGCCATAGCAACCGTGAGCTGTTCACGCCGAAGTTCCAGAGGGAGTACCTCCAGATCCTGAATCAAGCGCAGCGGTAAAATGGCCTCCAGCTCCGGATGACTCGCATCACATTGCTGTAAAGAGATCACAGGCAGGCGCGTTTTCTGATGCAGGAACTGAGCAAGTTTCTCTTCCGACATCAAACCCAGACTGACCACAATTTTTGCAAAGATTGCGCCTGTATGCGTATAATCACGGGCAATCAGCTGGCAATCGCTCTCACTTAACAAGCCTTCCTTTACCAGATGTCTCGCAAGACCAGAGATACCCATCTGTCACTTAACTCCAGCATAACCATAAGCACGGAAGCCTGGGAATATCAGAATTCAGCAGGCAGAACAAAGCAGCCCGCCCTGAAATTGACCGTGCAAAAAATTCAGTTACCCTGTATTATCTCAGCTTATCGACTGCCATCTCAAGTGGCCAAGACAAAGAGGGTTCAGAGTTTTTTATGGTTTCAGAAAAAAAACGAGCCAAATTACTTAAAAGACCGGATAAATTTCAGGAGAACGCCTGGTATGCTTTCCGATGGCTTGCCAGCCATCAGGCTGTTCCGCTGGGCATTCTTCTCCCTATTGTCCTCGCTGCCGCCGGAATCTTCGGCTGGAACCATCTCCAGGAGAGTCAGGGGGAGCAGCGACGTGCCGCCATTGCTAAAATTGACACTCTCTATACCGACTCTCTCAAAAAGACACAAGAGACTCAGAACCAGCTCAGACTGAAGGTAAAAGAAGCAGAAAAACAACTCTCAGCAGCCCTCAGTAAAAAAGCTGCTGCGAGCTCAGCCGACAAGAAAAAAACTCCTCCTGAGCCTGGGCCAGAAGAACAAACTCTGATGAACCAGATTGCAGAACTCCAGGCACAGATCAGCAAGAGCACGCCGGATTACAGCGCTGTGCTTGAGCAATACCTGGCAGCATACCAGGCATACCCGGATAAGCCTGAAGGATGGAGAGCAGGCATGCAGGCTGCCCTGATCCGGACAGAAGAAAAGAAATTTCCCGAAGCAGCAGATCTGCTCAAAAGTATATTAAAGACAACAGGGTCAGATCACTTCTACCAGTTTCAGGTTCGCATGATGTACATAGAGATCCTGGAACAAATGGAGCAATATCAGGAAGCGCTGGAACAAAAAGACCCTTTGCTACGACACAGCAAGGATCAGCAGTTGCCTATGGCCCTTCTGGTCCTGGGCAGACTGGAGTTATTGGCAGGAAAGAAAGACGAAGCTGCTCAGACTTTTGACAGAATCATCAATGAGCACAAATCATCCCCTGAAGCCCGCAAAGCCATGGCTTTCAGAGCATTGTGGCACTGACTCTTCGAGCTGTGTCGCTGACGGAATGCGCTACCGGAATCAATCCGAGACGACAGACAGGGAGAGCTGTATGAGCTCCTGCTTTTCATCTGTAACTATTAAAAAATTTGGAAATTTTTTGCTGATTCTGGCTGGACTTAGCCTGTCTCATTCAGATCTGCTATATGGCAACAGCAAAAACCCTGCTCAGACGATCAATCCAACGCTATCAATAACGAAAGAAGAAGCTCGCCCCTGGCGTACAGGGATCATAAAATTTTCTCCGGAGCTGGATCGTATAAAACCCCCAGGGCTGGCAGATTTTGCAGGAATCACAGAGGCATCCGGAAAGCTCCTGATCGGCCCTTATAATGAAGAATGGATCGGCGCCTTCAGATACCCGGAGATGAAAGCAGAATGGTGGATGCCCACAAAATCAACACTCACGGTTCCTCCTGCTGTGTTTGGCAACTGGGGTGTTCTGGGTTTCCGTAACGGAGATCTGATCAAATTCAATGTCCGTTCCGGAAAGACAGAATGGACAGCCAGCCTCGACACCTTTCCGGCAAGAGAAATCCGGAAGATATCGGATCACAAGTTGATTGTGGTCACCGCCAGCCAGTCCGTCTATGCCATTGACTACGAAAGCGGGGCCACTCTCTGGATCTGCGACCAGGGAGCCCCGGAAGGAGTTGCGATCCGGACCATGAGCCCTCCTCTTCTGCACCGGGAAGTTCTGTATCTTGGACTGGCATCAGGAGAGGTTTCTGCCATCAATAGCAGGACGGGCGAAAAACTATGGGTTCATAACCCTGTTTATAGCGCGCAGAGATTTAAGGATGTCGTCGGAGAAATGACGATCATCGGCAACACTCTGATCGTAAGCCGCTACGATGGTCTTGTCACAGGCATTAATACAGAAAAACCCTCTGTCCCTGCAAACGGCTGGTCAAAGCCGATGCTTTTCAGCTCTTCTGTCACAACCAGCACATTCCGGCATGGCCGGATGTATGTCGGAACACAAAATGGATATGTTCACGCAATCAATCCCCAGAATGCAAAAGAGATCTGGACAGCGCAACCAGGCAGCAGTGTGACAATGGTCATTGCAGGTGACTCTGAAGTCTACACAACAGGTTCTGATGGTCAGATTTCAGCCCTTGACGGGAAAAGCGGCAGGACGATCTGGCACGATCACGTAGGAGGCTCTGTCGTAGCCCGACCTGTTTATATCCAAAAGGACATTTATTTTCCGAGCAGTCTCAGAGTCTTGTACGGCTACCGGGTCCTGACAACAGCTCCTGCTGTCCCTGAAATCCTTTAGTCAGATCATAAGAAACAAGCAAACCTTTTCATCATTTTTTATCAGAACAGCAGTTTTCAGAGCAACGCTACTCTGTGACCTGTCCTGAAAGAGAAAGCAGACACTCCATGCTAAGGGCAGACAACATGACAGATAAAAAAGAAAAAACAGCAGGGCCCCCTTGCCCCCGGCATACAGAAGAAAAACTGTTTCAGTTACAGCAAGTTGAGATCTATCTCAGAAACCTCCCAGGCAAAACAAGCTGGAAGTCAGAACATCTCAGCAAGCTGACAGGGGAAGGTTCAACCCAGGAATATCCTGGCCTTAGCGAGGCGACATCTGAGATGCTCTTCCGGCAGATTGTTCTGGAGCTGAATGCAGAAGGGATCAGCCCCGCAAATATCGCCCATATGATCAATCAGCGACTGTCGCCTGAAGGGACTGCATACTGCGACGAAGATGAAGTAAGACAGGCCCTGAACTGAAAAAAAGGGGAGAAACTCATACTCCTGAAGACGGTCTTAATTCGCTAAAAAGGCTCACAGTGCTGATGAAAGCACCCAGCCGGGGATGCAGTAATGCCGGAATCTCAGAGATCGTAATCCGCCGGACCGCAGGCAACAAACCAGCTTTATGCATGACCAGACCTCTGACAAGATCCGGATGATAGCCCCGCTCTCTCAGAAGGGCAACTGCCGGAGCTCCTGTTGTTTTGCTCAGCTTCTCACCGTTTTCACCTTTCAGAATCGAATGATAATAACAAAGCGGATATGCTCTGTCCGGAGCCAGACAGCGGGCCAGCGCCCTCTGCTCTCCTTCACTGGGTTCCAGATCTTCCCCTCTGACAATCAGGGAAATATCCTGACTCAGGTCATCATGCACCACACAGTAATGATAGGTAAAATTCCCATTCCGATCCCGGAGAGCCACATCACGTCGCCCGACACCCTCATCACAAGAGCCATCGACAGAACACAAATCCGCTGCCCGGTTCCGGAAACGAATGCAGCAGGGCAATACAGGATCTGCCTGATATTTCAGACAGTAGCCATCATACAGCCACGCACTTCTTCCCTCGATACGTTGCCGGATCTGAGAGCGTGAGCAGCTACATGGATAAGCATTTCCACTCAGAAGCAGCCCCTGAAGATCCCTCTCATAATTTGCAGACGCATCACTCTGACGGTAAATCCGGGGCAGGCCCGACATATCCGGACAAGGCAGAGCCGGGAAAAAGCCAAGCCAGATCATGTCCCGGATAATCCCATCTTCCCAAACCTTGCGGCAGCGCTGACGGTCATGATCCTCAATTCTTACAATCATCTCAGCATCACAGAGAGCTGCAATCCCCCATAACCAAACGGCATGTAACACATGGCCTTCATGCAGAAAACCTGTCGGACTGGGAGCAAATCTGGTTCTGAATCTCTTTTGCCTCATTCACGAATTCCTGATAGTATGCTCGCCCGGAGAACTGCCCGGAGCAATCTATGAATCAGTGCTTTTCAGATCGTCATATTGCCCTGATGGATTCAGGACTTGGGCTCCTGACCCTGATCCCTCACTTAGAAGCAAAGCTACCCGGAGTCAGGATGAGCTGCCTGAGTGACCAGGCATGCTTTCCCTATGGAAACAGATCAGGAGAACAGATCCGTCAAAGGCTCTGCCATCTGGCTCCCCTCTTCGTCCGGAAGCTTCGCCCGGATATCCTGATCCTGGCCTGCAACACAGCCAGTACAGCAGCTCTCGCTGCTGTCAGAGACCTGCTCCCGATCCCTGTGATCGGTGTCGTCCCTGCCATCCGTCCGGCAGCAGAACAGAGCCGTTCCGGAATCACGGCGATTCTGGCCACGACAGCAACTGTAAACAGCCCCTATACTGCCGGACTGATCAGAGAACATGCCGGACACTGTCGCGTCCTTCTTCAGGGCAGTGATCGGCTGGCTCTGGCTGCTGAAAGCTTCCGTCAGACAGGGCAGAAACCCGACCTGCAAATGATCCGGCAGGAAACGCACCTTATCATCAGAGAGCAACCTGATACAGTTGCACTTGCCTGTACACACTTTCCTCTCATACTGGATCTCCTCAGGCAGGTCATGCCTTTTGTCAGAGTCTGGACAGAGCCCGGCCCTGGAGTTGCCAGACAGGCAGAGCGCCTTCTTGCCTCTCTGCCCGCTCCTTCTGCCAGGCCTTCCGGAGAGGAAACCCGAATCCGTTTTTTTACCACAAAGCAGAATAATAGCGGACCTGTTTCAGTTCCGCTTTCCGGATATGACGATCACAATGGTTTCTTCTTCTTTCCTGCCGATGAAGCGGCCAAAGAGTGACAGTCACGAGAGAAAAACAAGCTGCTATTTTCTGTTATGCAGAAAACCGCTGATAACAGTACAGCCCCCTGTTAAAAAGAGCTCTCCTCCTGCCCGACATCATAAACTTCTGAAGTCTGAGCAACTTTGCGACTCATCCTGGCTATCGGTTTTTTTACCACCTCTGTTGCAATATCACTGGCCTTCCGGAAGACGCCTTTATCCATCGCCTTCGTCATCCTGCTAAGGTCATCATCAGGAACATCCTGCATAACACTGCCAATAACACTCCGGATCCATCCCGCCATCATATCCTCTACTTCGCGGGCATCAGAATCTGCCGTGCCCTCTTTCTGATCCTGCTCATCATCGAAAAACGGCTTCAGAACTTCCATGGAAAGCTGAGCAAGCTGCCGGGAGATCGCTGTCGTCTGATCAAGGCTTGCAATCAGGCCAGCACGGGGCTCTGGCAAAGGAGCCTGCTCCTGCTGACTGAGATACTTCGCAAACTCCTCCTGTTCTCCACTCAGATGAGATAAAAGATCGCGACTAAGCCGCTGATATCGACGGACATCCGGATTCATATAAATCGCTTCCAGCTCCCTTAATTCCTGAAGTGTCAGCTGTTTTGCCAGTTCCTCTTTATATTGTCTGAGCAAAAGAGCCTGATCAAAACTTTCTCTGAAAACCCTGTCGATTTCTCCTCTTTCCTTCTCCGGAATATCCTGGTCACCAATCAGAGAGCTCATTTGTTGACTGATAAGCTGAGTCATACTGCCAAGGCGCTCTCCAATCTCAGAGACTTCCAGAAGCCTGTCTGCAAGCTTTACACGTTCTGCAACAGAATCATTTCCGGACGCCACATTTTCCTGTACCTGAGCCTCCCCCCCAGTCTGAGACTCTGATTCAGAATCACGGCTATCATCCCATTGCGGAGTGGCCGGGACCACGAGGGCATAAGAATCATCCTCCTCTCCGGCGGCATCTTCCGGGCTATTGATGGCAGCCATTTCCGGAGATTTGCCTTCGCTACTATCCTGCTCTCTGGACAGAAACAGCCAGACTCCACCTGCAACGAATGCCAGCAGCAGCAATGACGTGAGCAGCATCCGCTTTTCCGCAGTATTCATCCTACATCCCCCCTTTCCTGAAACGATAGTGAGAGTCTATGATAGATGAAATTGCGGCTGTCAGCTTCTTAAACATAGGAATATGCAAAAATTCATCCGGACCATGTGCATTGGATCGGGGCCCCAGAAGGCCTGTAATCAAAAACTGTGCCTCGGGGAAAGACTTTCCCAACATTCCCATAAACGGAATGCTGCCACCTTCTCCTATAAAAGCTGGGGCTCTGCCAAAAAAATCAAGAGAAGCCTTATTCAGAGCCTCCACAAGCCATGGCTCCATATCCGGTGTTTTCCAGCCACAAGCAACTTCCACATTGACAAGACTGACATGAGCCCCGAAAGGTGGGTCTTTCTCCATTGTTTCTTTCAGAAAACGTGCCGCAACGGAAGCCTGACACGTTGGCGGTAACCTGAGAGAGAGCCTTGCACGAACATCCGGCAAAGTTACATTGCCTGCATTCCTGACAAGAGGAACGCCATCCAGACCTGTCACAGTCAGAGTCGGACGCCATGTCTGATTAAGCAGGAGCTCCCGGACATCTTCGCTAAGCGCTCTGCTTCCTTCCGGAAAGGAATAGCTGCTGAAAAAAGACTCTCTGATGAGATCGGCCGTCACTCCTGCCTGCTGCTGATGTTCGTAAGGAATTTCTGCATTCAACTCTGGAGGAAAGACTCTGCCACTCACAGGGTCTTCAATTCTGGACAACAGCAAAGACAGGAGCTGGTGCCAGCCGGGCACAACACCACTCCCTTTGCCTGAATGCATCCCTTCCTGCTGAATCCTGATATGCAGATCCGCTGTCAACAGGCCCCTAAGAGAGCTCGTCGCCCAAAGGGTTTCATAGTCACCGCAGCCAGAATCCAGACATAACACCAGATCAGGCTGACCAATACGATCTCCAAAATGCTCAAGATACGCGGGAAGATCATCACTGCCACTCTCTTCCGAAGCTTCTATAACGAGCACACAGCGGCTGTGAGAACAGCCCTGCTCCTGAAGGTTCCTGATCGCAGTCAGGGAAGCAAAGACCGCATACCCATCATCTGCCCCTCCTCGGCCATACAGACGATCTCCTTCAATAACAGGCTGCCAGGGACCCTTCCCCGGACTCCATCCGGTCATCTCCGGTTGTTTATCAATATGCCCGTATAAAAGAACAGTGTCCTTCCCATTTCCTTCCACCTCAATCAGCAAAAGAGGGGTCCGGTCCGGAAGAGACAGCTCCTGAATCGTCATTCCCTCAACATTCTGACGACGACACCATGAGACAACCTGCTCCATCGCAGCGGCCATATATCCGTTTTTTTGCCAGTCAGAGTCAAATGCCGGAGATTTGTTCGGAATTCTGATATAGCGGCAGAGTTCATCACAAATAGATTCATTCCATGCCTTTTCCACGGCAATTTTCAGAGCCTCACGATCCAACATAAGCATCCTTTTATGAAATCTCAGAAGAAAATCCCTGAGCCCGGTTTCTTGTCAAGCGGACCTACAGCAGTCATAATGCATTCTACGTATATCGTCTTCATCAGAAATCTCTGATGCATTAAACCTGAGATATTTGCGGTACAGATGATGATGAGATATGATCGAATTTAGTGGATGAGGAGAATTAAGTAGCGTACCCTCAAGTGCTTTTTTGGAATTTAAGGAATACGCTATGAGAGAAGCTACTTGCAATTCAGTTCAACTTCCACAAGAAACTATCAGCGATGCATTGACAGAGGTATTAAGAGAAGGTGCCCGAAAGATGCTGGCTCAGGCAATAGAGGCTGAAGTCTCCGACTATATTGAGAGATTCAGATCTGTAGCAGATGAGAAAGGGCACAGGATGGTAGTCAGAAATGGCTATCACCCGGAAAGAAAGATCCAGACCGGTCTTGGTGCTATTGATGTAAAAGCACCAAAGATAAACGATAAGAGAGTTGATGAGGATGGCTGCCGGAAAAGATTTACCAGCCAGATCCTGCCACCGTACCTGAGAAAAACTAAATCGCTGGAAGAGCTTGTCCCATGGCTTTATCTGAAGGGGATTTCAACCGGAGATTTTCCAGAAGCGCTTCAGGCTCTTCTGGGTAAACATGCTAAGGGTTTCTCAGCATCGACTGTGACAAGATTAAAGAAGGTCTGGGAAGGAGATTTCCGGGAGTGGGATAAGCGATCTCTTTCCGGGAAACGTTACGTGTACATGTGGGCAGATGGGATACATTTTAACGTGCGCCTCGGGGAAGATGACAGAATGTGCATTCTGGTGATTGTCGGAGCAGCAGAAGATGGCAAAAAAGAGCTGGTAGCGATAGAGCAGGGCTATCGTGAAAGCGAGCTGAGCTGGAAGAATGTTCTGCTCTCTCTGAGAGAACGAGGGCTGGAGAGAGGGCCTGAGCTTGCCGTTGCGGATGGTGCCCTTGGTTTCTGGAAAGCGCTGGAGGAAATTTTTCCGTCCTCTAAACAGCAAGCCTGCTGGGTTCATAAGACCGCAAATATTCTGGACAAGATGCCAAAGACAAAACAGCCTGAAGCTAAGAAAATGATTCATGAAATATATATGGCAGAGAACAAAAAAGATGCGGAAAAAGCGCTTACAAAATTTCAGTCAGTTTTTGAAGATAAATACCCGAAGGCTGTCAAAAGTCTGCTGAGGGGTAAACACAGGCTCCTCAGCTTCTATGATTTTCCTGGTGTTCATTGGCAGCATATCCGGACCACTAATCCTATTGAATCCACATTTGCGACAGTACGACTCCGGACGAAGAGAACGAAAGGCTGTGGCTCTGTCAATGCCACTGTGCACATGGTTTTTAAGTTGATTAAAAGTGCAGAAAAGCGCTGGAGGAAACTCCGGGGTTACAAACTACTGGCGGATGTTATTGATCTTAATGTTAAGTTTGAGGATGGGGTAAGAAAACTTGCTGCTTAAATCTCTGATCCACTAAATTTGACAATTACTCGATGATGATCTTATGAAGATGCAACCAGGATAATGTCCGGAAGAGTCCGGGCCAGAAAACATGCTGAGGGGAACTCCGATGACGTGGAAAAAAATCTTGTCTGTCAGCATAGCACTATGGTTTTTCATGAGCCATATAAAGACTGTCCATACCGCCTTCGCTAAAGAGCTTAGTCTTGACGAGATCCTGGAAATGGCGCAGGGAGATACAACAGGGAAAAGACTGATCGAAGCAAGCTACCATAGTCAGATGGCCGAGACGATGATTTACCGCTCTGCCGCCCTTCCTCAGCTAAATTTCCTTTATTCTGCACAGAAAAGTTCTCTTAGCCTCCTGGATCAGGGACTCCCACCAGGATCTCCGGAACGAATGTCCGGGAATGAATACAGCTGGAGACTGAACCTTGAAGCACCTGTTTTCAGTTTTGGAAGAATCGGAACCCTCTGGCAGCTGGTCAATCTGAGAGAAGAGCTTAGCAGCTACGATCGCGAACGGCAGACAGATGATTACTTCCGCCATATCATACAGAGTTATATGGCAGCCCTGTTGGCACGGGCACGGGCCCATGTTGCCAGCCTTAATCTGAAGCACAGCCAGTCGACCTTTGATTTTATAAAGACTGAATTTGAAGGGGGCAGTATAGGCAAAACCGGAATGCTACGGGCACAGGCCGAACACCTGCTGGCTCAGGCTAATCACGAACGTGCCGAAACAGAGTCTCAGGCATCTATGCGACAACTGAAATATAATCTGAAGATAAGCCCGGAGAAGGATTTGACACTGAAGCTTGAAGATCAGGAAAAAAGCTGTTTTTTCAGAAATAATTTACCAAAGCACGAAGTCTCCATAACAGAAGGAGCTGAACTCCGGCTTGCCAGCATTCGTCAGAAAATAACAGAAAAAACAATCGATTATCGCAGATCTTCCTATTTTCCGACACTGGCACTCATCGCCAATGCCGGCGCCTCTGTGCGGACCCATGATGACGGAACAGGCAATACAGCAGAGCATGCTGATATCTTAAGAAATAATCGCATGAGCTATTTTGCAGGGCTCAGCCTCAGCTGGAACCTCTTCGATGGGATGAGAACCACGTCTGAGCTGCATCAGGCTCTGGCGGACGCATCGACCGCCTCTCTCCAGCTGGAAAACCTCAGAGAACAGAAAAAAATAGACAGGGAAAGAGCTGCGGACAGTCTTTCTGCCAGCGATAAGGTTCTGAATGCAAGCAGAGAAGGGATGGAAGCCATGAAAATCGTTGCAGAGCAAAGCGAGCTGGACTTTAAAGGGGGCAACAGTAGTCTCACGGAGCTTCTGGAAGCACGAAGAGATTATTACCGGGTCATCAATCAATATTATGAAGCTCTGGCCGAAAAAGCATCCGCAACAATGACAGCCAGGCTCGCCTACGGACTTACAGTATTGGGAGAAAGCCAACCATGAATATCGCATCAATGTTCATAACAGGCATGCTGATCCTCCATGGGATGACGGCTATATCCCATGCCACTCCCTCTTCCGAAGAGAGCCAGGAAGAAGCGGACAAAGACACGATTGCAGTCAAAACAGAATCGATTCACCTCCAGAACTATAAAGAATTCGGAGAATTCTTTGGAACCGTTGAAGGCATAAGAGAAGCAAATCTTATCTGCCACAATGGAGGGCATGTAAATAAAATCTATGTAAAAAGTGGAGATCGTGTCAGAAAAGGTCAACAACTCTGCAATATTGATACTCCTATATACCAGACCCGATATGATTCGGCGATTCTGGCTGAGAATCTGGCCCGGAAAGAGCACGAACGGGTTTCCAGACATCTGAAAAATGGAAATGCATCTGAAGTACAGGCCGAAAAAAGCAAGCTGGACTGGCTTCAGAGCACAACCCGGCGACTTGAAGCTAAAAAAATGCTTGATAGTGCCAGTTGTGAAAGCCCTATTGACGGAATCGTCACCACAGTCAATATCAGACTTTTTGAAGAAATTCCTCCCGGATCACCCAGCATCGGCATTGCAGATATTTCAGAAGTCCGCCTTGTTGTCGGACTGCCCGAGTCAGAAGCAAATCTTTATACAAAAGGCAGACCAGTCATAGTCAGCCTGAATTCAGATACAGAATCACAGTGGGAAGGGACTCTGGACAACGTTGCTCTGAGAATGAATCAAAATAACAAAACATTTGCAGCCGAAATATTTGTTAAAAATCATGATCTGAGACTACGCCCGGGACTTACTGTCAGAGCAAGGATTCTGAAATACGATCTGAAAGACCAGGTTGTGATTGCTCCGGAAAGCATTCTGATCAGAAGCAACGAAAAAGTTGTCATGGTCAGAGAAGGAAATACTGCTCAGCTCCATCCTGTCAAAGTACTCACCAGCTATGGAAATAAAGCTGTCATTGAAAGTGGTCTTAAAGCAGGAGACGAACTGATCATCAAGGGCCACTCGCAGGTTGTTGAGGGAAGTCCTCTCAGAGTCATCCTGGACTAAGGGAAGTGCTGCATGATTGAATCGATCGTCAAAAAATACCCGGCTGTTTTTGTCCTGACATTCCTGATCATCATCTCAGGCATGAGATCATACATGCAGCTTCCAAGGGAAAACTTCCCGGAAATCAGACGACCGGTTATTTTTGTCACCACGGTCTACCCCGGAATTTCGGCAGCTGATATTGAAACACTCGTAACCCGAGAGATCGAAAACGAAATCGATGGGGTTCAGGGCCTTGATGACCTGACCTCTGTTTCCAGTGAAGGTGTCTCTTCTGTCACCGTAGAATTTACAAGTGATACTAATGTGGAAGCTGCTCTCAGAAGGGTCCGTGAGAGGGTAGATATTGCAAAATCCACATTACCAGCAGATGCTCAGGAGCCTGTTGTTCGCGAACTTAATTTCTCAGATATGCCTATTATGATTATGGCTCTGAGCAACCCGGCAGGAACTGAAATCCTGGAAAAAACAGCCAACGATCTGGAAGATGAGCTAAAAAAAATCCCGGGTATTCAGGAAGTCACAGTCAGCGGAAAACCTGTCAAAGAAGTTTCTGTAGAAATAGAACCAGGCCTTCTCAAACACTACGAATTATCACTCAGCGATATTTCTAAAGCAATCGGCAATGAAAACATCAGTATTCCAGGAGGAACCCTGAAAAGTCAGCAGAAAAATTTCTCTTTGAATGTTTCCGGAGAAATCAAAGATCCTTCTGCTTTTGAAGAAATCACGGTCATCAAAGGCAAGAAAAGAGTTCGCCTTAAAGATTTAGGGGTGACTCATTTTACTTATGCAGAATCGGATACCTACACACGAGTCAATGGTGTTCCTTCCATTTCAATTGCAATCAAAAAAAGAGGTGGAGAAAACATCCTTCGGGTCTCGGATGATGTCAAGTCTGTTGTGGACAGGATGAAGAAAGATTTTCCTTCCATGACCAAAATCAGTTATGTTTTTGACAGTTCTAAAGAGGTCCTTGAGAAGGTCTATGATCTGGAAAATAATATTCTGACAGGATTACTCTTCGTTATTCTTATTACACTTTTCTTTCTTGGCCCTCTGAATGCAACCTTTGTTTCTCTGGGCATTCCATTTTCAATGCTTATCTCATTTTTCGTTTTACAGATTCTCGGAATCACCCTGAATATGGTTGTGTTATTCAGTCTGATCCTGGCTCTTGGGATGCTTGTTGATAACGGAATTGTGATTGTCGAAAATATCTATCGCCACAGAGGACTTGGTAAAGACCGGGTACAGGCTGCCATTGATGGTGCCAGAGAAGTTGCCATTCCTATCACAACCTCAACAATTACCACCTTACTCGCCTTCTTCCCCATTGTCTTCATGCCAGGAATTATGGGCGAGTTTATGCAATACCTCCCTAAAACTGTCATTATTGTCCTGACAGCCTCTCTTGTGGTCGCATTATCGATTACAACAGTTTTCTGCGCAAGATTCTTAAAGATGGATCAGGAGTCTATACGAGCCATGCAGGAAGGAAAAGGCTCCTTCATTCGTTTCACTGAATTCTACGAACGGATACTAAAACGGTCTCTGAAATCTCCTTTTCTGGTTCTTTTTATCTCATTTTTACTTGTTTTTTCTGGTATCCTTGTTCAGGCTCTTGCCGGAAAAGGTACCGTGTTTTTTCCAAAGACAGATCCAAGCGCATCCACAGTTTCTGTTAAACTCATGGCCGGCGCTCCTGTAGAGGAAACCAATCGTATAAGTCACCACGTTGAAGACATTTTGTTGAAGGCAGGCAATCCTGTGGAATATGTCCAGACTTCTGTCGGACAAGGAGCAAACCGGGGGATGGGAGCTGATTCCAGGGAAGCTTCTATCCGGATCGGGTTTTATCCGTTTCAGCAGCGAGAACAGGCGAGCCGGACTGTTATTCATAATATGAACATTGAGCTCCGAAAGATCCCTGGTGCTGAAATTAAAATCAAAGCAGCAGAAGAAGGTCCCCCCAGTGGTCATGATGTTTCCTTTGAAATCACAGGGGATGATTACACAAAAATGGGAACTTTTTCAGAAAAGATTTATGCGATTCTGGAAACTTATACTGAATCATGGGATCAGTTTGAAAGTGATTTTGAAGCCATCAAGCCCGAAATAAAAATTGCAATCGACCGCTCAAAGGCAGCATTTTACGGGCTGGACACACGTCTGATTGCCAGCACGATCCGTACAGCCATCGCCGGACAGAAAATCTCAACATTTCGCCAGGGCAAAGAAGAATACGATGTCGTCCTGAGACTCAGTAAGAGCGCACGTAAAAGACTCGAGGCACTGCGTGACCTGGAAATTGTCTCAGAAGGAAAAAGAATTTCCCTGGCTTCTGTTGCAAACATCAATCATTCATCCAGCGTCCCTGTGATTAAGCGCCGAGACCAGCAGCGGGCCGTTTCTGTCTGGGCTGATTTCAGAGCAGGAATCGAGAAAAAAGAAAAGATCAAAGAGGAAATCCTGTCAAAAGTTGCAGCTCTCGAAGTCCCTTCTGGCCTCTCACTGGGAGCAGGTAAAGGACAGGATGTCCGGGATGAATCAACCCAGTTTCTGATCCAGGCTTTTGAGGCTGCATTGCTTCTGATTTTCATGGTACTGGTCTTACAGTTCAACTCCGTTACACAACCTGTGATTATCCTGATTTCTGTCTTTTTATCCCTTGGTGGAGTCTTGTGGGGAATTTTCCTGAGTGGTCAGGAATTTGTCATCATCATGTCAGGAATCGGAATTATCAGTCTGGCCGGGGTTGTCGTTAACAATGCCATTGTTCTCCTGGACTTTATCAACCGCCTGGTAAAAGAAGGAGTCCCCTTACCTGATGCCATCATCAGCGCAGGAAAAACACGTCTGCGCCCGGTGGTCCTGACTGCTCTGACAACAGTCATCGGGCTGATTCCCATGGCGTTTGGCATCAGTTTTGATTTCCATCATATTTCTTTTCAGAGTGAATCCGAATCCTCTGCGTTCTGGTCTCCTATGGCATGGACCGTCATTTTCGGGCTGAGTTTTGCGACAGTCCTGACACTTGTGGTCGTCCCTGTTCTTGTCATGATCGACCATCGTTTTAAAGCCTGGATCAGGGATCGCCGTTCCTCCGGAAAAGACCAGGCTGCTGCGTGAGATCAATCCGAAGAAGAGGGTAATCTGCATCTGTTTTTTTATGGCTGTGACGACCCCCGTTCAATGCAGATTTTTCCCTGATCATCCTTCTTTTTTGATGATTTATTTTTTTCAGTCCCGCTTTAGACTTCACAAATACAAAGCAGAATTTTTTCTCCAGCAGAGCATTGATCCCGGCCCGGACTATCTCACATAAGAGAGCAGCGGCACGGATCTTTCATGGTTCTGGAACTTTTCTGCAATTCTTCCGTGGGATGCTTCATGCGTTTTCGAAGATAGTTAGCAATATCTGAATTCCTTGCATTTGTTGCAAAATAAAAGGCTGTCCGACCACGATTGTCTTTGATGTGAACATCCGCCTTGCCTTTTTCAACCAGATATTTGACAAGGCTTAGGTGGTTCACCGTACTATGCGCCGCCAGGTGAAGGGCTGTCTGACCACAATTGTCTTTGATATGAACATCCGCCTTGCCTTCTTCAATCAGACAGCGAGCATAGCTTTTGCCCTTGTACATTGCCGCGTGCAGTGCTGTCCAACCGTACTCGTTTTTCCGATTAACATCCGCTCCGGCAGCGATAAGAATTCGTACGATATCTTTCCTCCCCCATTCGACTGCTATATAAAGCGGTGTCCTGCCCTTATTGTCAGACTGATCAATATCCGCTCCTTGCGCAATCAGACCTTGCAGAAGCTCTGATTTCCCCTCCTTCGCCAGCTGCCAGAGGAGTGTCTCACCGTTCTCATCAGTCACGTTAAGACAATCAGCCTGATTGCCACCAGAAAGCAGAGTTCCGGGCAATGCCAGGATTAAAAAAAAGCTTACGAACAGTTTCACCGGATATTCCTTTATCTGAAAATCCTTTTTTCAAAAACTCAGGACCGATATCAACGATCAAAATCTGATCCAAATTCCCATATACAAAAGTCCCTACCGAACCAGCACGCTATCAAAACTACCTCTCAAGCTCAATCAGATAAGAGCGTTGCCGTTATTTATCAGAAACATCAGATGACCTTTCTACAGTCACGGCAAAACATCAGTGTAGATTCAGCTCAAATCACGTAATAAACCGAACGACAACACTCCGGATTATCAGAACAAAAACAATCCGACAGGGATATATGACGGCAACAAAGAACAAATCAAAGTCGTCGGTTTCCTATAACTTTTAATTGCACTTACTTTTTTTTTGAGATAACCTGCTTCGTCCATCATAAGATTGAGGTGTATCGGGCATTCAGCCTTATCTTTTCAGCATACATATCCGCAAAGTAAGGCCACACGAATGTCCTCGAAACATGAGGGGAAGCTTCGCAATACAGACAGAATCCTGAACACAACACCCCAGACAAAATGCCTCTGTGGTCTGAAGATTGACCGCTTCTCACCATAAGATGGCATCTATATCATTCTTAAAAGACAAGAAACAAAAAGGAGAATCTCAATGAAAATCGTTTCTTTATCTTTATTTATAACGTTCATGTCTCTGAAAGCCTTCACCGCATCCGCCTCTGATCCAGATTATTCGGGCCATCACCTTGGGCAAGGTCTGCATGAAGAAATTCCTGTTACAGGCCGACCAATTCGCCCAACACCTCTTCGTCCATTTCATCATGGATGTTCAGGAATATTCTATATTCCACCTTTTCCTGCCATGCCCTTTTTCATGCCTAACCCTGCCATGCCTTTTTTTATGCCTAACCCTGCCATGCCTTTTTTCATGCCTAACCCTGCCATGCCTTTTTTCATGCCTAACCCTGCCATGCCTTTTTTCATGCCTAACCCTGCCATGCCTTTTTCATCCGATAGTGAGACTTCATCCGATAGTGAGACTTCATCCGATAGTGAGACTTCATCCGACAGTGAGACTTCATCCGACAGTGAGTTTTATCTGGCTGTACAATCTGGTAATCTGGAAAGGGCAGAAGCCCTGATCAATCATGGCCATTCTGTTAACAAGCCTGACTCCTCAGGCTGGCATCTACTCCATTATTCTGTCTTTCGCGGTGACCTGAATATGACAAATCTTCTCCTTCGTCACGGTGCAGCTGTTAATGTTACATCAGACAGGATCAACGGTTTCACAGCACTTCACCTGGCAGCACAATACGGTCACAAAGAGATCGCAGAACTCCTGGTACGTTATGCTGCTGATACAACTGTCACCACTATTCCCTGCAAGGAAACACCGCTCCACCTGGCGGAAAAATACGATCACACAGACATCGTACAGTTCCTCCTCTCCACACAACAAGAGCGGATTGCGACAAGTGACTGGAACAATTAAAATCCTTTACATTCAGAAACGCACACTTTCTCACTCTCTGAATCCACAGCAAAGATGTCATAACCCCTCCTGATATTGCATACGCTCACGATCAGGAGCAGCCATCTATGCGGAATATCCGCAAGTGCCCGGCTTTCATGCTCCATCTGGACAATTTCGCTGACCAGACTATAATAAGCTGAACTTAACTGATTCTCAGAAACTCTGTGCCATCTTGTCTGGATGGCACAGAGTTTCTGAGAATCAGTCTGACTGCCGTTCAGAAATAAAACACACGGATTTTTGTAACAAATAAGCCACAAGCACCATGAAGGAAAATAAGGGTGAGCGATTATCAGGAAAACGACATGCTTGAGCAGGAAATCAAAGGCTGCGCTGCAATGGTTGAGCGGATTCTGAGCGAAACCCAGAAGAGGATCGTCGGACAGACTCATATCAGCCGGAGGCTGATCATGGCCATCATTGCACAGGGCCATGTCCTGCTGGAAGGTCTTCCAGGCCTGGCCAAGACCACCGCCATCCGGACACTCTCAGAGGCATCGGCTCTGAGTTTTAAACGCATTCAGTTCACTCCCGACCTTCTGCCCGCGGATCTGATCGGAACCCAGATTTATGATCAGGGTTCCGGAGAATTCCGGGTGCGTAAGGGACCGGTCTTCGCTCACCTGGTCCTCGCAGACGAAATCAACCGCGCCCCGGCAAAAGTCCAGTCTGCCTTACTGGAAGCCATGGAAGAAAGGCAGGTCACGATTGGTTCAAAATCATGGGAACTGGAAGAGCCTTTTCTGGTTATGGCAACCCAGAATCCTGTTGAGCAGGAAGGGACTTATCCTCTGCCAGAGGCTCAGCTGGATCGCTTTCTTTTTAAACTTCTCGTTGACTACCCGAGCGCAGAGGAGGAAGAACTGATCATCCGTAGGGCAGCACATCGGGAAAGTCATGCGATCGAAAAAGTCATCCGCAAGCAGGATCTGCGGGACATGAGCACACTGTCAGAAAAAATCTTTGTTTCTGATAAAATAAGAAGTTATATCGTCAGGCTGATTCATGCCACCCGTTTTCCTGAGCAAAAGGGCCTGAAAGATCTTGGAGGCATGATTGAAACCGGGGCAAGCCCACGCGCTTCAATCTCTCTGGACCGGGTCGCCCGCATCAACGCTCTGCTGGAAGGCAGAACTTTTGTGACACCTCAGGATGTCAAAGATACCGGACATGATATTCTCCGGCATCGGCTGCGTCTCACTTATGAAGCAGAAGCTGAAAATGTATCTCAGGATCAGGTGATCAGCAGAATTTTTGAACAGGTCGAAGTCCCTTAAGCAGAATACAGACCATGATAAAAGCAGATGTTTTTGCAAAAATAAAACGAATGCAACTTCGGGCAGGTTATCTGACATCAGATGCTCTGGCCGGAGGCTATAGTTCCGTCTTCCGTGGCCTTGGCCAGGAATTTGACAAAGTCAGAGAGTATATCCCGGGAGATGACATCCGCAGTATCGACTGGAATGTCACGGCCCGGATGTGCGAACCTTATGTGAAAGTCTTCCGGGAAGAGCGGGAAATGACCCTGATGCTGCTGGTTGATGTCAGCCCGTCACAGCGCTTCGGAACCACAGGCCTCTTCAAGCAAGAACAGGCTGCCGAGCTTGCCGCAATTCTGGCCCTCCTGGCCATCAGAAACCACGATAAAGTCGGGCTTCTCGTTTTTTCAGATCATGTGGAACAGTTTATTCGTCCGGGAAAAGGACAGTCCCATGTCTGGAATATCATCCGATCCGTTCTGACCCATGAAGGCCATGGGCATCAGACAGACCTGACGGCAGCCATCGATTATATGATGCAGGTGATCCGGAAAAAAAGTATGTGCTTCCTGATTTCGGATTTTCAGTCCGGCAATTATGAAAATTCTTTACGCAGCCTGGCAAGAAAACATGACCTGACCTGTTGTGTCGTCAGTGATCCGGCAGAAAGTCAGCCAGCAGCAGCCGGACTTCTGCAACTGACAGACCCGGAGACAGGGGATGTATATGTCGTTGACTCCTCCAGCAGAGCATTTCAGGAGGATTACCGCTCTGCCTCCACAAGAGATGCAGAGGAGATGATCCGCCTCTTCCGGCGCAATAAGGCAGGGTATTTTCAACTCAGCACAGCACAGCCTGTCGCAGATCAGCTACTCAGATATCTGAAAGAGAGAGAAAGGAGAGCACAGAGATGATTCCTTTCGGGGCCCTCTCTATAACGGCAACTGGCAAGCTCTCCCCTCTTCAGGGGCAGGCGCAGGCCATGCTATCTTCCGGACCACCACATGGCGCCAAAGGTCTGATTGCATATCCCGTATCTTTGTCATGGTTGTGGACTCTGATCTCCATCCTCCTTCTCAGTCTTCTTGTTTTTCTGCTGTTTAAATTCGGAAAAAAGTACTTTCCTGCGGCATCAGCAGCCCGTCCGGTTCCCGAAGATCCAATCCCGGTTTTACTCCGAAAGCTGCAAGAAGTGCAGCCAGGCCGGCCTTTCGACAGGCATGCTGCTGCGGATTTTTACTACAGCCTTGGACTCAGCTTTCGCAATTTACTGGAATATTGCTGTGATTTTCCCGCCACAGATATGACGAGACAAGAGCTCAGAAATCCAGTTCAGGGCATAAACTGGCTCAGTATGAAAGAAAAAACAACAATCCTGGAATTTCTTAACCGTTCCGATCTGATTAAATTTTCAGAAGCAGAGACTTCCGCTGATGAAGCCCTGAACCATAAGCAACAGCTACTCGGCATCAGTGAAAAACTGATCAGCAGCTTCCGGAGTCAAACAGCAGAAAACACCGCGACACAAAGCATAAGTCCTGAGTCTACAGAACATACAGCAGCGATCAGCAGCAAAAAAGAAGCCGGAGAACCGTGATGGTTTCATATAGCCTGGCAGAACCATACTGGCTGTGTCTGATCCTGCTGATCATCCCTGTTCTGATGCTTTCTCAGCGCAGGCGGCCACAATTATTTTTCCCTCCTGGATTCCGGATACAGAAGCTTCCGACTTCTCTGTCCCGACGCTGGCTTGGACAGCTTGACAGACTCCTTCGCTGCCTTGCGATTCTTAGTCTGATCGTTGCGATGGCAGGGCCCAGGAGCGGACGCGGTATTCGCAAAAAAAGCAGCAACGCTCTTGATATGATGCTGATTGTCGACACGTCCGGCAGTATGCGGGCAATGGATTTTACCGAGAAAGGACAACGGGTTTCCCGTCTCAGGATTGCAAAAACTGTCCTGAAAGAATTCATCCGTAATCGTCCGGATGACCGGATGGGACTGACGATATTCGGAACCCACGCGACAGCATGGGTTCCTATGACACTGGACCATGACGTGCTGACTGATTATCTGGATCAGGCCGAACCAGGGCTGGTCGGAGAAGCAACTGCCATAGGAGATGCTCTCGGCATTGCAACAAACCGCCTCAAAGATCTTGATGCAAAAAGCAAGGTCATCATTCTCCTGACGGATGGAGCAAACAGTGCGGGAACAATAGATCCTGACGATGCGGCCAGAATCGCTCAGACCCTCGGAGTCCGGGTCTACACAATCGGAGTCGGAAAGGACGGGCCTGTACCTTTTCCGACACCATTCGGCCCTGAAATGCGTCTTGTTGAAATGGATGAGGACCAGCTCAGGCGCATTGCAGACGTGACCGGGGGCCGCTATTTTCGTGCAGATAGCTCTGAATCCCTGAGCGATGTATACAGCACCATTGATCAGCTTGAAAA
>JACKAG010000029.1 GCA_020635195.1 Deltaproteobacteria bacterium | reverse complement strand
GCCTGCTCCACCCACTGCTCCCGCTTGATGCGTCCGGAGAAACGGATAATCCGCTCTTCCAGGTCGGCGACATCCGCATCGCTCAGCTCCGCAATCTGCTTGATGGTTGTGATGCCGCCGGCTTTGAGCTTCTTTTCCAGACCCGGACCTATGCCTGAGATCTGCTTGAGATCGTCGCCGGATTGCGCCGAGTCATCAGTACCCGCCTGGGATTTAGCTGCCCTTTTCGCTTTTGGCTTGTCCGCTGCAGGCGCTGCCGCCTTTTGCGGCGCTTCCCCCCCGGCACCTGATCCACCAATATCGTTAAACCACTGACCCCAGATCTGCTGCTGGGTTTCTATGGTTTTCTGCATCGACTTGTTGATCTGATCTGAGAGATTGCCTATCTCTTTTATTGAAAGCTTTTTAAAGTCGGCCATATCCAGCCAATCGTTTAACAGGGTCATCTGCAGCTGCATCGAATCCTGCACTCTCTTTTCCCACTCTGCGAAATCGGGCCGCGCCGCAGGTACAGTTCCGTTCAGGACCTGGAGCCACTGCTCCAACAGTTTGTTCTGATTGTCCAGCCAGTGCTGAGTCGAATCCCGGGCTTCGGCGCTGAGCTCGGCAAACGTTTTTGGTTTGATCTTCTTACCGCCGGCCCGCTCCGACCACTGTTCCAGCCATTTCTGCTGAAGTTCCAGCGATTGGTTGATGGCCTGCTCTACCATACTGTTCAGGCTTTCAAAGGTCTGTTTCTGCAGGTCGTTCATATTGTTCTGAAACGAAGTTCCCGGAAAAACGGCCGTGGAGTCCCTCCAAAGCTGTTCCTGTGCATTGCGCAGATTTTTAAAAATCTCCTTGTAGTCTTTAAACATATTGATGGCTCCGGTTTTATTATCTGATCAATTGGTGGATAAGGATTCCATGATCTATCGGGTACGAACACCAGGGTATTGTAGTTCGATATTTCAAGGGATCGATTGGTAAAACCTGCGAAGAGTTATTGTTAAAACGCGGATTGTCAAGAAAAATTTAGACTTGAGGCCAGCTCT
>JACKAG010000028.1 GCA_020635195.1 Deltaproteobacteria bacterium | reverse complement strand
GAACATCATAATGATCGATGATGAAGAATCCATTCTGGAAGCTTATGCTTCTCTTCTTGTCGGAAGTGAAATTTCTGTCAAAACAATCAATAATCCACTCAAAGCAATCGAGTACATAAAGAATCACAGCGTGGATGTCATTATCTCAGACATAACCATGCCAGAAATGAGTGGTATTGATTTTTTTAAAAAAATAAAAAACGATATGAAATACAGTGGAATTTTTATCTTCATCACTGGTTTCTGGAAAAAAGAGTTCGATTATCTCCTTAAAGAGGGAGTCTCAAAAGTTTTTACAAAACCCCTCTCTCATCATGATCTTCTCGAATTCTTATCTGGATTCTTACAAAAAACTTCAGATCCTGAAGAGGGTGGAACATCCGGATATGCAGATTCTTAATGCAATGATCGTCGACAGCCATAGCGATCTGAGAAGCGGCATCCAGAGTGCTCTCAAAAAACATGGAATTCAATCCATGTCTTTCGACAAAATAGGCTCCATGATCAAATATATCAATCAATCCGGAGAATATCCTGAACTGATTGTAACTTGCACAGAAACAGAAAATAACTCAGTTCTGACAATTCTGGCCATGATCCTTAAAAAACATGAAATGAGACATACCATGGTCAGCCTCATCTACAGTAGTGAAGAAGACTGGTATCTTCCAATTGCCTTTGAACTTGGCCTTCTCTCTGCACATCAGAAACCGATGAATCAACTGAAAATGGAGAAGGAATTTGATCGATTAAAAGAACTTCTTGATAACCCTGATCATGGCCGGACCCTGACAGCTTATCATTACCTCAGAGACCATCTTTCACGTAAAGAGCACTTTCATCACCTGATTCAGCTGGAAGAAAATCTGGTTAAAATATTTCAAAAGCCCTATCTTTTTATCAACCTTGCAGAGAGCCTGTCCATGGCAGGTCACTTTGAAGAAGCGAAAAGAACGCTTTTGCAGGCGAAATTTCAACACCACTCTCTCACAATCGCGGTAAAACAACTCAACGATCTTTTTGAAGAAGATTTTGAAGAGCATACTAAATCAATTGATTTTTCAAATGTTTTCAATCTCGGAGCCTGTTATATCATCGATCAGGACCAGGTCAGTGCAAATCATATGATAAAGAGTCTGGAAGAGCTTAATATTCCAAAAATTGTGCATTTCGATCAGCCTGAAAATTTTCTGAAGATGAAAGAAGAAGAAAACAATAAAATGATTCTGATCCTTATGGAATGGAAGTTTCATTCCATGTCAGGACATGCCTTTCTACACCAGCTTTATAAAAGAAAAACAGATAATTATATCATTGTCGTCGTCAGTTCTGTCATCAGCAAAGAAGACCTTGTCTTGCTTCAGGAAATGGGTGTTTCTTCTCATCTCGAAAAACCTATCCAGAGCGAAACATTAACCGCCACTCTGATGTCTGTCATCAGAAATGATCGATTTCCATCTGACAGCCGTCAACTTGTCGCTAAATTTCAAAAGGCTTCATCATCAAAAAATTTACTGGAAATGAAAAATATCTACAAAATTTTAAGTTCCGGTAAAAAAATATCAGTACCGAAGATGATGACACTTCAGGCAGAAATCATGCTGATGGAAAACAATCTCGAAGGCGCAAAAGAACTTGTGATGAAAGCCGTCAGAAGTGGAGAAAAAGATCTCCTTTTATTTAATCTTATGGGTAATCTTCTCCTGAAGTTAGGAGATAAGAAATCGGCGATGGTCTGTTTTGACAAAGCCTCATCCTTTTCTCCAAACAACTTTGCAAGAATCTGTAAAGTTGCAGATATATGTATCGATATCGGAGATAAGCAAAAGTCTGAGGAAATGCTTGCACAGGCAAAAGCCATTGACTCTGAAAATGATCAGGTTAAATCACTGAATATCAAAAAATCAATCATCGCGGAAGATTTTGGTCAGGCATCTGAAATTATAGGTGAGATTGAATCACTAACATCTCTTGTATCCATGATGAATAATCGTGCCGTCATTCTCGCTCAGAGCGGTAAAACAGAAGAAAGTATTAAGACATATATCAATACACTAAAAGTGATTCCAAAAGACAGAAAAGAAGAAAAATTAAAGCTTTATTACAATCTCGCTCTTGCCTTTGCCAGACAGGGTGAATATGAAAAAGCGTCTAAAATCATTGAGAAAAAAATCTCAAAAAAATCCCCTTCTAAAATATATAAAAAATCGGAATCACTCCTTCATAGACTGAAAGCAGCCATACAATCAGGCAAGAGCGTTAGTTTTAATTTTGTCAGCACTACAGATGAAAACATATCTGCCATTGACCAGGCACGCCCCGTTGCTGTAGATATGAATCCAGGTGAATACCAGCTTCATAAAATATTTAACGCAGATGATTTCATTGATCAGAAAGTTTCTGAAAAGTTAAATTTTTCAAGGAACTTTCTTACAAAATCATCCCGAGGACAAATAAAAGAAGACTAAGCGAAAAGATCATGCTACCTTCATTTTTCTGAATACCTGATCCATTTTTTCATTAAATGTCTCCTGAGTGAATGGTTTTGTGAGGTACGTTGTGACACCAAGTTTAACCGCCTGCATCACCTGATCCTTTTCAGATTCAGCTGTAACAAGAACAAAAGGAATCTGTTTTGTTCTTGGATCTGAGCGAACTTTTGCAAGAAGCTCAATTCCGCTTGTATTTGGCATATTCCAGTCAGAAAGAATCATAGCAAAAGGCTGGCTTGAGCCTATCGAATCCTCGATAGCACTCCATGCTGTGCTTCCATCATCAGCTTCTGTAATATCTGTTATATCAAGAACCTTAAGCTTTTTTTTAACAGCCATCCTCATTGATTTCATATCATCAACAACCAAAACTCTCATGTTTTTTGTCGCCATAACATCTCCTTTATTTATGACTATTTTCAAAATTAATTGAAACGAGAAAAATATGGTCTCCGGAACAAAATGGAATTTTCACTGACGGATCATTTCCTATATCTTTAATTTTTAGTTTATCGCCATAAACGACAGAAGGAATTGCCATAGATATTTTATATCCATGTTCATTCAGCTTTTTTTTGACCGTTCCATAAGCAATATTTAATAATTCAGCGCATCCATCAACCAGGTCATCATCAATTGATTCATACTCCTCTCCCATCATCCCACTCATAATATCAAGGAAAGAATCTGATGTAAAAACAAGCGCCACACTTCCTGTAAAAAATTCGGATGTAACTCCTATCACGCCACTCACACAATAGTCTTTTTTCTTAAACTCTTCTTCCTTTATCGCTTTAGCTGCGGTGTATTTCCTCTCACACTGAATTTCAATCGTTTCAATAATTGCACTGATAATATTTTTAATAAAAGTAACACTTGCTTCACTCATATCAGAACCCTTTATGAGCTTAAAAATTTAATTTTTTGTTTTTTATATGAATAAATATTAAATAAATGATTTACATCAAAGACAAGACACATGCCACGTTCAAGCTCTGCAACACACTTAAATAATGTTCTGTCATAACATTCTGTCTCTATGTCACGATAACTACTGACAACCTCAGAAAGAGAATTAACAAAAATTCCATATACACAAAGTTCTGATTTAAGCAAAACTGAGAATACAACATCATCAGGTTTCATATATTTAATGACATTAAATATATCAAGTCCCATATACTGGCGGTGATTGACAATAAAATAATAATCATCTTTGATCAGAATCAGATCTCTGACTCTGATCGAAACCAGTCGGGCAATACGATCCAGTTCTATCCCGGTAGAAAATCCATGTAAATCTTTGATCAAAAGGATTTGCCTTGATTCTGCATCAAAGCCATGAGTATATGATGACTGTTCATATTTTTGACGCACCTCTTTATTTTTTTCATTTTTGATATCCATTTTATCTGCAAATCCATCTGTATTTAAAACAATTGCGATGCTACCATCACCGAGAATCGTTGAACCTTTATACATACCAGATCGGTTAACATAATCAGGCATTTTTGAAACAACGATATTCTCATTATTCAAAATCTGATCAACCATAATTCCATAATGAGATTCTGCTGTTTTCAGAATAACCACATACCCTGATGACTCAGAATGAGATGTTTCTGACATAAAAGTTTCTGAGATTTTAATGAGTGGAATCAGATCCTGATCCACTTCAAGCAGAGGACTCCCTCCTACTGAAGAAGTCATATTTTTTTGTAGATCATGATTCATATCAATAATTCGATCAATTTCTTCATTATCAATTTGTATAATCAATCCTCCTGCCTGCACTCCAATACTATCAATAATATTAACTGCTTTTGGTTTTGGAAGAACAAAATGAAAGGTCGTTCCCTTACCGATCATGGTTTCGATCAGAATTTTGCCTCCAATTTCTTCTACCGATGTTTTAACCATATCCATTCCAACACCTCGTCCGGATATGGAGGTGATACTTGCTGCGGTACTAAAACCAGGATGAAAAATAAACTGAATAACGTCATCAGAAGAAAGTTTTTCTGCATCAGATGAAGGAATAAGATTTTTCTCAACAATCTTTTGTCTGATCATCTGATGATCAATTCCCTTTCCATCATCAGAAAATATGACTTCAAGTGCATCATCTGATTCGCGAAAATCAACGGACAAAACGCCTTCCTCTGGTTTTCCGGATCTGATCCGGTCCTCTGAGGATTCCATGCCATGGTCCATTGAGTTTCTAAGAATATGAATCATCGTTTTATTCAGAACTTCTGCTATTTTATTATCGACTCTGATGGAGTCACCACTAATCACAAAATTAACTTTTTTACCTGTGGAAACAGAAATTTCTCTGCTTTGTCTTTTCAGATATCGTATCAGAGAGGACAGAGGAGATTTCCTGAGATCCGAGATATTTTTCTGAATATTACCAATAATTTTATGTGTTTCTTCGATTACTTCATCAAGAAACTGAACGTCACGATCCAGAGGATATCTGGATTCAAGAGAACCAATAATCTTGCTGATCATATTTTTTTTAACAACGAGGTCTCCACTTTTTTCGATAAAAGAATCAAGTAATTCGACAGGAACATCAATGCTCTGTCTTGCTGCTGAAGAAGACTGATCTGATTCTGCTTTTCCTTTTAATTCCTTATCCTGGTCCAGAGATGGTCCACTATCCCCTGCAGGATTTATCTGACCAAGATCCAGAATACTATTCAGATAGTCCGGATTCATCTCAGGAGTAAGACCCTGAGTGTAGGATGAAAATATTTTTTTTAGTTCGTCAAGAGCCTTCAGGAGTACACTTACAATATGCCCTGAAAAAGACAATGTTCCATTCTTCATTTTTGAAAGAATATCTTCAAAATGATGAAGAAAATCACTCAGAACCTGATTATTTAAAAATCCACTTCCACCTTTAACCGTATGAGCCAGGCGAAACATGGAATTAATGTTAACTGGAGTTGCTTCTCCTGTCTCCATAGATAATAAAATATCTTCCATCTCATTGATCATATCAGCAGATTCTTCCAGATACACATCCCGGATTTCCTTTTCTGACTCAAGATGTGCAATTCTGTCCGCAATCAGTTTTTCAATCGATTCACGCAGGACAAGAGGATTGATTTCCTTCTCGAAGTATGCGGAAACTTTCAGGTCAATCCCATCCATTGCCATTTTTCTTGATACATAAGATGAAAGAACAGCAAAAGGAATATCCGGCCATTTCTCAATCACCTGCTTTCGGAAATCCAGACCTGTCATCTCGGGCATTTTATAATCAGTTAAAATCAAAGCTGTTTCTTCATTTTTATCCTGAAGAAAGGTCATGGCTTCTGCAACAGTGTGACTGGTGCAGATATGATGTGGCATCTCCAGCAAACCTTCCTGTATCATAGAAAGATAGTCCGGATTATCATCAAGGCACAGAATATAAAAATCTCGTTTCAAAATCTTCTTACCACCCTACAGAGTTCTGCTCTGCCTGAAAAAAAGATGAGAGACTTGTCATCGACCTCTCTTTTCCATTACGATCAAAACAGTATAAAAAAGAGTGCTCTTCAAATAACAGGCGATCCCGGATAGTCTCAGAAAACTGACAACAAAACATCCATATTTTATCAAAAAAACAAATAAAGGAGGACTGAATATCATCAGTCCAGTCTTCCCTGAAATAACAGGACATTGTTTTCATGAAAGATTCTGTAATAGCATGAAATATCCATCCTTCGATATAATCAAGGCCAAAACGATTATGATAAAAATCCAAAAAATATTTTGTCTTCTTGTCATTCCCAGAACTTAAAAGGAGAACATCAAGAATGCGAAAAATAGACCGGCTCAGTTCACGAGACTGAGCCGGTCCCACATAGGCAATAAAATTTAAATGGAAAATTTCATATAAATGATCCGAAAAAACAAGAGTTCTTTGATAAATTTTACATACATCAGGCAATCTGTGTTGCACATGATCTCCCGGATTTTTCTGTGAAATCTTATGTTCTATCGGTAGATTTAATCTCTGCTTAAAATCCTGTCTCTTTCAGGCCCATAAAACAAACCCCTGTATCTCGTATCCTGTTTTCTATCCTTTCTGATCATTCCTATCAATCAAATAATATTGATTATTTCAGAAGTCAGAGAGTGCAGGATTTTTACAGGATTTTAAAAAAAACAGACCTGAAAAATAAAGAATTAATCATTTAAAGAAAAATATGCCTACTTTTTTATCCGATCGGAGCAATCATATCTGATCAGAACGTGTAGATGAATCTGAAAACAGTGAACAAAGGAGATATCTGAGTTTATTTTTTCACAATTGCAATGAAGCAGGTATATTTTATTATTCAGAAGATGACATAAACGAGCCAGCTACCCACTGACATAAAAACAGTCTATAATAAATGAAGATTTGTTAATATAAAGTTCACTATATATAGCAGATCGACAGGATTGTTAAAAAATATAAATTTTGAATAATCATAAGAAAAATTGGCTCTGTCAGATAAAATCGCTAAACCTTTCATCTGAGGTAATCGTGACAGATATCCTGAAAAAATACCAACTCAGTATTCCTGCAAAAATTAATGAAAAGATGCCGGTTTTGCTGACAGATGATCAACAAGATCTTCGGATGATCGTCGCTCACCAGCTTAGCAAAAGAAATTTTAAAAATATTTTATATTCATCAGAAGCAACAGAAACGATCGATGTTTTAAAAAAAAATCAGAACATCTCCGTTATGGTCTGTAACGGAGATCTGTCTTCACTTAAAGGAACAGACCTGCTCAATGAAATCAGAGAAGATCCGGACATAGGACGCCCTCCATTCTGTATGAGTATGACAAATGTTGATAAACCAAAACTTCTCCTTGCTGTTGAAGCAGGAGTCGATGAAATCCTTGTTAAGCCATTTACCCTTGGTGATATTCTTCCAAAAATCTACCGGGCTTTTTCTATATTCCACAACCCTAAAAACCCGGAAAAACTCTATGAGCTTGCCAAAAAAAAATACAGAGATCAGGATTTTGATGCAGCATCGGAAATCTATACATATCTTCACCAGTCCTCTCCGGTATCTGCCCGTCCTCTGAATGGACTGGCACGAATTGCGCATGCAAAAAACGAAACAGAAAAAGCATTTGAATTTCTGCAAAAAGCAGAAAATGCCAATCCTCATTTCGTCAATACCTATAGCCTGAAAGGTCATATGCTCCTTGATCAGGGTGATATGGAAAAAGGACTCGCATGCTTCCATAAAGCATTTAAGGCTTCCCCTATTAATCCGGTTCATTACAGATCATGTGCAGAAAAACTACTGGAAATGCAGCAGTTCGATATGATGGCAACCGTCCTTGATCTTGCTATTAAAAATAAAGTTCAGTTTCCCGGGATTTACCATCTTCTCAGTCAATCTGCCTACCGTCTTAAAAACTATCCAGACTGTATCAAATACATTCAGAAAGAAATCATAAGAGATCCTCAGAATATTACATATCTCAACCAACTGGCTCTTTCTTATAAAGAATCTGAAAACTTTGAAGATGCAACTAAAACTTATAATAAAGTGATTAAAATTGATCCATCAAATAAACAAGCTCTTTTTAATAAAGCCATTATGCTATCACAGACCGGAAAAGAAAAAGAAGCCGTAAAAATTCTGAAACGAATGCTTGAGATATATCCGGATTTTGAAAGGGCAAAAACAAAAATCAAAGAGCTTGAGTCTGGATAAATACTATAATGAATTAATTTTCAGAAGATCTCTGACATAGTCTGATATTCTTTCCAGGAAACCTTCCAGTTCATCCCTAAGATCTTTACGATAATCCATTCCACAATCGATTCTGTTAAAAATACGCTCAATTAAAATATTAGTATGAAAGAAAGATCCGGTAATATCGGAGATCATCTTATTAAGAAGATCTGTTTTCAGAGATTTCATCACTTTAAATTCCAGCTCTTCAGAACGGTATGGCTTGATAATATAATCCTGTATACCAAGTTCAACCATCGCGATAAGTTCAGTAAATCCTCCTGCCCCTGACAGAACAATAACCGGAATATTCTTGTCCTTTTCTCTGATTCTCCTGATAAACTCGACACCATCCACCGGAGCCATTCTCACATCGGTAATAATCAGATTATATTCATTATTGAAAAACGATTGCACAGCGTCTTCAACATCACTAAAATAATCACTCTTCAGACCAATAAGCTCAAGTTCGTCCTGAAGATACTCCCCAATCGAAGAGTCATCATCACAAAGAAGGATCCGAAAATTTTTTGCCGACTTCATATCTTTCAGATGGAATTTAGCTGGATTCTTGGGTTTATTATGAGAAGAAAGCGCTATCTCAGATGTCCCGATCTTATTAGTTTCCGGAATTTCTGAAACTGTTTCCTGCGTCTCATCTTCATCTTCAAAAAAACCAAAGGCTACCCCTGACGGAACTGTTTTTTCTGAAGGAGGAGGATTATCATCTGGTAAAAATCCGGAAATTCTGTCAAGCAAATCAGCGGTATCAGGCATCTCAGAAGAATCTACATCATGATTAAGCCTGGCAAGAATTTCTCTGATCATATCGACAGCATGAAGATGAATATCAATGATATCCTCATCATATTCAACCTTTCCTTCACGAAAGGCTGAAAGTAAATGCTCAACATGATGAACAAATTCGCCTAAAAATTCAAAACATGCTGTATATGCGGAGCCTTTCAGGGTGTGAATAATCCTGAAAAGAATATTGACCTGATCACAAAACCCATTTTTATCGCGGATGGGAGCAAGGATGTCTTCCAGTTCTTCTACCAGCTCTCCGGCCTCAGCCAGAAAGTCCTGTTGCAACTGCCTTTTAAAATTTTCATCATCCATCTGATGATCCTTTTCCATCCCACAAGAATGCCTGAAACATTTCAGCCGCTATATTTTATAAGCTCCAGATATTTTTGTCTGAATTCCTCCTGCTCCCACATAGGTTTTTCCGATAATTCAGAGCGTATCACTTCAACCAGATCCATCACCAATCCGATTGCTGTCTCTATCCGCTCCTGCACATCTTTTCCAGACATCATCATATTACGACAAAACTTAAGAAGATTTACCGTTAAGGATGCCCCAACAAACCTGGAGGCTGCAATCCACTCACAGATGATCTGATCAACCCGTTCCATTGATTCTGATGAAGTATAATCACGAACTTCAATCACCTTATCCGGATCAAAAAGAGAAATCATCTTTTCGACAAGACCTGGATCAAGAGGAAGACCCCCAGATATAAGGTCATTCAATCCATCTTCACTGACAATCACGGGTTGCATTCTTGCATCAGACTGATTAGTCCCGGAAGGGACTGCTAAGCCAGAACCTGACTCTTCCTGATCCTGATCTTCTGAGACAACCTGCTCTTTTGAGGATTCTGACTCTGATGCATCCGCTGAAAGATCTAAAGGTTCTTCTGGATGATCTGTTTCCATAGCCGAGTCTGTCTCAGTATCCGATTCCTGAGTCTGTTCTGATAAGAACAGATCCAGATGCTCACTGAGGACCTTATAATCAATAACACCTTTTTCGACGAGAATATCCCCGAGCATTTTTTTTGAGCTAAAAACTTTATTCTTGATTTCCTGGTCAAGTCTTTCTGTAAGAGCTCCTGATTTTTTCAATGCTGCACGAAAGTCACAGGATTCTTTATGCTGAATTTTTATATGCTTAAAAATTTCTTCTTTTGAAAGAAGATCATTCTGATAAACAACATCCAGAACAGTCTTTGACTCTTTCAACTGAATCATGATAGATGATAACAAATCATCTAAAGAGACAAGTCCTTTTTCAAGCAGAAATTCAGAAAATAGTTTCTTACTCACGGTATTTTCCCTATAAAACTTTTCAGAACATCTTTACAAAAATCAAGATCACCCATCTGATCCCATGATCCGTTTCGATATGTGGCACCTGCCATACCCCAGACCACAGCTGAGGCTTCGCTCTGAATCAGGATATGCCCCCCGGACTCCTTTACACAGACAGCACCAGCCGCACCATCATCACCCATGCCAGTCAACACCATTCCGTAGCATTTATCATGATATAACTTTGATACCGATGCAAAAAGATAGTCTGCTGCTGGTCTGACGTAATGCAATTTTTCTTTCTGATGCAGCTGGATCTTCATATGACCATCAGAAGCATTCCGCCGAACCTCCATGTGATAATCTCCGGGAGCTATATAGACGGTTCCGTTTTTAACAATCTCATCATGTGTGGCTTCTTTTATATTAAAATGACTTAATCCGTTTAATCGTTCAGCAAATATTTTAGTAAAGCCGACAGGCATATGCTGAACAATCAGAATGGGAACACAATCATCTCCCCCAATATCTGAAAAAATATGTTCAAGGGCGCCAGGGCCCCCTGTAGAACTTGCTATCACGATAATATCCGGACGCAATCTTAAGTGAAGGTTTTGATCTCCTGAATCAGTTTTTTTCTGTATGCCTTTCGTGACTTTTATTTTTTTGATCTCATTTTTCTCTGAAAAAACGTCTGAATTTTCTTTAAAATCATCTTCATAATCAGAAACATCAAGATAGAAAAGTTGGTAAATTTTTGGTATCAAAGCATCTGATATTATTTTTTTTGTCTCGTCTATACCTGATGCTGTTCCATCAGGCTTCATCAAAAAATCGACGACTCCACAATCAAGGATACTGATGGTCGACTGAATGCTCGCACGACTCTGACCAGAATATACCAGTATTTTTACATCTGAATTATCTTTTCGTATTTCTCTGATTGCGTCCGATCCGTTCATTACAGGCATTTCCATATCCATAATAATCAGATCCGGACGATACTGCTTTGTCTTTTCTACAGCGATTCCACCATGATTTGCGGTTCCTATCACTTCAATCTTTTTCCGGTTTGTCAGGATATTTCTCAGCATATTTCTGTAAATAGCAGAATCATCTACAATCAAAACACGAATAATATCAGGGGCCTTATCCATAAAAATCTTTCTACTTAGAACTATTGATAAATTTCATAATTCCGGATAAATCAATGACGCTCAGAAGTGTGTCAGAAACTTTATAAACACCTGTCATAAATTTTCTGATATCTCTTGAAATCGTCTGAGGAACAGGCTCCATACCGTCCGGATCAATTTCAATCACATCCCCAATTTCATCAACCAGTAATGAAATCGCACTACTTCCGGTCTGACAAACGACATTCATAGAATCAATCTGTTCTGACTCAGATAGTTTAAATAAATATCTCAGATCAATGGCTGTTGCCAATTGTCCTCGCAAATTAATCAGACCTTTTACAAATTCCGGTGCCAATGGCACTCTTGTCATTTTCATAGGTTTGACAACTTCCTGGACCATCCGGACATCAATGCCATAAAGATGACCTGCGATCATAAAAGTAGACAGCTGCATGGGAACATCTTTTTCATTTGTTTCATGAACACTCATACGACCGAATCCTCTTTAAAAATACGCATTATGCTGCCAGATTCAGATAATGATCTATCGTTTCCAGCAACTCATCCATCTTTAATTTTTCCATATATTTGTTAAAACCTGATTCAAGACCTTCTTCTATCGCCTTATCATTATATTTACTGCTGACAGCAAGCATCGGAAATTTTGTAATATTTTCATCTTTTTTAATAGACATTGCTAATTCACAACCACCCATTTCAGGCATTTCAATATCTGAAACTAAAAGAGAGTATTTTGCAGGAAATTTTTTTGCCATCTCAAGAGCTTCTTTTCCATCACATGCTGCAAATACATGATATCCTGCCTGAGTCAGGCTGTCAGATATAAACTTACGGTAAAAATTATTATCTTCAGCTAAGAGAATATTATGTTTAGATCGATCTGAACGGATCTCTTTTTTCGTATTGTTATTTTCCTTTTCAAAATGTGACGTCATATCAATGATAATATTCATGGTATCCAAAACAACCACAAGATCATCATCAATAATGACATTACCAAGAATCCCCTTTCTGTCTCTTATTTCAGAATTAATATCTCCACTGACACACACCACATCAACAATACGATTCACTTCAAGCCCATAAGATTTTCCAGATCTCTGAATCACAACGACAGATCTGGAAGCATTCTCTGATGACTTTTCGTTCGTATCTGATTGAATACTAAGATATTTTTTAACGGAAAAGATAGGAAGAAGACTATTTCTATATTGAACGACTTCCTGTTCTCCTGTTTTTTTAATGAGATCATTTGAGAAGTCTTCCAGACGATGAACCATACATAAGGGAATAGCATATTTTTCATTTCTTCCGATATCAACCAGAAGATACTCCGTAATATCTGTTTTGTGCCCTGATGGCTCATGATCTGATTCATGATGAGAATTTTTAGCTTCATTTTCTGAAAAAATTCCTGATTTTATTGCAAGTCCTGTAACATCAAGAGTCAGAGCAATATTTCCATCACCCATAATAGTCGCACCAGAATAGAACGAAAGGTCTTTAAGGAATTGCATAAGTGGCTTAACAACGATGTCATTCGAATCTTCAATTTCTTCAACGACAAGACCAAAAATACCTGAATCCGCATTCAAAACAACGATACTCTCTGAATCTTTTGAACCGCCATCTGAATCAATTCCAAGTATTTGATTCAGATTGATCAGAGGAAGAAGCTGACCTCTTAGACGATAGACCTGAGTTCCCTGAAGTTCTTCGATTCCTTTACTGACACCATTTTCATCTTTTTCAATTTTGACAAGTTCTACCAATTTCACCTGTGGAATCGAGAATCGCTCAGCCCCTGACCGAACGATCAGAGCTGGAATAATTGCAAGTGTCAGAGGAATCCTTAACTTAACCGTTGTGCCTTGTCCCTTAACACTGATAAGATCAATATTTCCACCGATTCTTTCGATATTAGTTTTCACCACATCCATTCCGACGCCACGCCCGGATACATTCGATATTTTTTCTGCTGTTGAAAACCCAGGAGCAAAAATAAGCATAAAAACATCACGGTCAGACATTTTCTCGACATCTGACTCCTTAAGGACTCCCTTTTCAAGAGCCTTATTAATAATTTTTTCGGGATCAAGACCTTTTCCATCATCTGTAATTTCAATAATAACCTGACCACCTTCATGATATGCACGTATTTCAACTTTACCTTCCGATATCTTACCAGCAGCGACTCTTTCTTCTGTTGTTTCAAGACCATGATCCACAGCGTTTCTGACAATATGCATCAAAGGATCTTTGACAGCTTCCAGAAGAGTTTTGTCCAGTTCTGTATCCACACCGTCAAGAATCAGACGACAGTTTTTATTCAGGCTCTTCGAAAGATCACGGACAACCCGGTTAAACTTTGTCAGAATAGATCCGATTTTCTGCATCCTCGTTTTCATGACCTCTTCCTGAAGCTCTGCCGTGACATAATTGAGGCGCTGATTCAGATTCAGCAATTCAGAGTCATTTGAATGAGTGCCATATTGCATATGCTGATTTCTTACAAGCACCAACTCACCCACAAGATTCATCAGATTTTCCAGAATCTGTACGGGAACCCGTAATGTCTCATTAATGCTCTGAGAGCCCGAATCTCTCGATTCTCGTTGATCTGATCCTGATGTTTCACTGATCTGACTCTTGCTGTCCATATCCTTTACCTCATCTGATCTGATATGACTTTCCAGTATTGGACCAGGTCCTTTTTCAGAGTTTTCTGATGTATCTTTTTCTGATCCAGAAACATCACCTACCGGAATCTGATCTATGGCATCCGGTTTTTTCTCTTCCTCATATTTTTCCTGACTGCTAACAACCCCTCTGGAATTATTTTTAATTCTTTCATAGAAATGTTTCAGCTCACTTTCTGTTTCAAAATAATCAGAAAACGAATATGCTATCTCTGGATTGATTTCACCATGAACAAAATCACTAACCTGACCCACCATAGCCGTTATCACGGATGATGTCATGACCTGATGTTTATCAGATTCTTTTTCTTCTTTTCTCAGATCATCACAGATCCCCCTGATAGCATCCATGCCTGGCAATAAAATATCAACCAGCTGCTCATCCGGATGAATGGCCCCTGTCCGAAGAGGCTCAAGAATCGACTCCATTGTATGAGAAATCTCTGCAATGTTTTTGAATCCAAAAAGTCCGGCGCTTCCCTTCAGGGTATGAACATCACGGTAAAGAGCATTAGATAAATTGCGATTGAATGTATTCAGGATATTATTGAGGTTCTGATAAAAGCGTTCCAGTATTTCATCCGCTTCATCAAAAAAATCTGTAAGATTCAGATCCATATCCTGATATGCCTCTGATTATCATCATCATGATCTATGATCATATAAATGATGCCATTTATATGATCAGATTATGGAACATAAGTCTGATTTGAGATCTTTTGAACATCCCAAATCAGACTTCAATGCTTTTTACAAGAGCCTGCATTCTCTCAGAAAGATCCAGAAGTCCATTTGCCGCTTCAACCAGCTGAAGTGATCCTTCCGATGTATTCTGAGCTGCCATTGAGACCTCTTTGACATTTTCAGTAATACTTCTGACGCCCTGATTCGATTCCTGTACAATCCTGGAAACTTCATTTGTCGTCGACATCTGCTCTTCAACAGAGGCGGCGATCGATGTTGCAATACCGTTTAATTTATCAATACTCTCTGAAATCGAGCGGATTGCATCGACAGCACCTGAAGTGTCGGACTGAATGTTGCCGATTTTTTGGGTAATCTCTTCTGTTGCATTGGCCGTCTGTTTTGCCAGTTCTTTCACCTCATTTGCAACAACAGCAAAACCTTTTCCGGCATCTCCTGCTCTGGCAGCTTCGATTGTCGCATTCAGAGCCAGAAGATTAGTCTGCTGCGCGATAGAGCTGATCACTTTAATGACATTGCCAATTTCCTGACTGCTTGATCCAAGTTGCTCAATCATTTTATTCGTCGCATCCGTCTGTTTTTTAGTCAGTCCGGTCTGTTTTGACGATTCATTCACACTTCTCGAAATTTCTTTAATTGATGCATTCATTTCTTCAGTATTTGCAGCAACTGATTCAACACCTTTCGAAACTTCTTCTGCAGCAGATGCCGCCGAAGATGCCTGAGATGTTGTACTATCAGAGTTTTCACTCATCTGACTTGCTGTTGCACGAAGTTGTTCTGCTGCAGCTGCTAATTGTGTTGCAGCTTCCGAAAGATTCTGAACCAGCCTCACCTTCTCTGTAATAACAGACCATGTAACCATAATCCCGACATAATCTCCTTTTTTGTCATAAATAGCTGTCGCCATAAGATCAAGAGTCTCATCCGCAAGCTTAATTTTTGCATTATGCGGAAGATTCGAATCATCTTTGAGTAACTTTCTCTGATGAGCCGGATTCTTGTGAAAGACATCAATTGATGAGCCTACTATTTTATCGACGGGAATCGGGAGCAGGTGCTGAATCTGAGTTAATGTCTTTCTGGACTGGGGATTCATATAGACAATATTATAATCAGTTCCTGCCATCATGATATTGATCGGAGCATTCTCAATCATCTGCTGAACTCTTGTAATTTCATCTTCCTGCTTAAGTCTTTCTGTCACAATATCCCATGTCACCATAGTTCCGACATACTTACCCTCACGGTAAACTGCATTTACAAGCAGCTCCAGCGTTTCATCCCCGACAGTGATCAAAGCTTTATGAGGAAAATTTTTATCATTTGCCAGCATTTTTCTCTGATGAGATGGATTTTTATGGAAAATATCAATATTGGAACCAAGGACCTGATCAACAGGGACAGGTAGAAAAGCCTGGATCTTTTCAAGAGTCGTCAGACTTGTTTTATTCACATATATAATATCGAGATCCCGGTTGCAGTACATAATGTTCACAGGTGCATTATCCAGCAAACTACTGAATTCATCTGCTGTCAGATTCGGATGATCTCCTGTCTTATTTTTTCCACTGATAATCGTGTTGACCGCTGGCTCTCCCATAAGATTTGCTCCCCCTGATAATCTTTTGTCCGTCCAGGCAAACCACAGTGACCAGGAATCAGGCTGGCACAGGGTCTGGCATATTTTCGGAGCAAACAGTACAAACATGAGAAACGTCAGATAAAATCCACGTAAATAAATGCTAACTATTTATAAAAATTAAATTTTCTATCAGAAGAAGTTACACATGAGAGACAGAAAGCTTCACAATCAATGAGACGTTCTCATCTTTTTCTTTTCTCTTCAGAATCTCCAGAAGTTGAGATCACGAAAAAAATAACCCAAGCCAACAGAAACCTCTGAAAAACTTCCAGACTTCAGATGATGCTCAGTAATATATGGTTTTATTTTATATGAAGAAAAATCAGAGTATACAAATAGCGAGCGGTTTAAATGGGCTTCATACCGAACATACGACAGACTAAAAACCCCGGAAAGGTATCGTGAAGGTTCATTATTAAACGTACTCACAACCATGGCAGGACCAGCACCAAGACCAAAAGAGAGCTGACCAATTGCGGTAAAAAAAACAACCCTGCCTTCAAATGACGGAAGGATATAAAAAAGCTTCCACCTGTCAGATTCAGCTGAATCCGGGTCATAACGATAACGCCAGTCAAAAGCATAAAGATTCATACCCGGCGATAGTCCAAATGCAAGATCCCATGTGTCAAACGCGTAAGGACTGATGACATTCATAAAGCTAAATGAACTGAGAACTCTTGGCAGCGTATTTATTTCAGAGCGGTGTTCATGAAAAGAATCCTGAGAATGCCTTACGACACGAGATTCATAAGCTATACTGTTAGGGAAAAGTTCATAGAAGAATCGGGACCATAATTCTTTCAGGACAGAAGATTCCGGGACGGCCTCTTCAAGCCTGACTTTCGCAGGATATCGATCCGGAACTTTTTCATCACGATGAATATCATAATAATCAGCCAGAATTACATGATAATCTGTGGGGTCAGGGCTAAGACTCACCAGAAAATCAGCCCCCGTCCAGGCTCCTATTTTTAAAATTTTATGCCTGCTTATTTTTTCATAGTCAAATTTCTTATGGAATCCGATGTTCAGTATTCTGTGAATATCCTGAGTCTCTTCAGATTCGACAAAAGAGTGACAAACCAGAAGCTGCTCCGAAAGCTTTTTTTTCCATGCCTCCACAAGAGAAAATGAAAGGTCCCTGTCTTCAATACCGGGAGGAATCACAAAAAATCGCAGACATGTCTCATGAAGATCCAGAGAAGGGACAGACTTCCGGGGGATTTCTATTCTGATCCGATCAGGACAGTGCCATGCGTTCCCGCTGATAAAATCATAAGCAATGGCAGCAATTCCAGCCTCCGGACGCAACGCAAGCAATGGAAGATTGCCAAAACCTGCAACAGCCCATCGGACAGAGCAGCGATTCCGTGACCAGAGAGAGCACTGACTGTCACTGCTTCCGGCCCACAAGTCCAGCTGACGGGATCGGGGGACTTCATAAAAGAAAGGGGTGGTTCCGATATGCTGGCGCCTGTCCCTGTCTGAAAACACATCCAGCCCTCTGGGCTCTGAATCGACCGAGACAATCTGAGTCTGGCTACTTATCGATGCACAGGATGAAATAAAAATCCAGATCAGAAGGAATATCAGTCGCATCTCGTAAAGGCCCGGGAAAAGTCAGCATAAACAAAACCACAATAAAGCTGCATATTATATCATAACACAAAGATATAATCACCTTTTTTTAAGTGTACATAGCATAGCAAGAAGCATCACAAATCCCATGGACGGATCTGAAAGCTTTCCTTTGCTCTCCCGATGCCATCAGCAGAACACTCCTGAAGACCTGCTCTCAACTCTCCGTTTACAGTCCTTGACGTATTGCTGAAATGGAGGCAGTGCTGTTCAGAGGCTGATGCAATCTGCCACAGACCATCACCTGTCTCACGGAAACGCACCCACTGCTGTTCATTCTCAGGATCACAGCTACTGAGAACGATTCCGAACATACCCATAAATGCCTTTTCCCTTAAAAACTCGATACAAAGCTGAGTCCCCTGATGCCTGAGAAGATGCAAGCCCGGATCAGTTCCGGACGATTCCGCACGAAACAACTCCTCAGAAGTGTCCCGACAGGCCTTATGCCATAAACTATACTCCAGAGCATCATTCCCGGCCTGTAAACATGAAGCCTGACTACTGCTGATAATCCGAAAACTTCCTGACAAATCAACATCCGTATCTGCTTGCTGTCCCGCCAGGACTTCTGTCCCCTCTGGAATATGACGACGAGGCTGTAGAGTGATCTGATCAAAAACAGTGCCATTTCTGAGTACAACCCGATAATCCAGCCGATCCCATCCGACCTTCAGAATCTGAATATGCTGGCCCGAGCTGACATAACCCGGTTCCTGTAGATACCAATAATCACTATAGACCGGACTCCTTTGCCTGGCTCCGGCGCCTCCCTCACCAACATAGATCACTCCATCCTGATCATCACGCTGCCCAGCCCTGATCGGAAGGGTTCTTTTCAGGGCATGCCCTCCAGACTCAAAGACCAGATCCGCTCTGAATCTCTCAAACAAAGGAACCCAATGTCTTCTGGCAAGACCCGGATCGGACTCAGCTGGCCATGCAGGATGGCTATAACTGGCAACAATCCAGCGTCTCTTTGCTTCTGATAATAATAAGTTCTGCAACCAGACTTTCTGATCACCACTGACAGACCTACCTGTATTCAGATGAATAAGATCAAGTGATCCAATTTTACTAAGATACCAACCAGAGTCATGGCCCGGACCATCAAAAATTTCCCGGAACAAAAGACTTTCTGCTTCAGACTCACCCTGTCCCGGAATCACAGGAAGCAGACGGCCTGAAGCCGTTGTCAGGCTATGGTCATGCAACCAGCGATCCCACTGTTTCCATGAATCGCTGTCCTCGACATAGCCTCCACCATGGGCCAAAGCAAGGGTATCAGGATGGGCAAGCATCACCTCACGCATGCGCTGATTCATACTCCGTCTGGCTGCATGATCTGATCCGGAATCAGCAGCAAAGATCAGCCGGAAAGCTCTGCGAGGATCAGCAGGCGCAGTGCGAAAATGATAGATTTCTGATGTCTTTCGACCGGTCTGAATATAGAAAAAATAAGTTGTGTCCGGACTCAGATCACGAACCCTGACATGATAGCCCCAGACAGAAGATCCACGATACTGCTGCTGCCACTGCGGCGCCAGCTTCTGCTGATATCGCATGGGCTCATGCCCATGCTCCGTACGATCCAGATACAGCACGACATGCCTGTATCTGATATCTGTGCTAAAAGAAATGGTTGCTTTTCCTGCCGGATCTTCATGCCATGTAATCCTGACATGATACGGAATATCCGCAAACAGCGAAGACAGAGGCCAGAGACTAAACAGCAAAAACGCACATAAATATCGCAAGAACAGAGCTCCCTATCAAATCGAAGGCGCCGATTCCATCTGATCTGCGGGCAGATCCACAGTCCTGAAACCAGGATCAGACTGCAAGGTCCCATGAGCCCACAGCAAGACAGGGGCTGCCAGAGGAATCAGAGCTCTGGCAGACTGTTCCACACGAGCTGGCCCCTCCAGGATCAGAAGCGGTACCAAAGCTGCTCCACCAAGCCAGAGCATCAAGAGGCACAACTGATGCTTGCTACCCTGCCTGGCAAAAAACAGCTGCCCTCCCAGCAGCATTCCGGATACGCTAAAGACTGTCAGCAGAATACGAGCTTCCGCTTCTGAAAGTACAAAGCTTCCATATGCAGCAAGGGCTATGGCCGCATCCAGCAGAAGCGGAGGAAATGTCAACATCCGCAAACTCTGTCCTGCTATACTCATAAAGAGCAGTAGAGTGGTCAGTCGTCCCAGGGAATCTAACGAATCTCTCCAGCGACAGGAGATCTTTCCTTTGTTCCTGAACACTAAAAAAGCAAGGCAGAAAGGCAGACCGTAGCACAATGATTCCGACAGAAGCTGCAACACGATCTGCCCACCAGAAAAGCTCCACCCTCCGTATGTCTCCGTCACAATTGTCAGAAAAATAAAAAAGCTCAGAAATAACAGTGCTGACTGACTCAAGCAGAAGAAAAGTGACCAACCAGCAATAAGCAAAAGAGCACTAACGGATTCATCGAGAACAAAAGCAAAAGATTCCGGACCATTGAAAAGAAAACAGAACAAGTCTCCAATACCTGTACCCTTGCGTAAACCGGAAAATCCATAAGATAAAGACTGAATCGCTAACATCAGCATCATAAATCGTCTCGAAAAAATCAGCTTTGTCTCATCTTTAAGAAGCATCATCTGTATCAATCCTTATCATGCAAAATCTCTTTCGGGGCCTTCACATAATGCATAAGGAAAGATTATCCAACATAATGAAATAAAAGAAATATAAATCAAAAATGGGTCGTTTTTACGGATTAATTTTATATTTATGCAAAATAAAAATTGTCACCTTCTGAAGACAGGATTCGGCATGATAAAAGAGCATATCTCATACTCCCGGATAGACAAAAAATGAAAAACACTCTTAGCTGATCGCTGTCAGACACCTCATCTCATACGGAGATCACTTTATGAATCAATCTGTCTATGATTTCGAAGTCACATCGATCGAAGGAGTTAAACTGAAGCTCTCAGATTTCAGGGGGAAATCTTTACTGATCGTCAACACTGCAAGTGCTTGTGGCCTGACTCCTCAGTACAAAGGCCTGCAGGAGCTTTATCAGAAGTATAAGGATCATGGCTTCCTTGTCCTGGGTTTTCCATGCAATCAGTTTGGAAAACAAGAACCCGGAACAGATACTGAGATTTCTACGTTCTGTGAAAAACAATTTCATGTAACATTTCCACTTTTTTCTAAAACAGAAGTCAATGGTAAAAATGCCCATCCTCTGTTTCGATGGCTCTGCCAAAAGCTCCCCGGCATCCTGGGCTCAGAAACTATCAAGTGGAATTTTACTAAATTTTTTATTGATCAAAACGGCACCCCTGTCAGACGTTTCGCTCCGACAGATTCACCTGAATACATCGACAAGACCATCCAGCCATGGCTGTTCAGCAAATGAATTCCATACCATGTTCCATGTCATGATCAGAGCTGAGAAGACTGTTCATGCATAACGGAAAAAGGGAGAGATAATACAAAACGTGTAGGATCTGAGCGGCTCTCCAGCTTCAATGATCCATTGTGCTCTTTTGCAATTCGTTCTGAAATACTTAAACCCAGGCCACTACCTTCTCCAATATCTTTTGTTGTAAAGAATGGATTCATAATTTTATCTAAAATTTCATCAGGAATCCCAGGTCCGTTATCTTCTATCATAAGATCCAAAAAATTCGCTTTGAGTCGTTTTTTAATACAGATCTTTGCTTCTGGCACATTCCGTAACGCATGCTTCGCATTGACGATCAGATTCAGGATAATCTGCGTAATCTGCACTCGCCTACAACGAATCATGAGATTCTCCGGAATATCCTCAATATCAAGCCGGATGTTATGATGCTTAAGACCCTCAGAACAGACTTTCAAAGCATCCTCAATCATCCCCTTTACACCTTCCATATTCATTGAATCGGACTCACCTGAACGCGACACAAGGCGCACTCCATCCACAATTTTTACCATGATTTCATTAGTTTCATTGGATTCATTCAGAATAGAACGGAGTTTATCCACAGGAACAGGAGTCATGTTTAATAAGCGGAGCATCTGAGAAAACCTCAGCTTTAATGAACCGATAGGAGTATTCAGTTCATGAGCGATCCCACCTGCCATCTCTCCCAATATCGCCATTCTTGAACTCTGAACCAAAGCTTCCTGCGAGGCTTTCATCTCTTCTTCAGCTTTTTTGCGCCTTTCAATATTGCGTACCAATCTTTTTTCGATTTTGAGACTAATACTGGAAAAATAAAAAAGCTCAGCAGAAATAACAATCATATAAACAGGATGAATAAAAATACGAATCTCTTCCTCTGGAAAAGCAGAAATGCCATAAATACCAGATAGAAACCTTAAATCGAACTCCGAAAAGAAAGTCAAAAAATAACAGAAGACAGGAAGAATCATCCCTGTGATCTGCATAAAAATCTGCTTCCTGTCTGCAATTAAAACCGGAACACCGATCAGGCAAAAGTATCCCATGGCGAGTGATGTATTCTGTCCGACACAAAGGCACATGATAAGTCCAAAAAGATTCGGGACCAGAATCATGCACCATTGCGACAATTGAATTTTACCTAAATAATTAAAAAAAATGCCACCAAGAAGACATATCATGAAAAAAATTGCATATATAAAAATAAAAACGTCATCAAAAAAATAGAAAAAAATACCAAGACAGAACATAGTAAAAGAAAAAGCAAGACTGATAAAATTAGTTAATATAATCTGCCTCTCCTGAGCATATGTACAATCAGGACCGACACCAGCCAATGTCAATCTGGCCATAATATAGTTTATTTTTTTGAGATTCCGACTTAAAGACATGAACGACCTCAGAGCAGAAAAGAAATGCCCGGAAAAGACGTTTTAAGAGAACGCTATGAGTTTCTATGTAAGTATCTGAATGTAAAAACCCCTCACATTATACAACGAAGAATACTGAATAGAGGGGCCCGTCACATAGCGGGCAGATCGGCCGATCCGACCCTCACCCTTAATGAAAGAGTCTGAAATCGCGCCCCATCAGAGAAAGAGACATCTGACCATTCCAGTAGTTCTTCCCTGCTGTCACAAGAAATTCCGCCGCCTGCCCGGCCTCAAGTGAGCGATGAACATCATTAAAAAACATAATTTTATGAATCTTATCACCCGTGCAAACATGAACTGCCGTGTGACGTTCTTCTCCGGTCTTTTTATCCCGATAAAACTGTACAGACTGAATCTTTGAACGCAAAAGAAATAAAGGTTCCTCAAAACCGTGACCAAAAGGGCGAAGCTGATCGAGAAAACCGCTGAGCCTGAGATTCAGAAACTCAGAAGGCAGGTGACAGTCAAATGCGATTCTGCTTTCCCAGAGATCAGGTTGTCGCTGCCGGATATCTCCGGCAAAGCGGATGAGCTCCTGACGAATGCTATCCTCATGATCCGGAATAAAGCTGAATCCACCAGCTGCCTTATGCCCTCCAAATTTATCAAAAAAAGAAGCCGCAGCCCCCATAGCCTCTGTGACATCGAAACCTGGCAGAGAGCGCGCAGAACCTCTGCAAATCTTTTCCTGCCTTGAGAATAGCCAGACAGGCTTCCAGAATTCTTCTGCAATCTTGCTGGCCGCAATCCCGACAACCCCCTGATGCCAGTCTCCTCCGAGAAAAAGCACAGGATCATCCTGACAGGCGTGAGCCAGCTCACGAGCCTCTCTGACAATATCGGCCTGAATGGACTTTCTTTGTTCATTGCAAAGGCTCATATGCTGAATGAGAGGATCAGGATTCTCATGAATAAAGGCCCGCACAACCTGACTGGCATGACCAAGCCTGCCAACTGCATTAATCCTGGGCCCGAGCCGAAACCCAACGTCCTGCTCATTGAGTTGCTGATCTCCGGCAGACGCTGCCTGAAGAAGCCTTCTCAGGACTGGCCTTTCACTTCTCAGCAGAGCCTGAACCCCATACTGAACCAGTCTGTGATTGACACCATTCAGAGGGACAACATCACAGATCGTCGCCATACCGGTAAGAGCCAGAATATCATTCCAGACATCGGGAGAAACCTGAAAAACCTCCCCTAATTTCCGAAGGAGTACAAAGGTTATCCCACAGCCACATAATTCCTGGTAGTCAGGATCAGGATGAGTCCTGGGGTTCAGAATCAGACAGTCTGGCATTTTATCTGGCTGGATCTTATGGTGATCTGTGCAGATAAATGTCACTCCATTTTCCCGACACCAGGTCGCCTCAACATTGGCGGTAATCCCGGTATCCATCGTCAGGATGAGCTCTGCCTGCCGCTCCCGGACCAGATACTGGACCGCCTCAAGATTAACGCCATAACCTTCTCTGAAACGGTCCGGAATATAGTAGGTATAATTGTGAAAACCGATACTTTCAAAAAACCAGATCCAGCTGACGCAGCTCATGGTTCCATCGACATCATAGTCGGCATAAAGAGCGATTTTGCGCTGCTCCTGGATCGCTGTCTTCATGGCATAAAACGCGTCCTGAAGACCATGATCACCATAATGAAGCTGCAAAACCGGAGTAAATTGCCTGTTTCCCTGTAGGATATCCTGTAGCTCTGTCAGTGTCTTTGGTGTGATGTCAGATCGGGACTCCCAATGCCGGAAACGCTGACCCATAGTTTTTTCTCCCTGCATAAAAAGTTCAAACGTCCTGCACATATAAAAAAAGAGTATCTTCCTGCTGAAACCACCCTTCTGAAACTACAATGAAACGAAAATCATCACACATGGACATACTCTGTGTTTTCTCGCATAATCTGTTGATATTTTTGTTTAAATATCTTACTAAACTTTCTTTTCCTGCTTATTTTTTTATGCATGTCAGGACAGTTCATAATGCCTGCTGTCTTCTTTAACCTGCCTGAGCCTTCTGGTAAAGCGAGAATGGCCTGGCGATTCCTGGTTCTGCCTTCTTTAGAACATAAAGGAATTGTCATTTTTCCTGGTATGAGACAGCCTGTCAGAGACGGGTTTTAAGAGTCGTGTCGGAGAAAAAAATGAGAGAAATCTGTAAGCTTAAAAGTATGCCTGCCGCGCAGTATCGATATTCATCCTTAATCAAAGCAGGACCTTTTTATTACACAGCAGGCATGATCGCGCTTGATCGTGAAGGAAAGCTGACGGAAGGAGGGGCATTTGCTCAGGCTTCAGTCATCCTGGAAACGTTGCTTCGTGTTCTGAGTGAGCTGGAAATGGATAAAAGCCATCTCATATCAGCCAGAATCTATGTCACAGATATGAAAGAATTTCCGGATGTAAATCGGGCCTGGGAAGAGTTCTTTCCTGAATCGGGAGCAGAGCCACCTGTCAGAACTTCAATCGCTGCTGCTGCATTGCCATTATCTGCCAGGGTTGAAATGGAATTTATTTTGTTTAAACCATGAAGCACTGACACAAAGAACACGACCTTGCCATGTCTGAAAGAGGAAGAAAATCATGAGCCTGCAGTACCTGATCTTCCCCGTTATGATCGCTTTCTGCCTGCAAGCGCTACTTGTTATGGCCACAGACCTTCCAGACAGAAACTCAGCTCAAAGCTGCCTCAGACCATATCTGAATCGTGGACCGGAAGAACAAACACAGGTCCCATGGGAGCACTGTATAGGCAGAGTAGAGGACAAACAGGCGCTTAGCCTCCTTAAAAAAGGTCAGTATCAGGAGGCAGCCTGGACACTGGATGAAGGAAACACACAGACGACGCAAGAGCAGGCCGAACTGATCCTCTGGTTTCTGGAAACACTGATGAGAGATGCTGCTGTAGGAGATTCTGACATCAGTAAGCTGGGCATGGGTGGAGCGACAAAGCCCATGTCTGTAATATTACCCTTGGGAGTCCATGGAGTTTTTAAAAAAAAGCGGCTTTTCCATCCTTCCTCCAGCTACAGATCAGAAATCGCCGCATATCGCCTGGACCGCCTTTTTCGCTTCAGGCTCGTTCCTATGACCATAAAGCGGCATATTGCTGGACACAAAGGCTCCCTTCAGTACTTTATCAGAGGAGCAAAAACAGCCAGCCACATCCATGGTTACCGTAAAAGCCCGAACCTGAACGTGTTTGATTATCTGATCCGAAACCGGGACCGCAATAGCGATAATATCCTGATTACCAAAGGACGAGAAATTGCGATAGATCATGGCCTTTGTCTGCGAAGGTTCAGCATTCTTGGCTGTTGCCTGGCATATACAGATCAGATCAAAAAATCGCTGGGAGTCTGGTCACACCCTGTCCGGCAACATGTGCTTCATCCGTCGACTCACATCAGAGAGTTTGTCGCTTCCGGCCATATTTTAAGGAAGATGGAGCGGATACTTTATCATGATCTGCATCATGAGCTGTCAGATCTGATTTCGAAGCATCAGATTGCAGAAATTGAATACCGCAAAACCCGACTTCTGGACTATCTGTACAAAGCTGGTTTTCTCAGAAAATTTTCCGGCATGTAACGACCGCTCTTATGACAGAATGTCTCCAGGAAAAATTTCCGCAGGCACTTTATACCTCCTGCAATCTTCCATAGTATACCCGATGATCAGATCAGGATTGGCAGACGCGATATCCGAATCTGAGCACTCCGGAGGGGCAGATCTGGCTGGATCTTCTGACGATGACGAAGAAGGAGGAGGAGAAGGGTGGCTGGTCAGTTACGCTGACCTGATGACCCTTTTATTTGCAACCTTTGTCGTTCTTTACGGAATCAAACCTGAAGGAGAAACATCCACTGCACTGGGTGTGGTGTCCTCAATCCGTGAGGCATTTACCGAAGTTCCGGACGACATCGACCCGGAGGCAAAAACCGGCCCGACAGACTACGGGAAATTTGCCTTTAAGTTCTGGAAAGAAAATGCCAGAAGATCCCGGCAGATTAAAACCCAGAAGCGTTATGAAGAAGTCGAAAACATTCTCAATCGTGATTTTTCCAGGGTCAAAGATGTGACCGACTTTATCGAAAAAAAAATGAAGCAGTACAGAAACCTGAAGGAAGATCATCCTCTGCGAATTGAGAGATCTTCCTCTGAAATCAAGATCTCTCTGGCCGCCTCATTTTTTTATCCTCCTGGCCAGTATCAGCTCAGTCATGACAGCATATCAGATCTGGAACCCTTAATGAGCCTTCTGAAAAGCCTGAACAGACCAGTCCGGATAGAAGGACATACAGATTCAATCCCCCCTGAGAGTATGACAAACTGGGAACTATCTGCTCTCAGAGCAAGCTATTTTATGCATTATCTTATAGATGATCATGAATTTCCTGCAAATCTGATCAGATCTGCGGGCTATGCAGACAGAAAGCCACTATTCAGTAATGAAACAAAGGCCGGAAGGAAGGGCAATCGAAGGATCGGAATTATCATTCGCTATGAATAAGCCGATGACATTCCTGGTGCTGCTGACAGCTGCTTTCACATGGATGGCATGTGACTGGGAGCGGCTGGATAAGTGCGAGTGGTACCTGGTTCCGGAGGAAAAACATGCCCACCTGGTTCATCCCGGGCATGTCGCTGTGTGCCTCAGGAACTATACGACAAAAAAACAGAAATGTTTTCTGGAGATGGGACTTGACGAAGCTCAGGCAGCATATGGAAAAAAGTTACGATATTCATCTGTTAAGCTAGATAAATCCGTCATGCCCAGAAAAATTCTGAAATATTCATTGTGTCAGGAGTAGATTCTGGAACTGGCATCCCTGATTGGTTTTTTTGGTGGTTTCATCCTGGTGATCATTGTGATGAATATCGCCGGTGGAATGATGATGTACTGGGACCTGACCAGTCTTATTATCGTTCTCGGAGGCGCATTTTTCGCAACGATGTTCCGTTTCACTCTGCCAGTCTTTATCAACGGACTAAAAGCAGCTGCTGTAAGCTTTAAAGGAGGCATGCAGGAAGAAGAAGAGCTGATCAACGAAATTATCGAATGCGCCAATGTTGCAAGAAAAGGCTCCATTCTGAGTCTGGAAAAACATCCTGTTAAAAATGAATTTCTCGCACGTTCCGTGCGCAGCATGGTCGACGGGATTGACCCTAGCATTATCGATAACATTATCGCTCTGGAAATTGACAACCTGAAAAGGCGACATAAGAACGGACAGGACCTGCTTGATTCTATGGCAGAAGCCTGCCCGGCCTTTGGTATGATCGGAACCGTCATTGGACTGATTGTCATCATGGCCAACCTGTCTGATCCTTCAAAAATTGGCCCGGGACTCGCGGTTGCTCTGGTCACAACCTTATATGGATCACTCTTAGCAAATATGATTTTTATCCCCATGTCATCGAAGCTCAAATTCAAATCAAAGCGTGAGCAGACAAGCATGGAAATTATCAGAGAAGGTATCCGGGGACTTCTGGCCGGAGAGAATCCCAAGATCATCCGATCCAGACTCGCATCATTTATCGGAGAAAAGGAGTAGGAACTTTTCAGGAGCTGCTTTCCACCCGGATTCTCACAGACCTCCCCTGATACGGAAGAGAAACCGAAATTTATTTAATTGAATGGAGATCATACGCTCCACTAAGGTAATAAGCAACATCAGCAGAGACTCACATGGAAGATGATGAAGGAGGCGGCGGAGAAGGATGGCTGGTCAGTTACGCTGATCTGATGACCCTTCTTTTTGCAACATTTGTCGTTCTTTATGGAATTAAGCCAGAAGGACAAACCGTCGCTTTTGAAGGTCATGCTTCTTCCATCCGGGAAGCTTTCCGGGAAGTTCCTGATAATATCCCTCTCGAAGAGATCCGGGGAGATATTGTCCTTGGCGTCGATATCTTTAAATTCTGGAAAGGCAACAGCCCAGCCCCTCCTGTCATTCAGAAGGCTGCAGAAACCGAATATGTCATAAAAATAGTGAGCCAGGATCTTGATAAGATCCGTAGCATGCTGGAATCACGATCCCATCAGGGAAGAAACTCTGATAAACAAGACGCAAATCGAAAATCCGTCCAGGTCAAAGCAACTGATGGAGGTTTTAAGCTTATTCTGTCATCTTCTGTCCTGTACAAACCAGGCAAGTTCCGGGTAGAACCATCCAGAATCAAATCTCTTCTTCCCTTGCTTAAAACGATACGAGAGCTTGGACATGAAATTGTGGTGGAAGGGCACAGCGATACCATACCAGAAAGTCGGGAGATGAATAACTGGACCCTTTCGACACTCCGCGCGACCCACCTTGTCCGCTATCTCATCGAAAAAGCGGGGTTTCCTCCGGACAAGATTTCCGGGGCTGGCTACGCAGATAAAAAAATACTCTTCCAGGGCCCGCAGGCAGAAGACCGGGCAGCCAACTATCGCGTTGAAATCTATGTAAAATATCTTCCCTGACAGAAAATCCGAAAAAAAGCCTTCATTTCTGCTCATTCAGCCTGCCCGGATCACCGATAAGTGTCCTGAAAGCATAAGAGACAGCGGAGGAGCTTTCATGATGCTTGAATTCAGGTTCAGAGGTCCCCGCGACAGCTGGATTGAGCTGGAGTTCAGAACAGATCTCAGAAAACACTTTGTCGCATTTTCAGATGTCCATGATACGTTCGGAGAACTGCAGCAGGCTTTGCTAAATGCCCTGCATATCGGCAAAGGGAGTTTTCGTTTTGCGCTGAATGAGGCCGATGCAGAAGGCTGGCAGGAATACGAGCACTGGGAAATCCGCTATGACAGAAGATCTCTGGAACTTAAAATTACCACAGACGACAGGCATCTGGTACTTCAGCAGCATTTTCCTTCTTTTATCGATTTTGCCGTCCCTCTGGTGGAAGCCATCAGCAAAATAAAATTCAGGCAGGGTCAGTGGAATAACGCGACCCCTGATCCGGACATCCTGCAACAAGCCTGCGATCCAAAGGCTCATCATGGACAGTCCGCCTGAGCTCGTAAGAGACACAGGACTCCTTTTTATAAGCGATCCGCCAGTTCACTTTCTGTCTTCCAGTCCGTATTGAAAATACCGGGATCATCTGTACCAAGGACAAATTTCAGACCATATTTTTTAAAGTGTCTGACAGGATGATACTGTTCTGAACGGAGCTGTGCAATCCGGAGATTAGAGGTCGGACACGACTCAACCACAGCATCCCTCGATTTCAAAAGACTTAACACAGCTCTCTGAATCAGCAAAGCCTCATCAATATAGTCCTGATCATAGACAATTCTGACAGATCCGTTTGCAAGAGCTTCCAGTTCATGTCTGATTTTTCTGACATCAGGCCTGTAGCCATGAAGCGCCAGAACTTCCTGCTGCTCAAGCAGCCAGTTTAGTGTAGCAAACCTTTCTTCTGTCGGCTCAGCAACCACCTTATCTCTGTAGTTTTCAGGATGCACTCCCAGAGCTGTTGCATGTCCCAGCCGATCCACCTTCAGCAGCTCATGAGCTTCATATACCCAACGTATTCCGCTGATGATACCCTTATCTTCAAAAGATTCCCCGACATGATAAAACAGCCCAAGCCTTTTGCCTTTCCTGTTATCTTTACGGATTTTATCAAAGAGCAGAATATTCTCTGCCGGAGGATTTCCCTCTTCTTTTCCGGCAACATCTATCCCGACAATCTCTTCTGCAAGATCCCGATGCCGCTCTGTAAACAAGCGAATCCAGTCATAATGAAGATGCGCAAGCTTCTGATCTCTGAAAAGAGAAAAAACCAGCTTTGTCGTCATCCCGCCTTCCTGATTCATGCGCCGGATCAGATGACAGAGGCCTTTCAGATAGTCATATGCTTCAGCATGATCAAAGCGAGGAGAGATCAGAGTCCGTGCTTCAAAATAGCTCAGACCAGAGGACTGCACATCTCTTATGATCTGTTCCGGAATCGAAAAATCAGAGGTAGATATCTGACAAAGGGCAATGATTAAATTAAAATTCGCCTGAAAGCGATCAAATGAATCGGGAGACCTGAAGAGAAAATCATCTTTCAGAAGCAGGATACCATCCTGACTTTCCCAGTAACGGATATAATCGGGCTTTTTTCCCCATGCCTTCTGGTACTCCGAAGCATACCAGTCCAGCGCAGTGGTCCGCTTCTTATAAAGATCTTTTCCAAAATTCCATAAACGTTCTGCGCTCAGACATCCATAAAGATGAACATGGAAGTCGTGAGTTAACATAGAGACAGTACCTCCTGTCTGACGAAAACATTTGAAAAATCAATCGGGCAATATACCGTAACCCAGAAGACCGTTGATCAGAATGACCAGAATGCTCAAAGGAGCAAGAACACGGATCGAGAATGTAAATATATTTCTCAGAAAACGTGAGCTGATATTTTGCTTAACAATCACTGCTGCATCCATTTTATACGCAAAAAACATAACACACATAAGTCCGGAAACAGGCAGCAGTAACTTGCTACTCATGGCATCAAACAGATCAAAGATATTCATCCCCATCAGCCCCACATCCGATAAAAGATTAAACGAAAGGCCACATGGTAATCCGAAAACAGCGATAAGCACTGCCAGAAAAATCAGGGCATGGTTCCGCTTCATTCCGAGATCTTCAAGGTAGGCCATAGGGACGGCCAACAACGAAATCGCAGATGTAATCGCCGTCAGTAAAACAAGAGTGAAAAAAGCAGAGGCAACGATCATTCCATTTTGCATTCTGGCAAACAAGACCGGCAACGTCTTAAACATCAGAATCGGTCCCTGATCAGGTGAAGACTCAAAAGAAAATAAAACAGAAAAAATAACCACACCACTGACTAATGCAATGATGGTATCCACAAGCACAATAACAAGAGAAATTCCACCGATCCGGGTCGACTGAGGCACATAAGAACCATAGGTCACCATAATCCCGACACCAACACTCACTGTAAAAAATGAATGCCCTACAGCCTCAAGCGCTCCGGAAGCATGAAAAGAAGAAAAATCAGGAACAAACAAAAATTCAAGAGCTTTGCTGAAACCAGGACTATTCCAGACACAGGCAAGCAAAAAGAAAAGAAGTACAGCCAACAAAGGAACAGCAAGTTTGTTAACCCGCTCGATTCCTTTATTAACTCCGGCTCCGACAATTGCAAAGGTCATCAGTAAAAACAAAAGCTGACAACTCACCGATACAAAAGGATCAGAAAGCGCCACATCAAAGACATGCCTGACAGAATCGGCACTCTGAAAATCAGAGAAACGACTGAGACATTCCATCTGATAGTACAGAATCCAACCACCCACAACACTATAAAAGGCAATAATCAGCACAGAAGCAAGCAGTCCAAGAATTCCGGCAAATTTAAAATAACTGGGTTTCTGCTCAATCACATCAAAGCTTCTGATCGCGTTACTTTGTGCTTTCTGACCGATTGCAATTTCTGATAACAAGACAGGAAGCGCTACAAAGGCCACACATATCATATAAAAAAGAACAAACGCTCCACCTCCGTTAAGGCCAGCAATATATGAAAACTTCCAGATATTTCCCAGTCCGATCGCTGATCCCGCTGCAGACAACAAAAATCCGGTATTGCTTTTCCATGAGGGGCGCATAAATCTCTCCTGAAAAACCATATCATCATACACATGCAAGAGGGACATAAGCTTAAATCAGATTATGAGCTATATCGCAACACAATGATTAATCCATGAATAAATACCGAGGATTAATCATAGCATCAGTAAAAAGAGGCTACGGAATCTGATAAAATCAAAAGAAGGGAAAAAAATATATTCAGGAGGTCTTGACTGCATTCAGAAAGACATCGATCTGATGAGGCGTCACGGGTTTTGCGAGAAAGGAATTAATCTTCAGTTCCTTTAGTTGCAGAGCAACATTCCGGGAGACACTCTGTGAGATCACAACGACAGGGACCCCTTCAAGAAGCTGCATCTTTCTGATCAGCTTCAGAAACTGGACACCATTCATTTTCGGCATAACCAGATCAAGGAAAACAAGCTGGATATCCGGAAATTCGGCTGCCTTTTTCAGCGCTTCCTCACCACTCTCTGCATGAACCGCCTCAAAGCCCTTCATTTCACAGACTTGTGCCAGTAAATCACGCTGAAAGCGTGCGTCATCAATAATCAACACCCGGTTTTTCAGCTGCTTTATTTCTGATGAAGAATACTGACCCAGAGAAAATTTACTGCATCGTTTCTGCCATTTTTCCAGTTTTTCCGGATTCTGACGAAATTCATCCTGCCTGAGAATCTCAGACACAGAAAACTGTGCCAGTTTATCCCCATTTTCAGCAGCTTTAATCCACCAGTGCAGGGCTTTTTCCTGATCCGCCTCAAACTGAATACCGATTTCATAAAGCAACGCCAGCGCTCGCTGAGAATTCAGATCTCCGCTCTCAGCTCTTGCGACTAATTCTGCATCTTCTGCCAAAGCTTTACACCCTCAGATCTGCTTTATCAGAGATATGATATAAAATATGTAAATTCTACCCTATGAAATTCATTTTATCATGGACTATGAAAATTACGATAACCAACTGAAACAGAAGAGAGCCTTGAAAGAGTATTGCTATCCAGATGTGCCAGAGGCGGAGTCTTCCGGAAGCGGCTGATTCGCTTGTTGTAAGCACTGAGCAGAGCGTCTGAAGACGTTTCCTTCGGCGGAGGATCAAAGACTTCTCTGATGACATCCATCCACAAAGGGGCTTCTGCTCTGTCTGCCCAACTGACAAGCAGCTCGAAATCCTGTCTGAAATGGGGAAAACGAAACGATTTTACCTGATCAACAAGGACAATCGGACGGTATTGCCCACATCCTGTCCCAAGATGGGGAAGCAGTTCATCCTCCCGACTCAGGCCAATGGTCACCACATGTGGATGAAAATCATAACGCCAGACCGACACCATCGCCATCAGCCAGATATCATCACTGCCCCGTGTCTGATCAGAGTCGCTGCAAAAAACACTGCCTTTCAGCAGACCTTTTTCAAGGCAAATCATCGCATGAAAGTATTCCTGAATCCTGGGCTGAGCGGCCCGGGGAAAGCCAGGGAAGGGCTGTTTCCATAATCGTTTATACTGATCCAACAGATCCTGAACACGCGAGAGGCGCTTCCGTGCAGAGCAGATAAACCATGAACCATCTTCCTGCAAATGTTCCTGAGGATCGGAGCAGCAGGAAAAGATATCAGGGTGCAACGTTGCATGCCCACTCTCTGAAATAACAAGGCCGACCAGAGGATTCGAAAAGCATCGGTGCTTCTGCTGCACCATAAAACAGCTCATGAAGACCTCCCGTCACTCCTCATATCAGAACCCTTCATCGCCAGAAACTCTGTAGTCTCTTCCAGACGGGAATAAATCCTCTCTCCAACGGCCTGAAACAAAGGAACATCCGTAACATCAAAGCGGGCTCCCTCACTACGCGGAGCCTCACCAAAATAATCTGCATCTTTTCTGTAGAGACGACCAATCCTGCAATTCGTTGAAGCGATGATTATTTTTTCCTGATTGTAGCGCCCCATCACCAGCTGATCGAGAACGGTCTGTTCAAAGTCAGTACGTCTGCCCTTTCCCAGCTCATCGATAGCAAGAACATCTACCTCAAGAAAAACCCTGAGAAAGTCAGAGGTAATCGCTTCTCTGGTCATCAGAGCGCTCTTGATCTCTGAGATCAGCTGAAAAAAATCAACAAAACGAATACTGATCCCATGTGATGCCAGCCGTTTTGCGACAGCAGCCAGCAGCCAGGTTTTGCCACAACCAACCGGACCACTGAGGATAAAACCTTTCTGACGATGGAGATCTGTGGAGCGGGTTAGCTTATCGACCCATGCCGTCACGTTTCTGGCGATCTCCATACAATTCCCAGAGTTATTAGAGAATTTTTCAAGACGGGCTCCTGTGTATCTGGCAGGAATACAGGCCCGGTTATAGAGATTTGAACGTTTTAGCGGACTGGGAGACTTACATGCCCTGGCAACACCACCAGAAACATCCATATTCTTACCGAGACATAAGCGGCAGTTCTGGACACAGACACAGAGCTCTGCGCTGGCATAAATCCCTCTGCGTCCCTGAACAATCCCTTCCCCCCGACACTGGGGACAATCTCCCGTAGAAACCGCACAGGAATCCTTACTGATCAGTGCATTTCTGGATAAAGGTTCCTGCTGTATATGCTTCAACTGATCTACCAGCGATTTCTTTGCGTTCCCTCCCTTTTCACAACCTGTTTCCGCTTGCATAACTTCCCGCTCCTGCCAGTTTACAAGAGATTTTATGTGCCATGAATAAACAAAAAAAAACCCGTCACACCCAAGCAGACAGGGACGACGGGATTAAGCAGCCTCTTTCAGATGGTTCAAGCACCGTATCAGCCAGCCATACGGCCAGCTATACTGGTTACTTAACACTCCTTGCATAAAATTCGACAATCAAATTCACTTCAATGGGAAATGAAAAGGACTCACGATCAGGAACTGCAATCATTTTCGCAGCGCCACGCTCTGCATCAAAAGCAAGCCAAGCCGGACGTGCCAGTACCGGTTGCTCAAGAACCTGACTCACAACCGGAATCTTCAGCCCTTTGGCTGTCATTGTGATTTCCTGGCCTGGATCAACCCTGTATGAGGGAATATTCACACGCTTACCATCAACCAGCACATGGTTGTGCCTAACCAGCTGTCGGGCAGCAGGAATCGACGGAGCAAGACCGGCACGAAACAGCATACTGTCCAGGCGACGCTCAAGCAGCTCAAGTAACTTATGTCCGGAATGCTCTCGGGAGCGGAAAGCTTCCCGAACCGTTTTTCGCAGATACTTCTCTGTTACCCCATAGTTAAACCGAAGCTTCTGCTTTTCAAGGAGGTGCAAGCCGTAATCACTTTTCTTCCTTCTGAATTGTCCATCCCTCATTCCCGGAGGGTTAGGTTTTCTCTCAATTGACTTACGAGACAAGCCAGGTAGATGAAGGCCAACTGAACGCATCAACTTTAACTTAGGGCCGGTATAGCGTGCCATGAAATCCTGTTCCTTCTGCTTCGTTTTCTTTCAAAATTCAGGGGGTTTCGTAAAAAACAGAGGCCGGAATGACTACTCCACCATAAGCTACTGAAACCCAGGGAAAGCACCGTACCATAACAAAGATCAACTGACCATGACAAAATGAAAATATCACAGTAACTCATAAAACATATGATTTTTTTTAGATAAAAAATTCTCTGTCTTCTGGTCAGAAGGAGAGACTCAGGACCCTTATTGACATAGAAATTTTATTTGCAAGAGGATTTCGGTGAAGGTTTTATTGGCAGACATAACGGACCGGAGTCAGCTCCAGACTCACAGCATCCAGAGTCCCTTCATCCTGAACCGCTCCGTCCTTAACGTGAAGGCTCCACACTCCGCCCCCACTCATTCCCTTTAATAAAGAACTAAGATCTTTATCAAAATGAACATTATCTCCTCCTCCTTCACCCTTGTAAACAGCAAAAGAACTGCCATCAGGTGCTGACAAATGAACCGTCAAATCCCCCTGATAGCTATGGGTGATATCAAATTTCAGCCTGGCAGATGCGATGCGTGCATCTTCCGGCCACTGCTCCGACCCGGTCATTTTGAGACGCGCTTCCGTATTCTTCCGGTCCTGAATCGGCAAAGGCAGACCTTCCGCAGAAAACGTCTGGACAGCCCCAATAAGCTCCTGACCAATCACAAAGCTCTTACGATAGACCGCACTGCGGCCTCCCTCCTGCAGCATCAGCTTAAGAGAGAGCTGATCTCCACAAAGAGCCGATTCACTGACCTCCAGCTTCGCAGCTTTCGTCGCCATCAGATCTTCACCAACCGCAACGGAAGACCAATAGAGATCCTGA
>JACKAG010000027.1 GCA_020635195.1 Deltaproteobacteria bacterium | reverse complement strand
AAACCGAATTCGGCAAACCTCCGTATACAAACAAAAAGACACACCCCCATGCTTCCGCAAAAAACCAGTCTGGCAGGCAGCCTGCTCGATCTGGAATCAACCAGCATGTCTGTTTTCCTGTTTCAGCTTTTTCTTTTGATCCCGCTAGGTGTGGCATTCGCGATAGGGATCGCATTTATCCTGTCACCGGAAATGATGTTCTGACCATTTAAACGAAAGTTTTTTGTCTTTTAAGACGCCGCATTTTTACGCCCGACGGAGGATTTGAACAGATGTCAGAAATAAAAAGAGAGTCGGATGGAAACTTGCAGAAATCATCATTGATGAAGGAGATGACACCGCCCCGCGGTTGGATTCCTCCTAATGCAAAAAAGATGACCAAATGCAACAAAACGCAGGAAAAAGCTTGGCTTACGTAACGCATGTGCTTACTCTGAGCGTGTAACGGATGATATCCGGATAAAGCCCTTGTGGATCACAGAATCTGAAAAATCAGAAAAGCTCATGATGAGCCATGCCCGGAGTGCGTCCGGGGCAGGAAGGAAGAGAATACATGGAATATGCAGAACAGGAGAGGCTTGCAGACTATATGAAAGAAATCAATCGCTTCCTTCTTGATCCCCCCGAGGGATTCCTGATCGCTGAGCTGTCATATCTTCTTCGTAAGGTGGCAGCTCTGATGGTTCTTTGTAAAGGAAAAGCATATCTCCAGAATATGTACGACAGCCTGGAATCCCCTGCTTTTATGACAGATATGCTGGTATGTGGCCCGTGGAATCTTCAGCAGAAACACTCAAGACCGGAATGAGGACCGTTGTGAGCGCAGAACAATACACGAATATGCTCAGTGAGAGCGGTATCTCAGAGCAGTCCGCCCGGGAATATGAACTCAGCTATCTGAGTCCGGAGGAGGCAGACGCAGCATGTGGCTACAAAGAGGCCGGGCTGTTTTTCCCTTATTACAACCTGAAAGGGTGCAGGACAGGCGGACGTCTGAAGCCTGAAAAGAAAGAAGGAGAGGAAAAGAAAAAGAACAGAGCCCGCTACCTTCAGGCAAGAGGAAGCAGCCTTCATCTTTATTTCAGCAGGGAGAGAATCCCGCAGATCCTGAATCCGGATGAGACCCTTTACATTACAGAAGGAGAGAAAAAAGCGATCCGGCTTGGTCAGGATCTCGGTGCGCCGGTGATTTCCTTTCCGGGCTGCTGGAACTGGAAGACCTCCGGGAAAGATGGCCTTGCAGGAGAATGGGAGAAGGTTCCCCTGAAGGACAGGAATGTGATTTTTATTCCGGACTCTGACTTCTTTCTGAATCCGAAGGTCAGGGAGGGAGGAAAGGCTTTCTGTCAGGCGCTGTTCAATCGTGGAGCCCGGGTCAGCATCACGGATATACGGGATGAGGACGGGGAGCGTCAGGGGGTTGATGACTTCCTTCTGAAGCACGGGACAGAAGAGCTTAAAAACAGGATGGATTCTCCATGGTGGGTTCTGGAGAAGTCGGATTTTTCTAACATGCCGCGTGATCTCAGCAATTCCGATGTGGAAGAGGCTATAACTTAAATGTTGCGCGAAAATTGCAATCGCATAAGTTTTTGCT
>JACKAG010000026.1 GCA_020635195.1 Deltaproteobacteria bacterium | reverse complement strand
ATTCGTGCTCATGAATCAATGTGGTCGTACTTTGGTGGAGTTATGCCGTATGTGGTTCCTGATAATCTCAAATCCGCAGTTTCCAAGGCTCATCGTTATGACCCTAACCTGAACCCGACATTTGTAGACTTTGGCAATCACTGTGGATTTGCAGTTCTTCCGGCCCGGCCGGCGAAGCCGCGGGATAAAGGTGTTGTGGAAGCCACAATAGGAGCTGTTCAGCGCAGTTTTTATCAGATGCATAAGGATACAAGGTTCTATGATCTTGAAGAGTTGAATCACTCATTTAGAAGGTTTCTGGACGGATTCAACTCTAAGATCATGAAGGATTATGGTGTCAGCAGAGCTGACAGATTCCAGTATGAGCGGAGCATGCTGCTCCCACAGCCACGAGAACGATATGAGCTTGTAGAGTGGCGCAATGCCAAAGTTCATCCCGACTGTCATATACAGATATCTCATTCTTATTACTCGGTGCCATTTCGATATGTTGGTCAGCAAGTCAGGGTTAAAGTATCGGACAGACTTATTTCAATATATTCTTCTGATATCAAATTGTTAACCACTCATATCCCAACCGGGAACCGTGGTGGCAGATCGACAAAACAGGAGCATCTGCCCGAAGAAAAGCTGCAATCCTGTCAGTTTGACATCAAAAAAGCTGTAGCTCAGGCACAAGCGATTGGTCCGGCAATGTCCGATCTCATGGAGACGATTTTTAGCGGACCTCTCCCATTGACCGGGCTCAGAAAGGCTCAGGGGATCCTCAGGACATGGGGGAAGGATGGAGTCGGACAGGCATCCATGGAATATGCAGCCGGGCAATGTTTGACCTTCAGGAAGATTCGAACCGATTTTTTCAGGCAATGTGCCCTCAGCTATCACCGACAATTCCTGAGCCAAGGAAGCCATCTGGCTCCCCATCGCTTTGCAGGCAGTGCCTACCTGAGAAATGACAGAAAGGATCCCCGATGAGCATTGAAACCATTAAGCAAATATCAAAAAATATCAGGTGCTTTGGCTTTGCACAAAGTGCTGAATCTCGCATTTTGCAGGCAAGACAGAACGGAGATACCTATGAAGAGTTTCTGCTGAAAATTCTTCAGGATGAGCAGGAAGACCGGCAGCAAAAAACAGCTAAAAGAATGCTGAGAAGCGCCAGATTTCGGCGAACCTGTACTATGGAAGACTGGGATATGAGCTATGACCGCGGAATTTCCAAGGGTAAATTAAAGGAACTGGCGATTCTCAGCTTTTACAATAACCGGGAAAATCTGATTGTTCTGGGTCCCACCGGTTCCGGAAAAAGCCATCTGGCAATAGCCATTGGTCGCAGGCTTTGCAATCAGGGAACCAGTGTTAAATTCTTCTCTCTCAATCACCTGTTTGAAGAGTTTCAGGCTTACAGAGCGTCGGGTAAATACCTCAGTTTTATCAAACAATTGGCTAAAGCTGATGTCATTGTACTCGATGACTTCGGCTTAAGAAACTACACCCATGATGAAGCATTAATCCTCCTTGATCTGATCGAAGATCGTTATCAAAAAGGGGTCCTTATCATTACATCCCAAGTTAAACCGGAAGGATGGAGATCTCTGTTTGAAGATCCTGTTATTGCAGAAGCTTTGACCGACAGGCTGTTGAATCCCTGCATGGAAATTCAGTTAAGAGGGGAATCCTACCGGACCAAAATTGCTGCTACGAAAAGAAATCAGCTGGAGGTCCCTGCCGGTAATCGTTAGAAAGGAAATGTTGGTCTGGGAGAGGTCGTCGCTTCGCTCCGCTGGTGGGTCAACAAACTGCAAATAGGGTGGGTCAAATAGAGTGCAAATGAGCA
>JACKAG010000025.1 GCA_020635195.1 Deltaproteobacteria bacterium | reverse complement strand
CTTTTCCACTGCTTCAGCTTCAGTCTGTCGGCATGGGAGTCGGTCCGAAGAAGGATGGAAAAGGGTGAAAGCAGGGCCTCTGCGATGCGGCGAAAGGACTGCTCTTCCGGAAATTCCAGAGGCTCCGGCATCGAATCCGAAAGGTCCGCAGCCTGTGAGCGGCCATAGATCTCAAGCGTGGTCCCCTCGCCTCCCAGACTCTGGCTGAGATAGTCGGCAAAACCACAGGCCAGCAGCTGATCTCCGGCTTTCAGCTGACAGAATTCCCCCATTTTCAGCGGCAGCTCCTGTCCTGGCTTTCGTCTGTCCGGAAGGCAGAGACTGAAGTCATGAAAGATTTCAGCAAGGGAGTGACGGACAACGACACGGCTGAAACCACGGAAGATCCTGGAATCTGTATAAAGGCTCAGCTCAGGCGGACGGAACATAAAAACGTCCTTTCAGACGGAAGGGGCTTCTGAGCCGGTTTCTCCTGAGAAATGCCTCTTCATCCCTGTCACTGAGCCCTGCCCGGTGCAGAAGGACCAGAGAGGGCAGCTCCTGAGAAAATTCCGGAATCGCCAGAGCTTCCCGTTCTTCCAGCTGCCTTCTGAGCTCTGAGACTGCGGAAAAACTCCTGTCGTCTGCCGGATGTTCCGGAATCTCCCCGCAGAGCCTTAAGGCCTGAGCCCTTTCCTCTTCCGTCAGGCTCTGCTCTGCTGCGGCCATCAGGGCAGACAGTCCCGTAAGGATGACAAAGGCCCGTTGGTTTGCTGCCACGGCCCGTTCTGCCCGGCTTCGGCTGTGCAGCTCAGAGGCACCCGGCTGTTTCATGCGGGAAAAGATCGCAAAAGATGAGCTCACAGAGGCCAGTCCTGTCACAGCACGGATCATACTTTTTGCCAGCTCAGCAGGAGTGGACAAAAGCGTAAACGCCTCTTCTCTGAGCCGCTGAACCTGTTTCAGTCCTTCTGTGGCTTCGGAGGCAAAGACACCGGCTCCGTTTTCTGAGCGCAGAAAGTCATGCAGGTTTGTGACGGTCTGCACGGCAGAAGCCAGCACAAAAGAAGGCATCCTGATCAGTTCCAGACTGTCGGTGAAAGGACGGATCACAGAAGACTCGATCCAGTCCTGTCCTTTTCTGAGGCTTTCTGTCGCCTTTATAAGAAGACTCTCAGCCTCTGCCGGAATTTCGGTAAACTCCAGCTTCAGGCTGATCCGCCCTGCTGCCGTAAAATCCTCACCGGTGGAATACGCCCGGCAGAGCACATGACGCAGACCCAGCAGCGGATGCACCAGGGTTCCGGACCTGTCTTCCCTGAGTTTTTTCCGCAGAAGATCCGCAGAAAACGAGGCGTCCGGGCCGCAGAGAAAGCCCTGAATCACAAAGCCGTCTTCTTCGGTGCCGTTATTCTCATAAAGGGCCTCAGAGGAATGGGGCAGGGCATGACGGATGATCTTTCGTCTGAATTCGTCCTCATGACGCATCAGCTCAAAGCGTATGCCTTTAAAGGTCGCATAACTGAAGGCTCTAGCCATAAAGACCCTTAAAACTTCTGCGGACTTCCTTATGGATTCTCAGCTCATGCGGGGCTGTAATCTCCGGGGACTTCATAAAATCCGGCATCTCATCAAAGCGGAAGAGCAGGCTGATTTCCTTTTTTTCCTCTTTTTTTGCTGTATCCGGAGCGAAGAGCTGAAGTTTCTTCGGCTGATACTCCAGCTGAAAATATCTGCGGTCTCTTATGGGATTCCAGATAAAGCCCTGCTGCTCCTTCATGGGAGAAACATAGTCCGGGCTGACTCCGGGATCTTTCATCGGCAGATTCAGATGAAAGGACGGATCAGGACGGTAGGAAACGTCCTCTTTTATCAGCCCGGACAGGACAGAAAGACCGGAGCTTTCGGCCAGCTCGGCTGCGTAGTGTCTGACATCACGGAAGGAGGGAAACCTGAATTCCCACAGGCTGACGAGGCCTTCCCAGAGGGCCTGCTCCATGCCCTGCTCTTCTGCGACTTTCTTCTTCAGCCAGGCTCCAAACTCATCCGAGAGCTCTTCGATTTCCTTACGGTTCTGGTCGTACCACCAGGAGGCATAGGAGGCGATGCCCAGACCTGCCGCGACAAAAGCTCCGCCACCGGCCAGCATGGTGAAGACCGTGCCTGCCGTAAGCCCTGTGGCAATTCCGCTCAGGGCAGTGGTCACCAGCTGACTGACTCCCCCGAGTACCACAGCCCCTGTTGCCGCAGCAGTGACAGCCCCGATGCCCAGGGTGGTATAACGCATTGCAGCAGGGCTGCTGTCCGACAGGGAGCGGATCAGATCCGAAAGCATGTTCGTCGCCCGGGTAAAGCCGGAGAGCAGGCCGGAGTCTGCCACCGAGATCACAAGGTCCTCTGTGGCTGCCTTAAAGGAATTGATGGCTCCTTTCGCCCCGTCCATATAGACCGAAGCGATGCGGTTTGCGCTTCCCTTCCAGGCTCCGTGGGGATTTCTCAGGATCTCTGTGTTCTTTCTCAGCTCATCGCTTACTTTTCTTAAGCTGACAAGGTATTTGGAATAGTCTTCCCCGAAGAGGATTTTAAAATCCTCATTGCTGACCTTTTTGCGTTCCAGCTCCTCTAAAAGCTCAGGCAGGCGGACATGGTCCTCCTTGTCCAGATAGACGGTA
>JACKAG010000024.1 GCA_020635195.1 Deltaproteobacteria bacterium | reverse complement strand
ATCGCCATTCTCAGAATATAGCGTTCTCCGGCAGAATTTTTGAGGCTGAATCGTTTAAAAAACCTTGCAACCAGTGATTTTTCTTCAGATCCAATGGCCTGCTTCACCGTTTTTGAGGGGACCGGAATGCCTGATTCTGCCAGAGCGATCACAGCTCTCATTCTGGTCCAGAACTGCGGATCGTTCAGAGCATCGTAGAGAATCACCTGGCTCTGTTCAGGACGCTCTGCACGGACCTCCATGACCGTTTTATAACGTTGCCATGGAAATTTATGCGCGATTCCCTGACGCCAGAGTTGCTCCTGACTGGCACTCCAGACAGGAGCAACAGGCATGGATTCTGGTGGCTCTTTTCTGTTGATTTCAGACAGGTAAAGATAGGGTAATCGATCTGATTTACGTATCATTTCAGAATCACTTTGACTTTGTATGCCTCCCTCTATCGGGACAGGTGCCAACATATTCTGAAGAGAGCTTTCCTCCGATCGTATTTCTTCCGGATGAGGCAATAAAGAAGAGTCTTTAAGATCTTTGTTATTAAGAGCTTGGTTCCTTTCCGAGGATTCTGCGCTGTCAGGAGGTTTTCCACTCATCAGAGCCATCAGATCATTTATATCTAAACCTTCTCCAGGCTGGAGGTCATTCAGGAGAACGAGACCAGAAACAGCCAGCAGCACTGAGCAGAAAATAATCACCAGGATTCTGAGAAGAGAAGTATGGGACCGTTGTGCTTCAGAGCCTGCGATCGGATGAGCACGCATGTTTTGTGTATCAGACGACGGATAGGATAGTTGAGAGAGTGGGACAGGCTGATGGCTGCCCATACTGGCATAAGTCCCGCCACTGCCTGGTACATAGTCCAGGCTTTTGAAATTATTGTTGATTGCATCAACTTCACCTGTCCTGGGAAGGCTTAGATCTGGTGACGAAGCATGTTTCTGCTGCTGTGGCTTGAGATCTTTTTCTTCTGAAGACAGATTGATTTCCATAGGTTCCGCTTTGTTGTTCTTTATGATCTGTCAGAGAACAGATCCTATTCAGACAGACTCGCTAGTGCTTTTCGTTATTTTTTAGAAAATATTTAGAAATTTTTTCAGATATCACCAGATTTCATATGAGAGCTGGCTTTTTTCCTTTTCTCGCTGTAAGCCATGTTTTATCTACCATGAGTCGTGGTCAGACTGGTTTTTTCATTCTGATGATTGCATCCGGAAACAGGGATGTTTTTCGGTGGGAGCACAGGATTCAGAATGTCCGGAAGCAGTTTAGAGCTTGCACTTTTGCTGGTTCATGATATCAAGCTGGTAAACGTTTCTGGGACTTCCTGATCAGAATGAGGAACAGGTTTTTTACTCCTTGGGGTTACAATGAAGAAAAAATATGAATTAAAAGACTACCGCAACATTGGTATTTCCGCTCATATTGACTCTGGTAAGACGACGCTTACAGAGCGGATTCTCTTTTATACTGGTATGATTCATAAAATTCAGGAGGTCCGTGGCGGAGGCGATGGCGCCAAAATGGATCATATGGAACTGGAAAAAGAGCGTGGAATTACCATTACCTCTGCTGCTGTAACAGTACACTGGAAAGACATTCTGGTTCAGATCATTGACACCCCAGGACACGTTGATTTTACCGTAGAAGTTGAGCGTTCTCTCAGAGTTCTTGATGGAGCGATTCTTGTCCTTTGTGGAGCTTCCGGGGTTCAGTCCCAGTCCATCACTGTTGACAGACAGATGAAGCGTTACAAAGTTCCATGCCTTGCCTTCATTAATAAGCTGGACAGGGCAGGCGCTGATGCCATGAATGTCGTGGGTCAGTTGCGGGAAAAACTTGGTCATAATGCCGTTCCTATGCAGATGCAGATTGGTCATGAAGGCCAGTTTGAGGGCGTTATTGACCTGATCAGCATGAAGGCTAACTATTTTGATGGCTCTCATGGCGAAACGATCCGTGAGGAGGAAATTCCTGCGGAATATCTGGAAAAAGCAAAAGAATACCGGGCTGCTATGTATGACAGCATCTCGATGTTTTCAGATGAAATGACAGAGCTGCTTCTGGAAGAAGAAGAGATTCCAGATGAACTCCTGCATAAAGTTCTGCGTCAGGCGGTTATTGAACGTAAAATTACTCCTGTTTATATGGGTTCTGCCTTTAAGAATAAGGGTGTTCAGCTACTGCTTGATGCGGTCAGCACGTATCTGCCAAGTCCAGTGGACAGGCAATATTACGGTATTGATAACGACAAAATCACATCTGAAAATCCAACTCCGGAGCAACTGGAAGAGGCCAGGGTTGAAGTCTTCCCTGACAGCAAAAAGCCAATGGTTGCGATGGCATTTAAGATTACAGAAGAAACCTATGGTCAGCTTACATATACGCGAATCTATCAGGGAACCATGAGGAAAGGAGAAAGCTTCTTAAATCCTCGTCTGAACAAGCGGCAAAGAATTGGCCGGATTGTACAGATGTTTTCCAATGACCGCAAAGATGTTGAAGAAGCAAAAGCAGGTGATATCGTTGCAATGGTGGGTGTCGATTGTGCATCCGGTGATACGTACTGTGATGAAAATTGCAATATCACAATGGAAAGCATGTTTGTTCCTGACCCGGTGATTGAGCTTGCTATCCGCCCTGAGAAGCAGGAGGATATGGTCAAGGTTTCAAAAGCTCTGAACCGCTTCATGAAGGAAGACCCTACATTTAAAGTATCCGTCGATGAAGAGTCTAATGAAACCATCATCCGTGGAATGGGAGAGCTGCATCTTGAAATCTATGTGCAGCGAATCCAGAGAGAATATAAAGCGGAAGTGATTGTTGGTCAGCCTAAGGTTAACTACCGGGAAGCACCGACAGTTCCGGCAGCGTTTGATTATAAGCACAAAAAACAGACTGGTGGATCTGGTCAGTACGGACACGTCATCGGGACTCTCTCACCACTGCCTGAGGACAGCGAAGAAAACTTCTCCTTTAAAAATAATGTGGTCGGTGGAACGATTCCAAAAGAATATATCCCTGGCTGTGAAAAGGGCTTCCGTGAGTCTATGAATAAGGGGCCTTTGGGAGGATTTCAGGTGATTCATGTTGAGGTCTCTCTGGATGAGGGAACATATCACCCGGTGGACTCTTCTGAAATGGCCTTTAAACAGGCTGCTCGTCAGGCTTTCAAGCAGGCATTCCTTAATTCCAAGCCTGTCATTCTTGAGCCTATTATGAGCGTTGAGGTCGAAACCCCAACTGATTTCCAGGGGCCGGTACAGGGTGACTTGTCCTCCCGCAGAGGTTTCCTGACTGGCAGTGACATGAGAGACGATCTGACCGTCATTCAGTGTGAGGTTCCTCTGGCTGAGATGTTTGGTTACTCGACAGAGCTTCGTTCGATGACTCAGGGTAAGGCTGGTTTCTCCATGGAGTTTTCTAAGTATCGCCCTGTTCCCAATTCGATTCAGGAGCAGCTGATCGCCAAGTACCGTGAGGCCCAGGCGAAAGGCAACAAGGGCTGATTTCTGAGAATTGCTCTTTATCTTTAATGCGTCGTAATGACCCTCAGGAGGCAAATTTGTCTTCTGAGGGTTTTTTTGTATATGATACATCAGTGTCCTGATGATATTCCCGGAGTGTTTGCGTGAAAAAAAACCTTAGCTTTGTCGTCAGAGAGAAAAGCACGCAGCAGTCGCAAACTGAGTCCCTGTCGTCGTCTTTTGCTGGCCCTGGAAAAAAGAACCGATCTCCTCTGCTGACTCAGCTCAGGACTCTGGCAGATGCTCTTGAAAAAAGAGTCCATGAGATTATCCACTCCTGATCGGATATTTTTCTGGTCTGGCAGTAGCTCGGCAGAAAATTTTTGGTTGACGTGTGAGTGTGGCGACTGTAAGTTGCATCATCTGACGTGCTTATGCACCCGTAGCTCAGTTGGATAGAGCATCAGGCTTCGAACCTGAGGGTCGGGCGTTCGAGTCGCTCCGGGTGCGCCATTCCTTATTTCCCTTCATTTCAGCAAGTATCCGGTAAGGTTTTTCCAAACGATATTCGATAGTTTTACCCAGTAAACGAGGGTTCGAACAGAACTGTTTTAACAGCTGGGCCGAGATTCGGAGCTGCCCTGATTTTATTTTTGATTTCAGGTTGATGGCTGGTTCGATTAAAACCTTGGCCAGTTGCATGGCATTCTCCTGAATCGCCAGGTTTGCCCGCTCAAGCTTTGTCTCATAAGCATCATGCTCGGTCCGGATGCGGGATATTTGCCGTTGATACTGCTCCTGGTCCAAGAGTCCCCGGACATAGTCTTCATAGGCACGGTCTTCCCTTTTCCGGAGTTCTTTAAGTTGTTCCCTGTAATCCTGAGCCTGTAATCTGATAGCTTCCTTGGCTGCTTTGTCAAGCTCGCCCAGCCCTTTCATAACCCTGTCAGCGAACTCTGCTGATATGGAAACCTCATCAACAAGCTTTTCGAACTGGGCATGAAGGCTTTCTTCCCGGACATTCATACCTTTCATGCTCTTGTGAACAGCTCTTGAATTGGAACATCGATAGTATTTGTGGACCTTGGTGCTGCCATCTGTCAGCATCTTTTTCTTTGGGTCAAACACGACAAGTCTTCCACATTCCTTATCTCCGCATGTAATCCACCCGGAGAAGGAAGTATCGGGTTGATTACTGCGGCTTGTCTCAAGTTGTCCCTCATTGATAGCTTTGACTCGCTTCAGGGTTTGTTCGGGAATAATCAACTCATGTTTTCCGCGGTATTTGATTCCCTGCCAGGTGAAGCATCCCCAGTAAAAGTCGTTCCTTAGCCTCCTGTCAATGGCAGAGCGGTGGTAAGTGGGCCGGATATCTTCGGGAATCAGGTTTTCGGCCATAACAATTTGTTTTATTTTATCAATTGATTTACCTTCTGCTCTTAACTCGAACTCCCTTTGCACGAGCCTGACTTTTGCAACGTTCGGATTTGGAACGATGATAGCCATTCCTTTGCATTTTTCCCTGCCATCAGAGTTTGTTTCCCGTTGCGGAGAGTAGCCTAATGGCGGGCAATTGCTTGGATACCAGCCTAACTCTGCCTTTCTTCGCATGGCGGAATCTACCTTTGTCGTTAAATCCCGGACGTAATTTTTGGCTAATGTTGCCTTGATATCACTCATGAAAAAATCATTGTCAGGGCTTTTGTCCCAGAGAACGACCCGGTCATTAACATAATGAAGAACTAATTCACCTCTTTTTACCTTCTTTTCGTTAGCCTCATTGTCGGTAAGATTCCTGGTTTCACGGTCTTTCATGTAAAAGACGACATGTTTTATGTTGTTATTGGCAGCAAAATCCATAGCAGCCTTGTATTGCCGCCTGTTTTCAGAGTCTTTTGCGGATTCAGTAATCTGAAAGATTTCAACGAGATTGATTGAAACCTGAGAACAGTAAGATTGGACTTCTTTTGCCTGGACGTTTTGCGAGACGTTGCCTTCCTGTCCTCGCGAACTGACTCTTAGAATTGCAATTGCAGATAAATTCGATTCCGACTCTGGTGTCCATTTGTAACGCATTGGAAAATCCTCCAGACAAATTCTTGCCAATTAAGCTCTTTTCGGCTGTGGTTGTCCGGGAACTAAAACAAATTAGTTTCATCAAACAAGACGACATGACAAGCAAATAAATAAATTAGGCCCGATTCAGTTGTCGTTGTAAATGGGTTATTCAGCCAGTGCATCAAGGAAAGCAGCAATCAATTCATCAACGACTTCTGAAGCCGGGATATTATTTCTCTTACAATATTTTGCAAGCTTTTCAAAGTTATTTTGGTCGAGAGAGAGCGTCCTGTTCCCCTTGGTGCTTCGGGGGCGCAAACGACTGGAAGCTTTTTTACCCGCCTTTTTGACTGAACGCTTATGGATTTCATCTGCCATAACAATCACTTAAGCTAAAACAACATACGTATTATTTACATACTTTATTTTTACTTAGTTTTGACGAAGAGTCAAGTATCGTTGTTCAGAATATGGGACAGCAGGCAAATAAAAGACATGGGGTTGTTGCAATGACTGAATCATATAAAGCACATATTTTACTGGTGGAAGATGATATCTGCATGACAGAAATGATTTGTGAAATTATCGGAGATGAATATGTCGTAACGACTGCAAGTAATGGTAAAGAGGCTTTGATGGTGATGAAAGGCATTGTTCCAGACCTTGTCATTACTGATGTCAACATGCCTGAAATGAACGGATTATTGCTTCTGAAAAGAATGCGTCAGAATTTAAGATTGGTTCATGTGCCTGTTATTGTTAACTCAAGCAATGGGGATATTTACATTCACAAACTGAGTACTGCGGTACAAACCTGGATAATGGCAGAGAAATCGAAAGAGGAAGAACTGAAGTCTCTTATCCATTCAGCCTTGCGTAATCGGATTAGCTGGAAATAGCGTGGAGTGTTCAGGATATGGAACATGTACCAGATATGAATTTTCTCTTTGGAAATCAAATTATTCGACGAAGATACTCTGGGGAAATTGAGCTTATGCCAAACAGAATAAAATTACCGGAGCTATTGAAGTTGAATGAGCAAGGGGAATCAATCGCAAAAAGATTAGACAGATTACTCAAAGAAAACGGATTGTCAATCAGAGCCGCAGCAGAAGTTGCCGGAACAGCACCGTCAAACATATCCAACTGGTTAGCAGGTAGTAATCCTACAGACTTCGACGCATTAAAGAAGCTGGCAGATACTCTTGGAGTTTCAATCGGTTACATCCTTCTTGGATACGATGAGACCCCTTGTAAACGTGAGCTGACAGTCGATGACCTTTATGTTCGGGAAGAGATTTTTGAAGGATTACTTGAAGTTCAGATTAGGCGGCTTGTGCCACGTAAGAAAGACAACAAGTAAGGTGAAAGGTGTCTGCCATGAAGAATATGAAATCGATAGCGCTAATATTTCTGTTCATTTCTTGTGGTAGTGATGAAAGTGTTAGTTCGTCTGATGCTCTTGTAAGTGACTATGAATCAGAAATTTCTAAATGTGCTGAACAGAATAAAATATATGACCCGTTTGAAAAATCTTGCACACAAACAAAAATTTCATGTACGGATTCTTCCATAGAACAAAATGCCGAAGAAGCAGATAAAATATCTTATCACGAACTGAAGGATGACGGGTATGTTCTTAGTCAATGTGGTCTGATTGAAGATGATGAAAATATTCTTGATGGATGGTATGAAGTCATATTTTATCAGCAAGATTCTGAAAGTGTGACATACCGTAGTAAAGCATTTAAATACGTTGTTGATTCAGATGCAGAGTTTGACGTTGGCTCAGATAGAACAAAATCAGGTAGTAATGATAACGAAGAAATATCAGACAGCAGCAAATCTCTCTGGTCTTCTGAGGAAATTTTATCAACTCGTCAAAATTGTGAGTTGTCTACGCCTTCTGAATTAACTATCAGTCAGGCCAAAATTTACTGTGCTTGTGTTGTGGAAGATGCATCAAAGCGCTGGGAATATCCTGACTTTGTTTCGAATGAATTTTCTTACTCACGGCAACAAGTCACGGATGGAGTCGTCGAGGAGTGTTCAAATTCTATCGGGCATGTAGTCTGGACAGATATCCAACTTCAGACGACGAGAAACAACTGTGTCAACGAAGCAAGTAAATCTTCAGGTGTCAGCTCTTTACTTGCAATTTTATATTGTGGATGTATCTTTGATGAACTCTCAAGTCGTTATTCTTACTGGTCTTATGCGGCAAACGAAGCAGCAATTAACCAGCAAGTCACTGACGATGGAACCGTTGACAAGTGTCGTAATTATGCCTTTGGTGAGTAAAGAAATGGTTAAACTTCTTCTGTTTTTTATCCTTCTCCCAGGCCAGGCTTTGGGAAGCGAAATCATTTTACAGATACGGCTCCAGAGTTATCAGACAAAAGAATACAGGACATATGAAGTGAATGACGGAAGCTGGTTACAGTCTATTGGAAACGGATGGACTTGCTCAGTCCCTGCCTTAGATTCGGAGCATGTTATTTCTCATGCTGATGGTAACGTAACTCATCAGAGAGCTGTCGGTTGTGTGAAGGGCAAGGAGAGTATAGGGAGCATATTCTATTGCTCAACACTTAAAAAAGATTCTCTGCTATCCCGGCCCAACCTGATTATTGGTAAAGGTTCCGGCGCTGTTGAGATTACAGCAGCCTGCGCAGCCATTGAATAAGCGAAGCTCCCTCCTGGTCTTTTGCAGACACATTTTTATTTTTCAGATTTCAGTGTTTTTGTTTTCGAATAAACACTTTGATATCAATATATTGCAAGATATTGCTGTGTTCATATTTAGGTCCTATTATCGTAAATGCCTCATCAGCCTGAAATCAAAAATAAAATCAGGGCAGCTCCGAATCTCTGCCCAGCTGTTAAAACAGTTCTGTTCGAACCCTCGTTTACTGGGTAAAACTATCGAATATCGTTTGGAAAAACCTTACCGAATACTGGCTGAAATGAAGGGAAATAAGGAATGGCGCAGCCACCTCTCTAATCTTCGAACGGTGCTGCTGGATTACCAGGATATTCCGGACTCTTGCGTCTTTATCATATGCTTTATCTGCAATGAAGAACTCTGGGTCTTCTGTATTTGAAGAAAGCTCGTCAAAGCCTTCCAGATCATGAGCCCTCCAGATTAAGGAAAGCATCATATAGCACAGAATTGACGACACGCCCTAAGAAGAATTGTCAGGAGTTTCTTATGCAGAGGCTCCTTTTTTTATCCATTTTTCCTCGCCTGCTGGGCCACATAATGTTGGTCCAGGGCTTGCCGCAGGAGCACTTTAATCACAGCCTGGCGACTTACGTTTAGCGAAATCGCCGTATTATCCAGTTCTCCTAGCATATCAACATTAAAATCAACATTAACCCTCTGAATTGGCTTGACTATTTTGCCGTCTCCAGAAAAGTGTGTAGAAATATCTTCGCCAGCATCAGCCATAGCAGCAAGCTCATCAGCTGTTGGTATCTTTTTCTTAGCAGCTTTTTTCATATAACCTCCTTTCTTCCTTGGTAGATTCCCACAAGGTAACGATGTGATAGTACTCACCTTGCTTATCTTCTCTGATCTCAAATATCACTGAAAACAGCTCTCCATAGACCCATCCAATCGCCCTGAATTGTTCAGGTACTTCGCTTCTGCGGTCCAGGTAATATGGTTTTTCAAACAACTGTCTGGTCTCCTCAAAGGAAATCCCTCGCATACGGTTGTTCTTGACCAGCTGGCTCTTTTTGTCAAACTTAATCCTCATAGGAGGAGTTTAACTGTTATACCACTTTGGACAATAGTCATTTTACTTTAGGGAAAGCAATGGGAAATTTAAGCCGCCTCTCGTTTGTGCCTGGTTTAACCCTCCCAGTTTTGCCTGATATGAAATGCGATCAGGTTAAACATTCTCTAAGATCCGAATGCTCTGCATAATTTATCTTCAGCGTCTGTTTTAATGCTCGTCGGACAGGGAAAAGGGATAAAGAAGATCCTGGAACATAATCATCAGAGCTTCAGAGCCCTGTAAAAAACCGTATCATCTTCCATCAGAAATGAAAGCTGAGCTATAAGGCTTACAGCTTCAGACCTTTGTAACAACAGGGCCTGTTCTTCTGAGATCTGTGCTCTGACATCTTCGTAGTAATCCCTGAGACTAATATGTCCCCGGTGGTACTGATTCAGGGTTTCTTTCGAGATCTCCTGATATGTTCTGAGCATTTTTTTCTGAACAGCCATTTTTGTCAGAAGTGACTTTAAACGGCTGAGCTGTTCTCTGAAATCAATCCGGCCTTTCTGAAGCTCCTCCTTATGGTCACAGAGCAACGCTCTGTGCTCCATATCCATCGCCCGGGAGGAAAAATAAGAATCAGAGGAAAGATTCCAGGTCAGCCCGATCATACCTTTTGCACTGCTCTGATCCTGACCATAGCTGTATCTCTGATAGCTCAGGTATACGTCTGGTAAATATTCTGAGCGTTTAAGAGATCGACTGGCATCCGATCGTCTGATTTCCATTTCCATCCTTCTGGCAGGAAGTGTCTTTTGGAAATCCTCCGGCAAAAAAGAGATATCAAAAGAATCAGGAAGTCGGGTCGAAAGAGCTGTCACAGGAGCGGCTCCATCTCCGGTCAGCAGTGCGAGGTGTTCCTTTTGTCCTTTATAATCCAGCTCCAGACTCTCCAGAATCTGTTGCTGCCGTATTTTTTCAAGATCTGAGCGGATCTTGTCGGATACCGGAATGCGGCCCTGCTGATACTTTTTTTCAGTAATGCTCAGAACGGTCTCAAGAGTGGACAGATGCCGTCTGGATTGTTCAGTCTGTTCTTCGATAAACTTTGCCTTAAAATAGGCTGATCTGAGCTTCAGCATGATCGTTTGTGTTTCATGGGACCTCTCTTCTGAAAGCATGTCCTGCCGGACATCCAGCTGTTTTTTCTTTGCCATAAATGACATGGGATTTCCCAGATTCACCCGTGCTTCTGCACTCAGCTGATGAGTTCTGGCCTGTTCCGGCATAGTCTGGTGGACTGCGCTATATTCCATCCGTAATCCGGGAAGAAAAGAAGCATTCAGCTGATCCTCTCTGTAATCAAGGGCTGACTTCTGCTCAGTCATTCCCCGGAGACGATAGCTGTTGCGGATAGCGGACTGCTCTGCTTCCCTGAGACTTGATCCGTAGCTCAGAACAGGAAAAAAAAGAAAGAGAGTGAAACACAGACGATACATCAGATTCTTATCCTCATACTTTTTGCTTTCGTTTCAGGTATGAATATTCAAGGGCAGGAATCATATACAGGGTAAAAATCAGAGATACCCACAGTCCGCCACAGACAGCAATTCCCAGCGGCTGAAGGACCTTCCCGCCTTCTCCGTGTCCGACAGCAACAGGGAGCATACCCAGAATGGTTGTCATAGATGTCATAAGAATCGGCCGGATTCTGGCTTTTGCCGTCTCTCTGATCGCGCTTTCCGGGTCTTTTCCCGAGTGAATTAATTTTAAAATCATCTCAACGAGCATAATGGAATTAGCCACCGTAATCCCCACAAGCAGGATGATGCCCAGAGCAGAATTCAGGCTGAGAGTCGAGTCGAACAGAAAAAGAGAAAGAAAAACCCCTACAATACCGAAAGGAATGGCAAGCATGATGATCAGTGCGTGCAGCAGACTACTGAACTGAACAACAAGAATGATAAAAATCAGCAAAACCGAAAGAAGCAGAGCCAGATGCAGCTCATCAAGAGCCTTTGAGAGCTCTGTTTTTGCATCTTCAGAATCGACCGTAACTTTATCTGAAATGTCCGGAAGAGTTTTTTCTTTAAATGACTGTAAGACAGCAGCTAAGGCCTGGCTGACCTCCCGCTCTTTTTTCTTTTCTTTCTCTGTGAAGTAGCCTTCTGTCTTAAACATATTCTGACCGTCAATCCGGAGCAGCTCGGGAGGCTGTCTGTCTGTGCTGATTTCAACCAGGGCACGGAGAGGGACGATCTGCTCGCCAAGAGGAACAGGTAACGCTGCTATCTGCGTTTTGCCAGAAATCAGCTGTTCCGGATATCTGGCGACAATGGGAAGGTGACGGTTATTTACAATCAGCTGGGATACTGCGACAGATTGTGTGGCAAGGCTGATAATATCTGCAAGATCACGTTCCTGCAGGCCCGGATGAGAGAGTCTGATAAGATTCCACATTTCCGGGTAAGGTGTCAGAAGGACTCTGTTGTCAAAAGGACTGCTGGTTTCTTCTTTCACGTCATCCACGGTTTTTTCTTCAAGCAGCGTGGTTCTGAAAGCTGCCTGAACGGCCTGAACATCATCAGGATTCTGACCTCTGAAAACAAATCGCCAGTCGGGAGGGTTGGGGACCGGAAGCTCTGCCGGATTGAATGAATCAAAATGATAGCTGATATCCAGGTCTTCTTTTGTCATCTCCTGAAGCTGTTCCAGAGTTGACTGAAATTCTTTTTTGTCTTTCAGATGAATGGCAAAAAATGCACCAGCAGGTCCGTATATATTGGTAAAGGTAAAACGAATCCGTTCCGGAAAACGCTCTCTGACCCGCCTTTCAAATCTGGCGACACTTTCTTCCATCTCGTGAAAGGCTGTGTTTTTTTTCTCATGGATATTGGCTGTCACGATGGGTGTATCTGGTTTCCCTATGATTTCGCGTTTCAGCTTTCCTGGAAGAACAGAAATCACAAAGACCATCGCAATTCCTGTCAGAAGATAAGACAGATAACGGATTTTCTTTGCCCGCAGAAAGACAAAAAGACTGTTCTCATAAAAACGGTAAAGAGCTTCCAGAGCAGCCGAAAGCCAGCCTATCCTGTGTTCCTCGGAGAAAGAACCGAATGTTCCGGCAATATACAGCCGGATGGTGGGGACCAGGATCAGGGCAATGAACATCGAAATAGCATGAGAATAAATCACAGCTTTCGCCAGATCTCCAAGGATTGCGTTGGTCAGATCCGATGTAAAAAGCAGGGGGACAAAGACGATAAGAGATGTGATGGTGGACACGATCACAGGAATATAAACATCTTTTACAGCATCTGACACAAGAGCAGCAAGTTCCGGAAACGAACGTGCTCCTTCATGAGCTTTGAACTTCCGGATAATCGAGTCGATGACCACGATGGAAGCGTCCACATTCATTCCGACGGAAAGGGCCAGACCCCCAAGAGAAATTAAATTAATCTGAACCCCGGTCAGTTTCATGACGATAAAAGAAAGAATAAGACTGGTGGGAATTTCAATCAGAGCGGTGAGGGTTCCGGAAAAACTTCCGATAAACAAAAATAAAACCAGAACCGCAATCAACGCACATAACCACACTTCCTGCATGACATTGGAGATGGACTGATCAATAAACTCCGCAGGGTTGATAGAAAGGGAAAAACGGATGTCATCGGGACATTCTTCGGATGCCAGGGTTTCATTGACCGCATGAATGACTTTTTCACTCATGCTTTTTATGTTCTGACCGGGGCGTGGCTGGATAAATACAGAGACAGAAGATGATCCGTTGATCTTCAGGATATTACGATTCTGGTCGATGGGTTCATGACGCACCTTTGCGATATGTTTCAGCAGAATCTGTCTGTCTTTTTGTCCGGAAATCAGAATATTTTCCAGACTCCGGACTCCTGTCAGTCCGGAGCTGATTTCTATGGCAATTTTGTTTCCGTTTTCATTTAAGACCCCTCCGCTGTATGCCACAAGATGATCTCTGATCCGGCCAAAAACATCTTTCGGCAGCAGTCTGAATGATGCCATTTGCAGAGGCAGCAATTCGATGGTGATTTGTCTGGCCATAGGATTAAAGACAGAAGGGTTATTGGCTTCACTGATGGCAGAAAGCCTGGGCTGAAGGATGGGTTCGATACGCTGATAGATTTCCTGCGCATCCCGTGTTTCGCTGTGAAAACTGCCATGCAGAAAACCACTCCCCATAACATCCAGATAGGCATAGGTATTGTAGCGGACCTCATCGGTCCATTTACTTTTATAGGAGTTGAGGATCTGGTTGACTTCCCTGAGACAGTGATCGCCGCTATTTTCCCAGCGGAAGGAAAGGCTATAGTAGACCCGGTTGCTTTTGTAGGAGCCCCGGACCTCATCTGTGACACATGTTTCGGTCTGAATGGAGCGGAATTCTGATTCAATGAACTTTCCGTAGCTATTCAGAAAGGCTTCTCTTGGCAGACTTCCGAACGGAATATTCACATAAATCATCGGTCTGGTGGAATCCGGAAACATGGCCACCGGAAGATTGAAAAAAGACCAGATCCCTGCGAGGATCAGAACTCCGGCGCAGAGGCAGACCCGTACGGGTGAGCTGTAGATTTTATTCATGGACCGATCCGTCTGTGTCTGTGCGGACTTTTTCGCCGTTTCTGAGATACTGGTTTTTTCTGGTGATCACGAGCTCCCCGGCAGAGAGTCCCTGGGTGATTTCAATCCGTTCTTCTGTCTCTTTGCCGATGGTGACCTCTTTCCGGAGGACCTTTCCGTCTGATACCGTCAGAACCAGATGTTTCTGACGCTCTGTGCTCACTGCATGTCTGGGAACGGCAATGCCTTCTCTCTGATTCAGCCGGAATTCTGCCATCCCGATGCTTCCGGGATGCAGCCTGTCGGCGAGCTGTTGCCTGAGATCTTCCGGCATGTCATCTTCCCGGAAGATCAGCTTCGCGCTTGCGGTTCCGGAGGCAGGTCTGACCAGAGGAGAGATCCCACTGATAAGGACCGGAAGGCTGCGATCGATCTGCCGGAATTTTGCCTCGCCCT
>JACKAG010000023.1 GCA_020635195.1 Deltaproteobacteria bacterium | reverse complement strand
CGGATATCGCTGTTATCAGCAAATATTATACTAAATGGATTAATTTTTGAACTTTGAATGAAAATGACATATTTTTATATCTTTGATGATCTTGATTAGAATTGATCAACTATTTTATCTTATGTATATTTTTATCTTTAATTTACTAGTTTTTTTCAAAAAATTTCAGATTCAGTGTGCTTAATGGCTTTGTTTTTATATCCGATAGCATTTGAGTGATGTCCTGTGAAATAAGAAAGTTTAAATGAGATTTAAATCTATGGGGTTTCGTATTTATTTTCATGAGGTTTTTTATGCAGTTGCGACAAAATAAAATCTTGTATGCATTGTTTTTTGTCACTGTTTCTGTAATGAAAAACACATTAATTTATGCTGATGATGAGATATCGTTAGTCAACAGGTTAAAAGATGGTGGGTATGTTTTGTATATGAGACACCATGCTACCGACCAATCTCAGAAGGATAGAGACCGAAAAAACCTAAAAAACTGTAGAACACAACGCAATTTATCTGAGGAGGGAAAACAGGGTTCAAAAGATATCAGGCGAGCTTTTAGTAATCTTGGTATTAAAGTATCAGAGCTCATATCAAGTCCATATTGTCGCTGTAAAGAAACTGCATTACTGGCCTTTGGAAAAGCAAAACTTATGGATGATTTGCAATTTTCGATCGCTGATACAAAAGCAATACGTAAAGAGAAATCAAAGGCATTAAAAATACTTTTGAGTAAGAAGATCTCTTCAGAGGGAACAAATCGTGTGATTGTATCTCATACAGCCAACCTGAAAGAGGCTGCTTCTGTCTGGCCAAAGCCAGAAGGAGTGATCCATGTTTTCAAACCTATGGGAGATTCTTTTGAGCACCTTGGGAAGATCGATCCATCATTCTGGAAATCAATAGTAAATCAACGATGAAGCATTTTAATAACCTGAATTTCATCAAAAAGATTCTTGTGCTGCCGGGTGTGGCTGTCTTGTTTTTTATCGTCATCATGATGACGCTTAGTTTTTTATATGAAAAACAAAATAAAAATTTTTCTAAATTTAAGATGGTTGAATTAAAAAGGGGGGATGTCTTCTCTGAGTTGTATTCAGATATTTCAATCATTTCCGGCAAACTCAATAAACTTCTTCTGGATTCCGGAAGAGGCTTGAGTGAAGAAGAGATTTATGAGGCAGGAATTTTGCTCCTGGATCAACTTGAAGAGATTCGCAGCGAAATTGATAACACCAGGAAGGCATATTATCTTTCTAAAGCAGAGAACGTGTTAATCAATCATCTTGCTATAAATATAGATAAATATCGAGCTTTGGCAACGACGGCGATAGAACACAGTACAGTTAATCCTGAACTTGCAAATTTAAGAGTTCTGGAATCATACGATAGTTATCTTGATTTGAATAAAAGATTCAGCGATTTTCTGACACATGTTCGTAATGATCATTTTAATGTGATAAGTCAGATTCAATCTGATAACAAAACATCACTGACTATATTATTAGTGTCTTTAATATTTTTTCTTTCCGGATTAATATTTCTGAGTATTCTGATATCCAGAAAAATAGAAAAGCCAGTTTCACATTTGCATGGCATGATTTTAGATATTTTAAATTCAAACAACTATCAACTAAGATCAACGTTGAGCGGAAAAGATGAAATTGGCGTGCTGTCTTCCGGTATCAACAAACTTCTGGACCAGATCCATGTGAGGGAAGAAGAAATAAATGATCAGAGAGTTGCTTACCAATCTATTATAGAGAGTGCTGCTGATGCTGTTGTTCAGGTGAATGACCAGTCCTGTATTGAAATTTTTAATGATGCAGCAGAAAATATTTTTGGCTACGAAAGAAAGGATATCATTGGAAAACATGTTTCTGTTCTGATACCACAAAAAGCAGTAAACTTAAACGATAGCTGTATGTCAGATTATCTGAACTCTGTCAAAAAAAATCTCAGGAAAAATGGGCATCAGATCATAGCTCTGAAAAAGGATGGATCAGTTTTTCCTGCACATCTTAGTATTGGTGAGCATATCTACAAAGGGGAAAAAAAGTGTACAGGAATTTTAAAGGATCTGTCAGATCTGCACCGTGCTCAGGAAATGATCAAAAAATCTAAAGAATATTCAGACAGTATTATCAGTTCTCTTGGTGATCTCCTGTTGGTAACAGATGCGTATGGCGTCATTGAGTTTGCAAACGAAAAAGCAATCAAATTTCTTGGAAATAAAAACAAAATAACAGGTTTAGATATTTCTTATATTTTACATCGTGAGTATGAAAAATCTTTTGAGCAGATCGTCTTCAGCTGGTTTAAAGATTCATCCCGGATTATTGAACAGGAGAGTATGTGCTACCCTCTTTGTGGAGAAGGTATTCCGGTTCTTGTGAATGGGAAGCGGATAAACAAGGCCGCGGATGCAAGGTATGTTTTTCTTTTAAAAGACCAGAGAGATTCTCGTCTGTTGACTGAATTAAGGAAAGCCCAGGAAAGATTAGTCACAAGTAGTAAAATGGCAGCTTTGGGAGAGATGGCCGGAGGTATCGCCCATGAAATCAATAATCCCCTGGCTGCAATTATGTTGCGGGCTCATCAGGGAAAGAGACTTCTTGGTAAAGAAGACTTTGACACGGAGATGATCCGGAATTTTTTAAATACGATTGAGGATTGTGGAGATCGAATCAAAAAGATCATTGAGGGTCTGCGCTTTTTTTCAGGAAGTGGAGAGCAGGACAAATTTGAAAAAGTGAGTCTGTATCAGCTGGTGCAGGATGCGGTTTCTCTTTGTTCAGAGAAGTTTCTGCATGATCATATTGAGCTGAGGTTAGCAGATATTCCGCTCTGTCTGGAGGCGGAGTGCCGTCCTGTCCAGATTGGTCAGTTGATACTCCACCTGGTACAAAATGCATATTCTGAGGTGAAGCAGCTGGATGCAGAAAGAAAATGGGTCGCTCTAAGTTTGGAAGATCAGGGTTTGCAGATAAAAATTTCAGTGGTCGATGGTGGCCCCGGTGTTCCGGAGGAGATCCGGAGTAAGCTTTTCCAGCCATTTTTTACAACCAGGGATATCGGAGAAGGGACCGGGCTTGGGCTGAGCGTATCGAAAGGGATCGCAGAGAGTCATGGAGGATCTTTGTATCTGGATGAGACGAAAGCTCATACAACTTTCGTCCTGACTTTACCAAAAGCTCAGAATACGGCTGCTGCTACAGTTTTCTGACTCTTCGTTCTGATAGGGAAAATCAGCCGGGCTTGTCTGCTGTGCTGCGATACTCCGATCCGGAGCCAGGTGATCAGTCTCTCATATTTCTGGCTCTCTGCCGTAAAAACTGTCAGTTTTTTTCGGTGAGGTAAGGGTAATGGTCCAGGAATTCGGTCAACTGCTCAAGGAGGACGGTGGATCTTTCCGGAGAAATCAGCCCTTTCTTTTTTGCTTCAAGAAGCTGATTTTCATAACTTCTGATCATTTCCTCAGCATCGTAGTTGCGGCAGATCAGAAGTTCCCGGATAGGATCTCCCTGAGTTGTTTTCGAGATGCTCCAGCTGCCATCTTCTTCATTCAGATAAACTTCAACCTCGTTGATAGCTCCAAGCAGATTGTGCTCATTGGCAAGGCTTTCCTGGTAAGCTCCAACCAGAAAAAAACCAAGATAATATGGGTTGCCGTTGGGGCTATGCAGGTCAAGGGTCGACTTTTCTTCTTTTCTGTCTACAAAACGATCCAGGCACCCGTCGGAATCGCAGGTGATATCAACAATCGTCCCTTTATGAGAGGGCTTTTCATCATGGCGGGACAGAGGAATGACCGGAAAGAGCTGGCCAATAGACCAGGCATCAGGAATGGACTGAAAAATGGAGAAATTAGCCAGGTATTTGGATACCTTGAGTTTCTGAAGGGCTTCAAATTCATCCGGAAAATGCGTCTGAAAAGAAGCAAAGTAGAGCGCTCGGCGGCAGATCTTATGGAATAATTCCTCAGCGATGGCCCGCTCTCTTAAGCCTGTATAGCCAAGATTAAAGAGGGTAAATAAGTCTTCATGGAATTCGACAGCATCGTGATAGAACTCCATGTAGTTTTTGCTGCTCATGTGAGCAAGGATATACTCCAGCTCTTTTAAAGGCTTATGGGCATCACCAGGGCCAATTTCATCAGAAGAACCGATGTCGTGCAGGCTTTCTTCGCCCTGAACTTCCCGGATATCTGTGACGACAATCGAATGGTAGGCTGCGATGACTCGCCCTGACTCTGTAATAATATGAGGGGATTGAACCCCTTCATTTTTACAGACTTCCCCGACAACATAAACGGCATCATTGGCGAATTCTTGCAGGCTGTAGTTGGCGCTGGACTGGGCGCTGGTATGGCTGCCATCGTAATCAACTCCGACTCCGCCGCCGATATTGAGATGAGTTGGAGCAAAGCCAAGTTTGACAATTTTTGCATAAACTCTGGCTGCTTCTTTCAGGGCGTTCTTAAAGCGTTTGATGGCGGTGATCTGAGAGCCGATGTGAAAATGAAGCATCACCAGCTCATCTCTGAGTCCTGCATTTTCCAGCAGGTCGAGGGCATGAATGAGCTCGATCGTCGTCAGTCCGAATTTGGAGGATTCTCCGGATGACTTTTCCCACTTGCCTGAACCTTTGGCATAAAGTCTCACTCTGAGGCCGATTCCCGGGGACTTTTCTGGCTGATTATCCCGGATATACTGAATAATATACTCCAGTTCATCCGGCCCTTCTGCGACAAGAACGACATTCCGCCCCATTTCAGAGGCATGAAAAGCCATCTGAACAAAAACAGGATCTTTAAATCCGTTGCAGATCAGCAGAGCGTCAGGTTCCATGGGATAGCTGAGGGCTGCCATGAATTCAGTTTTACTGCCGACTTCCAGGCCCCAGTGCATGGGCTTTCCACAGGAGACAATGGCATCAATAAATTCACGCCGTTGGTTAACCTTAAAGGGAAAGACACCAAAATGTTTTCCTGTATAGCCAAATTCTGCTTTGGCAGCGGAAAAGGCGCAGTGCATTTTCTCCAGCTGTCCCCGGATGATCTGGGGAAATCTGAGAATCATGGGAGAACGAACCCCCAGGTTTTTGGCTTCTTCAACAACTTCTGGTAGAGAGATGCCATGCTCCTTGTTATCTGTCGGAGTGCAGATAACATGGCCAGCACGGTTGATGGAAAAGTAACCGGCACCCCATTCGTCTATGCCATAAAGTTCTTTTGATGCGATGACTTGTCTGGTGCTCATCTGTATTTTGCTCCGGAGGTATGTGCCGGGATGGTCAGGGTCACCGCCGGAGCCGGTCCTCTCGACAGCGAACGAAACGGGATATTTTACTGATATGCGAAAAAAAATAAAGAAAAAATAAAGGAGGAAATATCATGCGTATTATTGCCGGATCTTGCCGCGGAATGACCCTCCGGACTCCCCGGGGGGATATGACGAGGCCAAGCTCATCAAAGCTTCGTGAAGCTGTGATGATGCTGTTGATGCCATGGTTAGAAGATTCTGTTTTTATAGATTTATTTGCAGGGTCTGGCTCTGTTGGCCTTGAGGCTGTCAGTCGCTGTGCCCGGGAAGCGATTTTTGTGGAAAAGAGCAAGGATGCACTGAGCTGCCTGAAGGCGAACCTTCAGGCGTGCCAGATGCGCTGTGATGCGGACCGCCAAAGGCCCAAGGTCCGGATGAGGCTGGTCTCCCGGGATGTCAGCCATAGCCTACAGGGGCAGCTGTGCCCTGACGGGACTGCTGATATTATCTGGGCTGACCCTCCATATCAGGATGCCGTGGCCTGGCTGAAAAGTCCGGATACGGTCCGTGTTCTGGATCTTCTGAAGTCAGGAGGATGCTTTGCGATGGAGTATCGTAGCTGCGATCGGGATCAGATTTTATTACCCTGTGGTGGGGATGAGAACTGGGAGCGTTTGAAAGATAAACAGTATGGAGATACTGCTGTCACTATCTGGTCTAAGAATTAAGGAGAGATTATGGCTCAGATGACAGTCCGTCGGGCTCTTTATCCGGGGAGCTTTGACCCTCTGACAAATGGTCATCTTGATATGATCCGCAGGGTCAGTCCGCTCTTTGATGAGCTGGTTCTGGGGATTGGGGTAAACCATAGCAAGGAGAGCTGCTTTAGCCTGGAAGACAGACTTGATATGTTGCGGCAGGAGTGTCTCTCTTATGGAAATATTGTTGTTCTTTCTTTTCATGGTCTTGCAGTGGACTGTGCCAGAGAGTGTGGGGCTGGAGTGATTGTGCGTGGTCTGAGAAACGGAGCGGATTATATTTCGGAAAGCCAGATGATGATGGCAAACTTTGTTCTTGATCCTGGGATTGAGACGATCCTGATTCCTGCAAAGGCACAGTTCGCTCATATTTCCTCATCGCTTGTAAAAGAGGTCGCTGCGCGTGGGGGGCGCGTTTCCGCTATGGTCCCGGAGGCAGTCAGAAAGCTCTTATCGCTCCGGTATTCCGGAGATCTCTGACCATGATCAGATCGTTGGCACAGCTGTTCTTTCAGTGCCGGGGAGGTTCAGGGGGGGGTGATTCTTGTCCGGAACAAATTCGGCGACTTCAACCCAAACCCATAACCCTGATTGTCCATCCGTTGTCGAGCTGCTTTTGAACAGAGGTCCGACCAGAGGAAGCGTGGCAAGGAAGGGGCGTTGCTTATCGGACATCATATCGGAGTGAATACTGGTCTGCCCTGCAAGGACCGGAACGGCCAGAGGAGCCGATATTTCACTGCTGATTTTTTCGGAGTTAAATGTGCTTTTTTCTCCATGGGTCGGCTGCCTGAATCTCAGAGAATATTGTATCAGAGCTTTTCCATGATGGCTTCCGGTGACTCTGACCTGAAATTTCAGGCCGAAAGACTTCCATCGATGGATATGTTTGTCATGACTTTTTTGATTTTTAGCGTAGCTCATCACAGGGATTTCTCCTCCACTCTGGATTTCCCCCTGTGTCCCCTGTCTCAGAACAATCAGAGGTTCTCCGATCACTCTTGCGTGCTTTTCTGCTAGCAGTGCTTCCAGGCGGGACATCAGTCCCGCTGAGAGGGTAGGATCGCCGGGGATTCTGAGGCTGAGATTCACGCTGTGATCAAATCCTTTCAGAACAGAGTCGTGCTGGCTGGTGAAATAAATCTTTGCTTTGACGGACCAGAGTTTTTCGGCCAGTGGTTGGCGGCAGCGCAGGGCAATCAATCCAGCTTTTAACAGAGGGTTGGTCAGAGGATGTTGCCGGAATGTTTTATTGACCGTGAGTTCTTGTTTCTCAGTGTTGCAGGGGATGTCGCAGACTCTGAGCCCCCCGCTATTCTGGCAGCTGGCATCCTGTGTCCGGAGCAGGTCTTCTGCTTCCCGGAAGAGCCTTTCCTTTTCTGTTTTCTCCAGCTGAGCTGTAAAAAGGCAGGGAGAATGTTTCTGGCACCATCTGAGAGCCTGGATAAATTCGTGTCTTCCGGAACTCTGGCCGGAGATAATTCGTTTTTGTTGGTCGCAGTTGAGCTGCGTACAGATCCAGTCGGGGATGCTGAACTCGTCTTCAGCTTTTTTCTTATGTGTCTTTGTTACTGTAACCATCCATTGAGACTGCCCTGAGCGAATGCTGACCAGTCCTTCCCGTAACGCAGTAATCTTCCATGTGACGTCCCGGATATGGAAAATATCCAGGATACCTTTCTTGCTGACCAGCAGATCGCCGTTGCCTTGTCCCCTGATCGTGGCAGAGGCTCCCGGTTCCAGAGAAAGCTTTTCTGTTACATGCTCCGTGATCTGCTCTGTTTCGGATCTGGCTTTGTTCGCCTGGAAGGCAGCTGCCTGTAGCAGCAGAATCATAGCGCCTGTTATGATTCTGTAACGAAGTTCAGAAGTTGCCATAACGGACCTCAGGTGTTTTCGGGCATGGGGGGTAATCTCTGAGAAGGTCGGCTGCGGCGACCTTCAGTTGTCTGCTCTGAGAGGGGTGATAGATCCGGATCAGCCGGGGGAGATCGCTGCTCCTGGCCTGAACGACCCATGCGGGTTTCGAGCGGATGTGCTTCATGATGGCCTGTTCCAGGATACAGACATTCTGATCCCCTTTTCCGATCTGTAGCAGCGAGAGCAGATGGCCATGGGCGAGTTTCTCTTCCTGTTCGTGAAAGATCATAGATGGTGGAATCGTCAGATAGACCTGGCCGCGCGCTGGTAGCTGTCCTCCATCATGGCCAGGAGACTCTTGCTGAGGGCTTACCGTTGCAAGAGAAAAGCCGATGATAACGGCGAGTGTATGGGATGCCAGAGCAGGGATGGATGAAATTTTAAGTCCTTTTACTCGCATCGGAGCTCCCGGGCTGTGTTCCGTCCTTTACGGACAGCATAAATCTGATCAGTCGCATCGCCCGCCTGCCTTGCAATCGCGCAGATAGCTTCCGGCGCCTGATCTTTGGGTCGGTGTCTTGGATGTGCATGAAGAGGAGGGACCTCGCAGGGACTGTCCTGAGGCAGATCAAGAAAGGCATGCAGCTGCCGGGGGCACTGTCGCAGATCCTCCTGAACGGGCTTTGAATGGTGGGCGAGATCTATAGCCCAGGGGATATAGGTCAGGCTGATAGCTGCTATGAGCAGAAAGAGAACAGCTTCCATGGAGACTCTCCTATTGTCCTGCTGGGCTACCATGCCAGCTATGAAAGACGGGCCAGAAGCGGGGGTATCCCGACTTTTTGTGGATGTGAAAGTGGAAGCCTGAAATCTCCGGAGAAAAACAATCATACTGGGCAAAACGTTCATCCAGCCGGGAAAGCAACTCTTTCTCTGATCGATGATAATTTTCAGCATTTTCAGGAAATTCTTTTTCCAGCCAGCGAGTTGCCAGTATCAGGTTTTTTCGCGCCAGAATATATGGGCCGCAGTGTCTGAGGGTTTCGGATTCTTTTTTTACACGGAACAGATCCTGAGCGCTAACAGAGAGCCTGTGTATAAAATGCTGTTGGTAGAGAATCAGGGACAGCATAAGAAGTATAAACATCATAAAGCTTAAAAAGGCCGCCATCAGAACATCTCCGCAGTATTGGAGACGTTCTGGTAATGCCTTTCAGGCGCTTCGTCTACGGACATCCGGCCTCAGAGGATGAGGCTCACCTTGAATGTAATGGTCTGCTGATTTCGGCTGTGCTGTCTTTCTACAGCAATGTTAAGAAGATCGGGAATAAGTTGCAGATGAGCTCCGATCAGGGCATGCAGACTAAAAGACTGCTGATAGCCTGCCTGCTGAGGCTGTGCTGTCTCATGCTTATCAATCGTAAGATCTGTTTCGGGCTCACTTTCAGAGAGCTGACCGAAGATCTGATGGAAGGATGCACTGCTGCCTATCCAGGCAGTCAGCCTTCGGTAGCCCCAGCTGATCTGGCTGTTGCCGGTCCAGGTCCTGATCTCTGTGTTGCTGAGACCATAAAGGCGGCTGTGGCCAAGGCGGAATGCCAGCGCCGGCCAACCGAACTCCTCCCAGGCAGTCCACTGTAACCAGCCATGAACTAAGCCTGCCCGCCCCTGATCCGGCTCTCTGGTAAACTTTCCGAATCCAAGGCCCATATCCAAAGGATAGAAAAGGCTGCCACTTAATGACCAGCGCTGAAGCAGAAGGTCTTTTTCTGGTGTCTGAGTGTTTTTTTTGCTGGGAGAGACTTTGCTGATTCCGGCTCCGAAGAGCAGCCCAGCTCCCGTATGGGGCCAGGATGGCTCTGTTGGGCTCTGGGTGTTCAGATCCGTTAGCCTGCGGATCTCGCCTTCTGCTGGTCCGGAATCCCTGCTATATAGCGGATTCCGGACCAGCAGAAGGTTCAGGAGGATGACGCTGAGTATGGTTGTCAGCGTAAGAAGCCATTTATCACAGGATAAACTGATCACGACGACCTGTTAGTTCAGGAGATAATACGATGCATATCCTCTGCCTTGATCATTATGACAGCTTTACCTTAAATCTGACAGACTGGCTGAAACGCCGACAGAAAAATCTGACCATTGAGGTGGTTTTTCCTGATGATCAAGGGGCCATCGAAGGTCTGATCAGGAAAGCTCTCCCCCTGGTTTTGTCTCCGGGGCCGCGCTCTCCTTCTGAGGCCACTTCTGCTCTCAGAGTGCTGGACGCTGTTGTTGGAAAAGCTCCGGTGCTGGGTGTCTGTCTTGGGGCTCAGATTCTGGGTAAATGGGCAGGCTTTGATGTGGTTCGCTCCTGTTATCCTTTGCATGGCAGTACAAAGACTATAGAGTTGACGACAGATAATAGCAAGCTTTTCCAAGGTGTTGAAGATGGCAGCAGGGTTGCCTGTTACCATTCACTGGTCCTGAAAGAGGGGGCTCGTCCTGTCAAGGCGGGCTGGAATGTGGTCGCAAGATGTGAGAGGGGTGAAATTATGGCGATAGAGCAGGAGTCAGATTCCGGATGGCTGGTAGCGGGAGTTCAGTTTCATCCGGAGTCTTTTTTAAGCAGAAAAACCGGGGTACTCGCAGATAACTGGCTGCGATCGGTTCGGGAGTGGTATGAGTATCGGGACGGTGCTTTTGGTTCTGTGGATACGAATCATAATAAAATGAGGCATAACTGACGGATGAGTTATTTTGAAAAAGTAAGGGTGAGGGTTGCCCCCTCACCAACAGGAGATCCTCATGTGGGGACAGCTTATGTTGCTGTTTTCAACTCTGCATTTGCCAGACAACATGGCGGGGACTTTATTCTCAGGATAGAGGATACGGATCAGCAACGTTTTGTCAGATCCAGTGAGGAGCAGATTTATGAAGGACTTAAATGGTTAGGTCTTGACTGGGATGAAGGGCCGGACAAGGGTGGCGCGATGGGGCCGTATCGCCAGTCAGAACGCCTCAGCATTTATAAAGAAAAGTCCGCATGGCTGGTTCAGCAGGGGAAAGCCTATCACTGCTTTTGCAGCGCGGACAGGTTGAATCAGGTTCGCAATGAACAAAGGCAATCCGGACTTATGCCTGGATATGATGGGCATTGCCGGAACGTAAGCAAGGATGAAGCAGAGCAACGCATAGCCCGGGGCGAGCGTTTTGTGATCCGCCTCAAAACCCCTGATGAAGGGGCCACTTCGTTTCATGATCAGATCCGGGGGCAGATCGACATTAATAACTGCCAGCTGGATGATCAGGTGCTGGTGAAGTCGGATGGCTTTCCGACGTATCATCTGGCAAATGTGGTGGATGACCATCTTATGAAAATCAGCCATGTTATCAGGGCTGAAGAATGGATTTCGTCCACTCCAAAGCATGTCCTGCTTTATGAGGCGTTTGGCTGGGAGATGCCGGTCTTTGCTCATCTGCCTATTTTACGTAATCCAGATAAAAGTAAAATTTCGAAGCGCCGGAATCCGGTTGCATTAAATTATTACCGTAAAAAAGGTATTTTACCAGAAGCTATGGTGAATTTTTTGGCTTTGATGGGATGGTCTTTCGGCGAAGATCGGGAAATTTTTTCTCTGGATGAAATGAGCTCCCGCTTTCGTCTGGAAGATGTTCATCCCGGAGGTCCCGTTTTTGACCAGGTCAGACTGAGCCATGTGAATCAGAAGTATATCGGAGGGCTGACCGAAAAAGCCTTCGTGAAATTCCTCAGAGAAGAATGGTTTAGTGAAGAGCGCCTGTCTCCTCTTTATTCACTCTTTAAAGACAGACTGGAATCCTTTGACCAGCTGGCAGACAAAGCCGATTTTTATTTCCTTGGAGGGCTGGATTATCGGCAGCTCAGTTTGCTTCCAAAGGGGAAAAGTGCCTCGGATCTGAAAATGATGTTGAGCGGCCTGTCAGAGCTTTTTGATGGATTGCATGACTGGGGCGAGGCCAGCATTCAGGCTGTGATGGATCAGCATCGTGCTGATATTGAATGGAAACCCCGGGATTACTTTATGACAGTGCGCCTGGTTATTACGGGACGGAAGGACTCCCCACCTCTCGCAGAAAGTCTTACAGCAGTAGGTAAGGATATGGTTCGCTTTCGGATCAGACAGGCGGCGGAGTATGTGCTTTCGTCCGAAGCATAATCCCGCCGTGCAGCGCGGTGCATCCCGCCGCATAAAGTATGGGATGCACGATATTTTTGTTTGACATGAATCGGACACCTGCGTATAAGTCTTCCTTGTCCCGGACAGAAGAAAAGCCGGAACGAAAGCGAAGCCCGGAAGATCCCGGTAGGGGTAAGTAGGGCGAGGCTCTTTGAAAACTGAATAGCAAACGAAGCCATAAGAAGAAAAGAGTTTTGTGAGGTCGAGAGGTTTCACAAAGGATCCGTTGGGTCCGTCAACTCGAAAGAGTAGTCAAAAGCAAGAGATGCCGAGAGGTGTCTTAGGATTTTAAACGTTAGAGTTTGATCCTGGCTCAGAACGAACGCTGGCGGCGTGCCTAACACATGCAAGTCGAACGAGAAAGCTCCTTCGGGGGTGAGTAGAGTGGCGCACGGGTGAGTAATACATAGGAACGTACCATATGGTGGGGAACAACCACGGGAAACTGTGGCTAATACCGCATGATATCGAGAGATCAAAGGAGGCCTCTGCTTGCAAGCTTTCGCCATATGATCGGCCTATGTCCCATTAGCTAGTTGGTAAGGTAAAGGCTTACCAAGGCGACGATGGGTAGCTGGTCTGAGAGGATGATCAGCCACACTGGGACTGAGACACGGCCCAGACTCCTACGGGAGGCAGCAGTGGGGAATTTTGCACAATGGACGAAAGTCTGATGCAGCAACGCCGCGTGAATGAAGAAGGCCCTTGGGTTGTAAAGTTCTTTCGGCAGGAAAGAAGGGTAGAAGTTTTAATACAGCTTTTATCTGACGGTACCTGAAGAAGAAGCACCGGCTAACTCCGTGCCAGCAGCCGCGGTAATACGGAGGGTGCAAGCGTTGTTCGGAATGACTGGGCGTAAAGAGCGCGTAGGCGGGTTTGCAAGTCAGATGTGAAATCCCCGGGCTTAACCCGGGAACTGCACCTGAAACTGCAAATCTTGAATACCTGAGGGGCTGGCGGAATTCCGGGTGTAGGAGTGAAATCCGTAGATATCCGGAGGAATATCGGCGGCGAAGGCGGCCGGCTGGCAGTGTATTGACGCTGAGGTGCGAAAGCGTGGGGAGCAAACAGGATTAGATACCCTGGTAGTCCACGCCGTAAACAATGGATACTAGGTGTTTGGGAAGTTAACCTCCTGAGTACTAAAGCTAACGCATTAAGTATCCCGCCTGGGGAGTACGGTCGCAAGGCTAAAACTCAAAGGAATTGACGGGGGCCCGCACAAGCGGTGGAGTATGTGGTTTAATTCGAAGCAACGCGCAGAACCTTACCTACCCTTAACATCCCGGGACCGGCCCAGAGATGGGTCTTCCTCTTCGGAGGCTCGGTGATAGGTGCTGCATGGCTGTCGTCAGCTCGTGTCGTAAGATGTCTGGTTAAGTCCAATAACGAGCGCAACCCTTGCCCTCAGTTACCATCATTAAGTTGGGGACTCTGGGGGGACTGCCGGTGTTAAACCGGAGGAAGGCGGGGATGACGTCAAGTCCTCATGGCCCTTACGGGTAGGGCTACACACGTACTACAATGGCAGAAACAAACAGTCGCAAAACCGTGAGGTGAAGCTAATCTGTAAAACACTGTCTCAGTCCGGATTGCAGTCTGCAACTCGACTGCATGAAGCTGGAATCGCTAGTAATCGCTGATCAGCAAGCAGCGGTGAATACGTTCCCGGGCCTTGTACACACCGCCCGTCACACCACGAGAGTGGTCATAACCAGAAGCAGGTGAGCTGACCTTCGGGAGGCAGCCTACCAAGGTTGTGGTCGCGATTGGGGTGAAGTCGTAACAAGGTAGCCGTAGGGGAACCTGCGGCTGGATCACCTCCTTTCTAAGGAAGACCGGTAACAGGAATGTTATCCAGTCAGGTTAATAAAGACTTTTCTTTGGGACGAGTTTGCTGTTCAGTTTTGAGAGAGCAAGTCTCTTTCAGATCTTTGACAACTACATAGAATCAGAAGAAGTAAAGAGTTTCGAAAGTAACTCGCTGAGGCAAAGAACGCAAAGCTGGAATCTGTTTCTGTTTCTGATCTGTCTGGTTTGACCAGGTGGAGGGTGCGGATTGAGAAAGCTACAAAGGGCGCAGTGGTGGATGCCTTGGCACCAGGAGGCGATGAAGGACGTGGTAAGCTGCGAAAAGCTACGGGGAGCTGCTAACATGCTTTGATCCGTAGATGTCCGAATGGGGAAACCCACTCCGCAAGGAGTACTGCTAGGTGAATACATAGCCTGTCAGAGCGAACGCAGGGAACTGAAACATCTAAGTACCTGCAGGAAGAGAAATCAAAAGAGATACCGGAAGTAGTGGCGAGCGAAACCGGTAGAGCCTAAACCGGAGGGATTTTCTCTCCGGGGTTGTGGGGCGGTTCACAACGGATCTGGAAGGAAAGGAGAATCAGTTGGGAAGCTGATCCGCAGAGGGTGACAGACCCGTATCCGAATTCCGGAAAGACCAGAACTGACCCCAAGTAGGGCGGGACACGTGGTATCCTGTCTGAATCCGGGAGGACCATCTTCCAAGGCTAAATACTACCTGGTGACCGATAGTGCAGAAGTACCGTGAGGGAAAGGTGAAAAGAACCCCGG
>JACKAG010000022.1 GCA_020635195.1 Deltaproteobacteria bacterium | reverse complement strand
ATAGGTTATTATGAGCCTGAAAGGGATACTGAGAAATGTTTACTAAAGCTAGTCCATTTGGTGGATTCCCAAATGTACGACATGCATACATGTACCCCAAGCCTGTTCCTATGAATTGGGGAGAGAAAAAGCTTATACAGTTATGCAAAGAGGAGATGGGTATTGACCCAGCTCTGGGAGGGCTGTTTATTTTTTTCAACAAGAAGAAGGACCAAATGAAGCTGTTCTTTTTAGACGATACTGGGAGTCAGGAGTTTCAAAAACTACTCCCGAAAGGTGGTTTCATTCTACCAGTGGCTAAGGATGGAGAGAAGTTTGTGAAGATTGAAAGAAACAAACTGGATAAATTATTTAAGAGCCTGTGATGAGCAAAGACAAAGAAAAAATCAAAGAGAAAAAAGAACTGCTGGTAAAACTGACCAGCGAATTTTGCTGCAAGTATATCGACCAGGAATATGCTGAACTCTGTGAGAAGGTTATTCTCAAGATGTCTCGTAAAAGGTCAGTACCATTCTTGCTGGGCAAACCAGAGATTTGGGCCGCTGGAGTTATCCATGCCGTAGGTTATGTAAACTTCCTCTTTGACAGCAATGATGAACCATATGTTGATTTTGATACTATTGCAGACCATTTCAACACCAGCAAGAGCACAGTAGGCCAAAAGTCTAAAATCATAAGAGATATGTTTAAGATTAGAAGATTTGATAATAATTTCAGCACACAAGCAATGGCAGAGCGTAATCCGTATAATAATTTATTCATGCTAGACAATGGCATGGTCGTAACGAAAGACATGTTGGAACAGTTAGTGGCAGGACAATATGGTGTCAGCTTTACAGAAGAAGGAAATTGATAGGAAACTTATGCAAATTTGGGAAACTCTTGAGAAACGAATAAGAATACCATAGGAAACCATGGGAAAGTCTTTTGGCTTGTCATTTCAAGCTGCTAAGGCTATATGATACTCAATAAGGGCGGTTCGTAGTTCGTCCATATACTCCGACCATTCTTCATCCAGAATCCCTACTTGAATGGTGCTCACTACGAGGCTTTACGGATGGCCTGATGATCAGGAGTCAAGTAGCATGACTCCCACTTGGCTCCCGCATTAAGCCGCCTTCACTTCCAACTTCTTAGGCTGCTTGTCAGAGGGAACTAGAATATCCCAGCGGCAATCAAGATCAACACTAAGCTGTTCAGCGCAAAGAATCCTAATCGCAACCTCATTCACCTTGGACAAACGGCGCTCCGGCTCGTTTTCCCACTTGAAAATCCCAGCAGCAGAAATTCCCAGCTTTTTAGCCCAGTCATTTCGGGGAAGTTTAAGGGCCTTGCGGAGAAACTTAACTTCCTGCCCGTGAAGAGGGACGCCTGAGACAATCAAAGCCCTGGCAATGGCTTTCTCGATATCTCCAACAGGCAAGTCGATGTACTCCTCGCCTTCTTCCGTGTAGTCCACTGGTGCCTTAAGGAGGTAAACGTAATCCAGGCCGCAGGGAGTGTATTGAACAGTTTTTGTTTTTGTTTTCCTCTTCTTCATAATTTCACCTATTAAAACTCATCAATGACACTGATGATAAAAAGATTCTCTCCATCTCGGCAATACCGACAAATCACTTTGATTTCGCACCCATCTTCATCCACAAGCCGACAACTTTCCAGCGCCCATCCTCATAGCTTTTGACTGTGCTGGCGGTTTTGCCGACATTCATAATATCCACCTCAGTCAGCATTCGGTCCTGAGTCCTGAACTCGGAGTGGGTGCCAAAGCGGAAAGCACCTTTCTTGAGCAACTCTCTGATTCTTTGTGCTTTTCTACGGACCAAGACATACACCTAGTTAATTAACTCAGTTAATATATTATTGCAGTTTTTGGTTCAAGCCACAATCTTAAAAGAACGGAGTCGGCTGTATATGGAAAGGGAAGAACAGAAAAGGCTATGTAAGGAAGAGGTTTGATAAATGTCTATGCCCAGAAGATTCTCGGAGTTTACCATGATTTTAGGCGAGTCGCGGCTTTATTCTAGCTGATCATTTCAAAGAAGACTTTCTGTGTTCAGCTCTGTCAGGGAAGCCTCAGCTGATCTGTATTGGCCGGGAGGCGCTCCCATGAACTCCACTCCTCCTGGATATGATCGTAAGTTAATACGATCATATCTGTATTATCAATTCTGAGCTGTTCACCATCTTCTGTGTTGTAGACTGTTCCATGATTGCCGTTGAATTTTAATTTTTCCGGAAAAACAGAGTGCATAAAAAATTTCATTGCATTTCCATGGGATACCACCATGATATGCCCGCCCCGGGAGTTGTCTGCTCTGGCTATATCGATTAAGGTCTGGTTCATTCGTGCCGCGACCATTTTCGGAGATTCACTTTTTATCTCTGTCGGGATGGACTGATCTGCAATATCCCCGGGAAGGTGGGTAATGCCAGGGATATGACCCCAGGTATCCGCTATGTTGCTGTTGTTTTCTCCGTATGTTTCGCTGACAAGACGGCCTTCCCAGGAACCTTTGGACTGTTCCTCAAGACTTTCCATGTGTTCTGGCGTAATCTTGGCGCCCAGCCCCATCTTATCCAGACAGATCTGAAGTGTGCTTTTTGCTCGCTCAGCCGTAGAACTGATATATCGGACAAACGTTGCGCCCTTGAGTTGTACACCAAGTCTTGCCGCCTGTTCTCTGCCTGTCTCGCTGAGCTTTACATGTGACAGTGCTCCACCGACCAGAGGAGGCGCTCCGGTTTTCTTGCGCTCTCTGGCCGCAATGTTTTCTTCCGACTCTGCGTGACGAATCAGGTAGATGAATGTTGAATCCGCCCTGACGGGAATATCAACTGGCTCAGATGAGGCGATGGCATGTCCTGAAACCAGAGAAAAAAAACAGAGGACAGCCAGGTAGTGAATCGCTTTCATATGAACTCCCATTTCTTTTTTTATGAATGCCTTCAGGTTTCTGAGGCTGTGTAGATTTTGTCTTCACAGGGTTTGATCGCAACCTGTTTTTCTAAGCTGGGTTGTGCAACAGCTGTATCTGCAAAGCAAGGTGTTTTTATACTGTACAGATATAACTGGCTTAGATCAGAAGACAGTGTTCAGGCTCTTTTCGTAGCTAAAAAAATCATCGTATGAAGAAGGTGCCGCGTGATGTCACTCAGGAGATCAGGGGAGATTATGGAGCTTGTTTTTTTTCTGTTTTTAGTCTAGCATTTCAGACCTTCATCCCATCTTAGGGATTTGTGCCACTACACATAAGTGTCATATTTATGGTGCTCAGATTTTTCAGCCAAAATGCTCTGCTTTCCTGTGGATTTTTATTCTGCATATTGATGACAGCACAGTGCAGGCAGGATCATGCAGGCCAGCCTGTCAGAGCAAGAATTGTTGTCTTTTCAGATGAAGAGGGCAGCAATACTCAGTATCAGTGGAAGGAAGTTGTTTTCAATACCCTGACGGACCCCGATACCATGAATGGTCTTTATGCACAGGTTGTCGGGAATGCGGAATTTCGGCTGGAGGAAAGTCAGGAAGAGGGTTCAACAGAAGCAGCTCCGGGATCGTATAAACTGAAGGGGGGGGATGCTGTTCAGCTGGCCTATAAAATGCAGGATGGAGTGCTGCACCCTCTGGACTATCACTCGATGCTGATGCTTTCTATGTATTATCACTACGAGAAGATTGTTGAATTCTGGAGGGATCATCTGGGGTTGGATCCTGATGTTTTTGGTAAACGGCGTCTGGTTTATGCTCCTAAAATTGCAGCAGGAAATAAAGGGGAAATCAGCGGGACTCTCAAACTGAATGCAGCCTTTGATCCTGTCAGTCAGAACTTTTTATTTTTTAAGACATCTCCCCGTGAAGGGCTTCCTATTGCAATGAATCTGGCTATTCTGGCACATGAGTTTGGTCATTCCGTCTTTGATGTGTTTGCCGCCAGGAAGGAAGTTCCTTTTTATGAAACCAGTGACTCGCGGGCGGACAAGCAGATCAGGGGAATTAATGAGGGCTTTGCAGATTTTGTCTCGTGGGTTATGACCATGCTGGAAGATGGCTATGGGGTGACCCACGCCGGTATTGCAGCAGAGAGAATTCTTCCTGTCAGCTGGACAAGTCGTGACCTGATTCTCTATCCAAAGATTTGTAAGGGGAGCTTTTATTGTAAGGGCTCTGTCCTCGCTTCAGCCCTGTATGAGGTGGCAAAAATAAGAGGAAAGGGAGCTGTTCCGGTAGCGAAAGTCGTGCTGCAGGCTTTGCCAGTCTTTGCCGAGGATTGGGCCAGCCATAAGGAGAACAGTGATTTTGATTATTTCTGGCTTCTTCAGCGAATTGTAGAAAAAGCAGAGCCTGGAGATCGGGCGGATTATTGCGAGTCTTTCCGCAAATGGTTTGATGATAGTGTAAACACAGATAAGGTAAATGAAGTGTGTGCTGTAAAAAGTTAGTAGCTTTATTTTTTGTGTGCATGTTTGCATGGGAGCTTGCCGCCCGGACTATATCGGAGGGGCCACAGAGAAGTCTGCGCATTCTTCATGACAACCTGCGCCTTCAGGACGTGACGCGTGATTATGTGGGGCGGCCTGCTTATAACCTTTCGCTGCATCTGCCGTTATCTGTCTTGTATTTGCCTTCATCCTTTTGGCAGGAAGGGCTGCGGGCCGATCTCTGGTGTATGATTGCCCCGGACCTTGTCAGAAAATCCAGGATGGTTGATATTCGTCAGGACTATTACGGGATTTTTTCGGGCCTTTCCTGGAGTTATGTCCGGCTTTTCAGGTATTCTCTGAGCCTTGCTCCAGGAGTCTGGATGCAGGAAACAAAAGGGAAGGTTCTGGAACACTCCCTCAATTATCGCCAGTATGTTTCCGCTCTGATGTTTCGTTCTGCTGTTGATTATGCACCTTCAGACTGGCTGGAATTTAGTCTGAGCCTGAGCTCATTCCGGCGTTTCTCTCCGGATCTCTGGGACTGGTCTTATGGCTTTGGTGTCAATATTAATGTCTGATTGATTAGATTAAACAGCGAATGCCCGGCTCTGCTGCAAGAGCAGCTTCCGGTTAAATCCTGTGGATTCAGCTATCAAAAATTCTCTGGAAGAAACCCTGCCCCCCTTTCTGAACTTCTTCATGTGACAATGAGGCATATTGTTCCAGAATTTCTCTTTGTTCTTTGCTGAGCTTTTCCGGGATTCTGATGTCCAGCCTGACATGGAGATCTCCCCTGCCAACTCCGCGAACATGAGGGACGCCGGCTCCCGGGATTGTGATCCGATGTCCATACTGGGCTCCGGCAGGGACAACGATGGTTTCTTTTCCATCCAGGGTTTTGATATCCAGTTTGCAGCCGAGGGCAGCTTGCACAAAGCTTACAGGCTGCTGCAAAATCAGATCAACACCTTCTCTTCTGAAGGTGTCACTTTCTCTGACATGAAGGACAATATAAAGATCTCCGGGAGGTCCTCCGAGATCACCTTCTTCGCCTTCTCCTCCGATTCTTAGCTTCAGTCCGTTATCGACGCCCGCAGGAACTTTGACGGAAAGGCTGCTTTTCTTTGCGCTGCGTCCACGCCCCCGGCATTTCCGGCATGGGTTGGTGATAATTTTGCCTTCTCCATGGCAGGCCGGACATGTCGTCGCAACACTGAAAAAACCCTGGTTGCGACTTACCTGACCATGTCCTCCGCAGGTCGAACAATAAGAAGGAGTTGAGCCAGGTTCTGCGCCGCTTCCTTTACAGGGTTGGCAGGAAACTTCTTTTTCAAACTGAATTTCTTTTTCTGTTCCAAAGACCGCATCCCGAAAATCCAGCTCCATGTCGTAGCGAAGATCTGCTCCGCGGCGAGGGCGGTTCCGGTTTCTGTTTCCTCCAAAACCAAAGAAATCTTCAAAAAGACTTCCGAACTGAGAAAAAATCTCCGATGCGTCCCTGGGCCCGCTATAACCCTGTCCGGATAGTCCCTGGTGACCGAACTGATCGTAAATCTGGCGTTTTTGCTCATCGGCCAGGACTTCGTAAGCTTCGCTGGCTTCTTTGAATTTTTCTTCAGCCTCAGAATTGTCTGGATTCCGGTCCGGATGGTACTTAAGGGCTGATTTTCGGTATGCAGCCTTGATTTCAGCAGCAGATGCGCTTCTGCTGACCCCTAATACTTCATAGTAATCTCGCTTTGACATCAGGACTCCCGGACCTAAGATCTTAATTTGATTAAGTTATAATGACAGCTACTCTCTATGACCAGAGCTGAGAAAAAATTTGTCATCATACATGACATAAACAGGAAAGGCACAAAAGCCATCCTCATTCGGCTTAATTTAAGTTCATTTTCCCGGATCGCCAGTCTGAAGGGTAGAAAAGCTGTCTTTTTGAAGAAATTTTCCTGTAATAGAATGATTACATTTGATTATTTTTTCTGGTGTCCCCTGATAAAGGAGCTGTCCTCCCTGATCCCCACCACATGGGCCAAGCTCGAGCAGGTAGTCCGCAGATCTGAGCAGAGCCAGATGATGTGTGACAATGATCATGCTATGTCCTGCAGAGCATAGTGTTCTGAAGTGCAGTAAAAGAGCATGGATATCTTCATCGGCGAGTCCGGAGGCTGGTTCGTCCAGAAGGAAACAGGCAGGATGGTCAGAATCATGTTTCCTTAGAATATCAGCCAGTTTCAGTCGCTGGATCTCACCTCCTGAATAGCTGCTGCTTGTCTGTCCCAGGCGCATATAACCGAGTCCAAGGTCAGTGACAGTTCTGAGAGCTCCGGCAACCGTGGGTAAGTCTTTAAAAAAAACAAGGGCATCTGCTGCTGTCATTTGCATCATGTCATGGATGTTTTTTCCTCTGTAATAAACTGAGAGAGCTTTGTCACTGAAGCGCTTCCCCTGACAGTCCGGGCAGGTCATCCGGACATCTCCCAGAAAAGAAAGATTTTCGCTTATGAAACCAAGTCCGAGACAGGAGTCGCAGCGCCCTCCTGCACGATTAAAGCTGAAATATCCTGCATTCATGCCCTGATGGCGAGCCCTTTCCTGTTTTGCCAGTTCTTTTCTGACTGTGTCCCAGACATTCAGCCATGTCAGAAGTACGGAGCGCTGATTTCCTGCCAGAGGGCTCTGGTCGACAAAGTAGACTGATTCTGGAAGAAGGGGTGAGTTTGCAGGAAGTGTCAGCACCCCCGTTTTTTTATCGGAAAAAGAATCTGGCTTAGGTGTTCCCGTTAAGGTGCGTTGTAGTGATGGTAAAAGACAGTGATAAAGCAGGGTGCTTTTCCCGCTCCCGCTGGGGCCACAGATCACCGTTATTTTGCCAAGAGGAGCCCGGAAATTGAACTTTTTCAGATGATGCACAGAAGGTCCGGACAACGTCAGCCAGCAAGGGTGACTTTCCGGAGAGAACGGGACTTTCTGCTTCTGCCCGGAGCGACGATGTGCCGCAGCTGGCTGAACAGGGTGGCTCAGATATCCCCCTGCCTCACCTGATCCCGGACCAAGCTGAATCGTATGGTCTGCCATGCTGATCAGAGCAGAATCGTGTTCGACCATCACAACAGTATTTCCTGTCTGACACAGGCGCCGGAGTTCTGCGCTGAGCTGTTCCCGGTCGACTGCATGTAGGGCAGAGGATGGTTCATCGAGGCAGTACAGAGTCCGGGTCAGCTGACTGCTCAGGCATCTTGCCAGATGAATCTTCTGGAGCTCTCCTCCGGAAAGGCTGTCAGCCTTTCTGTCCAGGGAGAGATAGCCTGCTCCGAGTCTTTCCAGACATGAAAGAAGCTCCTCCAGCTCGCGGAATAATTCTCCACAGATCCGGCTTTTTCCTGCTTCCGTACGTCTGTCTTTTGCAGCGATTTTCTGCAGCTGTTGCCTCAGATCTGAGACAGGTTTCCGGAGCAGCTCAGGCAGGCTTGTTCCGTCAAGACGGTAGGCATGAATATGAGGTGCAAAGCGGCCTCCTTTGCAGTCCGGGCAGTCGCTGTGCTGCAGATATCTGCTCCTCTGTATCCGGTAACGGCTCAGATGCTGTTTGCTCTCCAGCCAGCTAAGATAGCCCTGAATCCCTATAAATTCCTGCCTGTCTCCTGAGATCAGCCAGTCATAATCTTCTTCAGAATAATCTTTAAACAGCCGTTCAATGGGGATGTCTGTTTTTCTGGCTGCTGCCTCAAAGAGACTGTACCAGTGCTCTGCTGCTGAGCCGGAATTCAGCAGGCAAAGGCCTCTTTTTGCCAGTGAAGAGCGTTGATCCGGAATGATTTTATTCAGATCTGGCAGAGAGACGGTTCCGGAACCCTGGCATGTCGGACAGGCTCCGGCAGGGTGCTGCCATGAAAACAGGGCGAAAGACGGCGCCTGATATTCTGTCTGGCAGCTCTGGCAGCAAAGGTTCTGAAAAAAATCAAAGCTACGGGATTTATCATCCAGAATACGAAGAAAACCCAGCCCGCATTTAAATGCCAGCTTCAGGGCATCCTGAAGCCTCATCTGATCGTTTGCCGGGTCTGAGATTCTGTCAATGACCAGTTCACTGTCCGAAGCTGAGGACAAAATGGAGGCCTCCAGACGTCTTATTTTTCCATGCTCTCTGATACGGTTGAATCCCTGCTCCTGAAACTGCTGGAGCAGCTGATGCCAGTCCCGATCCTTCCAGCGGATCAGGGGAGCTAAAATAATCAGGGGTCCGCAGGGTTTGTTATCAGCCAGCTGTCGTGCCAGACTTGCAGGAGTATATGGAATAATCTGCTGCCGGCATTCCGGACAAAAAACTGATGCCATTGAGGCATAGATAGTCTGGAGTGGGCTCATGACTCCGGTGATACTGGCAACGGTTGATCGTCTGCCCGGCCTTCCTCTGTTCTGGCGGATCGCAATTGCCGGAGCTAAGTTAGTCGCCTCATCAATCTCCGCTCTGGGCAGCTGTTCCAGGTGTTGCCTGGCAAAACCGGAAAGGCTTTCCAGATAAAGGCGGTATGCTTCGCTGTATAGAGTGCTGAAAACCAGGCTGCTTTTACCTGAACCTGAAACGCCGGTCACGACAGACAGGCATCCCTGGGGAAACTCTACATCGATGTTTTTCAGATTATGGGTCCGGACTCCCGCAAGCCGGATCATGGCGTTTTCGGAGCTCATTTTTTTTTACTCTTCCTGTCATGGGACAAAAAAGAAGACTGCCAGGGCAAAGACCTGCGTATCATATTACGACAGAATCCCGTGATCTGAAAATTAACCATATGATAAACAAGCGTTTTGTTCAGTCTTCCGGATTCCCCCCGGATCGTTTATAAAATTCTGATGCAGAAATACAGCGATAACGAATATGAAAAGAGAAGCCCCACTTGGCAAAGGCTTCTCTTCCGGTTAGAATGAGTGTCCCGATTCAGAGAGTTCTTCGGCCTGTCCGGAGTGATTTTCTGTTGTCTGAGGGGGCGCTCTGGTTTCGACGGGAGTGGCAGGTGCTGAAGAGAGCATGTCCGGGGTGGAAACGTGACCCGGTTATAAATGCGTTTTACTTTTTTAGTTGGCAAAACAAACCAACTTGCACAGGTTGTTGAGTTCCCAGGAGCTCAATCCTATGCAATGGCAGCCTGATTATATAACAGGTGCCCGATGAACCGCTGGAGTCGGCGCCGCGGGTAGTCGTCATTTTTGCCGAACCGGCCCGGAAAACTGCCGTCTGAAGGTTTCCTGGTTTAAATAAAGCAGACTGCGGGGCAGATAGCCTGGCCGCGGGCGATCTGTTCAGGAGGATAAATTGCGGAACCTAAACATGTAGCGCTCCAGGTATCACACGTCCGGACGCGGGTTCGATTCCCGCCGCCTCCACCATTCAATGGCAAGATTTAGAAGATTAACCGAGTTTCGTAGAAAACAGCATAATTTCAACTGATTAAGAGCCAGAAGACTTCTTTGACCCACTCCTCAATATCACTGAAAATCACTCGAAATAACCCCATTTGGATGACTTTGTAGTTACCCACTGTAGTTACTCTACAGGGACTTTAGTGAGTCACGCCATTTGCAAATATCATCAATGGCCATCTCCCAATATGCTGGGTCGTCCAATAGTTCAGCCGAGATTTGACCTCGCTCAATCACTCGGTCCGCCAGCTTTATGATATCCGCCACGCCATATTGAGAATAAAACTGTTTAAGGCAACTATTGGCCACATGAAGAATCTGACAGTACGGTGAACATCGGTCATAAGAGACCCAATCACTAATTTCTAGTGCGTAATCAATAAGTTTCAGTTGTTCTTCAATCTCATCAGGACCATAAACAGCAAATCCAACTTTTAACTGATTGATTTTACCTACAATTTCATTGTCCCAGCTTCCAGCTAGAGCAAGTGTTTTAGCCAGGTCTTTAGATGATAGTTTCTGAAGATGCTCTTCAACTTCATTCAAGTCAAAGATTGGACCTTTTCTTTTCTTAAGGTATCTTGATTTCTCTGATGGCATACAAACAACCTGTCGTGAAATTGTTCTGCCACCAAAAATAGAAATAGCTGTAGGAGTACCTTATATGGAGGCAAGAGTCAGTATTATTACACTTGGAGTTAAAGACCTTCAAAGGTCGTATGACTTCTACCACAACAAGCTTGGATTCCCAACTTCCAAGACTCCCGATGATGGAATTATCTTTTTCAAAACTAGCGGAACCTGCTTGGCATTATATCCTCACGATAAACTTGCTGAAGATGTAGGTGATGATTTTAAAACTCCACCATCAAAGTTTTCTGGTGTGACTCTTGCTCACAATGTTCGTCAAAAACACGAAGTAGCTGAAGTTCTCAAACAAGCTGAAGATGCTGGTGCAACAATAGTAAAACCTGCTCAAGATACATTTTGGGGTGGTCATAGCGGCTATTTTTCCGACCTGGATGGTCATCTATGGGAAGTTGCTTGGGGAGCCTTTGATTTTAATGATGATGGTACTTTGAAAATTCCATGAATGAGAATCATTTGAATAACTCTGAACGTAGACATGATTATCAAAATATTGAACCTTCGACCATCAAGGAACTTTTCGCTGAAGCCTACCCTGGTGAAGAAGTCGTTGGAACTAAACCAATTACAACAGGCTTCACAAACTCCAATATCAAAGTAGACCTTAAATCAGCTAGGTCTGTAGTTCTTCGGATACAAACCAGTGGAATTGAGAAATATAAAGTTGAGGCTAATGCTCTTGAAACTGTACGAAATACCGTTTCTGTTCCAAAAGTTCTTTTTCAGAGTGAGAGGTGGGATTCAATTGGTTATCCAGTGATGGTGGTTGAATATGTAGACGGTGTTCTACTTGAAAATGCTTTATCCTCTGATGAGGTTAACTTTGACTATTATCTTATTGGGTCAAGCGTAGCAGAAACTCTTGCAGCAATATTTGAGCATGATTTTCAGGAACCAGTTTACAGAACTGAAGATTATTTCAAGTTCGTCGAACATGCATTAAGCCAGATTTCCAACTCTAATATTCTTGATTCATCAACCATTAAGAGAATTGATACTCTTATCCAAAAAAACTCTGCGTTGGTTGAATCCTGCTACTCAAAGTTAGGTCTGGTCCATAGCGACTTCAAACCTGATAATATTATCGTTGATAGTGATGGAACAAAAGTAGTTGCTGTTATTGATTGGGAGTGGGCGCATAAGGGTACTGTATTTTCTGATATTGGGAACTTTCTTCGATTCAAAGACTCATACCCTGTTGAGTTGACAACTGGATTTACCAATAGGTTTAATGAGCTAACTGGACTATTGCGTGATGATTGGGAGAAGAAAGCTAGTTTGATTGATTTGACAGCACATCTTGAGAAAATTATTTCTTTTAAACAAAGAACTGAACACAATAGAACGTCAGTAGATATTATAATGAGGACGCTAAATCAATATGGGTAAATTTGAAAGAACATTCACTAACGTGCCTTGGGAGTCAAAGGTAGGATATTGTAGAGCTGTCAAAGCTGGTAATCAAATCTTTGTCACTGGTACTGCTTCAGTAAATGATGATGGCTCCACTTTTGCTCCAGATGATGCCTACCAGCAAGCCTGCAAGTGTTTTGACCTTATCAAGAAAACTTTGAAAGACCTCGGAACTGATTTACCCAATATTGTCAGAACCAGAATGTTTGTGACTGACATTAGCCGCTGGGAAGAGTTTGGTAAAGCTCATCTGGAATATTTTGGTGAGCATCCGCCAGCTACATCAATAGTTGAAGTAAAAGCTTTGATTGACCCAGCTATGCTGATTGAAGTTGAAGCTGATGCAATTGTTGACCAAAAGGAATAGTATGGAGACAACACCACAGGCAAAGAAAAGATGGGAATCCATACCTAATGAAGTCAGAATGAAGATTTTGAATAATGTTTGGTGTGGTGATTGCAGAACTAGTGTCAATTTAAAATCTGAGAAAATGTCTATCTCTGATGGAATGCTCAAGATTGATGGTAAGTGCATGGCCTGTAGTGGTCCTGTTTGTAGAGTTATTGAGAATGAATAATAAGATGTATTCTACTTTTTTTTGCGAGACTTCAATTTATCAATTATTGAGACAATATTTTGATTTTCATCAACAGTGCAAGGATTGTTTGAATTTGAATAAATCCAACGGTCTGCTGTAAGATGAAGATACTCATTCACAGAGGCAACTCCGAAGTCATTCACTTTAAAAACACCTTGTATATCCTCGTAGACTCCAAGAAGCATATGTTTTGGCGATATAGTCAAAGATACTTCAGTATTACTTAAGCCGAACCCAGGACCAAAAAAACCTTTGACATTTTTTATCCATTTTAAAACGACAGGATTATCAGAAGTTATAAATTCATAATTTGAGTCAGCTATTATCAGTGACCATTTTCTATGTTGCAATAAATCGATAATTGCTGCTGCTGAATGCAGCATTCTTTCTACAGAACTGTTTCTGGGTATATCAATTTTAAATCTTTCATTGTCAATAAACTCTTTCATTTCTTCAAATGTAACATCTATGTTCTCACCTTCTTTGCCAAGATTTGAAACTACTGAATTGAAAGAAGCTTTTGACGTTGTAAACATTTGCAGAGTTTTTAAATAGATGTCTGTTTCAAAGTTTTCCCACTTTTTTCTAATTGTTGGAACTCTAGCAGCTAAAAGACCAATAAAATTTATTATCCAATTGAGGTTTTCACCAACAGGCATCTCATTGGACTGAATAATTCTTTTGATAGAGGCGAGTGCTGGAGATTCTATTTTTTCAAATTCGCTTTCTAAAATGAAGGGGTCATCCTCATTGTTAACATCAATACGATAGAAATCTCTCTGGTGAGCTTCATTATCGGGGGTTGATGGTCTTTGACTGCCATTTTTAGCGTCAGTTACAATTAGCTTTCCTCTACGCTCAGAGGGGTGAGAAAAGTTAGCTAAGTATCCTGCTGGACAATAGTGATGTCGTCTTGGTTTCATCTTACATTTTGTTTCTTAAGATGGTAAAGCTACTCATACTCTTGTTGACTATTTCTTCGGTAAAGTCTTGGTAAACTCCAACGAATTCTCTACCCATTTCTTGACCGAATCTTTTCTTTTAGTTCCAGATTCAAGAATATAAACCATTCCTTTAAGTGGTTTTCCTGTGAAGTCCATCTCAGTAACATTTTTCTGTTTCAAAGCTGACTCATAAGCGTCAGGTCCAACTCTTGCAACCATCTTACCTTTTGCAACACCACACAACATATTACCGTTGTGCAAGAAGCAGAGACCACCAAACATTTTCTTTTCAGTGATGCCATGCTTACCTTTTAGTGCTGCTCGTATCTTTTCAGCTATTTTATCATTAGCCACAGCTCTAGAATCCTTGAAAATTTGCTTTGGCAACTGTCAAAAAATGATGCTATTTCTTAGAAGCTGTTTGAAAAGCTGTAAAATCTAGGTTTTGCTGGTATTATTTCCCATCCTGACATTGGCGGAGGGGAAAAGTGAGGAAAGTATACCAGTCAGATTTAAGTGATAAGCGTTGGTCTGTAATCAAGGAATTCTTGCCTCCTGCTATTCCTGGAGGACGACCGAGGGAGACTCACCTGCGCGAAATCGTAAATGCCATCTTTTATATAAATAGGACTGGATGCTCGTGGCGTGACCTCCCAGGAGATTTTCCTCCGTGGCAGACTGTGTATTCTTACTTTCGCGACTGGAGAAATTCCGGGTTGTGGAAAAAAAATAAACGATATCTTGAGGAAACGTTTGAGAAAGCGCGAGGGTCGCGCATTTCAGGCAAGTGCTGGCGCTATCGATTCACAGAGCGTCAAATGCAGTACCGTTGGTGGAATTCGTGGCTACGATTCTGGAAAAAAGATCCTTGGCCGAAAGCGCCATATCTTGGTTGATACGATGGGATTGCTCATTGCCGTTGTCGTCCATTCTGCCGATATCCAGGACCGAGATGGAGGTATACTTGTTTTCAATCGGATAAAAAACGCTCTCACCCAACTCGTTCTTATTTGGGCTGATGGTGGTTATCGAGGTCAGTTTGTCGAAAAGGTTCGCAAAATTTTCCATCGTAAAATCGAGATTATCGAGAAAGATCCAGATCAGAAGGGTTTTGTTGTTCTACCAAGAAGGTGGGTAGTAGAACGCACATTCGCTTGGATTTCAAATTATCGACGACATAGTCGTGACTACGAACTTCTAACTACATCGTCAGAAGCAATGATTTATATATCGATGGTTCAGGTAATGCTCAAGCGACTATAAAGAGACTTTTCAAACAGCTTCTTAGAGGACGGG
>JACKAG010000021.1 GCA_020635195.1 Deltaproteobacteria bacterium | reverse complement strand
AGACTGATACTCAGCGGAAAAAACAGAGGCAATTGCAATCAGAAGAATTCCAAGAGAAGACATCTGAAAAGTCGAAAATTTACACAAAAAACGCTTACGAGAAGATACATCCGACAACGTTGTCTTGTACTTCTCACAAAACCCATATAAACCCGAAGAATACTGACCTTTATCTGACATCAACCCCCCATTTCAGATATTATATAGATAAAATCACACCATAAACACATAGCCCATAGCTTTGTTCACTATAAAGCCAGTCACCAACCATAGTCGAAGATGACGACCTATGACAAGCAATTTTTCATATTTTTTTAAGTTTTTTTTAGAGATATGTATATATTACACTGTAATTTTCAGTGTTTTAATGACATATGATAACTTTAAAAAACAGAATAAAAAAAACACTTAAAAATAAGTCATAAAACCATCAAACATATGGATATACTTATAAAAATATCGCAAAATGGATCTATGTAAACTTCAGAAGTCTATAAAAACATGATATTTTTTATGCAAGCATAACAAAAAATCAGCTTTTTTCTTTTTATCAGGATCAAACTTTTCATAATCTGGTACTTATCCATTGAAGTGAGTATGATAAATGCAGGAGGTTTTTTATGTTTAAAAAAGTTGCGTTCACCATGTATCCGGTCACGGATATAGACAGGGCAAAAGAATTCTACAGCCAGACGCTAGGACTCGGCTCATATAAGGAAATGGGCAACGGAAAATGGATTGAATTTGACCTTCCGGAAGGCGGATGCTTTGCCATCACCTCAATGATCGATGGCGTATCCCCATCGGATACAGCCGGAGCCAGTATCGCTTTTGAAGTGGAGAACATCGAAAATCTGCTCTGTCAGCTCAAAGAAAAGGGGGTTCAGTTTAAGCTGGACTTATTTGAATCACCTGTCTGTAAAATCGCTGTCGCTTTTGATACAGAGGGAAATACTTTCATGCTGCATCAGTTGCACCGAAAAACATAAAAAAAAGACATGAAGATCATACAGACCTTCATGTCATTATCCGTAAAGCAAGATATGGAACAAGATTAAAGATAATAAAAAATATCTTAAGCAAACCAAAAAAGCAGTAAAGAGCCAGATTAAACTGCTCCCTTGGCAAAGAAAACCAGTGACTGTGTAGCTTATAAATGACATCAGGCATCATCATCCAGCAAATCAGCCAGAATCCAAGCAAAGATCCATTGACGACAGAACACCACATCAGAAATTCTGTTAGCGAAACATGGTCCATGACAGATCTCCCCAAAGACAGCAGAGAAAACAAAGCACCCCAGAACCGTCACATGTTTTTTTTATGATAAGTGCCAGCAAAATCTGATGTCAAGGAGAGGGGAAATACCGGGATATATGAAACAGAAAAAAATCCGCTTCATCAGGCAAGCTCCGGCCTATGCAAACTGCCCGGGAAACTTCAGCATATTTCCCTCAGGAGATACGACTTCCTGCCTGCCCGGCTGACGGACACAGATCACTCAGAGAGCAATCGTGGCAACGTGGCTGACGAGCTGTACAGGTATAACGGCCATGAAGTATCAGCCAATGGTGCGCTGCTGGCAGCCAGCTCCCGGCAATGACAGAAAGAAGGGCTTTTTCTGCCTTCAGGGGGGCAGATTCCCGATGCAGACCGAGCCGCCTTCCCACCCGGCACACATGAGTATCCACGGCGAGTGTCGGCTGATGATAAACTTCTGCAAGGATGACATTTGCGGTCTTTCTGCCAACTCCAGGCAAAGACTCAAGAGCTTCCCGTGTGTCAGGGACCCTGCCCTGGTATTGATCAAGAATCATGGAGGAAAGCAGGCAGAGATTCTCTGCTTTTGTCGGGGCAAGGCCAACCGAGCGGATGAGATTCAGCACCCTGTCCCGCCCAAGCGTCAGGATATGTTCCGGACCAAAATCTGGCTGACTCCGGTAAACAGGCTCCATACAGCGGTTGACCATCCGGTCCGTTGTCTGAGCCGATAAAACAACCGAAACCAGCAGCTGAAACGGAGTATGATGATAAAGCTCACAACGCGGCTCTGGCATCTGTTCTCTGAGACGTGTAAAGACCTCATCTGCAAGCCTGATTCTCTTCTCACAGCTGAGACGGCGGGGAAATATAACAGGAGATCCGGACACGGTAGCCTCTGCTTTTCTACTCAGAGACTTCTATGACCACATCACCCCTGACCCGACACTGACAGGCCAGACGCTCATCCTCACGAGCTGCCATCGTCTCAAGAAAGTCTCTCTCATCTTCTTTCATCTCGCTCAGATGATCCATCCCCTCGATCACCCGGATCATACAGGCACCACAGGCGCCATCGCGGCACCCGAAAAGAATCGACGTTTCATGTTGCTCACACATATCGATCAAAGGATAATCGTCTTTTACATCAAGAGTGAGTTTATCTGTTGTTATTGTAACCTTTGGCATAATCTCTGACCTTCAGAATTTATATCGTATCCAGCTGCAATTCCAGCTGTTGTATCCGAAATATGTGACTTAAAAGCAGATCAAAGATCCGTCCAGGATAAATCAGCATCAGATCTAACATCCGGACACTTCTCTGTCAACCTGGTCAGGCGGAAGACTCATGCGTATAATTGCGTATATAATAGGGCAGAATTCCTCAGGCAAAACAAGCGATCTGACAAGTCCCTGAGATCGTATGAAAAAAGTAAGGATCTGATATGACAGCGACAAACAAACATAAACGCATACTGCTTTCCGATTACCAGCCTGCTCCGTACCATATTTTCCATACTGAGCTGACGTTCAGTATTTTTGAGCAGATGACAGAAGTCAAAGCAACCCTCCATATCCGGAAAAACTCACGCGCAGCTCCTGGGGAGAATAACAAGCTCTCTCTGAATGGGTCCGGCCTGAACATGACAAGCATCCTGATCAACGGGGTCCCTGCTGCTTCTGAAAGCTACCATCAGGAAGACGACATACTGACCATCTACTCTCCCGGAGATGAACTGCTCCTGGAAACACGCTGTCAGATCAACCCAGAAAAGAACCTTTCTCTCGAAGGACTCTATTCCTCCTGCGGAACTCTCTGCACCCAGTGTGAGGCAGAGGGCTTCCGGAAAATCACGTGGTATCTGGACAGGCCCGACAACATGGCAACCTTCAGTGTCCGGATGGAAGCAGACAAGAGCAGATACCCAAGCCTGCTTTCCAATGGCCACTGTACCAGCTCAGGAGAGCTGCCAGAGGGCCGCCATTTTGCCACATGGGAAGATCCCTTCCCCAAACCATGCTATCTTTTCGCCATGGTTGCCGGCAGACTATCCTCTCTTGAAGACAGATATACCACCCGCTCCGGACGGCAGATCAGACTTTCCATCCACGCCAGACAGGAAGAAATCAGCAAATGCACCTATGCCATGGACTGCCTGAAAAAAGCCATGCGCTGGGACGAAGATGTCTTTGGTCTTGAGTGCGATCTCGACCACTATCAGATCGTCGCCATTTCTGATTTCAATATGGGAGCCATGGAAAACAAAGGCCTCAATATTTTTAACTCTGCCCTCGTCCTCGCCAGTCCGGAGAGCACCCAGGACGGAGCTTACCAGAGCATTCTGGCTGTCATTGGCCATGAATACTTTCACAACTGGACCGGCAACCGGGTCACATGCCGGGACTGGTTCCAGCTTTGTCTGAAAGAAGGCCTGACCGTCTTCAGAGACCAGGAGTTCTCTGCTGATATGTATTCCAGAGCCGTTATACGGATTGAAGAGGTCAGACAACTTCAGCAGCAGCAATGGCCTGAAGATGACGGACCTCTGTCTCACCCTCCCCGTCCATCCAGCTATCAGGAAATCAATAATTTCTATACTGCAACCGTTTATAACAAGGGGGCCGAAGTTGTCCGCCTCTTGCAGACTCTGATTGGAAAAGAACATTTTCTAAAAGGGATGGACCTCTATTTCAGGTACTTCGACGGACAGGCCGTCTGTCAGGAAGACTTTGTTCAGGCCATGGCAGAGGCCAGTGCTATGAACCTTGATCAGTTTATGCTCTGGTACACAGAAGCCGGAACCCCTGTCGTCACCGTTGAAGAAAAGTGGAACCCGACAGAACAGACATATGAGCTGATCTTTCATCAGGAGACAAGGCAGGGGGCCTGCCCCGATCAGATCATGGCAGCCAGAGTGATACCGGTAACTCTGGGCCTTCTCAGCCCTTCCGGAGAAGCTCAGCCTTTTACGCTCAGAGAACATGAAGACAAAAATCCCGTCATGGAAACGACCCTTGTCCTCACTCAGGAGCAACAGACCTTCCATCTGGAGGGGATGTCACAAAAGCCCTGCCCTTCATTATTCCGTAATTTCAGCGCTCCGGTCCGGGTCCGTTCATTTCACGATCACCATGACCTGGCTTTTCTGATGCGTTATGACAGTGACCCTTTCAGTGTCTGGAATGCCGCACAAACCCTTTATATGGACTGCCTCCTGAAACTCTCTGAACACATCCGTAGCGGTCAACAGAGCAGCATTCCGGAGCATATTTCGACAGCCTTCGGCTCTGTCCTGCAAAACCCTGATTTTGATCCTGCGTTCAGGGCGCATGTGCTAACCCTTCCCTCAGAGGTGACGATCGCCAATCAGTCTGCTTTGATTGATGCTCAGGCTATCCACCAGGCGAGGAACAGACTCACACAGCATCTTGCCAGTCAGCATCAGGAAAGCCTGAAAAACATCTGGCAGCAGTATGCAAATGAAAGCTTCGACCTCTCTGCCGAATCCATCGGCCGCAGAGCGCTGAAAAATACATGCCTCCATTACATCTGCCACAGTACCCAGGCTGAGCAGGATTTCGCACTCCGGCAGTACAGAAGTTCCGTCAATATGACAGATAAAATAGCAGCTCTTCGCCTTCTGTGCCAGATCCAGTCAGAAGAAACACGGCAGGCTTACCTGGATGAGTCTTACACACAGTGGAAAAACGACCCTCTGGCGATTGATCAATGGTTCGCTCTCCAGGCATCCCTCCCTCTGGAACATCCGGCTGAGGACATTCGCAGGCTCATGAACCATGATGCCTTTAGTCTCGATAATCCAAACAGGATGCGATCTGTCCTGTCTGTCTTTTGCCACCGGAATCTTGCCGCCTTCCACCAGAAAGACGGCTCAGGATACGCGTTGATCGTTAAAGAGATTCTGACCCTGGATCAGAGCAACCGCCAGATGGCCGCTCATCTCTGCCGGGCCTTTCAGAGCTGGCACAAAATGACAGAACCCTGCCGGGATCTTATCAGGCAGCAGCTCCTGAGTATTCAGTCCCAGGAAAAACTCAGCAGTGACCTGAAAGAAATGGTTGACAATTTTCTCAAAATATAAGTTGTTTAAACAATATAAACAACATCTTATTGACCGCAAGAGATTCCAACTTGCTCCCGATCTGCCCTTCGGGCATAAATGGTCATCACGGCTCACGGGTCAGGAATGTTGCTGAAGGTTCCACTGAAATCTGATCCCTTTCGGGGTCACAGCATCGAGGGCCCGGATATCATATCCTGCGACAGGCTTATCTGTCGCAGTCATCAGTCTGAAGAGGTCAGTCTATGGGAGCAAAAGAGGGCAGGAAGAAAGACAAGTGGGGTTCCCGCCTTGGATTTATTCTTGCGACCTCCGGCGCTGCGGTAGGGCTTGGAAATATTCAGAGGTTTCCTTATATCACAGCGCAAAATGGCGGCGCAGCTTTTGTTCTCGTCTATCTGCTCTGTGTCCTTCTCCTTGGCCTGCCACTCATTCTTGTTGAATTCGCAATTGGTCGCAATACAGGAAAAAATCCCTTCGATGCAATCAAAGAGCTGGCTCCTGGCAGCTGGTGGAAATTTGCAGGCCTTTTAGGAATTGCTACAGCTTTTTTTATTCAGTCTTATTATGTTGTTGTCGCTGGCTGGACCCTCGGTTACAGCGCCATGATGATCAGCGGCCATCATATCCCTGTTGATGACTTTGCCCGGCAACCTGCATTTATCCTGCCTTTGACACTGATTTTTCAGATACTATCCTGCATCATTGTCATGCAGGGTTTACAAAAAGGCATTGAACGTTTCAGTAAAATCCTCATGCCTGCTCTTGTCTTTCTGCTGATCCTTCTGGCAATTCGCTCACTGACTCTTGAAGGAAGCATGGCGGGCCTCAGCTATTATCTGAAGCCAGACTTTTCCCGGCTCTCGCCACAGGTTATCCTCTCGGCCCTTTGCCAGGCCTTTTTCTCCCTGTGTGTTGGTGAAGCCGTTCTTGTCACGTACGGAAGTTACACAAAGAAAACGGATAATCTCATCAGCTCTGCGGTATGCATCAGCCTCTTTGATACGCTCACGGCACTACTGGCAGGACTGATTATCTTCCCCTCTTTATTTGCCATGAACCGGCATCCGGACCATCAGGGAGTCGGGCTGATTTTTGATGTTATGCCCGAAATTTTTTATCAGCTTCCTTTTGGTCACTTTTTCGGTTTTTGTTTTTTTGTCATCCTGGCCTTTGCAGCCCTGACCACCTGCATTGCACTTATGGAAATCCCATCAGAATTTCTGATGCAGCAGACGGGCTGGACAAGAAAAACATGCGTCGCTCTGGTGGGATCCCTGGCCTTTCTGATCAGTATTCCGGCTGCACTTTCCAGAGGTGCCTGCTCCTGGTTAAGTCAGATCAGTGCCGGACTCAACAGCAACACCCGCGGTGTTTATGAAATCATGGACTTTATCTGGGGTAACCTCGCCATGGTGATAGGAGGACTCCTTCTGGCGATTTTTGTTGGCTGGAAGTGGGGAACTCATCATGCAGCAGAAGAACTCAGTCAGGGGGCTCCGGGATTCCGGCGCCTGGCGCCTTACTGGAGTTTCCATATTCGCTATCTTATTCCCCTGACTCTCCTCATCATCCTTGCTTCGCTGTTTCAGAGTCTCTGACTTTATTTATCTCCCACTTCTCCACACGAATCAGATTTTTTTCCTGCGCTTGGCAGAAGGGCTCTCGACAGCTCTATCCTGTCTGTTTCTATCATGCTTTTCAAGAAGCGCCTGAATCGCTGCATTTCCCCTTTTCTCTGCAAGCTGGAGAGGGCTTTCGCCACAATTATCCGTCTGATACATATTCGCTCCAGCTCTGAGCAATCTTTCTACAAGCTCAGGCTGCTCATAAGAAATAGCTATGAAAAGAGGGGTGTAACCATAATCATCTTTTACCTCTATATCCGCTCCAGCCTGAATAAGCCTGTCAACAAGGTCAGGATTTAAACCCCAAGATGATGCAGCATGGAGAGGGGCCCTTCCATAAAGCCTGGAGGGTAGATTCACATCTGCTCCATACTGAAGCAGAAGCTCCACTTTATCGGTCAGCCCATGATTCACTGCCAGATAAAGTGGAGTAAACTGTTTTCCGGTCGTCAGCTGATTTACAGGAACCCCGCGCTTGAGGAAAAATTCTACAAAGTCTCTGCTCTGACCTTTCACTGCAAAATGCAAAGGAGCCCAGCCATCCTTATTCCCGAGATTCACATCAGCTCCACGATCGAGAAGCAACTCAGCCATATCTCTCTTCTGATGTTCCACGGCAAAATGAAGGGGGCTGTAGCCATCATGATCCCCCAGATTCACATCAGCTCCACGATCGATGAGCCACTCTGCATCAGCCCTGACTCCGGACCTCACTGCAAAATGCAAAGGAGCCCAGCCATCCTTATTTTGCTTATTCACCGCTGCGCCATAGGTAAGAAGATATTGCATAAATTCCGCCTCCTGCTGCTGCATGGCCACAACCAGAGGGAGGAGGCCATCATCATCTTCTTTATCCGGATCAGCACCAGCCCTGAGCAGCATCTCCAAGGCACTCAGATGGCCAGACTCCAGAGCAAGAATAAGTGGAGTTTTACCGAGATCAGGATTGTCCGCCCCCAGCAGCAGACGACTCACAAAAAAGATAAACAACACAGCAGATAATCGTTTCATAGTACAACCTTTTCTAAATTATTTCAACAGGTTATAAGCAAAATCACTCGATTTTTAGTAAAACTTCACACAAGAACATAGCAAAAATTGCACCTGGACAGGAAGCAAAAATGTCATTATTTTTTATGGTCAAAATAAGCTCCGATAATTCTTCTTCCTTTTCAGGATATAAATGAACGAAATGTGCAACTCAGACAGGCCATAATCAATCCCGAATCCGGAGCCGGAAAAAGCAGCAGGCTTTCAGAATCAAGAAGTTCTGATATAACTATTCCCTCAATGAAGGTCCTGTATCTGTTATCATTGAGGAGTCCGGATATGGAAGAAAAAGCAGCAGCAGAATCAGAGGCGAACACAAACATTCTGCCAGAAGAAAGCAGCTCAGCAAAAAAGAAGCATAAGAGCCAGGCCAGCCAGCTGACAAAAACACGCTGTGTGATCAGCAGCTCGGCAGACCATCCTTTTTGCCAGTTTATGAATCAGCTCAGGGATCGCGGAGTCAGACAATTCGATCCGGGAGAATTTATCGGGGAGATCCTGGATTCTATGTCCGATCAGTTCTGGAAAGAACAACTTGAAAAACGGACCCCCCTGGAATTCAGAATCAATGCAGCCCTGGCGGACCCCAATATGCGTGAAAAACTAACAACACTACTCGCCGCTGAAACGGCCCTTCCTGGCGAAAAAGACAGCATGCAGTAAACACATGCTTCAGCCTCGCCTTGCCCGATTCAGGGACCATGTAAGTCCCGGTGGCGTCAGCATCGTTGTGACCATCACCATCAGAACAATTGCTGAATAAAGAGGCTTATCGATCACAGGTCTGCCATCAAGCGACAGGCCAGCTCCAATCACCGCAAAAATCAGTCCAACCTCCCCTCTCGGGACCATCCCGATGCCAATGGTCAGTCGGTCAACACCGCGATTTTCTGCTCCGAAAATACCAAACCCACACAGCTGCTTACCCAGAATCGCCATGAAAGATAAGGCCAGACCAAAAAGAATTGCAGATAATTCAGAAAACGTTGTCAGATCAACCTGCATCCCCATATGAACAAAAAAGACCGGAACAAAAAACTTAGATAAAGGAAAGATCAGATGCTCAAGGCTTGGTTCGTCATGGCCAAAAAACTTTGGAAAACCAGCACCATCAATGATCAGCCCGGCAGCAAATGCCCCGACAATCGGAGCGAGCCCAACCTGACTGGCCAGCCATGCCAGAAAAAAGCAGAACGAGAGCGATAAAGATAAGAGCATTCCTTCCATTTTCAGGCGTGCTCCGAACCTGAAAAGAGCAGGTGCAATCCGCCCTCCCACCAGAATCGAGACAACCAGAAAACCAATCGCTTTTACAGCAATCCACAGCATAGACATCAGGCTGAAATCATCACTGCCATGACCGGCGGCAACACTGGCTATCACTCCCGAAATCACTGCCAGAATGATCAGACCAAGAACATCATCAATGACCGCAGCACCAAGAATGATCCTGGCTTCCTTCGTCTGAAGTTTTCCAAGATCCTTAAAAACTCTGGCCGTAATGCCAACACTGGTTGCACACAAGGTCGCACCGACAAAGGCATGAATATAAAGCGACTTATCCGGCTGAAATAAATAACTGACACCACAGCCAAGAGCAAAAGGAACCACAACACCAATCACTGCAACCACAGCAGAAACACTGCCGACACCAAGAAGCTCACTGATACTTGACTCAAGCCCCACTTCAAAGAGAAGCAGCACAACCCCAATCCCGGCAAGGATGGTAAAAATCTCTTCCTGGGCAATAAAATCAAGAGCCCTGAAACCAAATATTCGCAAATTCCCAAGCAATATACCAAAAACCAGTTCACCAAGAACTGCCGGCTGATTTAAGCGGCCTGCAAAAATTCCTCCGACTTTTGCTGCCACAAACAAAACCACAAGACCCAGCAAGACCGGAACAACCGGGTCTGCATGTCCTTCCATCCCAAACGCAATCCCTGGCATAAGCAGCATGCTGCCTGCCAGAAAAAACACAGCTGGAAGCCCATTCGCTGCTACCCTCATCATCAAACCCCTTTTCCACTCGTTGCTCACGTAAGCGACATTCATTCCCGATCATTATCCATATTCCACGGCTGAGAGGAAATGGAAAGCTCCGTCCAGCCTACCTTGTCCGTGCGAACCCGAACTTTCAGACTTTGATGATGGGAATTAAAAAGCTGCAACAACGCTTGCAGTTACGCGCAGATCTTTTTAGACTATGTTCCCGGTCTGCTAAACGATGAGGTCATGCGGTGAACCCTAAACATAAAGTCGCTATCCGACGTTCCTGTCTGATGGCGCTGTTTCTGTCCATCCCCCTTTTGTTTATCCTCTACCACCACCAACAGAACAATCAATCCGGACAGCCAGAAGTACTTAATGAAAGCGATGATTTTTATTTTGTCACAGAAGATGGCAACCCTTTTACAAAAAGCAGCCTCAGAAATATGATTTCATTGCTGGCTTTTGTGCCCAAGGATTGCGTGCGCTGCCAGCAAGAACGCTTCCGTCAGGTGCAGTCCTGGGCAGAGCTTCATCTGAAGCATCGAAGTCAGACTCATTTGTCCTGGCAACTCCTGGTTTTTGGCTCTGAACAAAGCACTCCGGGAGACGGATGGCTCCGATTACACAGCCCTCCCGGAATCGAAGCCTCCCCTGAAGAAGAGATGCTCCCCATCACAGGAAGCTCCACACTTGATACAGACAGGATCTCGTGGATTATGATCAACGAAAACGGATCTGTTTTAGGCATTTTCCCTGATGAAGAATCATCATGGGAAGCTCTGACCAGGCTCTGGTCAAAATCTTTATTTAACCAATACCTTTCCTCTTATCTGAGCACCCGGACATTTTTTGGTCCCCGCCGTTAAAACGAGCAGACCATCATGTTTCATTCTCTGTGCTGTGCGGATCATAAATGGATAACGTTCTGGTTGGGCTCCAGTTTCCTGAATGATGCATCGATTTCATTGCTGAAAGATAAGTATAAAGAATCTGATGATCTGAATGAAGCTCTCCGGAGAGCCCGTCAGCAGGAATAAAGTCGGGTGTCATAGATTCTGTTACCCAGACCAGAGGTGGCGTTGGCAGAAGTTTACCATAATCACTAATCGTCAGTCCCATAATTGAAAACTCACAAGCGACGCTATTACACAACTCACCAAAAGCCGAGCGGATCAATTCATCTTTTTCTTCAGGATTATCAGGAAATGCACACACTCCGTTCAGAATATAATCAGAAGTATCCTGAGGAACACCCAGGATCATTGAAATCTGATAAGATCTGTTTCTGAGAGCGATCTGTACCATATATTTAGATGGAAAATCAGGGATTGACTTAGCCTGACAGATCTCTGTTGTTTCAAAATTCTTTGAAAAAAGAGATAAAATCAATTTACTATAGATACGATTCAGATTTTTCATGTGTTCCGCATTCATAGGATGCCTCTGCCCTCACAATCTCAATAACTCAGCACGTGCTTGTCATTTTACTTATTCGAGTATAGCTCAGATCATCTCTTTGATACGAGAATTCGAAGCAAAAGCAGATGACATGATACAATGGAAAGCGGATCTATCTTCAGGAGCTATATCAAATGCCAACTGTAGCAATTGTCGATGACGCACTTTTAATTCGTATGCAGATGAAAAAATTTTTTGAAGATACCATGCATTTTGAGGTGCTGGCACAGGGAGCTGATGGTAATGATGCTGTCCGGATCTTTGAAAATCAAAAGCCCGACCTGATGACACTCGATCTTACCATGCCCAACAAAAGTGGTGTCGAAGCGATACGGGAAATTATAAAAATATGCCCTGATGCCAGAATTCTCGTCGTCAGTGCGATAAAAGATGCTTCCATGATCACGGAGGCTCTGCATCTTGGAGCGAGAGGATTTGTCAATAAACCTCTCCAGTTTGCCTCAGAAGAATTCGTCTCATCATTCAAAGAAGATGTAGAAGATGCCATGGCCAGATGACATCTTCTGGTCCAGAGGAAATATGTGATTCCTTCTTATCTGATATAGGGTTTATCGTGCTATATAAAAAAATTATATGACACGAGTAATACATGGCCCTGAAAAAAGGAGGAACAGGCTCTTTTTCTAAACGGGAGGTCCTATGTCTGGCTCATATAATATGATCGTGATTGGTGGAGGAGCTGCCGGACTGGTCACAAGTTATATTGCTGCCGCTGTCAAAGCCAGGGTCGCCCTGATAGAGCAAGACAAAATGGGAGGAGACTGTCTCAACACAGGCTGTGTCCCATCGAAAGCCCTGATCCGAAGTGCAAATTTCGTTTATAATCTGAAACGCCATAAAGAACTGGGTGTCCATAAGCTCAACTATGAACTAAAATTCTCAGATATTATGGAACGAACCCGCAAAATCATCCACGCAATTGAACCACATGACAGCACAGATCGCTACACAAAGCTCGGTGTTGAGTGTCTTCATGGAACCGCCGAAATTATTGACCGCAACACCGTCAGGCTTGGGGACCGTATCCTGAAAACAGCAAACATTGTTCTGGCACAAGGGGCTGAGCCATTCATCCCTCCCATCACCGGACTCGACAAGATCCGTTATCTGACATCTGACAACCTCTGGAGCCTTCAAGAATTACCAAAAAAACTTGTCATCCTTGGAGCTGGACCGATCGGTTGTGAGTTGGCTCAGGCCTTTTCCAGACTGGGCTCTGACGTCACTATAGCGGAGCAACTTCCCAGGATTCTGATGCGTGAAGACGAAGATGTCGCAGCCTTTATCGGAACAAGATTCCACAAAGAAGGCATTCGTATCCTGACAGGTCACAAAGCAATTGCCGTTGAGTCTGATGCCAATCAGACCTACCTGATCTGCGAGGATTCAGATGGCACAAAAGCACAACGCATTGCATTTGATTCTCTGTTGATTGCTGTCGGTCGTAAAGCAAGGACAAACGGGACAGACTGGGAAAGTCTTGGCATCTGCCTCAGAAAGGACGGGACCATAGATGTCGATGATTACCTCAGGGCAAATAAAAAAAATATATTTGCAGCCGGAGATGTGACAGGACCATGGCAATTTACTCACATGGCCGCCCACCAGGCATATTATGCCGCCGTCAATGCTCTATTCCGACCAATGGTCCGTTTTCGTGTTAATTATAAGGTTGTTCCATGGGTGACCTATACAGATCCTGAAATCGCCCATGTTGGCCTGAATGAAAAAGATGCCAGAGAACAGGGGATTGATTATGATCGAAACGTTTATGGGATCGATGATCTGGATCGGGCTTTGACAGATTCAGAGGCCCATGGTTTTGTAAAAGTACTGACGGAAAAAGGCTCTTCCAGGGGGCGGATTCTGGGGGCAACCATCGTGTCTCATCATGCAGGAGAGCTAAACACAGAATTTGTTGCAGCTATGCAACATGGCTTCGGACTCAACCAGATTCTCGGGACCATTCATCCATATCCGACCATGAGTGAAGCAAACAAATATGTAGCAGGCGTCTGGAAAAAAACACAAACAAAAACATGGGTATTAAATCTACTGGAAAAATTTCACCATTTTCGACGAAGCTAAAGAGGCTGATCTCGTCAGCAGACCGTAATTCTTGAGACTGAGGACATAAAATGAATATTTTAGCTGCTGAGAATATACAGGATGATCTGGTCATGTTCGCACCAGAAGCAGAAGAAGAGGCCGATCATGATGAAACGACACGTTCGGATCATTCATCTCAGCCGCCATGGAAAATTCTGATTGTCGACGACGAAGAACAGATTCATGCAGTCACACGGTTTACATTACAAAATTATCGATATCTTTCCAGACCCATTGAATTTTACTCTGCATACAGCGCCGAAGAAGCTAAGCTCATCATGACATCCGTGCACGATATTGCTCTGATTTTCCTCGATGTCGTCATGGAATCTACACAGGCAGGCCTTGATCTTGTCGAATATATCCGGAGCGATCTGAAAAACTCTTTGATCAGAATCGTAATCCGGACAGGGCAGCCTGGTTATGCGCCTGAAGAAGACATCATCCAAAGATATGATATCAACGATTATCGGCTGAAAACAGATCTGACGCATCATAAGATGTGGGGACTGACAACAGTCTGCCTTCGCGCTTATGACAACCTGCTTGCCCTGGAAGCAAGTCGCAAACAACTTCAGGATTTTGCAGAATCTCTTGAAGAAAAAGTGCAGATACGTACAGGAGAATTACGGAAGGCAAATGAAAATCTGAGTTATCTTGTCTCCGAAAAAAATGCTCTTGTCAGGACCCTTTCCCATGACCTCAAAAATTATATTAATATCATTTCCGGCTGCGTCGAACTTCATAAAAAACGTGAATCCGGTCAGGACAAACATGAAAAACTATGGAAAAGAATCGCACATGCAATCAACCTTCAAAAAGAGCTGATTCAGCATATTCTTGAGCTGGAAGCTGTTTCTTCAGGTAAAAAGAAAGTAAGCCTTCAGCGCGTGGATCTCTGCGCTACAATTGAGCAAGCCCGTTTTGCTTTCCGAGAAAGCCTCGAGGATAAAAACATCCATTTAGCTGTACATATGAGCTCTCCTGCGATCTCTGTCCGTGCTGATCCGGTTGCTTTTGGGCACAGCGTCTTTAACAATATCCTTTCCAATGCCATCAAATTCAGCCCCGCAGGAGAGGAAGTTTCCATTCATGTTAGTGAAACAAACTCAAAAAAAGTCATCATCGAAATCCGTGATCATGGAATCGGGATGCCCAAATCGATTCTGGAAGGATTATTTCAGACAGACAGCCAAACCTCCCGGACAGGGACCGCTGGAGAAAAAGGAACCGGATTTGGCATGCCCATTGTGAAACGCTACATCGATTTATTCGGAGGAGAAATCGATGTCTCCAGCCAGGAGGCCGGAGCTGAAGGAAGCAAACATGGTAGTTGCTTCCGTCTGACTCTTGACAAATGGATAGCCTGAGAAAGAAAGGATGCCTGATCCTTTTTCCGTAAAAAGATCCGCAGAATCAGGATCACTTTTCAGGATCACTTATTGACTTATATTCAGAGACTTCTCTGTGAGAGAGGCCAACTGTTCCCTGATGATCCTGATACTTTTACGAACAGCAGCCAGGGCTGCTTCTGCCCTCTCCCATGCATGACAGGAAGGCAGTTCTTCTGGTTTTGCCAGAAAAAGCATAGCCCGTGTCATCTCTCCCTGAGCATAACGCTCCCCCCGTTGCTTCTGTGCAGTCAGATTTAGCGACAGATCTTCCTTTAAGGTCAGAATCCCGGCAAAGATTCCTGCATTACTTCGTTCCTGACCCGATTGCTTTTTCCCTGAGCGAAGAATCCGCTTAAGCATCAAGAGAATATCGTTATCTTCCGGATTTTCATAAAGCCCTGAAGCGAGAGAGGAAGTCAGTCCGCTACTACCGAGAATCGCCGCTCTGATATCGAGATCAGGAACAAGCCTGCCACTGACAGACCAGGAATGAGTCCTGGACTGAAAAAAAGTAATGAGAGCATCACTGCTACGCTCAGTCTGTTCCGAAGAAGGAGATGTCGTCAGAGAAAGCCCCTTTGGCTGGTACTCTGACGACAAGGCTTCTGCCTCATCAACATCTGCAACCAGAATACGGGCCAGCTCATCGTCCGAGTCATCCAGACGAACACTGGCCAGACTCTCACTCAGATAAGCCTCCCCAAGATTAAGAAGGTTTTCAATCTGAATTTCAATTGCACGAATCACCTGTCTTTCCATCTCCACAAAATCAGCATGAACTGAAGGACTTCCCGCTTGCTGACAAAACTGAAAATCCTTTTGAAAATCACGTAAAATCTGATAAAGAATGGGGCCAAATGCTTTCAGCTCCGCCTCATAACGCTGTAGCTGCAAATTCTCAGTCTGCTGCCTGGTTGTCCCCTTATTGACAGGCTGCTCGTAATCTCTCTGCTGAGGAAAAGCACATAAAACACCAGGATTCAGGCTTCTGCCTTCATGAACACACAGTTGCAGTGTCAGAGTATATTTTCCTGCTTCCAGTGGGCCAGGAAGGATATCCGAGCTTACAGAGATGCCATGAAGACAGAAACCCTCTGTTCCCCGCGGACAGATCTGCCATTTAGCATAATCTGCCAGGCCATCGGCCCCAAAAGAAATAAAGGGATAAATATCTCCGGAAATCTGACGCCTGGCTATCGTCAGGCGTGTCAGATTTAAGCTAAGAGGATCAACGGCTGGTCGGTTCTGTTCTGCCAGCCAGAAAGAGCCACCCTTCAGAACAGAACTCTCTGCATTCGTAGCGGAGAGCATTCCAGCTCTATCCTTTCTGAGCGACAGATGATTCTGAATCAGGCTTCTTGGTCTCTTTGGAGCACAGGAAGGAAGCCCTGTCATCATCAAAGAAAGCATAAGAAAAGAAGTCAGGACCTTAATTAAACTATTGAAACGATGTACAATCATCCCGTTGCTTCATTCTGACATAAGCTTCATTGATATTCAGATGATCATCACTCCATCCATAAGCCACACTGCTGTACTGATCACCGTTCCCAGGATACCTTGCAAAAAGATGGGAAAGTCCTCCCCTTTCATAGATCAGCTCACCATTGACTTTAATTTTCAAACTGCTGATAGAATAGCGATCCTGCTCGATGACTTCAGGCTTGTTCTTACAAGATGAGTAAAAATTACCCCCTTCGCAGCGATCCCTTGTTACAAAGCTACCGGATAATTTCCTGATCCGGATACGCTGAATCTGTCCGATCATAAAATCTGAAGACTCCGGCACCCAGGTTTTTCTGGTCCCCGGACTGAACAAGGCATTGCGTTTCTCGTCATTACTAAAGGTCAGAACATGTGAGAACAGGCTGTCTCCAAAGCTGAATTCAAAAACACTCTGACCATTTCCCTGCGGCAGACTTTCAACATCCTGAACAGAATCACTAATACGAATATCTCCTGCATTCTGCCCATCAATAATCACTTCGATACTTCTGACCCGGACATCCTGCATACATCCTGCTCCAACCTGTGCTCCAAGAGCCAGACGAAGCCTGCCACGCAGATCCATTTCCCGGTTGAGAAGTGGCGCTCGCGCAGAGATTTCCGAAACAAGCTGTAAAAACTGATCCACCAGAGAACTGTCGACACCAGACACGACCCCAATATCCTGCCCTGTCTGATCACTTCCCTTCGTCTCCGTTGCCTCTCCGGATGACTCCGCAGAACTTTCAGAACCTGCGGTCACAGCACCACTGTCTGATGATTCCGGCCGTTTCTTTTCACAGCTTACAGCTATGAAAACCAGAAAACATATTATCAGAGCATATTTTAAAGATCCGCCGGATATAGTTTCAGATGTCATCAGAAGACCTCCGCTGTCGCTTTACTTACTGTTCCACCTGCTGCTGTAGCTCCCGAAGCTCCTTAAGAGTCACCTGACATGATGGTGACTGTCCCAGAGTCAGCAAGCCTTCCGGACTGATTCTGTAATACCAGTTATCATGAGGATCATCGGGGGCAACCAGCTCCGAATCTTTCATTAATGCCTTTCCATTAATGGAAATTCTGATCCCAAAGCCAGAAGAGAGCGGCGGTATAGTGTCTCTGTCGAGAGAGATATGGCCATCGACAATCTGAGCTGACCCTGGCCTGACTGCTGCAATCTTCAGCGACTCAAGATCACGAAAGCGTGGAGGACGAACAACCTTATTGTCAGTACGTCTGAAGGAAAGCGACGTGCTGACATTCCCCGTAAACTCGTTCGTCATATATAAAGAATCTGCAATTAAAACATATGACAAGCCTTCACCATTGATCAGCTCAACCTTAATATCAGGTGGAGGAATCGGGCTTCCACTCTCCTGATTCGTGCAATTAAGCTCATCGAGTCCATGGTCATCTGTAATGTAGAGATGGGCAACACAGTCCTGTTCGAGCCTCGCGAGTCTCTGACACAAAATCCGGTTGAAGCTTTTCAGAGAGAGAAGCTCTTTTTTTTCACTCTGATTCCTGAGCTCCAGAATCCTGATTTCCCTGAGAAGATCTGAAGGAGGAACTCTCTGAAGTTCCTGCCGGTTCATCGTATAAATATCCTGCGCAGACGAGTCAAAGGTCCGCGCGAGAGTCTCATCAGCTGAGTCCTGCGAAAGCCGCAGCCCCTGATGACTGTTCTGCTTCGCGTCCGAATCTTTGCCCGTACCGGACTCCTTACAACCTGGAGTCAGGCTAAACAACAGGCAGCACAAAACATAAGGCATTCTTACGCTTTTCCATAAGAGCCCACCCTGTCGCACCATCATCCTTAACTCCTGGAAAAATCAGAAACTATCCATACGGTCTGAAGGTTTCCCTGCCATCCGCAGAAATTCAGCAGAACTAAAAAGGGGAAACCCGAAGCTGATGCCATTATCGGAAAAAATCAACGATTCTTTAGGGTCTTTTTACAAATCAGATTTATGAGCAGAGAATCAATACAGCCTACAAAGACGAAAGCCTTATTTTTTCGAGTCTCTGGTTAAATTCATTGATCATATAAAGCAATTGATCTTCAGGAGAAAACGTCAATCTATACTCCGTCATTTCCGATGCCACAGTCATAATTCCACCAATGATCAGAGCTGGTCCTAAAACCAGGGCTGTTCTGGCCAGATTCACACGACGGAAAGAGCTAACCAAAGCATCATTCGTTTTTTTTATGTCTAAGATCTGTTTTTTATCTACAGTAGGGTCACGTAATTTTTCATCTATCAGGCGCTTTCTCTCATCATTCACCATTTTATCTAATTCATCTTGATTATCGTTATAATAATCTAGTCTTCTTAGATATTCAGCACTTCCTGCTATATTTTGTGATGCCTTGTAATGAATCTCCATAAATTTTTCGAAATTAACACCATAATATTTCTTAAAAAAGTCAAATCTTTCATCAGCACCATCTAGCAATAAAATATCTTGCTTTATTAAATTGTATTTTGCATACGCCTTATACCCCGCCACAATAAACACAACACCAAGGAGACCGAGCGCACCCCCTCCTGCCATTTTTATATATAAATTATTTTTATTATTAATTTTTTCCAGATCTTTATCTTTCATGATATTTTCCATATCCTCATCCGAGGTACCAAGAACCGCGGTGGTCAGTCTGTTCAAATCACTATCTGAATTGAGTTTTGTATCATGATAAAGCTTAAATGATGCTTTCATATCTTGTATCAGTTTTTTGTAGGAATCACTCTGAGTAGTCTCGTATTTTTTCTCGTAATGATCCTTTCTGTCTGTTGAAAAGATTTTTTCGTGTACTTCTGTTGACTTACATGATACCTGAAAAAACACGAGAGTATAAATACTGATAAAAACTAATAATAAAGATAAGAGTTTTCGTATATTATTTTCACTCATCCCCCCCCCCACGTTTAAAGAGACTGAAAAATCTAAGATCAGACCAGAGCTAAACCTTCTGGATCATAACAGAAGGAATGAACATAAGACAGCTATCTGATGAGATTTTATATAACTTCATGGCATTAAATATATAAAAAATAAACAGATAAAAAAAATTAAAGACGCCCCCTCAGAAACATGATCATCACGAGCTCATAGCTCTTCACTCCCCGGAACAAGCTTATCTTTGTTATACTGATGACTGAATCATTCCAGACAATCTGAAAGGCGGTCTGTAATTATGTCAACTGAGGATAAGACCGTGATTGCGGACATCGGCTCCATCGACATCCAGCAATCCTCTCAAAAAAATACGGACCCGTGCCTTGTGCAATACAATGGGGAAACCCTGGGAAAGAGATATGTCCTGAAAGGATCTCCTTTAAAAGTCGGACGTTCTGTTGATGCCGATGTCACCATCGCTGAATCCAGCGTCTCACGGGTTCATGCTGTTCTGAAAAAAGAGCAGGATCAGATTATTCTGGAAGATGCAGGCAGTGCTAACGGAACCTATGTGAATGATGTCCGGGTCAGCAGTCCGGTACTCCTGAATGACCAGGACATGGTCCGTCTTGGCGCCGTCATACTCAAATTCTTTTCAGGTGATAATATTGATGGCTACATCCAGGATAAAATTTATCAGATGGCAACCATCGATGCCGGAACAGAGCTCTATAATAAACAGGCCCTGCTGACAGCTCTGGAGACAGAATTTTATTCCAGCAAACAATCAGGGCGCCCCTTGTCTCTGATTTATTATGACCTCGATCATTTCAAACAGGTGAATGACCGTTACGGACACAATGCAGGGGATCAGGTCCTGCGGGAAAGTGCCCGACTCACCAGAAGCCTGCTCCGCAAAGGGGATATTCCCGGACGGGTGGGTGGAGAAGAGTTCGTCATCATTCTTCCTGATACCCAGAAGGAGAAAGCTGCCGAAATTGCGGAGCGTATCCGCAGCACCATGGAAAAACACCTGTTCCATCTTGAAATCTATGATGATAAAGGGAAAAAGCAAAACATCCAGCACACACAAACCGTTTCCCTCGGAACCTCCCAGATTCACCCGACGATACAGAGCCCAAAGGAACTTCTGGAGAATGCAGATAAAAAGCTGTACACATCAAAACAAAGTGGGCGCAACAGGGTCACAAGCTAAAACTCCTGAAAACCTGTTGCGTCCGGACAGACCGTCAGCGAATGTCACGATTGAAGGAAGTATCCGGATGCATCATTCTTCCATGCTGCTGAATCTTCTTACCATCATAATCCTTTTGACGTCATGTTCATCCTCCTGGTCCCCTGTCACAGTGTCTCTTCATGATGCAGCAGAAGATGACCCAGCCTACTTTCCTGCACTGAAAGAAGCCAGCCGGAATGCTTCTGTATACCGTGACTTTGAGACTAAAATACTCATCAACGCAACATTTCTTTCACCACAATTCCGTACAGCCTTTAACAAACGCTATGCAGAGCTGATGGAAGAAAAGCACTTCAGCCTTGCAGAGGCAGACACAAAAGCAGGCTTTTTTGTCTCTGTTTTTACAGCAGACAAACAGCCGCCAGATCTGAATGACCGGAAGTTATGGACCCTGATCCTGAAAACATCCAACGGACAACAGTATTTCCCTTCAATGGTTCGCAGCCTGAATGAAAAAAGCCGATGGCAGGCTTTTTTCCCATGGCTAAGCCAATGGTCAAAAGAGTATCTGATTCTCTTCGAAACCGAATCTCCCCCAGCCTCGGCAGCTCCCACAGTGTCCAGCTCTGATGTTCTACCGGACGAAAATGAACCGGAACTCACACTATCCATATCGAATCCCTCAGCCAGAGTCGAGTTTCACTGGTAGAGAAAAACATGACAGCCTTCATAGTTTTCATCACAGGCCTTATCTGTGGAATGCTTCCGCTCCTGCTCAGCAGCGGACGCAATCTTGAATATGAATATGCCAGCCTTTCTGCAATCCTGATGCTCCTTATCCTCCCTCTGGTCTGGAGCAGACGAGCACAGTTAAAGAAAGAAAGGTTCAGCAGGCTGCTATCGACAGCAGCTCTCGCGATCTGCGGAGCCTTCCTGCCAGGACTCTTCCTCTTTATGACCGGGCTCTGCCCCTGCGGCTTTTATGAGTATCTTTTCTGGATGGGCATCCAGCTGATTCCGTCAACTCTGCTGGCCTGTGGAGTGGGATCTCTGATCAGATCGCGGACATCAGCCTCCCAGGATAAGCGCCCCCAATTTATATACTGGACTGTCATCATCCTTTTGGCCTGTAGCGAAATCATCCTCTGCCTCTGGATGCTGCCACAGAAGAGAATCACTCACTGGCTGAGCGGATTCCTGCACGGACCCGTTTATGATGCATGGATCACAGCAGATGCAGGTATTCTGCTGATCCGCATCAGCCATGCTGTGATCGGAGTCACTCTGCTGCTCCTTTCTGTGCAGAGCAGAAGCGAGCGGAGACGCCTGCTACAGGGCAGCTGTGGAATCATGCTCTGGCTCCTGCTCAGAATCATGGCAACTCAGTTTCCCGGAGGAAGCAGCGGAAGTGCAGATCTTCGGACCTTTCTCTCAGAAACACAGCATGGACCAGGCTTTGTCGTCTGCTATGCTCCTGATAAAGATCCCGAAAAACAAAGATCATACAAGCTGATAGCACAGCAGACTGCCTTCCACCTTGCAGAGCTGAAAGCATCCCTGGGCCTCAAAAACATAAAGAAAGAAATCAGTATTTATGTCTATCCTGACCAGAAACAGAAAAAATTGTGGTCGGGCAGTGGACAAACCGATGTGACCGATGTCTATGGCCCCTCGATTCACATCACAGCAGAGACAGGAGCTCACAGCACCCTGCGCCATGAACTGGTCCATGCTGTCAGCTCAGAATTCGCATGGGGAGGTCTTGGTTTTCATCCTGATATGGCTCTGACCGAAGGTCTGGCTGTTGCCCTCGCCCCCGGATTCAGCACCATCACTCCCGATGAGGGTGCCGCAGCGGTCCTTATGCAGAATCCAGAGCTTTCCCTGTCCAGACTTTTTTCTCCGTTTTTTTTCTGGACTGAGGCACCCGCCAGAGCCTACACCATTGCCGGATCTTTTTTTTCATGGGTTTTGCGTCACTATGGCGCAGATCATTTAAAACGCCTGTATCGCGGAGAAGATCCGGATGATGTGCTGTCCCCCTCAGCAGAAGAAGCGGAAAAACGCTGGAAGCGGGAAATCCTGCAACACTATGACAACAAAAAACAGGGGCTGATTGCCCATTCTCTCTACAGACGTCCAGGTCTTCTTTTTCAGAGCTGCCCTCATACCGCTGCTCTCTACAAAGATCCGGACCAGGATCTTATCTCAGAGCTCCGCAGACCTCCGGGCTGGCAAGCAAAGAAAGACTATCCTCAGTGGGAGGAGAGGATTCATGGGCAGGAAACATGGTTTCTCTCCCGGCAGCTTCACAGCCAGGCCCGTAAACTGCTAACACAAAGCAATGTCCCGGCAGAGAATACACCTTCTTCTGATGAGGCACGACAGAAGATTCTGTCCGGAATTTCAGCCCTGACACGCTTTCCTCCCGAGAGTCTGGAAGAGATCAGCCTTCTTCTGCTCAAAAGCGACCTGTTGCATCAGAGTGACACAGCGGAAAGCAATGAAATTCTGATCCGCCTCCGGGACTTCATCAGACAACGGAATCCAGGACCGGCAATGATCCGGCAGATTTACAGCAGACTTGCAGTTAACAGGATTCGCGATCAGCAGCAACAGAACAGATGGCGCTTTTATCTTGCAGGCTGGCTGCCTCCCGGAGAAATCCCGCTCCCTCACCCGGATGCCCTCTGGATCACACGCTACTTACTGATCAGATGGCAGGCGGCATCCAAAAGCAGCCACCATTCCGGAGCAGAGCTCAAAGCCCTGCGTCGCGTTATGCCTGAAAAAGATCTGCCTGCTGAGCTGACAGAGCAATGGCTGTTTACACTTGGCAACATATCCTTCCACCAGCAGGAGTGGCTGCTGGCATCGGACTTCTTCCGGGACAGCTCCGATGTCGCAGGAGAAGGAAGAATACAAAAATACCTTGAACTGAGCCGCCTCGCTGCCTTTCTGGCCGGACAGAACACTCCGCATCATTAACAACCACGGAAACGATGTCTGCCCTATAGAAAAACAGAACGTCATTCTACTTTCTGTTTTTCTACGGAGTTCTGAGAAGTCGATTGTATGCTTCTGAAGCTCCTGTTATACATCCAGATCGGGATTCCAGAAAAAGACTTTCCGGAACTTCTGCCTTTTCAGAGGCCAGAGAACCACACAACAACATAAAATCAAGACAAGGATATCATGATGAAACATGCAGCCATCCGACTTCTGCTTCTGATCACTTTCCTCAGCCATCAGCTGGCTCTTGGCAAAGCAGACGACGAACAAAACACCTCCCTTCTCGTTGCAATAAGCCAGGGTCAGACAGAGCGGGTAAAAGAGCTTATACAAACAGCTGACCTTAATCCGATCGATAAGGAGGGATGGACCCCTCTCATGATTGCAACCTACAGCTATAAAGACTCTACAGATATCATAGAGCTTCTCATCACAGCTGGAGCCAAGGTGAATCAGCCCGATGACAAAAGCTGGACCCCACTTATGGTGGCAATCTACAAGAAGGATGCGGATCTCGTCAGCTTTTTCCTCACACAAGGAGCACAGACGGATTTTTTTATAAAATCCGGTGGATGGTCTCCTCTTACCTGGGCAGCATGGAATGGACTCACAAACATTACAGAACTCCTCCTGAATGCAAAAGCTGATCCTGATCTGTCACACAATGACAGCGGGATGTCCCCCCTTCTGATGGCCGTGAGCGAAGGGAAGATCGATACCGTCAGGGTTCTCCTCGATGGCAAAGCAAATCCTGATCTGCCAAGCCAAACCGGCATGACCCCCCTGAACCTGGCCGCAAACAAAGGGATGGCTGACATCGTCAAAGCTCTCCTCGATGGCAAAGCCAACCCGGATCTGCCAGACAATAGCGGGATCACTCCTCTCAACTGGGCCGCATACAAAGGAAATCCGGATATCGTACAAGCCCTTATCACAGCGAAAGCGGATCCTAACCTGGCAGATGACAAGGGCTGCACCCCTCTGAACTGGGCCGCGAACAAGGGGCATGTGCAAATCGCCATAGATCTCCTCCGGGCCGGTGCCAACCCTGATCTGGCAGATATCGATGGCTACACTCCCATCAGCTGGGCTGCATACAGAGGAGACATGGATCTCGTACAAGCCCTTATCGAGGCCAAAGCTGACCTTAATCCGGTGGATCATGATGGGCAAAGCCCCCTCATGCTGGCGGAAGAAAAAGGTCACAGCGACATTGCAAAGCGACTCCGGGAACATGGGGCCGTCAGATCCGGTACAGAAAGAGAAACAAAAGAGTGAAGCAAGACCCACGGGAAGCGATCAGACATGTAGTGCATAGTCAACCTGATGGGTTCCTGATGTCAGCTGATCCAGATCCCTGAAAAAGCCCGAAGAAAGCTCGACCGCGATCTTCGTCTCTCTCAGAGCGACCCGTGCAGAGGGAAATTCAATTTTCAGTCTGAGAGGGCAGGACCCCTGATACTGCTCAAAAAGCTGTTTCAGCTGCCCGGAAAAGACTTCCGGACTGATCTCATCTGCAACAGAGGACGATAGCGTCACACAGACGGCTCTGACCCGCTCCTGACGGAGTTCTTCGAGAGAAGAGAGAGAGGCAATGCTCAGACGCATCTGACCATCCTCTCCCATTTCAGCCTGCCCCCGCACAAGCACCGGATGATCAACTTCAGGCAGAGTCACCCCTGTCAACTGCTTTTCAAACATCACTCCTTCCACGGCAGCTCCCCTCTCTTCCAGCCGAAGAGAGGCCATCAACGCACCTTTTTTTGTCCGTCTGTAATTCACTGCGGTCAGCAGAGCAACCAGATTAAAGGGAAGTCCTCCTCCCCGGCCTGTCCCTCTGCCTGAGGCAGCTGTCGGTGCAGGTAAAGACATCACCCGTTTTCGAAGATCTCCGACACCCACTCCGAAATGCCTCACATCCATGGAATAAAAATCCAGTGGATGGCCAGAGAGAAACAATCCCAGAAGTTTTTTTTCACTGAACAGATCGACGATATCCCAGGTCTTTCTGGCGGGTTTCAGAGTCAGCTCCCATGGAGCGCCCCTCTCTGTGACTGCATCTGTTCCGAGAGAAAACAGACTTCTCTGACCTGCTGAGTTTGCTTCGTGACACTGTACAGAAAAATCGACAATAGCGGGAATGACAGCATCCAGATCACGCCTGCGAAAACCAAACGCATCCATAGCACCTGCTGCTGTCAGTAGCTGAAGGGTCTTTTTGCCAACTTTCCCCAGATGCACCCGTCTGGCTAAATCCACCAGATCAGAAAAAGGACCCTGCTTCTGCCTCTCGCTGATCAGAAGCTGTAAAACCGTCTCCCCAACCCCTTTAATGGCAGCCAGAGCAAAGCCCAGTTTCCCTTTTTCAGGCACATCAAAAGTGCTCAGGCTACGATTGATATCTGGTGGCAAAATTTCAAAGCCGAGCTGCCGGCACTCTTCTGTATAACGGACGATCTTGTCCGTATGATCCATATCACAGGTCATACTGGCAGCAAGAAATTCTTCAGGATAATGTGCTTTCAGCCAGGCGGTCTGATAGCTCACCAGACCATAAGCCGCAGAATGGCTTTTATTGAAACCATACTTGGCAAACTCTGCCATCAACTCGAAAATATCTTCTGCAAGTTTCTGCTCCAGACCGTTCTCGACCGATCCATCCACAAAGCGCGACTTCTGCCTGGCCATCTCTTCAGGGATTTTCTTACCCATGGCACGCCGCAACAAATCCGCTTCACCAAGACTATATCTGGCCAGTGTTGCAGCTATTTTCTGAACCTGTTCCTGATACAGGATCATTCCATAGGTATCCTTCAGGATAGGCTCAAGCAAAGGATGAGGATAAACAATTTCCTGACGACCATGCTTTCTTTCAACAAAGTCATCCACCATACCAGAGCCCAGCGGCCCAGGACGGAAGAGAGCGACAAGAGCAACAACATCTTCGAAGGAACTGGGTCTGAGCTTTCTGATCAGCTGCGTCATCCCTCCGCTTTCACACTGGAAGACACCCACCGTATGCCCATAAGAAAGCAGGGAAAAAACTTTTTCATCATCCATCGGGATATCACTGATCGTCAGATCAGGCTGCAAACGATCACGCACCATCCGTACAGCTTTATCAATCACTGTCAGGGTTTTCAGGCCAAGAAAGTCAAACTTTACCAGACCGACTTTCTCTGTCGGCTTCATTTCATACTGGGTAATGTAAGAACTTCCGTCTGTTGTATACACCGGAACGTAATCCGTCATATCACCATCAGAAATCACCAGACCTGCGGCATGAACAGAGGTG
>JACKAG010000020.1 GCA_020635195.1 Deltaproteobacteria bacterium | reverse complement strand
GCTCCGCGCCTTCATTTCCTTCAGTCAGGAGATCAAAGACCAGGCAAATCCGCCTCAGAAACCGGCAAAAACAACTCCGTTAAAACCAAAGATAAACAGCTAAGCCATGAAAAAATCAGGGCTCCAGACCTGGCATAAAAGCTGCTAAGAGAAGCAGAGTCAGAATACGGCAGACTTAGAAAAGCAGACTGCAAGCAATAAAGGGGCTCGGATGATTGATGGTAAGCCTTTAGCATCAGAAATGCCACTTCCGGAACTCAGTTCACTGGCCCGCGGAAAATCTGCCCAGACCAGAAGCATAGAACCCGTAAAAGGCCCCTCCTTTAAAGAAACCCTACAATCAGCAGCTGAACAGCAGAAAACAAAACGACACGAGCCAGATCAAAATAAAAAACCAGAGACAAGGCCTTCTCTATTGCGAGCTCAGAGCAAATCAAAGAACTTCAGAAGAAATAAAAGCGAAGATTTTTCTTCTCACAAAACAGAAAAACAACAAACAGAGCGGACTGAGAGGGGACAGTCCCAAGCTCCACTGCGAAAATGGGGACAAAAACTCCGAAAAAAAATGACTGACTCAGGAGAGTATCCGGAATTAGCCCTGCTGACAGGAACGCTAAACCCGGAGCTCAGGCCTCTGATCCCGGATATTATTGCACAGAGCCCTTTTATATCGAGAGCACTCAATTCTGACCTGAAAAACACACTCAACCAACCGATTCCCCTCCACGAGCTCGCCGATTCTCTTGGTCTTGGAGACAGCCTAAAAGGCTCCGGAATTTCAGCTGAAATTAATCCCGGCACCCAGATCAGTCCAGCTGATTTTTTCAGAGAAATCGGAATAGCGCCATCCACAATACTGTCTGAGCTGAACAGCCTTAAAAAAGGCCTCCCTGAGACCAGCGAAAATCAGATAATGAACCTAAATCAAACGCAGTTAATTCCTGACAATGGCAGAGCAGAACAGAACAATCCGGAGCACATGAGGGCAGCTCCTCCTGAGCCCACCGCGGTCCCGGATCAGATTTTATCTCAGACAGACTTATCCTCCGGGACTCACGAAAAAACAAAAGGACAGCCCGAAGAAAAGAATAATTTTTCTTCCGCAAGAAACCATTTTTCTGATGAAGAGATGCATATAAACGCAAAAAACAATATATTTTCTTCTATAACAAAAGAAAAACCGGGACAGGAATATTCAGAAATAAAACCTCAGCCAGATCCATCCATAACATCTGCCAACAAAGTTGGTGGAGATCCCAGACAAAGCGATTTCCTTCCGAAAATCGATCCTCCATTTGCATTTAAAAACCAGACTCATCCTGAGCTTCCGGAGATTTCCCGATCTCCTTATCAATATCAGAATGTCAATACAAAGCCGACAAACACAGAGCCACTTATGCCAGAGCCATCTTTCCCGACTTTGCAAGAAATAAAACAATCACCCTTAAATCATACGAAGTATGACCTGACAGGCCCGACAAGACAGGCCGCTACTACGGCTACATCAGACAACATCATAAGAAAGCTAACGTCCGATATCGGTCCCTACCAGTATGGCAATACAATACCTTCCGTTATGAACACACAAGACAAAAACCATGAGAGATCATTACTGCCATCATCACAAGATAACGATACGATGGAAACATTACAACAGCCCGATATTCTAACAATGTCTCAGACAACAAACAACGGAAACAAACAGTTCTTAAAAGATCTTTCTACCCCTGCCATTCATAGCAAACTCACAGAAGCACAATGGCTTAATCCTGAAAAGTTTCATCTGTCCAGCCAGCTCAGTCAAAGTAAAGGACTTAGCGAGGAAGAACGACAGAATCCTTCAGAAAAGGTCATATTATCAGAGATAAAAGATCACCCATCCTCTGATATCACTGGCCCCACACAAGCAACAAGATCCATCAGCCCCACAGAAAAAACAGACCCCGGCTCTCATGTCGCAAAAGCTGATCAGAGCAACATCAATCATCAGATACGCTCAAAAGTTTTACTACTAAATGGTCAGGGAGGAGGAATTGCCAGAATTGATTTTCCAGATCATGAAAAGGGCCAGGCTTCCATAAGCGTTCAGGTGGAAGGGAAGGATGTAACACTGACAATGCTAAACTCTGATAAAAGCCTGCATCAGTTTCTCGGAGACCACCTGGCGGCATTAAGAGAGTCTCTTGCCACTCAACAGCTGACTCTGAACGACACTCATCCGGAGTCATCCCGGCAAGAACATCCGAAAGACATGTGGCAGCAAAATCACACTGATCAGCAGCCTGGACAGCAGCCTGGACAGCAGCAGCAAGAACATGCATCCACACTGAAACAAGCCTTATGGGCCTCATCTTTAAATCAAGAACACAGATCTCAGGGAACAGCACACAACCGGAATCAGAACACAAATAACCTGAGTCAGATTCAGATCAGGGTTTAAACTCTCCTCTTAAATCAGAAAAGGACTCTGATATATGAATGCAACTCTTCAGCAAAAAATTGCTCCGCGCGACATTGCAGTCCAGACGCATAAGATCAACGGACAAAAACCTGCTGTCATGGCTGAGCAAGAACAGAAAACAGATTTCAAAGAACTACTCCTGAACTCAAACCAGGAAATAAAGCTCAAAAGAGACGCCCAGAGCAATGGAGACCTATCAAAGGCAAAAGATTATCAGTCTTTTTTAAAGTCCCTCAATGAGTCCACACGCCAAAGTAATATGCCGAAAAATAAACTTGATAAGAACGATTTTCTCACCCTTTTTATTACCCAGTTACAGCAGCAGGATCCACTCAAGCCAAAAGATGGTGCTGAAATGGCCTCACAATTAGCCCAGTTCAACAGCCTTGAACAAATGGTCAATATAAACTCATCCCTTGAACGGCTTGAGAAAAAGACCACAGAAGGACATAATATACAATATCCAGATTTTATAGGAAAAACGATAGCAACCCCTCTTAATAAATTAAAAATTGAGCATGGGCAAATTGCAGACAACCAGTACGAAATTGAAAGCCCTGTCAGCCAGATCCTTCTGGAAGTACGAGACAACACTGGTGCACTGATTGCAAGATCTGATCAGGGCTCACGAAAAGAAGGGGTTCATAACATAGAATGGGATGGGAAAGATAAAGATGGAAAAGTCGTTCCGGACGGGATTTATCAGTTCACTCTGAAAAAGAGTGATGCCAATCAGAAAGATATTGCAGTTCCGGCACTCACACGAACCAGAATCACCGGGGTTGATCTGAAAGATCAGCAATCACCTTTTTTAACAGAAATCGGAAAAATATCTTTCTCTGACTTGTCAAGAATAGGAGAAACAAAATTATCAGATAAACTCATACAAAAAAACATACCTTCCACAGGAGAAAGCCTTCCGGAAATGAACTCCGAAGCAACGGGAGAGAAGATCCAGAGGGAGAAACATGCGCAAAGCTCTTTGAAAAAACCTGGCAATCTTGTCTCTGAAAAAAGTACAAATCAACAAGAGTCAAAGCCACTTCCAGCTGAAATTCAGGGCCCATTTATTCAGAAACCATTTAATGCTGATATGTTTCAGGACAAGCCTTTTCTCACTCCCCGAAACGAGAACAGAGGGTAATCAAAAAGTTTCCCTTCTCAGACCTGTCACAGGATTCATTTGTGGAAAATATTTTTACAGCATTTGATTGAGATTCTGGAGTTTGTCCCTACCAGACAAACCGCAAATTATTTTTTAATACATGAAAGAGGAAGATAAAGCCACTGAAATTCACTTATTTTATGACATTCCAGGACAGGTGTTTGTGGATCAAATTCATAACCTGAATATCGATAGCGACAGAAACCATCATTTTTTCTACTCTGTCCTGTCATTACTTTACTGCTGTCAAGCTGATAGGAATTTCTTGGATGTAACTGCCAATCAGATCGGATTGTGTTTGGATCGTCATCATCCAAAACCATGAGATGATCTTTATTTTTTTTATTTTTTTTCTCCATTTTCATAAATCCGTTCGAAAAATTATTTTCCTGAATATAAAGATTTGGTGCATCCCTTTCTGGCTGTGGCGCAAGAATCTCATTTTCCGGAAACAGGATCTTTATTTTTTTTTCCGGGATCAGATGAAGTTCAATCACCCGTTCGCCGCGAACAGGTGGCATTTCAATGCAGGCTTTCACATAAAATGCCATAGATGGGCCTGGCCACCTCATCTCATAGTTGACATATTTTCCGATAAGATATGGGGTCTTCCACCATAGGGATGTTCCAAAATCATCAGGCCCTGTACTAATATCCCAACGGATCTTACCATCGCCTTCTATATCCATCAGCTGATAGCTGACATATGTTTTCTTACAGATTCTTTTATCTTCCTTATGATCTTTTTTGCGGATGATAAGACAACGGTCGGGCGGAGGTGTCACCATAATCCAGCCACGTAGCTTGTGGAAATTTTTTTTCATGACACTATGATTAAGATCACGGGAATCCAGATGAACTTCCGTTCCCGGAGGAGGCTCAAAAAAAGAAGACAGAGTATCCCAGCGACTTTTCTCTGGCATTCCTGCAATAAACAGACTTCCCTTAGCGAGCATCACTGACTGTGCGAGAAGCAAACTCACGGCCTATATCCTGAACAAACAAGTCACTGGTATGATCAGCGGTAAATAAAATCATATTTTCATTTGGCAGCCAGATTGGCCAATTTTCCTGACTATAGGGCGTCTGTGTCATCCACTCACGATGACCATCCAGAGTTGCAATCTTCAGATCATAACCCGCACTCACTGTTCCCGTCTGATGAGAGCCTGAGTATAATAAAATTTTTCGTCCGGGATGCCAGACAGGATTCCTGCCATAGTCCAGAAAAACAGCCTCCTGTCCGGGCGTATGCCAGAAAATGCGGCCACCCTGAGTCGACCAGGCCGCACAGGTTCCATCCGGAGAAATATTCAATGTTTCGAGCGGAGATCCATCATCTTTTAGCTTTTTTAATCTGGCGTTTTCATGCTTCATCCAGAGAACACCTTTTTGTGTCCCGATCCAGAATCCTGAGTGCCTGCGCTGCCGCTTCTGCCATTGTGCCAGTCTGCTTCCGGGGTAGCTAAGCTGTTGACGATATAGCTGGCTTTCACCCATCAACCAGACTCTATAGTCATACGGATCTATACTGATCAATCCTGTCCGTCCACGGATCATTCTGATCTCAATATTCTTTCTCAACACTGCATCCCGAACAGAGAGTCTGCTGATGACTTCATCTTTTCCCGGGATCTGCTCCTGAGTCCTGTACAAAAGACGGTATCCATAAGGAGCCCACAGAAAAGAACTGCCTGTATGAAGAGTCGTTACCAGGAAAATTTTTCTCGTCCGGAGATCAAGATACTTTAATAAGTAACCACGTACAGGGTGATGTTCCCGAAAAGCCAGATAACGACCTCCTGTAGCAAGCCTGAGATCTGATACGGGATGTTCCATTCGAAATAACGCCTGCCGTGCTCCTCTTCCATTTTGATTCTGACTTTGAGCCAGTAAAGGATTTATAAAAATCAAAGGAGTCAAAAGCCATATAACAATGATTGCAAAACATAAAATTCCCGGCTTCCTCAACTGAGGATAGGACTGCAGACCGGTAATTTTTTTTGATAAGCTATCGTTATATAAATACATAAAGCCATACACATATAAACGGATTAGCTCAGAATACCCGAAGGTTTAAGTTACTTATTATCATATCTCCTTATATACCTAACGACTATCAGGTAAAAATTCCCCTTTTGCTTATCTCAAATCTACTCTGATACGATAAGATATAAAGGTGCTATCATCCGTCTGTGAAAAAACAGGGGGGATTTCGATGCTTATGAAATATATTTCTGTTTTTATACAATCTTTTCCATCCATGATACGCATAGTTACAGCGGTATCTCTCACAACAGGAATGTTTGCTGCCAACCATCTGATCGCCCAGACAGAGCAGGAGCTTTCTCAACAAGAAAGAAGCCCCAAAGAAAATTCCGGAAAAGAGCAGATGATCAGAAAACGAAACCTCTCATCTGAAGGGAGATTCAGAAAAAACGGAGACAAAACCACCATAGACTTTGACTCCACGGATATCGTTGGCAGCAGAAGAAGGCCACTCGGCTCTATGATCAGCCAGTCAAAGGCCGATCAGGATTATAATTTTGTTAAAATCCGCATGCGCTGGCACCCGGAAATGATCAACTCGACATCCAGCCTTGGAACGGATGCTCCGTAACGACATTCATTTAATATGATGTAATATTTGACAAAAGGTCATCCAACCTCCTGACGTCCTGAGGCGTAGCAGCAGGAAACATTGCCAAAAGCCACCCAAAACGATCACCAAGAAAAACTCCAGGTAGCCTTGGATTTTTCCATAATTTCATCGCTTCATCATCCGCAATCACAGCTTTTTTAAGGCCATATTCCCTGGAAAAGCCAACTGCATCTTTTTTCAAGTCCTGTGAAAAAACCCATGTAAACCGGACATTATTTCTCTTATACTTCTTCTCAAGGTCAAGAAGATATCTGGTTAACTGCTGACATGGAACACAATAAGACGCGATAAAAATAACAACATCTGCGATTCCATATACTGGCTTTTGCTGAAAGCGTCCTGATGTCAGGTCTTCACCAGACAACTGTGGTAACTGTAGCCACTTATGTACATAATGATTACTGATAATAAAACTATCGGCATCAGAAATAGCTGGCACATTTTTCTGAGGAGCCTCCTCAGAGAAAACCGCTTTTCCTGAAAAAAAAATCATTGCAGCACAATAAAAGTAATACTTCAGATTTTTTCGCATAATATACCTGAGTCGTGATTCAGATAACATTGCATAATAAAATATCTCATCTAAGTCATGATAAGAAAAAAAAGACCATTCATCTTAAGTCTGTGAACTATTAAAATAGTATCATGAACCAAACTGATCTCAACAACCAGCGCCTCATCAACCAATGGAGCTTTCCATGGCCTATCATGGATGTACTGATCGGCGGTCGATCCTCTATCGATCTGGAAAAACTGATTCTTAAAAATGAAAATGATGCGAAAAATTTTCTCAGAAGCTATGGTTATGATCCTGATGCTCCCAACGATCTGCAAAAATTGCATGAAATATTCATTGAATCCATCAACTTCATCCAGACCCAGCTAATCCCACGTGAATGGGAAAAAGGGAAAAAGCCGCCAAAAGAGTTTTTAGAATGTGAAAATCCAGCATGGCTTCTTCTCTGGGCCTCCGGAATTTACAATCATACGAATGATCTGAGCAGATCAGAATCATTACAGGCATGGTCCTGTGCTGTTTTACGGGTGATGCATACAATTGCACATCTCGATGATCTTCAACGTCTCAATAATATACATGATGCCAAAACACAGATCATGAACCGATTCAGAAAAATTTTGTTTCGTGACAAAAATGGACAACTGTTATTCGGAAACGCCGATGAGTTTATTCAGCTGGAAAAAATGGAATGGAAAACAGGAAAGTCAAGAAATTCTATGCTACTGAAACTCCTGCACAAACCAGCTAATGTCTCCGAAACCATTTACGACTTTGTAGGTGTACGCATCGTCACAAAAACATTAAGCGAAACCATGATTGTCGTTAAATATCTCAGACAATTCTATCTGATAGATTTTCCCAACACTCATCCGGTAAGATCCCGCAATAATCTGATTGATGTTCCCCAGTTCCGCAGGCAAATCGAAACCATGCAAAAAATGTTACAAGATCATAAAATCAATCATCAGAGTTTTCAGGAAATGCTTTTATATCTGAAAACTCCGATAAATCTCGGAAAATCATGCAATCCTCACTCTGCACGAGAATATCGCTCGATCCAGCTCACATGCCGTCAGAGAGTGCGCTATCCTTCTCCTGCATTAAGCTGGATGAAAAAGCTGGAAACATACCTGAGTGAGAATCATGGAACAGCAAGATCTCAGGAGATCATCAAAGATTTTCTGGCCCTCATTTCCAGCTGGTGTCCACAAACTGAACAGGCAAAAGAAGTTTCTATTTTCTTCCCCTTTGAGGTTCAGATTCTGGACAAGGAGGCTGCCTATATGGGAGAAAATGGAGCGGCATCCCACAATCGCTATAAAAAAGCTCAGGTAAGATCCGCCCGCCGCCGCATTATGGGAAAAGTCCTGACCCTCCCCTGATCAGGAATCCATGACACTTAAAATACCCATCATTCTAAAATTTCAAGCATCTTTTGGCTGGACTTGCTATCACCCTTTAGATTAAGTAGGCTTCGGGGTTATTGCGCCGGTTCATGCCTGATCCTGATAAAACACAATAATGATTGGTGTATTGCTATATGCGAAAGAAGATCGATCTGATGGCTATTCCACAGCACCTGTCCGAAAAATACCTGATGGTCAAACAAAGATCCGGATATCCCCTGATCCCTATACCACATCTGGTACTCTTTCCGGACAACATCCTGCCCCTGAGTGCCCTGACAGGTCTTAGTGAAGAAAACCTCAAGAAAGCCTATAAGGGTCTTTTAAAATTTGGAGTTGTCAGCCGTATGCCATCCAGGTCAGGAGCAGATATCCTGGCCGGATTTGGTACAGAAGCAACTGTAAGCGCATTGATCAAACTTCCTGACGGAGAAACAGGCGCCCTCCTCAAAGGAGGGGCTCGGTTTATCCTGCAAAGTGCTGTCAAAAATGATTTCGGCTACACTGGCTCTGTCACTTTTGCGAAAGACCTCCCCTGTAAAAAGACACTGCAGGTTCAGGCCGAAATCAAGGCCATGAAATCTCTGACCCTGCAAATGTTACAGCATCAGACGAGCCTTCCCCAGGAGGTCAGTGCCCAGATATTATCCCAGGATGATCCTGTCATTCTATGTAACCTTGTTGTTCCCTTTCTCAGTTTATCTCTGAAAGACAAACTAAAGCTTTTGGGAAACTTCAACTTTCCGGACCGGCTCCGACAGGTTGTTCAGGCTCTCGGAAAAGAGCTGCAACTGTTGCAGCTCTCTGGACGCATTCAGGGACAGGTCCGGGAAGGTCTCCACGAAACTCTGAAGAAAAATTTTCTTCGTGAGCAAATGCATCTTATCCGGAAAGAGCTGGGAGAAGCCGGAGACAGCGCGGAGGATGAACTCAGTCTCCTGAAGAAAGAACTGCTTGAAAAAACACTTCCAGAGTCTGTCAGGGAATCCGTCACAAAAGAGCTGAACCGCCTGACAACCATTCCACCAAGCTCTCCGGAATACAGCATCGCCCTCTCCTGGCTGGGATGGATTCGGGACCTTCCATGGTCAGACCCATCCTCAACCGCCGAAGCGGACTCTGTGAAGAGCCCGGAAGATGCCTCGGAAATTCTGAATGCTCATCATGCCGGACTTACAAAAGTCAAAGAGCGCATCCTTGAATTCATTGCCGTCATTCAGCATAAAGGTCGTGTCTCTGGTCAGATCCTTCTTTTAGCGGGCCCCCCAGGCATCGGCAAAACATCCCTGGGAAAGTCTATCGCAACTGCTCTCGGACGCCCGTATGTGAGAGTCTCTCTCGGCGGCGTCCGTGATGAAGCAGAAATACGAGGGCATCGCAAAACTTATGTGAGCGCGATGCCAGGAAAAATTATCCAGGCGATGAAACGGGCCGGTAGTTGCCGCGCTGTCGTTCTCCTGGATGAAATCGACAAACTTGGCCGCGATGGTGCGCAGGACCTTTCCTCAGCTTTACTGGAAGTCCTTGATCCGGAACAAAATTCCAGCTTTATGGACCACTATCTGGGACTGCCCTACGATCTTTCAGAAGTCTTGTTTATTGCAACCGCAAACAACACTTATCAGATGAGCATTCCGCTGCTGGACAGAATGGAGCAGATTGATCTTCAGGGCTATACAGAAGCAGAAAAACTAGAAATTGCCCAAAAGCACCTGATTCCACGACAAAAAGAGTCCCTATCACTGAATCATGATAGCTTCATGCTCCATGATGAAGCTGTCCTTGCTATGATCCGACAATATACGCGAGAATCCGGAGTTCGGCAGCTAAATCGCCAGATAGAAAAAATCGGACGCAAGATCGTCATGGATATCCTGAAAGCCAGACTTGCAAAAACCAGCAGAACTCCCTGCACAATCGGCGCAGAAGATCTCAGCCGCTTTCTTGGCAGACCTGTCTGGACAGAAGAATCCCATCACAATTCTCTGCCTCCCGGTGTTGCGGTCGGCCTGGCATACACAAGTATCGGCGGCGATGTTCTCTATATCGAATCCCGCCGCAATCACAGTCCGGGGGGAAAGAGCGGCCTGACTCTTACAGGAAGCCTCGGACAAGTCATGCAGGAAAGCGCTCAGGCGGTTTTTTCATTTCTGCAGTCCTGTCATCTTCCCGGTATTGAGGCCAGAGAAATTGCAGAAAGCCAGGTCCACATACACCTTCCGGCTGGAGCAACCCCAAAGGATGGGCCCAGTGCAGGGATTGCTTTACTCTGTGCAATGGCAAGTCTTTTCAGCGGTCATCCTCTCAGAGAAGGCCTTGCCATGACAGGAGAAATCACTTTGAGAGGACAGGTGCTTCCCGTCGGAGGAATTCGGGAGAAACTTCTCGCTGCCCACCGTTATGGCAGAAAAATCATTATCCTTCCTCGCGCTAACTGGAGAGATCTTGAGGAAATTCCTCAAGATGTTCTTGACGAAATGACGCTTTATCCTGTTGAATCAATGACAGATGCTCTTAAAATTTCAGGAGCTATTTCGACGAACAAAAGCGATGATATCCCAGACCCTGAAGTGTTTACCGGATTCTGTCAGGACAAAAATCCGGACAGCGCTATGATTTATCATTAAGCGGATACTCAGAGGCTAAGCTCAGGCAATATTATGATCTATGCAGATTTCAATGCGACATATCCCTGCCAGGACTCTCATCTTGATATGGTCTCCAAAACCCTGAAAAAAGTTCAGGGGAACCCCTCAAGTATGCATCAGTCTGGCCGTGTCGCACGTCTGGCCCTGGAAGAATCCAGAACACACATCGCAGAGCTGCTAGGCTGTGACAGAAAGCAGATTATTTTTACTTCCGGAGCGACGGAAGCAAACAACCTCGCCATTCATGCTAACTTCCGGGAGGGCAGCTCGACCAGACAGGAGCTGATCATTACAGGCGGGGAACATCCATCCGTTCGTCAACCCGCTATAAGGCTGGAAAAAGATGGCTACTGCCAGCTCCATACGATTTCCCTGACAAGAGCAGGCACCGTTGATGTCCACGCCCTCCTGGAGCAGATAAGCCCCCGGACAAAAATGATCTGTATTATTTATGGAAATAATGAGACAGGCATTATCAATCCTGTCCGGACACTCATTCCTGAAATACGGGAACGTTCTGCGACAGCTCATATACATGTTGATGGGGTTCAGGCTTTTGGCAAAGTTGACACGCAGTGGCTGGGAGGAGTCTCAGGTCCAGATAGCTTTGCAGCTTCTGCGCACAAAATCGGTGGTTTTAAGGGAATAGGCTTTCTCTTCCTTCGCCAACCTGCCCGTATCCAGCCTATGCTATCGGGGGGAGGCCAGGAATCCGGGCTCCGCTCAGGAACAGAAAATATACCAGGGATCATCTCCCTTGGCCTGAGAGCAAAAGACATTCTGAGCAGACCAGACTGGCTGGCTCCAGCCAAAGCAGTCCGGGATCATCTGCTACAGGGGCTTTTAAAACTGCCCTCTGTGAATATCCATGGTGACTACAAAGATGATGCCATCAATCTTGGCAATACGGTTAATTTCCATCTTGATGGTGTCGCAGGCGAAAGTCTGATGGCTCATTTTGACCTTGCAAATATCTGCGTTTCAGGCGGATCAGCCTGTTCTTCAGGATTGGCCAGCCCCAGCCCAGTGCTTTTATCGATGGGTTTTCATGAGAGTATTGCTGCGAGTTCTGTCAGAGTCAGTTTTGGAGATTCCAGTACAAAAAAAGATGCTGATGCGATATTAACGGTGATCCGATCTCTGCTCTGAATCAGAGTCCTTTGCATTCAGATCTTTTGTCCACTTTATTTTTCTATCTGCATCCCCTTCAGGTTATTATAATCTGACATGGACAGGCCAAAGGTCAGATAGAGTCAATTTTAACTGGTCAACGGAAATCCTATGCCCCGACTTTTTCCACGATTGTTCAGCAGTCTGCTGTTATATGTGACCATCTCCTCTCAGACTTCTGCCATGTCAGAAAAAATCCCTTTTTATGAGAGTGATTTCATCCAGATTCCTCCCTTCGCGGAATCCAAAAGCTACGTAACGATGGGAGCCAGAATTGACTGCAATCACAACTTCAATACGAATCCCGGAGACACACAAAACTGTTTCAGCATATCCGGACTCAGGTTAATGCTCCGTGAAGAGTATCAGCCAAAACTCCACGGAGAGCTGATCCTGAATCCATTTGCCAGTTTAAACCGTCATTACGACAAAAAATTTGGGGCATCTGATGAAAAACCACTCATTCGTGATTCAGAGTTGCGCCTGATTGAATCCTTCCGATTCGAATGGAAGGCCAGACCCAGGCTTGCCGTCAGCCTCGGACTCTATGACGGAGCGACATGGTTTCCGGACTATAGTGGACTTCCCTATGCAGCTTCCTATCACGATTCGGGTTGGAAGCAGACCGCTCTGAGCATTACCTACTTCTTATCTATGCTGGAGGGCGCCAGAGTCCGCTTTACCGGAGGTAACGGCGAAGGTGAAATCCTCAGAAACAGTAATCCTCAGCAATATTTCGGTTTTGAATTCCGGGGTGAGCTTATCCGGGGCTTAGAAATGAATGCGGGCTTATCGACCAGCGGAAACCTCCATAAGTCTTCCTTCTGGTCTTTTTCACAAAACTACTTCCGGACACAATGTGGCATCACTCCACCGACAGGTCAGGGAATGGGATGGGCTGTCCGCCGAATGTCTGCTGGCATGGGAAGTAATGGCTACCTCCCCTTTGCTGAAGGACTTAAAATCGGCTTAGGCTGGCACAAAAGTCTGTATACCCAGATTGATAAAGACAAGCCCGACCAACCAAGTCAGGAGCAGTTAGAGGCCTGTGAGCAAATCGACCCGGAGCTCTTGCTGATCGAAGACCCAGATCAGAACATAGCAAATTCTATGGAACATATCGTAACAGGAATTAACGGCTCATACCGTATTCTCGACCGCTGGTTCATTGGTTTTGACTACGAAAATCGTATGATCCGATCTGAAATTCCTTTCTTCAGAACCTGTGATAGCTATAAGGATGGACAATGCCAGGAACCTTCTTCACCAGAAAGTTCTTTACGCCAGTGGGCCTGGTCTGTTGGTGCAGGAACCACTCTGACAGAAGGAATGGATCTGGTCATTGCCTATAATAGTACATCCTACTCCGACTTGTATGACCGTATTTATTTTTCAGGGCGGAATCAGGAGCCCAGTCGCAGCAGGGATCTTTTCAGCATCAGAGTCAGCTACAACTGGAAGGCGCCATAAATGAAACTAAGCTATATAGATTTTCCAGAGGCTCGTCGCATGTGCATTGTCTTTTACGTAAAAACACAGGTATGATCTAATTGCTGTCGTCAGGATCTGTGCGTTTCTGCGTTACGCAGACAAAAGAGACTGAAGACAAAAAATACAACCAGAATTTATCTCAGATTTCTTTTGGGGCTCCGACGTGGGTGCAGACCCTTTCCGGAGATAACAGGAGTGGACATGTTCAAAAGCCGTATTTTTTCACTGATCCCCCTAGTCCTCCTCAGTGTTTCCTGCCTGGAACAGTACAATCCCCGCCCTTTCTGGGAAAAAATCGAAAAAGAGCGGCAGCTCAGTCTGAACCCGGAAACCATTACGGCAACAGATGGACGCAAACTTTCTCTTGGAGAAGATGGCAGACTGATCATAGCATCTTCCGATGAGCCTGATTATGATCCGACGACTGAGAGCGCAGAAGAGATTTATGGGAAAACCTGCGCAGTCTGTCATGGCAAAAACGGACAGGGAGTCCCTCATAACCCAGCACGGGTCTTTCATGATTCTCAGTGGCAATCTGACGCGACAGACGAAGAGATCGCCTGGATTATCCGCCATGGAACCATGGCTCTGCAAAATTCCCCGGAAGATCCGGAAGCAACTCAGTTACTGAAGCAGATGAAATCTCACAAAAGCTTCCGTCCTCTGACCGGAACCATGCCTGCATCCGGTGGCAGAATTTCGGCTCCACTGACGGATACGCAAATAGAAGACCTCATCAAAATCATCCGTAGCTTCAGCCCCTGATTTTATCTGTGAAAGACACCGCAGCACGCAGCAGAGCTTTCCGCAGATTCATTCATTCTCTTCAGCAGAGCGGAAAGACTCCTGAGATCCTGAATTTTCAAAATGCTCACGAACTTTGCCCCACAGATCAGCAGATGCCTGTTTCAAAAAGAACGTCGCACGGTGAACCGTACCCGGCTCACATTGCAGGCCAAGAGCTTGGCAATTTTTCAGATAATCCCGCTCACCATAAAGAGATATAGTCACCAGAATAACCAGACCGGTACTTACGAGCACCATCAGCATGAATATGTTTCTGAGAGTTTTCACCAGTTCCCTGCTTTGTTTAAGCGTATTTCCTTGCCGAACTCCGGAAAACATTGTTTCATGGAAAACAGCCTGAATCAATGACTTAAGGTGTTGCCTTCCAGAGAGACTGATGATGTTTAAGAAGATCCGTAAAGCTGGATGATTCTATTGCAGCCCGGATATCATCCATGAGTCTGAGATAGTAATGTAGATTATGAAGAGTCATAAGTCGCAGGCTGCTGATCTCTCCTGATCCATATAAATGGCGAAGATAACCCCGGCTGAAATTCTGACATGTATAACAACTGCAATCTGCATCAAGAGGATCATCTGAAAATTTATGTCTGGCATTTCTGATAACGACCTTTCCATGAGACGTAAAGGCGGTTCCGTTTCGCCCATTTCTCGAAGGAAGGACACAGTCAAACATATCAACACCACAGGCCACTGATTCAATCAGATCCAGCGGTGTTCCGACACCCATCAGATACCTTGGCTTATCCCCGGGCATAAGATCACAGCTCACTCTGGTCATTTCCCGCATGGCTTCTTTTGGCTCCCCAACAGAAAGCCCTCCAATCGCATAACCTTCAAACCCGATCCGGACCAAACCCTCAACCGACTTCCTGCGCAGCTCCGGATAAACACCCCCCTGAATAATCCCGAACTGGCATAATTCCTGGCGGGTCCTGGCTTTCCTGCAGCGATCTGCCCATCTGAGAGAACGTTCCAGAGATGCGTCTGCCTGCTCAAACGTGGCAGGAAAGGGAGTACACTCATCCAGTACCATGTGGATATCTGTACCAAGAGTCTCCTGAATTTCAGTTGAAAGCTCAGGTGTCAGCAGAAATTTTTGTCCATCCAGGTGACTTGAAAACGCCGCGCCCTCCTCTGTCAGTTTGTTCAGACGGCCAAGACTGAAAATCTGAAAGCCACCACTGTCAGATAACATGGGGCGATTCCAGCTGATAAACTTATGCAAACCTCCAAAATGGCGGATCACATCAAGTCCCGGCCTGAGAAAGAGATGATACGCATTCCCCAGGATAATCTGAGCATTCATTTGCTCAAGATCAGCAGGAACGAGGCTCTTAACAGAGCCTGCGGTTCCAACAGGCATAAAGACAGGAGTTTCTACTGTCCCATGATACAAAGACAGTCGGCCACGTCGCGCATGGCCATCTTGTGCAAGCAGTCTGAACATGAATAGTTTGTCTCATTTTTGTGTTCTGAAAAGGTTACAGAGAGATATGAATCAGCTAAATCAGTTGGTTACCAAGAGCTGCTTCGATCAGCTTCACCATTGTACCCGCCCCCTTAGACCCCTGATCCATAAGTGGGTTCAGCTCTGTGAAATCCATTGAGCAAAGCATCCCGGATTCGGCAAACACTTCCAGAAGGAAACGAACTTCCCTGAAACTCAACCCACCATGCTCCGGAGAGCTGACAGCGGAAGCCTCTGTCGGATCAAGGGCATCCAGATCAAAAGACAGATGAATTCCGGAAGTATCCTGCCCTGCCCAGGCAAGCGCTTCTCTGGCCACAGCTGCGATTCCCCTCTCATCGATATCGCGCATGCCATAGTAGCGGATTCCACTCTCTTTGCAAAGACGGGCCTCTTCTCTGTCAACCGAACGAAGGCCAATGATAGCGGTGTTTCCGGGCAAAAGGAGAGGACGATACTTTCCACCGAGCTCCAGAAGGGGGGCCGGACCAGAGCCCAGCGCAACAGAAAGCGGCATTCCATGTATATTTCCGGATGGACTTGTTGCCGGGGTATTCATATCAGCATGGGCATCAACCCAGATGCAACCAGGCCGCATACTCCTGTTTTTCTGCATCCAGCTGCTGACAGCACTGAGACTTCCGATCGCAACACTATGATCGCCACCCAAAAGTAAAGGCATCCTTTTTTGCTCAAGGGCCTGATAGCAAAGATCACGGATATGCTGACACACTCCGACAATCGCCGGCAGAAATCTCTGGTCTGACTGGCCCGGATCTGCAGACTCTCTGTCCGGAACCTCCACATTACCGCAATCTACCACATCGTAACCAAGATTTTTCAGTGCAGCATGAAGGCCTGCAAGTCTGATCGCATCAGGCCCCAGAGCAGCCCCCCTGACATGAGTCCCAAGATCCATAGGAGCACCAATAATGCTGACTGCTTTCTGTTGTTTCGTCATAGCTGACACATCCTTTTTTAAAAAAAGAAACGTTCTGAAAACATCCCGTCATGTCTTATTTTGAAAAGGTATCCCGGATTGATTTTACAGCTTCTTCGTAAGTACTCAGCGGCCCCTTGGTTGGTCTGATCCTCTCATCCGGAGCCATCCAGATTATTCCAGCAAAAAAAATCAGTATTAAAATCAGAAGGATCATCTGCATTCTGAATCTCTTTTCTTTTCTGATCGCAACAGGAAGAACAGAAAGATACTCTGCTCCTCCTTTTTTATCCTGATCTGTATAAACAAGATCCGGAATAAGATAATTGAGCCTTTTTGTCATAGGGACAACTGCTGCCTGGATTTCAAATTCTCCTGATTCTAAAGCTTTTACAGAACAGGTTCTAAGATACAGAGAAAATGCCTGATGATGTTTTCCAGGACCTGCAACCAACCTGATAAGCGACCTGTCAGCTATTTCTATAGGAGAAACAATCAGCAGATGCTGACTGGAAACACCTTTTATCTTTACTTTAAAATTAAAGTAATAGCGTGAAAATATAGATTCTCTGCGGATTAATTTTTTCCCAGAATCAGTTTTTTTTGTTAAAAAATCTGGATGTTTAGCAAGGTATTGTAGGATATATTTTCCAGGAGCTTCTTTGTCGGAAATCCGGACAGAGGAGTTGATTTGCGGACTTTCACCGCTCGTAAAGACCAGAATATGATCAGAAGATTGATTTATATATTCAAAGAGATGTGGTGATACTTTAGCCATTGCATCATGTAATATCACAACATATGGATTAATCCTCCTTAAAGACTCGACATCAACACCAAAGTCTGCTGTGTATAAGGAAATACTTTTTTCTGCTATCAATTCATGTGGAACCACAGAAGGTTGTTCTGAGATCCAAAGAATTTTTGTCTTAAATCTTGCAATATGTTGATCCGTCACAACAGATCTGTCGTAATCTTTCAAATTTACAAACAAGGCATTATCATAACGATAAAAAAGATTCTTATTTTCAGATTGCAAAACAATAACTTTACTTTCTCTGACAGACTGATCCGAATGGATTCTATGGTACATAGAAAGGACAGTTCCTCTGGAAACCAGAATATTAGATTCCAGTCTGCACTCATATTCACCTTGATCAGACAGATAATTAACCCGTCCATAGACCTGAATATCTGCATGAATATCTGCTGTGCTGGAAAACGTTCTCTCGGCAACCGCGATTTCTGATCCATCTAAAAGAGTTCTCAGATCATGAATGACATCTGATTCCGATACAGGATTAAGGTAAATCTGAGTCGCACCTGCCATAAGAGCCTGCCTGATTCCATTTTCACTATATCTCGAAAACCAGACCGTAATCAGCACTTCTCTGTGAAACGCAATACTTCTGGATGATTTTATAAAACGGATCAGATCTTTTTCCAGCTCATCTTCTTCAAAAATAAGAATTAATCTGTAAGATATTTTCATAAATAATGTTTTAAACTCATCCATCGTCTGGACCATTGTGATCTTATCCTGACGAAACACAGGAGCCCGACGAACAGCCTCTGCCCGAGACGAAGAAGAACGGCTGAAAATAAGGATATGACTCCGCATTTTTTCGTACCCCATAAAAAAACATAAGAATAATAACTGGTCTTTTTTATCTGGATATGATTTTCATAAAATATATGATCAAAGATCAACGAAGATCAATCGTCAATCATAAATCAATAAAATCTATCATCCAATATAATTCAGACTTACATCTTGCAATGACGATAAAATAAAATCGGGAGAGTCGCCTGATGAGACAAGCGAGAAGAAACACTTCCCAGAAGAACTCTGTCCAGAAAATCTTTCTTATGAGGAGATATGATCAAAAGATCAGATTTTTTTTCAGATGCAAATTTCGCTAACGATGCAGCAACATCACATACATCACGATGCAAATTCTGCTGCACCTCAACGCCGGGAAGATCATGATGCAAAATATCAATAGCTTTTTTAAGGCGATCCTGAATGAGAGTCTCATGTCCCGACCATAAGTTTAATTCTTCCATGGAGTAATTCACAGCAAAATAAAAATTTTTTTTCATCATACACAGAAGTTCCGCTGTCATTACTTTTCCGGAATCCAGATATCTCGATATTTTCAGACTATGCATGGACTCATCTGATCCATCATAAGCAAAAGAAATTCTGAATCCATGATTGTCTTCTGTCTGACAAAGTGAACGAAACAACAAAAGAGAACAGTTCGCGTGGCGAAGCATAAAATCTGCAACACTTCCAAGCAAAATACTCTCCAGAGGATTGAGACCGCGAGCTCCCATCACAATCAGATCGAAATGACAGCTTTCCTGCATCAGAAGTTTTTTTGGCACTCCGGATAACAACTTTCTGTGTAAAGTAACAGAATATCCTTTAATAAGGTCTTCTGCCTCATCGAGAATCTTCCTTCCACTGTTGTACAGATCTTTGTTGAACGCATCGATTTTTTCACGAGATTTCTGAGTTATTTCGTAAGAATCATAGATGACAGGAGCTACGACATGTAATAATGTCACTTCGGGACTAACAAAAGGTATTGTTCTTAAAAATCGAATCGCTTGTTGGCTCAGCTCTGAGCCATCACATGCAATCAGAATACGCATGATTATTTCCTTTCGGAAAGCGAGCATCTTTCTGCTGTATCAATCAGGTTAACTTTTTTTCTTTCACCAGAAAAGGACAGATACGAAGAATGGCAAAAAGAGCTGCAAACGGAAGATAAATTTCAGGATTATTTATGATAATAGATAAGGGAGTGGCAGGATTGTGAGCCACGAATATCAATACTCAGACCTTTAATCCAGGTGTCGAACGATGATTCTGTATTATCACCATCCGCACCAAAAGCAAAACCCGATACAGAAAATGGCTTCTGAAACTCATACCTGATCTGATTCCATCCCTGCATCCCTTCGGATGCCATAACCTCCATTCTGATCTCTTCAGAATATGGGCTCGGCCAGTGCTCTCCCGGGTGATGATATGGTGCAATGATATACCAGTGCAAAGCAGCTGTCGGAACCAGAAGAGATTCATTCAGATTTCTGATCCAGGCTGGAGCAAAAAAAGGGAAAAGAGGAGCAGATCCACTAACAAGCAGACCAACTCGCAACACAGCATCATCACCTGTTTTTAAGATCTGATGTTGGCGATCACGTATAGCGATATGTCCTGATTTTTTCCACGTCAGATGAACCCTAAGTGGAGTAACCGCTCTTCTGAAAATCAGATACCAGAAGGACGCTGACTTCCTTACTTTCAGATGAAAGCTATCATCGGTATAATAAAGATCTGTTTTTCTGATTCCATCAAAGCTCAGCTCCCTGAGACCATTTCTGTGCTCTGCCAGATCAAGCCGACATTGTTGTATATCTGCCAGCAAAACAGGATTTCTTCCGTAAAGCAAAACATGACAAAAAAGAAAAAAAAGAAAAAATCGCCCATATGTTTTTTCAGGCATATCAGCCTCCGCCCGGAAAAGCCGGAACTCAGTCACCGACCAACAAAGCAGCCATCCACAAAAAATCAACCCCGCTGAACTGCATCGTGCAACGATGTGTGAAAGGGACAAACTCCTCAGAAGATCTCTGCCACAAATAATCAGCCTTACGATCGCAGTTTTTTGGCAATTCATCAGACGGAAACTGCGGCATCGACAGAAGTTCTCTAAGCATCACCATTTTCGTATAAGGTGTGTTGAGTCCACCTGCTTCCATCCTGAGCCATCTGAAAAAAAGATTTTCCGGATCAAGCTCAACTAACTTCTGCGTAATCCACATGTGCCTCTGCCAGTAGAGATTATCAGGAGTCAGAGACGAAAGAACAGCTCCAATATCTCTGAGAATACTTCTCGGACCTCTCCAGAAACCTGCCCTGGCATATCGTTTCATAATCTCCATCTCTATCCATATCTGAAGCGCAATAAGATGCGCACGGTAGCCCCTGGCAGTAAACATGACATCCATTTCCAGCGTTGAAAAACTGTGCCTGATAATTGCTGGTAACATCACATTTGTCGGATAAATCCGGGCCAGCCTCCTGAAAGATTCCGCAAGACCTGGCGTCAGATAACTTACATACATCGGTCCATCACCAAAAAAACCTGATGAGTCGGACAAATAACGAAAAAAATGTTTCAGAACGTCCTGCTCTCCCTCTGGTTCCTGACTAAGAGCAATCAATAAACCGATCAACATATCTCTTGATGTGCCTTCATGGCAGGCAGGGTGGCGAAGCCATTTACCACTTTTGCTGGATTTTCGAATGGCCTCCCAGGCTTTTTCAGCACTGTTCCGGTAAGCAAGTTTTTTCAGAGCAGCAAAGCGGATTGCAGAAAATAATAAACTGTCACATATATCGATCGCTGTCCCGTCGTTCTGACGATTTACGACCATGCCCATATACAGATGGCTCTGCTGAATTTTTTCCTCATATAGCCGAACTCTTCTGTCTAACTCCTCCAGCTGCCGAACTCTGTCAGAAGCCTGTTCGTCCTTTTTCCAGAGATCCTTATCCAGCAGAAACTGCCTTAACACGACATTGCCATGGCTCAGGCTATAGCTGTTTACAACAAGATCTGTCAGCTGATGTGACATAAAAAGGAGGATAAACAGCGGTAAAAATGCTCTCAGTAATGTCCGGGCAATTTCCGCCATACAGGATCTAAGGCTCCTTTTCAAAGCTCCTTAATCCCGGGTCGGCTTCCCATTTTACAGGCATAAAAGAGGGCCCGAACAGACTGTTTTTTAAAGATAAAAGAAAGGTCAATCGAAGCTGGTCGCCCGACACGATCGAAAAAACCTCTCACTGAGAGATCTGCAAATACGATAAGGGCGAAAGAAGCTTATCTTTCGAAAATTTCTGGCAAGAAGATCTGTTCAGCAAGATCATCCATTAAAGACACGCAGAGTTTCAGCTGGCGACTTTTAACATAGCAGCTTTTGAGGTCGCAACCAGCTCATTAAACGCAACATTATCATGGACTGCAAGATCTGCCAGAACACTCCTGTCCAGCTCAATCCCTGCCAGTTTCAGACCGTGCATAAAATCACCATAGCGCAGTCCTGCTGCCCTTGCTGCCGCGTTAATTCTGATGATCCAGAGTTTCCGGAACTCTCGCTTCTTAACACGACGATCCCGGTACGCATATGCCAGAGCCCTTTTAACCACATGAATCGCTGTCTTGAAGCGATTTTTCCTTGATCCACGAAATCCTTTGGCGAATTTCAGGACATTCTTTCTTCTTTGCCTCGCTTTAAAGCCACGTTTTGCTCGGGACATCTCTCTTTATTCCTGTTCGCAAATTGTTCTGTATTCGACCGGAGAGCGGGTCATTGCTCAATGATTTGGCAGGCAGCGCATTACCAAGCCTTTATAACAATCAGCCACATGGTTGGCTTTTTTCAGCTTGTTTTTTCGTTGCCTCGATTTTTTGGTCGCAATATGTTCATGATTGGCACGATCGCACTTAATTTTGCCTGATGGCTTGACCCGAAAGCGCTTAGCAGCAGCTTTTTTTGTCTTTAGTTTCGGCATGTTAAATCCTCAGGTCTCCCGAAATCATCCGCATAGTCTAAGTCTCTTCAGTCCGGCTTCTCCTAAGCTAATGCCAGCTAACAGAGATACCCCATCCAAGAAGAGGCGTGAGGTCCGGAGGATATACCACATTAATCGAATCTGCAAGTCTTTATAGATGATACCTGAGCTTCTCTTCGTAAACTATCAAAAATATCTGATAATTTTCAGATGGTTACAGAGAAGCTTTCAGCAACAAGAAGATCTCCACCCTTGATTTTCCGAACAGCTCATTTAAATTAAATCAGTTCTCACAAACTCTCTCCACTGCCTGCGGGAAGCGCAATCACAATTTGCGCTCGCTCAAGAAGGTGACGCTGCCCCTCCATCATCTGATCCCATGCGGCTCGATGGACTCTGAAATGCCCTTTTTCAAGGAAGGTTACATCAAGAGATGCTGGTCTGGGACCAAGGAGCTGGGAGAGTTCCTGGGCTCCAGGGTCTGTAAACCAGCGCCCCATAAGATTCTTTTCATAAGCGCTGCTGGCAACATCCCGGATACTAAACAAAAGTTGTCCGGACTCATCTGTAATCCTGTAAAAGGCCACAGGCGCCGTAGCCTGTGAGCATCGCAGGAGCAGGCCTGTAAAACGGCTATCTGCCGGAACTTCCGGAGGGGTCTGAACAGGAAGATTCAGAGACTGCTTAAGTAAGGCCCTGGAAAGAACACTCTCCATCTGCACCCTCACAGAGCCATCTGGGAAGTACTCACTACTGGCGACCCAACTAGCCTTCGCCGTTCTTTCTCCCCCACTGAGGCCACTCTCACCTGCAACATCAGCGTTTTCCCCCAGACTGAGCAAGTGCTGCCTGTGGTATTCTGCTATCTTATCTCTGGCCATCATCAGACCATTGCCCACAGCCTTAGCCCTGGCCTGAGCATAATCAACATTCTTCTCCATAGGCTGAGGTTGGTATTCACCATAAAAACGCAAGCGCATCCTGCTCCAGTCAAACTCAATCTGGCCCAAGCTCTCCACATAAGGCTTTCCGTATGCGACCCGGATCATCGGAAAAACAAGAGCAAGCACAGCAGACAGGGCTCCCATGCGTAAGAAATCAAAAACAAAGTTAAAAAAGCTCATAGCCACAGCCCAGACCCCGTAAATAGTTGCTGCCTGCCGCTTCCTTCACATATGATCAGCGAGATGATGGGAGCGGTCTACATCACCATTCTATAAGAACTGAGATGAAAATCAGAACCCAAAACCATTCGCCTGTTCTTTATCAGAAAGGTATTTTACATGGAAAATTATCAGATTGCTGTACTTACAGCTGTTTCAGGCATGACCGGAGGCTTTCTTTGCTTCCTCCTTATCATGAAATTTTTACCTCGTCTTGAAAAACGAGAATATCTCAGCCAAAGAGACGAAGTTCTGACAGAAGCCCAGAATCAGGCCGAGACAATCCTCAGCAAGGCACAAAAGCGGGCAGAAGAAGATGAGAGTATCCTTTCTGAAACACTGGAAGCATCGATTATGGAGAGCCAGGAGCTCCTAGATTCAGACGAAAAAGAAATTGCCATGCAGGAGCAATTTTACCAGCAAGAACTCCGGCGGATAGAAAGATCAGAACAAGCCCTGCAAACCAGAACCGAGCAAAACAACCAAACCGATCTTCAGCTACAGGAAGCATCTCAGAAAAACACTGAGAGCAGAAAACAACTGACAGAAGCGCTGTCCCGACTCTCCGGCTACAATGCCGATAAAATGCTTCTGTCCATGCAAAGCCAGCTCACAGAAGATCGGCAGCTTGAATGCCAGAAAGTACTAAAATCTCTCACAGAAGAATTAAACCTTTCAACCCGCAGAAAGGCACAGCGGATTCTGGACCGGGTTCATGCACGCTATGCACCCAACTTCATATGGCCAAAAATTTCCAATATGATTGAAATTACGAGCGAGCATGCTCTTGAAGAACTAAGCGCCGAGTCCTGTCCACTGATCGAGGAGCTCAGCGAGCTTTCCGAAGCTTCCATCAAAGTTCTGCCTCACCAGCACGATGGCAGGCCTGGTGGAATTATAAAACTCGCCGGAGGCTACGGCATTTACAGAGAGGCTGCCCGGGCAACCCTGCTGGAAGTTGCCAATAATCCTTCGGCATGGAGGCGTGCCCGGAGCCTGTATCAGAAACACCGTGCAAAGCTCGAAGATGAAGCACTGAAACTTGGGCACCAGGCCATCCTCCAGCTGAACCTGAAAGGAATCCACCCTGAAATCCAGAAGCTGGTTGGCGCCCTGAACTGGAGGACCAGCTACCGGCAAAATCAGTGGCATCATACCGTGGAAGTTGCTGTCCTTGCAGGTATTATCGGAAGTGAATTGGGACTCAACCCAGAGGATGCAAAGAGAGTTGGCCTGCTTCACGATATCGGGAAAGCTCTCGACTACCGGATCGAAGGAAGCCACGCTGTCATCAGCGGAGATTATGCGGATCGCTACGGAGAAAGCCGGATCATCTGCGATACTGTCATGTCACACCACGCCGATCTGCTTGTAGAAACACCTCTGGCATACGTCCTGAGGGCAGCCGACACTCTTTCAGGAGCCCGCCCCGGAGCTCGTGTTAATCTTGAAGAAGGGTATCAGATTCGTCTGGAAGCCATCACCGAAGTCGTCAGGAGTTTTCAGGGTATCACGGATCTGGCCATAATGAATGGGGGTAGAGAGGTTCATATTCAGGTCAGTCATCGTCGAATCAAAGAACATGACCTCAAAGGTCTTGCAGAAGCCGTTGCAAGAAAAATAGAAGAAGATGTCGCCTACCCCGGACAAATTAAAGTGCTTGTCACACGGTCTTTTGAAGCCAGCTCTGTCGCCTGATTGTCAGCCGCCCGTATGGCTTCAATGATTGTCTGGAGGAAAGGAAGTGTCCATACCCGAAGATTCCATCCAATGGCAAACATTACAGCAGCAGCTGAAGCGACACCTTGAACTGGAGCAATTCAGTCAGGCCGAAACATTGCTAAAGCAATGGACACAGCGCTTTCCGGAAAATGCCCGATTAAGAATTTACACAGGCCTGATCTACTACAGGCAGTCCAGTTTTCCAGAAGCTCTTTCTGAATTCAGAAAGGCCGGAGAGCTTGATCCTGACAGCGCAGAAGGAACGCTTTGTATCATTGCAGCCTTATGCGATCTTGGCTGCTACCATTGGGCAAGAGAGATCGCATCCGGAATCGCGGGCAAAGCTCAGATGGCCACCCCCGCAAACAACCCGGGAAATCTGAATGAGCTGGCGAGAAAACATGCCCGGACAGCTTCCTGTTACGAAAAAATTGGGAGAAACTCTCAGGCAGTTTCCGAATATCAACAGGCGATCCGCCTGAATCCAGGACATGAAACATCCCGCATCTCACTAGCCAGAATCTGGATTGGGGAAGGAGATCTCCAGAAAGCAAGAAAAGAACTACTCGAGCTCCTGGAATATTCCCCCCTTCATTGTGAAGCACATACCTGGCTTGGTATCATCAGCTCTAAAGAGGGAAAAAAAGAGCTCGCCAGAAAGTCCTGGGAAAAAGCACATCACTGCGATACAAAAAATTCTGTCGCACAAGCTTACTCCAGACTTGCCAGAAGCTGGAAAGGGAATCAGACTTAATTCAAAAGAATAAAAGCATCAGAAAGCCGTTTCGCCGCCCATGATGAGATATAAACTGTAAAAGAAGCTCCTTCCTCTTCACTACAGGAGCTGACATCGATATTGAAACTGCGACCATGGACCTGCATCCGACCTCCTCCGCGGCTGAGCATATGAGCTACGGCAGGATCTGAGTTGCACTCGGCAATATGGCTGTTATTCCCGACATCATAGACCTGACAATGAAAATAACGGGAAGCGATTCTGTCTCCTCCCAGACTCTTATCTTCAGCTTCATGCGTACTACCATGATCCTGTCTTTTTATGCCAGAATCTGCATTGTCTTCACTGTAAAGCGAGAGTGAGCTAAGGCTGCTGCCAGACGCAGATGACAGGCTACGCTCCTGAAGATCTCCACTGCCACAGGCCGTCAGCAGCAGAGTCAGGAACAGAATATGAACTGACGATATAGCCTCCAGAGAAGCCATCTGTTTTCCTCTAAAAAACAGCAATATCAGTATCAGCACCTACAGTCTGAAAGCTGAAAGCCAGACAAAGAGGCTATTTATTCCTATCGTAAAATAAGAAGAACTCTCAACCAGAGTGAAGATTATCTGTTCTTTCTGGTAAGATAGAGGATGGAAATCCGGGCTACAACATAAAAAATCTGCATCCGAAAGCTTCTGAAGGCGACAGATTTCATCTCTGTCAGCTCTGCCAGAAGACAACGCTGCTCATACACAGCCGTATGGACAGGGTAGCTATCCGGATAAGACAGAGCAAAGGAGTTCCGGACAGGTGCACACAAAAATGTGCCGGAAAGTCATCTTATGATTGAGCAATCGCCTTAAGCGATCGCGCCATACGGCCAATCTTACGTGATGCAGCATTTTTATGGACAATGCCCTTAGCCACAGCTTTTCCCAAAGATGCCTGAGCCCTGTTAAAGGAGCTGGTAGCCGCGTCCATATCACCCTTGTCCAGAGCGATCCGGAAACCCTTCAGACTCGTCCTGACTCCGGAAAGATAACTCTTATTGCGATCCCGTTTTTTTACGTCCTGCCGGGCTCTTTTTTCTGCTGATTTATGGTTTGCCACAGACAACCTCAAACTTTATTAAACGTTACATTAAAAAATTCAGGCAATAACTCAGGAAGCCTTTTCCTGAGTGTCACGCCTTTTGCTAAGTGCTGCTTTCTTTTTTGACTGAGCCCGACGTCTGCGAACCTTACGAGTCAAGCGATTATCTCCACGCCCCATGTCAATCCGCCCCCTATTATCTGATCGTTAATCCGGCCTGTTTTGCATACGCATCCAGACCAATTTTATCCACGGTTCTCAGGGCAGCTGCGCTGATTCTGAGCGTAACAAACTTCTTCATCGCGACAGACCAGCAACGCTTCTTCTGAAGGTTAGGTAAAAAACGATGCTTCGTTTTGATATTCGAGTGAGAAACCCGATGCCCGACCTGAGCCTTTTTCCCTGATAATTGACATCTTCTCGACATTTCGGCTCCCGTTTATCTTTCTGTTTTTTCGGTCAGTTTTGATTCGTTGCGAAACGCCTGGCTTTTATCTCCACCTCGCGATTCATGACGTCCTTCACGTCCTTCACGTCCTTCACGTCCTTCACGTCCTTCACGTCCTTCACGTCCTTCACGTCCACCATCTCTGCTTCGACCTCTGAGAGAAGCCGCCGCAAATGTCTGAGCGACTGCCTGCATTTCACCGGCAAAACCCCGCTCGACTTCATGAGTGGATGAAGATGGGATCAATGCAAGAAACCTTGCCCGCTTAATCGCCAGAGTGATTTTACGCTGCTGGGCTGATGTTGCTCCCGAGATACGCCGGGGGATAATCTTGCCCCTGTCGGTAATAAAGCGTTTCAGGACCTCTGGATTTTTATAATCAATCAGCAGGTTAGGGTCGAGTGTGCGCTTACGGCGCATCAGCAAACGGCGTCTTTTTTTCTTTGCAACAGACTTCACAGTGCCTCCAGTTTACAATAACTTACGCCTTCTCAGACGCCCCCTCATGGGTTTCACCACTTATCTGACGATAAAGCAGCAAAGGGCTCGTTGAAACCGAGGTTTTACGGCGCATTGGATCAAGCTTTTATCCAGAATGAGGTTCCCGTACCTACAAAGCCCATCAATTCTACAGGAAGGCCCCCTCAGGGCCCGAGGATGAGAACCACTTATCCGAACGGCAATCTCTACCCTATTTTTTCATATCCCGCAAGCCCGGAGTGTGTTAAAAATCCAGGCTTCCGGCAGAGGGTTGAACAGACCATGTAAGCTACCCTGCAAAATCAGGTGGAAAGAGGTATTCCTGATGGCTGATCAGTTTCTGATAGAAGTTGCCATCTCCTGCCCTGTCACACAAACTTTTTCTTATCAATATCATGCTCCCGTTCAGGCTGGATCCAGGGTTCGCGCCCCCTTTGGCTCAAGGTTCATGCCCGGAATTGTCACAGACTGTAGGCCATATTCTGCTTCCTTAAAGAAACATCTCCCGGAAAAATACAAACTAAAACCCATCCATGAAGTCATCGACTCTGAGCCCATACTCAGCCCTGCACTACTCGAACTCGGGACCTGGTTGGCCCAATATTATATGCATCCGCCAGGTGAGGTCTTCCGGGCAATGACACCAGCAGCCCTCAGCTATCGTAAAACAGGGCGCGTTCGCCTGACCGATAAGGGGCAGCAAGTAATGCAAGATCAGGCTCTTATTGAAGGAAGGCTCCTGACCTTTGTTTTTCAAAACAGGCAGGCCATAGAAAAAGGGCTCAGCAGCACAACCTTCAGAAAAAAATGCCTCGACTACAAAAAATCAATTCAGGACACTGAAAAAGAAAGTTTTTTCCCGGAAAATCAGGATCTTATAAGAGCCAATCTGATCCAGGAAGAAAAAAGTAAAAATCCTGTTTTTCGTCAGATCAAAGATCCGGAGTCACAGAATCAGGAAAAAAAGCAGAAAAGCCAAGCTGTCCATGATCTCCCTTCCCGACCTCTCAGCTCAGAACAACTTCATGTGGTCAAAACAATCTCCAGAGAAATGAAGGCCCCTTCACGCCCATTTCTGCTAAGGGGGGTTACAGGATCAGGCAAAACTGAAGTCTGGCTTAGCCTGATCCGCATCCTCCGGCAAGATACAGACAACCAGAAAAAACAGCAGGCTCTGGTTCTGGTCCCCGAAATCTCTCTGACCCCCCAGGCAACCCGAATCTTTAAAGAGAGATTTCCTGGCGAAGTTGCTGTTGTGCACTCCGGGATGAGTGACCAAAAACGCTGGGAACAACTTGAACTCGCCAGGGCCGGAAAAGTCACGATCCTGATCGGACCCCGCTCCGCAATTTTCGCTCCATTCAACAAGCTGAAACTAATCATTGTAGATGAAGAACACGACAATAGTTACAAACAGCACCAGGGTTTCCGCTACCATGCAAGAGATGTTGCTGTACTGAGGGGGCGACTGGAAAAGGCCCTGGTGGTCATGGGGTCCGCCACCCCATCTATGGAGAGCTGGTTCAACGCACAAAACGGACGCTATCATCTGTGTGAAATGACAAAGCGAGTCGGAACCTTTTGCCTTCCGGAGGTCAGTCTTGTCAGCGGCCAGAATATCCCGCCGTCTGTCGGGCAGTGGATTAACCGGGAAGGCGATCTGTCTCCATCCCCGGAACCTGAATCCCTTCCTCTTGAAATTAAAGAGGCTATCCGGCAAATCCTTCAGCAAAAAGAACAGGCTATCATTCTGGTCAATAAAAGAGGCTACGCAGGATACCTTTTTGATCCGGCAAAAAAAGCTCCGGTTTCCTGCGAAGCATGCAGTGTCAGCCTGACTCTGCATAAAAACCGGATGATGCTGATGTGCCATCACTGCGGATTTCGCATCAGCCTGAAAACGCTCCGGGAAAAATTTCCGGACAGGCCTCTGATTGCAATGGGACAGGGTTCTCAGAAAACGGAGGCAATACTACAGGAGACCTTTCCTGCAGCCAGAATTGTCCGGGTTGATTCCGATACCACCACAAAATCCGATGCCATCGCAGGCATTCTGGAGCAGTTTCGGGATAAACAGATCGACATTCTGGCGGGGACTCAGATGCTGGCAAAAGGCCATGATTTTCCGGAGGTCACTCTGAGTGTCTTGCTGGATACTGATCAGATGCTGAATCTTCCGGATTTTCGTTCCGGGGAGAGGGTTTTTCAACTCATTGTTCAGACGGCAGGAAGAAGCGGCCGGGGACAAAAACCCGGAAGATTTTTGCTGGAAACCAGAGAGCCTCAACAGGAACTCATTCAGGCGGCGATTCAACATGATTTTGTCCGGTTTGCTGATAAAGAGCTCCTTTTCAGAAAAACACACGAATATCCACCCTATGGAAAAATCATCCTGTTCGAACTCAGCGCGACAGACCCCGGAAAGCTTGACGCAACATGTGCAAAGCTGACCCAGAACATCCGGGAAATCCGTAGCCAACGCTCAGACCTTTCGTATAAACTCAGAGTCTTAGGCCCTTACCCCCCCCCGATCGAGCGAGTCAGCAAACGTTATCGTCGCCTGATTCTTTTCAGCTCAGCTCTGCCCGATTATAAAAAACTCAGGGAACTGTGCGCTCTGGTGAGAGATCAGATGCCACGCGCCAGTAGCGACATTCGCCTAAGCATTGACGTCGATCCCCAAAGCCTGATTTAAATAGGACAGTATATCTCCGGCAGAGGAGATCAGGGAAGAGTTCAGTCACAGCCTTAGCAAAGCAACTGACAAAACTGACGACCCGGGATTTGTTTGACAGATCGTTATCAGGACAGCCTGGACATCCAAGGGAAGACTCCATGAAACATCATCAGGAAACTACGAAGGCAGAGAACAAAATCCTGAACCATCGGGACACCACATCTGAACTTATGGACCAACTCAGAGAGTCCCGCCTAATGGAAAGCAGGACACTCATCCTCTCAGAGGCCGTAGGTGCCCGAACAGCAAAGCAGCTGGTCAGCGACTTGCTGAATCTGGATGCCAGCAGCAACAAGCCGATTTATTTATACATCAACAGTCCAGGTGGAGAAGTTAACAGCGGCTTCGCCATTTATGATACGGTTCGTTTCATCAACTCCCCTGTTTATATGATCACAGCTGGCCTGTGCGCCAGCATCGCAACGATCATTAACGTTGCGGTCCCGGCTGAGCGAAGGCTGGCATTTCCAAACTCCAGATTCCTGATACACCAGCCCCTGATATCAGGACAGGTCTATGGGCAGGCCTCAGACATTGAAATAACCGCAACCCAGATCCTCAAAACCAGGGAAAAAATCAACCATATGCTGGCAGATGCCTGCAAGCAGGATATCATCAGGGTTGAAGAAGACACCGTCCGGGACTACTGGATGTCTGCAACAGAAAGCCTGGAATATGGGCTGATTGGTAAAATTATTCATTCCCGAAAGGAACTTGCCTGACATCACTCTGATCTTTTAACCGCAGACAAAGCCGGACAGATATGCGAAAAGTTGTTCCGGTCATAGCTGCTGTCGGAATGACATGCGAAAAAATCAAACTTCTTTCAGAACAACAGCGGTCCATTCTGGTGAGTCTGCATACCTTAGACATTATTGCCTGCCATGGTGGCGCAGCATCCTCTGTGCCTGGCTTTGTGCTCTTGCCCTTGGTCTGGTCGCCTCACTGATTACAACCATGAGCGGCCCGGCTATGCAGCTTCTGCTGGATCATGATGGAGAGTCTTTTCTGAGCTTCCACACTCTGTTCGGAGACAGGCTCGGCTCATGGATAAGGCTTTTATCTTCAAAGGAAGGACTGAAACGCCAGGAGCTCATCATAGCATTACCACCTGCACTGGCAATTCTCGCAAGTCTGAAAGCGCTACTCTATAGCAGCCAGAGTTTTTTATGGGAAAGAAGCGGGGAGCTCATCTCACAGGATATTCGCCGGGATCTGATGAACGCTTTTTTACATCTGAGCCCTGCTGCCCGGCGTAGCGCAGAAGGACGTAAAGTCGAATCTGATTTATCGGCCCATCTGACCACAGATATTCGCCTGACACGAGAGTACTTCGTTCATTTTTACGGAGGACTCCCACGGGAATTATGCCAGCTGATCCTGATGGCTGGAGTTTTGATGGCCCTGTCAATCAAATTATTCCTGATCTTTTTTTTCTGCATCATCCCTTTGATTGCTATGATGAAACAACTGGGCAAAAAACTGAAAAAACGAGCTTCCAGAGCATTATCGGATTATTCAGATCTGACCGAATGGCTTCAGCAGCGACTTCTTGGCATTGAAACAATTAAACATTATGGAACAGAAGTTCTTGAAATTTCGGGGATGCAGAAACAAACCACAAAACTAAACCAGCACTTCCTGCGGGCAGCGCGCGTCCGGGCGAGGACCAGCCCTGTGATAGAATGCACAGCCTTTACAGCTGTCAGCGCAATTCTGGCCCTTGCCTTCAGAGACATCCGTGCCGGAGAATTATCAGGAGCTGTTGCCGTTTCTTTTTTTTCGACTCTGGCAATGGTTTCACAATCGGCCTCTATGGTCGGACGTTACTTTAACAGCAACCGTGAAGGATCTGCCGCAGTCATCCGCTTACTGACGCTGAGCCGCTTTCTGAGCCAATCCGGGTCAGGAAAACGGCTCAGCGTCAGTGATGGCGATGATGGCCACCATCTTCATGAGGGGATAGAGAAGGAGGGGCACGACGTTCTTATTAGCTGCCACAATCTGACCATCCGCCACCCTGGCATGTCACAAGCAGCCCTTCAATCCTTTGAATACAAGTTCCGCAAGGGCTTTATTTATTGCATCACAGGCCCCTCCGGAGCAGGCAAAAGCACTCTCTTTCAGGCGCTGCTTGGGCTCATCTCTCCTGACAGTGGCACGATACATAAGACAAAACAACGGACAGGGTACATGCCCCAGCTGCCGCTGTTGATGAATGCAAACATTGCAGAAAACATTGCATATCCGGATCTCAGAGCAGATCATCAGAGAGTCCAGAGCTCCCTCAGAAAAGCCGGCCTCTCTGATGAGATTATGGCTCTGCATGACGGCATCCTGCATAACCCTATGCAAGAAGGTTCCGGACTGTCCGGAGGACAGATCCAGAGAATCTTCCTGGCAAGAGTGTTTTATCATGATTTTTCTGTTCTTTTATTCGATGAAGGGACCTCAGCTCTTGACCCTGAAGCAGAACAGAAAATTTATGCTTCTCTTAAAGAAATGAAACAACGGGGATGCTGTATCATCATGATTGCCCACCGACCAACGGCACTCAGCATTGCAGATCATATCCTTACTTTGCAGGAAGGCCACTTGATTTCCTCATGAATCTAACAAAAAATCTGTCTTCTGACAGAAAAGGGCACACAATGAACACAGATAAGTTCCTACAAGCCTGGCGTACAGGACAGCTGTGCCTGCATCCGACAGACACCATTCCTGGGGTGAGTTTTCATCCGGAAATCCCGGATGCATTGCAGGCATTATACCGTTTCAAACAGAGACCGGAAAATAAACCTGTCATCAGTCTGATTGCAGATCTGTCTCAGGCCAGCTGCTGGTGGTCGCCCCTGACAGCCAGAGAGTCTCTCTTTCTCAGCAAAATATGGCCTTCAGCCGTCAGTGTCATCAGAAAAGCCTCAGAGAAAGCTCCACCCCTTCTTCTTTCAGAAAGGGGCGAACTGGCTCTTAGGTTCCCGGACTGGCCGGAAACGTTGTACTGGATGAGAGATATCTTACAACAGATCAATAGCCCTTTTCCAACAAGCAGCGTTAATATAAGCGGAGAAGCTCCTGCCATCACATGGGAAGATGCAAAAAAAGCAGTCCGAAACAGCAATGTTTTTATTCCGGAGCTGATATCTTGCGATGCGCCCTCCGGAAACAAACAGCCATCAACTGTGATCCGCTTATACCAGGACAGCTCCAGCCCTGAGATACTCAGGGCTGGAGCTGTCGACCAGAATACGATTCTGCGCCTATGGGAAGAGTCATCTTTCGATACAAATCAAAGTAAAAAAAGGATATAAACTATGAATTCGTCAATCAGATATGTTCTGGCCAGCTCATCTCCAAGACGACAGGATCTTCTTGCGAGCCTTCATCTTGATTTTGAGGTACTGAAACCAGATTTTGAAGAAAAATTAAACTCCGGAGAGACTCCAGGAGAATATGTCCTCAGAAATGCACGGGGGAAAGCCGCTTCCTCTGCTTCCTTATTAACCAAAAGGCCGGACATAAAGTATCTGGTGATCGGAGCGGATACCATTGTTGTTCTGAATCAGGAAATTCTTCAGAAACCAGAAAACGAAGAGCATGCATATGCGATGCTCCGGAAAATCTCCGGACAAACCCACCTGGTCCTGACAGGACTCTGCGTCGCCTCTGTCCTTTATGATAAAGAAACAGAATACCACACTCATATAGGATCAACTCATGTCACGATAAAACATATGGATGATGAAGAAATTCGCCGTTATATCCGGACAGGAGAACCTCTGGACAAAGCCGGATCTTACGGCATTCAGGGCTATGGAGCCTGTCTGATCCGGGAAATTATGGGTTCTTACACAAACGTCGTAGGACTACCGCTGACCGAATTAAAAGAGATGCTTGATCAGATAAGCCAAAAACCTTAACTGACTTCCATCTATTTTTTAAGATGACCATGCAAATGTCAGGATGAATCCTGATCTGCAAAAAAAATGATGTATTCTGTAAATATTGTATTCGTATGACTTCTTATCACTGACAATCTTTTCCGCTAAAACACTTCCATCATTT